>CAVUJG010000011.1:0-154198 GCA_963741755.1 Ilumatobacteraceae bacterium | reverse complement strand
GGAGCGGTGGGGTCAGTAGTCGCCGGCGAGGTCGCGTTTGCCCTGTTCGCTGGCCAAGGCGGCGTGGCCGAGCAGGTTGCGAGCCATCGACGAGGTGTGTTGCGCCGAATGGGCGGCGTACACCGTGGCGCGAACGCTCCAGACGTCGGCGTTCTCGGGAGCTGCGAGGGCGGCGAACTCGACGAGGTGACAGGCCAGGCGCGCATCGCCGTTCGCAAGCACCTCCTGAGCTCGCACGAGGACGCGGTCGACGCCGCCGGCGAGTTCGACCCACTCGGCTGCCTGCTGCGCACGCGGTGAAGGCAGCAGGTTGTCGGGCTCACCGTCCCACCATCCTCCGTATCGGCGCCACACGTTGCGGATCAGGAACTGGGGGTGGTCGTATACGGCCTGCAGGTACGGCTTGTCGGCGAGATGGGCCGGTACGGCCACCTCGTGCAGGCATGTGTCGAGGCTCTTGCCCTGGTTCATGATCGCCAATGTCTGGCTCTCGATCGACTCGAGCAACTCGGCGGTGTCGGTGAGCGCCATCACGATGCGGTCGGATCCGAAGATCGGCAGCCCATGCCCGGCGAGCAGGATTTCGGGGCGCAGCGCCGCCATCTGGCGCAGCGCAGCGCCCCAGTCGGACAGGTAGCGCTGGACCTTCTGCGGATTGCCGGCGTTCGGGAGCGCCCAGATGAACAGGTCGCCGGGATGCAGCACCTTGCGCTCGGGCACCCAGGTCCAGGTGGCGTCGTCGGTCTCGCCGCGGGCGTGGTGCAATTCGAACGTCAGGTCGCCCCGATTGAACGTGAGGTGCTTGCTGTAGGTGACGTCGGGGTCGCGGTATTCGCTCGGCCACGAGAACTGGGGAACATCGATGGCGAACTGGCGGCGATTGATCGCCGTGTTCCAACCGCCGGTCTGCTCGTAGCGGCGGAAGTGAGCGGGGAGGTCCTCGTGGGCGTACACGACCGGTCGTTCCCAGCCCTTGTCGGCGGCCTCGGCGTCGAACAGTGCGGTGCCGAGCACGTGGTCGATGTGGTGGTGCGAGTACACGGCTGCGCGCACGGGTGCGTCCGGTCGCCAGCCTCGTACCGCGTCGTAGACGGTGCGGCGGTCGAAGGCGCCGCCGGTATCGAGCATGACCAGGCCATCGCCGGTGTCGAGCGCGTTGACCGACGCAATCGACTTGAGGGTGAGCAGACCCTCGTCGATCTCCTCGCTGGCCGTACTGTGCGTGCCATCGTCGTGGTGGACGTGGACGGGTTGCACCGGGTGGTGCGTGTGCACCAGTTCGCCCCGACCCTGCCAATGCTCCTCCGCCAGTTCCCTGATCGTCGACATGTGACGACCTTATGTCACCCGCACGGCGGGATCGGATGGGTCAGCTGTTGAATCGCCGACCGACCCGGAGTTCGGTGAGCGGCCGTCCGGTGCGCCGGTCGACGTAGGTGGGCTCGATCGGGTCGTCGGTGTCGAGATCGACGAGTGTGACCGGCGGCGGGTCGAGGTCGGACCACTGATCTCCCCATTGCAGCAACGAGATCATCACTCGGCGCAGGTCGCGTCCTTTGTCGGTGAGCACGTACTCGAACCGCTCGGGTCGTTCCTGATAGCGACACCGCTCCATCACGCCGTGCTCGACGAGCGTCTCGAGCCGTGATGCGAGCGTCGCTCGGGGGATCCCGAGGCTGCGTCGGAAGTCGTCGAAGCGGGTGGTGCCGAACAGGGCGTCGCGCACGATGAGCAGTGTCCAGGGATCGCCGACGACATCGAGGGTCTGGGCGATCGAGCAGTTCATGTGGCCGAGCGGCGCTCGCTTCATCGATCGCTCCTCACTACGGACACCGGCGTCATCCGATCACGCTACGGGCGACCGTCGGGTGACGAGCGGGATCGACAGCAGGGTGGTGAGGAGCCCACCGACGATCAGCAACCACCACACGAGATCGAAGTTCGAGAGTGCTTCGGTGAGCGATGCCGACGAGGCGACGAATGCGATCGTCAGCGCGACGCCCAACGTGCCGCCGAACTGGCGGATCGCCTGGTTCGATCCGCCGCCGACGCCCAGCCGGTTCGGCGGCAGCGCCTGGGCGACAACGCTCGAGAGTTGAGGCAGGCACAGGGCGACACCGAGGCCGGTCAAGAGCATCGATGGGAGGTAGTCGACCACGTAGGCCGGTGTGCCGGTGAGGAACACCAGGCGCCAGAAGCCGCCGACGGCGAAGACCACGCCGCCCCAGAGCAGCAGCGGGCGCTGGCCGATGCGTCCCGCGAGGTTGCCCATGAACGGCGCGAGCACGGCGACGAGCGCCGGCCCGGGAGCAACGGCGAAACCGGCCTGGAGGATCGAGTACTGCCAGACCTCGGTGAGGAACAGGATCGACGAGAAGAACATCGCAGTGAACGCCGTGCCGAACGCGAACGTTGCCGCGTTGCCCCACGAGAAGTTGTTGATCGCGAAGAGCTCCATGTTGAGCGCCGGTGCGGGAGTTGATCGCTGATGGGCGACGAACACGGCCAGCACGGCCAGGCCGCTCAGAATGCACCCGATCGTTCGGATGTCGGTCCAGCCCCACGACTCGCTCTGCACCAGGCCGAGCGAGACGAGCCCGGCGGCGAGCGCAATCAGCGCGACGCCGAGCGGTGCAGGAATCGTCGCCGTCTCGTCCTTCGACTCGTGGAGGACTCGACGCCCGGCGAACACGGTGAACAGTCCGATCGGCAGGTTGATGAAGAAGACCCATCGCCAGCTCGCGGTCTCGACGAGGATCGCTCCGAGCGTCGGTCCCAACGCTCCGGCGACTGCTCCGCTCGCGCCCCAGATGGCGACGGCGAATGGCACCCTGGCGGGCGGGAACGCTCGCAGCAGGAGCGCGAGCGACGACGGGATCAGCGTGGCCGCACCGACCGCCTGCACCACTCGGAAGGCGATCAGGATCCCCGCGGACGGTGCGAGGCCGCAGGCCACTGACGCAAGCGTGAAGAGCGCCGAGCCAGCGAGAAACGCTCGTTTGTGGCCGAGCCGGTCGGCGAACTTGCCGGCGGGCACCAACAGTGCGGCGAAGACGATGGTGTACGCGTTCAGTACCCACGACAGCTGTGCGGGTTCCACTGTGTCGAACGTGGCGATGATGTCGGGGAAGGCGACGAAGAGCACGGTCGTGTCGAGGAACACGGCCAGAACTGCCAACGACGCAACGGCGAGCGTCAGCTTCGCCTCGCGGGAGATCTCGGTGGGGGGCGCTGACGCAGAGCTGATCGCAGTCATCGGCGAACTCTGCCACGAAATCCGATGTAAGTCCAATGATTGAATCATCTCGGTTCGACCGGGGGCCGCAGCGACGGCCAGACTGCGGCGGTGAACGTGACCGATGCTGTCAACGCCCGAAAGTCCGTGCGGGCCTTTCTCCCTGACCCCGTCTCGAACGATGTGATCGCCGAGTTGCTCACCACCGCATCGCGATCGCCGTCGGGCGGCAACGTGCAGCCGTGGCGCATCTACGTCGTCAACGGCGACTCGATGACGCGCTTTCGCGAGTTCCTCGCCGACCGGCCCGTCGAGGCGCCCGCGTACGACATCTATCCCTCGCCACTGCACGAGCCGTACCGGTCGTCGCGTTTCAAGATCGGCGAGGACATGTACGCCACGCTCGGCATCGAGCGTGACGACAAGGCGGGCCGGCTCGCCCAGTTCGCGAAGAACCTCGACTTCTTCGGTGCGCCGGCCGCAATCTTCTGCTTCATCGATCGGATCATGGGACCACCGCAATGGTCGGACCTCGGCATGTTCCTGCAGACCTTCATGCTGCTCGCCCAGGAAGCGGGGCTCGACACCTGCCCGCAGGAGGCATGGGCCGTCTACGAGCACGCCGTCAGCGAGTTCGTCGGCGCACCGCCCGAGGAGCGCATCTTCTGCGGCGTCGCGATCGGCCACGCCGACCCCGCAGCGCCGATCAACTCGCTGACCACCGCACGCGAGCCCCTCGATGTCTTCGCCACGTTCGTCTGACCCGCAGCACCCTTACCAATCCGCGAAGATGCCGCGACCTGCGAGCCCGGCACGAATTCCAGCATTTTTCAGGAGCGTGTCGAGTGGCAGACTGACGTGATGGCCGAGTGGGACGCAGAACGAGCGGAACTCCAGCGAGACGGTCACGTGACCGTGCGCGGTCTCCTCGCCCCGGAGGAGGTGGCGCGTTTCCGCGACATCGTCAATGCAGCGTTGCCGACGGCGTTCAAGGTCGAGCTCCCGCCGTGGCACCAGGTCCAGTGGTACTGGCCGCTCGGCGCCGACATCGCCCGTATGTCGTCCGGGGCCATGCGTGCCGGCGACGCCAGCTTCCACTTCGGCTGGACGCTGCACCGGGCGAACCCCAACAACACCGCACACGATCGAGAGGTGATGACCGTGATCTGGTTCGCCGATGGCGCCCGGGTGATCGAGCCGACCAACCGCGGACAGAAACTCGACCGGCTCGTCTGGCTGCGCAATACAGAACCGGGTGAACTCGCGGCGAGCGACCTGAACCCACTGGTCGGTGCGGCATGACCGCAACTCCGTGGTGGCGCGACGCTGTCGTCTACCAGATCTACCCGCGCTCGTTCGCCGACTCGAACGGCGACGGCGTCGGCGACCTCTCCGGCATCACCTCGAAGCTCGACTACCTGGCCGACCTCGGCGTCGACGCCCTGTGGTTGTCGCCGATCTTCACCTCGCCGATGCGCGACTTCGGCTACGACGTCGCCGACTACTGCGGTATCGACCCGGTGTTCGGCACCGACGCCGACTTCGACGACCTGATCGCCGGCGTGCACGACCGGGGCATGCGGCTCCTGCTCGACTGGGTGCCGAACCATTCCTCGAGCGATCACCCGTGGTTCGTCGAGTCCCGTTCGTCGCGCGACAACCCGAAGCGTGACTGGTACGTCTGGAAGGACGAGCAGGCCGACGGGTCGCCGCCGAACAACTGGCAGGCGATGTTCAAGCAGGTGCCGGCGTGGACGCACGACGCCGCCACCGACCAGTCGTACCTGCACCTGTTCCTCGCGGAGCAGCCAGATCTCAACTGGGCGAACCCCGAGGTGGAGGCGGCGATGCACGCCACGCTGCGCTACTGGCTCGACCGTGGCGTCGACGGGTTCCGGGCCGATGTCGTCAACCTGATCGGCAAGGGCACCGACCTCCCCGACCTCCCCGACCCCTTCTGGAAGTTCCCGCTGCTCGCCACCGATCGTCCCTTCGGCCACGAACTGCTGCGCAGGATCCGGTCGCTCCTCGACGGGTACGACCACGAGCCGATGATGGTGGGCGAGGTGTACCTGTTGCGCGATGGTGAAAGCGCCTCGTACGTCGGCACGCCTGACGCGCCGGAGTTGCACCTGTCGTTCGACTTCCGTCCGCTGCACTCGCCGTGGGACGCCCATCGCATGGGTGAGGCGCTGGCGAAGATGGAGGACGACTTCGCCGAACCGCGGTGGCCCACGTTCGTCCTGTCGAACCACGACCGGGTCCGGCACCGCTCCCGCTACGGCAGCGAGGCGCGGGCTCGCGCCGCGGCGGTCGTGGCACTGACCGCCCGCGGGACGCCCTTCCTGTATGCCGGCGAGGAACTCGGTCTGGAGGACGCTGTGGTGCCGGACGATCGCGTCGTCGACCCCGACGGCCGTGACGGGTGCCGTGCGCCGATTCCGTGGACCGCCGACGGCGACGCGGAGACGGGCCACGGCTGGCCGGCGCGACCCTGGCTGCCGTTCCCGGTCAACGCGGCGACCCATGCCGCTGACCTCCAGGTCGCCAACGCCGACTCGGTGCACTCGCTGTACCGCCGGTTGCTCGACCTGCGTCGCCGGCTCCCTGTGCTGCGTCGAGGGAGCATGGACATCGCGCCGATCGACGGCGCCACGATCAGGTTCGATCGGCATTTGGACGCCGACGTCGTCACGACCCTCGTCAACCTCACTTCGGGGCCGGTGGCGTGGCCAGCCGACCTCGGTGGCAGCGACGTCGAGGTGCTGCTCTCGACGTCACCCACCCGCACTGGTCCGAGTTCGCAGTTGGGTGCGGACGAGGCCGTGGTGCTCGGCCGAGGAGCGTCCGCGGATCAGATCCGTTCGAAGTAGCGCTGACGTTCCCAGTCGGTCACCGACGCCTGGAAGGCCTCGACCTCGACCTGGAAGAACTTGATGTAGTGGTCAGTGACGGCTGCGCCGAGGGTCTCGCGAACCATGGTGCTGCCCGCGAAGCGCTCGGTCGCGTGCTCGAGAGTGCGGGGCACACGTGGGAGATCCGCAGCCGCGTACACGTCACCTTCGAACGCCGGAGGCGGCTCGATCCGTTCCTCGATGCCGCGGAGGCCGCTGGCGAGCGCCGCGGTGTAGGCGAGGTACGGATTGCAGTCGGCGCCGGGGATCCGGCATTCGATCCGCAGGCTCGGACCCTCGCCGACCACCCGGAACCCGGCGGTGCGGTTGTCCTGCGACCAGGCGATGCGCGTGGGCGCCCACGACCCGTCGACGTACCGCTTGTACGAGTTGACCGTCGGTGCGTAGAACGCCATGAAGTCGGCGGTGCCGGCCATCCACCCGCCCAGGAACCACCGGAAGACGTCGCTGCGTTCGCCGCCGACGTCGAACACGTTGGCCTCTGCGTCGGCGTCCCACAGGCTGAGGTGGAGGTGGCTGCTGCTGCCTGCCTCGCTGCTGGACGGCTTTGCCATGAACGTGACGCTGAGTTGCTGGGACTCTGCGAGTTCCTTCATTGCGTGCTTCATCAGGCTGTGACGGTCGGCCATGGTCGACACGTCGGCGTACCGGATGTTCAGCTCGTGCTGACCGCGCCCCCACTCGCCCTTGGAGCTCTCGACCGGGATCCCGGTCGCGGTGAGCGCCCGTCGGGCGGCCCCGACGTACCCCTCGACGCGCGCTCCTTGCAGCAGGTGGTAGTCCTCGATGTACCAGCCGGCGGGTTCGAGATCGGCATACCCCTTGCGATGAGCGTCGCGGTAGGACTCGTCGAAGAGGAAGAACTCCAACTCCGATGCCGCCTTGACGCTGAAGCCGAGTGCGGCCGCGCGCTCGACCTGGGTGGCGAGCATCGACCGGGGAGCGATCGCCACCGGTGCGTGCGTCTGCACGTCGACGACGTCGCACAGCACGATCGCCGACGAGTCGGTCCAACCGGCGCGGGCGAGCGTGGCGAGGTCCGCGACGAGGTGGAAGTCGCCGTAGCCGAGTTCCCAGCTGGCGTACTCGTATCCGGCGACGGGTTCCATCTCCATGTCGACCGTCAACAGGTAGTCGCATGCATGGGTTCCGTGCCCGATCGTGTGATCGACGAAGAACGTGGCGTCGATGCGCTTGCCGAGCAGACGTCCGTAACCGTCGGTGAAGGCGACCAGCACCGTGTCGACCTCGCCGGCGCTGACCAGGGAGCGAAGATCGTCGGGAGTCACGGTGCCACTGGACAGTAGCGGTCGCCCGGGTCGCCGTTGTCATGGCATGCTCGCCCGATGAGGTTCGCACGATGACCGTCCCGCACGTCCGCACGCCTGAGGACCGATTCGTCGACCTGCCCGACTTTCCGTACGAACCGAAGTACGTCGAGGTCGACGGCCTCCGCATGGCGTACGTCGAGGAGGGATCCGGCGAGGCGGGCACGTTCCTGCTGCTGCACGGCGAGCCGACCTGGGGATATCTGTACCGCCGGATGATCCCGCCGCTCGTCGACGCCGGTTACCGAATCATCGCGCCCGACCTGATCGGGTTCGGCCGCTCCGACAAGCCGATCGATCGCTCCAGCTACACCTACGCCGAGCACGTCGCCTGGTTGACCGAGTTCGTCGGTGGACTCGATCGTCCATCGGGTGGTTTCCACGTGTTCGTCCAGGACTGGGGCGGCCTGCTCGGGTTGCGAATGATCGCCGAGCAGCCGGACTGGTTCGACCGTGTCGTGATCGGCAACACGGCACTTCCCGCAGGCGAGCCGATGGGCGACGGGTTCATGATGTGGCAGCAGATGTCGCAGGCGATGGACCCGATGGACTGCGGTGCGCTGCTCGGTCGCGCCTGCATTGCACGCGAGCTCACCGACGTCGAGATGGACGCGTATCGAGCGCCATTTCCCGACGAGTCATATCTCGCTGGGGCTCGCCAGTTCCCGTTGCTCGTGCCGACGTCGCCCGACGATCCGGCCGTGCCGGCCAACCAGGCCGCATGGTCGGTGTGGGAGCAGTGGAGCACGCCCGTGCTCACGCTGTGGACGCCGGGCGACATCGTCCTCGGTCATCTCCAGAGCACATTCGTCGACCGCATCCCCGGCGCCGCCGGCCAGCCGCACCAGACGTTCGAGCCCGGTGGCCACTTCCTCCAGGACGACCGCGGCGAGGATGTCGCTGCGGCCATCATCGCCTGGCTGGCCTGATTACATCGCGGGTCTGACCCCTGCTGTAATCGATTACAACAGGGGTCAGACCCGCGATGTAATCAGCCTTCGACGGCGATGGTGCGAACGGCGTCGGCGTGCGTGATTGCCTCGATGGGCGACAGCGTCGGGCCGAGTTCGACGATGAATGCAACGCCGTCGTCAGGACGGAATTCGTTTCGGGCCCATGTGGCCGCAATACCGGTGTAGGTGCCACCGGTGATCTGGCCCATCGGCAGGCCGGTCAGTTGCGCGTACCGTTCGCGCACGTGGCCCTCGCGACCCTCGGAGGGATTCACCACGAACAGATCCTGGTGATACCAGACCGTGATGTCCGGACGCAGCTGGCCCATGAAGTTGATCATCGCCTGCGTCTCGGGCTCGCTCGCCGGGCCGGTGCCCGCATACTGCGAATCGCCCGGCACGCCGATCGGCCCCCACTTGTACGGAAAGTTCCGGTTCAGGTCGACGCCGTTGTCGTTCGAGCGCACCTGGTTCGCCTGACCGTCGGGGTTCATCGACTCGACGATCCACAGCTCGACGCCCTCCGGCACGGGCTCCGAACGCAATTCGTCGACGACCGCGACGCCGTCGTCCTCGTCACCGTGGATCACCCCGATCACCAGCACCCGGCGCCCACCAACGCTGCCGAACCGCTCGGCAACGATCGGTCGGCCGCCGGCAGAGAGCCCGAGGCCGACCCGGTCGGCGGCGAGATCGAGCGGGCCGATCGTCGCTGGGATCGGGACCGTCGTCGTGGTACTGGTGCTGGTGGTCGTACTGGTCGTCGTCGTGGTACTGGTGGTCGTGGTGCTGGTCGTGCTCGTGGTGGGGGCGACGGTCGTGGTGTCGCTCGTCGGTGGTGCGCCGATTGACACGGTCGCAACGTCCGCGGTCGGTGAGTCGGACCCGCACGCTGCGGCCATCAGGATCAAGGCGACGGCGAGCAGCCTCGAGCGTTCCACCGAAACGACCGTAGTTGACCGTGGCGGTGCCACACTGGCGCCATGAGCGGTGTCGGCGGTCGACTTCTCCTCGGTGCGGCGGCCACGATCGTGTCGGCGTCGATCGCTGCTGCGTGCGGGGCTGATGGTCCCCGAACGACGCTCGAGCGCGGCGAGGTGACCTACGGGGCGAACTGCGCTCAGTGCCATGGCGGTGACCTCACGGGCACCGAACGCGGGCCGTCGTTGCTCGAGCCGATCTACGGCCCCGACGAGTTGTCGGACGAAGCGTTCGCCGCCGCGATCCGCAACGGGGTCGACGAGGAGCGGTGGGAGTTCGGCCCCATGCCCGCCAACGGGGCGATCACCGACGAACAGATCGAGGCGATCCTCACGTTCGTACGTGCGGAACAGCTCGGCGATCCGACGGGCTGAAGCCGTCGGCGCGGCTCAGACAGCCTCAACCGCTCGACTCGCGAGTGACGGTCTCAGCTGGCGGGTGTCAGGAGCTGGTCGACAGGGGCGAAGTCGTCGGTGAGCACGGCGGCTCCGTCGATGAATTCGTCGATCTCGACGACCAGCCGGCCGACCTCGGGGTCCAGACGTCCGGCGCCGAACGGCTGGTCGGACGCGACGATCACGGAGTTGCCGAGGCGTCCCGTGTCGGCGCTCTCGCTCAGCACGACGGCCACGTGGGCGAACACCGAGGCGATCGTCGCAGTCTCTGCCCGAAGAAACCCGAGGTCGGCGCCGTCGATCACGTTCAGTGCGTAGAACCCGCCGGGTCGCAGCACACGGGCGACGTCGAGCGTGAACTCCTCCGTCGCCAGGTGCCACGGCACGGCCCGACTCCCGAAGGCATCACCGATCAGCACGTCGGCGCTGTCGTCGGGCAGGTTGCGCAGCGACCGTCGTGCATCACCGACCACAATCTCCAAGCCGGTGCCGGCACCGGTCGACCGGTCGAACTCGTCGGTGACCAACTCGACGAGCTCGCCGTCGAGTTCGAACACGATCTGATCGCTCCCCGGGCGGGTTGTCTGCACCCAGGTCGGCACGGTGAGTGCGCCGCCACCGACGTGGACGACGTCGAGCGGCCGGTCGGGTGAGAGTTCGTCGATCACGTCGGCGAGCCGCCGGGTGTACCAGAAGTCGAGGTACGTCGGATCGTCGAGGTCGACGTAGCTGTGGCGCAGGTCGTCGAGCACGAGGACGCGGCCGGTCGAGCGATCGCTGTCGGTTTCGATCGACACGCAGTAGTAGGTGGTCTCGCTGTCGCAGGGGCTCCCGAGCGCCCATGCGCCGATCAGGGTGAGCCCGGCGAACGCCGACACCGAGGTGATCTCGGCTCGCGATGTCCGTCGCACACCGCCCGGCGATGCCGCCCACAGCGCCAGTCCGCAGACGACGAGCAGCACGCCCACCGAGATGATGATCGTCGTCACCGCGGCGATCGCAACCAGGACGAACCCGGTGAGGAACGTTGCCACGATCGCGCCGCCGGTGCCGTAGGCGGAAAGCCGGCCGACGGTCGCTCCGGTGTCGTCGAGGTCGCGCAACTGCAGCTTGACGACCGCTGGAGGGATGGCGCTCAGCACCGTTGCCGACGGCAGGAACCCGATCGCCGTGAGCACGAGCGTGACGCCGACGCTCGACGCGTCTCCGGCGCCCCCGAGGGCGCGGACCGTCGGCACGGTGGCGATCGCCAACGCGCCGCCGACCACCAGCAGCACCGGGATCAGCCGTCGGGGATCAACGCGGTCGGCGGCAAGACCGCCCAACCAGGCGCCCACGGCGATTCCGGCGAGCACCGTGCCGATGATGCCGGTGTAGGTCTCCAGACTCACTCCCACGTACGGGGCGAGCAGTCGCCCGGCGAGGATCTCGAGCACGAGTACCGCCGCCGAGGTGCCGACCACGAGAGCGACCGCCAGCCAACCCGGTAGCGGCCGATGTTCACCGCTGGTCGAGGCGTAGGGGTCGTCGGGCACAGTGGTGCTTCAGCGGATGATCGCGTGCGCCTGGAGATCGGCGAGGTCGATGTACTCGAGCGTCGACATGTGGGTCGACTCGAGGATCACGCCACACGCGTGGCCGGCATCGAACGCCTCCTTCCAGCGTTCGGCGCACACACACCACTGGTCGCCCGGCGACAGTCCGGCGAAGCCGTACTGGGGCATCGGTGTCGTGAGGTCGTTGCCCTGCGCCTTCGAGTAGGCGAGGAAGTCCTCGGTCAGCCGACAACACACGGTGTGCACACCCGGGTCGTCGCCCCGGTGCTCGCAGCATCCCGTGCGGTAGTAGCCGGTCATCGGGTCGTACGAGCACGGCTGCAGGTCGGTGCCGAGCACATTGCGTTGCCCGGTCGCCGAATCGGGTGACTCAGACATTGACGCCGACCAGCTCTCCGATGCTGTACGTGACGGCACAGGCGACCAACACGATCGCGACCTGCCGAGCGATCGACTTCGGGATCGACCGTTCGGCGAAGCGCCCGATCGCAGCCCCGACGAACGCAGCGGCGATCACGCCGATTGCCACGGAGATCGCCGCCGGGGCGAACCCGGATGCGCCGGTGAACCACGGGATCACCGGCAGCAGCGCGCCGAAGAGGAAACACACGAGCGAGATCGCTGCTGCGTTGAACGCCGACGGCAGGTCGTGGGGATCGACGCCGAGTTCTTCGCGAGTGTGTACCCGCAAGGCGATCTCCGGCGACGCCATCACGTCTTCCGCGGCGGCGCGCGCCGTCTCCGGGGAGATCCCGTGATCCTCGTACATCGCAGCGAGCTCAGCCGTTTCGGCGACCGTGTTGCGGGCAAGTTCGCGTCGTTCGACGGCGACCTCCCGCTCGACGAGTTCGTTCTGTGCCGACACGCTGATCCACTCGCCAGCGGCCATCGAGATCCCGCCGGCGATCGCTCCGGCGAGACCAGCCAGACGCACGATCGACGAGTCGGCCCCCGAGCCGGCGAAACCGAGGATCAACGACACGTTCGAGACCAGGCCGTCGTTGATGCCGAACACCGCCGCTCGAGCGAGTCCGCCGGACACGGTCCGATGGCCGCCGTGCAGCTCGGGACGTTCAAGATCTCGAGGGGAGAGCTCGGGCCGCGTCATCGACGTCAACGCTAGCCGTCCTCGACGGCGCGACGCCCAGACCTGTCCGAGGTCTGCAGCTCGTCGGCGGCTACGTTGACGTGTAGTCGGTCGACATCAGCGAGGACACCATGAGCGCTCACAATGACGTGGCAGCCATCATCGAGAGTCTGCGTGAGATCGCCGGTGCACGTCGACCGTCCGACCCGTTGTTGCAGCCGTTTCTCGGGATCTACTACCGGGACATCCCGAGCGATGACGCCGACGGTCGACGACTGAATGCGGCCTATGCCGCCGCCGTTGCCCACCTGCAGCTCGGCCGGGTTCGCCGCGTCGGTGAGACGTTGGTCGAGGTGTTGTCGCCCGATCTCGAACGAGACGGCTGGGAGACCGAACGCACGATCTTGATGTTCGTCACCGACGACGTGCCGTTCCTGGTCGACAGCGTGCGCATGGTGCTCGATCGCTACGAGCTGGGTATCCACTTGCTCATCCATCCGATGCTCTCCGTGGGCCGAAACGATCGTCACGAACTCGTCGATGTGGATGACCCCGATGGTCGGGTCGAGGCGTGGACGCTGATCGAACTCGACCGATGCCCGTCCGGTGATCGCGAGCAGCTCGAAGCCGACGTTCGCACGGCGATCGACGACGTTCAGTCGGTGGTCCGCGACTTCGCGCCGATGCAGGAGCGCATCCTCGAGGTCGCCGGCGACGACGCGCTGATGCAGTGGCTCGCCGACACGAACTTCGTCTTCCTCGGCTCGGCGGTGTACGAGCGCACGTCCGACGGGCTCCGCCTCGACCCGGCGAGTCTCCTCGGCCAGTACCGGTCGCGGCGTCTCGATCCCGACTGCATCGATCCGCCGTCGAAGGATGGTGACGCCGAGATCGTGATCGCTCGGACCGACGCCGTCGCCACGGTGCACCGCCCGGCGCGCATGACCTCGATCGCCGTGCGAGTGCCCACCGACCGAGAGGTTCGCTTCGTGGGCCTGCTGGGCAGTGCGGCGTATCGCCAGAGCGTGTTCGCCATCCCCGGCATCGGCGGTCGTGCCGACGAGGTCGTCGCCCGCGTCGGCGCCGCCCTCGAGAGCCACACCGGACGCGCCGTTCGCAACGTGATCGAGACGCTGCCGCGCGACGTCGTGTTCGAATCCGGCGTCGAGGAGCTCACCGAGCTGGTCTCGGCGATCACCGGGCTGCAGGAACGCCGCATCGTCCGCGTGTTCGACCACACCGAGCCGGTCGGGCCGTGGACCACCGTGCTTGCCTACGTTCCCCAACTGCGGTTCACCGCGGCACTCCCCGAGCTGGTCGGCGCGCTGGTGTCGGAGTACTACGGCGGTGAGGTCCGCGATCTCGAGACCTTTGTCGGTTCCAGTTCGCTCGCTCGCATCTCGATGACCGTCCGCGCGGACCCCCTCGACGACATGACCCGGCTGGTCGGCTCGATCGACAGCGCGTCGCGGACGTGGCGTGAGCGCGCGGGAGACGCCCTCGCCGATCTGCTCGGCGAGGTCGAGGGCCACCGAGTGTGGTCGGTGGTGGCCGCCTCGGTACCCGCCGATTACGAGGCGCGTGTGCGCCCGGAGGCTGCCGTCGGCGACCTGGTGAACATCGAAGCGATGTTGTCGGGGACACACGACGTCATGACGTCGTTCGGCCGTTCGATCGACGCTGTCGATGGCGAATGGCGCTTCCGCGTGTTCCTGCGCGACCGTCCGACCACCATCGCCGAGCTGGTGCCGGTCCTCGAACATCTGGGGCTGTCACCGCTCGATGAACACCCGTCGGTGTTCGTCGGCGAGTCAGCCACCGTGCACCTCGACGACATCGGCGTACACATGTCGACGCACACCATCACCGATGCGCAACATGCCGAAGTTCAACGTTCATTCGTCGATCTGATGACCGGAGCGATCGAACTCGACGGGCTCAACCGGCTCGTGCTGTCGGCCGGACTCGATAATCGACAGATCGCCGTGCTGCGCCTGTACAACCGGTACCTGCGCCAAGCGTCCTTTCCGTTCAGCGCGAGGTATGTCGAGCAGGCGATCGTGCGTCATCCCGACATCGCTCGCAAGCTCGTTGAGCTGTTCGACACCCGGTTCGATCCGCACCCGGCCGACCCCGTCACGGCCGCCGATCGGCCCGCCGCGCTACAGCGCTGCCATGGCGAACTGCACGAACTCCTCGATGCAGTGCCGTCGCTCGACGACGACCGGATCTGTCGTGCGTTCCTGACCCTGATCGATGCCACCGACCGCACCAACGCGTTCCTCGGCCGAGATGAGATCTCCGTCAAGTTCCGCCCTCACGCGGTCGGGTTCCTGCCCGAGCCTCGTCCGGAGTTCGAGATCTTCGTGTGTTCGCCGTACGTCGAAGGCGTGCACCTTCGCGGCGGTCGCATCGCTCGCGGGGGTCTGCGATGGAGCGATCGCCCCGAGGACTTCCGCACCGAGGTGCTCGGGCTGGTCAAGGCCCAGATGGTCAAGAACGCCGTCATCGTGCCGACGGGCGCGAAGGGCGGCTTCGTGATCAAGGCATCGACCGCCGAACCCGCTGACCGTGACGCCGCGCGGGCCGAAGGCATCGACCGGTATCGACGGTTTGTTCGTGGCTTGCTCGACGTGACCGACAACGTCGTCGGTGACCGCATCGTTCATCCACCCGACGTCGTGATCCACGATGGTGACGATCCGTACCTGGTGGTTGCGGCCGACAAGGGCACGGCGACGTTCAGTGACATCGCCAACGAGATCGCCGCCGAGTACGACTTCTGGCTCGGCGACGCGTTCGCTTCCGGGGGAAGTCACGGCTACGACCACAAGGCGATGGGGATCACGGCGCGCGGTGCGTGGGAGAGCGTGCGCCGTCATGCCCGCGTGATCGGCAAGGACGTCGATACCGACGAACTCACGGTGGTCGGCATCGGCGACATGTCGGGCGACGTGTTCGGCAACGGCATGCTGCTGTCGCCGCACCTCAAGCTCGTGGCGGCGTTCGATCATCGCCACGTGTTCCTCGACCCGGATCCCGACCCGACGGCCGCGCACGCCGAACGGCAGCGCCTGTTCGAACTGCCTCGCTCGAGTTGGGTCGACTACGACAGTCGGCTGATCTCAGCGGGTGGCGGTGTGCACTCGCGCCAGCTCAAGTCGATCACGCTCACGCCCGAGGTCCGCGCCGTCATCGGGATCGATGGCTCGGTGACCGAGCTGCGACCCGACGACCTGATTTCTGCGATCCTGCGCGCCCCGGTGGACCTGTTGTGGAACGGTGGCATCGGCACCTACGTGAAGGCGTCGAGCGAGAGCCACGCCGATGTCGGCGACCGGGCGAACGACTCGCTGCGTGTCGACGGTCGTGACCTGCGGGCGCGCATCGTCGGCGAGGGTGGCAACCTCGGCCTGACGCAGCTCGCCCGTGCCGAGTACGCGATCAACGGTGGACTGATCTACACCGATGCGATCGACAACTCGGCCGGTGTCGACTGCAGCGATCACGAGGTCAACATCAAGATCCTGCTCGACCAGCTCGTACGCGACGGCGAACTGACCGTGAAGCAACGCAACGAGTTGCTCGTCGAGATGACCGACGAAGTCGCCCGATTGGTGCTCGACGACAATCGGGCCCAGACGTTGGCGTTGATGATCGCTCGGACCCAGTCGTTGGCGATGGTGAACGTGCACGCGCGGTACCTCGACACGCTCGAAGCCGAGGGATACCTCGACCGTCAGCTGGAATTCCTCCCGACCGACAAGCAGATCGCCGAACGACAGAGCGCGGGAAGTGGCCTGCGAGCGCCCGAGTTCGCCGTGATGATCGCCTACACCAAGAACGCCAACGTCGTCGAAGTGCTCGACTCCGACCTCCCCGACGAACCGGCACTCGAACGCGACCTGATGGAGTACTTCCCGGTAGAGATCCAAGAACGCTTTCCCGACGCGATCCGGTCGCACCGTCTCCGGCGAGAGATCGTCGCCACGACCATCGTCAACGACATGGTCAACCTCGCCGGGATCTCGTTCGACCATCGCATGACCGAGGACTCGGGGGCGTCGGTATCCGACGTCGCACGAGCATTCCTGGCTGCCCGGGAGATCTTCGGGTTCGCCGACCTCTGGCGCGAGATCGACGCACTCGGGAGCACGATCGACCTCGACACTCAGATCGCGCTGTTCGTGACCGCTCGGCGCATGACCGAACGCGGTGCGGTGTGGCTGTTGCGCCATCGACGTCCGCCGCTCGACATCGCCGACGCCGTCGACACGTTCTCCGCTGGGTTGGCGTTTCTGGCCGAATCACTCGATCGTGTCGTCAGCGGTCGGGTGGCCGGCGACGTGGCACGAATCGGCAATGAGCGCGCCGCTGCGGGTGTTCCGGCCGAACTCGCCGCTCGGTCGGCGAGGTGGCCCTGGCTCCACACGGGGTTCGACATCGTCGAGATCGCCCACACCGAGGCGCGCAACGTTGCCGACGCGGCCACCGCGTACTGGGCCACATTCGATGCATTCGAACTCGGGTGGTTGTGGGACGGAGTCGGCAACCTGCCGCGGTCGGATCGCTGGCAGGAACAGGCTCGCTCGGCGCTGCGCGACGACCTGCTGACCGTGCTCGCAGATCTCACTCGCCAAGTGATGCGATCGGCCGACGGTTCGCCATCGGTATGGATCGAGGCCAACGAGCGCGCCGTTGGACGTGCGTTGGCGATGCACACCGAGATCCGCCGGGCCGAGAGTTTCGATCTGACCACGCTCTCGGTGGCGATCCGCCAGCTTCGCAACCTGACAATCACGGCGGTCGCCGATGCACCGACCTCGTTGAAGTCTCGGTCGCCACTTGTCGAAGAACACCCTTCGCTGGCGCTCGACGACAGGTAGCGTCGAAGCCGTCATGACCACTGGTCCTCGATTCAGATTCGCGCCGTCGCCGACCGGGTCCTTCCACGTGGGCGGCGCCCGCACGGCGCTGCAGAACTGGGCGCTCGCCCGGCGACTCGGCGGGACGTTCGTGCTGCGCATCGAAGACACCGACGAGGCTCGCAACCGACCCGAGTGGACGCAGGGCATCATCGATGCGCTCGCGTGGATTGGCATCTCTGCCGACGACCCGCACTTCGAGGGACCGCACTTCCAGAGTGAGTACGCCGAGGCGCACCTCGCCGCCGCGAAGCGCCTGTTCGACGACGGCCATGCGTACTACTGCGATCTCAGCGGCGACCAGATCCAGGCCCGCGCGAAGGAACTCGGTACCACGGGCTACGACGGCTACTCACGTGATCGCGGCCTCGGTCCAGGGCCGGGTCGCGTGCTGCGGTTCCGAGTTCCTGACGGCACCACCGTGGTCGATGACCTCGTACGCGGCGAGGTCTCGTTCGACAACAGCACGATCGAAGACTTCGTGCTGGTGCGGGGCAATGGCACGCCGGTGTTCCTCTTGGCCAACGTCGTCGACGACATCGAGATGGCGATCACCGACGTCGTGCGCGCCGAGGAGCACCTTCCGAACACACCCAAACAACAGATGTTGTGGACCGCGCTCGGTCACTCGGCGCCACGCTGGGCGCACGTGCCGGTGTTGGTCAACGAGCAGCGCAAGAAGCTCTCGAAGCGGCGCGACAAGGTGGCGCTCGAGCAGTACCGCGACGAGGGGTACCTCGCGGACGCGATGGTCAACTACCTGATGACGCTCGGTTGGACGCCGCCGGGTGCCGAGGCCGCCGGCAGCGAGATCGTTGCCTGGCCGGAGATCGAGGCGGCATTCCGGCTCGACGACGTCACACACTCGCCTGCGTTCTTCGACGTGAAGAAGCTGGCGGCCTTCAACGGCGACTACATCCGGATGATGCCGCTCGACGAGTTCGTCGCACGCGCCAGTGAGGAACTGCCGGCCGATTGGGACCGCGCTCGGTTCGCAGCGATCGCTCCGCACATCCAGGAACGTCTGACCACGCTGCGCGAGGTGCCCGAGAAGATCGACTTCCTGTTCTGGCCCGTCGACGTCGACGTCGACTACGACAGCGACTCGTGGGCCAAGGCATTCGGGCCCGACTGGGCTGCGCCCTTGCTCGCGGACGTCATCGGTGCATACGAGCTCCTCGACGACTGGTTTGCCGACGGACTCAAGGTGGTACTCGAAGACGTCATGGCGCACTACGAACTCAAGCTCGGCAAAGCCCAGGCGCCGGTTCGGGTGGCCGTCACCGGCCGCACCGTGGGTCCGCCGCTGTTCGAGTCGATGGAGGTGCTCGGCCGTGCCGAGACCCTGCGGCGTTTGTCGAAGGCGGTCGCGGTGGCGTCCGAGGCCGCGCCGGGTGGCGGTTGCTGAGCCGATGGCCGATCGCGACTTCCAGCTCCCCAGCGATGCCGAGGTGGCACGCGATCGGGAACTGCTCGAGGCGCTCGAGCGGCACCAGTCGGTGGGCGAGAAGTATGCCCGCACCGGCGAGACGCCCCTGACGACGCAGCGTGAGCCCTCGATGGGGCCGTCGGCGAACGCCCAGCTGACTCGGGACCCGACACCGGTGCAGCCATTGCCGTCGCCACCGCGTTTCGTTGGCCGCCGCATCCTGCAGGTCTGTCTCTTCCTGCTCCTGCTCGCAGTCGGCTACTACCTCGTGTCGTTCTGGCAGGTGTGGTCCAGCGGGCGCTCCGACGACGCCCGCAGCGTCGATGCCATCGTCGTGATGGGGGCAGCGCAGTACGACGGTCGACCATCGCCGCAGCTCGCGGCGCGTCTCGACCACGCCGTCGATCTCTGGAATGAAGGGCTCGCACCGGTTGTCGTGGTGACGGGCGGGAACCAGGAAGGCGATCGCTTCACCGAAGCGTCGGCCTCCGCCGCGTATCTGGTCGATCGTGGCGTCCCGTCGTCGGTGATCGTGCAGGAGGACGCGGGGTCGACCACGCACGACTCGCTCGTGCGGGCACAGACCCTCGTCGGCGACACCGTCGACACGATCGTGGTCGTGACCGACCCGTACCACGCACTGCGAAGCGCACTCACGGCCGAAGAGGTCGGATTCACTGCGTACGTGTCGCCGGCACCCGACTCGGTCGTGGGTGGCACAACGGAGCTACGACGCGAACTCGCTGAGGCCGCTGGTGTCGCCATCGGTCGGATCATCGGGTTCGAACGGTTGAGTGGCCTCACCGACTGAGGCCGATACAATCCCGTCCCGCACCGGTCGACGACCCGTCGTCGACCGTCACACCATGGGGTGTGGTGTAATTGGTAACACAGCAGTTTCTGGTACTGTCATTCGGGGTTCGAGTCCCTGCACCCCAGCTCTGATCGATCGCCGGCCCGCACTCGTGCGAGGTCGGCGTCGTCGCTTTTCGGACCGTTCACCGCCGCCTGGGCGTGATCGGTGGGTGGGATCGAAGCGCCCGCTGATATCGTTGCCGATCGCTACTTGGCCCGTTCGTCTAGTGGCCTAGGACACCACCCTCTCAAGGTGGCGGCACGGGTTCGAATCCCGTACGGGCTGCCAAGTGAAAGACCAGGTCAGAGCCACTCTTCCGATTTCGGAAAGAGTGGCTCTCCTGGTTTTCTGGACTCGTTGCCACTCTGATGCCAATCTCTCTGGAAGGAGAAATCGGATGAAGGGTTTCATGCGGCAGCGAGGGGCGTCGTGGGAGCTGAGGGTCTTCCTCGGCCCCGATCCGCTCGCCGGCAAGAAGCGGTACGCCACGCGGACTGTGCGTTCGCCCGGGACGGTGAAGCGCATCCACGGCATTCTTCGGCGTGCGCTCAACCAGGGAGTCAAGTGGGGGTGGATCGGCATCAACCCTGCGACGGCGACCACGCCGCCGCGCGTGCTGCCGTCGGACATCAAACCGCCTTCGCCGGAGGCGCTCGGACGAGTGCTGCGACGAGCTGAGGTGGACTCGCCGGATCTGGCTTGCTACCTGATGCTCGCGGCCGCCACCCGACGCCCGTCGGTCAGAGTTGATCGCTCTTCGATGGACGGACATTGATCTGGACCACGCGACCGTTTCGATCGAGCGGGGAATCGTTGTTGGCCCGCATGGTCTCGTCGAGAAGGGAACGAAGACTCATTCTGTTCGCCGCGTGTCGCTCGACTCGCGGACGATGTCGGCCGTCGCTGATCATCGGAAGCGGATGATCGATCGCGCCGAAATCTGTGGCGTCGAGGCGGCCGCTGACGACTTCGTCTTCAGCAACACCGCCGATGGGAGTCCCGGGAAGTTCCGATACCGCTATGGATGCGGCGTTGAGTCCGGAAGGAGTCCGCGGATCATGGTGTCGGCGAGCCATCGTTGGTAGTCGTCGAGATTCCAGTTGCTTCGACGCACGAGGTGTTGGAATGTCGCGGGACTGTTCAAGAGGGACAAGACATCTGCAGCACGTGTCGCATCGAGATCATCGCGTAGCTCGCTGACGCTGAGGATCGATTCGATCACCCAGCGGGCACCGAGTCGGCGTCGTGCCTCGGTCGTCTCTGCGAGTTCGACGATGTCGGCGTCAACGGTGGCTGCGGCGGCCACGACGGAGAACAGCGCTCCGGCGTCGGCGTCGATGCGGCGCACACTGACTGCGTAGGCAGCAAGCCGCTCTACTGCCGTTGGCGCTTCGAACACATCACGCATCCAATCTCTGGCGTTGACCGGGACCGCTGCACGTCGCCTGCGATGGCCTGGTCCAGCGCCGCTGCCAAGATCGACCGTTTGGTGCCGAAGGCCGCGTACACCGTTTGCACGGCGACACCTGCTCGTGAGGCGATGGCGGCGATCGACGTCGACCCGTATCCGCTGTCGACGAACAGTTTCACTCGCGGCGATCACGATCTTCCTTCTCTTCCGCGCGTAGCGTCTCGCGCCGCCCGTCGTTGCCGTTCTCCTTGCACGCGCCGGCATACGGACCTATATTAGAGTGTCACTACAAATAGAATGGAGTTCACATGCGCAAGCTCATCGCGGCGACGCTCGCCCTCCTCATGAGCGGAGCGGCCGGTACCGTTTTCGCCGGAGAGATCACCGGTGGCCCGCATCCCAAGACAACAGGCGGCGACAGCCGCTCGGATGCGCCTTCTCGGGACAAGAGGACGGACACTCTCATCTTCCCGAACGGCGTTCCGACGCCCGTGGAGGCACCTTGACCGGCCTGGCTACGTCCAAACTCCACACCAGGAGAACGGCGCCTTCGCTGGTGCCGGAATCATTCACGAACCCGGCATGCCGGCGCCCTTTGCCGGCAACCTTCCGCCCGTGGGACCGGGGCTGACACGCGCGTCGGCGCTTGAACGCCACGACAACCGCCGCAACGCCCTTCCATCATCAATCAGAAGCCCAAGTCCGCGTCACGTAATGACGGCCGGACTCGTGTCTCGCAGTGAGCTGTGGCGGACTCCGTCGAGCAATCTGCGTCAGGCGTATTGGGCCGAGCGCCGCCGTGCGTTCTTGCTTTTCCTCCGTCTCTCGCATCTTACCTCTCTCTTCCTCTCGCGGTCGACACCAAGCTGACTCGCTGGCGGATACCCGTTGTCTGATTTGACTCACGAGTTGCCGATGTGTGGCCTTGTTCAGCTGGCGATGACGAGGAGTCGCGCGTCGCGTGCGCCGGTACGTCCTGCACTTCGACGACGATGGACTTCCCGTCGATGTCGAGGACGTATGTCGTGCCCGAATCACCAGCGAAATAGGTGTTGGCCCACCCGTAGTCGAGCCAGATCGTAACGAAACAGTTCCACACGCGCGCGGACGGTACCCGCCGTCGAATTCGTTGACCTTCCATGTCATTGTTTGCGCGGCAATCCGAGTACTCCTTGCGTTACTCGCTCGCCTCACACCCGCAACGCAGCAAAGTAGCCAGTAGTCGTTGGCATCCTGCACGCTCTCATCGATCGTTGAGTCCATCAGCACCGCGTTGAAGTCGACCAGCGCATCGGTGAACACTCTATCTCGCGAGTCGAAGACCGCCACCATCGGCTTGTTTCCGTGATGTCAGCGGTGAGGAAGAACAATCCGCCGGAGTTCGTGGCGAATGTGCCGTCCATCGAGTTCGTGAACTGCATCTCCCGCCCGACAGCGGAGTCGCCCAGCAGGTAGTCGTTCCCGCCACGAGTGGCTCCTTGAAGGGAACGTCCGTCCGCGTGTCATCGGCGCGAGCCGCAGCATCCGTCGTCGGTGCCTCCGTGGTTGCGATCGTGTTGGGTCCCTCTCGGATTCGTCGTCGCCGATTCGTTGCCGGCGGATCGTCGCGTCCGCTGACAGCGCCGTGGCGTCCGAGGAGTTGACGAGCCTCCGCATCCGCGACGAGCGCAAGTGCGGCGACCAGAAGGACTGTTCGAGATCATGGTGCTCCGAGTCGGTGAGGACCGTTCGCAGCGCACCCGAGCCCACGTGTATGACCCCGTTCGCGCCCGTCGTCGATCGTGCTCTCTTACCAAAATGCAATGAGCAAGTTTCCTGCAGTTTCCATACACACACCATTCAAGACAAAATTCAATGCGACGAGCCGTGCAGGGCAATCGGTACTGCGCAGGTCAATCGAGAAAGACTCTGAAGCGCACCGGCTTTGGTGACTGCTCTCGTGTGCCCCGGGTGCGCGAGGTCAGCTTGCTTGATCGCGGACTGGGTTGTCGGCGTGACGGAGCTCGTACTCGATCGGCTGAGCATGCCGAGTCACGAGGGTCGTCGTTGCCGGTCGCAGCCGACCGGCAAGGAGGCGGGCGTTACGCCGAGATCTTGGACGCGTACTTGCGCTGCGCGGCCTGCTTTGACACGCCGAGCATCGCCCCGATTTCGGACCAGGATCGATCAGCGTTGCGCGCATCGCGGATGGCGTCGAGCAACGCCGTGTCGACGTCGTCGCGCTGTTCCACCAGTTCTACAATGGTTCGAAGCGCTGCAGTCTTCGCCTCGACGAGATCATCGGCGTCGACGTCGTCGGCCCAACGCTCGAGGGCGTCGGCTCGTTGTGCACGTGTCGTCGTCATGAGGTCCACCAACCTTTCAGGAAGTCTCGAAGCCTCGCCAGCGGTGTCGCAGTGCGTGGAGCATGTCGTCATCGGAGACACCGTGCATGCGGGCGTTCGGTCTAAGGGGTGACCCGGAACGCTCGAGCCAGCCCGACACCGCCGATGACCGCAGCGAGTGCACCGACGGTCTGTGCTTCTCCGACCGCAACACCGACGATGCCGATGAGCGGTCCGGATGCGCCGAATGAAACGGTCGCCCAACGTTCTGCACCTGCTGCTGCAGCAGCCCGTGCGAGCAACACCGTGCTGACGGCGAAGAGCACTGCACCAGCCAGCAATGTGATCATCGCCGGTGTGCGGTACACATCGTCGTAGAGCTGTTGGGCATCGAGGCCGCCGGCGAGTTCGAGACGCCCGATGGCTGGTTGGGCGAACGCGGCAGTACCGAATCCGGCAAGGAGCCCGGCGCTGCCGAGGACTGCGAGGGCGATGCCGGTGACCGCTTCGCGGGGGCGTCGGGTGGTCGGGAAGATGGCGGCAGCGAGGGCGATGGCGCCGAGCAGGTAGATGGCTTGGCCAAGGATGCTGCCGACGAGGTGGCCGGCCAGGAAGCGGTCGGTGGTGACGAACTGGGACCATGATTGGAACTGGCTCGTCGGGTCGGGTTGGTGTTCGAGCGTTGCCCAGGCCATGAAGACGCCGAAGACGGGCAGAAGCCAGACTCCAGCACGGACGTTGAGCTGGGCGTGCCCACCGGGGGTCGGTGGGCGGGTGGTGGCCGGGTGGGTAAGCATGATGTGGTTCCTTCCTCGGTGTGAGCGACCGCTGTGGTCGCGTTGGACGTCATTCGTGGCCGTCGAGCTCCTCGAAGAGGGTGATCTGCAGTCCGGCGGGTGCTTCAAAACGTGCGTTGAGCGATCTCCACGGCGTTTCGGTGGGTGGTGCAACCAGCTCGACTCCGGTGCGAGCGACGGTGTCAGTGACATGGCCGACGTCGGAAACTTCGAATGCGACACGGATGTGTCGACTCACTTGGCGTCCGACTTCGAGGTCGTCGATGAGTCGGCGTTGGGCCGGGTTGATGATTTCCAACGTCGCTCGTCCAGCCTGCAGCGCCATGACGCGGGCGTCGCCGTCGCTTTCGACGTAGAACTCCTCGGGCAGGCCCAGCACGTCTCGGTAGAAGCCGACCGCCTCGTCGAAGTCTTCGGCTTCCACGACGAGACGAAGCTGCCGAACCGCACGACTCTGATCCTCCCCGGGTTCCATCACTGAAGGCGCAACCCGATCTCTTGACATAAAGAGAACCCTACAACGAAATGTCTTGATGTCAAGAGAATTGGTATGGTTGTGGTATGCAGTCCGATCGAGTCGACGAAATCGTGAAGCAATGGAAAGCGCAGCGTCCGGACCTCGACACCTCCGGCATGGCGATCATCGGCCGGCTGTCGCGTCTCGACAAATGCATCCGCCCGCTCCTCGACGAAGTCTTCGCCGACCACGGGCTGGAGTCATGGGAATTCGACGTTCTCGCGACACTGTTTCGGTGTGGTGAACCGCACCAGCTCACACCTGGCCAGCTTCTCGAGTCGATGATGGTCACCTCAGGAGCTATGACGAACCGGCTTGACCGGCTCGAACAACGAGGACTCGTCGTGAGAACGAAGAGCCCAGACGATGGCCGGCAAGTTCTTGTGTCGCTGACGACAGCTGGACGCAGCACCGTCGATGCTGCCGTCACGGACCACGCGAGCAATGAACGACGAATCGTCGCAGCGCTCAGCCCTCGTAAACAGCAGCAGCTCGTCGGCCTCCTCCGACAACTACACGTCGCCCTCGAAGCCGGGCCATCGCCAACACGCGACTCGCC
Organism: Ilumatobacteraceae bacterium; assembly: GCA_963741755.1. GTDB lineage: Bacteria > Actinomycetota > Acidimicrobiia > Acidimicrobiales > Ilumatobacteraceae > Sva-07. Next base: position 128,930 of record CAVUJG010000011.1, on the reverse strand, counting down.
GCCGGTCGAACCGCAATGAACAACTGACAAACGCACACACGCCCAGGCGAAATCACCGCTTCGGGTGCCACCCCGAGATATCCACTGCGAGGCGGAAGGCGGGGTTGGGCACGCTGAGGTGTGGTGGATTGTCGGGGCGTCGATGGGTTCTTTGGCGCTTACTGTCACGGTTCATGGACCGGCAGGGCTCTCTCTGGTTGTGAGTTTCGAATCGTTCGCCGATGAGGCGGGTCCTCGTCTGCGTGCTGGGCTGGTCGCGGCCTACGGCCCGCAGGCCGGGTTGGACGCGGCGGCCGATGCGTTGGCATACGGGTGGGAGCACTGGGATCACGTTGGGGCCCTGGACAATCCTGCCGGCTACCTGTACCGAGTGGGCCAGACCGCAGCTCGCAGGGCGCGCCGTGTCGGCCCGCTTGCGATGCCGGCCGATCATGTATCGATTCCCGATGTCGAGCCGGCGTTGGCTCCGGCCTTGAACGAGTTGAGTGAATCGCAACGAATCTGTGTGTTGTTGGTCGTGGCGTTCGGTTGGTCACGCGTCGAGACCGGCGACCTACTGGGAATCGATGAGTCCACGGTGCGGACACATCTGCGTCGAGGAATGGCGCGACTGAAGGCAACCTTGGAGGCGACCACTGATGTCCACTGACCTCGATGATCAAGTCGTTGCATATGGCCGCTGGTTGGAACGACAGTGCTCGACACAACTTCGTCGCCCCGTCGGCATTGCCCCCGAACAACGCGTCGACAACCGCGTCGATCGCATCAGCGCGGAGATGGGCTCCGTCGGCCCGTCCGAGCCGAGCCCCCGACACGGACGATTGCTCGCCGCGGCAGCGGTCGTACTCGTTGTGGCGGGAGTGCTCGGGCTGGTTGCAGTGACGCGGTCGACACCGACTCCGTCCGTCCCGCTCAACGACTCCGTCGGCATCAACGATCCCGAGGGTGCGCTGTTCGTACTCCCCAACCCGATCGACGCCTACCAGCTTGCGAACGGCTCCTTGTCGACGTCGCGACAGGACGCAAACGCGCCCGTCGAGACGTTCGCTCCGAACGGTGTCCTGCTCGGTGTCGCAGGACGGATCGGGATACACCAGTCTTCGATCCGTCAGCATCTACGGGACCTCACCGGTCGACGCCACTTGGGAACAAGTGGACACGTCGACGGGACTGGCGTTCGTCTCGTCCGAACTATTCGTCGCGGTCGCTCAGCAACGAGGTGACCAGTGGGTCCTGGTCACGACGCAGACCGACGAACAGCAGGCGCTGGACATGCTCGGTGTCGTCACCATCGACGACGCCGGTCGCATCGTTGTCGACGCCCAAGCTGCCGGCCTCGTCGTCGTCGACGACTACCCACCCCAAAGCGGCTACGGCGCCTATGGCACGTACTTCGAGACAACGACGCCCGACGGTGCACCCATCACCGTGGAAACTGCCACCTCTCCGACCCCGTTGTTCCCCGCAGCGAGCGTCGCCGATCGAATCGAACCAACCGAGATCGACGGCGCCCGAGCATGGACCGCAACCCGCACCGACAGTGACGGCGAGTGGAATGGCCTCGTCTGGAGCGCAACACCAAATCGGATCGTTGCCGTCAGCGGCCAGACCACACCCGCAGAGATCCGCCGACTCGCCGAAAGCCTCCAAGTCGTCGAGCAAGCCACGTGGCAGCAGGCACTCCCCAGCGCCACCAAGGATTGAGCGTCACCGGGACGCACACGCGCAGGGTGTGCACTATGACTCAGCGCCCGGCACCGATCCGCATTGCCCGCGCGCAGCTCGTTGTAGGTCGGCTCGACGAGCAGGATGCAACCCGCTTCCTCAGTGAAGACCAAACCGGTGGTGACTTGCGCTGTGGGCCGGTACCACGACGGGAGCGGCTGGTAGGCAATCTCGGGTCACGGCCTCCGGCTTTCCCCGCGCGTTCCGTTTGCTCATCGACGAGCTCTCCATCGAACCGGAACCTGAGCTCGGAAAGGCCGCCGCGACTGCGTTGGGCCGCCTCGATCGCTGGCACCTGCGTCGAGCACAACCCGGACCGTTGATCACCGCTGCGTGGCGGTTCGTCACAACATGACCATGGCCGATGCCGTCTACGTCGCACTCGCTCATCCCGCTTGAAGGAGGTTGATAGTTTCAACCAGTGGTCCTGAGTGGTGCGAATCCGGTCACGCCGGATTCTGGCGATTTCGTGCAGCTGTTGATCGTCGTTTCGGTTGTCTTGGTTCTCGTCGCCGTGGTGGTCGTGTCGCTCATGCGCCGGCACCGGAACACACCTCGAAATTGAAGCTGGCGATGATGCGGTCCGTCTCGGGAGAATTCGACGACCCACGCACTTCGCCCACGCACAATCACGAACAACTCCTCGGGGGCGAGCCACCAGCGATCGTTGTCCCGGCGGTCCCCCCCCCACTCCACCTACTCCGTCCTTCCGATGCGGCGGAACGCCTCGCGCGGCGATGCGATCGTCGTCAGGCGCCGAGGGTTGCAGGGCTCCGCGTCGCCATTGAGGATGTCGCCCGTCACGGCGGCAGCCTTTGATCCGACGGGCGCTGACGCAGCGGCTCGCGCCTCTCCCGGCGTCCGGGGGCACCCGATAACGCCGATCCATGACCCGCTCCCGATGCAGGTTTCGACCCGCACTGTGCGGCCCAAGCCGAGCACCCGGAAATCATGCTCCTCTGCAGGCAATCGTGAGCGTCGCCCGAATGTCGGTCAGCTGGTGGTCCAGGACGCGAGCAGTGTTTGCGCGTACTCGTTGAGCACATCGTCGGCGACGAACGGGCTGGTGCTGATCAGCCGAACGCAGTCCGTGGTGTCGTCGAAGACGTAGAGATCGGCTGCATCGGACACCGACGTGCTCGGCACGACGCTGAGGGTCAGGGGTCCGTTGCTGAACATGATGTCGGACTGGCGCGCCTCGGCGATGTCGGCGTCGGTCGCGGCTCCGATGCGCTGGGTGACGATGTTGTCACCTGGCGCGCTCGGGTCCCCGCTGCTCCACCTGACCTCGCTGCCATCGATCAATGGTTGCGTCGTGGACTCACCTGACGGCATGGTCTCCACGGGAATTGGCTCGTCGCATGCGATGCCGGTGATCAAGCTGATGGTTCCGCTGGTGCTCGGCGCAGCGGTGCTCGGTGGCGGCGGTTGAGTCGCCGTCGCGGTAGTGGTAGGTGGTGGTCGGGTGGTCGACGAGTTGTTGGTCGCAGGTGGTTGGGTGGTCGACGGCGAGCTGATCGGAGGTGGTTCTGTTGCGGTTGTGGGCGCACTCCGCCTGGATTCGATGGGCATCGGCGTCGACACGTCGCTACTTTCAGAGATGGTGTCGTTCGAGCCACACGCTGCGGTGGCGATGGCCGAGCAACACAGCACGACACGAGCAATCTGGCGTCTCACCGCAACTCGCATCGATCTGCAGACATATTCGTGGAGCAGTACCCGTCACCGGGTGGCCCAAAACGACCCGTGGTGCCGAGGGCGAGCGGCACCACCATGTTCGACTCACCCTCCAGCCTTCCCCCCGGTCGAATCCGCGCTACCGACAACGCGAGCCGCGCAGTCCGGCGTACATATTCACTACGGACCAGCACCCCGCGCCGCAGAACGGCCGGGTCTGTCGCGCCCGGGCCCGGTTCGACGAACGTCGCAGGTTTGCCGGTTGTTGTCGGCGGTCAGGGCACTTGAACGACGAACCCGGAGACCTCGTAGCGATCATCGATCGCGCGGATTTCCCACCGCTCGACGACTTCAACGGGCCCATCTTGCGTGTCGTAGTTCACCACGAGACCCGATGACCAGAACTCCCCGGCGGCTGCACGCTCAGCGGGCGGCGCCGAGAAGTCCGGTACGAATGAGCGAGTGAAGCCGCATTCGTCCCAGCACGCCGGAAACTCGCCGGTGTAGGCCGCAGGAACGGCATCCAGACAATCCGCAACGAACTCGAAGGAACCCGTGACGCGAGCAGCAACCAGCGCGCTCTGAAAGTTCGCGGCAAAGAACGCGACCGCATCGTCGTCGGCTGCACCGAAGACGTCACATGACACCTGTGCTTCATCGAGGTCGCCCGACGTCGTCTCGATCGTGTCTGCAGGGCTCGTCGACGGTGGCGACGGAGATGTCGCTTCAGCGGTGATCTCGACAGAGGGCGTCGGAGCATCCGCCGTGGCGCTCGGCTCGGCGTCACCATCGCTGCCGCAACTCGCCAACACCACGACGATCGCGAGCGCTGCACCACATCGGCCAATTCCACTGCGAGCCATGCGACACTTCTATCATCCCGCCGGCGTGCAGCCCATCGGCACGCACGCCGCGCCGAGCTGCCTCAGGCCAACGTCACCTACGAGTCTGCGGAGCAGCCGCCGGGGCCGCACACTTCGGCACGCAAAATCACTGTTGCCAGTTGATGGTGGAGCGCATGGTCTTGCTCGAAGTCCTCGAACGACATGGAAGTTTTGGCGCCGAGAATCAGGTTCGCATCGTCTCCCACCACGATGCGGAACGGCGGCTCGGGGTCGGTTGCTGCGAACGCTGACCCTTCCCATCCATCTGGGTGAGATCAGTTCGCCGTGACCGCGAGGCCGATGTCGCCGAGCAATGCGATGCGGTCGAGTTTGTGGCCGTTGACCGGGAGGTCGACGGTGAGCCCGTCGAGGCCAGCATCCATGACGGTCTGCAGCCGCTCGCCAACTGTGTCGGCGTCGCCGAAGATGAGGATCGACTTGGCCATCTCCATGATCTCGTCGTTCCACCCCTTGACCGCGGCGATCTCAGCCATGTCGGCCTCGGCTTCCTCCATCGTGGGTGCGACGACAACCATCTGCAGGCAGGTCACGTCGATTTCCGAGCGGTCGCGGCCGAGTCGGTCGCAGTGCTCGTCGAGCGCGGCGAGTTTGCGTGGGATGTCAGCCACTGCGGGGAGGCCCAGGTTCGACTCGTCCGCGTACTGGGCGACCATGCGGAGTGTCTTCTTCTCGCCCGATCCGCCGATCATGATCGGGATCTTCGACAGCGGGGCCGGAGAGTTGATGGCATCGCTCACCTGGTAATGCTTGCCATCGAGGCTCACCTTCTCGTTGCGCAACATAGGCCCGATGATCTGCAGTGCTTCTTCGAGCTTCTCGAATCGGTCGGTGAAGGTGCCGAACTCGTATCCGAGGGAGTTGTGCTCGAGTTCGAACCAGCCGGCTCCGATGCCGAGCGTCGCGCGGCCACCCGACACGTGGTCGAGTGCGGTGACGGCCTTCGCAAGCAGCGTCGGGTGACGGTAGGTGTTGCCGGTCACGAGCGCGGAGAGCCTGACCTTCTCGGTGTGCTGCGCGAGCGCGGACAGCATCGTGTAGCACTCGAACATCGGCTCGTCAGGGGCGCCGATCCCTGGGAGTTGGTAGAAGTGGTCCATCACGAAGACACGGTCGAACCCAGCGGCCTCGGCTGCCTGGGCCTGCGCAACGACGTTCTTGAAGATCTCGGCGCCCTCGATTCCTGGGTAGGTGAAGTTCGGGATCTGATAGCCGAGTCGAGTCATCTGGGTGCTCCTGGGTTTGCGTGGCGGACAGAGGTCTGACAATTTCGTTCGAAACTGTCAGAGCCGAAAGGCTGACATAATCGGCTGAATGTGTCAAGCTACGCACATGGCGGCAGGCGTGGCGTCCGACGATCGCATCGGCCAACGCGGCGACCCGCGACGCCGGGCGATCCACGCAGCAGCGATCGCCCAGTTCTCCGAACGCGGCTTCTCGGCAACGTCGATGGCAAACATCGCCGACGCAGCTGGTATGTCGCGCCCCGCGCTCTACCAGTACTTCCGGAACAAGGCCGACATCTATGCGTCGGCCTTCGTGGCCCTCTTCAATGATCATGTCGACCGCGCCCTTCAGGCACTGGACGATGACGGGACGAACGCACAACGCCTGGACGGCTTCCTCCAGCGTTTCGAGGGCGACCTCTGGGAGCAGATGGCGGCCTCCGAGCACTCCGAGGAGATCATGAGCGCCAAAACCGCCGACACCGCCGAGGAGATTCACCAGGTGGTCACGCGCCTGCGCAGTGGGCTCGCAGCGTTCCTCACCAGGGCTGCGCCGGGCCGGAGTCAGGCAGCGAGTGCTCGACGGGCAGAATGGGCCGAGGTGCTCGAGCTGTCACCCAAGGGATTCAAGTTCGACACTCCCGCCGTAGCGGACTACCGCCGACGCCTCACCACGCTCGCTCGTAGTGTCGCCGCCGACATCGACGCCTGACGACTCGTCCACACCCGCCCCACCGACCGCAGCGAGGCAGCGCATGAAGAAATTTGAACCGGCGTCGCGTGACGGGTCTGAACCATCACGCGACACCGGTTCGCATACGTGTCAGCTGGATTGGTGGGCGTGACGGGCGTCGAAGCCGCCGCCGCCGGTGGCAAACGTCCCCTGTGGTCCGTCGAACTCGACCTCGTCGGGGGTGGTTCCCTTGACCTCGATGCCTTCGACACCGTTGACGGCCTCGGTCGAGGCGGCGAGGTTGTAGATCGAGTACGCAATCGCGTCGACGTTGACCTCGAGCGCCTCCATGCTCACGTTGTCAACCGTGTCGCAGGCCTGGTGATAGCAGGGATCCAACTGGTCGCCGGCCGTCCCGCCCCAGATTGCTGCCTGCTGATCGGTCTTGATCTCCTCAGCTCCGGTGAAGAGGCCGCTCGACGGGATCCCGACGTCGATGAACGCCTGATAGTCGGAACGACCGGAGAACTCAGAGTCCTCGTAGGGCACGTTGTTGATCGTGTAGTACGCCTCGAAGAGATCCTCGAGCGCGGCGGACCCGGGTGGAACGACCACCGGGGCGGGGAACGTCGATTCATCGGCGTCGTAGACCCCGTAGATGAAGTTCGGCGAACCGACCATGTCGAAGTTCAGGTACAGCGCCAACTTCTCATAGTCCTCGTCGGAGATTCCGAATTCGGGGTTGAAGATGTAGTTGGTGGATCCGATCAGACCGGATTCCTCGGCGCCCCACCATGCGAAGCGAAGGCTGTTCTGCGGGGTGTACTTCTTGTTGTTGGCGAGCGCCAGCGCTGTGGTCAGGATCGTGGCCGAACCGGAACCGTTGTCGTTGATTCCCGGACCCTCGGTGACAGAGTCCAGGTGTGCTCCGGCCATCACGACATTGTCGGTGTTGACTCCCTCGAGGTCAGCGATCACGTTCTGCGTCGACTTGGTGTCGATGGTGGTGTCGGCCGCAAGGCTCACGCTGTTCGCTTCAAGGATCGCCACTCCATCCGCATAGGAGGTGTCGAGCACGGGGATGTCGACGACTCCGACCACCTCTTCGCCGAGCGTTCCGCCGATGATGCTCTCACGGTCCGGGGTGTTGCCCTGATTGAAGATGATCACCCCCTCCGCGCCGGCCATGGCGGCGTTCGTCGCCTTCACACCGAATGCACAGGTTCCACGCTGGATCAGCGCGATGTCGTTGTCGCCAGTGAAGTCGAGTCCGTCGAAGTCGGTCGCCTCACAGCCCGAGTCCGACGCGTTGCCGGATCCGAGTTCCAAATCGACCGGGATGACGTTGCCATTGGTGACCGTCCCCGCACCGGAGTACTCGAAGGTCTGGGTTTCGATCGAGGCTCCATCGACGGTCAGCGATACGGAGTTCTCGGTGAACAGACTGAATTCGAACAACTGGCGTGTCACGCTGTAGCCCGCATCCTCGAGGAGGCCGGCAACGTAGTCGGCTGACTCGTCGTAACCCGGGGTTCCGGAGGCGCGAGTTCCGCCGTTGGCATCAGCGATGCTTTGCAGCGCATCGAGGTGGACGAGGACGTCCTCCGCGTCCACGCATGCCAGCAGTTTGTCGGTCTGGTTGAGGTTCCGGTTGTTGCATCCGTTCTGCGACGGTCCGGCCAGGGCGACGGTCGGGACCGAGGCTGCTGCGAGCAGAACGGATAGTGACGCGGCGAGGCGTCGATTTCGTCGGCTGAAAGCCATGAATATTCCTTTCGTCGGCACACTCGCCGCCCCGGCGTGGAATGTGGTCGTCCGCCCACCGATCGTCTCCATACCCAGAAACGCGCAGACCAAATCAGCGAGCCGCGTTTCGGGATCACCGGTTTCGGTCCGGCCGAGGTTCGTTTGCCGATCAGCACGGCGAAACCCGGTCTGACATTCGACTCGCGACGCCCGGGAGGCGCGTTCTGCGGCATCGACATTGAGCGGCTGCTCGACTCAGTCCTCGTGATAGCGCACGGCAAAACGCTCGAAGACCACCGCGATGTGTGGATGGAACTCCAGCCCCATGCGTGCGAAAGCACGTGTGAAGTACCAAGTGTGTGCGTCCAACCACCACTGTCTCGTCCGGTCGCCTTCCCCTTCGTCCCAGGCGAACTGCTCATCGACCGACGACAGCGGCCCGACGCGGACCTCGGTCGTCTCCAACAACGCCCTGGGCCGCATCGAGCCATCAGTCGCGATGGAGAGGTCGCCGACGGCGGGAATCGGGTCGCCGTCGGCCTCGTACTCGGCTACCGCTGCGGCCGTCGCGCGCTTGGGACCTCGCACGACCAGTTCGATCAGCTCATCTGCCAACTCGACGGTGTCGCCGAAGCACCACGCAGGCGGCACCGACGGTGATGGCACCGAGCCGGCCGTGCGCAGGTAGCGCTCCCAGAAGGCTGCCACATCGTCGGGATTGGGGTCGCCAACCGGCGTCACATAGACGTCGTCCCGCTCCTCGTCCATCGAGTTGATGGTAGTGCGACAGCCTGTCTTGGCGAGTGGGGACACGCACCCATCTCCGACACGAGCGCCGGGCACCAGACATCGGCTCAAGGTCGCATATCGACGTTTGCCGCAGCGGCACAGACCCGAACGTGAACCCGCATTCCTTCGCACCGCGATCCACACACAACCTCCGCTCCGTAACCCGCTCGTCCGCACGTTGCCGGTGTGCGACTTCGGTCCACGGCGCCCGCTCGATCACGGCGTCGAGGACGCACCAATCGAACACTGACGGTGATCGCGTCATGAGCTCCGGGCTACACCCGTCCAGCCGTCACAGCGCGCGGGAAGTGCGGCGCGAGAAGGGCGTTGCTGCTCCGACATCGCCGGGCGGGAGCAAGGAGCGGGGACAGATCGGACCTACCGATGTCGCGCACAGCCTGCACGTTCGGCTGATACCACCATCACCCTGGAGCTTGCCCGAGCGATGACCCCACCCTCGTTGTCCGGCGAGCTCAGCGTGGACACCGGGTCAGTCGCTCGGCTTACCATGTGACGGTGCGTTCGTTCCAGGTTTGCACGGTTCCTCGATGCCTCTTGATCGCCCTCGGGGCCCTGGTCGTGTTGGCCGCGTGTGGCGCCGCCGACTCCACGGCACCGTTCGAATCCACGGCACCGCTCGTCTCCACGACTCCCGACGACCAGACGGTTGCCTCGACCATTGCTGGCTCGTTTCCGGTGTCGGAGTCGACGGAGGCCCCGCAAGATCACGCAGTCGTCAGCGATATCGGCGATGAATCGCTGGTCGACGTCGATCCGGTGGAGGGGACCGCCCGGTGGTCGGCGGGCGACGCTCAGCTTGCCTCGGTGAGGTCGGTCCTCGCGCTCGATGACGTCGTGATCGGGTTCGGCTCTGACTGTCGAGGTCTCAATGTCGAGGCCGCATGGGATCGGACGTCCGGCATCGAATTGTGGCGTACGGAACCATGGCCTACCGCGCCCTCGGATGTGCCGAACTACGGCTGGGTGCGGTCCATGCAGTTCGGTGAGATCGAGGGGACTGTCGCTCTTCCTCGCTCGGGATCGGTGTTGGGAGTCGAACCGTCGAGCGGGATGGTTCGTTGGACGTTCACGCCTGAACGTGGCGTCGTCGTTGGCATCGCCCCGTCCGCCGAGGTGTTCGTGATCGCTACGATCGACGGGCCCGGAGACGTCACGTACGAGGGCATCGACCCAGCCACGGGGGCGACTCGGTGGTCCACGGTCCTTGCTCAGAGCCGCTTCAACGGTGCGTTCGTCACTGGCGAGGACATCGTGGTCGTTCCGGGCTTCGACGCCGATGGTGCGGTGATGTTGGCACTGGACGCCAGCGATGGAACGACCCGCTGGGAGGCGCCCGCCGCAGCCGGGAGCGACCGGGCGCTTCCCTATGTCCTCGCATCTGACGTCGTGGTGGCAATGGCTTCGGATGGGATCGAGGTGATCGGTCTCGATCCGGCGACGGGAGCCCAGCTCTGGCAGTTCGCCGGGTCCTCCCTCCCCCAGGAGACATCGTGGTCGATACAGGTCGGGTTGCCCCGCCCTGGTGCGGCTCATGTCGTATCGAGCGAGGGTGTTTCGTTGTTGGACACCGCAACCGGGGATGTGATCTGGACGACCACGTGGACCGAGCGTGATGAGCAGGACCCGTGGGACTTCGGCGGGACGACCGCCGAGGGCGACGCCTTGTTCGCCAGTCCGACCGAAGACAACCCGAAGGGTGTTTGACTCACCCTGCTCGATCAGTCGAAAGCGACGGTCTGGCAGACGCAGATCTCCGATGCGGGATCCGCCATGGGGGACGGAATCGCCAATCGCTCGGACCTCTTTCTCCTCAGGCGTTGCGCAGGGGACTGATCACCCGTGGTCGTTCGGCGGGAATCCGTCCGAACAGACAGCGTTCCTGGCCGAGGCTCTCGATACCCACTTCCAGTACCCCGACTTCCTCGCGACAGCGAGGCACCGCACCGACGACATTCGCATGCTCATCGACGGCGAAGGCGAGGCGCAGCCAACGGTGCCACCAGCGGAGTTCGGCAGGCCCCGACGGCGACATATAGACACATTGTCTGTATGTGCTTGACAGACTGTAAGAGTAGCGCGACGCTGTCACCATGGCACCGAGCGCTCGCGAACGGATCGTCTCCGCCGTGTGGGAGCAGCTGCACGTGACGCCGAGCACCGACTTCACCTACGCCGACGTTGCGGCGTGGGCGGGAGTAACCCGCCAGACGGTCCACGCTCACTTCAGCAGTCGTGCTGACATCTTTGTCTCCGTCGCCGACCGAGCCCAGGCAGAGCTCGCGACCCAGGAGCTGTACGACGCGATCTATCAGGCGCCGTCCGCGACCGAGGCGCTCGATCGGCTCGTCGATCTCCACATGGCATGGACTCCACAGATCAGGCGTCTGGCCGCCGCCATCGACGTCGAGCGTCGGAACGACCCCGAGATCGAGAAGCACTTCGAGAGCCGGTCCCAGGGTCGCCGACCGTTGATGCGTCATGTGATCACCCGGCTGCATGCCGAGGGACTGCTACGCGACGAGTGGACCGTGGAGACAGCGACCGACGTGGCCGCCACGCTGATCACACCGACCACCACGACGGAGCTGATCGATCTCCGCGGCTGGACCGTGACCGAGCTCGGCGCACGGATCCGAGACGCCCTTCGAATCCTGCTCCTCCAACCCGCCCCCGGAAATGGCAGCTCATGACCAACCAAGCCGACACCACATCGATCGACGCATCCCGGTCGAACTCGTCACCGCGAGCCGAGCGGCCGCTCGCCGAGGTGTTCATCACCAGGAAGTGCTGCGGCGGCGGAACCTGCCGCAACATCGCTCCCGAGATCTTCGGCGAAGTCCGCGCACCCGGGACCGATGGCGTAGGACCGACGCCGCAGGAGGGTACGTGGGAACCAGGCGCCTTCACCGGGGTCATCGGCCAGCCGAGCACCCAAGACGAATACGACGCCGCCCGCACGGCGGCGGCGGCCTGCGGTTTCGGGGCCATCCGACTCGGCAAACCGCACGTCAAGCGGAACAGCGGCGACCACAGGCCCATCTGGGGAGCCTGGCCCCGCCGACTCGACGAGGATGTCTGGGCGCTCGGTCAGCCGTCGAAATCGAACTACGGCGCCTTCGCCTACTTCATCGAACACCCCAACGGCGGTGTTCTCGTCGACCTTCCGCGCCCGAACGACGAGCTGTTCGAGTGGCTCGACGCGCACGGCGGGGTGCGAACGATCTTCCTGACCCACAAGGACCACGTGCAACACCATGCCGACTACGCAGCCCGCTTCCCCGGCGCCCGCCGAGTCCTGGGCCGCGACGACGTCAACCGTTTCCAGACGCCCTTCACCGACAAGACCACCGACGTCGAGGTCATGATCCCGTCCGATCGCGGGCCCTGCACGCTGGACGGCTCACCTGTCGACCCGTCGGCGATCTCACAGCACACACTCGTGGTCCTGCCCCAGCCCGGCCACACCCCGGGCGGGCTGTGCCTGCTCTACGACCAGCGTGTCCTGTTCACCGGCGACCACCTCGCCTACTCGACGTCGCACGGTCACCTCATCGGCCACCGGCTCCAGTGCTGGGAGGACTGGGAACGACAGACCGATTCCATCGAGCAGCTCGCCGCGTGGGCTCGTGCCGGTCACCTGAGCTTTCGCTGGGTGCTTCCCGGGCACGGGGAATGGACGCGCCTCGACGGGCCAGCCGATGCGCCTGCCACCACCGCCGAACTCGAGCGCACCGTGGCGTGGATGCGCGCGCAACCCCCAGGGAACGTGCCGCTGCCACGATGGATTCCTTTCGTTCAGAGCCGGGCCAAGCCCAAGGGCCGTCTGGCGCGATTCGTCATGGCCGTCGGCGGGCCGTGTCAGGACGCATGGCTCCTCCCCCGAGCCGCCCGCCCGTACCTCACCGACTACGAGCCAGGCCAAGGAAGAACCCGCATCAGAACCCTCGCCACGTTCGCCATAGCAGGCCTCGGCGCCGCGGTCGTCGGAATCGTGCTCGTCATGCGCTCCGTCTGAAGCTGCACGACGCACGCGCCGGCACACACCGAGACGGAGGCTGCCACGAAACTCAGCATCGAGGCCCGCTTTCGGCGGGTCTCGTTCCATGTGCGGCCTCGAGTTGCGATGAGCCAAACCGCCGTATCCGGTCGGTTCGCTCATCGGTCGGTCCGAAACCCTGCCAGCGATGAGCGAAACCGCCGTATGCGGTCGGTTCGCTCATCGCAGGGTGGCGGGGTCAGCAGTCGAGGTGGGCGCCGATCACCTCGACGCCGGTGACGAAGGCGTCACGCTGGGCGTCGCTGAGGGCCTCGACCGACCGGACGAGCAGGCGATCGGTGAGTTCGTCGGCGACGTCGAGGCGGGCGCGGTCGTCGTCGGAGATGTCGGGCGCGGACTCCCATCCGAATGACGTGACATCGTCGGGTCGCCGGATCGTGTGGGCGACCAGTGGGGAGACGCCCGTGGCGACGATCGCCAGGAGGTGGATGCTGCCGCGCAGCTCTCGCAGGATGCACACGTTGCGGTAGGCGCGTGCTGCCGGGTGGTCGGGGAGCGGTTCAGCGGCGACGCCGGCGAACAGCGGCAGCGCCGATCGATCGACCGACGCGACGATCGCCTCGGCAGCGTCGTTGAACCCGTCGAGGACGTCGATGCCGTCGAGCTTGGCGATACCGAAGCGATCAGCGCAGGCGAGGTACTCGCTCGCCGCTTCCCGTGGGGCCATGATCTGCCTCGCGGAATCCCACATCAGTTCGACGACCCCAGGGCTGAAATAGCCGAAGGCCGACACGATCACCGCCGGGTCGACATCGCCCAGCACGCCGCCGCGGCCGAGGAAATAGAACCGGAACCCATCGAGGCCGAGTTCCTTGCCCTTCGCCATCGTGTCGGCATCGAAGTAGAAGCGATTGCCGGCCTGGTTGATGGTCGGAGAGGTCTGCTGAACGATCTCGAGTGGAGTCATCTCCACGTTGTACTCCGGTCGAACTGTCTGCAGCGAACGAGGCGGCGCCGTCCATACTGGACAACGCCATGCCTGCCACCGACGGATCTCCAGCCGCCTCCAACTTCGTGCGCGACCTGGTGCGCTCCGACAACGAACAGGGAACCTTCGGTGGACGGGTGCAGACTCGGTTCCCGCCCGAGCCCAACGGCTACCTGCACATTGGCCACGCCAAAGCGATCACGGTCGACTTCGGTATCGCCGCCGAGTTCGACGGTGTGTGCAACCTGCGGTTCGACGACACCAACCCCGACACCGAGGACACCAGCTACGTCGACGGCATCATCGCCGACCTCGCCTGGCTCGGCTTCCCGATCGAGGGCGAGCCGCTGTATGCCAGCGACTACTTCGAGCAGCTCTACGACTGGGCCGAACTGCTCATCGAGAAGGGGTTGGCGTACGTCGACGATCAGGACGGCGAGACGATTTCGGCGCAGCGCGGCGGCTACGGCAAGCCGGGCATCGAGAGCCCGTACCGCACACGATCCGTCGAGGAGAACCTCGACTTGTTCCGCAGGATGAGGGCAGGTGAGTTCGCCGAGGGGTCGCATGTGCTGCGGGCCAAGGCCGACATGCAGCACGAGAACATGCAGTTGCGCGACCCGGTGATGTACCGGATCCGCGGCGTGCATCATCACCGCACCGGGGCCTTGTGGAGCATCTACCCCACCTACGACTGGGCGCACGGCCAGAGTGACGCGATCGAGGGCGTCACCCACTCGCTGTGCACGCTCGAGTTCGACAGCCATCGGGCGCTCTACGACTGGTACCTCGAACATCTGCCGTTGCCATTCGAACAGCCTCGCCAGACCGAGTTCGCTCGCCTGGAGTTGACCCACACGGTGACGTCGAAGCGCAAGCTCGCCAAGCTGGTCGACGACGGCATCGTCGACGGGTGGGACGATCCGCGGATGCCGACCTTGCGGGGTCTTCGTCGTCGCGGCTACCCGGCCTCGGCGATTCGCGAGTTCTGCGAGTTCATCGGTGTGTCGCGCACCAACAGTCGTCACCAGGTCGAGCTGTTGGAGTCGTTCGTGCGCACCGAACTGAACCGGGTGTCGCTGCGACGGATGGCAGTGCTGCGACCGTTGCGGGTCGTGATCACGAACTGGCCGGTCGGCGACGACGGTGAGCCGGTCGTCGAGTACGTCGAGCTGAACAACAACCCGGAGAACCCCGATGACGGCACACGCACGGTGCCCTTCACCGGCGTGCTCTACATCGAGCAGGAGGACTTCATGGCCGAGCCGGCACCGAAGTACTTCCGGCTGTCGCCGGGCAAGGAAGTCCGCCTGCGGGGTGCCTACTTCGTGACGGCAACCGGGTTCGAGACCGACATCGACGGCAACGTCGTCACCGTCGAAGTCACCTACGACCCCGAGACCCGGGGCGGCAACGCTCCTGACGGCCGCAAGGTGAAATCGACCATGCACTGGGTATCGGCCGCTCACGCCGTCGATGCAACGGTGGCGCTGTACGACCGGCTCTTCACGCCCGAAGTGCCGGGCGAGGCGACTGGTGATCCGCTCGACGATCTCAACGCTGATTCGAGGGAACTGCTCGACGGCGCCAAGCTGGAGCCGGCGCTGGCCGATGTCGAACCGGGTCAGGTCGTCCAGTTCGAGCGTCTCGGCTACTTCGCTGCTGATCCCGACCAGCCGATGCTGTTCCATCGCACCGTCGGCCTCCGCGACGAATGGGCCAACATCCAGAAACGAAGCTGACGTACACGCCGTGCCTGACACGTCGTGTACGGCCGACTGCGATCGCGGCCTGGGAGCAGCTACGTTCGGCGCTCGATGAAACGGATCGTTGCGCCACTCGCCGTGGTTGCCAGCATGCTCAGCGTCGTCGTACCGGTGGTGGTGGGAACGTCTTCGCCAGTCCAGGCGGCGACTGCGACCGTCACCTGCGCCCCGCAACCGACCGGCGGAGCGGCCACCACGTCCCCGCTGTTGAGCTACACGCCGATCAATCCTGTTCGCCTGATCGACACGCGCAACAACATCGGCGGCGTTCGTGCGCCGATCGACCGAGGGTGCACGATGGTCGTCAACATCGGCGCTGACATCCCCTCGACCGCTCAGGCGGTGGCGTTCTCGATGACCGCGGTCAACAGCGACGTCGACTACTTCACGGTGTACCCGTGCGCGGCGGGTCGCCCGGACACGTCGAACCTCAACGCCCGCGCCGCATTCGCGACTCCCAACCTGGTCGTTGCGATTCCCGACGCGAACCGGCAGGTCTGCATCTTCAGTCACGGGCGCTCCGACCTGATCATCGATCTCAGTGGATGGTGGTCGGATGGGCCGAACCGGTTCGGGTCGATCGCCCCGCAACGCATCTACGACAGCCGGCAGCCCGGTCTCACTGCGCTGAGTCCGCTGCAGGTTCGTGAGGTCCGGATCCCGTCGTCGGTGATCCCGGCGAACTCGTCCGCCGCGGTCGGTGAACTTGACGGCGGCCAACGCGGTGCGACCCGGTTTCATGACGGCGTTCCCCTGTGGACAGCCGGCACCGACGGCCTCCAACGTGAACTTCAAGACTGGCGAAGCGCGCGCTGTGGGCGCAATCGTTGGGCTCGGGGCGGGCAACACACTGTGCGTGATCGCCGACACCACGGTCCATGTGATCGTCGACGTGACCGGCTTCTATGCATCGGCGCCGGGCTTTGGGCCGACCGCGAGCGTGGTGCCCACGGCTGGGCGCCGGGTCGTCGACAGTCGCAATGGGATCGGCGGTCCGCTGCAGCCACTCGCTGCCGGTGAGGTGCGCTCGTTCGACCCGGTGGCCGGTCAGGCCGGCGCCGCGGACGCGGCAGCGGTGATGCTCAACTTCGTGTCGACTGACGCGGCGGGAGCTGGATTCCTGACGGCGTATCCGTGCGGTGGGACGGTGCCCAATGTCTCGACGCTCAACTACGTCGCCGGTGAAGCCGCGACGAACCTCGCCACGATCGAACTCGGCGTGGACCGGCGCGTGTGCATCGTGTCGTCGGTGCCGACCAACGTGATCGTCGACGTGTTCGCCGTGATGACGGGACCGACGGGTTCGCCGCTCGAGCGGCTGTCGTTCGACAAGCCGGCATGGCCGCCATTCAATGCCGGCGGCCACGGATTACGTCATCGAGTGCGGTGCGGGTACCACCGCCGGCGGCGGTACGTCGAGTGTCACCATGAGCATCGACCTCCTGCCGTTCACCTCGGCCACGTTGTCGGTCGCAGGTGGAACCCCGGCGGCGGTCGGCACGGGTACGACCAGCTTCGTGCTGGCCACCGACCAGCCGGTGGATTTGGCAACGACCCGTGAAGGTGTCGCCCAGCAACTATCACTTCCGCTGCGTGCCGACCGATTTCCCTCGCCTCGAGGTCCTGCGCCCCGGCAACCCGAGTGCCGGCTGGTACCTGACGACGTCTGGTTTCGCGAGTCCGAACCCGGCGCTCAACGGTCCGTTCGTGATGATCCTCGATCACTACGGCGCCCCGGTCTGGTACAAGCGCACGCCGGCCTCGATGATGGACGCGAAGAAGCTGTCCGACGGTCGCCTGGCATTCACGCCTTCGTACGGTCCGTTCGGGATCGACCCGAATCAGGGTTACTGGCTCACCAACCTGCAGGGCACCGCCGACGGTCAAGCACCAGACCGATCGACCGGCGCTGCTGACCGATCACCACGACTACGTCGAGCTTCCGACGGCCATTGCCCGAATGGCCGAGCTCAGATCAGCTATCCGATCAAGTCCGATGTGAACTTGTCCGGAATGCCCGGTGGAACGAACCGTCGGACACGTACTCGCGACGGTGTGATCCAGGAGGTCGACGGGCGGGCACACCTGTGGACGTGGAAGATGAACGACCACTTCAACCCGAGCCCGTCGACCTTCCCGCATGAACTTCGACGAGTCGCAGCCCCGCCGGCTGGAGTTTCGCGGATTTCCCGACGCCTGGGACGTGTTCCACATCAATGCGATCGACCGTCGAAGCCGACGGCGACTACGTCGTCACGGTCCGACACATGGACGGCGTCTTCCGCATCGACCATGCCACCGGCAATGTCGAGTGGACGCTCGGCACGCCGCCGGCGAGGAACCTCGACCGGCAGGACCGCCCGCACCGCAACTGACGATCGTCGGCGACGACACCTGCGGGGGACCGAAGCGGCCGCACGACGCCCGGTTGAACGGCAACGTGCTGACGATGCTCGACAACCAGGCCGCAGCCGGGCGCGAGCTGCAGCCCACGTGCCGTCGCCTACGAGATCGACGTCGCGGCGGGCACGGCAACGCTGCTGTGGCAGTTCTCGAACGCCGCCCCTGGTGGCGCCACCCTCGGGAGCACGCAGCAGACCGCCGATTCGGTGGTCGTCAACTGGGGCGCTGGTCAGCAGCCGTTCCTCGAGGAATTCGCCTACGACGGCACCCGCTACAACCGGATCATGGCCGTGGGCCTGCCGAACTCCGGCAACTCGTACCGCACGATCAAGTACCTGCCGAGCGAGTTCGACATCAACATGCTGCGATCCACCGCCGGCGGATCGGTGACGAGCCTCGCCCTGACCGAGTCGCCCCCTCCCGTTTGCGTTGCACTTCTGGTGGCCCGCCTCACCGGAATGCAACGCAAACCTGAGTTTCTGTAATCAGTCGGCGTACCAGTAGCAGCCGTACTGCTCGGGTTCGCCCCAGCTCACCGAGTCGCGGGGCTCGAGGCTCTGTCGGTCGGAGAACTTCATCTGGTCGAGGCCGACCGTCACCAACTCGTCGCCGATGGCGATCGAGCGCTGCAGCGGGTTCCAGCACCCGGACCGGCTCGGGCTCGAATGGCTGATCACGCCGCGAGCCTGCAGCTCGCGTCCGTCGAGTTCGGCCACCACGGCACCGCCCCCGGCGCCGACGAGGTCCTTCGACAGGCAGTCCGCGTCCGGTCCGCAGTCGCTCCAACCGGGCGACACCGGCAGCACGATGGTGCCATCGGCGGGCCAGTACAGGAACGCCTTGTGATCCCACTCGACCTCGCTGTACCCGCCGATCGGCAGCGTGCTGATGCGCTGCGGATTCGTCGGATCACTGACGTCGAACAAGCTGAGCTGCGTGCCGGTCGTGCGGCCCTCGTCGGTGGCGTCCTGGCCGACTCCGAGCAGCAGACCATCGCCGACCGGATGCAGGTACGCCGAGTACCCAGGGATCTTCAGCTCGCCGGCCTCGACCGGGTTGGCTGGGTCGGTCAGGTCGATCACGTACAGCGGATCGGTCTGGCGGAACGTGACCACGTAGGCGAGGTTGTCGATGAATCGCACGGCGTAGATCTGCTCGTCCTTGCCGAGACCGCCCACCGATGAGATCTGGCGCAGCTCGTCACCCTCGGGGCGCAGCACGAACACCGTCGACTCGCTCTGGTCGCCGAACCCGCCCCAGTCGTCGGTCGTGGTCGCCACTCGTAGGTCGCCGTTGTACTCGCTCATTGCGAACTGGTTGAGCAGCCGTCCTTCGACCTGTCCCGAAGCGACGTAGGTGGCACCGGTCCCCGAATCGAGGCGGAACTGATGGATCAGCGTGGGCGGCGGGCCGGGGTCCTCCTCCGGCGCCGTTTCGGGAGCCCCTTCCTCGACGGCGAGCGGCACGGGTCCGCCCCACTGCCAGTTCCAGTTCTGCGTGGCGACGTAGAGGTTGTCGGAGGAGGCGTACACGGTGTCACCGGTCGACACGATGCCGGCCGATCCGACCGGCGTGCCGTCACCGTTGACATCGATCGATCCGATCCACGTGAGGCCCAACCCGGCGAACTCCGGGGGTGCAGCCACCGTCTCACATGGCAGCACTTGCGACATCGGACCGAATGTGCCGTCGGCGTCCTCGTCGAACCACCGCGGCAGCCAGTCCTCGACGGTCGAGGTGGCGATGATTTCCTGGTTGCGTTCGAGCGCCGAGTCCTCGTCGAGGCCGAACTGGTTCGGCTGAACGAACGGGAGGCGCTGATCGAACGACGTCGTGATCACGAGTCGGGCGACGCCATCGACCGACCGAGTGGCGACCACGCCGCCTTCGAGGTGCGACCGTCGCAGCAGCACCGGATTCGTCGGGTCGGCCACGTCGAACAGCGACACGATCGTGTCGGGGGCGCCGCTCCAACTCGACGTCACGACCACGAGGCGGTCACCGTCGAGCAGCAACTGATGTGAACCCTCCGGGAGTTCTGGTTCCGCCGCGACATCGGCGTCGCCGACGGACACGATGCGCAGGCCGTCGCTGTTGGCGACGTAGACGTACTCGCCGTCGGTCTCGACGATGTCGCCCTCGTCGACGCCGACCTCCTGGGTGTTGGTGCCCGAGAAGTCCTGTCCCTCGACGGCGCCAGGTGCCGGGGCGACGTCTGGTGCGATCTCGGCGTTGGCGCCGGCGTCAGTCGCTGCCATGTCGCCTTCCGGCATCATGCGGCCATCGCCGTAGTAGATCCCGCTGCCACCGAGGCCCCACGCAGTCACGCGCTCGGTTGCCTCGGTCTGCATGTAGGTCAACAAGGCGTCGCAATCGCCGAAGAACTCGAGGTTCGCCGAGGCGAATCCTTGCGGACCCGACCCGGTCGTGGTGGAGGGAGCGCTGCCGGTTGGCTCGGTCGAGGTGACGTCGCCCGGTTCCGTCGTGGTGGTCGCGTCGCCCGAAGTGGATGACCCAGCGGAGTCGTCGGTCGTGCACGAGGCAGCGACCAGGAGGGCGCTGGTGGCGAGTGCCAGTGGAATGAGCCGTTCACGCATCATGTGTGTTGGACGTCACACGGCGACGTTCGGTTCCCACCGAGTTCTCGAGAAGTCGGCAAACTGTCGTCAACGCTCGTCGACGATCAAACTCTGAACGCTGCGTCCGAGGCGACCGTCGGCGTCGAACAGCGCCGATTCGGCGAACCCCGCGCCCGAACACACAGCATTCGATCCGTAGTGCGAGGCGGTTCGCATCCCGATCCATTCTCCGACCGGAGGCCGCAGCAGGTGCACCGTGAGGTCCGGATTGATGAACGTGAACCGATCGAACGGCAGCCCGCTGCTCACACCGTTGCCGAAGTCGGCCGCCGCCACCGCACGTTGCGCACCCGAGGGATCCTCGTCAAGAACGACGGGGACTCGGAGGCGGATCCACACGCCGACCGGGCCGGGTTCGTCCCAGGATCCCTCGGTGAACCGGTGCTCGCACGCATCGCGGTGGAACGCGACGCTGTCGTCCATCGCCCACACGGGCCGCTGCGCAATGCCCTCGGCAGGTGTGCCAGGCGGATCGGGGGGTGGCTGCACGACGTCATCAGGCAGTTCGAACTCGTTCGCTCGGATCCGCAGACTTCGTGCTCGGGCGACTTCGGTGTCGCCGTCGTGAAGACGAACCGCGACGAGCGACACCTTGCGTCCGTCGCGTTCGATCTCGGTCGACACCGCGAGCGGTCGGCCGACCGGAACGGGGCGAGTGAGTTCGATCGTGAGGCGGGCGATCTGCCAGGCGACCGCCGAGTCGGGATCGGCGTTCTCGACTGCGCGAGTGATCAGTGCCCCGACCGGGCCGCCATGGCATGCCCTCGGATCCCACGGTCCTCGCGCCAGTTCGGTCGGTGTCCATCGGTCGTCGCCGGCAGGCTCGAACAGCGATGTGGCCGTTGCTGCCATGGTGGTCAGTGCGCCTCGAGTGGCAACAGGGCCTCTGCTGCGTCTGCGAGATGCTCGACCCACGCGTCGGCGCCGTCGGGCTCGGCGAGCGGGAGCACGACGAACTTCGATGTGCCGACGTCGATGAACCGTCGGATCAGGTCGGTGAGTCCATCCCATGAGGTCGGCACCAACTCGGATGGATCTGCGAGATCGGGGCGACGTTTCGCCAGCAGCGCCAGCAGGCGGTCGGGGATCGGACCGAACGAGTACGGCACGAGCACGCCGAAGTGGTCGTGCTCGATCTGGCGGTCGTGTTCCGCGCAGACGTCCTCGATCACCGTCCGGCCCGCAGCGGCGTCGGCCGGTGTGACGAACGACGGCAGCCAGCCATCGGCCATGCGACCGATACGTCGCAGTTCCGACGGTGCGATCCCGCCGAGCCAGACCTCCATCTTCGTTGCCGCGGGGAGGACTCGGACCTCGTCGTAGTCGTAGCGATCACCGTGGTGGGTGAACGATTCGCCGGTCCAGCACTGCCGCATCACGGTCAACATCTCGTCGAACAACTTGGCTCGTTCGCTGCGTTCGACGCCGAAGGCTTGTTGCTCGACCGGGTCGACCGCTCCGAGCCCGAACGCCGGAAGGAGTCGCCCGCCGGACATGTTCGCCAGCGTTGCGAGTTCCTTGGCGAGCACCACGGGGTTGCGGCCGGGCAGCACCATCACCGACATTCCGAACTTCAGCCGCTCGGTGCGACCGGCGCCGTAGGCCATCGCCACCAAGGGATCCGGTGCCGGGCCGCTGATGCGCTCGGACAACCACAGCGAGTCGAATCCGAGTGCTTCGAGCGCGTCGACCACGGTGCCGTACGACGGCCCGTGCAGTGTGGTCGAGGTTCCGAGGCCGAATCCGATTCGAACCTTCGCTGGCTGCATCGAACGATCGTGGCACAGTCGATCGACTGTGCGTCGGCTCGGGACGCGTTCAGCTGTGGTGAGCGCGACCGGTCTGGATCCAGCTGGCGGCGAAAGCGACCACGATCACAGGGAGCACGATGGCTGCCTGAGGTATCTCGCCTGCCACCGATGCGATGACGGCGGCAAACGCAGCGATGATCGAGATCATGGCTGCGAGCTTGATGGCGTCGGTCCAGCTGCGGCGGTCGGTTTCCACGTCCTCATTCATACAACTCACCGTTCCCGCTGTCTCGTGTGTCGACACCTCGATGCGGAGTTGTCACGCAACCGACGCGATCGACATCGAATCGCGCGGTCGCACGTGACGGCGAGATGACGAGACGGTGACCACCAGGCGACGGAATCTAGGGTCGGAAACCATGTCGACCTCCGCCACACCGCTCGCTTCACCGCTCGATCGCTTCCGTCTCGACGATCAGGTCACCATCGTCACCGGGGCGTCGTCGGGACTCGGCGCCCACTTCGCCAAGGTGCTGCATGCCGTGGGGGCGCAGGTCGTGCTGACGGCGCGGCGCTCGGATCGTCTCCACGCACTCGCTGCCGACCTGCCGGGCGCCTTCGTGCTCGTTGCCGACATGGCTGACGACGCCGATCGGGAACGCCTCGTCGCCGACGTGGTCGACCGTTTCGGACGTGTCGACGTGCTGGTCAACAACGCCGGGGTCGGCGGAACGGTCGCCGTCGAGAACGAGGAACTCGACCGCTTCCGGACCTCGATGGAAGTCAACGTCACGGCGCTGTGGCACTTGTCGAAGCTCTGTGCGCCGTCGATGATTGCCAGCGGCTCCGGATCGATCGTCAACGTGGCATCGATGCTCGGCCACGTCGGCTCGACCCCGGTCAAGCAGGCGCACTACTGCGCGAGCAAAGGTGCGGTGGTCAACCTCACGCGAGAGTTGGCGCTGCAGTGGGCACGCAAGGGCGTCCGCGTCAACGCGCTGTGTCCAGGGTGGTTCCCGTCGGAGATGACCGATGGCATGGACACCGACGAGGGCAGCCAACAATTCATCGCGGCGAACTCGCCGATCCCGCGTATGGGCGAACTCGACGAACTCGACGGCGCACTCCTGCTGTTGGCGTCTCCGGCAGGCATGTTCCTCACCGGGCAGAGCATCATCGTCGACGGAGGGTGGACGGCGCGCTGACCGAAGCGGCTCCGGTTGTGTCCTCCCGAAGTGATAAAACAATCACGTCACGAGGCGATCGATCCGATCGCTCCATTTGAAGGAGATCGAACGTGAAAGACCTGATCAAGGAGTTCAAGGACTTCGTCAGCCGAGGAAACCTGGTCGAGCTGGCGGTCGCATTCGTCCTCGCCACGGCATTCGCACCCGTGGTGCTCAGCATCGTCGACAACATCTTCATGCCGATCATCGCCGCGATCATCGGGCAGCCCGACTTCAACTCGCTCAGCATCGACATCGGCGAGGCCACGATCAACTACGGCATCCCGCTGACGTTGATCATCAACTTCCTCATCATTGCATTCGTCTGTTTCTTCGTGGTCAAGGCCTACAACTCGATGCGCACGCCGGCCGAGGCTGATGCCGGCCCGACCGAAGTGGAGTTGCTCACCGAGATCCGCGACGCACTTCGCTCGCGCTGAGTTCGTTGAGGTGATCGCGATGCCCCACGCGGTCGCGAACACGCTTCAATGGTGCAGATGACCCGCCGCCGATCGCTCGCTGCCGTGTTTGCGGTCGCTGTGGTGGTGGCCGGGTGCGACATCGGCGGCGGCGCGGCGCCGACGACACGACCCCGCCGGTGACCCCCGTTCCCACGATCGCCGGTGTCGGGGCGGTCCCTGCCGTTCCGTCGGCCGTGCGCGAACCGATTGTTGTGGTGCGGCCACCGATGAACGTGGACGGCACCGAAGCGCAGTTGATCGGTGAGACCGTCGACGGAAACCGGATCTTGATGATCGGCGACTCGATTCTCGCATCGACAGCATCTCGGTACGGCAACCACATGTGCGAAGCGGTTGTCCCGCTCGGATGGCAGGTCGCCGTCGAGGCGGAACCGAGCCGGTTCGTTGACTTCGGAAATCTCGTCCTCGACAAGCTGCTCATCGACGATGCCGACCCCGAGAACGACTGGAACGCCGCCGTGGTCTTCCTCGGCAGCAACTACGGCGGTGATCAGGCGAGATACGAAACCGAGCTGGTCGAGATCCTCGACCGGCTGGCGCCCCGTCCGGTCGTACTGCTCACGGTGACCGAGTACCGACCGGACTACGTCGAGGTCAACGAGGTCGTCAATCGCCTCGGTGCCGAACGCGACAACATCACCGTGCTCGACTGGAGCACCATCTCGGATGCTCCCGGTGTGCTGAGCAGCGACCGCCTGCATCCCGACCGACACCGGCCGTCGCATCCTCGCCGAATCCGTCGCTGCGGCACTCGGCCCCGTCGACGGTGAGGGCGACTGCCTGCGGTCGACGTTCCGCGACGATTCACGTGTCGGCGCCAACAGCACCACGGTGCTCGGTCGCCCCTCGACCGGATCGAGTTCGTCCGGGTCCGCAACGACCGACGAGCACGACCGTGCCGCCGACCACCCTCAACGACGACGACGGTCGCGACGAGCAGCGGTCGGCGGCGGAGTCTCGACCACCACGTCGCCGTCGACAACGGCCGGGCCGGCCACGACTGCAGCACCGCCGACGACTGCGACGACTGCGGCGCCGCACGACTGCCGCGCCTGTCACGACTGCCGCGCCGGTTACCACGGCGGCAGCACGTCACATCGACGACCCTGCCGTAGGTCTCGTCGAACCCACTCCCTGATCTGCCCCTAGCCTGGACGGGTGCTCCAGGCTCAGGCGATCTCGGTGGAAGTGGGTGGTCGACTGCTCGTCGACGCCGCCAGCTTCACCGTGATGGCCCGCGACAAGGTGGGGATCGTCGGCCGCAACGGTGCGGGCAAGACCAGTCTGTTCAAGGTGTTGGGCGGCGCCAACGAGCCGAAGTCCGGCAAGGTCGTACGCAAGGGCGGCTTCGGCTATCTCCCGCAGGACCCGAAGATCGACTCGGCACTCGATGGGCGCAGCTGCGTCACCCATGTGCTGTCGGGTCGGGGGATCGACGACGAGATCACCCGCATCGAGAAGCTCCGCATCGCGATGGAGGAGAACCCCGACGAGCGCAACGTCAGCCGCTACAGCGAAGCCGAGGAGGCGTTCCGTACGACCGGCGGCTATGCGTCCGAGAGCGAGGCCCGTGCGATGGCGGCCGGCCTCGGGATCCCCGACGCCCGGCTCGACCAGCCGATCAGCACGCTGTCGGGTGGCGAGCGCCGCCGCGTCGAACTGGCGCGCATCCTGTTCGCCGGCTCCGACGTGCTGTGTCTCGACGAGCCGACCAACCACCTCGACGTCGATGCCAAGGCCTGGCTGCTCGGCTTCCTGCGCCAGTACAAGGGCGCACTGCTCGTGATCAGCCACGACTTGGAACTCCTCGACGAGTCGATCACGCGTGTCCTCCACCTCGACCGTGCCACCGAGCACGACGTCGGCGAGGTCGTCGAGTACCGCGGCACCTACAGCCAGTACCAGCGCGCTCGCGCCGAGGACGAGGCCCGTCTTGCGAAGAAGGCGGTGCTGCAGGCCAAGGAGATCGATCGGTTGCAGACCGTGGTCGACCGTTTCGGAGCCAAGGCGACCAAGGCGGCGATGGCCCACAGTGTCGAGAAGCGCATCGCCCGGCTCGAGACGCAACGCGTCCGCGGGCCGCAGTCGGGCAAGACCATGACGGTTCGATTCCCCGATCCGCCCAAGTGCGGCGAGACGGTCATCCGAGCGTCGGGCATGTGCAAGGCGTACGGCGGGCCGACGATCTTCGAGGACATCGATTTCGACCTCGGGCGCGGCGAACGTCTGCTCGTGCTCGGCCTCAACGGTGCCGGCAAGACCAGCCTGCTGCGCATCCTGGCGGGCGAGACCGAAGCCGACCTCGGCGACTTCGAGTTCGGCTACCAGGTGCACGCCGGCTACTACGCGCAGGAGCATGACAACCTGCGAACTGACGAGTCGCTGCTCACCAACATCCGCGATGCTGTGCCGGAGGGCATCAACCTCGGCGAGACGCAGCTGCGGGGTCTGCTCGGCATGTTCGGTCTGTCGGGCGAGAAGGTGTTCCAGGAGTCGGGCACGTTGTCGGGCGGCGAGAAGACCAAGCTCGCACTCGCCATGTTGATGGTCGGGCGCAACAATCTGCTGCTGCTCGACGAGCCCACCAACAACCTCGATCCGCCGTCACGCCAGGCTGTAGCCGACGCGCTCGTCGATTGGCCCGGGGCGATCATTCTCGTGAGCCACGACGAAGAGTTCGTTCGTGAACTGGCCCCGACCAAGGTGCTGCTGATGCCCGACGGTGACGTCGACTACTTCTCCGACGACTGGCTCGACCTCGTCAGCATGTCCTGAATTTCGCCAGTGATTACAACAGGGGTCAGACCCGCGATGTAATCGGTTCCTCGCCGCGAGACGTGAGCAATCACTACTCATGACACGTCTGCCCGTGTGCTGGCACTGTTGCCTGAACCACCCACTCAGGAGGCAGTCGGTGGGCTTGTTCAAGCAGGTGAAGCAGATGAAGGACGTCGTGGCCGAGGCCCCGGACCTCGTTCGCAGCTCGATGGAGATGCAGGAGGCGATGCAGGCGGCACCACCTCCGGGATCGACCCCCGGGTCGGCGCCGGGCGGGCCGGCCGCAGCCGGGACGGCGCTGGACGACGAGACGATCGGCAACGTGTCGCTCGCTCGGTACGCCGAGATCTGCCGCGTCGGCACCGAACGCGGCATCACCGACCTCGCCGGTGTCGCTGCCGTGGCCTCCGAGCACGGCATCGGCGACAGCGACTGGAATGCCGCGATGAACGGCTGGAACGCGCGTTTCGCGCACGACACGGCGGCGGCCATGCGCTTCAACGCGCTGTGGAGGGGCATCGGCTGATGGGCTTCATGAAGGACCTCCGCGAGCTGAAGAAGGTCTCGGCCGAGGCGTCGAGGAACTTCGACCCGGCCGCTCAGATGCGCGCTGCGACTGCCCAGATGCAGCAGGCCACGGCGCAGTCGCGGCTTGCGTCCTCGGCGACGGCCCTCAGCGCCCCCGCCACCGTGGTCGCGGTGCGCGACACCGGCCGGATGGTCAACCACCAGCCGATGGTCGACGTCGACGTTCTGGTGATGCCGGAGGGCGCCGCTCCGTGGCCGGCGACGGTCGCCACCGTCGGTCACGGCCAGTTGGCCGGGTTGCAGGTGGTGCGCGCGTCGCCGTTCGGTACGACCCCGCCGACCCGACCACCGTCACGTTCTCGTGAAGACCATGCGCGGGCCTTCGGCGCAGGCGTCGTCGCCGCTGCCGCTGCGGTCGCCCTGGCCACTGCGCTGGCGAGCGTCGGTGACTCGGCGGGGCGGGCGGGCCCGCTGTCGCTTGCGGCCGCACTGACCGTTCTCGTGGCGATCGCCGTCGTGATGGGAGTGTTCGGGCGGGAGTTCGCACTGATCGCCGTTGCGCTCCTCGGGGTCTGGGCGATGCTGACAAGCGTGACGCTCGTGCGTGTTGTGCTCGACGAGACGGTCGACCCGCTCGGCGCGTTCATCGTCGTGCTGGGAGCCTGCACCGCCGGCTTCTTCATCGCCTGGCTCGGCTGGTTCATCGGCACGATCGTCTGTGTCTCGATGGGTCATTTCACGTCACGTGATCTGAGCGAGATCGCCTACCGCGTTCGGGTCGGTCTGTGGCCGACGGCCAGTCGGTCTACGACGACGCCCTCGACGAACTCGCGCGGCGAAGCGCTTCGGGTGAGCGAGTGGTCGCACGGTCGATGGCGATCGAGCGCCGCTCGACGTGGAATCGACCGCTCGCCGTGGTCGCCACCGACCGGCAGTTGGTAATGGCGCCGATGGACACCGAGGGTGAGATCGGTGATGACGTGATCGCGATCGCGGGGTCGGCGCTCGCCGAGGGATCGGTCGCAAGCCTTGCTGCGGACGGCAGCACGCGCGGTCGCTGTCGAGCAGCGACGACCTCGTCGACATCATCACCACCGACGGCACCCGCCGCCGATTCGTGCTCGCCTACGAGGCACGGGTGCGAACGGGACCGAACGCCGGATCCGATCCCGGCAGCGCGCGCCGCCATCCGGCACTGGATCCGCACGAATGCAACGACCTATCACTGAACACGGAGAGGAAGACACAACATGGGCGTCTGGGCCAACAGCCAGGAAGAGTCGCATCGCAAAATGCAGGAACTCGTCGAGGACGCAATGCCCGACGGCGACACTCTCGTCGGCGCCATCAACGCGCAGCAGCAGAGCGCGTTCTCGGTGAAGTTCCACGTCGTCGGCGTCACCGACCAGCACTTGATCGTGATCCCGGTCGACAAGCGTGGCGGGCCACCCATGCCGAGCCGATCGTGCCGCTGCCCGATGAGATCGACGTCGAGAACATCTTCAAGGAGGTGAAGGCTTCATCAGCTCGTTCGGGCTCAAGAAGGGCAACGAGATCAGGTTCTCGGCGCGAGGTCAGAAGTACAAGTTCATGGCCCTCGCGGACGATATCGAGAACGCATGCGTCCACAATCGAGTCGCCGGAGTCGAGTTCCTCCGTGCCGTACCGCGGTGACCTCTACTGGTCGTAGGGCGTGACTCCCTGCGCGTAGAGCTCGCGGAACAATGCGAGCACTTCGCCGGGCTCGGCGTGGCGGCCGGTGGTGTGCTTGGAGTACAGCACGTCGCCGTCGACCTCGACGTCGAACACGCCCTTCGAACCCGTCACCAGTGTCAGCGACTCGATCACGTGCTGGTAGGTCGACAGCAGATCGTTCGCCGCGCTCACGGCGCGGTCAGAATAATCTCAAGGGACGCAGTAGGTGATGTGGATCACGTGGTCGCTCATTGCTGCGACCGTACCCCGAGTCCGGCGATGACGCTGCGCAGATCGTGGCGTTCGCCCCGTTGGGCAGCGCCGACGAGCCATTTCATCGGCCGTCCGGGACGTGCGATCCGAGCGCCGAGCGCTGCCACGTCGGCGTCACGCTGCACTTCGAGTCGGCGACGCTCGTCCGTCGACGCCGAGCTGAGCGCGGTCGCGAAGTCCCACGCTTCGGCGCGAGCACGGCGAAGGCTGAAGGTGACGACCGCCTCGTCGAATCGGAGACCCGCGACGTCGACCCAGCGCGTCCACGGCGAGACCGATGCCAGCGATGCCTGCATTCGATCTACGAGCTCGGCGAGCACGTCGTTGATCGTTTCGAAGTCGTCGCGTAGCGCCTCGACCTCGCCCGGCGGTGCGGCGGCGGCCGCGGCGACGCCGAGATCGAGGTTGATGTGCGCGTTGATGCCCAACAGCAGGTGCTGCGCAACGAGGCAGCGCCCGCTCTGGGCGGTCTCGAAGGCGAGCCGCCACGATTCGGGCACCGCGTCAGAGTGCGCGTTCCACGCGTCGCGGGCGTCGAGATAGCGCTGTGCGAACAGGATGTCGAAGTGCTCCATCTGCTCACAGTCGGCGAAATCCCCGGCTGCGATGCCGTCGCGAACTCGCTCCGTGACCGCCCGGTAGACCACCGTGAAGTAGCCGCTGGCATCACCACACTCGAGACACCGATCGACCTCGACGTCCATTGCTGCGATCGCGTCGTCGATCGAATCGATCGGAGTACTCACGTTCGGATCGTAGTCAGCTCACTCCGAGCGACTCGGTGGCCTCACCCCGCAGGCGCTTGTAGTCGACCTTGCCGTTGGCGGCGCGGCCGATCGTGTCGACGACCACGATGTGCTTGGGAGCCTTGAAGGCCGCGAGCTTCGTCTTCACGTGGGCGATCACCGATGCGGCGTCGACCGTATGGCCCGGACGGGCCTCGACCATGCCGGTGACCGCCTCGCCGAACTTCTCGTCGGGGATGCCGACCGCCACCGCATCGAGCACGTCGGGATGGGTCTTCATCGCCTCCTCGACCTCCTCGGGAAACACCTTCTCGCCGCCGGTGTTGATGCACTGCGACCCGCGGCCGAGCAGTGTGATGCGGCCGTCGGCGTCGATCGTCGCGAAGTCGCCGGGGCACGAGTAGCGCAACCCCTCGACCTCGAAGAACGTGCGGGCGCTCTTCTCGGGGTCCTTGTAGTAGCCGACCGGTTGGCGTCCGCCGACGGCGAGTCGTCCGATCTCGCCGGATCCGGGGGCGAGCGGACGGTTGAGATCGTCGATCACGATCGTGTTGGGGCTCAGCTCGAACTTGGCCGTCTCGGCGGCGGCGCCGGCGGCCGAGACCGACGAGCCCATGCCCAAGCGCCTCCGACGACGAGAACGCGTCCATCAGCACCATGCCGGGATGATGATCGAGGAGACGGGTCTTGGTCTCCTGGCTCCACATCACCCCGGACGACACGATGCCGACGAGCGAGGAGAGGTCCCATCGGCCGGGTTCGGCGTCGAGGGCCCGCAGGATCGGCTTCGCGAACGCGTCGCCGACGATCGCGAGCGACGTGACCCCCTCTCGCTCGATCGCGTCGAGGAGTTCCGCCGCGTCGAAGTTGCGGCCCGTCAGCGTGACGATGCTGCCGCCACCGCACAGCGTCGCCCAGCCCCGGGAAGTTGCCGGTGCCGTGCATCTGCGGGCACGCCGGCAGGAACCGAGCGCCGGGCTGGGTGAGGCTGGCGCGCACATCGTCGAGGGTGCCGTCGTCGGTCAGCGGTGACGCCGCAGTGGCGGTCAGCACCACGGCCAGATCGTCCTGGCGCCACATCACACCCTTCGGCATGCCCGTGGTTCCGCCGGTGTACAGGAAGTTGAGGTCGTCGCCGCTGCGCCCCCAGGCTGGGGCGACCCGACCGGCGCCACTCGTGGCGGCCTCCTCGTAGGGGGTCGCCCAGTCGGGGCAGTCGCCGCTCGCGTCGTCGACCCACAGCCAGAGCTTGACCTTCGGGAGCCGATCGCGGATCACCTCGATCGTCTCGGCGAACGAGCCGTGGAACACGACTGCTCCGGCGTCGGCGTTGTCCCAGAGGTACAGCAGTTCGTCGGCTGTGTAGCGGTAGTTGGTGTTGACCGGGACGAACGAACCCTTGAACGCGGCGTACATCGACTCCATGTACTCGTTGCAGTTGTACAAGTACTGCGCGACGGCCTGCTGACGTTCGAGGCCGGCGTCGAGCAGCAGCTGGGCCACACCGTCGGCGCGGCGGTCGACCTCGGCCCACGTTCGGTGGTCGTCGCCGTGAATCAGGCACGGCGCGTCGGGCAGCTCGTCGGCCGCCACTTCCCAGATGTCGGCAAAGTTCCAGTTCCCCATGGCCCGCGTTCGTACCACCCGCCGGCCACCCCCGACGAGCCCGGGTCGCCTGATGAGCCAAACCGCCGTATACGGTCGCTTCGCTCATCGGTGGGACGTGGGCCGGGCCTGTGATGAGCCAAACCGCCGTATACGGTCGCTTCGCTCATCGGTGGGAAAGTCCGTAGTCGATCGGGCTCGGCTGCGAGTGGGCGTGTCGGCGGGATCGGTACGGTCGTCGGATGCGCATTGGAATGTTCGGTGGATCCATCAACGAGGGCACGATCGACGACGTGGTCGCCGAAGCCCGACAGGCCGAGGTGGACGGGTTCGCGTCGTATTGGGCGCCCAACATCTTCGGCCACGACGCGCTCACGGCGCTCGCGATCGTCGGGCGCGAGGTGCCCCGTATTGAACTCGGCACATCGGTCGTGCCGACGTATCCCCGCCACCCGAGTGCGATCGCACAGCAATGCCTCACCGTCAGTGCGGCCTGTGAGGGTCGGCTCACGCTCGGGATCGGGCTCAGTCACAAGGTCGTGATCGAGAACATGCTCGGCATGAGCTACGACAAGCCGGTGCGGCACATCCGCGACTACCTGAGCATCCTCGGACCGCTGTCGCGCAACGAACCGGTCAGCTATCAGGGTGAGGACTACTCGACGCACCTCGCGCTCAACGCGAAGGGTGCGCCGCCGTTCGGGATCGTCGTCGCCGCGCTCGGCCCGCAGATGCTCAAGGCCACCGCCGAGCTGGCCGACGGCACCCTCACGTGGTGCACCGGCCCGAACACGCTCGCCGACTACACCGTGCCGACGATCAATGCCGCAGCCGAAGCCGCCGGTCGGCCCGCCCCACGGGTGATCGCCGCGCTCCCGGTGTGCGTGACGACCGACACCGAGGCAGCGAAGGGTCGCGCTGCGAAGGTGTTCGAGATCTACGGGTCGCTGCCGAGCTATCGGGCGATGCTCGACCGCGAGGGTGCGGGCGGCGCTGAGGACATCGCCATCACCGGCTCGCATGACGAAGTCGTTGATCGCATCGGTGCGCTCGCCGACATCGGAGTCACCGACTTCGCTGCCGTCGAGTTCCCCGGTAATCCCGATGAGGCGGCCGCGACGCGAGCTGCGGTGAAGGCCGCAATGCAATGACCTCGGTACGCGTCGAGAGCGACGATCGGGGAGTGGCAACGCTCACCGTCGACCATCCGCCGATCAACCTCGTGACGATGGACGTGTTCTTCGAACTCGGCGCAGCGATCGAGACACTTGCGAACGACGAGTCGGTTCGGGCGGTCGTGATCCGCTCGGCAAACCCGGAGTGGTTCCTCGCACATTTTGACGTCGAAGCGATCCAGCAGTTCCCTCGCGAGCAGCCCGAGCCGACGGCGATCGGCCCATACGACGTGATGTGCGAGACCCTGCGGACAATGCCCAAGCCGACGATCGCCGTGATCGCCGGCCGGGTCGGCGGCGGTGGGAGTGAACTCGCGCTGGCGTGCGACATGCGCTTCGCCACGCCCGATGCGATCTTCAGTCAACCCGAAGTCGCGCTGGGCATCATCCCCGGTGCGGGCGGCACGGTTCGTTTGCCGCGTCTGGTGGGACGGAGCCGTGCGCTCGAAGTGGTCCTCGGCTGTGACGACATCGATGCCCACACCGCCGAGCGTTGGGGATGGGTCAACCGGGTGGTGCCGGCCGACGAGATCGATGTGTTCGTCGACCGACTCGCCGGCCGAATCGCATCGTTCCCACGGCACGCCGTCGCCGCCGCAAAGGAGATCGTCGTGCGTTCGGAGACCGGCGTCGTCGAGGACCTGCTCGCCGAGACCATCGGTTTCAACGCGACGCTCGCCCACGACGAGACCCACGACCGGATGCAGCGGTTCCTCGACGCCGGCGGTCAGACCCCCGAGGGCGAACGCCGCCTCGGTCAACTCGCCGGCGAGCTGTAGTCGCCCGCTACGAGATCTCGACGAGGCTGCGGAAGCGGCCCGTGACGGCCGCGATCGCCACGGCGATCACCGAGACGGCGAGCACGGCGATTTCGATGCGCTGGGCGTCACTCGATGTCGCGCTGTCGCCGATCGAAATGACCATCGCAACGCCAGCGGCCACCCAGGCAGCGGCGGCGATGCGCAGCGAGACCCGCTCGACGAACGTCAGCTCGGGATCGTCGGCCACCGCGGTGGACGGTGCACCTTCGTCGCGCATCGCCTTCTCGATCCAACGGACGGGTGACGTCACGGCGAGCACGACGAGCGGCGCCCAGACGAGCACTACCGCGGCCAGCCACGCGTCCTGCGTGACATTCGTCCCGTCGGCCGGGTCGAATCCGTTCACGACAGCGTCGCCGACATACACCGCGACGGCGGTGGTCAACAGCGCGAGCAATGCTTTGACGTAGCGGAGCACGAGACCGCGCAGGCGGAGCACGTGGCGAGCCATGCCGTGTTCCACCTTGGCCACCTCCTCGAGCAATGGCCGACTCCGTGCAGCGGCAAGTTCGAACAAGCCGGCCGCGCGGGCGGCATCGTCATGTCCGGATCCGAGGCCGCCGTACACATCGAGCTGACGATCGACGCGCTCACGTGATTCGTCGTTCGCGGGCACGAGAAGTTCGACAATTCGCGGATCCTCCCGAGTTCGCACGAGTTCCGCTGTCGCAGCCGGGCCGAGTTCGTCGGAGGGCAGCTGCAGCGATGTGAGGGTGAATCGTGGGGTGAACGTCTCGTCGCCGTCGCTGCCGATGTGGTTGGCGTGGAAGTAGAAGCGGGTCAGATCGGCGAAGAGCAGCCAGAGAGCGACCGCCGGCACGGCGAGCATTGCACCGATGGCGATGATCAGTGCGATCTCGACGACTCCGATGTCGCCCGAGAACAACGATCGGAGGATGCCGGTGATGGAGTCGCGTGCCACGACCGGCAACACGACGAGCAGGCCGGCGCCGGACAACATGCCCACCGCGATGCGGTGGAACGTCGAGAGTCGTCACCTCGCATCGAGCGACGAACGCACGAGCAGCGGCCCGCTCGTCGGCGGTCAGGGACGACGAGTCGGGCGTGTCCATCATCAGCGAATCGAGACGGGCATCGAATGCTCGGCGCGGACCTTGGCGTAGAAGTCGTTGCCCTTGTCGTCGACGACGATGAACGCCGGGAAGTCCTCGACTTCGATCTTCCAGACCGCTTCCATGCCGAGTTCCGGATACTCGAGCACGTCGACCTTGCGGATGTTGTCGAGCGCCAGCCGTGCCGCCGGCCCACCGATCGAGCCGAGGTAGAAGCCGCCGTGCTCGTTGCACGACTCGGTGACCTGCAGCGACCGGTTGCCCTTGGCCAGCATGATCATCGATCCGCCCGCCGCTTGGAACTGCTCGACGTAGCTGTCCATCCGGCCGGCGGTGGTCGGCCCGAACGACCCGGAGGCGTAGCCCTCGGGTGTCTTGGCCGGGCCGGCGTAGTACACGGCGTGGTCCTTCAGGTACTGCGGCATCGGCTCACCGGCGTCGAGGCGTTCTTTGATCTTGGCGTGGGCGATGTCGCGGGCGACGACCATCGGCCCGGTCAGCATCACGCGGGTCGTCACCGGGTACTGCGACAGCTCGGCGAGGATGTCCGCCATCGGCCGGTTGAGGTCGATGCGAACGGGCTCGGTTCCGTCGAGGTGCTCCTCGCCGACCTCGGGCAGGAAGCGGGCGGGGTCGGTCTCGAGCTGCTCGAGGAACACGCCGTCTTTGGTGATCTTGCCGAGTGCCTGGCGGTCGGCTGAGCACGACACGGCGATGGCGACCGGGCACGAGGCGCCGTGGCGCGGCAGCCGGACGATGCGAACGTCGTGGCAGAAGTACTTCCCGCCGAACTGGGCGCCGATGCCGGTGGTCTGGCTGAGCTTCAGCACCTGCTGTTCGAGGTCGAGGTCGCGGAAGGCGTGTCCGTCGGGCGAACCGGAGGTGGGGAGCGCGTCGAGGTACTTGGTCGACGCGAGCTTCGCCGTCTCGACGGCGAACTCGGCCGACGTGCCGCCGATCACGACGGCGAGGTGGTAGGGCGGGCAGGCCGAGGTGCCGAGGGACTGCATCTTGTCGAAGATCCACGGCAGCAACGTCGCTTCGTTCAGCAGCGCCTTGGTCTCCTGGTACAGGTAGCTCTTGTTGGCCGAGCCGCCGCCCTTGGCCATGAACAGGAACTTGTACGCGTCGCCGTCGATCGCGGAGATCTTGATCTCCGCCGGCAGGTTCGTGCCGGTGTTCTTCTCGGTGTACATGTCGAGCGGCGCCATCTGCGAGTAGCGCAGGTTCGACGTCTGGTACGTGTCGTAGATCCCGTGAGCGATGGCTTCCTCGTCGCCGCCACCGGTGAACACGAACTGGCCCTTCTTGCCCTTCACGATCGCCGTGCCGGTGTCCTGGCACATCGGCAGCACGCCGCCAGCGGCGATCGCTGCGTTCTTGAGGAGGTCGAGCGCCACGAAACGGTCGTTGTCGGACGCCTCGGGGTCGTCGAGGATGTTGCGCAGCTGCTGGAGGTGGCTCGGACCGCAGGAAGTGGGCGATGTCGTGCATCGCCTCGGCGGTGAGTCTGCGGATCGCCTCGGGCTCGACCTTCAGGAACGTGCCTTGGGGCGTCTCGAAGGTTGAGACCCCCTCGGTCGTGACCAGGCGGTACTCGGTGTCGTCGGCGCCCAGCGGGAGCAGCTCGGTGTACTGGAACGGGGGGACCTCAGCCATGCTCCGAGCCTACGACCGCCTCCCGTCACGCACGAAGCCCCGTTCTCGTGAACAACTCCACCTCTGGGAGGTGAAGTTGTTCACGAGAACCGGCTCGGTGGGGTCAGCGGATCATGTAGATGACGTCGTCGGGCATGACCGTGTTGGCGTCGGTGATCAGCTCGGCGCCGCGGAACACCGACTCGAGGAAGTTGATAGCGAACGTGTTGGTCAGTTCCTTGGCTCGATCGATCGGCATGTCGCCGGGAGAGCAGCCCTCGGCGCCCTGGCCGTTGATCGTGTCGATCACCGGTTGCGGCACGACGTCGCCGAGCGTCGGCAGGAACGTCTGGTAGTCGCACACGTCGGTGAAACTCTGGTGCTGGGCGTCGACGAGTTCGACCCGCACGAGCGGCTCGCTACCGGCGAGATCCCAAATCCGCGTGACGTTCGGATCGACCGGCGTGGTCTGGTCGTTGGTGCCGACCATCACGAGCATCGGGATCTCGATGGACTCGAGACCGGCGTCGGACATCAAGCGGGTGCCGTCGCCGGTCGCCGGTGCGAGCGGGATGATCGCGTCGACGCGGTCGTCGGCCACGAACGTACCGAGGGCGTTCTCGTACCCGCCGGCGACAGCGAGCGACGTGAACCCGCCGAACGAGTGACCGGTGACGGCAATGCTGTCGGGGTCGATCGAACCGACCAGACCGCCCGTCACGGGATTGGTCGGGTCGAGCATGGCGTCGACCGTGGCCACGACGTCGGTCGGGCGCGTCGAGGCGGTCACGTCGAACTCGGCTTCGGTCCCGAGCAGGCGATCTACGGCCGTGTTGCCGGTGTGATCGGGCGCAACGACGATGTAGCCGTAGCTGGCGATCGCCTCGGTGTAGTACGAGGCGATGTAGCGCAGGCCGCCACTGCCGTGGGAGTACACCACCAACGGGAACGGTCCCTCGGCAGCGACGAGTTCGGCACCGGCAACGGCGGTGGGCGACTCGTAGTAGACGCCCGGGATCAGCGTGTACTGGTTGAGCGGCGCGTCGGCCGGGTCGTCGACGGGGAACCACACCTCGAGTGTCAGGGGCCGGTCGGTGTCGTCGTTGATCGTGATGGTGGTG
The DNA here is from genome assembly GCA_963741755.1 of Ilumatobacteraceae bacterium. GTDB lineage: Bacteria > Actinomycetota > Acidimicrobiia > Acidimicrobiales > Ilumatobacteraceae > Sva-07. The sequence continues at coordinate 91,466 of CAVUJG010000011.1, read as the reverse complement.
ACGCCGACGTCATACGGGCCGACCGGCAGCGACTCGAACTCGGCGAGCGCCGCCTCGGTCGTCTCGGGGGCGGCCTCCGTGGTGGGCGTCGCCGTCTCGACCGGGGCCTCCGTCGTGGCCGAAGCGACCTCGGTGGTCGGCGACACGCGTCGGTGTCGGTCGTGAAGCGTTGTCGTCACTGCCGCAGGCGGCGATCCCGAGGAGGCTGGCAACGAGGGCGAGGGCAAGAGGCGTGGAACGCACGGCGGCAAGGTAGTGGGGCTGTTCTCGGCGCCAGCCGTCCCTGTTCCATCTCCTGCTCAAGGTGCTCACCGGGCCGCACCTCGTTCACGAGTTCGCCGGCGTCAGTCGGTGAAGGCCTGCATCACCTGCGGCGGGCGGACGCGCTGGGCGACGGCCGAACCGACCAGCGCGATCGCTCCGACGATCAACGGGATCACGACCACGAGTGCCAGGATCGACAACCAGGGCACCGAGAAGTCGTCGACCGATCCGTTCTGGCTGGCGTCCTGTGTCCGCAGCACGACCCAGAGCGGGATCAACCCCGTCGGCACGGCGACGATGCCGCCGGTCGCGGCCAGCAGTGTGGCCGTCGTGGCGGATCGACGTCTCAGGGTGGCCGGCGACGCTCCGACAGCGATCAGCGTGTTGCGTTCGTCGCGACTCTCCGCAGCGGCGAGCGACAAGCCGATTGCGACGACCACGAGCACGAGCAGGAGCGTGGCGCCGACGATGCCCGCTTGGACCAGCGTCGACGAGGTCTGACCCCACACCCACTGATAGGTGATCCAGAACCCGATCCGCCCCGACTGGTTCGAGTCGAACGACGCGGCCTCGCCGGGCAGGATCCAGGCATCGGGGTACTGCGCGCCGTCGAAGCGGATCCCGTCGAGGTCCCGCCGCTGACTCTCGCTGAGATCGTTCTGGCTCTCGAAGCGGATGCCGACCGGGATGACATCGAGGCCTGCTGCTCGAGCGCCCTGCTCGGTCATGATCACCGACGTCGCGCCGTTTCGACTCCGCATCCCGCCCTGCAGTTCGACGACCTCGATGTCGACGGTGCGGTCGGCGCTGAGCAGCGCAATCGTCGACACACGGGCAGGGCCGATCTGCGAGGGGCCGTCGATCACCTCTCCCCAGGAGAACAGCGACATCGCCCCCACACGTTCGAGGTTGGCGCGATCCGTCGACGACAGACCCATGGCGTCGACGAAGTCGTCGTCGACGACGGTCACGTCGGGCGCGGTGAGCAACGGCGCCATCATCGCGCTGCCGCTCTCGCTGACCTTCCGGTCGGCTTCCTCCCACGCTGCTTGCATCTGCTCGTCGCTCGGCACGGGGAGGTCGACGCCGTTCACCATCGACTCGGCGCTCGGTTCCATCACCTCGCGGGCGTCGGCCAGCACCGAGGGAGCGATCGAACTCACGCTCGTGCCGTCGTCGGTTCGCAGCAGCGCCTCGTTGCGTGCGATGTCGAGCGTCTCGTCGAGGTAGGGATCGGTGCTGAGGCCGGTGGAGAGCGTGGCGGCGGACACGGCAAACGCTCCCGCCACAGCGATCGCAGTGACGACCGCCGACGAACGCCAGCGGGTGCGGTGCAGCGAGCGTCCCGACAGTCGCCACGACGCACCGAGCCGTGATGAGACGACCGTGGCAGCGGTGACCGCGAGCGGCGATGCGAGGCACACTCCTGCGAGCACGCCAAGGCCCCCAATGATCGCGACCAGGACGAACAGGTTGCTGCTGCCAGCGTTGTCGGACTGACCGCCGACGGTGGCGACGGCGAGCAGGAAGGTGCCGCTCACGAAGAATCCGGCGCCGATCGCCACGCTTCTCGGGTTGACCGGACGGATCGGGCGTCGTCCGGCAAGCGCTGACAGCACCGAGGTGTTGGCGAGGCTGCGCGCAGGCAGCAGCGCCGCGATGGTCGCGGCGAGCGAGCCAGTCGCAAGCAGAATCAGCAGGTCCGCAGGCCGCACGACTGTGTTGGTCCACGATCGACCTGCGACCATCTCGACGAGGGGCCGGGCGAGGAAGAAGCCGCCAACTGCGACGACGATGCCCGCTGCTGACCCGACCACACCCGACCAGGTGCCCTGCAGCGCAAGCGTGCGGCGGATCAGCCGCGGAGACCCCCCGTTGGCGGCGAGCTGCCCGACCGTCGCGAGCTGACGCCGGGCGCTGGTCGCAAAGGCCGCCGCGATGATGATGCCGGAGGCGGTGAGGGCCAGCACACCGATCACCCAGCCCCACGCCAGCTGCTCGGTGGTCGGATCGAATCCACCATCCAGCCCGCCGTAGGAGTATCCCCGGTCGCGCGTCTGCACGCTGAGCCCGTAGTTCTCGGCATCGGCAAGCGCCGCAGAGTTCATCGCATCGGCGACGACCCGGTCCGCGTCGGTGCCGTCGGGGAGGTCGACCAGCGTCTCGGTGATCGCGCCGCGTACCTCGGTGCGATCGAGTTCGCCGAACAGCATCAGCGGGGCGTTGTGGTCGGCGACCCGTCGGCCGAGTCCGACGACCTGGAGCGGTTGGCCGGGCCGGGCCAGACGCAACGTGTCACCGACATCGACGCCGAGTTCGTCAGCGATGTCTGGGTGGAGCAGCACCTCGGTGGATGTCGCGGGAAGCCGCCCTGATGAGACCTCGACGATCCCGTCGGTGATCGGCGACGCGGCGTCGAACGCACTGGCCGTCACGGTGGTCTGGGCGCCGTCGAGCGCCGTGACGTAGGTCCACACGGTCAGGATTTCGGTGCTGGTGGTGGCTTCGGGCACCAGGTCGGAGAACGTCGATCCGACATCGAGCACGTTGATCGGCGTGCCGTCGTCGTCGTACGACGTCCACTGGGTGACCACCAGATCGGCAGTGCCGAAGCTGCGTGCGAGTCGGGCGGCATCGGTGTTCGATCGAACGAGAATCGATCCGATCGTCATCGCCACGATGGGGACCGCCACGAGGAGAGCGACCAGCAGCGTCCGGCCGGGGCGGCGGCGCACCTCGCGACGGGCGAGGCGGGCGGCGAGACGCCACGCGGATGTGGGCGACCAGCTCCGCTCGACCGGCGCCGCCGATGCTGGCTCCGAATCGATGGTGGGACGGTCGTCTACGATCGTCACTGCACGTCTCCGAGTTCGGTTGTGCTCGCCGGGACGGGAGTCGAGTCGGCAGCGGTGATGTCGCCTGAGTCGTCGACCAGGCGTCCGTCACGCATGAACACGGTGCGGTCGGCCCATGACGCGAGACGAGGTTCGTGGGTGACCATCACCACCGTGGTGCCGTTGTCACGTGAGAGCCCGGCGAGCAGCGACACGATCTCGTCGCTGGAGATCGTGTCCAGCGCTCCCGTTGGCTCGTCCGCCAGCAGCAACTTCCGCTCGCCCGCAACCGCGCGAGCGATGGCGATCCGCTGTCGTTGGCCGCCGGAGAAGTCGTCGGGGTAGCGGTCGTTGTGGTCCTTCAGGTCGACGCGTCGCAGCATCTCGGCGGCTCGTGCTCGGGCCTGTTTGGTGGGCACGCCGTCGAGTTCGAGCGGCAACATCACGTTCTCGATCGCGGTGAGCGCCGGGATCAGGTTGAGCTGTTGGAACACGTAGCCGACGTGGCGGCGCCGGAGTTCGGCCTGCTCGACAGCGTTCATCGTCGACACGTCGGCGCCGTCCACGAGCACCCGGCCGGCGTTGGGCGATTCGAGGGCGCCGGCGAGGTGGAGCAGGGTCGACTTGCCGCAGCCGGATGGTCCCATCACTGCGCAGAACTGGCCGGACGGAAACGACAAGGTGACATCGGTGACGGCGCGTACCTCGGTGGCGCCGGAGCCATAGCTCTTGACGATGTCGCGGAACTCCAGCATCGGTGTGTCACCGCTGGCTTGCCTCGGGGGAAGGAACGTGTCGGTGGCGGTCATGGTCACGTTGCTGCTTTCTGGCCGTTCGTGGCCGAGTGGGTGCTTGCCGTTGCGGTCGGGCGGCGGTGGTCGGAGGTGAGTCGGGCTTCGCAGAGGTCGAGCCAGCGGAGGTCGGCTTCTGCGCGCACGATCAGTGCGTCGGCCACGAGGTCCGCTGCGAGGCCCTCGCCGTTGCTGTTGGCCGTGGACGGCGTGGTGGCCCGTCGACGGCGGCGCTGCAGCAGCGTGGTGAGTGCGGTGCGGTGCTTGGTGATCACGGCGAGAGCGTGGTCGGGGCCGAGCTCGATCGCCATCAGCATCTTGAGCATCAGTTCGTCGCGCGGCGGGGGGTCCTCAGCGGGAACTGCATCCCACCAGGCGCCGAGTTCGTCGGCGCCGGCGAGGGTGATCGAGTAGAGCTTCTGCTCGTTGGACTCGTCGACGGTCACGAAACCGTCGCGATCGAGCCGGTCGAGGGTGGTGTAGATCTGGCCGACGTTGATCGTCCAGGCGCCCCCGGTCGCTGACTCGAACTCGGTCTTCAACTGGTATCCGTACCTCGGCCCCTCCCGCAGGAGCGCCAAGAGACCTTCTCGAACTGCCATAGATACTCAGTATGCATACCCGGTTGCATCTGTCAACACCTTCTCGTGAACAACTCCTCGTCCTGGGCGCGACCTTGTTCACGAGAAGCGGATTTCAGGTGAAGGTCTCGACGAGGAGGGCGACCGCGGCGGTGGTGCAGATGACGAGCACCGCGGGGCGGACCACCTCGGGCTTGAGGTAGTCCTTCACGAAGCGGGCGGTCACGATGCCGAGCACGACGGCCGGAAGGATCATCGCCGTGAGCTGCAACTGCCGTACACCGATCTCGCCGGCCAGCCACAGCGCGCCGATCGACATCACCGAACCGATCGCGAAGAAGGCGGAGATCGTCGCCCGCATCGTGGCGGGATCGCTGTTCTGGTAGGTCAGCGCCATGGGTGGCCCACCCACTCCGGTCGTCGTGCCGGCGAATCCCGATGCCATCCCGGCGACCACGAGCGCTCGATCGGTTGGCCGGAACAGCCGCCCGGTGATCGACGCGATCACCGCCAGGAGGACGGAGCCGGCAACCAGACTGACAGGACCCGGTCGGACATCGATGCCACCAGCAGTGCGCCGGCGATCGTGCCCGGCACTCGACCGACGAGAGCGAACCCGACATCACGAGGCGCGATGTGCTCGCGGTCGATCCACGCGATCGTGAACGTGAGGGGAAGCACCGCCAGCATGATCGCGGCCGGGATGAAGTCGGGATCGGCCAGCAGGAGCATCGGCGACGCGATCATCCCCAGCCCGATACCGATCGACGCCTGCACGGTCGCGCCGACGTAGACGACGACGAAGCACGCAATCGCGATCCCCATCGAGAGCCCGAGCATCAGCGATCCTTCATTCGTTTGGGGTCGGCGTTGGCCGGGTCGTCCGGCCACTGATGCTTGGGATACCGACCGGCCATGTCCTTCTTGACGTCGACCCACGAGCCGGCCCAGAACCCTGGCAGGTCGGCGGTCACCTGGATCGGCCGGTCGGCGGGGGAGAGCAGGTGGAGCCGGATCGGCACGCCGCCGGCGACCGGATGCTCGGTGACGCCGAACAGGTCCTGCACCCGCACGAACGCATCGGGTTGCTCGCCCGCGTAGTCGATCGGCACCGACCGGCCAGACGGCAGGGTCAGGCTCGCCGGCGCCACCTCGTCGAGTTCCGCGCCGACCTCCCACGGAAGCTGGCTGCGCAACACCATCGCCACGTCGAGTCGCTCGAGATCGGAACGTCCGATGGCCCCCGGAAGGTATGGAGCGAGCCACTCGTCGACCGTGTCGATCAGGTGCCCGGTCGACCAGTCCGGCCACGGAGCACCGAGCGATCGATGCAGGAACGCCACCCGCTCGCGCAACGACGTCGCAGCCTCCGACCACCGCAGCACGCCGAGTTGCGTCGCCCGGACCCGAGCCATCAACGCTGCGGTGGTCTCCTCGCCCGGATCGGGACGGCCGACGCGCTGGCCGAGTTGGATCGACCCGAGGCGTCGCTCGACCGTCTCGACGAGGTCGTCGCGTTCGGTGTCCCAGTCGAGCGATCGGCGTTCGACGATCTCCCGATCCGAACTCGGCGACGACGTCGTCGGCGTCGACCACGGCGGCGAGCCGGATCCGGGCCCGCTCGCGGTGGCCGTCGAGGTCGGCAGCGACGACGAACAACTCATCGGCGAGCGGGTCGTCGTCGGGAAGCCAGGCGCTCGCTCCCGCTCGGAGCTGGAACTGGCCGGGCCGTCGCCGGGCGGCCAACCGATCGGGATATCCGAGCAGGAGCACGACGCCTGATCGGTCGGGATCGACGTCGTCGAGATCGAAGGAGATGCGCGCTCGTCGCGCCAGGTCGGCGGCCCGATCACGCAAGCGACGGACCGCGCCCCGGTCGGCCGCGTCATGGCCGCGGCGACCGGTGAGGGCACCGATGCGCAGCGCGAGATCGGCCGGCAGATCGTCGGGGCGGCCACGGAAGATGTCACGTTCCTCGACCAAGGTGGCGATCACGCACGCCAGCGACGAACGGTCGACGGCCACCATCCGGGCGAGGCGGGGGTGCACCGGCAGGCCGAGCATGGTGCGGCCGAGCGGCGTGATCGAGCCGTCGTCGTCGATCGCGTGGAGGCCCACGAGCAGCTCGCGGGCGTGGGCGAGCGGGCCCGCCGGGGGAGGATCGATGAAGCGGAGGTCGTCCTCACCGCCCCACGCTGCGAGCTCGAGCGCGAACCCGGCGAGGTCGGCCTGGGTGATCTCGGGTGACCGGTGCTTGGTCCGGGTGCCGTGTTCGAGCTTGCTCCAGAGTCGGTACGCCGCTCCCGGCTCGGTGCGCCCGGCGCGTCCGGCTCGCTGCTCGGCCGACGCTCGGCTCGTCGAGACGGTGGTGAGCCTCGTCATTCCGGTGCGGGCATCGAAGCGCGGCTCGCGGGCGAGGCCGCTGTCGACGACCACCCGAACGCCATCGACCGTCAGTGACGTCTCGGCGATGTCGGTCGACAGCACGACCCGCCGCCGACCGGGACGCGAGGGAGCGAGCGCAGCATCCTGCTCCGCAAGTGACAACGCCCCCGCGAGCGGGAACACGTCGACGTCGTCGCTCACGGTGTCGCGCAGCATCGATTCGGTGCGGCGGATCTCGCCGATCCCCGGCAGGAACACCAAGATGTCGCCCGTCTGTTCGCGCAGCGCGCGCAGGGTGGCGGCCGCGACGTCGGGCTCGATCCGGTTGCCGCTGCCCGAGCCCGGCCGTGCGGGCCGTCCACCTCGCCGGGCACCCGATCGGCCGCCTGAAGGGGTGCGCGGAAGCCAGTGCATGTCGACGTCGAACATTCGGCCCTCGCTCGTGACGACGGGCGCATCGAGGAGCGCGGTGAGCCCTTCGACGTCGGGGGTTGCCGACATCGCCAGGAGTCGCAGGTCCGCCCGGATGGTCGAGGCGACGTCGAGGGCGAGCGCGAGGCCGAGATCGGTGGTGAGGTTGCGTTCGTGGACCTCGTCGAAGATGACGAGACCGACGCCGGGCAGCTCGGGATCGGACTGCAGCCGACGGGTGAGCACGCCCTCGGTCACCACCTCGATCCGGGTGGCAGCACCGATGTGGCGTTCGTCGCGCGTCTGGTAGCCGACGAGCCCGCCGACCTCGGTGCGGGTCGTGTCGGCCATCCGGCGAGCCGCGGCGCGGGTGGCCAGTCGGCGCGGTTCGAGCATCACGATGCGTTGACCGTCGAGCCACGGCTCATCGAGGAGCGCCAGCGGGATCAGCGTCGTCTTGCCGGCGCCGGGCGGTGCCACGAGGACGGCACGGCGTCGTTCGGTCAATGCGGTTCGGACCGCAGGGATCGCCTCGACGACGGGAAGGTCGGGAAGCTCGACGGGCCCCGAGGGCACCGGCTCAGCCCAGCGCGGGCGAGCCGCGGAACGGACCCGGGTCGCCGGGGCCGGGCACGGGAATCGAAGTCCACCAGCAGACCTCGGCGATGGCGTCGGCAACGGTTTCCCACTCGGGCGGGTTCCAGCCCTGGGCCGCTGCAGCGACGACGCCGTCGACTCGGGTGAAGACGAATGCCGGGAGCTCGGTCAGACCAGCGGCTTTCACGAAGGCGCGGTCGGGGTCGCAGAACACGAGGAAGCGGTCGGCGTAGGGCCCGAGGAACGCGCGGGCGTCGACGGCGTTCGCCGTGACGAGCAGGCTGATCCGTGTGTCCGAGCCTCGGAACTGTTCGAGCACCCGTGCCGCGGCCTTGAGCACCCACGAGCTCTCGTTGGTGTAGGGGTCGAGGACGACCGAGGCCAGATGGAAGGTGGTGAGCCACTCCATGATCGGGCGGCCGGTGCCGGCAGCGCCGTCGACGAGGGGCGTCAGGACGAGGTCGGCGGGAAGCTTCTCGCCCAGGCGTGACGGAGCCGGTGCTGCGGTGTCGGGGGTCGTGTCGGCCACGGCCAGCGATCGTAGCGACTGGGGCCGTCGATCCGGGTATCCACACCCTCGCCCAGCCGGCGTCACACGGTGGCGGGCCCAACATGACGCTCGGTCGAGTCGGGGTTGCGCATGACAGGGTCGGCGGAGCCGGGGTACGGTCAGGCCGTGCATCCGATCGAGCATCTCCGCTACGTGGCGAGGGCGCAGGGGGCCGATCCCTCCTCGTTGGTCGAGGAGACCGCGCACGCACTCGGCTCACTGCACTTCGATCCGTCGGGGCTGGTCGTTGCCTGTCGGCGCATCGTCGAGCGGCATCCGTTCACCGGGCCACTGTGGTGGCTGTGCGCAAACGTGGCGACGTCCGCCGAGCCCTTCGAGGCCGTGTGGGAGCTGGCCGACGAGATCCGCAGTGACCGCACCGGCGCAGAACTCGCAGCGGTGCTACCGGATGAATCGATCATCGTCACGATCGGCGATCCGGACGTGATCGGCGACGGCTTGATCCGGCGAGGTGACGTCCGCGTGCTCGCACTCGATGCCGGCTACACGGCGACGTCGTTCGTGCGGCGACTCGAGCGCTACGACGTCGAGGTGGAAGCCGTCGACGCCGGCGTGGCCGGGGCAGCGGTCCGCAATGCTGACGTGGTCTTGGTCGAGGCACTCGCCATCGACTCGGAGCGCGCCGTCGTCCCCATCGGGTCGTCCACGATCGCGGCGGCGGCCTCGGCGTTCGGCACAGAGGTGTGGATCGTGGCCGGTGTCGGGCGGCGCCTGCCGGCGGGGTTCCTCGACGCAATGGTCACCAAGGTCGACGCGCTCGCCGTCGAGCACGACGCGTGGGATCTCGATGTCGAGGTCATCCCGACGTCGATGTTCACCCACGTCGTCGGCCGGCACGGCAAGGTCCCGATGGGGCCTCCGGCCATCGTCGCCGAGTGCCCGATGGCCCACGAACTCCTCCGCCCCAGCCACATCTGACTCCCTCGCTCCTCCACGTTTGCGTGGCAATCCGGATGGACCGGGTCATCCGGAACTGAGCACAAACGTGGATGGGGAGTGCGGTCAGGCCGCGGTGAGCGGATCGGAAGCGAGCAGCCTGGCGACCAGGGTGCGGCGCACCCACTCGGAGCGCGTTGTGATGTCGTCGTAGGTGTACTCGTACACGCGCATTCCGAGATCCTGGAGCTCGTTTCGACGCTGCGCATCTCGGGCCCGCTCGCTGGGACTGGAGTGACCCTTCTGCCCGGACACTTCGATCACCACGCCCGCATCGTCGAAGAGGAAGTCGACGCGAGCGAGGTGACGTCCACCGGAGCGAAAGACCACCTGCATCCGGGGTCGAGGGAGGCCGGCCTCGCGAACCAACTCGAGGAATCGCCGCTCGAGATGGGTGTGGCCGCCCGAGTCGGTGATCATCTCCTCGACCCGACGACACCCCCAGCGTCCCGAACCGCGCAGCGTGGCCAGCCGTCGTTCCAGCACCTCGGGCGACGACAGTTGAAGCCTCACGGCACTGTCGATGGCGGCTTCGATGCGGTGGGGATGGGCTCGCGCGAGTGCCAGGTCGAAGACGGTCCGTGTTGCCGACATCACGCGGAATCCGTCGACGTTCACATGGTCGATCGGATGGAGTCGGGTGGTGGTGTGGACGGCGAAGGGCAACACTGCGGGCCGTTGGTGCCGGTCGATCGTGAACTCGACGGCGTGTGGGCGGGATCGATCGAGTCCATGGAGTGCGGCGGCGGCTTCGAAGCTGACCCAGCTGCGCTCGCCGAGGCACAGCAGGCCGCATCGCAGGCGGCGACGGTGGGTGTCGGGCGAACCGCGCAGCGCATAGACGCGTGGCGCCAGCCGGAACATCCAGCCGTCGGCGACGAGGCGCTGCTGGGTCCACCGCGTGACTCCGTGCGAGCGGAGCTGTTCGACGGTGAGGAGGCCCTCCTGGTCGGCGGCGAGGTCGTTGAGTGCGTTGTCGAGCTTCACAGCACGCCAGTGGGCGCGCCCCGACCCGGAGGGGAACTGCATGTTCGCGGTGAGAGTTTCGGATGACCCGTCCCATCCGGATTGCAACGCAAACGGGAGTGGTCGGTCGACTCGCTGTTTGCGCGCAGTTTCGGATGACCCGTCCCATCCGGATTGCAACGCAAACGGGAGTGGTCGGGAGGGTGTGGGTGTGCGCTCAGATGCGGCGTTGGGCGGGGGCATGGCCGAGGATGTCGGTCATCACCTCGCGAGCCTCGGCTTTGCGGTCCTCGGTGACGAACACTCTCGCCATCGGCTCGCGGCTGTTCATGTAGGGATTGAGGTTGAAGTCGTCGGTGGTCACCGCAGGAATGCCCTGGGCGTTCAGCTCGTCGACGATCATCGGCGCCATCCACTGTGGCACCCATCCCGCCTCGACCGTTCGGTCGGGATTCGGTGGCTTGGGTTCGTGCTTGCCGAACACCCAGTGCCAGGCGCTGCGGAACGTGGGCATCGCGGTGCTTTCTCGATCGGGGACGGCGGTTGTTTCCGCACGGTGAACTGAATGTACGAGCAGCGCGGCGCCCTTGTCCACGCGTCGGCGGGTCGTTAGTGTCACGCGGACATCCGACCGACTGCGCCGGACCGTCGACGAACACCAGAGGACCCCATGGCCAACATCATCAAAGCGGCGTTGCTGCAGACCGACTGGACCGGCGACAAGGAGTCGATGATCGTCAAGCACGAGGACGCTGCCCGCGAGGCCGCGGCCCAGGGTGCGCAGATCATCTGCTTCCAGGAACTCTTCTACGGCCCGTACTTCTGCCAGGTCCAAGACGCCGAGTACTACGAGTACACCGAGTACATCCCCGACGGCCCCACGACCAAGCGGTTCCAGGCGCTGGCCAAGGAACTCAACATGGTGATGGTGCTGCCGATGTACGAGATCGAGCAGCCGGGGATCTACTACAACACCGCGGCAGTGATCGACGCCGACGGGACGTATCTCGGCAAGTACCGCAAGCAGCACATCCCGCAGGTCAAGGGCTTCTGGGAGAAGTTCTACTTCCGGCCGGGCAACGGCGGCTACCCGATCTTCGACACCGCGGTCGGCAAGGTCGGCCTCTACATCTGCTACGACCGCCACTTCCCCGAGGGGTGGCGAGCGCTCGGGCTCAACGGCGCCGAGATCGTGTTCAACCCGTCGGCGACCCACCGTGGCCTGAGCGAGTATCTCTGGTCGATCGAGCAGCCCGCGGCGGCCGTGGCGAACATGTACTACGTCGGTGCGATCAACCGGGTCGGCATCGAGCCGCTCGGCGAGAACGACTTCTACGGGCAGAGCTATTTCGTCGACCCGAGGGGCCAGTACGTCGGTGACAAGGGCGACCCGTACGAGCCGGAGCTGATCGTGCGCGAACTCGACATGGACCGGATCAAGGAAGTCCGCGACGGCTGGGCGTTCTACCGCGATCGTCGTCCCGACGCGTACGGCGAACTGGTGGAGGGCTGATCATGGCGGTCACATTGATCTCCGGCGGCACGGTCATCTCGGCGGTCGGCCGTCGCGACGCAGACGTGCTGATCGACGGCGAGAAGATCGTTGCGATCCTTGCCCCCGGGCAGGCCGCGGCGATGGGCGTGAACGCCGACCGCACGATCGACGCGACTGGCAAGTACGTCGTGCCGGGCGGCGTCGACGTCCACACGCACATGCAATTGCCGTTCGGGGGCACCGAGGCGTCCGACACGTTCGAAACCGGGACCCGCGCGGCCGCGTGGGGCGGCGTCACCACGATCGTCGACTTCGCCGTACAGAAGACCGGCGAGAGCGTTCAGGAAACGTTGGCCGCCTGGCACGACAAGGCGGCGGGTGAATGCGCCATCGACTACGGCTTCCACCAGATCATCGGCGGCGTCGACGAGGAATCGCTGAAGGCGATGACCTACCTCGTCGACAACGAGGGCATCACCAGCTTCAAGATGTTCATGGCCTATCCGGGCGTCTTCTACTCCGACGACGGCCAGATCCTGCGGGCGATGCAGAACGCGTCGGAGTCGGGGGCGATGATCATGATGCACGCCGAGAACGGCATCGCGATCGACGTCCTCGTCGCCCAGGCGTTGGCCCGAGGCGAGACCGACCCGAAGTTCCACTCGCTGACGCGTCCGGCCGAACTCGAGTCCGAGGCCACCCACCGTGCGATTCAACTGGCGAAGGTCGCCGGCAACGTGCCGTTGTACATCGTGCACATGTCGGCCTCCGAGGCGCTCGAAGAGGTCGCCGCCGCACAACACGCAGGGATGAACGTCTTCGCCGAGACGTGCCCGCAGTACCTGTACCTGACCCTCGAAGATCAGCTGGCGCAGCCCGGGTTCGAGGGCGCCAAGTGGGTGTGCTCCACGCCGCTGCGCACCAAGCACGAGCATCATCAGGCCGATCTCTGGAAGGGCCTACGGATGAACGAGCTCGCCGTGGTCTCCACCGATCACTGCCCGTTCTGCATGAAGGATCAGAAAGAGCTCGGGCTCGGCAACTTCTCGGCGATCCCCAACGGCATTGGCGGCGTCGAGCACCGCATGGAACTGATCTACCAGGGTGTCGTCGCCGGCGAACTGACGCTCGAGCGGTGGGTCGAGACCTGCTCGACGAGCCCGGCTCGCATGTTCGGTCTCGACTCGAAGGGTGTCATCGAGCCCGGCGCCGACGCCGATGTGCTCGTCTGGGACCCGAATCGCACGACGCGAATCGGCGTCAACGACAAGCACCACATGAACATGGATCACAGCGCCTACGAGGGCTTCGAGATCGACGGCAAGGTCGACACGGTCATCAGCCGCGGCACCGTGGTCATCGAGAACGACACCTACGTCGGCGCCAAGGGCCACGGCAAGTACGTCAAGCGCGGACTCTCCACCTACCTCCACTGATTACAACAGGGGTCAGACCCGCGATGTAATCGCACGATCGAGACCCTCTCATCCACGGCCGATTACATCGCGGGTCTGACCCCTGTTGTAATCCACTCACGAAGCGAGCAACACATGAAGACCATTTCGCATTGGATCGACGGGCGGATCGTCGAGTCGACGTCCGGCAACACCTCACCTGTGTACGACCCGGCGACGGGACAGCAGACCGCCGAGGTCGCACTGGCGTCTGTCGCCGAACTCGATGCTGCGGTCGCTGCAGCGAAAGCGGCGTTCCCGGCATGGCGTTCGTCGTCGTTGTCGAAGCGCGCCGAGGTGATGTTTCGCTGCGCGAGCTCGTCGACGCCAACCGCAAGGAGATCGCCTCGCTGGTCACCGCCGAGCACGGCAAGGTGCTCTCCGACGCCATGGGCGAGGTCGCCCGCGGGTTGGAGAACATCGAGTTCGCCTGTGGCATCCCGCAGCTGATCAAGGGCGACTACTCCGAGCAGGCCGCTGGGGGCATCGACGTCTACTCGATCCGTCAACCGCTCGGCGTGGTGGCCGGCATCACCCCGTTCAACTTCCCGGCGATGGTCCCGATGTGGATGTTCGCCAACGCACTCGCCTGCGGCAACACGTTCGTGTTGAAGCCGTCCGAGAAGGACCCGTCGGTGGCGCTGTTCCTGGCGGAACTCCTCGCTCAAGCCGGGCTGCCGGCCGGCTGCTTCAACGTGGTGCAGGGCGACAAGGTCGCCGTCGACGCGATCCTCGGCCACGACGACATCGCGGCGGTCAGCTTCGTCGGCTCGACGCCGATAGCGAAGTACATCTACGAGACCGGCACCGCGAACGGCAAGCGCGTGCAGGCGCTCGGTGGGGCGAAGAACCACATGCTGGTGCTCGCCGACGCCGATGTCGACATGGCCGCCGATGCGGCGGTCGGCGCGGGCTACGGCTCGGCGGGGGAGCGCTGCATGGCGGTCAGCGTCGTGCTCGCGGCCGACTCGATCGCCGACGACCTGGTGGCCAAGATTGCCCAGCGGATCCCGTCGATCAAGGTCGGCCCGGGCAACGAGCCCGACAACGAGATGGGCCCCCTGATCACCGCCGAACACCGCGACAAGGTGAGGGGCTACGTGAACAATGCCCCCGAGGAGGGTGCCACGCTGGTGGTCGACGGCCGCGCAGGAGTGCCGTCGGAGGGGTACTTCCTCAATCCGACCCTGCTCGACCACGTCACGACCGGACATGGCGTGCTACCGCGACGAGATCTTCGGCCCGGTGCTGTCGGTGATGCGGGTCGCCGGCTACCAGGAGGGGATCGACACGATCAACGCCAACCCGTACGCGAACGGCACGGCGATCTTCACTCGTGACGGCGGCGCCGCCCGCCAGTTCCAGTTCGACGTCCAGGTCGGCATGGTCGGCATCAACGTGCCCGTGCCGGTGCCGGTCAGCTACTACAGCTTCGGCGGCTGGAAGTCGAGCCTGTTCGGCGACACGCACATGTACGGCCCCGAGGGCGTCAACTTCTACACGCAGGGCAAAGTCGTCACGAGCCGCTGGCCCGACCCGGCCACCAGCAGCGTCGATCTCGGATTCCCGGAGACACGCTGATGGACGTCGGGGTCGTACTCCAGACGACGCCGCCGGCGGCGCGGGTCGTGGACCTGGCCAAGCGGGCGGAGATGTACGGGTTCTCGCATGTGTGGACGTTCGACTCACACATCCTGTGGGAGGAGCCGTACGTCATCTACTCCAAGATCCTCGACGAGACCCGCAACGTCGTCGTCGGACCCATGGTGACCAAT
Source organism: Ilumatobacteraceae bacterium (assembly GCA_963741755.1). Taxonomy (GTDB): domain Bacteria; phylum Actinomycetota; class Acidimicrobiia; order Acidimicrobiales; family Ilumatobacteraceae; genus Sva-07. Next base: position 76,406 of record CAVUJG010000011.1, on the reverse strand, counting down.
CCCGCGACCCGAGACTGGACCGTCACGGCGTCCACCTACGCCACACTCAACGAGATGTACGGCAACCGGACCGTCTGCGGCATCGGCCGCGGGGACTCCGCCGTGCGAGTGACCAACGGCAAGCCGACGACCCTCGCAACGATGCGCGAATCCATCGAAGTGATTCGCGAACTCGCGAACGGGCGCAGCGTCGACTACAAGGGCTCGACGATCACCCTGCCGTGGGCGGCGAACAGCGAACTCGAAATGTGGGGCGCCGGCTACGGCCCCAAGGCGCTCAAGCTTGATCGGCGAGACCTGCGACGGGTTCATCCTGCAGCTCGCCGACCTGTCGATCGCCGAGTGGACGATCGGTGCGGTGCGGGCTGCGGCGAGCGACGCCGGCCGCGACCCCGACGACATCACGATCTGCGTTGCCGCTCCCGCCTATGTGGGCACGACGGAGGATCTGGCCCACATGCGTGACCAGTGTCGCTGGTTCGGTGGGATGGTCGGCAATCACGTCGCCGACATCGTCGAGCGCTATGGCGACTCGGCGCCGGTGCCTGCCGCGCTGACCGACTACATCAAGGGACGCGAGGCGTACGACTACAACCAGCACGGCCAGGTCGGCAACAGCCACACGACGTTCGTTCCCGACGAGATCATCGATCGCTTCTGCATCCTCGGCCCCGTCGAGGCGCAGCTCGAACGGCTCCACGCGCTCGCCGACCTCGGCGTCGACCAGTTCGCGATCTACCTCCAGCACGATGGCAAGGACCACACGTTGGCGCAGTATGGCGAGTACGTCATCCCTGCTCTGCGGGAACAGGCGCTGGCGCGTTCGTGATCTCACGCGGAGCGCGCCGGGCCGGACTCTTCGTTGTCGCACTTCTCTGTGTCGCCGCCCTGTGGGAGCTCTACAAGATCGTCGGGCCCGAGGAGGGCGCTGAGGTCCTCGGGTGGCGGCTCGTGCCGAGGTCGAGCGACCGAGCCATGCCGCACACGTGGGAGATGGTCCAGCGACTGTTCGACCCTGAGGTGCGCGGACGAGACACCCCGATCTGGGTGGCCGTGCTCGGCTACAGCTGGTACACGTTTCGCATGGCGCTCGTCGGGTTGCTGCTCGGCGGCATCTTCGGCATCGGCCTGGCGATCGTGATGGCGAGGTTCAAGGTGCTCGAGCGCGGCCTGCTGCCGTATGTGATCGCCTCACAGACGGTGCCGCTGATCGCACTGGCCCCGCAGGTCGCCGCGATCGGCGGCAACTGGGATCTTCCGAAATGGACCTGGGTCGCATCGCTCGGAGCGTTCCTCGCGTTCTTCCCGATCGCCGTCGCCACGCTCAAGGGCCTCGGGAACGCGCCGGCCGCGTCGCTCGAGTTGATGGACAGCTATGCCGCCGGCTGGTGGCGCACCCTCTTCAAGCTCCGGCTGCCGGCCGCGGTGCCGACGATGGTCCCCGGTATGAAGTTGGCGGCAACGGCTGCGGTGATCGGCGTGATCGTCTCGGAAATCTCCACTGGCGTGCGCGGTATCGGCTTTGCGTCGCTGACGTACGGCCAGAAGGCCACCAGCGATCCCGCGCAGCTCTACACGGCGGTCTTCGGCGCCGCGACGATCGGGTTGCTGATGTTCGGTCTTGTCGTCGCCATCGAAGCAATCGCCATGCGCAACCGACCGCAGGAGGCGGGGGCGTGAGCGCCGTTGATTCGCTGTCCGCGTCCGCGGCGGTCGTCGTCGATGGTGTGTCGATGGCCTTCAACCCCGGTCGATCGAATCAGGTCGATGCCCTGGTTGACATCGATCTGTCGATCCACCGCGGCGACTTCGTGTCGTTGATCGGGCCGTCGGGCTGTGGCAAGTCGACGCTGCTGCGACTGATCGCGAACCTGATCGAGCCGACCGCCGGAACGGTGCTCGTCAACGGCAAGTCGGCCACGCAGTCTCGACTCGATCAGGACTACGGGATGGCGTTCCAGCAGTCGGGTCTCTTCGAGTGGCGGACCGTCCGCAAGAACATCGAACTGCCACTCGAGTTGAAGGGGTGGAACAAGGCGAAGCGGGCGAAACGGGCCGACGAGATGCTCGACCTGGTGCAGTTGGCCGATTTCGGCTCGCACATGCCGTGGCAGCTGTCAGGCGGCATGCAGCAGCGCGTGGCGATCGCCCGTGCGCTCGCATCGCACCCCCCGCTGTTGTTGATGGACGAGCCGTTCGGCGCGCTCGACGAGATGACCCGTGAACACATGCAGGCCGAACTCCTGCGGATCTGCGCGGCGGCCGAGACCACCGTGGTGTTCGTCACCCACTCGATTCCCGAGGCGGTGTACCTGTCGAACCGGGTGGTGGTGATGTCGCCGCGCCCCGGGCGCATCACCGAGATCGTCGACGTCGACCTCGGGTCGGAGCGCGATGACGACACGCGCGAAGACGACCTCTTCTACAAGAAGATCACCGAGGTCCGAGAAGCGTTGCGCGGTGCCGAGGGGCAGCCAGGTCACGGCGGCGCTCGTGGAGTGGAGGATCGATGAGGGTCATCAGGTCGGTCTGGAGTGTGCTGGTGCCGCCGCTCATCGTCGGCGTGCTCTTCGTCGGTACGTGGGAAATCATCGTGCGGGCATTCGACATCCAGCCGTTCCTGTTGCCGGCGCCGTCGTCGATCTGGTCGACGCTCGGCGACAACTGGGCCAAGGTCTGGGACGCGATGGTCGTCACCGGCGCCAACGCCTTCGTCGGGTTGCTGTTCGGGGTGATCTGCGGTGTCGCGCTCAGCTTCGTGTTGATGCGCTTCAACGTGGTCAACGAACTCGTCACGCCACTTGCAGTCGCGCTCAATGCGATCCCGATCATCGTGCTGGTGCCGGTGTTCAACAACATGTTCGCCAGCACGACAGAAATCCCACGGCGCCTGATGGTCACGCTGATCGTGTCGTTCATCGTGCTGCTGAACGTGGCGAAGGGCCTGCGTCAGGTCAGTCCGATCCACATGGAACTGTTGCAGTCGTATGCCGCATCGAAGTCGGAGGTCTTGCGCAAGGCCCGGATTCCGAACGCGACGTCCTACCTCTTCACTGCGCTGAAGATCGCCGCGCCGGTCGCCGTGATCACGGCCTTCGTGTCGGAGTACTTCGGCGGGAGCCAGAACGGACTGGGCTACGGGATCACGTCGAACGCCGCCGTCTCGCGTACCGCCGCGTCGTGGGGCTACGTCATCGGAGCGTGCCTGCTCGGCCTGGCGTTCTACCTTGCCGCCGTGATGCTCGAACGGCTCGCGTCGCCGACCGCACGACCGGCGCCTCGTTCCACCAGTTCTCCACGATCCACCAACCAACACCAGACCAACCAACACAGTCGGGGCCTCGACCCCGGGGGAGCAACAGCATGAACAAGCAACGTGTCCGTGTGGCGGCGGCAACCGTCGTCACCTTTGCATTGATCGGTGCCGCCTGCGGCAGCGACGACGACTCGTCCAGTGAGCCGTCCGACACCTCGGCGAGCACCGAGGCGCCGGGTGACTCGACCGGGGGCGGCGAACCCGCAGCCGACTGCGAGACGCCCGAGCCGATCAGCCTGCAATTGCAGTGGTTCACCCAGGCTCAGTTCGCCGGCTACTACGCCGCCCAGGACCAGGGCTTCTACGAGGACATGTGCCTCGACGTGACCATCGTCGAGGGTGGCGTCGAGATCGTGCCGCAGACCCAGCTCGCCAATGGCGACGTCGACTTTCGCTCTGGCGTGGGTGCCCAAGGCGCTCGCCAGCCGCGAAGCCGGTGCCGACATCACCAACATCGCTCAGATCTACCAGCGCTCGGGAACCCTGCAGGTGAGCTTCGCCGACGCAGGCATCACCACCCCGGAAGACTTCGCCGGCAAGAACATCGGCAACTGGGGCTTCGGCAACGAGTACGAGGTGTTCGCCGCGATCGGCCAGGCCGGTCTCGACCCGGCCACCGACGTGACGCTCGTGGGTCAGCAGTTCGACATGGTCGCACTGCTCGACGGGTCGATCGATGCCGCCGAGGCCATGACGTACAACGAGTACGCCCAGGTCCTCGAGACGGTCAACCCCGACACCGGCGAGCTGTACCAGCCGGAGGACTTCAACGTCATCAGCTACGAGGACATCGGTGTCGGCATGCTGCAGGACGCCATCTGGGCCGACGCGGGTCGACTCGCCGACGACGCCGAGTACCAGGACCAGGCGACCCGATTCGTCGCAGCCTCCATCCAGGGGTGGGTGTACTGCCGTGACAACGCTGAGGCCTGCCGTGACATCGTGGTCGCCGCCGGTTCGACGCTCGGGGCGAGCCATCAGCTGTGGCAGACCAACGAGGTCAACAAGCTGATCTGGCCGTCACCCGATGGCATCGGCTACATCGATGCCAATGCCTGGGACCGCACGGTCGAGATCAGCCAGAACACGCCGAACCTCGACGGAGCCACCGTCTTGACGGCGCCGCCGACCGACGGTGCCTACACCAACGAGATCGTCGAGGCGGCGTGGGCGATGCTCACCAACCAGGGCCTCGATCTCTTCGGCGACGGCTTCGAGCCCATCGAGGTCACCCTCAACGAAGGCGGCGAGTAGCCACCCGCTGAGCCTGTTCGCGTGAACACATGGTGCCGCGAGCGCACCATGTGTTCACGCGTTGGGTTACAACACGGGTCAGACCCGCGATGTAATCGGCCAGCGGCGGGGCCAGAGCCCGTAGACCTTCCAGCCGCGGTCGGCGAATCCGACGGCGTCGGCAACGCGAGCGCTCGCGGTGTTGTCAGGCGCATGGAGGTACGTCGGCACGGCACCGTCGGCGAGGATTCGGCGGGCTGCGGTCGCCACCAGACGGCGAGCGAGTCCCAGTCCGCGGGCGGCCTCCTCGGTCACGACCGACAGTTCCTGGCCCCACTCGTCGTGGACCTTGATCCCGACTCCGGCGATCGCTCGACCGTCGTCGTCGAAGGCGACCAGGCGCGGCCCGTTGAACGGCGCGAGCCATTCGGGAAGATCGTCGGTCTGCTGTTCGAACCACACCCCCAGGTCGTCGATGTCCGGATCGACGCGGTCGGTCGTGCGGAAGATCCCGGCCCCGAACGCCGATGGCCCGACGCCGAGGATCTCGCCCAGTTCGTTGCCGAGGCCGACCCGATGCAGGTCGTCGCCGATCGCGTTGCGAATGGCGTCGGCCGCGGCTGGCGGCACGGCGATGACGGTGCCGACACCGTCACTCACTCCCTGGAGCGGTCGTACGGTGCCGTCCCACGTCGGTTCGAGCCGTGTCGGGTCGCCGACGACGTTCACCCCGGCGGCCGGCGGCGGCCACTCGCCGACCCACGAGCGCAGATGGAGGGTCAGTCGGTCGCTGGTCGATTCGGCCATGCGCGCAAGCTAGACCGCTTCCGCCGTTCTCGTGAACAAGTGCGCGGACAGGGCGCGGAGTTGTTCACGAGAAGGGTCAGGACATGGCGTTGTCGGCGACGGTCAGTGCCGCGTCGAGGATGGCCAGGCCGTCACGGACGAGATCGTCGGGGGAGTTGCACGGCGGCACGACGTGGATGCGGTTGCCGGCTGACAGTGGCCACATGCCGTTGCGCTTGCACTCGGCGACGACGGCTCCCACCGTCGCGGGCGGAGCGGGCTCGCGGGTGGCCGGATCGGCGACGAGTTCGACCGCCCAGAACACGCCGAGGCCACGGACCTCGCCGACCGCCGGATGACGCGACGAAATGTCGCGCAACGCCGGGCCGATGATGTCGTCGCCGAGATGGCGGGAATGGGCGAGCACGCCCTCCTCCTCGAAGATGCCGATGCTCGCGACCGCCGTCGAGCACGCAAGCGGATGGCCCGAATAGGTGAGACCGCCGGGGAACATCCTGTCGTCGTAGGCGTGGGCGATCGCCGAGGAGATCACGACGCCGCCGAGCGGTACGTAGCCGGAGTTGACACCCTTGGCGAAGCAGATCAGATCGGGCTGGGCGTCCCAGTTCTGCCAGGCGAACCACTGGCCGGTGCGACCGAACCCGGCCATCACCTCATCCGCGATCCACACGATGCCGAACTCGTCGCACAGCGCCCGCAACCCCTCGAGGTAGCCGGGCGGCGGCACGAGGATGCCGTTCGTGCCGATGACCGACTCGAGGATGATCGCCGCGATCTTGTCGGCGCCCTCGACGAGGATCGTCTCGCGCAGGTGCTGGAGTGCCCGCTCGGTCTCCTGCTCCGGCGAGTCGGAGTGGAATGCCGATCGGTACGGATACGGGCCCCAGAACTTGATGAGCCCGGGCACCGACGGTTCGTTCTCCAGCCGGCGCGGCTCGCCGGTGAGGCCGACGGTGAGCGCGGTGCCGCCGTGATAGCTCCGGTATGCCGACAGCACCTTCATCCGCCCGGTCACACCTTTGGCGAGGCGCACGGCGTTCTCGACTGCCTCGGCGCCGGCGTTGGTGAAGAACACCTTCTCGAAGTGCCCGCCGGCGCCGTCACGGTTGGCCTTCTCGACGATGAGACGGGCAGCCTCGCTGCGCTGGTCGTTGGCGAACGGCGGGGCCACCATGCACAACACGTCGGCCTGATCCTTGATCGCCTGGATCATCTTCGGGTGCTGGTGCCCGAGGTTCATGTTGACGAGCATCGACGTGAAGTCGATCCACTCGCGGCCCGTCTCGTCCCAGAACTTCGAACCCAGTGCTCCGGCGATCACGGTCGGATCGAGGGCGTTCTGGACCGACCACGAATGGAACACGCGGGCGCGGTCGTTGGCGTACGCGTCGCCGAGCAGCGCGGAGGGTGAAGAGTCGAGCTGAGTCACAGTTGCGATCGTATGGCACTCACCGAATTCGGTCTACGTTTGAGGCATGGGAGACATCGTCAATTTTCCGAGCAACGGCAACGAAGCGGCGGGGTACCTAGCGCTTCCCGAGAGCGGGACGGGCCCGGGGATCATCGTGATCCAGGAATGGTGGGGCCTCGATTCCGGCATCAAGGAGATGGCCGACCGGCTCGCCGCGGCCGGCTTCGTGGCCCTTGCACCCGACCTGTACCACGGTGAACTCGCCGGGCACACCGAGATGGACAAGGCGGGCGAACTGATGAGCGCGATGCCGGCCGACCGCGCCGGGCGCGACATGAGCGGGGCCGTCGACTTCCTCGCCGACCATCAGGCGACGACCGACAACGGGATCGGTGTCGTCGGGTTCTGCATGGGTGGCATGCTCACGTTCGTGCTCGCCGCATTGCGGCCGGACAAGGTGAAGGCCGCCGTGCCGTTCTACGGGTTCCCGTCGGGCGACGACCAGCCCGACTACTCGAAGATCGAAGCGGCGATCCAGGGTCACATGGCCGAGCACGACGACTTCTTCCCGCCCTCGGCGGCCATGCACCTCGAAGAGGAACTCAAGGCGCTTGGCAAGGATGCTTCGATCACCGTGCATCTCGGCACCGGCCACGCCTTCATGGCGCCGCACAACGCGCTCGGCACCCAGGACCAGGCGAAGTACGACGAGATCTGGCCGCAGGCCACGGCGTTCCTCCACGACAAGCTGGGCTGACCCGGTCGCCTGTGACCAAACGATTCGATGCCGTCCTGTTCGACGCGGGCGGCGTGCTCGTGCTGCCCGATCCGACCGTGCTCGGGCCACTCCTGGCCTACTTCGGTGGTGACCCGGCGATCGAGGCGCATCGCCGTGCCCACTACGCCGGGATGAAGGCGAAGTCCGATGCCGTTGCCGACGAGGAGAGTTGGGATGTGTACAACGAGGCCTACGTCCGGTCGGTCGGAGTGCCCGAACACGAGGTCGGTGAGGCCGCAGCGCTGCTCGACCTGACTCGCCACGCACCGCTGTGGCGGTGGGTGATCCCGGAGACTCGCACAGCGCTCGATGCGCTCGCGTCATCGAACGTTCCGATGGGTGTCGTGTCGAATGCCAGCGGCCAGATCGAGGGCATGCTGGTGCGTCACATCGCCCAGACCGGCGCGGGTGCCCATGTCGAGATGCGTTGCATCGTCGACAGTCACGTGGTCGGCGTCGCCAAGCCCGATCCGGCGATCTTCGATCACGCCCTGCCGCACTTCGCCGAGTTCGAACGATCGCGGATTGCGTACATCGGTGACTCGGTCACGATGGACATCGCCGCATCGTCGGCCGCGGGTCTCCATCCGATCCTGCTCGACCCCTACGACGATCATGTCGGAGCCGATTTCGAACGCATCTCGAGCGTTGCCGAGCTGTTGACGATGACGTCCGACGGCACCGGATGACCTCGATGATCTGCTGACCGCCGAATTCACAACTCGTTCTTGGTTGGTTGGTCTACAACTGTCGAATGCGAACGCGCCGAGACTTCATCAGCACTGCGGTCGGCGCCGGCGCGACGATCCTCGTAACGGGGTGCTCGAACGGTTCGGGTGATCGCCCGACGCCCAGCTCGGCGCTCGGCACGTCGCCAGTGACGACATCGTCGGTCACGACGTCGCCGGTCACGACGTCGTCCAGGGTCACGACGTCGCCGGTCACGACATCGCCGTGGGCCGGTGCCGACTTCGACGAACTCGACCGTTTCCTCGGCGACGCGAACACGGATGCGTTCCGCATCGTCAAGGCGGGCACCGTGATCCACGAGTGGTATCGCACCGATTCGACCGCGGGTCGCGACGTTGCGTCTGCGCAGAAGAGCGTGCTGTCCCTCCTCCTCGGACGGGCGATCGGTGATGACCTGATCGGCCTCGACACGGAGATCGATGACGTGTTGGGCGCTGGTTGGACTCCGCATGGCGAGACCGCCGGCATCACGGTGCGACATCTGCTCTCGATGACGAGCGGACTCAACGACCAATTCGCGGTGGTCGCGGGGCCAGGAGCGGAGTGGATCTACAGCGGAGCGTTCGCCGCGCTGTTCGACGTGCTCACGACCATCACGGGTCGCGAACTCAACGACCTTGCCGACGAATGGCTGTTCGCGCCAGCAGGCGCAACCACGGCCGCCTTCTACGAACGCCGATCGGCACAGTTCGCGCCGATCGGTCTGTTCGCCACGGCAAGCGACCTGACCGCGATTGGCCAGACCGTGATTGACGCGAGCCAACCAGGTCTGGCCCGCGGTTGGCTCGACGAGTCGTTCGCGCCGAGCCAAACGAGCAACGGGGCCTACGGCTACCTCTGGTGCCTCAACGGCCAGGAGCGCTTGCGACTTCCCGGCGCGCAGGTGCCGCGCCCCGGCGGGCTGATCCCGAGTGCTCCACCCGATCTGGTCGCGGCACTGGGCAAGGACGACCAGAAGCTGTACATCTCGCGAGACCTCGCACTCGTGGTCGCGCGCCTGGGCGACAAGGCATCGCCGGAGGTCCGCCCTGCGCCGTCGACGTTCGACGACCCGCTGTGGGCGATGCTCCTCGACCTCCGCGCCGCCTGACTCGCCGTCCCACCTCGCAGGACGTGTTGGCGGGCTCAGGCCGTTGCGGGCTCGTCCTTCGACCAGCGGTCGGAGTTGACCAACACATACAGCCAGATCAGCGCCGGCACCGCGGTCACTGCAGCGAAGGCGAACACGATCACCAGGCCGACCTGCGTCGAGCGGGCGCCGATGCCCTCGGCGATCGTCACCTCGTCGACGAGAATCCAGTCGTACTGGCCGACGCCCCAGCCGATCACGATCGCCGCAACGGCGATGATTGCGCCGATGCGGGCCCGTGCGAAGTCGCCGTGCCAGAGCCGCCACATGCTTGCCGCCCCGGCAAGCGCCGAGATGATGATCAGCGGCAGACCGCGGCCGTGCAGTCCGCTGGCGAGCGTTGGAGCATCGAGTTCGATCGTCACTGCGGCGCCGATCGCGGCGGCACCGGTCACCGCTCCGGCGATCAGCGACTTGCGGCCCATCTCGGCCGCCAAGGCCTCGTTGCCGCCGCGCCGAGCGTCGGCGGCAAGGAACGTGCCGGCGAGGAAGGTGGTGGTCAGCACGGCGAGCGCCCCACCGATCCACGACGTCGGCCCCGTCCAACTGCTCCACAGATCACCGTTGCCGTCGGCGGGCACGCGTCCGCTGGCGATCGCCCCGGCGATCATGCCGAGGAAGAACGGCGTGATCACCGACGCCGTCGCGAACATGATCCCGTGCATGCGTGCCTCGCCGAATGACGTCGAGAACTTGCGGAACGCGAACGCTCCACCGCGCAGCACGATCCCGAGGCCAACCAGCAGCCACGGGACGAACAGTGTGGTCATGATCGCAGCGAACGGCTCGGGGAACGCAGTCCACATGAACACCAGGATGTAGATCAGCCAGACATGGTTGGCCTCCCACACTGGGCCGATCGACTTGTCGATCTGGTGGCGGAGGTGGGCGCCGCGGTCGGCGTCGCCGGCGGTGAGGTCCCAGAATCCGCAGCCGAAGTCGGCCCCGCCGAACAGGGCATAGGCGATGACGCCCACGAACAGCAACACGGCGACCAGGTCGGCGAGACCCATCGCTCAGTCGGCCCCGTCGGCGTCGTGTGGTGCGGTACGCGCCGGAGCGAGTTGCTCGGACGGCCCGTACGGCGTGGCGATGTCGATCACGTCGGACTCGCGCCAACGACGCGCCATGCCGCGGATCACGCGTGCGGCCATGTAGGCCATCGAGGCGTACACCACGATCACGACGGCCAGGCTGATCCAGATTCCGCCGTTGCTCGTGACGGCGTCTTCGACGAGCATGACGCGGTAGACGATCCACGGTTGGCGCCCGACTTCCGTGGTCACCCAGCCTGCCTGGAGCGCAAGCACCGAGAGCCCGCCGCACACGACGGTGGAGCGCAACAGCCAGACGCTCGGCGGATCATCGGCGTGGTGCCGCCGTCTCCACCAGTACCAGACCGCCACCATCGCCATCACGGTGCCGGCGCCGACCATGGCCTGGAACGCGAGATGCACGACGTTGGCAGGTGGTCGCTCGTCGGGTGGGATCTGGTCGAAGCCCGGGACCTCGCCGTTCAGCGAGTCGGTGACCACCAGCGACCCGAGCCTCGGGATCTCGATGCCGAAGCGGACCTCGTCGTCGATCAGGATCCCACCGATCGTCAACGGTGCCTGAGTCTGCGTCTCGGTCGCCAACTCGATCGCGGCGATCTTGCTCGGCTGCTCGTCGGCCAGCCGCTGGCCTGCGAGGTGGCCGACGAAGGGCTGGATGACCGCCGCAATCCCGGCGAAGGCGAATGCCACCTTGAAGCCGAGTCGATGACGGTGGTCCGTGCGGCCCTTCAGCATCCCGACGGCGTACACCGATGCCACGAGGAACCCGGTGACCATGTAGGTGGCGACGAACATGTGGACCGACTGGCCGAGGACGGCCGAGTTGAACATCGCTTCGAGCGGCCGGACGTTGATGACCTCGCCGTTTGCGTCGAGGTCGAACCCGGCGGGGGCGTTCATCCAAGCATTGACCGAGATGATGCAGAATGTCCCGAACGCGCCCGAGATCATGATGGGGATCAGCGTGTTGAGATGGACCCGCGGCGAGAGGCGGCCCCAGCCGTAGAGGTAGATCCCGATGAAGATCGCCTCGACGAAGAACGCGATCCCCTCGAGCGCGAACGGCAGGCCGATCACGTCGCCGTAGGTCGACATCAGCCCGGGCCACAGCAGGCCCATCTCGAAGCTGAGGATCGTGCCCGACACTGCGCCGACGGCGAACAGCACGGCGGCGACTTTCGCCCACTTGCGAGCGAGCACGAGCGCATCGGCATCGCCGTACTTGATGCCACGTCGGTGCAGTACGTAGATCAGCGCCGGGAACGCCACGCCGAAGCACGACAGCACGATGTGGAACCCCAACGACAACGCCATCTGATAGCGGGCCGCCATCAGGTTGTCGAGTGCGATGAGCACAGCGCTCCGATCGGTGGTGGTGGATTACATCACGGGTCAGACCCGCGATGTAATCGTCAGGTGCTTGCGGAGATCAATTGGCGGGCGATCACCTTGAGACAGAGGGTCTCGTCGGCGCCTTCGAAGATCGACAGCACGCGGGCGTCGACGAACAGGCGGCTCACCGGGAACTCCTCGGCGTAGCCCATGCCGCCGTGGATCTGCATCGCCTCGCGGCTGACCCATTCGGCAGCCTTGCAGACGTACGCCTTGACCATCGAGGCCTCCATCGCGCCTTCACCCTTGGCCATCAGCGTGGCCACAGCGTAGGAGAACTGACGGCCGGCCTGCGTGAGCACCGCCATGCGGCCGAGCTTGGCCCGGGTGAGCTGATAGTCGATGATCGCCTCACCGAACACCTTGCGATTCTCGGCGTAATCGAGTGCCGCCTCGTACGCGGCCTGCATGACGCCCACCGCACGGGCGGCGGTCTGGAGTCGGCCGTTCTCGAAGCCGGCCATCTGGTAGTAGAAGCCCTTGCCGAGGCCCTCCTCCATGCCGACCTGGTTCTCGGCGGGCACCCACCAGTCCTCGAGCGCGATCTCGTAGGAGTGCATTCCTCGGTAGCCGATCGTGTCGATCGGACGGCCTTCCATCTTGCCGGTGCGTGTCGCGCCGTCGACGTCGATCGGGTCCTGCGCGAGCTCGAAGCCGTGGCTGTCGCCGCGAGGCTTGGGCACGATGAACAACGACAGGCCGCGGTGCGTCTTCGACCGGTCGGGATCGGTCCGTGCCAGCAGCGTGAGCGCGTCGGCGCGAGCACCGAACGTGCACCACGTCTTGACACCGTTGATCACCCAGCCGGCCTCGCCGTTCGGGCCCGGCGCCCGCGTCGCGGTGACCTTGATGCCGGCCACGTCGCTGCCGTAGTCGGGCTCGGTGACGGCGACCGCGGGCATCACCTCGGCGGACGCCAGCTTGGGGAGCCACTTCTGCTTCTGCTCCTCGGTGCCACCCTTGACGAGCGCTCGGGTGAGGATCTCAGGACGGGTGATCAACGATCCGCCGATGCCGAGGCTCGCCTTCGAGAGCTCTTCGGTCGCAACGACCATGGCGATGTACTCCGAGTCGCCACCTTCGCTGAAGCCGCCGTACTCCGCCGGCACGCTGAGGCCGAACGCGCCGAGTTCGGCCATCCCGCTGACGATCTCCTCGGGCACGTCGCCGTTGGTGCGGTGCACGTGCTCGGCGTGCGGGGCGATGACGTTCGCCGCGAACGCGCCGAACGTGTCGGCCACCATCTCCATGTCGTCGTCGAGGTGGTTCGGCCCGGCCTGGTCGGCGAGTGACGCAAGAAACTCGGGCGCCCGGAACTGCGAGACGAACGCATGGGTGTTGCCGAGCGCGTCGCGTTCCACGCCCCACGCCTCCTCGCGGCCGAGGATCTTGCCGGCGAGGTCGTGGAGCATGTCGGCCGCAAACGCGCAGGTGATCTTCGCCTCGACGTCGCCCTTTGCGCCGTAGTCGAGCAGTGACCTGGCGGTAGCTACACCGGAAGCGGCGTGGGCGATGTCGTAGGCGAGCACCTGGTGCTCGTCGGGCCCACCTGCGGCAGCGAGCTGACGCACGGCCTTGCCGACGACCCGGTCGGCGAGATCGATGGCATCAGCGGCAGCAGGAAGGTCGGGAGCAGCGATCGCAGTCATGGGGCAGACGTTACTGGCCGGTAATCGCGTCGGCCATTTGAGCCATGCGTGACGCATGATGTGGCGATGGCCGTCATCTGTGTGTTCTGTGGGTCGAGTTCGGGATCGGACCCCGTGTTCGTCGAGACGGCACGATCGCTCGGGTCCGCGATCGCTGCGGACGGTCACCGCCTCGTCTACGGCGGCGGTCATGTCGGACTGATGGGCGTGGTTGCTGATGCAGCGCTCGCCGGCGGCGGATCGGTCACCGGCGTGATGACCGAACAGCTCGTGGCCGCCGAGGTCGCCCACTTGGGCCTGACCGAGCTGGAGATCACGCCGTCGATGCATGCTCGCAAGGCGCGCATGGCCGCGCTGTCCGATGGCGTGATCGTGCTCCCTGGCGGTTTCGGCACCCTCGACGAGACGTTCGAGATGATCACCTGGAACCAACTCGGCCTCGTTGCGGTGCCGGTCGTCTTCCTCGATGTGGCCGACTACTTTGCGCCGTTGTTCGAGTTCATCGACGCATCCGTCTCGACGGGCTTCGTCAGCGAGGCGAATGCGGCGCTTGCTCGCCGGGCCTCGACCGTCGACCGTGCGGTGAGCATGGCGATCTCGCCGCCTGACGACTACACGCCGAAGTGGCTCGCGTGACCGCAACGACGGATCAGGTGCAGGGGCTGCCCGCAGCGGGCACCACGACGCCGTCGGCGCTGATGTCGTAACGCACCGAGACTTCGCGGATCATCTGGGCGTCGAGCAGGTCTTGCTGGCTGGTCGGCAGAGCGCCGTTGAGCAGTTCGTACGCCTGGACGGCAGTGCCGAGCGTCTCACGATCGATCGTGCACGCCGCGACCGAAGCGTCACCGGGCGCGCCGACCATGATCTCGATGGCCCCGCTGATGCCTCCACCACCGTCGTCAGACGGGGGTGCGGGAGCGGGCGCGTCGCCGACGGCGACCACGTCGCCATCGACGGTGGCCGACGCGGAACTCGTGTCGGAGTCGCCGGACGATCCGCACGCTGCGAGCGTGGCGACCGTGGCGAGGACGAGTGCGGCGAATCGGCGCTGCGGCATGGCTGTGCATCGGCATCGCCGGCCCCGAACTGAAGCGCGACATGGCGGACGCTCGCTGTCTGGGCCTCAGCGGATTGGGCGCCAGGTGCGGTGTTGGGAAATGGAATGGGGTTGCGATGAGCGAGACCGCCGTATCCGGTCGGTTCGCTCATCGGTGGGAGGCTCTCGGGGGTTGCGATGAGCGAAACCGCCGTATCCGGTCGGTTCGCTCATCGGTGGGAGACGCCGCTCGCGACACGCCAGCGGTTCCCAATCCACTGAACTCCCAGACAACAGGTGGCCGTCGCTGACCGAGCTGGCGTAGGGGCCAGCGGTAGCGTCGTCTCGTGCGTCGTGTCTTCGCTCTGCTGGCGTTGGTCGCTCTCTCGGCGTGTTCGGCGTCCCCGGACGTCGTCACGGTGGTCGCCGACCCGCTCGGTTCGAACGACACGGCACCACCTACGACCGACGGTGGTTCCGAGTCGACCACGCCCACCACGGGACCAGCCAATCCCGACATCGGCACGCTGGAGTGGACGTCGTGCGACGGGGCGGCGGCGGAACTTGCCGATCTTCAATGCGCCACGATGACGGTGCCACGCGACTACGCCGCCCCCGACGGCGACACGATCGACATCGCCGTCGCCCGAGCCACCACGGCCGACGACGACCTGCGGATCGGATCGCTGGTGTTCAATCCGGGCGGGCCAGGCGGTTCGGGCATCGAATTCCTCGCCAACGCGGCCGCTGCGGTGCCACCCGAGCTGGCCGAGCGGTTCGACCTGGTGTCGTTCGATCCGCGTGGCGTGGCGTCGAGCACGGCGATCGACTGCGAGGTCGACTTCGACGACGACGTGACGCTGCTGGCCGCCGGTGACGACGCCGGTTGGCAGGCACTGGTCGCCGAGGCCGAGGGCCGAACTGATACCTGTACCGCTGACTCGGTGGCACTCGAGCCGTACGTCGGCACCAACAACGCAGCCCGCGACCTCGATGCGCTCCGCGAGGCGTTGGGCGACGACCAGCTCAGCTACGTCGGGTTCTCGTACGGCACCCGGCTCGGCGCGACGTACGCCGAGCTGTTCCCCGACCGTGTGCGGGCGCTCGTGCTCGACGGCGCTGTCAAGCCGACCGACGACCTCGCGCTCATCGGTCTCGAACAGGGCCCGGGCTTCGACGCAGCACTCGAGAGTTTCGCCGACGCCTGTGATGCCGACGCCGACTGTGCGCTCGCCGATGTCGGCCCGACGCTCGACGTCTACACCGGCCTCGTCGACGAGATCGCCACCGTCGGGAGCTTCGCAACCGACGACGCCGACCGCGTCTTGACCCCCGGCGAACTGACGCTCGGCGTCGCCGCCGCGCTCTACAGCACGCAGCTGTGGCCGGTGCTCGCCGACGCCTTGTTCGCCGCCGAGACCGAACAGGACGGCTCGTTGCTGCAGGTGCTCGCCGACACCTACCTCGGCCGCCAGCCCGACGGAACCTACGACAACAGCCAGCTCGCCGGCCTCGCCATCAATTGCGCCGACGACCCGAGTCGACCGCCGAGCGACGAGGTGCGGATCCAGGCCGACCTCGGTGCGCAGGCGTCGGTGTACTTCGCCGACTTCCTGCGTGCCAGCACCGGCTGTATCGGGACCGCAGATCCGATCGATCCGATTGCGATCGGCCCGGCCGATGGCGCCGCTGCGATCCTGGTCATCGGCACCACGGGCGACCCGGCGACCCCGTATCAGTGGGCGGTCGAGATGGCCGACGTCCTGTCGTCCGGCGTGCTGTACACCGTCGAGGCCGACGGTCACACGGCGTTCCTCTCGGTGCCCTGCGTCGACGATGTGGTGATCAGCTACCTCGTCGACCTCGAACTCCCCGCTGCGAACGCCGGCTGTGCGGCCGACACGTCCGAGGACGTGTTCGCGCCGCCGGGCGAGGGCGAGCTCGATCAGGTGATCGCGCTGTTCGACTGTCTCCGCGACAACGGTGTCGACCTGCCCGAGATCACCGTCGGCGACCTGCTGGCCGACCCGAACGGCGAGGAGTTCCTCGACCTGCTCGACCCGACAGATCCCGCCTTCGGGCAGGCAGCGCTGGCCTGCCAGGACCTGATCCCTGGCTTCTGACCGCGCAGGTCGTCAGAGCAGGCGCTGCCTGCGCAAGGAACGCATCGCGAAATAGCCGAAGCACGGTGGCGTGTAGAAGGTGATCAGCCGGTAGACGATCGCCGCTGCCATCGCCGTGGAACTGTCGACCCCGATCGCTGTGAAGCCGGCGGTGAGCGCCGCGCCGGTGACGCCGACGCCACCTGGCACCGGCATCAGGCCGGCGAACAGGGCCACCGAGACGTTGACGAGGACGACGTCGGCGAATCCGACGTCCTGGCCGAAAGCTCGCAGCACGGTGTACATGGCGAGTGAGAAGAGCAGCTGCACGAGCACGTTCGCGAGAAGCACGGAGATCAGCCGGGTCGGCGAACTCAGGAGCGGACCGATCTTCGTCCACGTCGTCTTGGCGACGGCGACGACCGGGTCGCGGAACTTCGGGACGAACGCCACGACGCCGATGCCGATCACCAGTACGACCAACGCGATCAGGATCAGCTGACCATTCAAGTTGGGAGCCGAGGCACTGATGTCGAGGTTCAGGCTGCCGAGTCCCAACCCGACGATCACGACGAACAGGCTGATCTGGGCGACGAACCCGGCGACGCTGTCGAGCCCACCGACGCCGATGGCGGTGGTGCGGTCGAGTCCGTTGCGCTGGAAGAATCGGATGTTGACCGCGACGCGGGCTGCGGTCGACGGCACGGCGAGGTTCACGAACGTGATGGCAAACTCGAGCAGTGTGAGACGCCCGAGCGGCACCGGTATCGGCGCCGCCCGCGAGACTGCGAAGGCGCTCGCGACACGCGGGACCTGGCCGAGGACGAAGGCGAGGAGCAAGATGGCAGGGGTCGCGGACGTGATCGCATCGACGATCGACTGCAGACCCACGTTCTGGACGGCGGCGACGATCCCGTAGAAGACGACGGCGAGGAGCACCCACATCACGACGTTGCCGACCGAGAACCGTCGGATCGTCTGGAGCTCCTGGTCCTCCGCGTCAACGTGGGTGACGGCAGCTTTGCGCAGGTCGTCGATGTCGAGGTCGGCGTCGTCCAATGCCCGACGGAGCGCCGCCGGCATCGCCGCCTGCTGGAGGAACGTGGTCATCTCGGTGAACTGCTCCACGCCCAACGCGTTGGACGCAGCCTCGATCGCCCGGTCGGGGCCGACGGCGGCGGCTGTACACGCAACGAGTTGCGCTTCGTCGAGCTGGCGTGATGTGTCGGCCCAGTCGATCGTCGCCCGGTCGAACCCGCCGACGTGGACGCGGCCCTCGGCGACTTGGAGGTCGTCGGGGGTGATGTCGCCATGGCGGATGCCGACCTCGTGCAGTCGGGCGAGCGACTGCCAGGCGTCGGCGAGCAGTTCGTCGGTGATGGCCTCGTCGCTGTGATCGAAACCCGGCCCGATGCGTTCCGACACGAACAGCGCATTGCCGCGCTGATCGACCGCTGCCGCGACGAACGGGGCCACCGAGGCGCCCTCGCGCTCAGCGAACAGGGTGAGATACGCCTGGTGCTCGACCTGGCGCTGTCGGTTCACCGTGACGTCGCGCCCTCCCGACCGGTAGAAGACGAGTCGCCAGAGCTTGACGAAGAACTGGCTGTCCCACGAGTCGCGACCGTGGATCTGGATGTCGATGTCCCGGCCGTTGGGCGTGCTGGCTCGGGCGGTGGTTGCGCCGTTGCGGACCGTGACGGCGGTCGGTGTGGCGTCGACGCCGATCGAGCGCAGCGACGCGCCGAGATCGTCGAGCGAGGGCGTCGCGTCCGGTGATCCGACCACGAGGTGCACGAGCGCCCCTGCAGCCCAGCCGATCGCCAGAGCGCAGAGCGCTTCGGAGGGTGTCGCCACGCTGAGCACCAGCGCCGACAGCCAGGCGAGACCGATGAGCCAGCGGCCGACCTTTCGCAACGGATCGACGAAGTAGGGGTTGGCCACGGTGATCGCCGCAGCCCCGGCGGCCAATGCGAGCGACGGAAAGGTCGTGTCGCCGTCGGCAGGCCCGATGCCCTCGAAGATGTTCGGGACCGAACCGTCGACGACCCGCCCGACGAGTGCCGCGCCCGCCCCGGCGAGCACCATGCTCGCCGTCCAGTCGCGAAGCAGGGCCCAGCGTCGTCGCGCGAGCGCGAGTGCTGCGATCACGACAATCCAGATCTGGACGAAGTCGAACAGCGGGCCCCAGACGAAGTCGAACAATGCCGGCAGCGCTGTCAACCAGTTGGCCAGCGCCGACTCGAAGTCCCCGGGGTCGCCGACTTGGGAAGCGGTGAGGATGAGGACGACGACTGACAGCGTCAGCAGGACGACATCGGTCGGACGTCGGAAGCGCTCCGATGTCGACGGAACAGCGAAGGCCCGAGCGCTGAGCCGGCCGGATCGGAGATCCGACACACGCACCGAATGGCGAGGCGTCCGCTCGCCGTCTGAGGGTTCTTCGTCGAGGTCGATCCGCAGAAACTACACGCATGACACCGCTCCAACGGCGGCTCATCTGCGTGAATCGACGATCGCGCAAGGTTCAGCGCTGGTCGAGGTTCACGCGCCGGCGGGTGTCTCGATGACCAGCCCGGCGCTACGTGCACGGTCGACCGCCTCGGTTCTCGAGGTCGTGCCGAGCTTGCGGTAGATCGCGGCCACCTGGCTCTTGACGGTGTTGCGCGACACGTAGAGCCGCCCGGCAATGTCCGCCAGGCTCAGGTTCGTCGGCAGGTACTGCACGACGCGCAGCTCAGCGGCGGTGAGCCCCCACGACCGGTCGCTGTACACGTCGTTCGCAGCCTGCACCGTGGAACGCAACTGTTCGATGTGTCGGGCGAGGGGTGTGGTGCGGTCCTGGATCTCCATCTTTCGTCCGAGCTCGTGGACCAGTTCGAGTGCCGTCGGAGCGTCGTCGAGCAGCAAGCTCGTTCGGATGAGCGGGACGAGTCCGAGGATGCCGAACCATGGAGCCGAGCGATCGAAGGTCGCCAGTTTCCCACGGGCGCTGTCACGGCGCGTGATCGCGTCGGCGTGACGTCCCGAACGGGCATCGACGAGCGATGCGATCGCCAGCGAGACGGCCGTCGCCGATGCGTCCTTGCCGAGCGGTGTGGACAGCAAACCGTTTGCTCGTCTGCTCAGCTCGGCCGCCTCGTCGGCGGAGCCTTCGAGATCGAGGACGATGGCGAGCGTTGCCGCAGCGGTGGCTTGCAGCGTGGTCGCGTGCGCGATCTCGTTCTCGAACAGGGCCTCGCGCAGCAGGTCGATCGCGTCGTCGTGACCGCACAGGTACCCGTTGGCCCCAAGAGCCAGGCAGGCCAGGGCGCGCCATTCGCCGGGCGGGAGGTTGGCGTACGCGTTGCGCGCGATCGGGACCAGTTCGCCGGCCGGGCGGTGTTCGAGCGTCGCGAAGAGCGCATCGGCCTGCAGCGCCAGGATGTCGTCGATACTCGACGGAGCACCGTCGCCGGCGACCCGCTGGGCTCGGCACAGCCGGGTCCAGCTCAGCGCCCGCTCACCGTTGCCGAAACCGACGTTCAGCACCGCGTTGACCTGTTTGAGCGCCATCGAGTTGCGCACCCGTTGTTCGGTGAAGTGCTCCATCCAACGCTCGAGCGTTCGGTACATGCCGCGTGCCGCATATGGCGCGCAGTGCTGCAGGACGAGGGCTTCGAGGAGGTCGACATCGCCCGCTGCCGCGGCGTGCTCGATGGCGAGGTCGGGGTCGCCCTCCGCCGACCACCACGCCGCCGCAGCGACCTGGATTTCGCGCCAGCGATCGGGGTCGGTGTCGCGGAGTTGGCCGGACAACCACCGAGACAGCACGGCATGCATGCGGTACCACTCGTCGTGTTGATCGAGTCCGATCAACATCAACTCGTCGCGGCAGAGCCGTCGGAGCGTCGAGGCCGAGTCGTGGCGGCCGAGGATCGCATCGCATTGCGGCCCGGTGAAGCGTCGTAGTCCTCCGACTTCGGCGAGGAAGATCTGATCGTCGGCGTCGAGCGTCGCGAACCATTCCTGTGTGAGGTAGTCGGTGACGTAGGCGAGGTCGCCGAGCTTGTTCAGCGCGACGTCGACTCCTGCTCGTCGCGTCGCAAGGACCTGGCCGGCCAAGCGGAGCCCCGCAGGCCAGCCCTCGAATTGCTCGACGATCGAGGTGATCATGTCGATGTCCGGGCGGAGGCCGAGCGAGGTCAGCATCTCCTCGGTCTCGGCGATGTCGAACGCCAGATCATCGGCGGTGACGTCGATGACCCCGGGGTGGAGGCGATGGCGGGCGATCGTCCCGACGTGATGTTGCGAACGTCCGATGAGGACGACGGTCGAATCCGGTGAGAGTCGATCGATGATCAGATCGATCAGTTCAGCGGATTCTTGGCTGACGATGCGGTGGACGTCGTCCATCACCAGGACGAACGGCTCGTCGGGGCACGCAATCAGCTGCGCAACGTCGGCAAATGGGGCGCCGTCGCCTGCGGTGTCGACGTTGTCATGTCGCCGGTCCTCGAGGCCATTGGCGACCACATGGGCGAGGACGAGTGGATCGTTGTCGATCCGCTCGAGGTCGAGCCACCGCACCTTGCGCTCGTCGTGGCCGACCCAGCGCAGGACCTGTGTCGACTTGCCGTAGCCGGCGGGCGCCAGCACGCGCAGCACCCGCCCGGTCGCTGATGCATACCGGTCGTCGAGGCGGGTGCGCTCGACGACACCAGATCGCATGGTCGGTCCGCTGAACCGTGCGTGGTCGCGAATCGCAACGAGATCACTCACTCGTACGGCCCTGTGCCATCGACCCGCACCGTGCTCGTGAGGTGCCTGCAGGCCCGTGGTCGATCGTTGCTGGGGCGCGGCACGCAGGAAGGATACCGATCGTCCCGTCGGCGCAGACGTCGGGCATCGAGTCATCACCCGAACCGGCGGATGTGAGCGACTCGCCGGTGTCGTACGATTTGCGACAATGCGTGCAACGGTCTGCCACTTGATCCAGCCGGTGCCTGCGTGACGACGCCTGCCGATGACCTCGGCGGCCGATTGACCACGCCACGCGCGGCGGCGGTCGCCGGGGTCCTGTTCGCCGCGTTGCTCGGCACGTCGACCGTCATGCTCCGGCTGTCCGTGCCGCCAGTCGACGGTGACTCGGGCGAGTGGATCGACTCGAATGGGTACCTCGTCAACCTGGCGCTGTGGCTGGTGCCCTTTGCCGGGATTGCGTTCCTCTGGTTCATCGGCGTCATCCGCGATCGGCTCGGAGATCGTGAGGATCGGTTCTTCGCGAGCGTGATGTTCGGCAGCGGGCTGCTGTACCTCGCGATGACCTTCGTTGCTTCGGCTCTGGCGGTTGCACTTGTGCGGACCTACGAGGCGGCGCCCGAGCAAATCTTCGAATCCGGTGGCTACGAGTTCGCTCGAGAGGCCATCTTTGCGCTGACGAACACGTTCGGTGTCCGGATGGCAGGCGTGTTCATGCTGTCGACCGGCACGATCTGGAAGCGTTCGGGTGCAGTGCCCCGATGGGTGGTCGGCTTCACGTACGTGCTCGCGATCCTGCAGGTCTTCGGTCCGGGCATCAGTTTGTGGATGACGCTGGTGTTCCCGTTCTGGGTGCTCGTCGTGAGCATCCACTTCCTGCTGCCCGGGACCGGTTCGGACTCGCTCATTGCGGGCGATGAGCGTGCCCGGGCCCGGGTGACCGATCAGCCGACGACGACGAGCTCGTCGTTCGGGGCCAACGTCACGGACGCGCCCGCGTCGGCGTTGAGGACGACTGAGCCGTCGACGATGTGCCTCCACCCGATCGCCAGCACGCCGAGCCCATATGCCGACATGACGAGTTCGTTCATGGTGAACGTTCCGACGAGGCCCATCCGATCGCACCGGATCATCCGGATCGATGCGTCGTCGCCGCCGTAGAGCGCAAGCAGCGCGGCTCGGCGTTCGGGCTGCTCGATCAGTTGCGCGATGAACTGGCCGCCCAGTGCCGGGCTGATCAGGAAATCATCGGGCCCGGTCAGCACGGCAAGGTCGGCCACCTCGTCGTCGAGGAGTTGCACCACCATTCTCGGCGCATCTTCTGCCTGTCCATAGCGCCGCATCAGGTGCAGGACGTCGAGCATCGTCCGTGCGTCGGCCGCATCGCTGTCGATCGAGCTGTAGCCGAGCACCACGATCGTGGTCGGCGTGCGATCGAGGGCGAGCGCCGAGGACTCGAGGGTGGGACGAAGCCGTACCTCGATGTCGACGGGGGGAATCACGATGTCGGTCGGCTCGATGAGGCGCGGGTCGAACGCGATGTCGACGATGGAGGCGGTCGATGTCGCGGCGGCCCAGCCGCTGAGCAGTTGCGTGGCGAAAGGATTCCACCCGAGCACGAGCACACGTTCCTCGACCTCGGCAGCGCCGAGATCGGATGGCCCGCCCTTGTGCAGACGAAGCGGTTCGTCGGCCGCAGCGATGTGCTCGAGATCCTGCGCGATGACGACGAGCCGGTCACCCGTTTCCATCGTCGAGTCAGCAGGCGGGTTCAGATCGAAATGGCCGTCGCGTCGAGCGATGCCGAGCGGTCGTGCGTTGACGAACCGACCGACGATCTGGTCGAACCGCACGCCGACCAGTTCGGGGCGGTCGGTGACGTGCAGATCGCACCCGTGGAAGTCGGTGAGTTCGTTGACGACCTTGCTCAGCCCACGCTGGCGAAGTGCCATGGCCCCGGTCCTCGTGATGGCCTCGGCGGTGACGATCGGATACATCGTCGGCCCGCAGGCGTGCACCAGACGTTGCGCGGTGATCGGGTCGGCCACCTCGACGACGACGGGGAGCTCGCGGAGGCCGCCGAGTTCGGCGTTCAGCGCGAGCACGGTCCGCGTGACCGAGGTGTCGTCGCCGCCGTCCTCGGGCAACACGATGACGCCGCGGGCGTCCCCAACGCGCGCGATCGAGAGATCGGCCCGTACGCCCGGATCTCCGAAACGGTAGACAACGCGTGTGTGGTGCAGGTCGGGCACCGCATCCATGACCGACCGTCGTAATTCGGTGGGATCGGTCTGGGAGAGCACGACGATCGTGTTCGAGTCGCGCTCCGAGTTGGCGAGGACCAACTGCTCGATGATCACCGGAAGCCGGGTCGACCCGCCGAGGATCACCAGGTGCCCCGACTCGATCACGGTGCTGCGGCCGCGTCGCATGCTGTCGATGCGATCCTCGACACCGGCGGCGATGATGCCGATCAGAGTGCCGGCGACGAGCAGCCCGAACAACGTGATCAGCAGTGCGAGAATCCGTCGACCCCACCCGACGTCGCTGGCCATCGTGCCGGTGTCGAGAATCCGCAGGAGGCTCTGCCAGGTGTCCTCGACGAGCCCGCCGCTGCTGCTTCCGGCGAACGTGACGCCGGACAGGGTCAGCAGCACTGCGCTGAACAGCACGGCAGCGAGCGTGACGACCCCCAGCCAGGCAAGCGCCGCCGTCGTACCCCGAGCGAGCACGTTGTCGAATCGGTAACGGAACCGCGCACGCAGGCTCACATCGATCGGATTGCCGTCTCGTCCGCTGGTTCGGGTCATGTCAGTTGCCTTCGTTTGTTGTGGCTGCGGGCAACGTCACGTAGGCGGCGAGCAGGAAGCAGATGGCGCCGAGGAACGTGCCGGTGTTGACGATGGCGATGTTGATGGGTTCACCGGTGGTGGTCAGCGTGAACGAGGCGATCGCCGACGCCATGAAGAGCACGGAGCCGAGGTACGGGAGGAAATCAGACCACCATTCGGCGTCGTCGGTGTCGCGGCGCCAGAACCGGCCGTTGAGGTGCATCCAGGCGATGTGGCTGGAGACGAGGAAGGCGATGCACCCGAGGAAGTCCGGTCCCCACACGAGGCGGTTGGTCTCCTCGACGGTGAACGTCGTGATCATGGCGTCGATGGTGTTGATGTTGAACAGCAGGGTGCCGATCGACTGCGTGACCGCTGCCCACCACAGCGCACCTCGTGGCGACCAGGCCCAGTGCTTCGTCGGCGACCGGTCGTCGTTGATCACCTGCAGGAAGGTGCTGTACCCAGCGGCGGTGAAGAACAGCGACCCGAGAACGAAGGTGATCCCGACCACCCGGCCATCGACGAACTGTGCGTAGGGCGGGAACGATCCGAGGGCGAACAGCGCTGAACCGACGATGAACAGCAGGGCGGTGCGCCACCCGCGGTCGTGCGCGTTCCAGCCGATGTGTCGGTGCCACTGCATCACGTGGATGCTTGCGCGCGGCTCACGTGTGGCTGAAGCCGGGTTCTGCGTGCGGGGTGCGGCGGCGGGAACGCCTCGAGGTGCGCAACGGCCTTGCCGATCGCTTCGAGCAACATGTCGGCGAGATCCATGCCGAAGCCTTCGCGAACCACGATGCGCAGCACGGCCACGTCCTCGGCGTTGGCCGGCATCGTGTACGCCGGCACCTGCCAACCGCCGGTGCGGAGTTGTTCGGACACGTGGAACACGGTGAACTTCGATGGGTCCTTCACCCGGAAGGCGAGTACCGGGATTGCCGAGCCGTCGCTGACGACCTCGAATGGACCCATCTCGGCGATTGCCGAGGAGATGTGCACCGCGGTGTCGCGCAGCGACTCCATGATCCGGCGGTACCCGTCGCGGCCGAGTCGGACGAAGTTGTAGTACTGGCCGACGATCTGGTTGCCGGGTCGTGAGAAGTTGAGCGTGAACGTGGGCATGTCGCCGCCGAGGTAGTTGACGTGGAACACGAGCTCCTCGGGCAGTTCGTCGGCCGAACGCCACACGACGAAGCCGATGCCCGGGTAGGTCAGGCCGTACTTGTGACCGGACACGTTGATCGACTTGACCTGCGGGAGCCGGAAGTCCCATTCGAGGTCCGGCCAGAGGAACGGCGCCACGAATCCGCCGCTTGCGGCGTCGACGTGGATCGGGATGTCGAGGCCGTGCTCGGCGTTGTACGCCACGACGCGATCGTGGATCTCCTTGATCGGCTCGAACTCGCCGGTGTAGGTGGTGCCGAGGATCGGGATCACGCCGATCGTGTTCTCGTCGACGTACTCCATCACGTCGTCGGGAGTCACGGTGAACCGGTCGTGGCTGAGCGGCACGTACCGCGGCTCGACGTCCCAGTAACGGCAGAACTTCTCCCAGACGACCTGGACGTTCGAGCCCATCACCATGTTCGGCTTGTCGGTCGGCAGGCCGGCGGCCTCTCGACGCTGGCGCCACTTCCACTTCATTGCGAGGCCACCGAGCATCACGGCTTCACTCGAGCCGATCGTCGACACGCCGATCGCGTCACCCGCAGGCGGAGCGTGGAACAGATCCGCAACGATGTTCACGCAGCGCCGCTCGATCTCGGCGGTCTGCGGGTACTCGTCCTTGTCGATCATGTTCTTGTCGAACGTCTCGGCCATCAGCTTCTCGGCCTCGGGCTCCATCCACGTCGTGACGAACGTGGCCATGTTCAGACGCGAGCTCCCGTCGAGCAGCAGTTCGTCGTGGATCATCCGGTACACGGCACCCGGCAGCGACTCGACCTGCGGCAGGTGGTTCTTGGGAATCGGAGCGCCTGCGAACCTTCCTGCGTAGGCCGGATCGAGTGCTTCGTCGTTGGCGACGTGTCGGTGGACCATGAGGGTGACGTCCTTCGGGATCAGTGGTTTCCGGAATCGGCGAGCGCGGGCGTTGCCGTTGAACCTAGCCCACGCCCGACGAGGGCTGAATCGCCCAGAACGGGTGAAGTCAGGAGTCGGCCGACCGAGCCACGATGGTGGGATGGTACTCGGGAGACGACGGCACAACGAGACGATGGTGCGATTCAAGATGCGCGAGCGCCTCGTCTCCGTCGGCGACGACTACTGGATCGAAGACGACGCCGGTGAGCGACGGTTCAAGGTGAACGGCAAGGTGGCCCGGGTGCGCGACACGTGGGTCCTCGAGGACCGACACGGCGGCAGGGTGGCCACGATTCGAGAACGCAAGCTGTCCGTTCGCGATGCGATCAAGATCGACGTCGGCGGGCGCGAGGCAACGGTCAAGAAGGCACTCGTCGGGATCCGCGACCGCTTCCACGTCGAGGTCGAGCACGGCGAGGACCTGAAGGTCCACGGCAACATCGTCGACCACGAGTACGAGATCGAACGTGACGGTGACACCGTTGCCCACATCTCCAAGAAGTGGTTCCGTGTTCGAGACACCTACGGCGTCCAGGTCGACCCGGACGATGACGTCGTGCTCCTCCTGGCGGTCACCGTGGCCGTCGACGCCCTGGCCCACGACTGACCTGCCGGATCGCCCACCCGATTTCGGTACGGTCACTCAATGGATCGAATCGAGATCGAAATCAAGCTCAACCGTGACCGCGCCTGGTTGCTCGAACGCCTCGGTTCGATGCCGGCCGACGAGCTGGCGGCGCCCCGTACCTTCAGCGAGCACGACCCGGACAGCCGTTGGTCGTTCGCCGATCACTTCGTGCACACCGCGTTGATCGAGCAGAACTGGAATGCGATGTTCCGGCGCCATGTGGCCGGCGAGCAGGGCCTCGAGTCGCGGTTGCGAGGCGACGGTTCGCCACAGTCGATGGCGGAGATCATGGCGTCGATCCATTCCTGGACCGAGGAGTGGAAAGCCGAGCACAGTGGCAAGTCGTTCATCGAGTTGGTGCGCATCGGCCAGGCGATCCGCGCCGACACGCTGGCCCTGCTCGCCGAATTGTCCGACGACGACCTCACGTCCACGATTCCGGGCGCGCCGTGGGCCGACGGAACCGTGGGAGCGATCATGGCGGCGAACGCCGATCACGGTCGGATGCACTACGCCTGGGCCAAGGAGGACCCGGTCGCTGGAACGCCGGAACCCTGACGCCGAATCCTGACGCCGAACCCTGACGATGGCGCCGGGTGTGGGTCGCCCACAGGCGGCACACAGGTTTGAGGGGTTGTCCCCAAGCGCATCGACGAAATTCACAAGCAATCGGCACTGACGCTCCACAGGGCGTGTCGTTCAAGATGGCTCCATGGCCGCCCGAGCTCTTCCCACGCCTCGCCAACGCCTGTTGCGCCAGCGCCAACACGGCGCAATCCTGCAGCAGGCCGACCGTCGCGAACTCGAACGTGCGGGATGGCGAACGACGCTCGAGTTCCGCGAGAACAACTTGCGCGGACGCGACGGGCGGTTGTTGCAGGTCGAGGAGATCTGGCACGCCGAAGCCGAGCGCGATGCCGTCGGCCGGCCCGGGCGAGACGTCGATGGTGGCGTCGACTTCGTGCACGCCACGGCCGAGTCGGTCGACGAGGTGTGGGCGAAACTGCGCCGCCAGGCCGAACTCGCCGACGTTCGACGCCGAGCCGAGTCCGCCGATCAGGCCGCTGCGCGCAGGACAGAGATGCCCACTGTCCAGGCAAGTTGACCCTTTCTCGACGAGACGGTTGACACACCCGTAGTTTCACTGCTGTAATTACGAACCCGTTGCCACGACATGTGGTGCCAACGGCGGGGGGCGACCACGACATCTGGTGGTCGACAGCAGTTCTTGACCATTCCCAGACATTTCCCGAATGCCCGACGACGACGTAACGAATCAGCAGGAGAACCCACGGTGACAGTGATCGACGACAATGCCGCAACGACCGACGCAACGCTCACGGGGGGCACCACCACGACCACAGCGCCCACGCTGACCGACACCGCCAAGACGCCGGCATCGGCGTCGGGAGCGCAACCCACCGCAGGCGGGATGCGGGTCAAGAAGCGCAGCGGAGCGCTCGAGCCGGTCGACGTCAACAAGATCGTCAACGCCATCGCCAAAGCGTCGGAAGGGCTGATCGGCGTCGATCCGATGCGTGTCGCCACCCGCACCATCTCGGCGCTCGCCGACGGCGCCACCACCCGCGAACTCGACGACCTGTCGATCCGCACCGCGGCCGGCCTCATCGTCGAGGAGCCGAACTACTCCAAGCTGGCGTCGCGCCTGCTCGCCGTCGTCATCGACAAGGAAGTCCGCAACCAGAACATTCCGTGGTTCTCCGAGTCGATCGCTGTCGGCCACGCCGAGGGTCTCGTGTCCGACGAGGTGCTCGCGTTCGTCAACGCCAACGCCCCGGCACTCAACGCCGCCATCGACTCCGACCGCGACCGCAGCTTCGAGTTCTTCGGCCTGCGCACCGTGTACGACCGCTACCTGCTGCGTCACCCGTCGCGCCGCGAGGTCATCGAGACCCCGCAGTACTTCTTCCTGCGCGTCGCCTGCGGGCTCTGCACCGACGTCGACGAGGCCGTGCGCTTCTACGACCTGATGTCGTCGCTCGCCTACCTGCCGTCGAGCCCGACGCTGTTCAACTCCGGCACCGCCCACAGCCAGATGTCGAGCTGCTACCTGCTCGACTCGCCCGAGGACAGCCTCGAAGGCATCTACAAGCGCTACACCGACATCGCCAAGCTGTCGAAGTTCGCCGGCGGTATCGGTGTCGCCTGGCATCGGGTGCGGGCGAAGGGTTCGCTGATCCAGGGCACCAACGGCCTGTCGAACGGCATCGTGCCGTGGCTGCGCACGCTCGACTCGTCGGTCGCCGCGGTCAACCAGGGTGGCCGCCGCAAGGGCGCCGCCTGCGTGTACCTCGAGTCGTGGCACGCCGACATCGAGGACTTCCTCGAGCTGCGCGACAACACCGGCGACCACGCCCGTCGCACGCACAACCTCAACATCGCCAACTGGATCCCCGACCTCTTCATGGAGCGCGTCGAGAAGGACTGGCAGTGGAGCCTGTTCGACCCCAAGCAGGTCCCGCACCTGACCGACCTGTTCGGTGACGACTTCGAGCGCGCCTACGTGGCCGCCGAAGAGGCCGGGCTGTACGAGAAGCAGGTTCCCGCCCGTCAGCTGTACTCGAAGATGATGCGCACCCTCGCGCAGACCGGCAACGGGTGGGTCACGTTCAAGGACGCCTCGAACGAGAAGTGCAACCAGACCGGCGAGACCAACGAGGACGGCTCGCCGCGTGTGGTGCACCTGTCGAACCTGTGCACCGAGATCCTGGAAGTCACCGACCAGGACAACACCGCGGTGTGCAACCTCGGCTCGCTCAACCTGGGCGCCTACGTCGACGCGCAGGGCGAGTTCGACTACGCCAAGCTCGGCACCGTCGTGCGACAGGTCGTGCCGTTGCTCGACCGGGTGATCGACATCAACTACTACCCGACGTCCGAGGCCGAGTTCTCGAACCACAAGTGGCGCCCGGTCGGCCTCGGCCTGATGGGTCTGCAGGACGTGTTCTTCAAGCGTGGCCTCGCCTTCGATTCGGCCGACGCCAAGGAACTCAGCCGCACGATCAGCGCACACATCTACTTCCACGCACTGTGGGCATCGACCGAACTCGCCGAGGCCAACGGCCCGCACGAGGCCTACGAAGGCACCCGCGCCGCCAAGGGTGATCTGCAGTTCGATCTGTGGGACACGGCAAATGGCGGCGTCACGCCACCGGCGGAACTCGACTGGGACGCACTGCGCGCCCGCATCACCGCTCACGGCCTGCGCAACAGCTTGCTGATCGCCATCGCTCCCACGGCCACGATCGCCTCGATCGTCGGCTGCTACGAGTGCATCGAGCCGCAGGTGTCGAACCTGTTCAAGCGCGAGACGCTGTCGGGCGAGTTCATGCAGATCAACCGCTACCTGGTGCGTGAGCTCCAGGCCCGCAACCTGTGGGACGAGCAGATGATCAACGACATCAAGCGCGCCGAGGGCTCGGTGCAAGACGTCGACCGCATCCCCGGCGAGCTGAAGGAAGTGTTCCGCACGGCGTGGGAGATCCCGCAGCGGGCGCTGATCGACATGGCCGCCGAGCGCGGTGCGTTCATCGACCAGAGCCAGTCGCTCAACTTGTTCATGGAGACGCCGACCATCGGCAAGCTCTCGTCGATGTACCTGCACGCCTGGAAGGCCGGTCTCAAGACCACCTACTACTTGCGCAGCCGTCCCGCCACGCGCATCAACCAGAGCACGACGACCACCAAGTCGGCAGCGCCCACACCGCCGACCGGTGGCGGCAAGCCGTCGTCCGCCGAGGCGGCGATCGCGCCGCTCGTCGACGAGACCACGAAGAAGACCTACACCGACGAGGAAGCCATCGCGTGCAGCCTCGAGAACCCCGAATCCTGCGAGGCATGCGACTGATGGCCCTCATCGACCCGATCACCGACTACGCCCCGGCCGCGCCGGGTGAAGCCCTTGCCGACGAGTTCGAGTCGGCCTCACCGGTCGGCGCGAACCGTCCGACCAACATCCTCGACCCGGGCTACGACCTCACGTTGCGGCCGATGCGGTACCCGCAGTTCTTCGACATGTACCGCGACGCCATCAAGAACACGTGGACCGTCGAGGAGATCGACTTCTCCGACGACCTCGTCGATCTGCAGCGCAAGTTGATGCCCGCCGAGAAGCACCTCGTCGGTCGGTTGGTGGCGTTCTTCGCCACCGGCGACTCGATCGTGTCGAACAACCTGGTGCTCAACCTGTACCAGCACATCAACGCCCCCGAGGCTCGGATGTACCTGTCGCGCCAGCTGTATGAAGAGGCGTTGCACGTCCAGTTCTACTTGACGCTGCTCGACAACTACATCCCCGACATGGCCGAGCGCGAAGCGGCGTTCGCGGCGGTCGAGAACATCCCGTCGATCCGCGCGAAGGCCGAGTTCTGCTTCAAGTGGATCGACTCGATCCAGGGCCTGCAGAAGATCGAGACACCCGAACAACGCAAGCAGTTCCTGCTCAACCTGATCTGCTTCGCCACCTGCATCGAGGGCCTGTTCTTCTTCGCAGCGTTCGCCTACGTCTACTTCCTGCGCTCGAAGGGCCTGCTCAACGGCCTGGCCGACGGCACCAACTGGGTGTTCCGCGACGAGAGCTGCCACATGAACTTCGCGTTCGAAGTGGTCGACACCGTGCGCAAGGAACAGCCCGAGCTGTTCGACGCCGATCTCGAGGCCGACATCCGCGCAATGCTCAACGAGGCGATCGACTGCGAGCACCTGTTCGCCGCCGACGTGCTCGGCGAAGGGGTGCCGGGCATGAGCCTCGGCGACACCCGCACCTACCTCGAGTTCGTCGCCGACCAGCGCCTCGCGCAGCTGGGCTACGGCCCGGAGTTCGGTTCGAAGAACCCGTTCAGCTTCATGGAGCTGCAGGACGTGCAGGGTCTGTCGAACTTCTTCGAGCGCACGGTCAGCAGCTACCAGACCGGCGTCGAAGGCAACGTCAGCTTCGACGAAGACTTCTGAACGCAGCCGATTACATCAGGGGTCAGACCCGCGATGTAATCGCTAGCTGATTACATCGCGGGTCTGACCCCTGATGTAATCCGTGTGTTCGCCGAGGGTTGGCCCGACGTCGGTGATGCTGCCCGGCGTGCGTGAGAACTTCGGGACGACGCCGACCATCGGCGTGTCGATGCCGGTCCGAGCGGTTCGCCGTTGGATCATCTCGCGAGCGGCGTAGTGCTCGTCGCCGAGCATGTCGGCTGCCGTGTACACCCGCCCGGCCGGCACGGTGTGCTCGCGCATCAACGCCAGTAGGTCGTCGGTGTCGAGGGTCGAGGTCCACGCGGCCACGATCTCGTCGAGTTCGGCCTCGTGTTCACCCCGGGCGACGTGGGTCGCGTAGCGGTCGTCGGCGGCCAGGTCGGCTCGGCCCATCGCGTCGCAGAGACGGGCGAAGATGTTGTCGGCGTTGGCGGCGATCAACACGTCCGAGCCGTCACGGGTCGGGTAGGCGTTCGATGGTGCGACGCCAGGAAGCGTGCCCCCCGACCGTTGACGCAGAACGTCGGCGATCTCGAAGTCGACCATCGACGATTCCATCAGCGCTGCCACCGCCTCGTAGATCGCCACGTCGACCTCCTGACCGCGCCCGCTCGTGGTGCGCTCGTGCAGCGCGGCGAGGGTGCCGATCACGGCGAACATCGCGGCGAGTGAGTCGCCGAGGCTGATGCCGCATCGAGCCGGAGGGCGGTCGGGGTCGCCGGTGGTGTGGCGGATACCGCCCACGGCCTCGCCGATCGAGCCGAACCCGGCCTCGGTGGCACGTGGTCCGGTCTGGCCGAACCCCGACACGTGCGTCACGACGATGCCGGGGTTGCTCGCCGCCAGGGTGTCGTAGTCGAGGCCGAACTTGGCCAGCACGCCGGGCCGGAAGTTCTCGAGGACGACGTCGCACTCGCCGGCGAGCCGCTGGACGAACGCAAGGTCGTCGGGGTGCTTCAGGTCGGCGACCACCGAGCGCTTGTTGCGGGCGATGATCGGCCACCACAGGCTCAGATCGTCGACGCACACACCCCAGTGGCGCATCGGGTCGCCGTCAGGGGCCTCGATCTTGATCACCTCGGCGCCGTAGTCACCGAAGAGCTGCCCGGCGAACGGCCCGGCGATGAAGTTGCCGAGTTCCAACACCCTCACGCCCAGCAGCGGTCCGGTTCGTGTCTGTGCGTCGCCGTCCATGGTTGTTGTCTACCGAGTCGACGGCGCTGCCACGAAAGCGAGAGACTGCCCCCGTGTCCGTCGCCGATCGTCTGCCAGCTCGCGTGTCGTTGCGTGACGTCAGCCTGCGCGACGGGCTCCAGGATGAGATGCCGATCGCCACCGATGCCAAGGTGGCCATTTTCCAAGCGCTCGTCGCCGCCGGCGTACGAGACCTCGAGCTCACCAGCTTCGTGCGTCCGGACCGCGTGCCCTCCATGGCGGATGCCGAGGCCGTGTGTGCTGCGACCGCTGACCTTGCAGCCGAAGCCGGAGTGACCCGGTGGGGCCTGGTGCTCAACGCTCGCGGTGCGCAGCGGGCGCTCTCCGCCGGGCTGACGCACCTGCAGTACGTCGTGTCGGTGAGCGACACGCACAGTCGACACAACGCCGGCGCGGGAACCGACGAATCACTCGATGAGTTCGCACGGTTCGCAGCCGAGGCGATCGACGCGGGTGCGGTCGTCGAGGCGACCCTGGCGACGGCGATGGGATGCCCGTTCGAGCACCAGGTCGAGCCCGATCGTGTGGTCGACATCGCACGCCGAGCCGTCGACGCCGGGGCTTCGTCGATCGGTCTGGCCGACACCATCGGTGTCGCCGTGCCGACCGAGGTGGCCGTACTCGTGGGGCTCGTCCGCTCGAACGTCGATGTGCCGATCGGTGTCCACCTCCACGACACCCGAGGCCTGGCCATTGCGAACGCGATCGCGGCCCTCGAACACGGCGCCTCCCGCCTCGACGCCAGCGTCGGCGGCCTCGGTGGCTGCCCGTTCGCCCCGAACTCCAGCGGCAACGTCCCGATCGAAGACCTGACACATGCCCTGGAGGCCATGGGCGTCGCGACCGGGGTGTCGCTCGACGGCCTCGTCGACGCCGCCAACCTGGCCTGCGAGGTTGTGGGCCGCCCCGTCGGCAGCCACATCGGCCTCGCCGGCCCCCGCTTCACCTGACCACCAACGTCTGCGAGCTCGCGAATCACCGAAATTCGGAGCGGCCATCGCGCCCAGCGCGATCTCCGCTCCGAATTTCGGGGTTGCGACCATCCGCCTCCAAAATTCGGAGCCGATGTCGCGCTGTGCGCAACGCTCGCTCCGAATTTTGGTCGTTGGGAAGCGGCTTGCGGGGCGCTCGGATCGGCCGTCGGTGCTGCCCTGTCCCAGGGCGACGCAGGTACCGTGATGGGTGATGGCTGCACCTGATTGGCTCACCAGCACGCGAGTTGCGGTCGTCGCCGGAAAGGGCGGCGTCGGCTCGTCGACGGTTGCCGCTGCGTATGCACTCGCGGCGGCTCGCGAGGGCGCCGACGTGTTGTTCGTGGCGGTCGACGGTCGACCGGGCATGGGTCCGTTGCTCGGCGGACGCGAGCTCGATTCCAGCGATCGGATCCTGCGGCGAATCAAGGGCGCCGGCCAGGTGCGCGGTCGCACGATCCCGGCCGATCAGGCGTTCGGCGACTACCTCGAGCTGAAGGGCGTTGGCGGCATGCTGCGACGAGCGGCGTCTGCTGCATCGCTGCCGATGATCGCCGCCGCCACACCCGGCCTCGAGCATCTCCTCGTGCTGGGCAAGATCAAGGAACTCGAACGCGAACGCGCTGCCGACCTGATCATCGTCGACGCGCCGCCGGCGGGACATGCCGCCCCGTTCCTTCGGTCGGCGACCGGACTCTCCGACGTCGTCCAGTCGGGCCCCGTCCGCGAACAGTCCGTCGAGGTCGACGCCATGTTGCGCGACCCGGCGCGATGCCAGGCGATGATCGTCACGCTGCCCGAGGAGACGCCGGTGACCGAGGCGCTCGAGCTGGGCGAGGAACTCCGCACCGACATCGGCATGGCCCTGCTGCCCGCCGTCGTCAACTCGTGCTGGCCCGACCGGCCCGGTCTCGCCAAGTCGCCGGCGATGGCGGCGCGTGCACAGAAGATCACGCTGTCGGCATCGGCGAAATCTGCGCTCGCCTCGTCGACGGACTTCGGTCGCGAGCGCCTGGTGCGTCAACGCGAGCAGATCGGTCGCCTCGCTGACGGGATCGGTGTTCCGCTCCTGACGCTGCCGCGGCTCGCAACTCCACGGCTGACGCTGCACCAGCTCGGTGAACTGGCCGACGCGCTCGTCGAGTCGACGATCGGAGCGACGTCATGACCGACGCAGCGAGCACCGAATCGTTCCGTGACGAGGTCGCGAGTGCCGAACTGATCGTCACCTGTGGGCCTGGCGGTGTCGGCAAGACCACGACGGCCGCGGCGCTGGGCGTCGCTGCCGCACGAGCCGGTCGACGTGTGGTCGTCGTCACTGTCGACCCGGCCCGTCGCCTCGCTGATGCACTGGGCCTCGAAGCGGGTGCGGCCGCCGACGCCCCCCACCGAGTCACCGGCATCCCGGGCATCGGCAAGGGCTCGGCGGGTGGCGAACTCTGGGCGTTGATGCTCGACGCCGCTTCGACCTTCGACCGCCTCGTCCACGAGCAGACGGCCAACCCCAAGCAGGCAGCGGCGATCCTCGAGAATCCCGTCTACCGGGCGATCTCCGGGTCGCTCGCCGGCGCGCAGGAGTACATGGCCATCGAGCGGCTGCACCAGCTGTACACCAGCGGCGAATGGGATCTCGTCATCGTCGACACGCCGCCGTCCCGGCACGCCATCGACCTCCTCGAGGCACCCGACCGTCTGATCGGCTTCCTCGGCCATCCCGTCTACCGGGCGCTCACCGTCGGCCAGCGGGCGTTTGCCAAGGTCACCAATGCCGCAGCGTCCATGTTCCTGTGGGCAGTCCGCCGTCTTGCCGGGCCGCAGATCGTCGAGGACACCGTCGAGTTCTTCCGGTCGCTCGCCAACATCGAGCCAGGGCTGCGATCTCGCGCCAAGGAGGTTTCGGTGCTGTTGCGTTCCGACGCTGCGTCGTTCGTCGTCGTGTCGAGCCCGCGGGCCGAGGCGATCGGTGAAGCGGAGCATCTGATCGGAGCACTGCGTGACGGCTCGTTCCCGTTCGGAGGTGTCGTCGTGAACCTGATCCACCCGATGCCCGAGCAGCTCACCGCCGCCGACCGTGCCGCACTCGACGGCCTCGACGACGGACCGCTCGCCGAGCAACTCGCCTGGCACGACGAGCTCACCGAACTCGCCACTGCGGAACGCGAGGAGATCGCCGGGCTCGCCGACCTCGCGGAAGACGTGGTCGTTGTCGAGCTCCCGTTGCTCGCCGTCGACGTTCACGACGTCGAGGGTCTGGTCGGCCTGGCCGACCGCTTGGTCGGCGGGAACTAACGTCGGCGACGTGTCCGATCTGTCCGTGCTCGTCGACGAGCTGTTCCAGCGTCCTGCCGATCTGGGTGTGACGCTCGCGCTGGTGGTCCGACACCGCGGCGAGGTCGTCGAGGAGCGCTATGGCATCCAGCCCGAGAACATCTTCCAGCCGGCGATGGAGATCACCGCCGACTCGACGTTGACCTCGTGGAGCATGGCGAAGTCGATCACACAGGCGGCTGTGGGGATCCTGGTCGGTGACGGTGTGCTCGACATCGAGGCACCGGCCCCGGTTCCGGAGTGGTCAGGCTCGCCGAAGGGAGAGATCACGACGTTGCAGCTGTTGGAGATGCGGTCGGGACTTCGCTTCGTCGAGGACTACGTCGACGACGAGATCTCGCACTGCATCGAGATGCTGTATGGCGAGAGCGGCCCGAGTCACGCTGCCTACGCCGCCGCATTGCCGCTCGATCACGCCCCGGGCAGCTTCTACAGCTACTCGTCGGGGACGACGAACATCATCGCTCGGATCATCGGCGACATCCTGAGTGGCGGCCCCGGTGGCGATCCGCAACGGCGTCGCGAGGCAGTCGAAGTGTTCCTGCGCGAGCGGCTCTTCGGCCCCGTTGGCATGGACTCGGCGATCCCGAAGTTCGACGACGCGGGCGATTTCGTCGGTTCGTCCTACGTGTTCGCGACCGCGCTCGACTTCGCCAAGTTCGGCGAGCTGTACCGCCACGACGGTGTGACCGCATCGGGCGAGCGGATCCTCCCGTCGGGGTGGGTCGACCATGCTCGTACCCCCATCTCCCACGACGACGAGAACGGCTGCGACTACGGCCGGCACTGGTGGATGTGGCCGCAGATCCCCGGCAGCCTGGCCTGTCACGGCCACGAGGGTCAGTACATCGTCGTGGTACCCGATCGCGAGCTCGTCATCGTCCACCTCGGCAAGACCGATGCCACCGTCTCGCCACTGCTGCGAGCGCGGCTGCGACAGATGGTCGACGTCGTCTGACCGATGCGGTATCGGTGTCGACGGTGAGCGACGACCAACACGAACCCGCTGACGGCGCACCGCGGCGCGGCCTCGAGGACGTCGATGACGATCGCACGCACGAGATGGATCGCGACGTGCTGCCGACCGGCGAGCTCCCGGCGCTGATCCGCGACGAGACCGCACCGCGCCGCCGCATTCGGCCGATCCGCTTCACGATCAAAGTGTTGCTGCTGATCGTGATCGCCGTGTTCCTCGGACCGGGCGTCCTCAGCGGATTCCGGCAGGCGATCGAGACCGTGCGCGACGTCAATCCCGGATTGCTGTTCGCCGGGTTCGTCCTGCAGATTCTCGCCTTGATGGCGTACTCGCTGCTGACGCGGGCGACGCTCGGAACGGCCGGACGTCGCCTGTCGCTGGCGCGGATCTTCCGGATCCAGCTCAGTACCAAGGCACTGTCGAACATCGTGCCCGGCGGCAATGCCGCGAGCTCTGCGCTCGGCTATCGACTCCTGACGTTGTCGGGCATCAGCGGTCCCGACGCGGGCTTTGCGCTCGCGACGGCGGGGATCGGTTCGGCGGTGGTGCTGAACATCATCTTCTGGACCGGGCTCACGATGTCGATCCCGTTCCGCGGCGTCAACGAGGGGTACGCGCTCGCTGCACTGCTCGGCATCATCATCATGGGTCTCGCCGCGGGTCTGGTGGTTGGCGTGATGGACGGGTCGGGGCGTGCGGAACGGCTCCTTCGGTGGATCGCCCGAAAGGCCCACCTCGACGAGGATCGTTTCGCTGCGGTGCTCCACCAGGTCGCCGAGCGGCTCGAGGAACTGATCAGCGATCGACAACTGCTGTGGCGGGTGGTGTTCTGGGCCACGGCGAACTGGCTGCTCGACGCGGCGTCGCTGTGGGTGTTCCTCCGTGCCTATGGCGTCACCCTGCCGGTCGATGCACTGCTCGTTGCGTTCGGTTTGGCGAATGTGCTGGCGGCGATCCCGATCCTGCCCGGCGGGCTCGGCGTGGTCGAGGCGACCTACCTCACCGCA
The DNA here is from genome assembly GCA_963741755.1 of Ilumatobacteraceae bacterium. Taxonomy (GTDB): domain Bacteria; phylum Actinomycetota; class Acidimicrobiia; order Acidimicrobiales; family Ilumatobacteraceae; genus Sva-07. Next base: position 37,972 of record CAVUJG010000011.1, on the reverse strand, counting down.
CTCGTCGGCTTCGGTGTCCCTCGACGAGTCGCTGCGCCGGCGATTGCCACCTATCGCTCCGCTCAGTACCTGATGCCGATCGCGATCGGTGCGCTCGCCTATGCCTCGTTGCGCGTCGGGCCATGGAAGATCGAGAAACGAGATCGCCTCGTCGGCTTGCGTGATCTCGCACGCGCCGAGTCCGCTCGTGGCGAGAGCAAGATCGACTTCGCACTGCGATTCGGTGGGAAGCGACCGGTGGTCGACCCGGAGTCCGACCGGGCGTTCGCCCTCACGCTGCGCCCCGACCCGGACGCCGACGACGAGGGCGACGACGACACCTCCGACCGCGACCGCTGACGGCTTTCGCACGACGGTGTGTGCAGCGATACCGTCACGATCATGACAGTGCACGAACGCCCCTTCGGTCGGTACCTCGAGGACTTCACTCCCGGCGACGTCCTGCGCCACTGGCCCGGCAAGACGATCACCGAGTACGACGACCACCTGTTCTGCATGATCACGATGAACCACCACCCGCTGCACACCAACGACTGGTTCGCCGCCGAGTCGGTGCAAGGTCGCAACGTCGTGGTCGGCAACCTCGTCTACAGCCTGTGCCTGGGAATGAGCGTGCCCGACGTGAGCGGCGCTGCGATTGCGAACCTCGAAGTCGAGACGCTGCAACACAAGTTCCCGACCTTCCACGGCGACACGATCCACGCCGAGACCCGCGTGCTCGAGGTGACCGAGTCGAAGTCGAAGCCCGACCGCGGCATCGTCAAGGTCGAGACCAAGGGGTTCAACCAGGACGGCAAGGAAGTGTGTTACTTCGTGCGCAAGGTGTTGATCTGGAAGCGCGAGTTCGCACCCGATCGCAAGCGGCCCTACGACGGCACCGACGTCTGGGCCGACTGAGCCGCCGCGCTTGATCGACCCGGGCGACGTCCTCGCGTGGGGCGTGGCACAGCTGCGCGACCTGCCGTGGCGGCGCGAGCGTGACCCGTGGACGATCCTCGTCGCCGAGGTGATGCTGCAGCAGACCCAGGCCGACCGGGTGATCCCGAAGTGGCGGGCATTCCTCGACGCATACCCCGACCCCGCAGCGTGCGCGTCGGCATCGTTGGGCGACGTGCTGCGCCTGTGGCAGGGCCTCGGGTATCCGCGCCGAGCTCGGAATCTGCAGGCGACCGCTCAGGTGGTCGTCGAACGCCACGATGGCCGGCTGCCCGACGACCTCGATGCGCTGCTGGCGCTCCCGGGGATCGGTCCGTACACCGCCCGCGCAGTGATGGCCTTTGCGTTCGAGCGCGATGTCGCCGTGGTCGACACCAACATCGCCCGCGTGCTGGCGCGATCCGCCGGCGAGCGTTTGACACCGAAGCGCGCTCAGGTGCTCGCCGACGAGCTCGTACCGGACGGCCACGGCTGGGTGTGGAACCAGGTGTTCATGGACCTCGGTGCCACGCTGTGCCGGCCGGCACCGACGTGCGACGTCTGCCCGGTGGCCACGTCGTGCTCCTGGCATGTCGCCGGCCGACCCGACCCCGATCCAGCCGTGGGTTCCGCCGGCGTCAGCACACGGCAGGCGCCGTTCGACGGCAGTGACCGTCAAGCCCGCGGTCGTGTCCTGAAGGCGCTCGGCGACGGCCATCGCCCGGCCGCCGAGTTCGACGCCCGCATCGTCGCGTCCCTCGTCGCCGACGGCCTCATCGAACTCCACGACGGCCGACTGTCCTTGCCGTCGTGACCCACGATTACATCAGGGGTCAGACCCGCGATGTAATTGGATTACATCAGGGGTCAGACCCGCGATGTAATCGCCATGGATTGGTGGGTGTCGGTCGCCAGATCTACGGTTGCGTCGTGCGTCCAGCCAGAGATTTCTTCCGTCCGCTCGCCGTCGGGGCTCCCGAGCCCGTCCGTGAGATCCCCTTCCCGCCCAGCCGGATGATCCACTTCTTCCCGGCCGCCAACGAGAAGATGCGCTCGAAGGTGCCCGACATCGCCCCGACCGTCGACATCCTGCTCGCCAACCTCGAAGACGGCGTGCCCGCCGACCAGAAGGAAGCGGCACGAGCCGGCCTCGTCGAGGTCGCCAACTCGGTCGACTTCGGCGAGACCCAGTTCTGGACCCGGGTCAACAGCCTCGACTCGCCGTGGGGCCTCGACGACCTGACCGCCGCCGTCCTCGAAGCCGGTGAGGCCCTCGACGTGATCATGATCCCGAAGGTCGAAGGCCCCGAGGACATCCACTACGTCGACCGTCTGCTCGCTCAGCTCGAAGCGAAAGCTGGCCTCACCGAGCCCCTGTTGGTCCACGCGATTCTCGAAACCGCCCGCGGCGTCGCCAACGTCGAGGAGATCTGCGCCGCCTCGCCTCGCATGCAGGGTCTTTCGCTCGGCCCCGCCGACCTCGCCGCCAACCGCCGGATGAAGACCACGCGCGTCGGCGGCGGCCACCCGGGCTACCTCGTTCGCGCCGATCCGGAGGCCGACGCCGAGGGCAACACCGACGTCGAGGCGCCCCGCACCACCTACCAGCAGGATCTCTGGCATTACACGATCGCCCGCATGGTCGATGCCTGCGTCACCAACGGGATCCTGCCGTTCTACGGCCCGTTCGGCGACATCAAGGACACCGTTGCCTGCGAGGACCAGTTCCGCAACGCCTACCTGCTCGGCTGCGTCGGCGCCTGGAGCCTGCACCCGGTGCAGATCGGCATCGCCAAGAAGGTCTTCAGCCCCGACCCCGCCGATGTCGCCCACGCTCAACGTGTGATCGACGCGATGGGTGACGGCACGGGAGCGATCATGCTCGACGGCAAGATGGAGGACGACGCCTCGGTCAAGCAGTGCCGCGTCGTCGTCGAACTCGCTCGGGCGCTGTCCGAACGCGATCCCGAACTCGCCACCTCGTACGGCTTCTGAGGAGACACCGATGACCGACGAACTCCGCCCCCGCCGCTCTGTGCTGTACATGCCGGCCGCCAACGATCGTGCACTCGAGAAGGCCCAGACGATCCCGGCCGACGCAATCATCTTCGACCTCGAAGATGCCGTCGCCCCCGACGCCAAGCCCGATGCTCGCGGCAAGGCCGTCGCCGCCGTCGAGTCCGGTCTGTACGGCAACCGTGAGCTGACCATCCGCTGCAACGGGCTCGACACGCAGTGGGGGAGCGACGACGTCACCGCCGCCGCAGGCGCGCGCCCGTCGGCCGTCGTGATCCCCAAGGTCGACTCGGTCGAGTACGTCGATCGGGTCGCAGCGCTGCTCGACGCCGCTGGCGCCACCGACGTGATGATCTGGCCGATGATCGAGACGCCGACGGCGGTGTTCAACGTCCGCGAGATCGCTGCGCATTCTCGTGTCGCGGTGCTCGTGATGGGCACCAACGATCTCGCCAAGGAACTGCGCTCGCCGCTCGTGCCGAGCCGGCATCCCTTGGTTCCGCACCTTGCCACGGCGCTGCTCGCCGCTCGTGAGGCGGGCAAAGTGATCCTCGACGGCGTGTACAACGACGTGAAGAACGCCGAGGGATTCGAAGCCGAGTGCCTCCAGGGCATGGAGATGGGCTTCGATGGCAAGACCCTGATCCACCCGAGCCAGGTCGAGCCGGCCAACGACACCTGGGCCCCGTCGGTCGACGACATCGACTACGCCCAGCGGGTGATCGCTGCCTTCGACGAGGCGGTCGCCGACGGACGTGGCGTCGTGACGGTCGACGGGCGGATGATCGAGAACCTCCACGTCGACAACGCCCGCCGCGTGCTCGCCACCGCCGAAGCGATCGCCGCCCTCGACTGAAGGGTCAGAGCGCTCGGAGCGTGGCCGCGAGGTCCTCGGGCACTACGGGATTGAAGTACTCGCCGGTGGCGACCTCCGCCGCGGCGATGAACCGCTGCACGCCGGCGGCACGCCACGGCGACACGATGTCGATGTTGAACCAGGCCTGCGGCCATTCGGCACCGTCGGTGGGTCGCTGGTGCAGCCACATCATGTAGGGCAAGGCCCGGTCATACAGCGCATCGAGGCGGCTGAAGGTGTCGACGAGCACCGCAGCGAGTGCGTTGCGTGCGTCGCCGTCGAGCGAGACCACATCGGGGACCTGCACATCCGGTGAGATCGACAGCGCGATCGGAAACGGGCTGGCGACGGGGACGCACACCGTCCATCCATCCGATGCCGTCACCAGTCGGTCGCCGGGGTCGATGTCGGGCTTCCAGCCGGCCGAGAGCAACGCGAGTTGGCGTTCGGGAACATGATCGAACGCGTAGATCTGGCCGTGGGGATGCGTGATCGTCGCGCCGATCTCCGGTCCACGGTTCTCGAACACGAGCACATAGTCCACGTCGTCACGCCCGCCGAGCGCCACGGTCCGTTCGGCCCACAGGTCGACGACATGCCGAGCGCCCTCCACGCGAAGCGACGCGAACGTGGCCTCGTGATCGGCGGTGTACAGGATCACCTCGCAGCGTTCGTCGGGCATCGCTGGCCAACGATTCGGGAACCATCGAACGTCGTACGGCTCCGGTGCTTCGACACCCCCCACGCAGAATGGGCAACCGCTCGACGGCAGGTTCGGACGTCCCTGACGCGCGTGGACAACGTGAACGCGCGTGCCCAGGGCGGGATCGAGGCGAAGGTCTTCGGATGTCATCGTCGTCAACGCAACGGACGGCCGTCGGTCGGATCGAAGAAGTGCGCGAGGTGGGTCTTGAGGGCCAGTTGGACGCGCTGGCCCATGGCGACGACATGGACGCCGTCGATGCGGGCGATGATCGGCGTGCCGTCCACCTGCCCGTCTTCGTCGGAGTCGAGGATCTCGCCGTCGATCGACGCGGGCGGGACGTCGAATCTCGTGTGGATGTGCACCTCGGCACCCATCGCCTCGGCGAGGTCGACATCGACACCGATGATCTGGTCGTCGGCGACGTCGATGTCGCCTGCAAGGGCGAAGTGCTCGGGGCGCATTCCGAAGATGACCTGCGAGCCGCCGCGCTCCAGGAGCCCCGGGTAGCGCTCGACAGCGCCGGGAGCGAGACGCACACGATGCTCTGCGAATGACACGAACACCGTGCCGTCCTCGACGGTGACGTCAGAGGTGATCAGGTTCATCGCCGGGCTCCCGATGAACGAGGCCACGAAGAGGTTTGCCGGCTGCAGGTACAGCTCCTGCGGAGGAGCGACCTGCTGCAACAACCCGTTGCGCAGCACTGCCACTCGATGACCCATCGTCATCGCCTCGATCTGATCGTGCGTGACGTAGACCATCGTGGTGCCCAGCCGCGCCTGCAACTGGATGATGTCGGAGCGCATCTGCACACGGAGCTTGGCGTCGAGGTTGGACAGCGGTTCGTCCATCAGGAACACCTTTGGTGACCGCACGATCGCTCGTCCCATTGCCACGCGTTGGCGCTGGCCGCCGGACAGTGCCTTCGGCAGACGGTCCAGGTATTCGGTGAGACCGAGCATCTCTGCTGCATCGTCGACGAGGCGCTTCGCGTCGGCTTTGTTCATCTTTGCGACCTCGAGGGCGAAGCCGATGTTCTCGCGCACGGTCATGTGGGGATAGAGCGCATAGTTCTGGAAGACCATCGCGATGTCGCGGTCGCCTGGGGGGAGATCGTTGACGACCTGATCGTCGATCCGCAGCTCCCCATCGGTGATCTCCTCGAGGCCGGCGAGCATCCGTAGCGCCGTCGACTTCCCGCAACCCGACGGACCGACGAACACCATGAACTCGCCGTCGGCGATCTCGAGATCGAGCGAATCAACGGCCTTCGGACCGTCCTTGTAGCGCTTGGTGACCGAGGAAAAGGTGACTGCTGACATGGTTCTGCCTCACTTGATTCCGCTGGACGCGGAGTTCTCGACGAAGTAACGCTGGGCAAACAGGAACACGAGGATCGGTGGAGCCATGGCCAGCACCGCGCCTGCAAACACGAGGTTGGTGTCGGTGCTCGATCGGCCGCCGAGCGTCGACAGCGTGAGTGTGAGCAACCCGTTGTCGGGGTTTCCGGAGTTGATGATCACGAGCGGCCAGAAGAACGAGTTCCAGGCGTACAGGAACCCGAACGTGGCAAGGGTGGCGATGGCAGGCTTGGCGAGGGGGACCATCACTTTCCACAAGATGGTGGAGCGGCTGGCACCGTCGATCAGCGCCGCCTCTTCGATCTCCTTGGGGATCCCGAGGAAGAACTGGCGCATCAGGAAGGTGCCGTATGCGGTGAACATGAACGGCACGATGAGCGCCACGAGGTTGTCGGTCCACCCCAATTGCAGCATGAGCTGGAACAACGGGATGATCAACACCACGAACGGGATCATCACCGAGCCGAGATACAGCAGGAACAGCTGATCGCGACCCTTGAAGTCGATTCGGGCGAATGCATACCCGCCGAGAATCGATGTGATGATCTGGCCGGCGACAACGGCCATGGTGACCAGCATCGTGTTCGTCAGTGATCGACCGAGGTTCTTCTCGGTGACCACCTCGGAGAAGTTCTCGAACCTCGGCCCGAACACTCGCTCCGGCGTGGCGAGGTTGACCAGGGTCACGACGGACTCTCCATCGCCATCGAGCGGCTCGAACCGCCCACCCACGGTGAGTCGCGAGCGGAACACCTCGACCTCCTCGCCGTCGACATCGAGCAAGTAGATCGTCTCGTCGTCACCGTCGATGACGGTCGTCCGATCGGTCTCGACACCGTCACCCGGAGGACGAGCGATGATGACGGTCGGATCGTCGATTCGGGCGAACTCGGCGATCGGCACGTCGTCCTCGGCGAGTGCGAACTTGCCCTCTTGGTCAGGCAACACGTAGACCGTCGCGTTGTCGAGCCCGCGGGCGGCATCGGTGACCGTGGTTTCGGTCCGCGGCACCAACGACGGTGGGTAGGTGAAGATGTCGGAGTTCCGCTTCATCGACGTCGACACCGCAACGACGAACGGGAACAGCACGATGATCGCCACCGTGATCAGCAGTGCATAGGTGGCGATGCGAGTTGCAGTTGCCCGGGGGCCCTTGCGCTTCACGCTCATGACAGACCTCCCGTTGCGCCGTCGCGTTCTCGACGGAACTGAGCAAATGTGAAGACGAAGACGATCGCAAACAGCACCCAGGCAAGTGCCGACGCGTAGCCGCGGTTGTTCTGCTTGAAGGCCTCGTTGTACAGCGCGATCACTGGAGTCATGGTGGCGTTGTCGGGCCCGCCCGGCTGCGGCGTGGACAGGATCCACACGATGTCGAACAGCTGCAGAGCGAGGATCGATGTGGTGATCAGCACGTAGAACGTGGTGTTGCGCAACTGCGGCACGGTGATGCGCCGGAAGATCTTCCACGCACGCGCCCCGTCGATCTCAGCCGCCTCGTACAGGTCCTTGGGAATGCTCTGGTGACCGGCGAGATACAGCACGGTGTTGAACCCGAAGCTCATCCAGGAGAACACGATCACCATCGCCAACAGCGCCGTTGTGTTGCTGCTCAGCCACGGCTGGCCCGCGGCGGGAGCCTCCACGAACGGCAGCAGGTCACCGGCGCGCTTGATGATGTAGTTGATCCAGCCAACGGTCGACTGGAACAACTGTCCCCAGATGATCGCGACGCCGATCACGCCGGCCACCGAGGGGATGAAATAGATCGCCCGGAACACCTTGATGCCGCGGAGTTGCGAAGCGAGGATGCTCGACAGGAACAGCGCCGGCAGCACCGACAGCGGAACCGCGAGCACGAGGAAGAACATGATGTTTCGCAACGACAGCCAGAACGTGACGTCGCGGGCGCCGACCACCCAGTGCTGACCGAACCAGTCCAGGTGCATCAGCACCTGGTAACCGGAGTTCAGAACTTCTCCTCCAGCGTTCCCCGTCGGTGAGCTGGCGAAATCGATGCTGAGCGCCTGGATGTAGTTGTCGATGCCGACGAACGACCGGCCGGTGCCAGTCGTCTTCCAGTCGAAGAAGCTGACGATGAGTGAAAAGATCACCGGGCCGGCGAAGAAGAAGAGGAACCCGAGCAGGTTCGGCGACAGGAACGCAAGGCCCGTGAGTGCCCGCTCGGTACTCGCGGTCGTTCCGAAGATCCGTCCGACGTCGCGTTGCCACATGAAGCGGGTGGCAGCCAGCGACGCTGCGGCAAGTACGACCGTTGCGATCGTGACCGGTTGGACGATGCGCTCGAAGATCGTCGAGAGCATGCCGCTCGGGTCGGCTGCAATCACGAACCAGACGAAGCCGAGTCCGGCGATCACCCAACCGGCCCGTCGAAGATGTCTGGGTCCCCGGGCAGTGGGCTTGCCCGCCGCGATCTGCGCGGCAACGAGCACCCAGACCAGCCCGACGGCGATCACGAGGAACGGGACGAACCCCTTGTAGAGGCCGGTGCCGAGCTTGCCGACTGCCGTGAAGCCACCCAGTTGGTGGATCACCGCAACGACGGCGACGACGAAGGTCAGATAGTTCACGACCAGCGAGAGCGTTCGACCCCACCGGCGACGTTGGGCGACGCCGAACGCCGCAGCGGAGTGGGCGACGAAGCTGGCGATGGCGAACAGCCGGAGGAACGCACCGATCGTGCCCGGGAGCTCCTCGTCACCTGATCGGCTGGCCAGCAGCATCATGACGACGGCCGCTGCCGCGCCCACGACGTGCCAGATCACCACCAGCCGGAGTCCGAGGGTCATCCCTCGCTCGTACTGGGCTTCGTCGACGGTTTCTGGCTCGCGGTCCATCGTCGTCAGATCGATCATCAGGCACCCCCTCGTGCGTCGCTGTCGCTCACCGTCAGATGAGCAGGAACCATTGCGATCGGGTCACGGTCCGAGCCGAGGCATCACACCTCGGCTCGGACCGGACACGACCATGGACGTCAGCTGTCGAACGCTGCTGCCGTCTCGTCGCAGATCTTGGCCTCGTAGTCGTCGATGGTACGAGTGCCGTTGATCACGGCGGTCACTGCGTCGTTCATCGCGGTGTCGAACGTTGGCCAATCGCCGGCCCAGAGCGGGCCTTCAGCGGTGGGCGAGTCCTGCAACCCGTTGATGAACGCCTGGTTGTTCTCCGGCGGTGTGAACGTGAGGAAGGCATCGATGGCTTCCTGGCTCTGGCGGCTCGGGATGTTCGCCCCGAGCTCGCTGATCTGGGCCTGCGTCTGGGCGCTGGTCAGATCCTGAACGAGCTTCCACGCTTCTTCGGGGTGCTCGGTGTTGGCGTTCACCACGTAGGCGCCCCAGAACAACCAGTTGCCCTGCGTGCCACCCGGTCCGGTCGGCATCTGGACGACGTCCCAGTTGAAAGGAACGTCACGGGCGCCGGGCGTTGCCCAGCGACCGTTCGTGAACATACCGACCGTGCCGGCCTTCCACGCCACTTCGCCGTCGTCGCCGAACGGAATGGCGAGACCGGCGTCGTAGATGTCGACGACCTGCTGCAGCCCGGCGATCGACTCCGGAGTGTCGAGCGCGCACTCGGTGCGATCCTCGTTGAAGAACCCACCGCCCGCAGCGTTCATGAACGCTCCGTAGTTGGCCCACCACCCGTTCATGGCGTAGCCCTTGTTGGGCTCACCGAGTGCGGACACCTGCGTGGCCACCTCTGCGAACGCCTCCCAGTCCCACTCACCGGCTTCGGCGAGCGCCCGTGGGTCGTCAGCACCGGCCTCGGCGATGAGGTCGTTGTTGAGGTACAGCGCAAACGTCGACACGTCGCGAGGCAGGCCCCACAGCTTGTCGCCGGGTGCACCGGTCTCGGGGTCGAACGTCAGGTGATACATCGGCTCGGGGTAGAACTCGCTCGTGTCGAAACCGTCGGCCGTCGCGAGTTCGTTCAGGTCGAGGATCAAGCCTTCCTTCTGGAAGCGGGCGATGTCGGTGCCGGGGATCCAGAACACGTCCGGCGCGGTGCCGTTCGCGATCTCGGTGACCAGCTGGTCCTGGTACGGCGATCCCTCGTTCGTTCCCGGCTCGTAGCTGAGTGTGAACCCATCGTTGGCGGCGTCGATCTCATCGCTGATCCCGGCGTACACCCCGGCTTCGGCGTCGTTGTCAGGACGGGTACGCCAGCGGACTTCGACGTCGCTGCTGTCTCCGCCACCGCTGGCGGTGGTGTCGCCGGTGGTGCCCGAGGCGTCGGTGCTCTCGGTGGTTCCGCTGTCGTCGTCGCTGCCGCAAGCGGCCGCAATCAGCGAGAGTGCGACCGCTGCTGCGGCCACCCTTCGTACGTTCTTCACGTTGTTCCTCCCTCTTTGGGGCACACGTGATGTGCCCCATCCATCCGGTTCACTCGAGCGAACCGGTCTGTCATCCGGAGAGTTCCGGACGTTCTCGCATCGACCTCACGCAACGATGACGTCGACACCTCGATCTTTGAGCCAGTCGACGTCGGCGTCTCGTACGTCGCTGTCGGTGACGACGACGTCGACGTCGTCGATCGAGCAGATGCTCGCCAACGTCCTCGTGCCGATCTTGGAGCTGTCGGCCATCACCACGCACCGCTGCGACGCTTCGATCATGGCTCGTTTGACGTGGGCCTCGGGCAGATTGATGTTGGTGATCCCCGCGTTCGGGTCGATCCCATTGCAGCCGAGGAAGACCGTGTCGACACTGAGGGTCTTCAGAAAGGATCCGGCGAGCGGGTCGACGAGCGAGTGCTGTTTCGGACGCAGGGTTCCGCCGGTGACGACGATCGAGAATCGGGGGTGAGCGGCCTCGAGCGCCAAGGCGATGCTGATGCCATTGGTGATCACGTTGAGTTCGCCGAGGTCTGGCCGTGCAACCAGGCGTGCGGCGAATGCCGCCGCGGTGGTCCCGACATCGACGAGGATCGATTCGCCGGTCGACACGAGTTCTGCTGCGGCGCGAGCGATGCGCAGTTTCTCGTCGGTGCGCTGGGTCGACACCTCTTCGAATGACTGCTCGCCGCGTGACCGGTTGACCGGCATCGCACCACCGTGAACCCGTTGCGCCAGCCGACGCTGAGCGAGGGCGTCGAGGTCGTTGCGAGCCGTGACCGTACTGACCCCGAAACGGTCGGACAGTTCGCGAACACGTACGAATCCGCGCTCGTTGAGGTACTCGTGAGTTCGCTGCTGGCGGACCTCCGCAGGCAGATTCTCCTCGATCTCCGCGCTCCCCATCACTTTCGTTATCTTTCACCAACTTTCGTTCATTGTCAATTGTCGAAAGCAAACGCATGCAGAGCGAGACAACCGCTAGCGTTCGGGTATGGCGCCACCGACCGCCCTCGATGACTATGAATTCGATCTGCGCGGCTGTTTCGTGATCAGAGGGGCGTTGTCGCCGGGGGAGGTTTCGGCGCTCAACGAGGCCTACGACCGGTTCCCGGCACTCGGCCACGGTGACTGGTACGGCCATGCCCAGCGGCGCGACTACACCGCCGACACCGGGTTCGAACTGCACAACGTGCTCGACTGTGGCGACGGGTCATTCGACATCCTCATCGACCATCCGAGCTGGATCGATCACGCCCGTCGGTATGCCGGAGAGTTGGGCACGTACGTGCAAGGAGTCACGATCGACGAGCACATCGCCACGATTCGTCAGGCCGGTGGCCATCACCCCGTGCACTCAGGCGGACACGATGCATCGGTTCGTACTCAGTACTCCTACCGCAATGGTCGGTTCCGCTGTGGGCAATTGAATGTGCTCGTAGCCCTGACCGACATTGGTCCGGGTGACGGGCCGACGATGATCGTGCCGGGCAGCCACAAGGCGAACTTCGTTCATCCGTTGGCTGGCGACTATGCCCGCGGCGACCGGATGGATGACCTCGCGTTCGCGGTGCCGATGCACTGTCAGGCGGGTGACGCGCTGGTGTTCGTCGATGCGTGCATGCACGGCGGGAGCACGAGAACCAATGTCGGTGAGCGACGGGTCGTCATCCTGCGGTACGGGCCTCCGTGGGCGACGCCGCGGTTCGGCTATCGCCTGTCGACGGAGTTCCTCGACCGGCTCACGCCCGAGCGGCGCAGGATCATGCAGCCGATCTCACCGATCGAGCCCGGCTCGACCGACGTCCCGATCGACCTTCACTCGACCTATCGATCAGACGACTGAGAGCGGGGTGCCAGGTCTGGGGTCAGGCCCCGGACGTGATGCTGGCCACGATCTGGTCGAAGGCGGCGTCGGCGTAGGCGATCATCTCGTCGTCGGTGCGGTCCTGGATCGGGTGCGGTGTGAACACCCGGGCGACCGAGGGGAAACCGAGCGACGTCGACTGCGCGACGGCCGCATCGACGAAACCCTCGGACGCGACGAAGACGCCGGGGATGCCACGCAGTTCGAGATCGCTGATGTCGTGCACACTGCACGACGTACAACTGCCTCAATCGGCGAGCGCCTCGATCACAACCTGACACTCGACCGAGATCTCATGGCGGAGATCGACGGGAGCCGGCTTCGTGAACGTCGGCTTCTTGTAGCGCTTGACGTTCGCTCCGACGCCGACGAGGCGCTCCTCGAGGCGATCGAGGAACACGTCACCGCGCGGCTTCGAGATGTCGAGCAGACCGACCGTGAGACCCGACAACGTGGCCGGGCGTGCGAGCCGCTCGCGTTCGGCAACCGTGCGCTCGCTGGTCGGGTCGAGGATCGTGCGGGCGGCCATGGCCGTTCAGTATGTCACGGCCCGTGTGACTGGCTTCGAGCCGACGTCGCCGTTCGCCCACCCGCCGATGATCTCGGAGAACAGCCCGGTGCCATTGCCGGCGTAGGTGAGCATCAGCCCGCCGGTGCGGAACTTGGGAAGCGACGGCGCATCGGCGAACGCTTCCGGCAGCCCTTCGGCCATCCCGCCGGCTCCGCGCACCAGTTCCGAGCCGGGCCGATTGAGGTGCTCGGCGATCCCGTCGAGGATCTGTTGGCGATCCCATCCGGCATCTGCGAACACGCGGGCGTGCTCGGGCCCCATCACGAGAATCGCATCGAAGCCCAGGATCAGCTTCGGATGATGCATGGCCTGCAGGCTCGCGGCGAGTGACCGGGCGAGCGAGTCGGGCTCGCGGGAGAGTTGGTCGACGACGCACCGGGTTCCTTCGCCGGCAAACAACGTCAACGCATCGACGCCCGGTTCGATGCCGTGCTCGACCGCGAGCGTGCCGTAGGGCGACTCGGCGTCGTTCTCGGCGAAGCAGAAGCCGATCTTGCCGGGGCTGCCGTGGGTGGCGCGGTCGACCTCGCCGGGTCGCCCACCGCCGACATTGCGCACGACGAGCTGGAGCGCTCGCCCGATCGTGGAGTTGGCGCGATTGCCCTGGCCGAGTGCGTTGCCGCCGGAGTTCATCCCGATCGCCCGGGTGCCGGGTCCGCTGCACACGATCACGGGGCCGACCGGCATGGTGGTGGCGAGCAGGCCGTGCATGTTGAACTCGTGGGTGCATGCCGCCTCGACCGCGGTGAGGACCCACGGCAGGTACTCGGGCAGGCAACCCGCCATCACGGCGGCGACGGCCACCTTCTCGACGGTGACGTCGACGAGATCGGGCGGCACCGTGGCAACGATGTCGGACGGCGCACGAGTCGTACCGGTGAGCATCCGCATCACCCGCGCCTCGGTCGGCGGCACGACCGGCAGACCGTCGGTCCAGCCGCGGGTGAACATCATCTCCATCTCGTCCTCGGCGTCGGCCACATCGATGCGACGAGAGGCGAGGACCGACGCGCCGAAGCGCACGTTCAGTTCGTCGATGAGGTCGGGGTCGACGCTCATCGACCCGCAGCCGGGTCGCATCGCCGGGAGGTCCTGACCGAGTCCCTCGATGCCGGTCACCCGTACCCATTCGTCGCGGTGCCATCCGACGGTGCGCTCGACCTCGACGCCATCGACCACGCGGATCACGGTCGGTACCGTCTCGATGTGGTGGTGCCAGCTGACGGCGAGATCGGCATCGTGGATCGGCACGGGCGTCTCGGGGAACCTCGGGTCGTCCTGGGTGTACACCGTGAGCTCGGTTGCGTCGGCGAGGTCGCGAAGCACCGACGTCACGGAGTGGCACGTCGCACACTCCTCCTTGACGACCACCACGATGCCGTCGGGGAGTGCGGGTGCGGTGGTCGAAGCAGGCATGGCGCGACGGTAGCAACCGTCCACCAGTCGGTGATCAGTCGGGTGATCAGTCGGTGATGGCTCGCCCCGAAGACGAACGTCACGTCGCTGGGGTTGCATTTGCATTCGGAAAACGATCTATCGTGCGTTCATCGGGGGTTCACAGAGCACAGATGTCGCGGCGGACGGCATGCAGATCACGTTTCACGGCGTCCGTGGTTCGACTCCGTGCCACGGTGACGAGATCGCCCGGTACGGCGGAAACACGTCATGCGTATCGCTCGACGTTGCGGGCCACGACCCGATCCTGTTCGACCTCGGCACCGGGCTTCGGTACTTCGGCTTGACCCAGCCGGTCGACGAACCGTTCCGCGGAACGTGCCTGCTGAGTCACCTGCACTGGGATCACATCCAGGGTCTGCCCTTCTTCAAACCGTTCCTCCGCCCCGGGGCGAACGTCACGCTGTACGCGCCCAATCAGCCTGGCGACATCACCGTGGCCGACGTGTTCGCCGACACGATCAAGCCGCCATTGTTCCCGATCCACTTCTCGATGTTCCCCGGGATGGTCGACATCCACGAGGTGGGCGACGACGAGTTCATGATCGGCGACGACGTGCGCGTGGTGACCCGGTTGATTCCCCATGTCGGCCACACGGTCGGCTACCGCGTCGAATGGCACGGACGCTCGGTGGTGTACATGAGCGATCACCAGATGCCCACCGACGGATCTCATTCGGCCTGGCCCGGCGTGTTCGATCTGTGCAATGGCGCCGACCTGCTGATCCACGACGCTCAGTACACGCCCGAGGAATTCGAGGGCAAGCGCGACTGGGGACATTGCACCCCCGAGTACGCCGTGTGGTTGGCCGGCAAGGCAGGCGTCAAGCGCCTCGCGTTGTTCCATCACGATCCGGCGCACGACGACGATCAACTCGACGAGATCCTCGCTCCGGTGATCGAGTGCGCCGCGAAGCTCGGCGTCGACGCCTTCGCTGCTCGCGAGCGCACGTCCGTCGTCGTCTGACGCAATGGCCGCCGTCGGGCTGGTGGCGTCGATCCTGCTCGGGTTCGTGTTCCTCGTGTCGGGCGCGTCCAAGATCGCGGCCGGTCCGGCCTGGCCCGAACAGGCTCGAGGTCTCGGTGCACCGTCGTTCGTCGTGCCGGTGCTGCCGTGGTTCGAGATCGTGCTCGGTGCTGTGCTGGTGATGCAGGTCGTGCCGGTGCTCGCTGCCGTGACGGCGCTGGTGGTGCTGGTGCTCTTCACCGCCCTGATCGCGCGCCGACTCGCACAAGGTCAGCACCCGCCGTGCGCCTGCTTCGGCACCCTGTCGACCAAGCCGTTGGGTCGCGGCCACGTGATCCGCAATGTTGGGTTCATGGCGCTCGCCGTTGCCGCACTCCTCGCCTGAACCGCCGTCGGTGAGACCGGTTGCGATCGGGGTGGGTTGCGATGAGCGAAACCGCCGTATCCGGTCGTCTCGCTCATCGCGGGGCGATCGGGGTGGGTTGCGATGAGCGAAACCGCCGTATCCGGTCGTCTCGCTCATCGCGGGCGTGGTATGGGCGTCCCGGTCAGGTGGTGGCGAGGATGAAGGCGAGTGTGCGGGCTTCGTCACGCCACGCTTCGTAGCGGCCGGTCGGTCCGCCGTGGCCGGCGACGAGTTCGGTACGCAACACGATCGGCGCCGATCCCGTCGACACGTCTCGCAGTCGGGCGACCCACTTGGCCGGCTCGTGCACGCTGACGCGAGGGTCGTTCAGGCCCGCGGTGGCGTAGACCGCCGGGTAGTCGGCGGCGACGGTGTTGTCGTACGGCGAGTAGGCGAGCATGCACGATGCGTAGGGCTCGGTTCGCGGGTCGCCCCACTCCTCCCATTCGGTCACCGTCAGCGGCAGCGTCGGGTCGCTCATCGTGCTCACGACGTCGACGAACGGCACCTCGGCCACGACGCTCGCGAACAGATCGGGTCGCTGTGTCATGCAGGCGGCAACGAGCAGCCCACCTGCCGACCCGCCCCGGATCGCCAACCGGTCGGGGTCGACCACGCCGGTTGCGATGAGATGCTCGGCGCTGGCGATCATGTCGCCGAAGGTGTTCGGCTTCGTGAGCAGCTTGCCGTCGAGATACCAGTTCCGGCCCAACTCGCCGCCGCCACGCGGATGGGCGAGCGCCCACACGTACCCGCGATCGAGCAGCGACAGTCGCGCCACCGAGAACCACGGCGGCAACGACGCTTCGTACGCGCCGTAGCCGTAGAGCACGCCGGGTGCGGTGCCGTCGAGTGCGGTATCAGTACGTCGCACGATGTCGACCGGTACCTGCGTGCCGTCCTGTGCCGTCGCCCAGACCCGCTCGGCGGTGTACGCATCGAGGTCGACGTTCGGGGTGGGAATGCGGCGCAGCAGCGTACGTTCGCCGCTGGCGACGAGCTCGTCGTACAGCGACGTCGGCGTCGTCAGCGACTGCACCGTGTAGCGCACCACGTCGGTTGTCCACTGCGGATTGGCGGTCGGCTCCACGTCGTGGGGTTCGGAACCGAGGTCGATCACCCGCTCGGTGCGGTCGCGGAACAGCATCCGCAAACGCGGCTGCGCGTCGACCCACTCGTGGATCACGAGGTGGCTTTCGAACGCGTCGGCGCCCAGGATGCGTCGACCCGGCTGGTGAGCCACGAGCTCGGTCCATGCTGCGAGGTCGTGGATGTCGGCGTCAGCGTCGGCGACGAGCAGGCGGAAGTCGACTGCGTCGTCGTTGGTGTGCATCACGAACGAATCACCCCAGTGGTCGATGCCGTACTCGACGTCGTCGCGCCTCGCCATCACCACGGCGGGTTCGTCCGTCGGCCGGTCGGTGGAGATCAGCCGGGCGTCGGCACTGGTGCGACTGGCCGAGTGGATGACGATCCAGGCCTCGGACCTCGTCGAGCCGATGCCGACGTAGAACCGTTCGTCGGTCTCGTCGAACACGCAGACGTCCTCGGCGCGCGCTGTTCCGAGTCGGTGCCGCCACACCGTCGCTGGGCGTTCCTGCTCGTCGGGGGTCACATAGAACACCCACTGGCCGTCGCGCGACCAGGCGATGCCGGCGTTCGAGGTGTCGTCGATGGTGTCGGCAAGATCGGCGCCGGTCGTCAGGTCGCGGAATCGCAGCGTGTAGTGCTCGTCGCCGGCGATGTCCATCGACCACGCCACGATGCCGTGGTCCATCGACACGTCGAACGCGCCGAGCTCGAAGAATTCGTGACCCTCGGCTTCGACGTTCTCGTCGAGCAGCACCGTGTCGGTGGCGCGTTCGGCGCTCGGGCCTCGATGATGGACCGGATAGTTCATCCCCTCGGTCGTGGAGGTGACGTACCACCAGGGGCCGAACTCGACTGGAGTCGACATGTCGGTCTCCTGGACTCGTGACCGGATCTCGCCGAACACGGTCTCGATGGTGTCGGCGTGCGGCGTGAAGAAGCGCTCGGCGGAGTCGTTCTCGGCTCGCAGGTAGTCGAGCAACTCAGGGTCGTCGATGTTGCGCATCCATGCGTACAGGTCGTCGACGTCGCCGGTCGGGCGATGCCATGTGTGGTCGCGGCGAGGCGCGCGCGGTTCGGCGCCGGCGCTCGGCGATGGTGTGTCGGATGTCTGATCGGCTTGTTCGCTCACGGTCGAGCCAATGTAGACAGCCAGCGGTACCGTTCGTTCACCATGCGCGTGTGGATCGACCAGGACTTGTGCACCGGTGATGGACTCTGCGTCGATCACTGCCCCGATGTGTTCGTGCAGCTCGAGGACGGCATCGCCTATGTCGTCGAGGGCGGCGAGGTCCTCAACGACCCCGGCGGATCGGGGAGTCTGGCCTGGGTGAGCGAGCGGAACATCGCCGACGCCATCCATGCTGCCGAGCTCTGCCCGGGCGAATGCATCTTCATCGAGGTCGACGCCGGCGGACGGTGTGGCGACGAGCTGCCCGATCTGGTCGACCTGGCCGACGACGCGGCAGCCTGACGACGGCGCAGCGTCGTAGAATCCCTGCGATGCCGATGAAGACGGAGTGCAAGAACTTCGAGAGCCGCACGTATCCCAACGGTGACACGGTGCGCAAGTGCAACCTCGATCTCGCACCCGATGCGCCGTGGCGATGCCCGGAGAACTGTCCGAAGTACGAACGTCGCCTCGCCGATGTGGCGTGGACTCATGGCAGTCTGATCGTGCCACCGACACCGCCGGAGCCGCAGGGTCTCGACGACGGTAGTGCGGCAGCCGTGCTCGACGAGGCCGAGGACATCCTGAACGCGGTCGGCGCCACCGTGCGCGCCGAGGTCGAGGCGGAACAGGCAGCTGCCGACGCCGGCTTCTTCAAACGCATCTTCAAACGCAAGCGCTGACCGTCACACGGTGCCGGGCCTGATGTGACGCACGTTCCCGACGCGTCGCCGGGCGAGCACGGCAAGTTCCCCGGGTGGTCAGTCGTCGCCGGCTGCTTCACGGTGCTCGCCGTGTCGTCCGGCCTCGGCTTCTACGGATTGGCCGTGTACCTCAACGTGTTCAGCAAGGAACGTGATTGGCCGCTGAGCACGATCTCGCTGGCCACGACGGTGTTCTTCATCGTCGGCGGCGTGGTCGGCGTCTGGGTCGCTCGATGGATCGCCCGAATCGACGTGCGGATCGTGATCGTCGGCGGTGGACTGGTGGGCGGCGCCGCGCTCGCCGTGCTCGGCCAGGTCGAGCAGCAGTGGCAGCTCTTCGTCGTGTACGCCGTGTTCGCTGCGGGCTGGGCAGCCGCCGGACTCGTGCCGGCGACCACGGTGGTCACTCGGTGGTTCCATGTCAAACGATCGGTCGCGTTGTCGGTGGCGTCGACCGGATTGTCCGTTGGTGGCATCGTGATCACCCCGTTCGCCAAACAACTGCTCGACAGCAAAGGCCTGGCGGCCGGAACGCCGTGGCTCGGCGCATTGTTCGTGGTCGGGATCGTCCCCGTGGCGTGGTATCTCGTACGCGCTGACCCGGAAGCCGAGGGCTGGGCGCCCGATGGCATCCGTCGTGAGGTCGGCGAGATCCCACCGGCGCCGACCGGCACACCCTTCGGCGAGGCGATCCACACCCGGTTCTTCATCGCGGCCACCATCGGATTCCTGCTGGCGCTCGGTGCTCAGGTCGGTGGGATCCAGCAGCTGGTCAAGCTCGTCGAGGACCGTACCGACGAACGCACTGCTCAGTTCGCGCTCACGGTGATCGCAGGAACCTCGGTGGTGGCCCGGTTGATCGGTGGCCGAGTAGTGCAACGGGTGCCGATGATGCGGCTCGCGGTCGGCCTCGTCGTTGCGCAAGCCGTGGCATTGGTGGTGATCGGATTTGCGGACCAGACGTGGCTGTTGTTCGCCGCGATCGTGCTGTTCGGCGCCACGATCGGCAACATCTTGATGCTGCAGCCGTTGGTGATCGCCGAGCGCTTCGGCGTGCGTGACTACCCCCGCATATTCAGCCGGACACAGCTCGTCGCCGTGGTCGGCACGGCTGGCGGTCCGCTGTTGCTCGGTGCGCTCTACGACGTGTTCGGCTCGTACGAGGTGCCCTACACGGTGGCGGCAGGATGCTCGTTGACCGGAGCCTTCGTGCTGTCGCTCGCTGGGCCTGCGACTGCGCCGATCACCGATGAACCATGATGTCGTAGCCGCAGGTGTGCGCGCCGCTGGTCTTGTGGGTGACGCGCGCGACGGTGGCATCGGGGAGCACGCCTTGGAGGAATTCGAGTTCGCTCGCACACGCCTGACGGAAGCGGCTGGCCACCGACCAGATCGCGCAGTTGTGCAAGTTGATCCGGAAGTGGTCGTCGGTCAGCTGCTCCCAGTCGCACAGGTAGCCCTGGGCGTCGAGCAACTCGGTGACCTTGGCGATTCGATCCTCGGTGGAGGTACCCGCGAGACGCACTTCGGCATCGTCGACGAGACGTTGACGCCGCCGGTCGAAGACTCGGTCGACGAGGTCGGGATGTTCGTCCTCGACGAGTTCGAGGAGCTCGATCGACAGGTCGTCGGCGGTGACGAACAACGGCTCGGCGCGCACGGTCGCGCGGTATCGGTCGGCTGGCCGGCCGGCGTTCCCGCGGTCCTGGCGGGCCTCGATCAACCCCGCCGCGCGCAACGCCGAGAGGTGTTGGCGGACGGCACTGGAGGAGACCTCGAGCGTGGTGGCGAGCTCGTCGGCGGTCGCTTCACCGTGCCGCTTCAGCGCCTCGAGCACGCGTCGTTGTGTCGGCGACGGCGCAGCGTCGGTCACGGACATGGGCAGATCGTAGCCTCTTTCGAGACTTTCGCAAGGAACAACTTGTAGAATCGAGTCCATGCTGGTAGCAAGGATTGCGATGGCGATCCAATCACCCACCCGGGCCCCACGAACGGCGACCGAGCCGCAGCGACCGTCGGTAGCGTTGCCTGCGGTCCGACCCACGTGTGGCCACCGAGAGGAACTGCGATGAGTGAGACCCTGCGCGAGATCGAGGAACTGACCAACGCCGGCTACCAGTACGGCTTCAGCACCGACCTCGACACCGACGTGGCGCCACCCGGCCTCAACGAGGATGTTGTCCGGCTGATCTCGGCGAAGAAGAACGAGCCCGAGTGGTTGCTCGAGTGGCGCCTGGCCGCCTACGACGCCTGGACGAAGATGGACGAGCCCGACTGGGCCAAGCTCCAGATCGCCCCGATCGACTACCAGTCGATCAGCTACTGGGCGGCGCCGAAGAAGAAGCCCGTGCTCGACAGCATGGACGACGTCGATCCCGAGATCCGCGAGATGTTCGACAAGCTCGGCATCCCGCTGCACGAACAGAAGATGATGAGCAATGTCGCCGTCGACGCCATCGTCGACTCGGTGTCGGTGACGACCACCTTCAAGAAGACGCTCGCCGAGGCCGGCGTGATCTTCTGCTCGTTCTCCGAGGCGGTCCACGACCATCCCGACCTCGTGCGCGAGCACCTCGGCTCGGTCGTGCCCGTGCGCGACAACTACTTCGCCGCGCTCAACTCGGCGGTGTTCTCCGACGGATCGTTCTGCTACATCCCCAAGGGCGTTCGCTGCCCGATGGAGCTGTCGACCTACTTCCGGATCAACTCGCAGAACACCGGCCAGTTCGAGCGCACGCTGATCGTCGCCGAGGACGACTCGCACGTGTCGTACCTCGAAGGCTGCACCGCGCCGCAGCGCGACGAGAACCAGCTCCACGCCGCCGTCGTCGAGCTGGTCGCCAAGGACCGCGCCGAGATCAAGTACTCGACCGTGCAGAACTGGTACCCCGGCGACGAGAACGGTGTCGGCGGCATCTACAACTTCGTCACCAAGCGGGGCCGTGCGCACACCGACGCGAAGATCTCGTGGACGCAGGTCGAGACCGGCTCGGCGATCACGTGGAAGTACCCGAGCGTGATCCTGCAGGGCGACCGTTCGGTCGGCGAGTTCTACTCGGTCGCTCTGTCGAGCAAACGCCAACAGGCCGACACCGGCACGAAGATGATCCACATCGGGCGCGACACCACGAGCACGATCATCTCCAAGGGCATCTCCGCGGCCCAGGGCCAGAACACCTACCGGGGCCTCGTCAAGGTGATGCGTTCGGCCGAGAACGCGCGCAACTACACCCAATGCGACTCGCTGCTGCTGGGTAAGGAGTGCGGTGCGCACACGATCCCGTACATCGAGGTGAAGAACCCGAGTGCCCAGATCGAGCACGAAGCGTCCACGTCGACGGTCGGCGAGGACCAGTTGTACTACTGCCGCCAGCGCGGCATGTCCGAAGAAGATGCGATGTCGATGATCGTCAACGGTTTCTGCCGTGAGGTGTTCAACGAACTCCCGATGGAATTCGCCGTCGAAGCTCAGCGCTTGCTGAGCGTGAGCCTGGAAGGAAGTGTCGGCTGATGCTGCACGTCGAGAACCTCACCGCCGCCATCGGCGACAAGCAGATCCTCAAGGGGCTCGACCTCGATGTCGGCGCCGGCGAGGTCCACGCGATCATGGGCCCGAACGGCTCGGGCAAGAGCACGTTCGCCCACACGCTCGCCGGCCGCGACGGCTACGACATCGGCGGCATCGTCACGCTCGATGGTGCCGACCTGCTCGAGATGTCGCCCGAAGCTCGTGCGGCCGCCGGCATCTTCATGGGGTTCCAGTACCCCGTCGAGATCCCGGGCGTCAACAACATGTACTTCCTGCGTACGGCACTCAACTCGGTGCGGCGCGCCCGCGGCGAGACCGAGATCGGCGCCCGCGACTTCCTGGCCGTTGCGAAGGAGGCGATGGCGCTCGTCGAGATGAAGCAGGACTTCCTCGACCGTGCCGTGAACGCCGGCTTCTCCGGTGGCGAGAAGAAACGAAACGAGATCCTCCAGATGGCAGTGATGCAGCCCCGCCTGGCCGTGCTCGACGAGACCGACTCCGGCCTCGACATCGACGCCCTGCGGATCATCGCCGGCGGCGTCAATGCGCTGCGCGGACCCGAGCGGTCGATGATCGTCATCACGCACTACCAGCGCCTGCTCGACTACATCAAGCCCGACTTCGTGCACGTGCTCGTCGACGGTCGCATCGTCGAGTCCGGCGATCACACTCTCGCGCTGCACCTCGAAGACCACGGCTACGCCGACTTCGTCAACACCGAGCTCAACGACGCACCGGAGCGCCCGCTCGCGGGTGCCTCGTCGTGACGATGAGCCCCACGGCGACCGCCGGTGACGTGCTCGACGGCATCGGGTTCCCCACCAAACGCGACGAAGCGTGGCGGTACGCGCCGCACCGCGAACTGTCCGAGCTGACGTTCGGCCCAGGCGACGCAAGTTCGGCGCCGGTCGAGCTCGACGGCCTCGTCCCGGTACTCGACGGCCCGCTCGTCGTCGTGGTCAACGGCGTCGTCAATGATGAGCTCTCCACCTTCAGCCCATCTCGTGAACAACTTCACCTCTCAGGGGTGGAAGTGTTCACGAGAACGGTGGACCGAGGTGGGGAGCACGTCGCCGACGCATTCACCGCGCTCAACGTCGCCTACGCCACCGAGGCCGTCGTGATTCGCGTCGAGCCCGGCGTGCAGATCGATGCGCCGATCCACATCGTCGACGTCGCCGGGCCGGGTGCCGTGTCGAACACGTCGAGCACGGTGGTGACCATCGAATTGGCTGCTGGGAGCTCAGCCACGGTCGTCGAAACGCGGGTCGGTGTCGGCTCCGAGTTCGGCGGGTCGAACGTTCACACGAGCATCGTGCTCGCCGACGACGCAACGCTCGAACACATCCTCGTCCAGGATCTTCCGGCCGAGCAGATCCATCTCAGTCGGGTCGAGGTGACCCAGGGTGCGCGCAGCACCCTGCGTACCCGCTCGTTCAACCTCGGCGGTTCGTACGGTCGACTCGCCTACGACGTCGAACTCGCCGGTGCCGGTGCCGTCGCCGACATGTCCGGGCTGTTCGTCGGTGTCGGCGAGCAGATCCTCGATCAGCAGATCACGATCGTGCACAACGCCAAGGACTGCACGAGTCGCCAGGTGTTCCGAGGACTGCTCGACGACTCGAGCACGGGCGTGTTCAACGGTGGCATCGACGTCTGCCCGGGCGCCGATGGCACCGATGCCGAACAGTCGAACGACAACCTGCTGCTGTCGAACCGGGCCGAGGTCAACACGCAGCCCCGTCTCGAGATTCTCGCCGACGAGGTCGCCTGCAAGCACGGCGCCACCGTCGGCCAGCTCGACGACACAGCGCTGTACTACCTGCGCTCGCGGGGCATCAACGCCGAAGATGCTCGTCGCCTGCTGATCAACGGATTCGCCGATCAGATCGTCGACGACGTCAGCGTCGATGCCGTCCGCACCTGGATCACCCGCCGCCTCGGACACGATCATGACTGACCACGACACGACCGATCAGCCCGACGACGATCAGTCCGTCGGCGTCGGCGTCGGGGTCCGCAAGGGCTTCGCGCTCCCTCGCGACTGTGAGGTCACGATCGTGCCGGCCGGACATCGAACCGTGCTGCCCAAGGGTGATCGGGTCACGTTGTTGCAGGCGCTCGGCGGAACCGCCACGGTCAAGACCCGCGAGGGCGAGATGGCTCGGCTCAGCCGCGGCGACTCGATCGAGTTCGGCTTCATCGATGCCCCCGAGACCGAGTCGGTCGTCGTGCAATCCGACGTACCGTTCAGTGTCGATCGGGTGTGGGAGGCGGCGACCACGGTCTACGACCCCGAGATCCCCGTCGACATCGTCGAGCTGGGTCTCGTGTATCGAGTCGACGCCGAGCAGCTGCCGAGCGGCGGCTGGCGCGTCGAGGTCGACATGTCGGTCACCGCACCGTTCTGCGGGATGGGCGACATCCTGCGCCAGGACCTGCACGATGCCGTCGCGGCGCTGAACGGCGTCGACGAGGTCGAGGTCAAGCTGGTGTTCGACCCGCCGTGGGACGCATCTCGTCTGTCCGACGTGGCGCGTCTCGAACTCGGCATGATGTGAGCGTCCGCTAGCTTCGCCACGATGACTGAAGCGCTGCATCGCAACGTGAGCCGAGTGGTCGAGGCGGGAGCAACCATCGGACTCGACGTCAACCCCGTGCGGTTCCCCGAGGGAACCAAGACCGCGGTCGATGCGGCTGCTGCCATCGGTTGCGACGTCGGCCAGATCGTCAAGAGCCTGATCTTCGCCGTCGACGGTGAGGTGGTGCTCGCCTATGTGAGCGGCGCGAATCAACTCGACGAGGCGAAGCTGGCGCTCGCTGCGGGTGGTCTCGCCTGCGGTCGGGTCGATGCCGACACCGTTCGGGCGGCGACGGGTTTCCCGATCGGTGGAGTGCCACCGTTCGGGCACGACACCGAACTCCGAGTGTTCATCGACCCCGATCTGCTGGAGTACGACGTGGTGTGGGCCGCCGCCGGCACCTGGCACGACGTGTTCTCTCTGACACCGCAGCAACTCGTGGCGGCCAGCGGTGGTGTCGTGGTCGAGCTGGCGAGGACCTGAGTGTTCCGACGCCCTCGCCCCAAACCCGAGGCGCACGACGAGTGGGGGGCCGTGCTCGACCTGCTGTTCCCCGGCGGACTCGACGCCGACCAGAACCACCGGGTGCGACACGCCGTCGGCGATGCGCCGCCGTCGCTCGCCGCCGCCCGCGTCGCGTTGGGACTGCTCGATCAGCAGACCGCCGAGTCGCCGGTCACGATCCGCTGGTCGGTCGACGATCTCGTCGAGGTCGACGTCGCCGGGATCGCCATGGCGCTCGATCGTGCCGACGCGTCGGTCTCGATCCAGATCGCCGACGGCGGCTACGAGCCTCACGTTGCGTCCACGCTCGACCGGCTCCTCGGCGACGGTGACGTGTTCGTCGACGTCGGGGCGAACGTCGGATATCACACGTTTCGTGCATCAGCTCGGGTCGGCGCGACCGGCCGAGTTGTTGCGGTCGAGGCGAACCCGGAGAACGCTCGACTGATCGCCCACACGATCGAGTCGAACGCGATCGGCAACATCGAATTGGTGCCCGTCGCGCTGGCAGGGGGTCGCGGCTACGTCAGCTTCGGGACTCACGTCGGTTCCAACGGCGGATTCCTGCCCGACGGGGCGAGCACGACGGGATCCGGTCGCGGCACGATCGTGCCGACGTTGGCGCTCGACGATCTCGGCCTCGACCGGGTCTCCGTGGTGAAGATCGACGTCGAAGGCGCCGAAGCGATCGTGATCGACGGGGCGACCGCCACGATCGAACGGCACCGACCGATTTTCGTGATGGAGTTCTCGAAGGAGATGACGACCCGTGTGTCGGCAAGGAGCCCGCAGGAGCACCTCGCACGCTTCGTCGACTGGGGCTACTCGATCGCCGTCATCGATCGGTCAACGGGTGAACCACTGCCGGTCGACTCGGTCGATCGACTGCTCGATGACTGGGGCGACTTCCTGCGGATCGAGGACCTCCTCCTCACCCCGTCGCCGCAACTCTGACCCAGCGATGAGCGAGCCGACCGGATACGGCGGTTTGGCTCATCGGAGTTGGTGTGATGGGTTCAGCGATGAGCGAGGCGACCGGATACGGCGGTTTGGCTCATCGCAAGCGGTGCGGGGGAGCGTCAGGCGCGGTCGAGGGCGTCGGCGAGTGTGGACCAGCCGAGCACGGCGCACTTGATGCGCACCGGGAACTTCACGACGCCTTGGAGCGCTTCGAGGTCGCCGAGGTCGATGTCGTCGTCGCCGGGCTGCGACTCGATGCCCTCGATGCCCATCATCGAGCGGAACCGCCGGATCATCGCCCGAGCTTCGCCGACCGTCTTGCCGATCACGGCCTGGGTCATCATCGACGCCGACGATTGCGAGATCGAACATCCCTGGCCGGAGATCTTGACGTCGCTGACCAACGCGTCGTCACCGTCGCCGTCGACGAGGAGGTACAAGGTGATCTCGTCGCCGCACAGCGGGTTGTGGCCGCGTGACTCCACAGCGGGCGGCGACTCGAGCTCACCACGATTCCGCGGGGTGCGGTAGTGGTCGAGAATGATCTCGCGATAGAGGTCTTCGAGGCCGGACATCAGAACCCGAAGATATCGGTTGCGCTGTCAAGGGCGTCGGCCAGAGCGTCGACGTCGTCGGGGCCGTTGTAGAGGTAGAGGCTCGCGCGGGTCGTCGATTGCACGCCGAGTACCTGCATGAGGGGCTTGGCGCAGTGGTGTCCGGCGCGAACGCACACGTTGCGTTCGTCGAGGATCTGGCTGACATCGTGCGGATGGAGGTCGCGGAAGGCGAAGCTCAACACGCCGCCTCGCACGGCCGTGTCGTCGGGGCCGTAGATCGTGATGTCGTCGCCGAACCGGGCGTTCAGCGTGTCGAGCGCATAGCGCGTGAGGTCGATCTCGTGCTGTCGGATGTCGTCCATCCCGAGGTCTTCGAGGAACTCGACGGCGGCGCGCAGACCGACAGCCTCGGCAATCGCCGGTGTGCCCGCTTCGAACTTCGCCGGCACGGGCGCCGTGGTGTAGCCGTCGAGCGTGACCGTGTCGATCATGTTGCCGCCACCGAGGAACGGCGGCATCGCGTCGAGGAGTTCCATGCGACCCCACAGCATCCCGATGCCGGACGGCCCGCACATCTTGTGGCTCGAGAACGCAACGAGATCAGCACCCCACGCCTGCACGTCGGTCGCGTTGTGCGGGACGTACTGGCATGCGTCGACGACGGCGAGCGCGCCGGCATCATGGGCAGCGGCGCAGAGGCGGGTGACAGGTGGGAGCGTTCCGAGCACGTTGCTCATCGCGGTGAACGAGAAGACCTTGGCGCCGTCGAGGAGACGGTCGAGATCGGTGAGGTCGAGTTGCCCATCGGCGGTGAGTGGGACCCAACGGATCTCGATGCCGCGCTCGTCGCGGAGCATCTGCCACGGGACGATGTTGGCGTGGTGCTCCATGTGGGTGAGCACCACGACGTCTCCCTCGCCGAGATTGGCGACCCCCCACGAACGGGCGATCAGGTTCATCGACTCGGTGGCGTTCTTGGTGAACACGACCTCGTCGGCCGACGGCGCATTGATCAGGCGAGCGACGGCGCGCCGGGCGCCCTCGTAGGCGTCGGTCGCTTCACCGGCGAGGCGATACGAGCTGCGGTTGATCGGGGCGTAGGAGTTCTCGAGGAACTCGGTCATCGCATCGATGACGCGATGCGGCTTCTGCGACGTGTTCCCCGAATCGAGGTACACGAGCGGTTTGCCGTCGATCTCACGGGCGAGGATCGGAAACTCCTTGCGCACCGTGTCCAGATCGAACGCCATGTCGAGATTCTACCGCCCCCATCAATTCCCCCTATCCCGATAGGAGAAATCGAACGGTCCGGTAGTTCTCTCCGTTCTCGTGAACAACTTCGCCACGCAGAGGTGAATTTGTTCACGAGAACGGTTGAGGTGTGACGGTTCAGCGGGTGCGTTCGATGTGTTTGGCGACGAGGTTCTCGAGGGCTTCTTGGTGGCCGCTCGTGCGGGTCGGTTCCTTGTCGCTCGCGAGCTGCGCGTCGTGGAGGTCCTGGAGGCTGGCCCCGCCGGTGATGTCGGTGGCGATGTCCCAGCCGGCGTAGCGGTCGGCGAGGCGGCGGTCGAGTTCGCCGTCGTCGATGATCGACTGCGCTGCGAGCAACGCTCGCGCCATCGTGTCCATGCCGCCGATGTGCGCGTGGAACAGGTCGTTGCGATCGCTCGACTGGCGTCGGAGCTTGGCGTCGAAGTTCATCCCGCCGGTCGTGAACCCGCCACCGCGCAGGATCTCCAACATGCCGAGCGTCATCTGCTCGACCGACACCGGGAAGCGGTCGAGGTCCCAGCCGAGACGATCGTCGCCGGCGTTGGCGTCGATCGAACCGAAGATCCCCGCGTTGAAGGCGGTCGCGATCTCGTGGGCGAAATCGTGCCCGGCGAGGGTGGCGTGGTTGACCTCGATGTTGACCGTGACCTCGTTCTCGAGGCCGTACTTCTGGAGGAAGGAGTAGACGGTCGCCACGTCGTAGTCGTACTGATGCTTGGTCGGCTCGAACGGCTTCGGCTCGATCAGGATCAGCCCCTCGAATCCAATCGCGTGCTTGTGCTCGACGACCAGGTTGAAGAACCGGCCGAGCTGGTCGAGCTCACGCCCCATGTCGGTGTTGAGCAGCGTGTCGTAGCCCTCGCGCCCGCCCCACAGGACGTAGTTGGCACCGCCGAGACGATGCGTTGCGTTCATGCAGTGAGCGACCTGGGCTGCGGCGTAGCGGAAGAGGTCGGGATCGGGATTCGTGGCGGCGCCCGCCTGGAAACGCGGGTGCGAGAACAGGTTGGCGGTGCCCCACAGGAGCTTCACGCCGGTGCGCTCCTGGTGCTCGGCGGCGAGGTCGACCATCTCGTCGAAGTTGCGACACGACTCGGCGAACGTCGAGCCCTCGGGCGCGATGTCACGGTCGTGGAAGCAGTAGAACGGCGCGCCGAGCTTCGAGACGAACTCGAACGCCACGGCCATCTTCTCCTTGGCAGCGTCCATCGGATCGCGTGAGGGATCGAGCCACGGCCGGTCGAGGGTCCCGGCGCCGAAGATGTCGATGCCCTCGGAATTGAACGAGTGCCAGTACGACACGGCGAAACGCAGGTGCTCGGCCATCGTCTTGCCGGCGACGACCCGATCGGCGTCGTACCACCGGAACGCCAGCGGGTTGTCGGACTCGGGGCCGGCGTAGGCGATCCGGTCGATGTCGGCGAAGAATTCGTTGCTCATGGGGGACACGTCCTCGGTGCAGTGGCCGGCGAAGCCGGACAGATGTTTGTCGACAAGTATGACAAACCCTGTTCTAGAGTGCAATCCCATGCCGATCGCCTCGCGGACGCCCCACCTGCGTCGCTCGAATCTGACCCAAGTGCTCGACCAGCTCCGACGACGCGGTCCCGTCGACGCGCTCGCAACTGGTGGCAGCGACCGGACTGACTCGCAGTGCGATCGCGGGACTCGTCGGCGAACTCGAGGCACTGCAGCTCGTCGTCGAGGAACCGTCGGTGTCGCACGGCCGCCCCGGACGGCCGTCGCCGGTGGTGCGGGTCGACAACCGCTCGGTCGCGGTCCTCGCGGTCGAGATCTTCGTCGACGAGATCGGGGCGGCGGTGGTTGCGCTCGACGGCACGATCATCGAGGCAGTTCGTGTTGCGCGGCCGCGCACGCGGGTGTCCGTCGCCGACACGTTGGCCGACCTCGGTGATCTGCTCGAGCGTCTGGAGGCAGCGAGTGGGCGCGTCGGCCGATTGCTCGGCTGCGGCGTGTCGGTGCCCGGACTCGTCCGCGATCGTGACGGCGTGATCGTCGCCGCGCCGAACCTCGGCTGGGTCGACGTCGGCCTCGGCGACGACTTGGTTCCGCTCGTGGGGGACCTGGACGTTCGCGTCGGCAACGACGCCGACCTGGGCGCGCTCGCCGAGTCGCGCTTCGGCGCGGGCGTGGGGTCCAGCCACATGATCTTCGTGTCGGGCGAGGTCGGCGTGGGCGGGGGACTGATCGTCGACGGTCGCCCGGTGTCAGGGCACCTCGGGTTCGCCGGTGAGGTCGGTCACCTGCCGGTGAATCCCGACGGGAGACGCTGTCGATGCGGGTCGATCGGCTGTTGGGAGACCGAGGTCGGTGAACAGGCGCTGCTGGCGCGCGTCGGCCTCGACCCCGACGGCGGACGCCTCGCCGTCGACGAGGTCCTCGCCCGCGCCGCGAGCGGAGACGACGCCGCACTCGACGCACTGTCGTCGCACGCCCGATGGCTGGCGATCGGCATCGCGGGTCTGGTGAACGTTCTCGACGTCGACACGGTCGTGCTCGGCGGGCTCTTCGCTCGCGTCCTGCCGTTCATTCGTGAACGGCTCGACGCAGAGTTGGCCGATCGGTCGTACCTGGCGGCGCGCCGGCAGGTCGCCGTCGTCGGGGCCGGACTCGGCGACCGTGCGGTGCTCATCGGTGCGGCGGAGCTGGCCTTCGCCGATCTGCTCGACGACCCGGCAGCCGTGATGGCGCTCGAAGTCGCCTGACGCCTTGGCAGGCTCAGCGCAGTTGGCGATCGGGGGTTGCGATGAGCGAAACCGCCGTATCCGGTCGGTTCGCTCATCGGTGGGCGGCGATCGGGGGTTGCGATGAGCGAAACCGCCGTATCCGGTCGGTTCGCTCATCGGTGGGCGGCGAGTGTTTTTCCCGAGTCGGCCCAATCCGCTGAGCTATCGAGCGGGTGGCTGCCACGCGGTCGCCGTGTCGCTGCCCCGTTGGATGCCGACGAACTGATCGGCGTCGACGGTGATCCACGGCCCGACCTCGCCGTCGGGCCACGTGACGCGGATCTCGGCGCGCTCCGCCGTGCCGAGCCCGGCGTGCACCCAACCGTTCATCCCTCCGGCGTGTCCGGCTCCCACCGTCACCTCTCGGGTCGTGGTGGTGGTGTCGGTGCGAACGTCGACCCACGCGCCGACGGCATCGACGTTCGGGGCCGGCTGTGAGATGTCGATCGCCAGCCAGTGGCCTGCCGCCGACGATCCGGACGAGTCGCCGTCGCTCGTGCCGACGTTGCGCCACAGCGTGAGCGGCGCCTCACGGTGGACCACCACGAGATCGAGCAGCCCGTCGACGTTGAGGTCGGCGAGCGCCGCACCACGCGACCGCTGGAACTCCACGATGCCGGCCGCCTCGGCGCCCTCGACGAAGGTGCCGTCCGCCTGGCCGATCAGCAGGTTGCTGGGATCGAGCATCGCGTGGTCGGTCTGGCCTTCGACGTTGCCCTTCGACACGAACAGGTCGATGAAGCCGTCGTTGTTGACGTCGTCGAACTGGGGATGCCAGGCAGTCGAGGGCAACACGTCGCCGCCCGTGTACGGGCGCTGTGCGGTGGCGCCCGCCCGCAATGCGATGTCGCGGTAGGACGGACCGGTCGCTCCATCGTCGAGGGTCTGCAGCTTGTTGTCGCCCTGGCTGGTGATGAACACCTCGGGTCGACCGTCGCCCGTCAGATCCTGGCTGGCCAGACCCATACCCCAGACCTGAACGGGTTGCCAGCCGTCAGCGTCGGTGTACAGGTACGGATCCTCACCCGCCGGCATCGCCCAGAGCTGTTCGCTGCCATCGGTGTAGTAGTGGCGATCGTTGGCCAGGCGCAGATCGCGCTGTCCCGTCCGATTCCAGTCGCTGAACAGCATCGACAGCGTGCAGTAGCCGGGGGTGAGCGCGAACGGCGGTCGATAGGTGTCACCGTCCGGTCGCACCAGCGAGCTGTCGCCGCACGTCGTCCAGTCATCCTCGAGGTACGTCCCGAACGCGAGCGTCGGCAGCGAGTTGTCGCCCTCCCACGTGGCGCTGAACGCGGTGGTCCAGTCATCGCCGCCGTCGATGCCGAGGCGCTCGGTGGCGGGCTCGAATTGGCAATCCCCGAGGCCGCGCAGCACCACGTTCGCACCATTGCGGAGCACGACGAGGTCGACGACACCGTCGCTGTCGACGTCGATCGGATAGGCGCCGGTCACCGACTCGAGGTCGGTGACCTCTGATGGCACGGCGTCGAACTGCAGGGCGCCGCCGACCGCACTCCCGTTGCGATACAACGCGGCGGGCGACGACCCGCCGGCGACGTACAGATCGCCGAGTCCGTCGCTGTCGCAGTCGAACACCGCAACCCCGCCACCGACGAAGTGGGCGAAGTCGCCGGTGTACGAGTGGTCGACCCCCGACCCGGCGGTGTCGTCGACGAACTCGGGTGGCGGCGCAGCAGTCGCTGGTGTGTCGGTCTCGGCGCCAGACGCCGCGACGGCGACGAACACGCCGACACCGACGACGGCCATGACGACGGCCGAGGCGATCCACCAGGCGTACCGGCGGCGACCGCGCACGGGCACGTCGGGTTGCGCGATCTGGTCCGGCACGGTCATCGCAGTAGATTCTCGCGCCGCATGCCTCGACCAGCACATCGCCACCGTTTGCTGGCCGCTGCGACAACGGTCGCCCTGGTGGCGGGTGCGCTCGCCGGATGTGCCGACGACGCCGCGACGACCACCATCGACGGATGCAGCCGTGCCGACCTCGATGGGCGCAGCGTCGCTCGTGTCTGGGACGACACGATGCTCGAACTGATCCGCCAGGTGGTGCCGGCGCCGACGGTCCACGCTCGCAACCTGTTCCACACGTCGGCGGCGATGTGGGACGCATGGGCGGCCTACGACCCGACGGCCGATGGCTACTTCGTGACGGAGAAGCACACTGCCGAGGACGTGCAGGCTGCTCGCGAGGCGGCGATGAGCGCGGCGGCGTACCGCATCCTGCTGTGGCGCTATGCCACCGTGTCGGATCTCCCCGCCGCATCGGAGCAACTCGACGCGGTGATGGCCGACCTGTGTTACCCGACCGACGACGAATCCACCGATGGCGACGACCCGATCGCGTTCGGCAACCGCATCGCCGAGACGGTCATCGAGTTCGGGGCGACCGACGGCGCGCTCGAGGACGAACGCTACGTCGACAGCTCGTACCGTCCAGCCAACGACCCGATGGTGGTGAGTGATCCGGGCGCGGTGATGCGCGATCCGAACTCGTGGCAGCCCTTGTCGCTCGGCTTGCAGCTCTCACAGAACGGACTCCCGATCCCGGGCAACGTCCAGGAGTACATCGGCCCGCACTGGGGATTCGTCACTCCGTTCGCGCTCGATGCGGGCTCGCCGACGGGAACGCCGATCGATCCGGGTGCGCCTCCACGCCTCGGCGACCCGGCCACCGACGACGACTTCAAGCAGGCAGCGGTCGAGGTCCTGCGGTACAGCTCGCAGCTCGACCCGGCCGACGGCGTCGAGATCGACGTCAGCCCCGGCGCGATCGGCAACAACACGTTGGGCACCAACGACGGAGGCGGTTACTCGGAGAATCCGGTGACGGGCGAGCCGTACGCGACTCGACCCTCGTTGCGCGCGGATTTCGATCGGGCGATCGCCGAGTACTGGGCCGACGGGCCGACGTCGGAGACACCTCCGGGTCACTGGAACCTGCTCGCCAACCGCGTCGCCGACACGCCGGGATTCGAACGACGATTCGCCGGCGAAGGACCGGAGCTCGATCCCCTGGAATGGGACGTCAAGACCTACTTCGCGCTCAACGGGGCCGTCCACGACGCGGCGATCGCCGCATGGGGGCTCAAGGCGTACTACGACTCGGTGCGGCCGATCTCGATGATCCGCTACATGGGCGGTCTCGGCCAATCGAGCGATCCTGCCGGGCCGGCATTTGACCCCGATGGCCTGCCGCTCGAGCCCGGCCTCGTCGAGGTCGTCACTGCCGAGTCGAGTGCGCCGGGCGAACGCCACGAGGCACTTGCGGACCACGTGGGCGAGGTGGCGGTGTTCGCATGGCAGGGGCCGCCCGAGGACCCGGCCACGCAGACGAGCGGCGTCGGTTGGATCCGCGCGGTGGACTGGATGCCGTATCAGCGACCGACGTTCGTGACGCCGTCGTTCGCCGGTTACGTGTCGGGGCACAGCACGTTCAGCCGGGCCGCTGCCGAGGTGCTCGCCGGCATCACGGGCACGCCCTACTTCCCGGGTGGGCTCGCCGAGTGGACGGTGCCGCAAGGCGGCCTGATCCACGAAGCCGGACCCACCGACGACGTCGAGCTGCAGTGGGCCACCTACTACGACGCAGCGGACCAGGCAGGCATCTCGCGTCTGCACGGCGGGATCCACATCGCGGCCGACGATGTCGAGGGACGACGCATCGGTTCTGAGGTCGGCGTCGACGCGTGGGCCCTGGCCCAGACGTACTTCGACGGCACCCGAGAAAGTTGATGTCGCGGACAAATGTGACTTTGGGTCCTTTTCTTTCGGTTACCCATGGGTATACGGTCGCATCGCTCACCGTTCGATAGACGGCGAGTCCACATATTGAGGGGAGAACAAGAATGAGAATCCGACGCGTAGCGTCAATTGCAGTGATAGCGGGGCTCGCCCTCGCTGCCTGCGGCAGCGATGACGACTCGTCGTCGAGCGCCACGGATGCCCCAGCGGGCACCGAGGCCTCCGGCGGAACCACGGCCAGCGGCGGCGGCGACTGTGTCGTCGGCGTGTCCTGGAACAACTACCAGGAAGAGCGCTGGGCCAAGTGGGACGAGCCGGCCCTGAAGGCGGCCATCGAGGCCGGTGGCGGCACGTACGTCTCGAACGACGCGAAGTCGTCCGCCGAGACCCAGGCCAGCAACATGGAGAACCTGATCTCGCAGGGCGCCAACGTCCTCGTGGTCCTCGCGCAGGACGGAACGGCGGTCATCCCGGCCGTCCAGGACGCTGTCTCGCAGGGCATTCCCGTGGTTGCCTACGACCGCCTCATCGAGGACCCCGATGTCCTGTACCTGACGTTCGACAACGAGAAGGTCGGCGAGATGCAGGCCCAGGCGTTGTTCGACGTCCAGCCGACCGGCAACTGGGTGATCATCAAGGGCAACTCGGCTGACGCCAACGCAGACTTCCTGCGCGGCGGTGCCGAGAAGGTCATCGGTGACGCAGTTGCCGCTGGTGACATCACCATCGTCGGCGAGGACTACACCGACAACTGGGACCCGGCAAACGCCCAGACCACCATGGAGCAGTTCCTGAGTGCCGCTGACAACGACATCCAGGTTGCCCTCGTCCAGAACGACGGCATGGCCGGTGGCGCCATCGCCGCACTCGAAGCACAGGGCCTCGCCGGCCAGGTGCCCGTGTCCGGTCAGGACGGCGAACTCGCCGCCCTCAACCGGGTGGCCCTCGGTACGCAGACCGTGGACGTCTGGAAGGACGCCCGCGAGCTGGGTACCGCTGCCGGTGAATCGGCGATCGCACTGTGTGGCAACCCCGACCCGTCGGCTGTGGCCGGTGCG
This sequence comes from Ilumatobacteraceae bacterium, assembly GCA_963741755.1. Lineage (GTDB taxonomy): Bacteria > Actinomycetota > Acidimicrobiia > Acidimicrobiales > Ilumatobacteraceae > Sva-07. Next base: position 2,560 of record CAVUJG010000011.1, on the reverse strand, counting down.
TCGACGTTCACCACGCCGGGCGGCAACGATGTCAGCGCCATCTTCCTGACCCCGATCCCCGTCACCCAGGACAACCTGGACGTGGTGGTGGACGCGGGCTGGATCAGCACCGACGACCTGTGCAAGGGCGTCGACGCCGGCTCGGTGGCGGCCTGCCCCTGAACCTCGGTGGAGTGACACCGAAGAGAACAACTGAACAGTGAACAAGAACGTGCCCCCCGTCCGTGATCCATGGGCGGGGGGCACGTTTGGTGTACAACAGAGATCGAATGACGAGGGGGACGACACATGAGTGATGACGCGAGCATCGGCGGGCCCTCGGCAGGGCCACCGCCCTCGGTGACGCCTCCTGCCGCGGCTGCGGAAGGTGCGTCGGAAGCGACACCGGCACCGCCGCCGGCGTCGTCGTGGCGAGCGAGTCTCGCCGAGGTCGACACGCGGCTCTTCGGGATGATTGCCGCCGTCGTCGTCATCTGGATCGCGTTCAACATCTTGTCGGGCGGCAACTTCCTGACGTCGCGCAACCTGTGGAACCTGTCGGTGCAGAGCACCTCGATCGCGATCATGGCGACGGGCATGGTGCTGATCATCGTGTCGCGGAACATCGACCTGTCGGTGGGGTCGTTGCTGGGCTTTCTCGGCTACGCCATGGCGCTCGTCCAGACCGACGGCGTCATTGCGTTCTTCAACGTCAAGATCGACCTCGGGGGCATCGGCGACAGCTCGTGGATCTGGCTGATCGCGCTCGTCTTCGGGATCAGCCTGGGTGCCCTGGTCGGGGCGATCCAGGGCTTCATCATCGCCTACGGCGGCGTGCCGGCGTTCATCGTCACGCTCGGCGGATTCCTCGTCTTCCGCGGCATGATCTTCCGCACCGGCGACAAGCAGGGTCAGACACTCGCGCCGCTCAACGAGACGTTCCGGTTGTTCGGTGGCGGTCCCGACGGGTCGCTCGGCGAATGGAAGAGCTGGGTGTTCGCAGGGCTCGGCTGTGTCATGGTCGTGCTGGCGCTCTGGCTGGCACGACGTCGACGCCAGCGCTACGACCTCAGGGTGCGCCCGGTGTGGATGGACGTCGCATTCGGCCTGGTCGGCTGCGCGGTCGTGCTCGCCGGCGTCGGGCTCGTCGCGAACAACTACATCTCGCCGATCACCGGCAATCCGACCGGCATCGCCTACCCGGTCGTGATCTTGATCGTTGCGACACTCGCGATGAGCTACCTCGCACGTCGACGTCGCTTCGGTCGCTACGTGTACGCCTACGGCGGCAACCCCGAGGCCGCCGAGCTGGGTGGCATCAACACCCGCCGGACCGTGATGCTCACGTTCGTGCTGATGGGCGTGCTCGTCGGCGTGAGTGCGGCGATTCAGACGGCTCGCCTGAACGCCGCCGTGACCAACCTCGGTGTGCAGAACGAACTCGACGTGATCGCTGCCGCTGTGATCGGCGGTACGTCGTTCGCCGGCGGCATCGGCACCATCGCCGGTGCGGTGCTCGGCGCGGTCATCATGCAGTCGCTGCGTTCCGGCATGGTGTTGCTCAACATCGACTCGCCCTCACAGGACATCGTGGTCGGCGTGGTGCTCGTGACCGCAGTGGCCATCGACTCCACGCTGCGGCTCGGACGCAAACGGGTTGCGCTCGCCTCACTGGGGGCCGGGCTCCTGATCGCGGCGGTCGTCATCCAGACCGGACGGGCATGAGCGGACGGGAATGAGCGAAAGGGCATCGACATGACCGACACGACCATCACCACCAACCCAGCACCTCCGCACGAGGGTGTGCCGCTCGTCGAGCTGCGCGACATCCGTGTGTCGTTCGGCGGCGTCCATGCCGTCGATGGTGTGACGATCGACTTGTACCCCGGCGAGGTGGTTGCACTCGTCGGTGGCAACGGCGCCGGCAAGTCGACGTTGATCCACACGCTGGCCGGTGCTCACCCGGCCGATGCCGGGCAGATCTCGATCAGCGGCCAGCCGGTCACGATCAAGAATTCCCGCGACGCCCGTGCGCTCGGGGTCGAGGCGATCTACCAGAAGCTCGCGTTGGCCGACAATCTCGACGCGGCGGGCAACGTGTTCCTCGGACGCGAGCTGCGGTCGCGTTTCGGTTCGCTCGACGATTCGGCGATGCTGTCGGCGACGCAGCAGCTGATGGCCAGGCTCAACCCGCGGTTCAAGAACCTCCGCACCGCCGTGAAGTCGCTCTCAGGCGGTCAGCGCCAGTCGGTGGCGATCGCCAGGGCGGTGCACTTCAACGCCAAGATCCTGATCATGGACGAGCCCACCGCGGCGCTCGGGCCCGCCGAGACCGCCGAGGTGCGCGATCTCGTCATGCAGCTCAAGTCCGAGGGGATCGGGATCTTCCTGATCAGTCACGACATCCATGACGTGTTCGACCTCGCCGATCGGATCAGCGTGATGCTGCAGGGCAAGCTCGTCGGCACGGTCAACAAGGCCGACGTGACCAAGGACGAGGTGCTCGCCATGATCATCATGGGCAAGCACCCGGGCGAGGTCACCCAGGACGACGTGAAGGGCCTCCACAACGGCGACTGAC
>CAVUJG010000010.1:0-41268 GCA_963741755.1 Ilumatobacteraceae bacterium | reverse complement strand
TCATCTCGCCAGCTCCTTGTCGACTCGTTGCTGCGTCCAGCTCGATGAAGAACGCGCCGGTCGGTTCAGTCGGACGACGAGTCCGTGGACGGCGATGCCGAGGCCCCAGCCGATGAGGGCCCAGGCTGACCACCATGCGGACCACTCGCCGGTGATGCCGGCGGCGACGTTGGTGGCCAGGTTGACGAGGAAGATGATGATCATGCCTCCGGCGAACACGCTCGCGTGGACGTAGAACGCCTGCAATTGCTGCACGTACAGCCGTGCCGCCTCGACGCGTTGCTGTTCGGCGTGCTGATCATCCGGCTGATGGGGGATGTGTACTGGGTGGGACATCATTGACTTCCTTCGTTGTGGGGATCGGGAGTGCAGCGCTCAGGCGGCCAGGCGACGGCGGGCCCGGGTGAGGAGCCAGAGCCCGAACCACCCTTCGGCGACGACGGACGGCACGGCGACCATCACGAGGAATGCGTCGGCGTGGTCGGCGTAGTTGGCGAGGACGGTGTGGGCCGTGGTGTCGATGATGTAGGCGACGCCGGCCACGATCATCAGCTGTCCGAGCCATCGTGGTGTCTCGGCTGATCGGGCGACGAGGTAGCCGAGCACGATCAGGTGGAGCCCGAATGCCGCGAGACCGATCAGCCAGGCGGAGTTGAAGAGCTCGAGTCCGACGTACGCCTGGGCGTTGCGTTCGGCCGAGCCAATCACGTCTGCCACTGCCGCGGAGTCGTAGAAGGCAAGGGCCTGGAAGAAGAAGATGGCGGCGACACCGAGGAACACGGTGTAGACGAGTCGCGACCACGCTGCGACGAGCGACAGGTCGTGGTGCTGGGCTCTGAACACGATGTAGAGCGCCCAGGCGACGACGATGTCGATGAGGAAGATGGCGAGGAATGCGACCAGGCCGAGCCGGAACAGCGTGTTCGATTCGGCGATGTTCGTCGCAGTCGTCTGGGCGTCGTCGGCCACGACGAGACCTTCTCTGACGAAGAAGTTGGCGAACAGGGCAAGGCCGAACAGCAGCACATAGCCGATGCCGGCGATCAGCGCGGCTCGTCGTGGCGAGACTTCTGTGATCGTCGGATCGTCCGAGCCGAGTTGCGGTGCCAGGATCGTGGTGGTCATCGGTTGCTCCTTTGGGGTGCGGGGTTCGGGTCGAGGCGGGCCTTCAGGGCGGTGAGCGGGCCGACGGTGGTGGCGATCCACAGTGCGAGCGGCCACGCGAGGTGGTCGGTGACGAAGATGACGACGGCCCATGCAGCGGACAGGCCGAGCCAGAGCCACGGCAGGGCGTTCAGGAGGTGGGTCCGGCGTCTCGCGTCGTCGACGGTCGGCTCGTTCGACGCCGTCGGTTCATTCGACACGATCGTCTCCGTCGTCGCGGACGATGATGACGGTCTTGCCGGTGGCCCTGCCGGTGTCGAGTTGTTCGATGCCCGTAGCGGCATCGGCAAGCGGGAACCTGGCTTGCACTGCGGGCGTGACCGCTCCGGTGCTGATGTGGTCCGCGAGCCGCTCCATGAAGGAGTAGTGCTCGGTGCTCATGAACGTGGTGAGTCGCTGTTTGACGAACGGCGAGAGCATCATCGCTCGGAGTTGGCGGCCGATGCCGCCGGTGATGCGGTTGCCGTTCTCGCCTCCGACGATGACGAGCGTGCCGGTCGTGGTCAGGACGCTGCGGAGGCGGGAGATGCTGTTGCGGCCTCCGATGTCGATGATGAGGTCGTAGCGCTGGTTGGTGGTGGTGAAGTCTTCTGCGGTGTAGTCGACGACATGGTCGGCGCCAAGGGAACGCAGGAAGTCGAGGTTTCGGGTGCTTGCGACTGCGGTGACGTCGGTGCCGAGGGCCTTGGCGAGCTGCACGGCGAAGCTGCCGACACCGCCGGAGGCGCCAACGATCAGGACTCGTTGACCAGGCCGAGCGCCACCGACGTCGCTCAGCGCCTGGAGAGCGGTGATGCCGGACACGGCGGCGACTGCCGCCTGCGCGAAGCTCAGGTTGGCCGGCTTGGCCACCAGCTTGTCCTCGTTGGCGGTTGCGTACTCGGCCAGCGAGCCGTTGGCGATGCCGAACACCTCGTCGCCCGGGGCGAATCGGGTGACGTCGGTGCCGACGGCCACGACGCGGCCGGCAACGTCGAGGCCGGGGACGCTGTTCTTCGGTTTGGTGAGTCCAAAGCCGGCGAGGCGGATCAGGTACGGGGTGCCGGTCATGAGATGGCAGGTACCGCGATCGACTCCTGCGGCAACGACTTCGATGAGGACCTCGTCGGGCTCTGGTGTGGGGCGGACGACACTCTCGAGTTCGAGAACGTCGGCCGAGCCGTATCGGTCTTGGGTGATGGCGCGCATCTGTGCTTCGGTGGCCGCGGCGTGGCGGGCGACGGTGGTCTGTTCCTGGGTGGTCATGCTGTTCCTTTGGTGGTGGTGTCGGCATCGGTTGCTGACGCCGGGGCGATCGAGATGATTTCGAGGTTCACCGAGGTGAGGTGGGCCACGATTCCGTGGAGGTGAGCGGGGTCACCGATGTCGCCGACGAGACGGGTCAGGCATCGAGCCGCACCGTCAGGTGAGGCCTCGATCGTGAAGTCGTCGAGGAGGGGCCGCAGGAGACGACGGCCGGGTCGGCCCCGCAGCACGATCTCGTAGGTGGTCGGTTCGGGCATGACCACACTCTGACGGCCGCGAGTATCAGGCCGCCTCGTACGATCGGTGATCTCACCCGGGTGAGATCACCCGCAGGCTCCGCGTTTCGCCGGCGACGTTAGGGTCGGGCCCATGACCGGGTACCCGGACAGCGGTTTGGCAGCGACGAAGCTGGTGCCGCCGACGCTGCCCGATCGGCTCGTGCAGCGATCGAGGCTCCTCGACCGGCTCGATGCCGGTCTCGCCGGCCACGTCCGGTTGGTGCTTGCGAGCGCACCGGCCGGTTCCGGCAAGTCGACGCTGTTGGCATCGTGGCTGGCCGAACGCCCTGAGGCCTTCGCCTGGCTCCAGGTCGAGGACTCCGACTCGGATCCGGCCCGGTTCTGGGCCTACCTCATCGCTTCCATCGACGAAGTGCTTCCATCGCCGACGGGCTCGCTCAGGCAGCTCGTCAGTAGTTCGGACATCGATGAGCAATCGCTCATCTCGGCCATCGTGAACGTCTTCGCCGAGCTTCGCCGAGCCGCTGGTCGTCGTGATCGACGACTACCACCTGATCGACCATGCGTCGGTGCATCGGGGCATGGAGCGCCTGATCGACCTCTGTCCACCGACCGTCACGATCGTCGTGTCGACCCGGGTCGATCCGCCGTTTCGACTCGGGCGACTCCGGGTCAGAGGTCAGATGACCGAGCTCCGGGGCGAGGACTTCCGCTTCGGAACAGCGGAGGCCCCCGGCCTCCTCCTCCATCACGACGACCAGATCCTCGACGAGCGCGTCGTCGAACGGCTGTGTCGTCGGACGGAAGGGTGGGCGGCCGGCCTGGTGCTCGCCGGGTTGTCGCTGCAACGCTCCGGCGACCCCGAACGATTCATCGAGTCGTTCCATGGCGACGATCAGCTCGTCGTCGACTACATGACCGACGAGTTCCTCGCGGGGAAAGCGACGAGCAGCGTCGAGTCCTGCTCGAGACCTCCGTGCTTGAACAGTTCAGCGGTGCACTCGTCGACGCCGTCACCGACAGCACCGGTGGCGCACAGTGGCTCACCGAGACGGCGAGGATGAACCAACTCCTGATCGGGCTCGACCGCACCGGCTCGTGGTACCGCTACCACCACCTCCTCCGAGACCTCCTCCGACTCGAAGCGGAACAGGCCCTGACCCGCGAACATCGCCATGAGCTCCATCGACGCGCGGCAGCCTGGTTCGAGAACGAGGACGACCCGCTGCGAGCGATCGGGCACCGTCTTGCAGCAGGTGAACACCAGGCGGCGGTCCGGCTGATGTACGTGCTCGGGCCACAGCTGATCTCCGACGGCCAGATCGACACGCTCCGCGGACTGCTCGAACGGATCGGCGAACCAGCGACCAACGACCCGGCGTGCGCCCTGACCTGGGGCTGGTGCGACTACATCGGCGGCAACTACGCCCGCGCCCACGAGTGGGTCGACACCACTCACCGACTCGCATCGCCCGGCTTCGATCGCACCATCACCGCGCCGCTGCGCATGAATCTCGCCGTCGCTGACGGCGACGTCGGCACCGCGCTGGAGCTTGCCCGCCAGATCAAGGCGACCGACCAGTTCGCGACCCACCGCCCTGAACTCGCCACATCTGCCGGCGGTGTCTTCATGTGGGCCGGCCAGGCTGGCGAGGCACGAGAGGTACTCGAGATCGCCGTGCAGCAGTCGGCAGCCGCCGACTTCCGAGCAACCCACGTGCTGAGCCGCATCTATCAGGCCATCAACGAGTTCGACGACAGCGGAGACCCCTCCGGAGGCGAACGAGCGCTCGACACCGCCGAGGAGTTGGCGATGAGCTCCTACTACCGGATGGCACCGGCCTACGCCCTCAGAGGTCGAGGCGCCGCCGCCGCCGACCCTGCGTCAGCTCGGGCCGATGCCAAGAGAGCGGTCGATCTGGCCCGGCAGACCCCCGGTGATCTCGCCCTCGCCTACACCCTCACCATCTGCGGCGACACACTCCTCGATGCAGATGACCACACGGGAGCAGGGCTGCTGACCGAGGCTCGGTCGATCATCGATCGCTGTCCCGACCCAGGGATCGCCGGCCGCTATCTGGCTCGCATCGAATCGCGGCATGGCGTCGGCGGCCGAACGCGATCGGCGAGCAGGGACGCGGGCTGGGACACCGGCACCTTGGTCGAGCAGTTGACCGAACGAGAGACCGCCGTGCTCCGATACCTCCCGACCAAGCTGTCGCAGCGCGACATCGCGTCCGAGCTGTACGTGTCGCCCAACACGGTCAAGACTCACTGCGCCGCCATCTACCGCAAACTCGGCGTTGGCGACCGCAAGGCCGCCGTCCAGACCGCCCGAGACCTCGGCATCCTCTGACGCCGGGTCCGCACGCCCGCTCAGAGGCTGGGTTGCGCTGGGCGGCCCGGGAGACGCTCGGTGAGCAGCGCCACGGCGTCAGCGACAGCGGCCGGCTCGATCGCGGCGACGGGCGCACCGAGCGCGACGCGGACGATCGACAAGGTCAGGTGGTCGACTTCTTCTCCGTTGATGCGGATGACGCACGAGTCGGTTGCGGCTTCGACCACGTGGTGGTCGACCATGGACAGCAGCGGCTCGATCTGGGCATAGGCAGCCTCGACGGTGACCACGGCCTCGACGTTGCGGGGTATCGACGCAATCGATGCGGTGAGGAACGCTCCGGCGTCGCCACCCGGGATCTCGCGGGCCGTGAAGCGGCCGCCGGCCAGCTTGGTGGCGCTCAGCCGATCGACTCGGAAGGTCCGCCAATCGTTGCGGCGGAGGTCGAACGCGACGAGATACCAGCGACGCTCGGCGGTGACGAGTTGATGCGGTTCGACGAGGCGCTGGCTGCGCTCGCCGTCACGCCGCCGGTAGTCGAAGCGGACTTCCTCGCGGTCGCGGCACGCAACGGCGAGGACGCTGAGTGCATCGGGGTCGACGTCGGTGTCGGGGCCGGACCAGCGCAGTTCGACCACGCTGGAGTGCAGTGTCGAGACTCGGCGCCGCAGCCGGTCGGGAAGCAGTTGCTCGATCTTCGCCAAGGCGCGCAGCGAGGTCTCTTCGATGCCGTCGATGGCCGCGCTTGCCGCGGAGCGCAGCCCGAGAGCGACCGCTACGGCTTCGTCGTCATCGAGGACGAGCGGTGGCAGATGCGCGCCGACGGCAAGTCGGTATCCCCCGTCGGTCCCGGTGGTGGCGTCGACGGGGTAGCCAAGGGTGCGGAGCCTGTCCACATCGCGCCGCACCGTGCGTTCGGTGACCTCGAGGCGTTCGGCGAGTTCTGCGGCCCGCCACAACCGATGGGTCTGCAGCAACGACAGCAGGTGCAGCGCCCGGCCGGTCGGATCGTTCGTCACCTTCTCAGATTGCCACGCCTTGCGGACAGATGCTGTCCGCAACGGTTCGTACGGTGATTCCCCATCACCAAGCACCCTCACCAGAAGGAGACAATCAACATGTTCAACCCGACCGACTTTCCCGAGCCCACGATCATCCCGGTCAACGGCGTCGAACTCGAAGTCTTCGAGGCGGGCCGCGAGAACAACACTCCCATCGTGCTCTGTCACGGCTGGCCGGAGCACGCCTTCTCGTGGCGTCACCAGATGCCCGCGCTCGCCGCAGCGGGCTATCACGTCATCGTCCCGAACCAGCGGGGCTACGGCAACTCATCCCGGCCGGTCGACGTCACCGACTACGACATCGCACACTTGACGGGTGACCTCGTCGCGCTGCTCGACCACTTCGGATACGACAGCGCCACGTTCGTGGGTCACGACTGGGGAGCGAACGTCGTCTGGGGCATGGCGCTCCTGCACCCGGACCGGGTCGACGCCGTGGTCAACCTCGCCCTGCCCTACCAGGAGCGCGGCGAGCAGCCCTGGATCGAGATGATGGAACAGGTCTTCGGTGGCGACTTCTACTTCGTCCACTTCAACCGGCAGCCAGGCGTTGCCGACGCCGTGCTCGATGACAACACCTTCGCGTTCCTTCGCAACATGTACCGGAAGAACCTGCCGCTCGTCGCGCCGGAGCCGGGCATGATGATGATCAACATCGCACAGGCCGATGCGCCCCTGGGAGACCCGATCATGAGCGAGAGCGAACTGGCCGTGTTCGTCTCCGCGTTCGAAACCTCAGGGTTCACCGGCAGCATCAACTGGTACAGGAACCTTGACCGCAACTGGCACCTGTTGGCCGATGTGGACCCGATCGTCCACAAGCCGGCGCTGATGATCCGCGGCGAGCGTGACGCGATCCCGAAGTTCGAACGACTGTCGGAGTTCGTCCCCAACGTGGACGAGGTCACCCTCGATTGCGGTCACTGGATCCAGCAAGAACTGCCGGAGGAGACAACGCAAACGATCTTGGACTGGCTGGAGCAGCAGGCCAGCGCCTCGCCACGATCATGATCCGATCGGTCGCCGTCGTCAGCCGATGCGGATCGAGGTACCGCCGTCAACGGGAAGCACCACGCCGGTCACGAAGCGGGCCTCGTCGGAGGCGAGGAACAGCGCGGCGTTCGCAGCATCCCAGGCCGTCCCCATCCCGCCGAGCAGAGGCACTTGCTCGTTGCGCTCGTCGCGAACCTGCTCGACCGGGACGTTCCGAGCGGCAGCGATCCCGCCGACGGCCATCGGCGTGTCGACGAGGCCCAGCGCGATCGCGTTGCAGCGCACGCCCCGTGAGGCGTTCGACTGCGCGATCGACGTCGTCAGCCGGTTGACCCCCGCCTTCGACACCTCGTACGCGACCTGGAACCCGCCGGCGAACGAGGCCGCCGACGACACGTTGACGATCGACCCGCGCCGGTGCTCGCGCATCGTGGGGAGGGCGGCTCGACACATCCGCCACATGGCGGTGAGGTTGACGTCGATGATCCGCTCGAATGCGGCCGGGTCGGCACGGTGGGCCGGCCCGTCGCCGCGTCCTCCGATCCCCACGACGTTGACCAGGGCGTCGATCCGCCCCCGGTCGGCCAGGACACGGGCGACGATGGCCGCGCACTGTTCGTCGTCGGTGATGTCGGCGACGACGGCCGTCGCCATGCCGCCGGAGCGGCGGATCGACGCGGCCGTCTCGTCGGCGCGTTCGGCGACACGATCCACACAGAAGACGTCGGCTCCCTCGCGAGCGAAGGTCGTCGCGATCGCCCGGCCGTTGCCGATGGTCTCGCCCGGGGTCTGGCCGGCGCCGACGACGAGTGCGACGAGACCATCGAGCCGTCCCTCAGCCATCGCCGGAGCGTATCCAGCACGAGGTGGCCGGTGAGAACGCAGGCCCGAGGATCCGTTCGAGCGCCTCCCGGACGACGCTGCGGGAGGTGGCGGCAGTGTTCATGACGCGTCGCGTTGTCGGCGACGACGTCGGCATCATCGAGCGACCGCTGGGGCAATTGCTGCAGCTCCATCCGGACGCGGAAGGCTCGCACCGTTTTCGTTGGTCGCATCGGTGTGTCGCACGATGAGCACCGCTGTGGCGCAGGCGAGCGCTGCGACGCCGCCGACAGCGAAGGGCACCCGTGGGGATGAGATCTCGATGATCCATCCCATGAGGAGGGCACCGATCGGGGTGCTGCCGAACCAGGCCATCTGTTGCAGTGCCATGACCCGTCCTTGCATCGACGGTTCGGTGGCCTGCTGGAGCACGACCGTGTCGACGGATTGGAACGATGCGGATGCGAAGCCCAGTGGGATGCTCAGGGCGACGAAGGCCCAGTATCCGGGGGCGAGCGCAAGGGCGATGCACGTTGTGGCGAATGCTGCGAGCACGATGCCGAGCGTGCGGCGTCGGTCGGGCTTCACGCCGGCGATGTAGATGCCGCCGAGGATCGAGCCGATCGCGCTGACGCTCATTGCAGTGCCGATGGATCCGGCGCCGAGTTCGAATTCGAACCGGACCATGGACGGGAACGTCGTCTGGAAGTTCAGGGCCATGGTGCCGACAACGGCCATGACGAGCAGGGGGCGGCGCACGTCTGGCTGACTTCGGACGTAGGCGAAGCCTTCGCGCAGTTTCCCTCTGGTTCGGCCGAGGAGCGGACGGTCGATCAGTTCGCTTCGTCGGAGGCCCATCAGGGCGCCGATCACGACCAGGTATGAGGCTGCGTTGACTGCGAAGCACGTTCCGACGCCGAATCCGGCGATGAGTGCTCCGGCGAGCGCCGGTCCGACGAGGCGGGACATCGAGTTGATGGTGCTGTTGGCGGCGACTGCGCTGGGGAGCAGGTCGGGGCCGACGAGCTGGAACAGGATTGCCTGCATTGCGGGGCGTTCGAAGGCGAGGAGGAGGCCGAGCATCGTCGTGAGCGCGTAGATCGCCCACATGCCGGTGTGGCCGGTTGCGACCATCGCACCGAAGCCGAGCGCGACGAGACCTGACGACGTCGAGGTCGCGATGAGGAGGCGTCGGTTGTCGATCTTGTCGGCGAGGACGCCGGCTGGAGCGCCGAGGAGCAGCATCGGGAGGAACTGCAGTGCCATGACGATGCCGAGTTGGTCGCTGCGGTCGGTGAGATCGAGGACGAGCCATGTGACCGCGAGCGCTTGTGTCCATGAGCCGACGCTCGAGATGATCTGGCCGATGAAGTAGCGCCTGAAGTTGCGGGCGCCGAAGGCGGCGAACCGCGTCTCTCCGATGGCGGCCGGGCCTTGTGGTTGCTTGGTTGCTGTGTTGGTCATGGCGAACCTCCTGGAGCGACGGTGCGCTGATTCCGGTGGGGACCACAACTTTCGTTGCCGGTTCTGGGAATCCGATGTTGAATTGGTCGATGACGGAGACCACGGACGCGACGAGTGTGCTCGCCGGGGTCGCCGGCCGTCTGCGCACGTTGCGGACCGAGCGTGGGTTGACGCTGGTCGAGTTGTCGGAGAGGACGGGAATTTCGAAGAGCACGTTGTCGCGTCTCGAGACGGGGCAACGCAAGCCGAGCCTCGAACTGTTGCTCCCGATCGCTCAGGCGTATTCCGTGGCTCTCGACGAGCTCGTCGGCGCTCCCGAGGTCGGCGATCCACGGGTCCGGCCACAAGCCCACCGGCGCGGAGCGCGCACGGTCGTGCCGCTCACCCAGTATCCGAGCGGGATGCATGCCTGGAAGGTGTTGATCCCACCCGAGCGCAAGCGACCCCAACTCAAGTCGCACGACGGCTCTGAATGGTTGTACGTGCTCAGCGGTGAGCTCCGACTCCTGCTCGGGGGCCACGACATCACGATGCAAGCTGGTGAGGTCGCCGAGTTCGACACCGCCGTCCCCCACTGGTTTGGTGCCGCCGGGAATCAACCCGTCGAGATCCTCAGCATCCTGAGCAGACCCGGCGAACGGGCGCATGTCCGCGCCGCCCCTCGTCGCAGAAACGCCCGATGACGACCATGAGCCCAAAGCGGCCCATCTCTGCCTCGCGGCCGAGGTCTGCCGAGCGATGACATCCGCCGATCCAGCGGCTGGGGGAAGCGTGCTGCTCACCTCGAAGTTGCACCCACCGCGCCGACGCCGCACCCTGGTGGCCCGACCTCGCCTCCGCGATCTCGCCACCCGGAACCGACCTCGTGCCTTGACGCTGGTCTCGGCTCCTGCGGGATTCGGCAAGTCCACGCTGGTCGCCGATTGGTACGGCGACGACCACACCACCGCGTGGTTGTCCCTCGACGCGAGCGACAACGACCCTGAGCGGTTCTGGACCTATGTGATCGCTGCGCTCGCGACCGTCACATCCGACCTGAGCGCAGAGGCCGACGCACTCCTGCATCGGCCCGGAGCACCCTTGGAGAACGTCGTCGCCACGCTGATCAACGATCTGGAGACCGCGTCTCAGGACATCGTCTTGGTGCTCGACGACTACCACGTGATCAACGCGCCCGAGATCCACCAGTCGATCACGTTCCTGCTCGAGCATCTCCCACCACAGATCAGCCTGGTGATCGCCACCCGCGCCGACCCGCCGCTCCCGCTCGCTTCGCTACGGGCAGGCGGCGATCTGCTGGAGGTCCGAGCGGCCGACTTGCGCTTCACGGCATCCGAGGCCGCCGAGTACTTGAACGACGCGATGGACCTGACGCTGACCCAGCCCGACGTCGACGTGCTCGAAGCACGCACCGAGGGGTGGATCGCCGCCTTGCAGCTCGCGGCCTTGTCGATGCAGGGCCGAACCGATCCGGGGTCGTTCATCGATGACTTCGCCGGCGACGATCGGTTCATCCTCGACTACCTCGCCGATGAGGTCCTGGATCGCCAGCCCTCACGAATCCGGGACTTCCTGCTCGACACGTCCCTGGTGAGCCGGCTCACGGGTCCACTGTGTGCTGCGATCACCGGCCAACAAGACGCCAAGTTCATCCTCGAAGAGCTGGACCGATCGAACCTGTTCGTGATCGCTCTCGACGATCGCCGCACCTGGTACCGGTACCACCACCTGTTCGGCGATGTCGTGCGGGCGAGGCTGCTCGACGAACGGCCGGAGCGGGTGCCCGAGCTGCACCGTCGGGCGAGCGACTGGTACGCCGACAACGGCGAGCCCACCGAAGCGATCGTCCACGCGCTGGCCGCCCACGACCACGAGGGGGCCGCGAGACTGATCGAACTCAACGCGCGGGCGATGCAGCAGGCCCGCCAGGAATCGCAGCTGCGGGCTTGGCTCGAAGCCCTGCCCGCCGACCTCTACATCGATCGACCGGTTCTGGCCACGGCGCTCGTCGGAGCCCGCATGGCGACCGGCAACACCGACGACCTCGATCCGCTGCTCGAGATCATCGACTCATGGCTCGGCCGCACCGACTCACCGATCGTGTTCGACCACGTCGCGTACCGCCGTCTGCCGGCCATGGTTGCAATTCATCGTGCCGGGCTTGCCCTCCTTGCCGCCGACACCGCCGGAACGATCGAACACGCGCAACGCGTCCAATATCTGGTCGACGCGGACGCTCACCTCCAACGCGGCGCAGCTGCGGCGCTGCTCGGCCTGGCGCACTGGAACCGAGGCGAACTGGACGACGCACGCGATCGCTACATCGAATCGATCGCCGACTTCGAAACCGGCGACTACATCGCCGATGTCATGGGTTGCTCGCTGGCACTCGCCGACATCCAGATCACGCAGGGACGCCTGCATGACGCGCACCGCACCTTCGAGTCAGCGCTCCGGCACACCACCGCCAACCCCGGCGTGCGCGGCGCAGCCGACATGCACGCAGGTCTGGGCGTGCTCGCCATCGAGCGCAACGATCTCGAGACCGCCGCTGACCATCTCCGGGCGAGCGCCGAGCTCGGGGAACACATGGGCCTCCCCCAGCACGCCTACCGCTGGAGAGTTGCGACCGCACGGCTCCATGAAGCCCACGGCAACCTCGACCAAGCCCTCGAGATGCTCACCGAAGCCGAAGCCCACTACAACACGGACTACTCACCCAACGTCCGACCGGTCAGCGCCCAGAGAGCCAGGATCGAGGTCAAACTCGGTGATGTCGGAGCCGGTGAACGATGGGTCGGCACACACGAACTCTCCGCGGACGATGCCGTTACCTACGCCCGCGAGTTCGAACACGTCACTCTGGCCGCCGTACTCCTCGCCCGAGGTTCCGCTCGAGCCGTCGAAGACGCAACGGGCCTCCTCGAACGGCTGCTCGCCGCGGCCGACAACGGGCACCGCCGCGGCAGCAGTATCGAGATCCTCGTGCTCCTCGCGCTCGGCCGGCAGGCGGCAGGCGCCCAGGCTTCCGCCACCGCTGCCCTTGGCGAGGCGCTGAATCGGGCGGAGCTGGAGGGCCACGTGCAGTCGATCCTCGGCGTCGCGCCAGCGGTGGCAGGTTTGCTCCGATCGGTCGGAGCGAGCGAGCCGTACGCCGCACGAATCCTCGGGACGGCACGGTCGACACACACTCGCCGCACCCGCGTCGGTGACCCCGACCAGTTGAGCGAACGAGAACTCGATGTCCTCCGTCTTCTTCGCAGCGACCTCAGCGGGCCCGACGTCGCACGCGAGCTGCATGTCTCGCTCAACACGCTGCGGACACACACCAAGCACATCTACACCAAGCTCGGCGCCACAAACCGCCGAGAAGCGGTGACCCGCGCCGCTGAACTGGGTCTCTGACCCGCCCCGATCTGCCCTCGCAGATCACCACGACGATCACCAGATCATGTGATGTGCGCTCACCACGTCGGTCCGTACGTTCGTCTTCGTGAGCACAGACGACCACTCGAACGAGCCCGCCACCCGGCACTCGATCGCTGACGACGCCGCAACCCGGCAGTACGAGATCCGGGTCGGCGGACACCTCGGAACACGGTGGTCGACGTGGTTCGACGGACTGACCCTCTCCTGCGAGAGCGACGGGACCTCCGTCATCCGCGGATTCGTCGTCGACCAGGCCGCGCTCCACGGACTGCTCCAGAAGCTTCGGGACCTCGGAATCACGCTGATCTCGCTCACCCCGATCGCTCCCGGACCAATCGAGCAGCCCCACGACACCCGCAATCAACCCCATTCCCACACACCAGGAGAAACCACCTCATGATCACCGTCACCGGACTCACCAAGCACTACGGAGACCGCACTGCGGTCTCCGACCTCACCTTCACCGTT
Organism: Ilumatobacteraceae bacterium; assembly: GCA_963741755.1. GTDB lineage: Bacteria > Actinomycetota > Acidimicrobiia > Acidimicrobiales > Ilumatobacteraceae > Sva-07. The sequence goes on along the minus strand of CAVUJG010000010.1, from coordinate 28,045 downwards.
GCGGCCGGACGAGTCACCGGCTTCGTCGGACCAAACGGGGCCGGCAAGTCGACCACGATGCGGATGATGGTCGGCCTCACCCGCCCAGACAAGGGCGACGTCCGATACGACGGCGTCCGATACACCGACCTGCGGCACCCGGCCAGGCTCGTCGGCTCCGTGCTCGACGCCCGCTGCATGCACCCCGGCCACACCGCCCGCAACCACCTCCGAGCCATGGCCGCCATGAGCTCGATCCCCGCCACGCGCGTGGACGACGTCCTCGTCGACGTCGGTCTCGAATCGGCCGCCGATCAGCGGACCGGCGGATTCTCCCTCGGAATGCGCCAGCGCCTCGCACTCGCCGGTGCCCTCATCGGCGACCCCCAGGTCCTGCTGCTCGACGAACCGTCGAACGGGCTCGACCCTGACGGTATTCGCTGGCTGCGCAACCATCTCACCGACTTCGCCCGCCGCGGTGGCACCGTGTTCGTGTCCAGCCACCTCATCAGCGAACTCAGCATGTTTGCCGACGACCTCGTGGTCGTCGGCGGCGGAAAGCTCCTCGCCTCCGACAGCGTCGCGGCGATCGCTTCACGACAGGCGGCCACCGTGGTCGCCGAAACACCCCGACCAGCCGACCTCGCCCGTGTGCTGACAGGACCGCACATCACCATCGAGACCACCGGTAATCGGCTGGTCATCCGCGGCGTCACCAAGGCGACCGTGGCCCAACTCGCCTTCGAGCACGGCATCCGACTCGACGAGCTCAGCGAGAACGCCCCGTCGCTCGAGGACACCCTCCTCGACATGACCGGCACCTCCGCCGAGTTCGCCTCCGCCTGATCCTCCATCCCAACCACTCTTCGCTCAGAAAGACAGCACCATGACCATCACCAACCCGACCATCACCATCCCGGCGATCACCCCGACCGCTGGCGACCGCTCAGCGGTCCGCACCCGCTCCGGCGATGCTCGAGCAGTTCCCGCCGCACTGCGCAGCGAGTGGATCAAACTGACCGCCCTCCGAGCCAACAAGGTGATTCTCGTCCTCACCGGCGCGATCGGTGCCCTCATCGCCGCCGTCCTGGCAGCAACGAACACCGACCCGACACTCACCGCCGCCGAACTGTTCATCTATCCCCTGCCGCTGGTGGCCATGTTGGCCGCCGTCGTCGGGATCCTCATGTTCACCGGCGAAGCCCAACACGGCACCCTGGCGGTCGCCCTCACCGCGCGACCCGCCCGCTGGGTGATCGTGACAGCCAAGACGATCACCGCAACTCTCGTCGGACTCACGCTCGGTGCCACCGGCATGATCGCCGGCTTCGGCGGCGCCGCACTCGGAGGCGTCACGCTCGGCGACGGCAACGCGCTCACATCGAGAGCGTCGTGGGCACTGCTGTACATCGCCCTCGCCTCGTTGATCGGTCTCGGCGTGGGCATGATCGCCCGCCACACCGCCGGAGCGATCACCGGTCTCCTGATGTGGTCGTTCGTCATCGAGAGCCTGTTCGCACCGGCGCTTCCGGAAACGGTGCGCCACTTCCTGCCCTTCAGCGCCGGCTACCGACTTCTCGACGCCGGTCCGAACTTCGAAGCGCCCGTGGCCATTCTCAACCAACTCGATCGGCCGCAGTACGCCCTCATCTTCGGCGCCTACGCACTCATCAGCCTCACCATCGGCACACTCCTGCTGTATCGGCGAGACTCCAACTGAGCCGAGCCGTCCCCAGCGAACACGAGAGCCCGGGCCCAGCGCCCGGGCTCTCGATCGTTCGAGGGAGGCGGCCCGACCTCTAGCGAAGCCGGGGATCGAAAGCGCCGTCCCTCACTTCGTCTGCTTGAGCCGCACAACGTCCACGAACGCGTCGTCCCTCGGCCACAACTTTGCGCCGACTGCGCCTCCGGCGGCCGCTGCGACCAACCCGAGCGTGAGCGCGATCAGCGCCGTTCCGGCTGCGCTCTGCGCGTCATCGTTGGCCTGCTGGACGTCGACCTCCTCGAGGGTGAAGTCACCGAAGACGTCGGTCGTGTCGAACGACCCCAGCGCGAGACCACTCCCGACCGCCGAGAAGGCGATGATCGCCACCATGGCGGCGAACCACATGACGATCCCGTGCAGGATGCCGTCGTCCAGTCCCTGCCACATCGCGGTCGCCCCTGTGGTGACACCACCGAGGAAGAAGGCGATGAGCGCTGCGATGCCCGACGCGATCGCGTCGTCACCCACGGGATCGCCAAGCTCGACGACGCCGGTGGCGATCAGCGCCAGCTGCAAGAAGATGTACGAACCCACTGCAGTCACGACGCCAGCCCACACCGGACCCCAACGGAGCCGGTCGCGACGGATCGTCTGCGCCTCGTTGTGGATGCCGATCTGGTCGTGCTCGACCTCAACTTCTCTCCGTGGTGGGAGGTCGGTTGTGTCGGGGTTCACTCTGTGCGCGCCGGCACCAACACCCGTACCGGCCGGCGTGTCTCGGAAATCGGTCATTTCAAATCCCTCCTTTGGTGGTCCATCCCCGCCGCATCTCGGCGTGGACTCTGCGACGCAGCCGCCCATCAGGGCAGTACGCCACTGGAGAGAGTCATGCCCACGTCCGCGGATCACAAACGCGCAACCTCTGGTGCGAACCCGAAGTCCGTTCAGATACGACGAATCTGTTCGGCGGGCTCGACCCGCTCGCGAACGCGATCCTCGGCACGTCCCGCAGAAGATCGGTTCGTGATGGGTGTGGAGCTGAGCTGGCGCGGGTACCGCACGACGGTGAAGATGACGCCGTTTCGTTCCCGACGCAGCAACCTGGCGAGCGAGGTGACGCTGCCTCGTCTCGAGGAGGTCGTGGTGCTCGCCCTCGCTGCGTCGCGTGTCACCCGCGCCGTCTCGCTGGACGAGATCAGCGCACCGTTACGCAAGCGCATCGAGGCGAGGGCATCGCAGGGTGGCCCCGCGCTCGTGTGGGGCCACAAGCTGGTGGCCTGCCCGCTGTGCGTTGGATGGTGGGTGAGTCTGGCGCTTTCGCTCGCTCTCCCCGGCCGTCACCGGCTGGTTCGAGGCGCATCGGTCGCCGGTGCGCAGGCCCTGCTGGCACTCGCCGAACGTCTGGTGTCCGAAGAGGGGCGCGCAGCCATTTACGACGCCGACATCGTCGAGGCGCAGGCGAACCAGGTCGCCGGCTGATCGACCGGGGTCGACGCCGCATGTGCCCGATACGGGCGATCTCCGACGCCGAGCAACGAACCGACGCCGGGTTCCTCGACGCAGGACGTCGGACGGTGGCTGCCCGGAGGTGCGAGGGCGTGCCAGGCCACGATCGACGTACGGCCGCTCACTTCCGGCCCCGCCCAGCGGGCGCCCGGTCTCCACGACATCGTCGGTGCAGAAGAACACGACGATGACCGCAACGCTCCCGACCGGTCAGTCGAGCGACGAAGGTCACACCGAATGCTGCAGCAATGTGCGGTGTTCGGGAGTGTGTCTCGTTCATGCACACTGTGACAATCACTCCAACCGAATCGCACTCCGTCCCACATGGACTCGACCATCTGGAGATCCTGCCGACACCGCTCGAGTTCGGTGACTTCTACCGTCAGGAGTTCCCGGGGCTGCTGGCGGTCGCAACTGCACTGTCGGGCAGCGAGGGCGAAGACCTCGTGCACGACGCGATGGTCAGGGCACTGCTGCACTGGAACCGTGTCAGCCGTCTCCAACGGCCCGGAGGGTGGTGTCATCGCGTGCTGATCAACCGCTGCCGGAGTTGGTGGCGTCGCAAACGAACCGAGGCGTCGTTCCTTGCCCGCCAGCGTCGTGACGAGCCGAGCGCACCGGAGCTGTCGGCCGAGACGATCGCGTTCTGGACGGCGGTGCGCACCTTGCCGACCCGGCCACGCCTCACCGTCACGCTGTTCTACGCGGCGGATCGGACGACGGCGGAGGTGGCCTCGATCCTCGACGTACCGGAGGGAACGGTGCGAAGCGACCTGAGCCGGGCCCGGCGTGTCCTGGCTCGCCAACTGGAGCAGTGATGTCCGACGACCTCGACCCCACCGACAACCTCGACGCGCTCGGCCGACGGGCCGGTGCCGAACTTCGTCGACCCGCACCACCGGACGGTGCCGCGCTAGTGCAGCGATCGGTCCGCCGACGGCGAACCGTGACCGCGGTCGGCGGCGGCCTCGCCGTCATCGCAATCGTTGCGGGCGTGTTCGTCTTGATCGGCCAGGGCGACGGCGACACCGTCGTGACCGACGATCGCGTCTCCACGACCGCGGCCCCGACGCCCAGCGTCGAGCCCCAACCGACACCGCCGATCGAGACGTCCCGACCGACGGAGACCACGCAGACGCCCACGACCGCGCCGGCTGTCTCCGACGAGGTGCTCCCCGACCCGCTGGCATTCGCCGCCGACGGCTTCGAACGGGCGCTCGACGGGCGTGACCTGGTCGTCCGGAGCACTCCCGAGCAGGTGTTCCCGCTCGACCTCGGCGAATCTGCGCTCTGGCTGTACGGGGTCGGCCCGAACGGGGTCGCCTACCTCCGCGCTGACGACGCCGGTCTCACGCGTCTCCTCGCCGTGCCGACGACCGGACCGACGGCGGGCACGGTCTACGACCTCGTCGAGCCGTACGTCCACGAGGGGCCGTGGTTGGGGTTCATGACGCCTGTCGGCATCGATCCGTTCTCCATCGTCGAGGGCCCCGGCATCGTGCCCTACGTCGGCCCCGACGGTCAGCCACTCGCCGATCCGGTCGACCCGACCTTCACCTGGCGGGTCGAGTACCGGTTGTTCATCGGCGACGGGAACGGCTCCGCGCAGCCGCTGGTGGTGAGTCCATCAGGGACGGAACACGAACTGCCTGTGACCGAGCCGGTCCGCGAGGGCCAGTTCGACGCGGCGGTCCGTCCGCTTCCGGACGGCCGCGTCACGCTCACGGTGCTCCCCGCCAACGGACCCGCCGAGTTGTGGTCCTTCGATCCCGCCACCGCTACGTGGACAGTCCACCCCTCGGGGTGACCGTCGACGAAGGTTCATCTCGTCGCCAAACGCAAACCGTCCGTCGGCCCGATCGACCTGCTACCACAAGGCGGCCTGGTCGGTGGGGTGCGGTCAGCCGATTGGGGTGCCGACCAGTGCGAGCTGCTTGCGGGAGTCGTCGGGGTACCGGTCGTTCAGTGTCACCACGACGACCACCTGAGTGCCGTCGCTGTAGACGCGTGGCACGTGGTTGATGGCTGACGGTTCGACTCCGAGCAGGTCGGCAACGGATTCTCGCGCGAACGTCGCACCGTCGGCGGTGGTGAGGATGCTCCAGTCCACATCGGTCGGGCGCGTTTCGTAGGCGACTGACAGTTGGGTGTTGATGTCGTTCGAGGTGACCGGGCCGATCGTGTCGCCGGCCGCATTCACGGCGGTGATCGTGTCGTTGTTGCCGCGGATCAGGTCGGATTCGGGGATCTGGGCGCCGGTTGCGGCGTCGATGAAGATGGGGGGTTGGGACAGGCTGGTCTGGCGGACGGTGAGCCCGTTGGTGGTGAACTCGGCGCCGCCTGCTTCGGCGAGTGTGTCGGGGGCGACTGACACGGTCGACACGACGTGTCCGGCGGCGATGGTGGCGCCGCTCGGTGACACCATCGAATACTGGGGGAACAGTGCGTCGGTATCGACGAACGTGGCGATGCCGTCAGGGCGGACCGTGGTGAACAGTGGCCCGGTGGCCCCTGTGTCGGTGGGGTAGCCGAAGCCGACGGTGTCGTCTCCGAGGCGCAGGGGGGCGGTCGCCCAGTTGCTGAACGTCATCGGCATCGTCTGCCAGGTGCCGTTGCCGAAGCGGTACATCGACCCGTCGGTCGCCCAGTTCCCGAAGTTGTCCGCGAGCACGTAGTCCGGCGATGAACCGCCGCCGGCCGCAGTGAACTGGCCGCCAGGGACCGGTGCCTCGACGGGGGTGACGGTGCCGTCGGCGCCGACCAGGAAGAACGTCGTGGTGTTACCGCGTAGCGCCGCCACGGACTCGGCGGGAACATCCAGGTCGTCCCAGCTGAGCGGTACCAGCGGACACTCCGACGAGTCGGCGGCCGTCCGGTCGGGTCCGGTGGCTTCGCTCGCGACTGTCCCCGTGGGTGCGTCGTCGGCGACCTTTGTGCTCGTGGGCGGAGGCAGTGTGCCCACCGGATTGCCGTTCTGGTACATGACCACCGTCGATGCCGGGGCGTAGGCGCCCGCCTCGCACCCGTCGGAGGTGACCTTGATCCCGTCGGGGCCGATTTCCATCACCTGTTCGATCTGGAAGGCGTCGGTGGAGTCGGCCAGTTCGACGACGTTCAGGTTGGCGCTGGCGGTAACGGCGACCATCACGCCGCCGTCGACGGGGGCGACGTTGCGTTCCACGCCGTTGACCACGAACGGCAGATTGGGGGTGGCGTTGGTGTCGAACGGCAACTCGGTGACGTCCCAGTCGGTGCTGTCGATACCGGCGACGGCGACCCGCAACGGGTTCGGTTCTGTTGCGGCGATGCCGGGCGCGGTGCCCACGGCGAACAGGCGGCCCTCGGAGCCGATCGCCTCCCACAGTCGGTTGTCGCCGAAGGGCAGGCCGAGGTCGGTCTGTTCCCAGTTCACGCCGTCGGTGGTGCGCCACACCGAGGGGGCGATGTTGTCGTAGTCGTTGGAGCGGCCCGGCGATGTCGACACCGCAAGTCCTGGGAACGACTGGGTGCCGCCGCCGTTGAACGTCGAGACGATGCTCTGCGACTGGTCGGCTTCGACCACTTTCCACACGAAGGCCGGCTCACCCAGTTGCGCTGGTGCAGCGTCGATCAATGTGGTCGGGCTGTCGGCTGCGGCGGTTGCGGCCGTGGCATCGTCGGTGGCAGTCGCGTCCGACGTGTCGTTGGTGAGGCGGAGGCCGCCGTCGCCGCCGCTCGACAGTGCTTGGACGCCGACCACCATGGCGACGACGGTGGCTGCGGCCACTCCGCCCACGACGGCACGGTGGCGGCGAATCGTGCGTTGTCTGGCGGTGCGGCGCACGCGAGCCGGCTCGAGTTCGGGCAACTGGACGCGTTCGGCGTTGGAGGTGAGATGGGCGCGTAGGCGTCGTTCGATCGTCGGGTCGAACGGTGTCGACTCGCCGGGCGTATCTGGGGTGGGGTTCTGGTCGTTCATGTTGTCGTCCGTTCGTTCAGGCGTCGCGGAGGTGGTGGAGGCGGCGGGCGAGTTGAGTGGATGCTCGGCTGAGACGGCTCTTGACCGTGCCGGGGCGGATGGCGAGCGCGTCGGCGGTCTGGGCTTCGGACCAGCCGAGCAGCAGGCGGCACACCACCACGGCTCGGTGGTCGACCGACAGGTCGTCCAACGCCAGCGCGATGGCCGGGTCCGCGACCGTGAGTTCGTTGTGCGTCGTTGCCGCGGCGGGAGGGGGCACCCGCCGCAGCAGTCGCCGCAGCCGACTGCGTGCGTGGTTCAGACCGACCCGGTAGACCCAGCCGGCGGGATTGTCGAGTCGGCTGACCTGGTCCCATCGTTGGTAGGCACGCACCATCGCTTCGTCGACCGAGTCGGTCGCCAGGTCGATGTCGTGCAAGGTGAGTGCCAGCGCCCGCCCGACTGACGGACGCGCCGTGCGGTAGAACGCGTCGAAGTCGGGGGCCGACTCGACGACCATCATCTGCAATTCGCCGATGACGGGAATCTCGCCGGTGGTCGAACCGGGATGGACTGCGGACACGTGAGGTACACCCCCGAATGCGCGATTCGGTTCCATCAATCCTGCGGAACCTGGTCGACGATCATCCGCGCCCGTTCGTTGCCGAGGTCCGCAGCGGTGGCGAGCGAGGTGCGGGCTGCGGCGGTGTCGCCTCGCTCGAGCGCTGCCAGGCCTGCTTCGAGATGGCAAAGGGCACAGTTCGGCGACCGTGCGATCTCGTCGTCCCACGCCTGCGCCGCTGCGAGCCGGTCGGTGCCGGTGCCGGTGATGGCCGCGCGCAGGCTGAGCAGCCGCGCCCGCTCGAAGCGAGCAGTGGGCTCCAGCGGTGAGATGTCGAGCGCAGCATCGACGGCGTCGATGGCCCGATCGACGCCCGCGAGTGAACGCTCTTGCTCGTGAGACCGTGCCAGCAGCAACCGATGGCGGATGTCGCGGCGAGGCTCGGTGGGTTGCTGCTTCCGCGCGTTCGAGCGCCACGTCGACCTCACTCGCCCGGATGGCGTCGCGGGCGAGCCGGTCCGCAGCGACGGCGCGAACGCCCGACGCCGCTGACAACGTGGCGGCCAGAGCCAACAATGCCGCCGCCACGGCGCCGACCACAGCCTGACGACGTCGGCGCATTCGTTCGTCGCTGAGTGCCGTGTCGTCGACAACGCTGAGCGGTCGCGCTCGAACCACGACGATGCCGACGAGCAGCCAGAAGACCACGTCGAGTTCGGCGATCGGGAAGAGCAGCTGCTGCTGGACGGCATACGCGATCACTGCGCTGCCCAGACCGATGTCGGGGGCGCTGGCGGTGTTGCAGCCGCGCCGGATCAGCCGGACCGCGCTCCAGCAGACTGCGCCGAGCAACGCCAGGTAGACCACGCCGGCCGCCACACCCGAAGTGATCGTCACGTCGAGCACGCCGCTGTGAGCCCGGTCGATACCGGTCGACTCGCCGTAGCGGCGCACGTAGTCGGCGTCGACGAACCGACCGACCACGAGGCGATAGCCCTCGGGGCCTACACCGGTGAGGGGATGGTCGGCAATGGCCCGCAGCGCGATGCGCCACTCGTCGAGCCGCGAGGTCCACCCGGCAGTTCGCTCGAAGACACGCGCCCAGGTTGCGGCGACCACGGCAAACGAAACCGAAAGAACCAGGGACACGACGACGCCCGCAGACATCACCGGCCGTGACCGCGAACTCCGATCGAGCACTGTTCGGCCGACCAGTCCACATCCTGCGACGACGACGCCGGACACCGCGAGCCCGGCCAGCGCGGCGCGACTTCCCGAGCCGACAACGGCGACAGCGACTCCGGCCGCGGCCAAAGCACCGACGATGCGCCAGCTCCGAGTCTCGGCACCGTCGATTGCCGTGCCGAGCGCCACGGGCAGCAGCAGACAGCACGCCGCACCGAGATAGGCCGCCGAACCAAACGGGCCACCGAGACGTGACGAGTTCGACACGAACTCGACTGGGGCCCCGGCGATCATCTCGACCATGCAATACAGACCCAATAGCAACCCTGCGACGAGAGTGCCTCGGATCGCTGCACCCCTCGCATCGTCATCGGCAGCGACACGCCGCCCCACGGCGAACATGACCGCGAACACGACCCAGGCAAGCAGTCCCAGATGTCGGACCGGAGTACCGACCCACGCATACCACCCGTCCAACGCGACCAGACTGGAAAGGCCGACCACCAGCAGCAACACCACGATCAGCGCAACGGTCCCTCGCTCCAACCTGGGACGCGGCGCAGCGGAGGGCGTGCGGCGCAGCGCCGCTGCGAGCGCAGCAGCGAGGAAGGCAACGGTGAGCGTCGACCACCACTTCGCGACACTGAACGGAAACCATCCCTGGGGATCAAGCGCGACCACCGCAGTTACCGGGATCAGACCCGCGACCGCACCCAGATACCACGAACCGCCCGATGGTGAGATGTCGTCGGAGATCCACAGAGCATGACCCATCGGCCGCAACCCGTCGGCGCAGGGCGCCGTCTCGGTAGTCGTCAGGGTGATGCTTGTGGTGGTCGCCCGTCCCGTTATCGCCTTGTCTGAGAGCCTCAGTTTGGCGGCGCGTTCATCGCCGCCTGGCCGCGTCCGTGAGCCCGCTCAAAGTAGTGGCAGATCGATGGTGCTACGGAACGATCTCGAAGGCAGCCACGTGACTGGGCCGTACGACGCTGAAGTGGCGACGGTCCAGTGTCGCAATCGCAGTGGCGTTGTGACGCTCTGCGAGCGCGACCACGCTGGCATCGGTACCGCCGAGGGGAAGATCGACATAGTTGGCCACGAGCGCAGCGATCCGTCGCAGGTCATCCGCCGTCAACTCGTCGACCACGACGCTTCGATCGGCCACCGACACGAAGAACGCCGCTTCGGCAGAGGCGCCGAGTTGCCGACCGATCAGGTACGCGGTCTCGGCGATCACGAGCGCAGTAGTGACCAGATCGCCGGGCTCGCCGAGCAGTAGCGCGGCGCACGTGGCGTGGTCGGGATCGTTGACGTCCGCTGCCGCCAACAGCACGCCGGTGTCGACGATCAGCACTCAGTCGCGGCCGAAACCCTCGGCCAACAGGTCATCAGCATCGGCAGCCGATCGGCCCGAGGTGGAAGCACCCAAACCGATCAACCCCTGGCGACGCGCTCTGGCACCCTCGTCCGGCAGACGTGCCGCGAGTTCGTTGATCACGACATCGACACTCACCCCGCGTCGCGCCGCTTCAGCCTCGAGACGAGCCAACGCCTCATCGGACAACTCCACCGTCACCGGCATCTCACCAGTGTACGTCGAGGCGGCGATGCGTCACGGGGCCCCTCGGGCCTCATGGTGGCGGCGACTGATCTTCGGGTTGATGACCCGACGTGCCGATGGACGCAGATGTCCTACATCGTGCAACGCAACCACCGCTTCTACGTCGTCGCCTACAACGGCCACGACCCGATCACCGGACGCGAACGCCGCCAATGGCACCCGCCGGCCCGGTAGACGTCTACCGTCTCGCCGGTCGCGAATCCCCAGGTCAGCGACCCGCGTCCGCGGGCAACGGTAGACACCCCGGTAGACGGGCCACCTTTGCCGGAGAACGCAGAAGGCCCGGAAACGCAGTGTTTCCGGGCCTTCCAATTGGTGGCGGGGGCAGGATTTGAACCTGCGACCTTCGGGTTATGAGCCCGACGAGCTACCGAACTGCTCCACCCCGCGGCGTGGACCACAAGTATGCCGAGGCGAGCGGGCGATGGCAACACGTCGACGCGATCGGACGCCCGATCACGTCACAGATACTTGGACGCCTCTCGCATCGTGAGCGGGGACAGCACGTCACCGTGGTCGGCGAGGAACGCTCGGATCGTGTCGGGATCGCTGCGGGCGTACTGACGTAGCGCCCAGCCGATCGCCTTACGAGCGAAGAAGTCGGGATGGTCGGCCCAAGCGAGCGAGTAGCGCAACAGCCGATCGACGTCGGTGTCGGCCTTGTACGCGAGTTGGTGGAGGATCGCGGCGCGAGCGAGCCAGAGTTCGTCGCCCGCGATCCAGCCGTCCAATGTCGCCACCAACTCGGGGTACCGGCGCACGAGCGGACCCACCACGCTCGCAGCGAGCGCGTCGACGGTGTCCCACCAGCTCTTGTTGCTCACCAGTACGCGCACCGTGTCGAGGAGCTCCGGGCGGGCCAGACGAACATGACGAATCATCACGTCGACGGCCGCGTACTGCACCTCGCGTTCGTCGGCGAGCCAGGCGAGCGGTCCGATCTCCTCGAGGTCCGTCGACGATGGCGCACCCAGCGGGGCAAGCGCCTGCTTCGTGATCGCCCGCCGCTGCGGGGTCGGGACGCCGAAGAACACGAACTTCTCGCGCATGTACCGCATCATCGACTCTGCCCGCTCCGCATCGCCTGCCGCATCGAGCGCGACGCGAATCTCTCGAACCGCGACGGCCGACCACCTCTCACCGGATCGATCGCTCACGAACCGCACCCGAGTCGTGGGTCGACGTTCACGCACATCATCATCGCCGTCAACGGCGGCCGCGTCACGCGGCGGACTCCACCGTCTCGAACGATGGCCGGAGCGCGGGCGGGCCGCTACCAGGCGTGGACCGGAGGTCTGTCCGCACGGCCCCGTGCGTTCACCTAGTGTTCACCTTGCCGCACGGCGACCAGGGGGTGGTCCGCTGCTGGCCACGGGAGGAGCACATTTCATGGACACCATCACATCGGAGCCCACATCGGAGCCCGCATGGGAGCCGCCGGGACCGGGGCCGTGGCAGCAGGACAGCGCCCACAACCCGGTCTCCCAGACCAGATTGATGCAGGACATCTATCCCGCGGGGTTCAACCGGGGATTCGAGGAGGCATTCGCTGGGTACGGCGTGCTGCTCGACGTTCTGGCGATGGGGGTCGTGAACGGATTCACCTACCACCAGCCACAACCGTTCGACCTGCCCGGCCCGGACGGACCCAAGGACCCCGAATGGATCGGCGCCGAGATCGGCCGGCGCGCCGACGTCGCAGCGCGGGCAATGTCCGAGCGCATCTGGCGCGACGCGATCCGGGAGTGGGACGACGAGGCGAAGCCCGCCTCGCAGGCGCGGCATCGCCAACTCGGGTCGGTCGACCTCGCGTCGCTCGACGACGAAGCACTTCTCGAGCACCTGAACACCTGTCTTGCGAACGGCGAGGCGATGGTCTACCAACACCATCGGAACAACTGTCACGCGCTCGTTCCGGTCGGCGACTTCATCCTCCAGACCGCTGCATGGACCAAGCGCGATCCGCTGTCGCTCTACGGCGTGCTCGACGGCTACTCACCGGTGTCGAACGTCCTGTCGCCCGATGTCCGGCCCGCCGTGATGGCGGTGCGCGCCGACGAGGCAGCGCTCGAGTTGCTGATGTCGTCGGGAGACTCTGCGGACGTGCTCGACGAGCTCCGTCGCCGCATTCCCGAGGTCGACGACCTCGCAGCCAACGTGCACTTCCGGGTCATCGAAGGGTTCGACATCGACAACCCGACCATCGGTGAGCGGCCCGACTGCATCGTCGGACGACTCCGTGCTGCGGTCGGCATGCACGGCTCGCCGGCGACCGATCGTGCCGATGCGCTCGCGGCTGTGGTGCGCGCCGACGTCCCCACCGAGCACCGGGACCAGTTCGACGATCTGCTCGCCGAAGCGCGACTCGTGTATCGACTGCGCGACGAGCGTGGCATCTACAGCGACATCTCCGCGGTCGGTCTCGTCCGCCTCGCGATGCTCGAACTCGGGCGGCGACTGGTGGCCCGCGGTCGGCTCGACGACCCGGCGCAGGCCCTCGAGCTCGGCGCCGATGAGATCGAGCAGCTCGTCGCGGGATCAACCACGCCGTCCGCCGAGGAACTCGAACAGCGACGACGGACCCGGCGCCGACTCACGATCGATGGTCCGCCGCGATTCCTCGGGCCACCGCCCCCGCCACCTCCCCCGCTGGAGATGCTTCCGCCGCCGCTCGCACGCGTGATGGGCGCAATTGGATTCTCGATTGACGGGGTCCTCGGCCAACTCGACGAGCCGGCCGGCACGGCGACGACCGTCGTCGGCATCCCCGGGGCGTCCGGCACGTACGAGGGCACGGCACGGTTGGTGCGCTCCGTCGACGACCTCCTCCTGCTCGAACCGGGCGACGTCCTCGTTGCGCCGACCACCGGCGAGGCGTTCAACTCGATGCTGCACCTGGTGGGGGCCATCGTCACCGACCACGGCAGCTTCGCGTCCCACGCCGCCATCGTGTCGCGCGAGATGGGGATCCCGTCCGTTGTCGGCACCGTCGACGGCACGCAGCGGATCAGCGACGGCGACCGTGTGCGCGTCGACGGCACCAACGGATCCGTCGACATCCTCTGATGCCATCACGGGGTGCCAGTGCGTCGACGACAACCGTCGTCGGCATCGCACTCGCGTCTGCGCTGGTTCCCCTCAACTCCACGATGATCGCCGTCGCGCTGCCGACCCTCGCTGACGAGTTCGACATCACCAAGGGACACTCAGCGATCCTGATCACGATCTACCTCGTGGCGATGCTGATCGGTCAGCCGACGGCTGGTCGCATCGCGGACGTGATCGGCGCTCGTCGGCTGGCCATCATCGCGGTCGCCGGCTTCGGTGTCTGCTCGGGCCTGGCGATGTTCGCCGGGACGTTCGCACTGCTCGTCGCCAGCCGGACCGCGCAGGCGGTGTTCGCGTCGGCGCTCTCGCCGAGTGTGCAGGCGATCCTCCGCAAGGTCACCAACTCGACGACGCGCGGCAGGGCCTTCGGGCTCCAGGGGTCCGTGATCGGCGTCGGTGCCGGACTCGGACCCGTGATCGGCGGGGTGTTGCTCGCAGCGTTCGGGTGGCGAGCGCTGTTCGCCATCAACATCCCGATCGTGCTCGTCGTGCTCGTCGTGCTCCAACGCTCGGTTCCGTCGACGATCGACGACCCGACCGAGCCGAGCGCGGCCGGGGCCGGCTTCGACGAGCCGTCCACGCCGCAGACGCCGCTGGCCAACACTGCGTTCCTCGCCGCATTCTCCACCCAGGCGCTGGCGGTGCTCGCGCAGTACTCGCTGCTCCTCGTGGCGCCGATGTTGCTCGACGACCGAGGGTGGCGCAGTGGAGCGATCGGCGTCGCACTGTCGGCCCTCACGCTGGGAATGATCGTGATGAGCCCCACCGGCGGCCGGCTCGGCGATGAGTGGGGTCGGCGTCGACCGGTGATGCTCGGCCTGTTCGTGGCCACTGCCGGCGTTGCGGTCAGCGCTGCGTTCGGCTCGACGGTGACCTCGGCCGTGCTGGTGGCCACGCTGCTCGTGTTCGGCCTGGGATATGGCGTCGCATCACCCGGCATCCTCACCGCCGGCATGGAAGCGGCACCCGAGGACCGTGTCGGCCTCGCCGCAGGCCTGCTGTCGATGAGCCGCTACGTCGGCAGCATCGTGGCCAGCGTTGTGCTGACCATCGTGGTCGCGGACGGCGTCGCGGGCATCGGCACGATGCTCATGCTCTCGACGGTGGCGCTCGGAGTCTCCCTGCTCACCGCCTCGCGTTTGCCCAGCACGGCCGCCACGACCCCGGAACCTGCCATCGTCGGCTGATCCCGCGAGCCGCCGAGCACGTAGTGTGCCCCGATGGGCGGAGACACCTCAGACATCGCAGTGTTCCTCGTCGTCTTGGCGCTGCGATTCATCATCCCGCTGTTCATTCCGCGGTTCCCGCTTCCGGCGATCCTCGCGGCACTGGTCCTCGACGCTGCGGACCAGACGATCTTCCAGCAGTTCACCAACCTCAACCTCGACGGCTACCAGAACTACGACAAAGCCCTCGACATCTTCTACCTCACGATCGCCTTCCTGGCCGTCTACCGCAACTGGACCAACACCAGCGCCATCAACGTCGCTCGCTTCCTCTGGTACTACCGGCTCATCGGCGTGTGGCTTTTCGAGGTCTTCCAGGAACGATGGATCCTGTTCGTCTTCCCCAACACGTTCGAGTACTTCTTCATCGCCTACGCCGCGATCCGTACCCAGTGGGACCCGCGCCGCCTGTCGCATCGAGCGGTCATCGGGCTCGCCGCGTTCATCTGGATCTTCATCAAGCTGCCCCAGGAATGGTGGATCCACATTGCGCAGAACGACTTCACCGACTTCATGAAGGTCGACGTGTTCGGCACGACCCCGACCACCTCGTGGGCCGACGCGATCACGAACCGGCCGGCCGTGACCATCGCACTGATCGCGGCCATCGCGATCCTGATCGGAGTGGCCGTGTGGCTGTACCGCAAGGCGCCGCCGAAGGATTGGTCGTTCCGGGTCGACGTCGACAAGCCCGTCCCCGATCTCGACCTCCCCGAACGCGAGCAGGCGCCACTTTGGATCGCCCCGCCGTTCGCCGAGAAGCTGCTGCTCGTCGGCCTGATCGCAGCGATCTATGTCAGCGTGCTCGATGTCGACACCTCGATCGTTCGGATCATCATCGCCACGGCGTTGATCATCGGCGCCAGCATCGCCGTCAGCGAGTTCCTCTCCCGGCGAGGCATCGAGTGGTCGTCGATCGGCGTCGAGTTCATCGTGCTCGCCGCCGTCAACAGCGCTCTGCTCGGCATCTACGCCGCGCTGCTCGGCAACGACGTCAACCGCTCATTGGTGCTGTTCTTCGGCCTGTTGCTCACGATGGTCATCGTGCTCTACGACCGCTTCCTCGGCGAGCGTTCCGCCAAGCTGGCCTCCTCTGCGAACGCGTGAACAAATGGGCGCGTCAGCGACCCATTTGTTCACGCGTTCGGCTCAGTCGACCGGGGCCTTCCACCGGTTGAGGTAGGTGACCTCGCTCGCCGGCCGGCGCGGAGCCGGGCTGAACGAATCACCGGTGTAGTAGCCGACCGCGAGCAGACACACCTGGGTGACCGTCGGGGGAATACCGAGCAGTTCGGCCACCTCGGCCTCGTGTTCGAGATGGAACGTGGTCCACGCCGAGCCGATGCCCCGCGACCGGGCCGCGAGCTGGAAGCTCCACACACCCGGCAGCACCGAACCCCAGTAGCCGGCGTACGCGCCGGTCGATGCACCATCGGGAACCCGGTCGAGCCGCATCGCCAGCACCAGGGCCGGCACCTCGTGGAGATGGTCGACGAGGAACGTCGCCGAGTCGATGACCTTGCTGCTGCGATCGTCGGTACGCACCTCGGTGTTCGCGGCCAGGTACGGCCGCCCGACTGCGGCGAAGTACTCGGCGATCTTGGCCTTGGTGTCGGCGTCGTCGATGATCATCCACCGGTTGCGTTCGAGGTTGCCGCCCATCGGCGCGTGGCTGGCGATGTCGATGCACTCGAGCAACTCCTCGTACGGAACCGGCCGGGTCAGATCGAGCCGTTTGCGGACTTGCTTGGTCGTCTTCAGGAGCAGGTCGGTCTGGTCGAGATCGAAGCCGGTGGTTGGGTGCGTTGCCATCGACCCAGAATGGCAGCACAGCCCTGCTGTGGCGCTACGTTGCGCGCGTGACCACCAGCTCCGCTGACACGGCGATCGCCGACGCCGCTGAGGCGAAGGACCTGTCGCGAGGACTGATCGGCGCCGGCATCGCTGTGTGCGCCTGGTCGAGCGGCACGATCCTGGCCAAGTACATCGACATGGGCAGCCTGGCGATCGGCTTCTACCGCTTCGCCTTCTTCTCGCTGGTACTGATCGTCTGGATGAGCGCCCGTGGGACCCCGTTTCGGCCGCGAATCATCCGCGATTCGATGTGGGGCGGGATCGCTCTCGGTGCGGACATTGCCCTGTTCTTCTCGGCGGTGAAGCTCACCAGCATCGTGAACGCCACGATCATCGGTTCGATGCAGCCGATCGTCGTCGGTGTGATCGCGGCCAAGTTCTTCGGAGAGAAGATCGGGCTGCGCAACGTTGCGTGGTCGGCGGTGGCGCTCGCCGGAACCGTCGTCGTCGTGGCCGCAGGTGCGGACGACGGCACGACGGACCTGCGCGGCGACCTCCTCGCCCTTGCCGCCATGCTGTCGTGGAGCGCGTACTTCATCACCTCGAAGAACTCGAAGAAGAAGATGACCTCCACGGAGTTCACCGCCGGAACCGCCCTGTGGACGATGGCGATCTGTGCGCCGCTCGGTTTCGCCTTCGGGCAGGACATGTCATGGCCGTCCGCAACCAACTGGGGCTGGTTGATCCTGATGGCGGCGACGTCAGGGCTGATCGGCCACGCCATGATGAACTGGTCGCTCGTGCGGATCCCGCTGTGGGTGGGCTCGACGTTCACGCTGCTGATCCCGGTCTTCTCGGCGCTGCTCGCATGGATCGTGCTCGACGAGACGGTCACCGTTGCGCAGGCGGTGGCGATGGCGGTGGTGATCGGGGCACTCGCTGTCGTGGTGCGCAACCAATCGAGCCCTTCGCTGCCCGTCCACCCACCGGACGCCACCCCGGCCATCTGACACGACGAATCGGCGCGGCGTGGGCAACAATCGGCGTCCATGACCATCAGCGACGTACCGATCCACACCCTCCAGGGCGAGCCGACTTCACTCGACGCGTATGCGGGCAACACCATCCTCGCGGTCAACGTCGCGTCGAAGTGCGGGCTGACACCGCAGTACGCCGGCCTCGAGGAACTCCAGAAGACGTTCGGGGCCAGGGGGTTCACCGTGATCGGCTTTCCGTGCAACCAGTTCCTCGGACAGGAACCCGGCACCGCCGAGGAGATCGAGACCTTCTGCTCGACCACCTACGGGGTCACGTTCCCGCTGATGGAGAAGATCGACGTCAACGGCGACGACCGCCACCCGATCTATGCCGAACTCACGGAGGTCGCCGACGCCGAGGGCCACAGCGGCGACATCCGGTGGAACTTCGAGAAGTTCCTGATCAGCCGCGATGGCACGATCACGAGGTTCGCACCCACCGTCGCACCCGACGACCCGGCACTCGTCGCCGCCATCGAAGCGAGCCTGTAGCTCGCACGCCACCCGGCCGGCGGCGGCGAACCCCCGACCCGCCGCCACGGGTGACCTACGGTGCCAGGGTGTTCGAGATGTCCCCCACGGCGATGGTCGGGTACCTGGCGTCGGCCCTGGTGGTGCTGGCACTCACGATGACCTCGGTCGTTCGGTTGCGGATGGTGTCGCTGGCCGGCTCGATCACGTTCTTCGTGTACGGCACGTTGATCGACTCGGTCCCGATCATGATCACCAACGGCTCGATCGCCGTGATCAACGTGTGGTTCCTCCGCAAGGAGTTTGCGTCCGGAGGTCCCAACGGCCGCGACCTCGGCGTGTCGCACATCCGACCCGACTCGCCGTTCCTGGCGGACTTCATCGCGTTCCACCTGATCGACATCCACCGGTCCCAACCCGACTTCTACGTGCCGGCCGGTGACGACGTCGTCACGCTGTTGCTCAACCGTGACGGCCTCCCCGCCGGACTGCTGATCGGGCGCCGGCAGGGCTCGACGCTCACGATCGACCTCGATTACGTGCTCAGCCCCTACCGCGACTCGCGCCTCGGGCGGTGGCTGTACGGCCCGGGCGCCGATGTGTTCCGCACCGACGGCATCGATCTGCTGCGCAGCGCCGGCGTCACCGACGTCCACCGCAAGTACCTCGAACGAGTCGGCTTCGACCGATCGCCCGGCGACCCCGACCTCTACGAACTCGCGCTCTGAGCGCCCACCGTCGTTGAAGTCAGGCGATGACGGGGACCGAGGCCATGGCGTCGGCGATGACCGAGTCGGGAAGGTCGTAGTCGACCATGTCGCCGGACAGGTACTTCTCGTAGCTCGCCAGGTCGAGGTGCCCGTGGCCGCACAGTGCCGTGAGGATCACCTTCTCCTCGCCCGACTCCTTGCACGCCAGCGCCTCGCGGATCGCGGCGGCGATCGCGTGCGTCGGCTCGGGCGCCGGCACGATCCCTTCGGTGCGGGCGAACTGCAACGCACCGGCGAAGCACTCGCGCTGCGGGATCGCGATTGCTTCGACGAGACCCTCGTTGTAGACGTGTGACACCAACGGGCTCATGCCGTGGTAGCGCAAACCGCCGGCGTGGATCGGCTCGGGGATGAAGGTGTGGCCGAGCGTGTGCATCTTCATCAGCGGGGTCATGCCGGCGGTGTCACCGAAGTCGTAGCGGTACTCGCCCTTGGTGAGCGTGGGACACGCCGCGGGCTCGACGCAACGGATCGTCGGGTTCATCTTCCCGGCGAGCTTCTCGCGCAGGAACGGGAAGGCGAGCCCACCGAAGTTCGACCCACCGCCCGTGCAGCCGACGAGCACGTCGGGCGTCTCGTCGACCTTGGCCAACTGCAGCAACGCCTCTTCGCCGATGATCGTCTGGTGCAAGAGGACGTGGTTGAGCACCGACCCGAGCGCATAGCGGGCGTTCGGGTCGGCGACACACATCGCCACCGCCTCGGAGATTGCAATGCCGAGCGAGCCGGGATGGTCGGGGTCCTCGGCGAGCAATGACCGGCCGAACTCGGTGAGCTCCGACGGGCTGGAGTGCAGCGTCGCGCCCCAGATCTCCATCATCGTCTTGCGGTACGGCTTCTGCTTGTACGACGCGGCCACCTGCCAGATCTCGCACTCCATGCCGTATTGCGCCGTTGCGAATGCGAGCGCCGTACCCCACTGGCCGGCGCCGGTCTCCGTGGTGAGCTTGGTGATGCCCTCCTGGTGGTTGTACCAGGCCTGGGGCACGGCGGTGTTCGGCTTGTGCGAGCCCGCCGGGCTGACGCCCTCGTACTTGTAGTAGATCCGCGCCGGGGTGTCGAGCAGCGCTTCGAGCCGATGGGCTCGGAACAGCGGGCTCGGCCGCCACAACTTGTAGACGTCGAGCACACCCCCGGGAATGTCGATGTATCGCTCGGTCGTGACTTCCTGTTCGATCAACGCCATCGGGAACAACGGCGCGAAGTCATCGGGGCCGGCCGGTTGGTGCGTGCCGGGGTGCAGGGCCGGCGGCGGCGGCGATGGCAGATCGGCGACCAGGTTGTACCACTGAGTCGGCATCTCGGATTCGCCGAGATGAATCTGGTGCGGGACGGTGGAAGCCATGATGGGCTCACCGTAGTCAGGTACCGTTCGATCACGCCCACACGAACGAGGACGACCCGTTGTTCAACAGCAAGAAGAAGAAGGCGGCCGCAGCAGCTGAGGCCGTAAGGACCGCCGAACTGAAAGCGCAGCTCGACTCGGCGCTGGCCGAGCGGGATGCCCTCGAGCAGCGCCTCGCCAGTCTCGACGAAGCCAACGAGCTCCTCGACTCCCGCCTGACGGCCCTCGACCAGGGTGTCGGTGCGATCAGCGAGGAGCTCGTCAATCTGACGTCGGCGAGTGGTGCCACGAATCAGCAACTGCGCTCGATCGATGACCGCCTCGCTGCTGCCGACATCCGGGTCGACGAGATCAACGCCCGGCTTCCGTCCGTCGCAACAGAGCCCCCATCGGTGCCGCCTCCCCCACCGCCCGTCATCGATGACGAAGCCACCCCTGAACGGGACGAGCGGATCGCGCAACTTCGCGCACAGCTCGACGCACTCACCGAACAGACGTCGGCGATCGACGCACGGGTCACGAGCGTGTCGATGGAGCTCGCCAACCAGCTCACCGAGTTGGGCAACGACATCGACGAGCTGAACCGGCGCAGCGGCGAACCGACCCCGCTCGGAGCAGCCGGCGACGTCGGCACCACCGAACTCGAGGCCCGGATCGCCGAGCGTCTCGACGCTGCCATCGACGACGTGCTCGATTCCACCGAGCGCCTCGCCGCCGAGCAGGCCCGCTACGAAATCCAGTTCCGCGCCGACCTCGCGGAACTCGCGGAACGTCTCCGCCGCCCCAACGCCTGACGCCACTGGTGACGCGGTGCCTGGCACCGGCGTCACCGGCGTTCGGTCAGGGTTCGTTGATGATGGCGAATGCGTCGTCGATCAGCCCGCGAGCCTCGTCGACCTTCTCCTGATACAAGCCCAGATCGCCGGCCTCCAAGGCCGCGTCGGCCTCGCCAAACGCCACATTCGCCTGCTCGAGCAGGGCGACGGGGTCGTCACTCGACGTGCCGGGATCGGGGTCGGGAGGCGGGTTCTCGGTGTCGTCGCCGCCGGCACCGGGCTCGGTCGGCTCGTCGATCGCGTCACCGATGTCGCCCTCGAAGCCGGGGAACAACGCGGCAAGCGCCTCGCTCACGGTGGCTTCCAACACGGAGCGATCGTTGTACGACACGATCACGGCGCGGTACTCGGTCACCGAGCCGACTTGCGCGGAGGCCTGGGGAACCGACACGTAGTACGGCCGCACGTAGATCAGTCCATCGGCCACCGGGATCAGCTGGAGATCACCGAAGGCCACCTGGGTGCCGCCGTCACCGACGTTGTCGAGTGAGATGCGCCGCGAGATCTCTTCGGTCGACTCGGCCTGACCGGCCACACGCAGCGGACCATCGGGGAGGCGACCGTTGACTTCCTCGACGATGTACGTCGTCAGTTGACCGTACGTGTCGCGAGCGCTCGACGCCGTCATGTAGGCCTGGAGCTCGGTGCGCTGGTCGTTCGTCGAGAACGGCACGAACGGCCGCAGGATCACGAAGTCTTCGTCGGCAGGTTGACCCGGCGTCGCGCCATTGAACATCGTGTAGTACGGGATGAATCGACCGGTGTTCGACTCGTCGGCGAACGTGCTCTGCGCCGCCGTCTGCGTGGCGTCCGCACCGGCCGCAGCGGCCGGCGTCGCCGACTGCGTCGGCTCGGTGCCGGGTGCCTGCGCCACCGACCACGCCCCGACACGCTGGAAGAACAACTCGGGGGCAATCCGGTACTTGGAGTAGACGTCGGTCTGGATGCGGAACAGGTCCTCCGGATACCGGAGGTTGTCGACCAGGTCCTCGGGCATCTCGGCGAACGGCGTGAACAGGTCGGGGAAGGCGCCGCGCCAGGCCCGCAGGATCGGGTCCTGCTCGTCGACGACGTAGAACGTGACCTCGCCGGTGTAGGCGTCGACGACCGCCTTGACGCTGTTGCGCACATAGTTGTCGTTGTCGTCGAGGCCCGACTGCGGTGATCGCTGCACGTCGCCGATGCGTTGCCCATACGGATACCGCGACGAGGTCGTGTAGGCATCGGTGACCCAGAGCACGCGCCCGTCGACCGCGACCGGATAGGGGTCGGCGTCGTAGGAGAGGAACGGCGCAAGCTTCTCGAGACGATCGTTGATGCCACGCACCCACAGCATCTGCGAGTCGTCGTTGATGCCGCCGAACCCGAGCACGTTGTAGTCGAGGAACGCCAGCGCGAACGCCGCGCGCCGGGTGAACGAGCTCATCTCGACGCCCATGGTGCCCTCGTACTGATGCGGCTCGTCGCATTCGCGCTCGGTCGAGCTCGTGTTGGCGATCGCGTACCCGGTGAGGATCTCGCTGAAGTACAGCTCAGGACGTTCGAGTTCGACGGTGCGGTAGTCGGGGCGTTGACTCTCGAGCACTCGACCCGCCGGAGCGAGGACCAGGCCGCAGCCGCGGGTGTTGATCAGGTGGAGTCCCTGCCAGCTCTTGTTGGTCACCCCGGCGAGGTCGAGTTCTCGGGCCGCGACCAGCACCTCTTCGGGATCGCCGTCGCGCGAGTCCTCGAGCACGTAGCGGTCGACGTCGAGGTCGTCGATGGTGAGTCCGGCGACCTCACCCCGATCGACGAGGAACCGCGATTCCATCTGCACCGGGTTCAAGAGACGAACGTTCTCCACGGGCGCCAGATCGTCTTCGACGTCGGTGGCGTTGAGCGACCCGAAGCTGATCGTGCGGACATCGACGTCGGTGAGATTCAGTGCTTCACGGGTGGCCTCGACGTTGCGTGCGATGTACGGCTGTTCCCGCTCCTGCTGGTTGGGGTTGACCACCAGCGCCTGCACGACGGCCGGATAGATCACGCCGCCGACGAGCGCGACGACGAACCAGAGCGCCGATGCGATGAACGGCATCCGGAACGATCCGGTCTTGACGACCGACAGGTAGAGCCCTGCGGTGAGCAACGCGATCAGGATCAGCAACATGATCGCTGGAAGCTGCGCGTTGACGACCGAGTAGGTGGCGCCCTGCACGATGCCGGTCTGGTTGTTGGTGACGTCGTAGCGGTCGAGCCAGTAGTCGCCGGCCTTGACCACGGCGAGCACGGCGAGCAGCACGGCGAGATGCGCCTTGGTCGCCTGGCGCACCACCGGGACCGGCGACACGAACACGACACCACCGTTGAGGATGTGAGCCGCAGCGGTCAGCAGCAGCACGACGATCAACGCTGCGAACATCCAGTTCAGCACGAACGACAGGAACGGCAATTGGAACACGTAGAAGCCGACGTCGGCATTGAATTCGGTGTCGGCGATACCGAACTCGCGTGCGTTGCGGAACAGGAGCCAGTCCTGCCACAGCGCCACCGCGGGCAGCGCGAGCAGCAGCGCGAACAACAGCGCGATGCCGTAGCGAACGATGCGGAGACGGTGTCCGAACAAATCGTGGAATCGCTCGACGTACGGATGCACGTTTGCCGGGAAATGCGTCGGTGCCGCTCGGTCTGCGATGAAGAGGTTGAGCCCCGCAATCACGATGAACGCCAGGAAGAACACCACGAACAACGTGAGCTTCGCTTGGAGCACGCCCCAGAACACATCGTTGCGGCCGAGTGCATCGTGCCACAGATAGTCGACGTAGAACCGGGCAATCGCCCGGCCGAAGATCAGCACGAAGAGGAACAAACCGCCGATGGCGATCAGGATCCCGCGCCCGCTGATACGACGACGTGGACGGTCGACCGACAGGTCAGATGAGCGCCGCATTGGCGCTGAGACTAACGGTCAGTCGGCAGCAAGATGCATCGGCACCCGAGGTGCGCCGGGGGGAAGCGATGGCCGGTCGGGAATGCATCGCCGGCACCGACAGCGCCGCCCAGGGTGTTGTCGTCGCAGTCCGAGCACACGGCGTGCGCCGGATCGGCGACCCATTCGACTGACACACCCGACTCGAGCGCGGCGAAGACTCCGTGGCCGTGCGAGGCCCGGATCACGTCGTCGAGCTGCTCGTCGATGTGCTGCGTCTTCCATTCGCGGTACACCGCACGCACCCGCTTGGTGATGCCGGCATTGTCACCGTCACCATCGATCACACAGCGCTCGAGACGCTCGCGCAGCGGCACGATCAACCATTCGTCGAGGACTGCTTCGCCTGCCGCCGACGCCTTGGCGGCATCGGCCTTCTTGATCCGAGCCACGCGTCCGGGTGTCACCAGCGACGCGCCGGCGTTCGCTGCCGCCAACAGGTCGTCGACGATGGCCACCCGATACCGGCCGAGATGCTCAGTCGGCGCCGGGAGGAGGTCGGACAGCGACCGGACCGGTTCACTGCGGCGCAGCGCGTCGAGCACCTCGTTCTGTTCGTCGGCCAGCACCCGCTTGAGCTTCTTGGCGCTCGCCACGATCAACGGGGTGAGATCGGCGTCGCGCTGGTCGAACGGCGTCGCTTCGGCGACCTCATCGCCGGTGATCGCCGCCTCGTCGTCAGATTCAGCGACGAGTTCCTCGAGCGCTTGACCGCCGGCATCATCGTCGGACTCGAGGGATTCGGTCTCGTCGGATTCGGCCACGGCGACCAGTGACGCATCGGCTCGAAGACGGGCGAACAGGTCGACGACGACGTCGTCACGAATCACGTCCGGCTCTGCCTCGTCGACCGGTTCCTCGTCGACCAGTTCCTCGTCGATCGATCCTCCACGAGGTGCCTCGTCGACCGATTCCTCGTCGACCGATTGCTCGACGACCGCTTCCTCGACGATCTCCTCCTCGAGGTCGACCGCATCGGACTCGGTCGCCACGTCGGCATCATCGGCCACGTCCGCATCATCGGCCACGTCAGCATCATCGGCCACGTCCGCATCATCGGCCACGTCCGCAACATCGGCCACGTCAGCATCGTCGGCCACGTCCGCGACCTCGAGAACCTCCGCGGGTCGGGGGCTGTTCGGCACCATCACCGGCACCGGACCTGTGGTCGGTGACAGGTTGACGTACTCGTCGGGCTCGCCGAGCGGCTGCAGTTCGGCGACGACGTCGACAGCAACGAGCCGGGCCCGTTCGAACGACTGCATCAGACGGTCGCGCCCGTGCAACAACTGCTCGATCTGCTCGCGCGCCAGTTCGCGTCGGCGTGCGAGTTCGCTGAGCACGCGTTCGCGGTAGGCGCGTGCCTCGTTGACCATCTCACGGCCTTGCTGCTTGGCCATCGACAGCTCGGCTTCAGCGTCGGCCGCCGCATCGGAGCGACGACGCGACGCCTCGATCTCGGCCTCTTCGCGCAGGCGCGCTGCCTCGTCACCCGCTTCGCTCAGCAGCTGCGCGGCGCTCTGTTCGGCCTTCTGGCGGATCTCGGCGGCGCTCTCGCGTGCCGTGGTCAGCACCCGCGCCGTCTCCTCACCGAGCAACCGGGTCAGAGATTGTTCGTCCATCTGCACCGACGTCAGGTCGGGATTGGACTGCGCCGTACGGAGCTCGCGTTCGAGGAAACGTTCGCGTTCCTGCAGACGCCCGAGTTCCGCCGCCACCATGCGCAGGAAGTCGCGGACCTCACCCTGGTCGAAACCACGGCGGCCGGTACCGAATGCGGCGTCGGCAACCGACGCCGGTGACGACGGATCGGGGCGAGCGAAGGACATGGCCATGTCGCAACGCTACGCACCCCACGCGCGCAGATGGTGGCAATCGGTCAGCTCACGGTAACGAGAGGGTCGCCGCCCAGGTCTTCGAGCGCCGCGAAGGCCTCGTCGAGTGTTGCCACGGGGATGATCTCCACCTCGCCACGGCCGGCATCCTTCAGTCGTTGCAGGCGTTCGGGGTCGTCGAGTTCGGCCTGCGATGCAGGCACCAGGAACACCTTCACACCGTTCTGATGAACCGCAGACACCTTCTGCGTGAGGCCACCGATGGCCCCGACGCTGCCGTCGAGCGAGATGGTGCCGGTCACCGCCACCTCCTGTGGGCCGGTCAGATCACCAGGCGACAGCTCGTCGATCATCGCAAGGGTGAACGCGAGCCCCGCCGATGGACCACCGATGTCGTCGGTGCGGATGTCGACCTCGAACGGAAGCGTGATCGCACGAGTGTCGAACGGGACGAATCCGATGATCGTGCGGTCGGGATCGTCGGGCGACGCCGACAACTCGACGGTCACCGTCTGCTCACCCTCGCCGGGACGGTCGATCAGCAGCTCGACCGTGTCGCCCGGCTCCTTGTCGGCGAGCACCGCACTGAGATCCTCGACGGAATCGAGGGTCACGCCGTCGGCTTCGAGAATCCGGTCGGCGGGATCGATCTGCTCGTCGGACGGAAACCACTCGGCACACTCCCCGTCGTCGCCGGGCGTCTTGCACAACACGTCCTGCACGATCACCTCGCCAGGTGTGATCTCGACGTCGAAGCCGAGCGTGGTCAGCGCAACGTACTGCGCCTCCTGCTCGGCGGTTCGCATCATCTGCAGGTTGAACTCGCGTCGCTGGCTCGGCGTGCGAACTCCGAACTTGTCCTCCTCGGTCAGGAAGTCGATCGCCGGGTCGTCGCGACCGGCGAACCACGACAGCACCGACTGGCTCGGCGAGGTGACGGTCACGAAGTGGAAATCGTTCGAAGTTTCGTAGCGCTCGACGCCGTCGGGGAGTTCGCCGAACTCGATGCGGTCGTTCACCGGATCGGCCGACGCAGGTGTGAGCGCAAAGGGCGTCGGTTCCAGTTCACCCGTGCGCCGGTTCTCCTTCTCGGACACCAACGTCGACGGCAGCAACGCCGCCACCCCGATCACCGCAAGGGCGACCAGCCCGACTCCGGCCAACGCCCACGCCCACCACCTGTTGCGCGGAGCCGTCGAGTGACCCTCGCTCGGTACGATGTCGGTTGTCGTGTCGGTCACGGATCTCACCACTCAGGCTGCCTGGATGGCCGGACTCGCGATACTCGCGCTCGTCCTGGCGGGCTGGCGCAAGAATGCCAGAGCCGCGACCCGAATCCCACGCGGCGAGCCGATTCTCCGTCGACCGTGGGAACCGATCCCCGTCGCCGAGACCACCACGTCGTTGTACAAGCGGCCCGGGCTGCTGCGTCGACTGTGGGCTGCTGTGGCCGGCTCGGCGATCGCCGTCGTCATCGGCGCCGTGCTCGCCGTCGTCATCGCGTTCGGTACCGGCTGGCTCGTCATCACCCTCACCGACTTGCTGAAGCAATGAGCGACCCCGACCTTCGCGCGGTCGCCGTCGCCGGGCACACCGACGACGCGGCGACCGCTCGCGCGGGTATCGCAGCGGCCAACCCAGCAGTGCGAGCGGCCGCGCTCGGCGCCTTGCAGCGGTTGCAGGCGCTCGACGTCGACACACTCGCCGCCGCGTTGCACGACGGTGACGTCGTCGTTCGTCGACGCGCTGCAGAGCTCGCCGCAACTCATCCGTCGGTCGATCTGCTTGCCAGCCTCGACGATCCCGACGATCGTGTGGTCGAGGTCGCAGCGTGGGCATGCGGTGAACACGAGTCGCGCCGCGACGAGATCGTCGAGCGTCTCGTCGAGTTGGCCGCCGCCGCAACCGATCCGCTCGTGCGGGAGTCCGCAGTCGCTGCGCTCGGAGCGATCGGCGACGAACGCGGCCTCGCCTCGATCATCGCCGCATGCAGCGACAAGCCGGCGGTTCGCCGTCGAGCAGTGCTCGCGCTCGCGCCGTTCGAGGGACCCGAGGTCGAGGCTGCGATCGACCGGGCGTTGGCCGATCGAGACTGGCAGGTCCGCCAAGCCGCCGAAGACCTCCGTCGCGCCCAGTCCGAGGCGTGACCGACCATCACCC
>CAVUJG010000009.1:0-103703 GCA_963741755.1 Ilumatobacteraceae bacterium | reverse complement strand
ATCGGCAAGGTGCGAAAGCAGATCGCTCGTATCAACACCCTCATCCGCCAGCGTGAGATCGCGGCGGCCGAGGCCGGACAGTGACGGATTCCGACATGCCTGAAGCAACCACCACCACGACCAGCAGCGATGCTCCTGAGCGCAACGTCCGCAAGACCCGCGAAGGCGTCGTCGTGTCGAACGCGATGGACAAGACGGCGGTCGTCGCCGTTGTCGACCGCGTGCGTCACGCCAAGTACAACAAGTTCATCCTGCGTACCAAGAAGCTGTACGCCCACGACGAGACCAACGACGTCAACGTCGGCGACAAGGTCCGCGTGATGGAGACCCGTCCGCTCAGCAAGAACAAGCGCTGGCGCATCACCGATGTGTTGGAGAGGGCGAAATGATCCAGCAGGAATCCAGGCTTCGTGTCGCCGACAACTCCGGCGCCAAAGAAGTGCTCTGTATCAAAGTCCTCGGCGGTACCCGTCGTCGCTACGCCTCGATCGGTGACATCTTCGTCGCCACGGTCAAGGACGCGATGCCCGGTGCCGGCGTCAAGAAGGGCGAAGTCGTCAAGTGCGTCGTCGTTCGTGTGAAGAAGGAGAAGCGTCGTCCCGACGGCAGCTACATCCGCTTCGACGAGAACGCCGCCGTGCTCATCAAGGACGACCTCACGCCCCGCGGCACTCGCATCTTCGGCCCGGTCGGGCGCGAACTGCGCGACCGCAAGTTCATGCGCATCGTGTCGCTCGCACCGGAGGTGCTGTGATGAAACTCAAGAAGGGTGACACCGTCGAGGTGATCACCGGCAAAGACAAGGGCAAGCAGGGCGAGATCGCCTTCGTCTTCCCGAAGTCCAACAAGATCATCGTGCACGGCGTCAACACGGCGTCGAAGCATCAGAAAGCTCGCCGGGCCAACGAGGCCGGTGGCATCATCGAGAAGGACCTGCCCTTCGACGTGAGCAACGTGATGCTCGTGCACAAGGGCAAGAAGGTCCGTGTGGGCTACCAGATCAAGGACGACGGCACGAAAGTGCGCGTCGCCCGTCCGAGCGGAGAGGTGATCGGATGAGCACCGCCGTCGCTACCGAGATCCCGCGCCTCAAGGCGCGCTACAACGACGAGATCAAGGCCAAGCTGCAAGAGGAACTGGGCATCCAGAACGTCATGCAGGTTCCCCGCCTCGAGAAGATCGTCATCAACATGGGCGTCGGTCGTGCCGCTGGTCAGCCGTCGCTGATCGAGGGCTGCGTCGCCGACCTCACGGTGATCTCCGGCCAGAAGCCGATCGTCACGAAGGCCCGCACCTCGATCGCCAACTTCAAGTTGCGTGAAGGCCAGGCCATCGGCGTCAAGGTGACGCTGCGCGGCGACCGCATGTGGGAGTTCCTCGACCGACTGATCTCGGTTGCGATCCCCCGTATCCGCGACTTCCGCGGTCTGCCCGCCCACTCGTGGGACGGTCACGGCAACTACACCTTCGGGCTCAACGAGCAGACGATGTTCGCCGAGATCGACCCGGACAGGGCCGATCAGCAGCGTGGCATGGACATCACGATCGTGACCACCGCTCACGACAACGACACCGGCAAGGCGTTGCTGGACGCGTATGGCTTCCCCTTCAAGAAGGGCGCCGACGCCGACAACGAGCCCCGCAAGAAGAAGAACCGTGGCCCTCGCTACGGCGGCAAGAAGAAGTGAGCTGAGGCGACGACATGGCAAAGAAAGCATTGATCAACAAGGCCAACGCGAAGCCGAAGTTCAAGGTGCGCGGCTACACACGCTGCCGCCGCTGCGGACGGGCTCGTTCGGTGTACCGCAAGTTCGGCCTCTGCCGTCTGTGCCTGCGAGAGCTCGCACACGCCGGCGAGATCCCCGGTCTGACGAAGTCGAGCTGGTGAGGAGACAACCATCATGATGACCGATCCCATCGCCGACATGCTCACGCGGGTCCGCAACGCGAACACCGCCAAGCACGATGAGGTGCGCATGCCCTCCTCCAAGCAGAAGGTCGCACTCGCCGAGGTCCTCCGCAAGGAGGGCTACATCGAGAGCTTCGAGACCGCGCCGTCACCCAAGGGTGTCGGCGACGTGCTGACCATCAAGATGAAGTACTCGCCCGATCGTGACCGCACGATCATGGGCCTGCGTCGCATCTCGACGCCGGGTCTGCGCGTGTACCGCAATGCCGGCACCGTCCCCCGAGTTCTCGGTGGCCTCGGTGTCGCCGTCCTGTCCACCTCCCAGGGCCTCATGACCGACCGCGAGGCGCGCAAGCGCAACGTCGGCGGCGAGGTCATGTGTTACGTCTGGTGATCCGGGCCGGAGCCAAGGAGAAGTAGGAACCATGTCCCGCATCGGAAAAGCACCCATCACGGTGCCAGCAGGCGTCGACGTCAAGGTCGACGGTCGCAACATCTCGGTCAAGGGGCCCAAGGGCACCCTCGAACGCGAGATCCCCGGCACCATCACCATCACCCAGGACGGCGACACACTCGTCTGTGAGCGCCCGAACGACGAGAACAAGACCAAGGCCATGCACGGGCTCACCCGCAGCCTCGTGAACAACATGGTCATCGGCGTCACCGACGGGTTCACCAAGAACCTCGAGATCGTCGGCGTCGGCTACCGCGCCGAGGCGCAGGGCCCCAACGCACTGCGTCTCAACCTGGGATTCAGCCACTCGGTCGACGTCAAGGCGCCCGAGGGCATCACGTTCGAAGTGCCCGCACAGACTCAGGTCATCGTGTCGGGTATCGACAAAGAAGTGGTCGGCCAGGTGGCCGCCAACATCCGCAGCATCCGCAAGCCCGAGCCGTACAAGGGCAAGGGCGTCCGCTACGCGGGCGAGCGAGTGCTGCGCAAGGCCGGCAAGGCCGGAAAGAAGTAACGGAGCGTCTCATGACCAAGATCGCCGAAGCACGCCGCAGTGGCCGCATCCGCCGCCACCGCCGTGTCCGCAAGAAGATCCACGGCACCGCTACACGTCCTCGTCTGGCCGTGTTCCGGTCGAACAAGCACCTGTCGGTGCAGGTCATCGACGACGACGCCGGCACCACGCTGGCCGCTGCGTCGACCAACGAAGCCGATCTGCGCGCTGCAGGTTCGGGTTCGAGCGTCGAGGCGGCTTCCCGCGTCGGCCAGCTGATCGCCGAGCGCGCCAAGGCCGCCGGTGTCGACAAGGTCGTGTTCGACCGTGGTGGGTTCGCTTACCACGGCCGGATCGCCGCCGTGGCGTCCGCCGCCCGTGAAGCAGGACTGGAGTTCTGATGGCATTCCCCACCAACAATCCCGGTGACAACCGTGGCGGTGGTCGCGACAGCCGCGACAACCGTGGCCGTGACGGGCGAGATGGCCGTGACAGCCGCGATGGCGACGACAGCGGTCTGCGCGAGTCGCGCGTCATCACGATCAACCGTGTGGCCAAGGTCGTCAAGGGTGGTCGTCGGTTCTCCTTCACCGCACTCGTGGTGATCGGCGACGGCAACGGCCGCGTCGGTCTCGGCTACGGCAAGGCCAAAGAAGTGCCGCTCGCCATCCAGAAGGGCACCGAGGAAGCCAAGCGCAACCTGTTCGAAGTGCCGATGGCCGGCAGCACCATCATCCACCCCGTCCTCGGCACGACCGGCGGCGGCAAGGTCATGATGAAGCCCGCGGCTCCTGGTACCGGCGTGATCGCCGGCGGCGCCGCCCGCGTCATCCTCGAAGAGGCCGGCGTCCACGACGTGCTGTGCAAGTCGCTTGGTTCGGCCAACCACATCAACGTCGCCCGCGCCACCGTCGCTGGTCTCAAGTCGTTGCAGCGCCCCGACCAGATCGCGGCACGCCGCGGCCTGCCGGCCGAGGACTTCGTCCCCAAGGGTCTGCTCAACGCCTACAACGAGCGCCAGAAGAGCCGCGCCGGTGCGGCTGCTGCCACCACCGGAGGTGCCGAATGAGCCCGTCCAAGAGCGATACGGCGACCATCACCGTCACGCAGATCAAGTCGTCGATCGGCACCAAGCCCAAGCACCGCGGCACGCTGCGCGCGCTCGGCTTGGGCAAGATCGGCTCGACCAACACGCTGCCCGACCGTCCCGAGATCCGCGGCATGATCGCCCGGGTCCCGCACCTGCTCGAGGTATCCGACGCCGCTGCGGCGACGGGCGCCGCCAAGAAGGAGAGCTGACCCATGCAGGTCCATGACCTCGCGCCGTCACCCGGCGCCAAGAAGAACGCGAAGCGCGTCGGTCGCGGTACCGGCGGCAAGGGCGGCAAGACCGCCGGCCGTGGCTCGAAGGGCCAGCGCGCCCGCAACACCGTCGCCCGCGGTTTCGAGGGTGGCCAGACGCCACTCAAGCAGCGCGTGCCGAAGCTGAAGGGTTTCAACAACCCGTTCCGCGTCGAGTACCAGGCCGTCAACCTCGATGCGCTGAGCGCGCTCGTCGAGGCGACCGGCGAGACCACGGTCACCCCCGAGGTTCTCGTCGCCAACGGTCTGCTCCGCAAGAAGGCGTTCGTGAAGGTGCTCGCCCGAGGCGAGATCTCCGTCAAGGTCGACCTCCACGTGCATGCAATCTCCGGTCCCGCTGAAGCTGCCGTCACGGCCGCAGGCGGTACGGTGACGCTGATCGAACTGCCCTTCCGCGAGGAAGGAAAGGCCGGTCGGCCAGCGGTCAAGGGCAACCAGTTCGCCAACCGCTGATCAGCACCGTCCATCCCGTCCCATCGTCCCCCAATCGCACAGGAGTGTTCTGAGTGTTTTCGCAGTTGGCGAACATCTGGAGGGTCCACGACCTTCGCAACAAGCTCTTGTTCGTCGTGATCGATGGTTGCCGTCTACCGCCTCGGTGTCTTCATCCGGGTGCCGGGCGTCGACCCGATCGCCATCGAACAGCTCCGTGAGTCGGCGGGACAACAGGGTGCACTCGGGTTCTTGAACCTGTTCTCCGGCGGCGCGTTCGAGAGCTTCTCGATCTTCGCGCTCGGCATCATGCCGTACATCACGGCGAGCATCATCATGCAGGTGCTCGGTGTGGTGATCCCGAAGCTCGAGGAACTGCAGAGTGAAGGCGCGGTCGGCCAGCGCAAGATCACCCAGTACACGCGCTATGTCACCATCGGCCTCGCCACGCTGCAGGCGACCGGTCTCGTGTTCATCTTCGGTACCGGGCGGGGAACGGCATTCTTTTCGGCCGCGAGCGCCGCACCCACGGTGCCGCTGCTGCCTGACGGCGTCTGGCCGCGCGGGTACCTGATCATTCCTTCGCTCGTCGCCGGCACCGCCGTGTTGATGTGGATGGCTGAGATGATCAGCCAGCGTGGCATCGGCAACGGCATGTCGATGATCATCTTCGCGTCGGTCGTCGCCAGCCTGCCGGGCGGGTTCTGGAGCATTCTGCAGTTGAACGGTCCGTTCTGGTTCACGGCGATGGTCCTGCTGACGATCGGCATCATCATCGCGGTGGTGTACGTCGAACTCGGTCAACGCCGGATTCCGGTGCAGTTTGCCAAACGTGTGGTCGGCCGTCGCATGATGGGCGGCCAGAACACCTACATCCCGCTCAAGGTGAACCAGTCCGGCGTGATCCCGATCATCTTCGCCAGCTCGATCCTGCTGCTGCCGGTGATCATGTCGCAGTTCCTCGGCTCGGGAGAGGGTTGGCGTGGCGAGATCGCGTCGTTCGTCGATCGCTACATCGTCAACCCGCAGAACTTCGTGTACATCACGCTGTTCGCGTTGATGATCATCGCCTTTGCGTACTTCTACAACTCGATTGCCTTCGATCCGGTGCGTCAGGCCGACCAGCTCCGACGCCAGGGTGGGTTCATCCCGGGAGTGCGTCCCGGCCCGCAGACCGAGCGATACCTGGCCAAGGCCGTCAACCGCATCACCCTGCCGGGCGCGGTGTTCATCGCCATCGTCGCGATCCTGCCCTACATCTTGTTGATCATCGCCGGCATCAGCACATTCGGCTTTGCGGGCACCAGCGTGCTGATCTCCGTCGGCGTGGCGCTCGAATTGATGCGCCAGATCGACAGTCAACTCACGCTGCGCAACTACGAGGGATTCCTCAAGTAGGTCGGCCGTGATCCCCGGCGCCCGGCTCATCATCCTCGGGCGACAGGGTGCCGGCAAGGGCACGCAGTGCGTGCGGTTGTCGAGACACTTCGTCGTACCGCACATCTCCACCGGAGACATGCTGCGCGCTGCCGTGCGTGAGGGCACCGAACTCGGGCTGATGGCCAAGCGGGTGATGGACGCCGGTGGCCTCGTCGGCGACGAGATCATGATCGGGATCGTCGACCAGCGACTGTCGGCTCCCGACGCGTCGACTCGCGGGTACATCCTCGACGGGTTCCCCCGCACGATCGAACAGGCCGATGCGCTCGATGGGATCGCCGACAACCGTCCGATCGACGTGGTCCTCGACCTCAACGTGCCCCGCGAGATCGTGCTCGAGCGGATCTCGGCCCGGCGGGTCTGCCGCGACTGCGGCACCAACTACACCTCGGCGGGCACCGATCCCGATCCGTGGATCTGCGACGTGTGTGGTGGTGACGTGCAACAACGCGCCGACGACACGCCCGAGTCGGTGAACCGACGTCTCGACCTCTACGAGGAGCAGACGTTCCCGTTGATCAAGCACTACGGCGACCAGAACCGCCTCGTCGTGATCAACGGCATCGGACACCCCGACGCGGTGTTCGACCGCCTGGTCAAGGCCGTCGAAGCCAACCGCAACTGACTCGACGATCTGCGCCCGCACGTCCCGGATTCCGGAACGTGACGGCCGCAGATGTGATCGTGGAACTCGATGTCGCTCCGGTGGCACACGGCAGGACAAAGGCCGTCATACTCGCGAGGTGGTCGACGGGGGAGCGGGGACACGACGGAGGGGGAGGCCACCGGCAACCGACTCGGCCGACACGCGCCGAGCGATCATCGACAACGCTCGACGACTCTTCGCCGAGCGCGGCTATGGCGGCGTGACGAACAAGGAGCTCGCAGCTGCGTCGGGGATCACGACGGGAGCGCTGTACCACTACGTCGAATCCAAGCTCGACCTGTATGTCGCCGTGCACCACGACATGCAACGGCGGGTCTACGGCCGGTTCGTCGAGGCAGTTGCGGCGTCCGACACGTTCCTCGGTCAGTTCGAAGGGCTGCTCGAAGCAGCGCACCGGATGAACGTCGACGACCCGTCGCTTGCGCTCTTCGTTGGCACGGTGCGCAACGACATGCGGCGCTTCCCCGAGATCGCCAACCGGCTCGCTCGCGCCGACGCGGCGCGCGACGAGTTCTTCGTCGCCATCGTCGACACGGGCGTCGCCACGGGCGAGGTGCGTCTCGAGGATCGCGAGCGCATGGTCGAGTTCATCCGGATCACGCTGATCGGGCTCACCGAGGGAACGTCGCAGGGGACCGCGCAGCACCGGTGCGCGATCGATGCGATCCGGGCGCTTCTGCGCGGCGACCTGCTGCGGCCGCCCACCCGCTGACGGTCAGAACCAGCCGGCGAGCATCGCGACGCCGAACAGCGTGAAGAGCGCCGCCGAGGCGTACTGCAATGAGCGGGCGGGAATCCGGTCGCCGATCAGGTTGCCGGCGACCGCGCCGACCATGCCGCTCGACGCCGCGCCCAGGGTGGCGCCGATCCACACCCCGACAGGGGACGACTGCGACGCCAGGGTGGCCGTCGCGATCTGGGTCTTGTCGCCCATCTCTGCGACGGCGATCAACGCCGCGATCGAGCCGATCACCGCCGTCGTGCTCGTGGCGCGCACCGAAGCAGCATGTTCGCCCTCGTCGGGCTCGCTCGCTGCCGAGGTCGCGCGCCGGAGCGCGATCACAGCGAAGCCGACGAACACCAACCCGCCGATGATCTGGATGGGCCGGTCCGGGAGTGCCGCGCCGAGGAGGCCACCGACGATCGTGGCGACGATGTTGGCGATGCCGTAGCCGAGCGTGAGGCCGATCGCGACGGTCCGCAGCGAATAGCGCGCCCCGAAGTCGAGTGCGAGCAGTTGGGTCTTGTCGCCGAGCTCGGCGACGAACACGACACCGAAGGCGATGATGAGCGCAGCGACGAAATCGGTCACGTGGGGCAGGTGGACAGCAAGACGGTGGACAGGGCGGGCCCGGCTCAGCCGAGCGGGCCGCGTTGGAGACGACCCGGCCGAGCGCCGGTGAGCTCACCATTCTCGGCAATGACGTCACCCCGCTTGATCGTGGCGATGTAGCCGTCGGCCGCCTGCATCAGCCGGGTGCCGCCAGCGGGCAGGTCGGCGACGAGCACCGGCGGGTGCAACGTGAGCCGTGCGTGGTCGATCACGTTGAGGTCGGCGAGCATCCCCGGAGCGACGACGCCGCGATCGGTCCAGCCGACGTGGCGGGCCGTGCGCTGGGTCTGCTGGTGCACGACGTACTCGAGGGCCAGTTGCTCACCCCGCTCGCGGTCGCGAGTCCAGTGGGTGATCGCCGTGGTGGGAAAGCTGCCGTCGCAGATCGAGTTGCAGTGCGCTCCCGCATCCGACAGCCCGAACATCGCGTTCGGCGAGGTCAGCATCTCGCGCACGTCGGCGAGGTCGCCGCGGGCGTAGTTCATCAGCGGGATGTACAGCAGTCGGCTGCCGTCGTCGTCGAGCAACAGGTCGTAGAGCAGTTCGTCGGGCTGGGCACCGGCGGCAGCGGCTCGCCCGGCGACGCTGTCGGCGGGCGTCGGTTCGTAGTTGGGGGGATCGGACAGCGGGTACATCCGGTCGTAGCCCGAATGCAGGATGCCGACGAAGCCCGACGGGCTCGATGCGGCGTGCTCGTCGAGCAGGATGCGGCGCACCTCGGGGTCGCGCAGCCGGGCGATCCGCTCGGTGTGGGTGAGGGTGTGCAGCTGCCGGAACGACGGGCAGAACATGAACGGGTTGGCGGTGGCCTGGAGCCCGATCAGTACGCCGATGGGGCGGACTGCCACCTGGGCCTTCACGTCGGCGCCGGCGGCGTTCCACTCGCCGATCGCGCCGAGCAGTTGACGGAACCGGTCGGGCGCATCGTCGTTCTGCTGCACCGTGAAGCTCAGCGGTCGGCCCACCTCGGTGGCGATCCGGCCGAGCAGCTCGATCTCGTGGGCGACGAGTTCGTCGTCGGTCGACTGGTACGCGTCGGAGATCAGCTGGATCACACCGGTGCCGGCGCGCCGCAGCGCCGTGGCGATCCCGAGCACCTCGTCGGCGCTGGCGCGCAGCGTGCCGATCTGCTGGCCTCGGGAGGTGCGATGGACGTAGGTGCGCGACGTGGTGAATCCGAGAGCGCCGGCGCGGATGGCCTCCTCGCACAACCGTGACATCGTCGCGATCTCCTCGGCGGTGGCCACGGCCTCGACGTCGGCGCCGCGATCGCCCATCACATAGGTGCGCAACGCAGCGTGCGGAACCTGAGTGCCGACGTCGACGGTCCAGCGAAGCCGGTCGAGCAGGTCGAGGTACTCGGGGAACGACTCCCACCCCCAGGTCATGCCCTCGCTGAGTGCGGTTCCCGGGATGTCCTCGACGCCTTCGAGCAGTTCGATCAGGAAGTCATGGTGATCCGGTCGGACGGGGGCGAAGCCGACCCCGCAGTTGCCGAGCAGGATCGAGGTGACGCCGTTGACCGACGATGGCGCGACGTCGGGATCCCACGTCACCTGACCGTCGTAGTGCGTGTGGACGTCGACCCAGCCCGGGGTGACGAGCAGCCCGTCGGCGTCGATCTCCCGGCGACCGCCGCTGACCCGTTCGCCGTCGCCCGTCGATCCGTCCGGGTGGCCGACGGCAGTGATGTGTTCGCCATCGACGGCGATGTCGGCGAGGCGGCGCTCGTCACCGGTGCCGTCGATCAGCGTCGCGTTGCGGATCACCAGGTCGTGCATGGGCCAACCGTAACGAACTGCCCTGCTTCAGATGAACCGGACGACGTTGATCGGCGGGAGGTTGGCCTGAAGGGTCTCCCACCGGTCACCGGCGTTTCCGGAGAACCACAGCGAGCCCGTCGTGGAGCCCATCGCCAGTCGCTCGCCGGTGCTGTCGACGTCGAGACCGTGGCGGTACACGAGGTCGTACGCGTGCGGTCCAGGGAGACCGTCGGTCAGCACGTCGAACGTCGCGCCACCGTCAGTCGTTCGCGACACGCACACCTGGCCGTCGACGGGGACGCGGAGCTCGTCCTTCACGGCGGGAGCGAACCACGCAGTTGCGGGGTCGGTCGGATGCGCGGCGGCGGCGAAACCGAACACCGACGGGGCACGTTGCTCGATTTCGGTCCATGTGCGACCGCCGTCGTCGGAGCGGAAACATCCGTTGTGGTGCTGGTTCCACAGAACGTCAGGGGCGGCGGCACACCGTACGAGGCGATGAGGATCCTGCGTGTTCGGATCCTGCGACTCACCGGGCGGGAGGAAGTCGGCCCGCATCCCGGTGGAGATCGTCCACGTCGCGGCGTCGTCGGTGCTGACCCATGCGCCACCACACGACACGCCGACCGCAAGCGTGGCGGGGTCGCGCGGGTCGAGGCTGACACTGTGGATGCCCGGCCAGTCGTACCCACCACCGAACCAGCCCGGCCTGCCCTCGTGGTCCCAGAGCGATCGTTGCAACTCCCACGACTGGCCACCGTCGCGTGAGCGGAACAGTCCGCCTGGGATCGTGCCGCACCACAACTCGTCAGGACCGGCACCTTGCTCGAGGACCCAGCCGAGCATCGTGGTCCACGGGTTCGGTTCTCGGGTCATCGGGTTCACGTCGTCGGCATCGGCCGGGCGAGGCGGGTAGGTGGGTGAGCCGACCTCGGACCACGCTCCGGCATCGCTGCGCCAGATGTGCACGCCGAAGTGACCGGTACCGAGCGCAGCCCACGTGCGCTCGGTCTGAGCGTCGTGGACGACTGCGGTGACCGGTTCGCCCGGGAAGTCGACCTGATCGATCCTCCATCCGGTCGCGGCGGCGACGAGCGTGAACAGCCCTTTGCGGGTGCCGACGAGAAGTCGGGAGCCATCGGTCATGTCAGGTTCCTCCGGACAGTGCTTGCATCACGTAGATCTCCGTTCCGTCCGTGACGGGATCGGAGAGGGTGGCGGGGTCTGCGATCTGGGTGCCACCTGCGAAGACGGCGACGTGGCGGCGAATTGCGCCCTGCTCGTCGAGGATGTAGCTGCGCACCGATGGGTGCACGGCGAAGTATGCGTGGAGCGCGGCGTGGACGGTGTCACCCTCGACCTGCATCTCCGGGCAGTCGACGTGACGCCGGAGATTCGCGGTGAAGTGCACCGTCACCATCCCGCGAACGTTACATCTCTCGTCGGACGGCGTGGAGGGCGCACCTCACCTGCTCGTGTCGGGGATCGACGACCTAGCCTCTGGCCAGGTGACCGCCACGACGCTCGAATCGTCCCCCACCCGGACGTTGCGTCCCGGTTCGGCAGCGTTCACCGTGGTGATGTCGCTCGCGATGGCGATGACCGCCTTGGCGATCGACTCGATGCTCCCCGCATTCGATTCGATCCGGGAGCAACTCGGTCTCGATCCGGACGCGACCGATGTCGCCGTACTCGTGACCGCCTTCATCATCGGCCTCGGCGTCGGCCAGTTGCCCGCGGGACTGCTCGCCGACCGCTTCGGCCGTCGGCAAGTGCTCTGGGTCGGGGTCCTCATCTACATCGTCGGCGCGGTCGGGACGGCGCTTGCGCCGACACTGGCGACCATGGCCCTCGCTCGATTCGTGTGGGGCTTCGGGGCCGCTGGGCCGCGCGTCGCCGTCACGGCGATGATCCGTGACGCCTTCCAGGGTGAGGAGATGGCTCGCCAGATGTCGAACATCATGGCGATCTTCCTCCTGGTGCCGATGGTCGCCCCCAGTCTGGGTGCGACCATGGTGGCGCTGGGGTCGTGGCGCTACTCGGTGTGGATGTGTGTGGCGGTTGGTGCGGTCGTGCTCGCACTCTCGATGCGGCTTCCGGCGACGCTGCCGCCCGAACAACGGCGGTCGCTCAACGTCCGCGAGATCGGGGCGAGCTGGAAGATCGTGTTCACGACGCCGGGAATGATCGCGTTCCTCGCTGCGATCACGTTCTCCAACAGCGTGTTCCTGTCGTATCTCGCGTCGTCGGAGAACCTGTTCGACACCGTGTTCGACCTCGGTGACTGGTTCCCGGTCATCTTCGGGGCGATGGCGGTGGGGCTCGCTGTCGGCGCGATCACGAACGGACGAGTGGTTCGCCGCGTCGGCCTCGATCGGATGCTGGCGGTGACGTCGGGCGCCTTCGTCGGCGCGTCGGCGCTGATGTTCGTCGTTGCGCTCCTGACGGACGGTTTGCCCCCGTTCGTGCTCTTCGCGCCGCTGATGCTGGCAGCGCTGATGACGGTCCAGGTCACGATGATCAACGCGAACACCGCGGCGATGGTGCCGCTCGGACATGTGGCAGGGTCCGGCGCCGCACTGCTCGGCATGGTACCGATGGTGGTCGGATCGGTGATCGGATCCCTGATCGATCGGCAGTTCAACGGCACCGTCACGCCACTCTCGGTGGCCTTTCTCGTCGCTGCGCTGTTGGCGTACTTCTCGATTCGCATCGCAACCAGCCGCAGCCGCGCCGCGATGTCCGGGGGTGGAGCGGGGCATAGCACACGGCGCGAGAAATCCGGCGGATCAGGCCATTGGATCTCCGAAAAGACGCCGCTAGCATGACACGCCGGTCTGTTCGCAGGCCGAGAATTCTGTCCCTGGTGCTCGCAGCTGTGTGCTGTCGTGCCCGCCACCGGCTTGCCGGAACAACGAACGAGCGAGGAGAAGCCCCTGCCAAAGCCAAAGGAAGACGCGATCGTGCTGGAAGGCAAGATCCTCGAATCTCTTCCGAACGCCATGTTCAAGGTCGCGCTCGACAACGGGCACGAAGTCTTGGCCCACATCTCCGGCAAGATGCGAATGCACTACATCCGCATCCTCCCCGGCGACAAGGTGCAGGTGGAACTCACCCCCTACGACCTCACCCGAGGTCGCATCACGTACAGGTACAAGTAAGAGAGCAACCATGAAAGTACGACCCAGCGTCAAGCCGATGTGCGACAACTGCAAGGTGATTCGTCGCCACCGCCGCATCATGGTCATCTGCCCCAACCCGCGCCACAAGCAGCGTCAGGGCTGACAGGAGTAATAATCACATGGCACGTATCGCCGGCGTCGACATCCCCCGTGAAAAGCGGTTGGAGATCTCGCTCACCTACATCTTCGGGATCGGTCTGCCCACGTCGCAGAAGATCTGCGCGGACCTCGAACTCGATCCGAACACCAAGGTCTCGAACCTGACCGAGGACGAGGTCAACCGCATCCGTTCCTACATCGACCAGAACCTGAAGATCGAAGGCGACCTGCGCCGCGATGTCCAGGGCGACATCAAGCGCAAGATCGAGATCGGCTGCCTGCAGGGCGTCCGTCACCGCAAGGGCCTTCCGGTCCGCGGCCAGCGCACCCACACCAACGCTCGCACTCGCAAGGGTCCCAAGCGCACGGTTGCGAACAAGAAGAAGGCAGTGAGGAAGTAATGGCAAAGCCGACCGCGAGCCGCCGTCCGCGCAAGCGCGACCGCAAGAACGTCAGCACGGGCATCGTGCACATCAAGAGCTCGTTCAACAACACGATCGTCTCGATCACCGACACCGAGGGCAACGTCATTGCCTGGGCGTCGTCGGGTGGCGTCGGCTTCAAGGGCAGTCGCAAGAGCACGCCCTACGCCGCGCAGCAGGCCGCTGAGAAGGCCGGCAAGGCAGCCATCGAGCACGGCCTGCGCCGCGCCGAGGTGCAGGTGAAGGGCCCGGGTTCGGGTCGTGACACCGCCGTGCGTTCCATCCAGCAGACCGGCATCGAGGTCACCTCGATCAAGGACGTCACCCCGGTGCCCCACAATGGGTGCCGCCAGCCGAAGCGTCGGCGCGGTTAAGGAGAAGACTGATCATGGCTCGTTACACAGGACCCAAGGTGCGCATCTCGCGCCGTCTGTCGGTCAACATCTTCGAGAACGAAAAGGGTCGCCAGGCGCTCGAGCGCCGTCCCTTCCCGCCCGGCCAGCACGGCCGTACCCGTCGCCGTAACGCCGGCAGCGAGTACCTCGCCCAGATGCAGGAGAAGCAGAAGGCGAAGTACATCTACGGTGTGCTCGAGAAGCAGTTCCACAAGACCTACCTCGAGGCCCAGCGTCAGCAGGGCCCGACGGGCGAGATCTTGCTGCGCCTGCTCGAACAGCGTCTCGACAACGTCGTCTACCGCGCCGGTTGGGCCTCCAGCCGCCCGCAGGCCCGTCAGTTCGTCAACCACGGCCTGATCCAGGTCGATGGCAAGCGTGTCGACATCGCCAGCTTCCGCTGCAAGAAGGGCCAGGTCGTCTCGCTGTCGCCGAAGGCGCAGAAGATGATCGTGATCCAGCACAACATCGACACGCTCGACCGTTCACTCGTTGGATGGCTCGAAGCGAGCGACGGCGGCAAGGCCGTGACGGTCCGCAGCCTCCCCGAGCGTGAGCACATCGACGTGCCCGTTCGCGAGTCGCTCATCGTCGAGCTCTACTCCAAGTAATCCCGTCTCTCGTACGTCCCCGTTTCGCCAAGCTCGTCACTCGAACACCCGGAAAGGTCCCGGCACAAATGCTCGTCATGCAGCGCCCCACCATCGAAGCTCTCGGTGAGGAGTCAGACAACCGCGGCCGTTTTGCCGTCGGCCCACTCGAGCCCGGCTTCGGCCACACGCTCGGCAACTCGCTGCGCCGCACTCTGCTGTCGTCGATCCCCGGCGCGGCGATCACCACGGCACGGTTCGACGACTCGCTCCACGAGTTCGACACGATCCCCGGCGTCGCCGAGGACGTCACCGACATCATCTTGAACCTCAAGGACATCGTGGTCACCTCGGTCTCCGAGGAGGCCGTCACGATGCGCCTCGACGCTCGGGGCGCCGGTGCGGTCACCGCAGGCGACATCGAGTGCCCGGCCGATGTCGAGGTGCTCAACAAGGACCTCCACATCGCAACGCTCAACTCCAAGGGCCGCCTGGCCATCGACCTCACCGTCGAGCAGGGCCGTGGGTACCTCTCGAGCAATCGCGAGGACGACAACCGCGTCATCGGTGTGATCCCGATCGACTCGATTTTCAGCCCGGTTCGCCGTGTTGCGTTCGACGTCGAGCCGACCCGTGTCGAGCAGGCCACCAACTACGACCGCCTCGTCATCGAAATCGAGACCGATGGTTCGATCACCGCCGCTGAGGCCCTCGCTTCGGCGGGTGCCACGCTGCGTTCGCTGGTCGACCTCGTCGCCACGATGTCCGACGAGCCCAAGGGGCTCGAGCTCGGCGAGATCGTCGACGCTGCCGTCAGCTCACCCGACCTCGACCTGCCGATCGAAGACCTCGACCTGTCCGAGCGTCCGAACAACTGCCTCAAGCGGGCCCAGGTCAACACGGTCGGCGAACTGCTCACCAAGACCGAAGACGACCTGTTGAACATCACCAACTTCGGCCAGAAGAGCCTCGACGAAGTCAAGGCCAAGCTCGACGAGCGCGGCCTCACGCTGCGCGGCTGATCGCTGCGACGCCAC
This sequence comes from Ilumatobacteraceae bacterium, assembly GCA_963741755.1. Taxonomy (GTDB): domain Bacteria; phylum Actinomycetota; class Acidimicrobiia; order Acidimicrobiales; family Ilumatobacteraceae; genus Sva-07. The sequence goes on along the minus strand of CAVUJG010000009.1, from coordinate 88,125 downwards.
AACGAAAGACGATTGAACGATGCCCACTCCCCGCCGCTCCCGCCGCTTCGGCAGCTCCGCTGCCCACCAGCGCCTCATGATGGCCAACCTCGCCGCGTCGCTGTTCGCGGCCGAGGCCATCACCACCTCCGAGGCCAAGGCCAAGCACCTCCGTCCGATCGCCGAAAAGCTGATCACCAAGGCGAAGAAGGCGCAAGAAGAGGGCCCGATGCAGGTTCATCGCATCCGTCAGATCGAGGCATTCCTCGGCGACAAGGAGATGACCTACAAGCTCGTGCACGACGTGGCTCCCCGCTACGCCGAGCGCAATGGTGGCTACACCCGGATCCTCAAGATGGGTCCGCGCCACGGCGACAACGCCCAGATGGCGCGCATCGAACTCGTCTGAGGATGACGGTGGCGTGCGAGACACGCGCAACGTCCGTCTGACCGTCGCCTACGACGGCACTGATTTTCGGGGCTTCGCCGAGAGCGATGGGGTTCGTACAGTGATGGGCGAGCTTCGTCGGGCGGTCGAGACCGTCGTCCGGCGCCCGGTCGAGCTCACCGGAGCCGGCCGCACCGACGCCGGCGTCCACGGGTGGGGACAGGTGGTCTCCGGTGAACTTCCCACAACGACCGACCTGCGACGCCTGGAGCGCAGCATCAACGGGCTGTGTGGTCCCGACATCTCCGTTCGCAACGTCGAGTGGGCCGACGACACGTTCTCGGCGCGGTTCTCTGCTGCGAGTCGCACCTACCGGTACTACGTCTGGAACGATCGGGCGCCGAATCCGTTGCTGGCGCGCACGACCTGGCATGTCCCCCAACCCCTCGACGTCGTCGCGATGAACACCGCCGCCGAGCCACTGCTCGGCGAACACGACTTCTCGTCGTTCTGCCGTCGACCGAAGCCCGGCGACGGGTTCGCAGAACCGAGCCTGGTGCGCCACCTGCACGTTGCGCGCTGGACGATCGCCGACGAGGGCTGGGGTGAATCGCTGCTCCGTTTCGAGATCACGGCCTCGTCGTTCTGTCATCAGATGGTGCGCAGCGTCGTCGGCACGCTCGTCGACGTGGGGCTCGGACGACGTTCGCCCGACGCCATGGTGACCACGCTCTCGGCGCTGGACCGCAACGCCGCGGGGCAAGTTGCGCCGCCGACCGGCCTGGTGCTGTGGTCGGTCGACTACAGCGGAGAACGCTGGGACGCCTGAGCGTCGTCTGTCGTCACGACAGGCTCGCTGAGCTCGATGCGCGGCAGCATCGCCAGCAGTTCATCGGCGGCGACGGCGGGTGAGAACAACCAGCCCTGGAACGACTGACAGCCGAGCTCGGCCAGTCGATCACGCTGGTATGGCTGCTCGACCCCCTCGGCGACGCACGTCAGTTTGAGGTTGTCGCTGAGACCGAGAATCGCCGTGGTCAGGTTCGTCGCCGCTGGATCGACGTCGATGCCCGCCACGAATCGTCGATCGATCTTCACGCCATCGATCGGTAGTTCGAGCAGGTGCGCAAGGCTCGAGTAGCCGGTGCCGAAGTCGTCGATCGACACGTGGATGCCGGCGAACCGCAGCTTCTGCATGTTCGCCAACGACGCGGCGCCCGGCGAGAGGAGATCGGTCTCGGTGATCTCGATCACCAGCTGGGTCGGGTTCGCGCCGGCACGACGGCACCGCTCGAGGAACGACGCCCCGAATGCCGCTCGCGAGATCGCCTTCGGATCGATGTTGACGTGCACCTCGATCTCGGGATGCCCGGAGGTCACCAGACGGGCGGCGAACTTCAGGGCCTGATCGAGCACCTGGTCGTCGACGGCCTCGGCAAGCCCTGCCATGCGAGCAAGCGGGAGGATCTCGCCCACACCGAGGACGCCGCGCAGCGGATGGACCCAGCGCACGAGCGCTTCGATGGCCGTGATCGTGCCGTCGACGGAGCAGATCGGCTGGAAGAAGGGCTGGATCTGGCCGTCGTCGAGCGCCGCACGGAGCAGCTCGAGCTGTCGCCGGCGTTCATTGATCGCATCGACCGAGATCCCACTGGTCTCCGGGTCGGCGAATCGCTTCGCGGACATCAGGTCGTTGCTGGCTCTGACCAGCAGTGCGTCGAGCACCTCGGGCCGTGCCTCGAACGCGATCGCGGTTCGGATGTCGAAGTTGACCTCCTGGCCGTCGATGTCGATCGGCTTGGCGATGTCGCGTCGGACTCGTTCGCGCAGCATCTCGACGGCGCTCGAACTCGACGCGCGGATCGCGAACACGAACTCGTCGCCACCGAAGCGGGCCGTGATCAGGTCAGGCCAACGGATCTGGTCGATGCGATCGGCGACGGCCGACAGCACGGCGTCGCCGATGGGCTCACCGTAGAGCTCGTTGATCGATCGGAAGTGCACGATGTCGACGATCAAGATGCCGAGTCCGGCTCCGCCCTCCATCATCGAGTGCGCCGCGCGCATGAATCCGTCCCGGTTGAGCAACCCGGTGCGGCTGTCGTGTTCGGCGAGGAACTCGACTCGATCCCTGGCGTCAGCCAACGACGTTGCCACCTGTGCGCTGATCACGTAGCTCGCGACCACTGGGTCGTCGAGCAGGTTGCTGACCGTGAACTCGCAGATCAGTGCGCTCCCGTCGTCCACCAGTACCCGGGCGTCGAGTGTGAGCGAGCCCTGAGGGCCGAGGCGTTGCACGGCGTCGAGAATGGTGTCTCGGTCGTCGGTGTGGAGATAGTCGAGGATCGATCGGCCGCGGACGGTCTCGGGATCGTGTCCGAGCAGACGGGTCACGGCGCCGTTCACCGAGCGGACGAGGCCGCGGCCGTCGACGAGGATGACCATGCCGTGCATGTTCGCCATCACGGCACGCAAGACTTCGGTGTCGCCCTGGTCGAACTCGAGGCGGTGGCGGTCGGTGACGTCGCGAGCGACGATCACGATGAGTCCTGCCAGCGGATCGGGGAGACCCGGGGAGCGATAGGTGCCGCGGAACTCGAGGTAGCGCCACGTTCCACGTCCGGTGCGAACCCGCAGCACGAGCAGGTCGCCGAATGCCTTTTCTTGCACGGTGTCGAGTGCCGAGGTCGCCAGGCCGACGTCGTCGGGATGCACCAGGTCGAGCACGTCGGTGCCGATCAGATCGACGATGTCCCATCCCAGCACGTCCGCAGCGGTGTCGTTCGCATACCGCAGGACACCGTCGGGGTCGACTGCGAACACGGGGTCGGCCAGATGGTCCACCGATGGCGCGGTCGAGTTGGCGGAACTCATGTCAGCTCATCGGAACGGTCGGGCACCAACTTGAGGATATTGCCTCGAGATCTTTGCGCCGTGTCGCGGGTTGGAGCCCGGTGCCGACCGCCGTATCATTTCACGGTTCCCCGTTGCGGGATACCTGACTCTTCGACTCTCGACAGATTGATTGCGGCATGCCTACGTACACCCCCAAAGCCAGTGAGATCCAACGTGCATGGCACGTCGTCGATGCGGACGGCCTCGTACTCGGTCGTCTCTGCACCGAGGTCGCCCGGATCCTGCGTGGCAAGCACAAGCCGACCTACGCCCCGCACATCGACACCGGCGATCACGTGATCATCGTCAATGCCGACAAGATCGTGATGACCGCCGGAAAGGCAGACCGCACGATGGTGTACCGCCACAGCGGCTACCCGGGCGGTATCAAGTCCGAGACGTACGCTCACCTCCACGCTCGCAAGCCCGAAGAGGCGTTGCGCAAGTCGATTCGCGGCATGCTCCCCAAGGGCCCGCTCGGGCGCCAGCAGCTGCTGAAGCTCCAGGTGTACGCCGGCCCGACGCACCCGCACGCCGCCCAGACCCCCACCAAGCTCGAGCTCCCGGCCGCCAAGGCCCGCTGAACGACCGATTGCATCAGAGAGACAGACACATGGGAACCGCACCGCTCACCCAGACCACCGGCCGCCGCAAGGAAGCCGTCGCCCGGGCCCAGCTCCGCCCCGGCACCGGTCAGTTCATGATCAACGGCAAGTCGCTCGACGCGTACTTCCCGACTGCCGTGTCGCAGATGGTCGTCTCCGAGGCGCTCACCCTCACCGACACTCGCGAGAACTACGACATCACGGCGTCGATCCACGGTGGTGGCGTCAGCGGTCAGGCCGGTGCGCTGCGCCTGGCGATCGCCCGCTCCCTCCTCGAGATCGACCCCGAGAGCCGTGCGGCCCTGAAGAAGGCCGGCCTCCTCACGCGTGACTCGCGCAAGAAGGAAAGCAAGAAGTACGGCCTCAAGAAGGCCCGCAAGGCGCCGCAGTTCACCAAGCGCTGATCGGGGCAGCCCGATGCAGTTCGGCACCGACGGTGTTCGTGGTGTCGCGCTCTCCGAACTGACCACCGAGTTCGCTACTCGTCTCGGCCGTGCCGCAGCACGTGTGCTCGGCGCCGATGGCGTCACGAGCGTCGTGGTCGGCGGCGATACTCGAGAGTCGACGGCGACCCTCGATCAGGCGCTCTGCGATGGGTTCGCCCTCGAAGGCATCGATGTGGTTCGCCTTGGCGTGGCACCGACCCCGCAAGTGGCGTTCGAAGCTCAACGGCGTGACGCCCTCGGCGCGGTTGTCTCGGCCTCGCACAATGCCTGGACCGACAACGGGATCAAGCTGTTCGCCCGCGGTGGCGTGAAGCTGGCCGACGAGGTCGAACGTCGCATCGAGGCCGAACTCGACACGCTTGCGGCCGAACCCGCCCCGCCGAGTGCCGAACGCGGCCGGATCGTCGAGATCGGTGCTGATCACGACGCCTACATCGCCCACGTGGTCGGCTTTCTCGAGGGCCTGGATCTCGACGGTCTACGCATCGTGCTCGATGCTGCGAACGGTGCCGGTCACGTGATCGGCCCCGAGGTGCTCCGCGCCGCCGGGGCCGATGTGATCGTGGTGGCCGCGGCACCGGACGGCCGAAACATCAACGATGGCTGCGGGGCAACGGCGCCAGCGCTCATTGCTGCGGCCGTGCTGGAACACCGTGCCGAGGTGGGCATCGCCCTCGACGGCGACGCCGACCGGCTGATCGCCGTCGATCACACCGGCAGGGTCGTCGACGGCGACCACATCATTGCCATCACGGCGAACGACCTGCGCGCCCGCGGCGAGTTGCGTCACGACACCGTCGTCGTGACCGTGATGACCAATCTGGGTTTCCGCCTCGCGATGCGCGATGTCGGCATCGAGGTCGTCGAGACCGCGGTCGGCGACCGCTATGTGCTCGAAGCGCTGGCGGCGGGCGGATTCTCCCTCGGCGGCGAGCAGTCCGGGCACGTGATCTTCGCCGACCATGCGACCACTGGCGATGGCATCCTCACTGCGCTCGCGTTGCTCGACGCCGTGCGTCGATCAGGCCGCTCGCTCGCCGAGTTGGCGGCCGACGCGATGACATCGTTGCCGCAGGTGCTCGTCAATGTGCGCGTCGCTCGACGCATGCCCGACGTCGCCGACCGGCTCGCCGAGGAGATCGCCGTGGCGGAACGCGACCTGGGCGCCACGGGCCGCATCCTGGTCCGCGCCAGCGGTACCGAACCCCTCGTGCGGGTGATGGTCGAAGCCCCGACTCACGACGAGGCTCAGTCGGTCGCCGACACCCTCGCCGACGCCGCCCGCCGCCTCCCCGACACCTGACCACGCGCATCCGGTCGCGATGAGCGAAACCGCCGTATGCGGTCGGTTGGCTCATCGGTGCGTGGAGTTCGCGTGTTGCGATGAGCGAAACCGCCGTATGCGGTCGGTTGGCTCATCGGTGGGTGGGGTTTGTTGATGGGGGTCGGCCGGAACCGGGTGGGGTGGGGCAGTAACGTGGTGGGCCATGTGCGGCATCATCGGCATCGTCAGTCGGCCCCCGACGCGGGCAACGCCCGACGCCGCTGCGCTCCTCGCCGGATTGGATCGTGCAGTCGAGGCGATCGCCGCGACGCCACCCGACGTGGTGGGCGCAACGGCTCACGCCGGTGCCGTCGACGAGGCGCTGCGCGGGCTGCCCGGCGTGCTCGCACTGGTGGGTCACGTCGATGTCGTCGCAGCACTCGTCGCGCGACTCGACCGATTGGATGCCGCGGCGTCGCACATCGAAGGTCGCCTCGACGCGAACGCCGACCACCTCGACGCCGACACCCTCGAGCACGCCAACGCCGAACTGATCGACCTCAAGGACGCTGCCTGGGCCATCCGCAACGACCGCCTCCGAACCGCTCGTGAGGTCGAGGCGCTCGCCGGACGCGATGCGCCGTCGTCGGTGCTCGGCGGCTACCTCGCCGTCCAACAGGCGTTCTCGGCGATCGATCGACTCGAAGTGCGCGGCCGCGATTCCGCAGGTCTCCACGTCTTCGTGTGGGGCCACGACATCGAGCCCGAGGCGCTGGCAGGACTCGTTGCTGCCCGAGGCACCGACCCGCTGTTCCAGTCCGGTGCTGTCGTCGACGCCGGCGGGTGTCTGTCGTTCGTGTACAAGGCTGCCGCCGAGATCGGTGAACTCGGCGACAACACCGCGGCATTGCGCCGGGCATTGACCGACGATGCGCTGCTCCGCCGGGCGCTGCAGTCGCCGACGGCGCGGGTCGCGATCCTCGGCCACACCCGCTGGGCGAGCGTTGGCATCATCAGTGAGCCGAACACGCACCCGCTCAACTCGTTCGAACTCGAACAGCCCGGTGGTGCGACGCCGCCGTACGTCGTGGCCGCGTTGAACGGCGACGTCGACAACCACGCAGACCTGCGCGCCACCCATGGACTGCGGATCGCGTCGACCATCACCACCGACGCGAAGGTCATCCCGGCCCTCGTCGCCCGGCACGCGACCACGACGAACCTCGCCGAGGCATTCCGACGCACGGTCTGCGAGTTCGAAGGCTCGGTGGCGATCGGCGTCGCCAGCGCCGAGGCGCCGTCGCAGCTGTTCCTCGCGCTCCGCGGGAGCGGCCAGGGGCTCTACATCGGTCTCGCCGACGACTGCTACATCGTGGCCAGCGAGCCCTATGGCGTCGTCGAAGAGACGTCGCGCTACGTGCGGATGGATGGCGAGCAGGGCGGCGAGATCGTCATCCTCGACGGTGCCGACGCGGGAGAGCTCGGGGGGATCGTGCGCCTCGCGTACGACGGCTCCGAACTCCCGGTGACGTCCGCCGACGTCGCAATCGCCGAAGTCACCACCCGCGACATCAACCGTGGCGACGCGCCGCACTTCCTGCTCAAGGAGATCTCCGAGGCGCCGCAGAGCTTCGCCAAGACGCTGCGCGGCAAGATCGTCGAACGCGACGGTCTCCTCCACGCCGACGTCGGCCAGCGCGCGCTCCCCGCAGACATCGTGGCCCGGCTCGCCGCTGGGACGATCACGCGAATCCGGGTGATCGGCCAGGGCACTGCCGCAGTCGCCGGGCAGAGCACGGCGGCGATCCTCGACGAGTTGACGAACGCGACGCTCGACGTCGACGCCATCACCGCCACGGAGCTGTCCGGGTTCGGGATGCGTCTCGACATGAGTGACACCCTGGCGATCGCAGTCAGCCAGTCGGGCACCACGACCGACACCAACCGCACGGTCGACCTGTTGCGTTCGCGAGGTGCCGCCGTGATCGGCATCGTCAACCGACGCAGTAGCGATCTCACCGACAAGGCCGATGGTGTGCTGTACACCTCCGACGGCCGCGACGTCGAGATGAGTGTCGCATCGACGAAGGCGTTCTACGCCCAGGTGGCCGCCGGAGCGCTCCTGTCGTGCGCGATCGCCGAGGCCACCGGCCGTGGCGATGCCCGTCGCAGCTCGGATCTGCTGACCTCGCTGCGCGAACTGCCCGACGCGATGCGCGAGGTGCTCGCTCGGCGGGAGATCATCGCTGACGCAGCCCGACGACTCGCTCCTCCCAAGCGGTACTGGGCGGTGGTCGGCAACGGCCCCAACAAGGTCGCCGCCGAAGAGGTCAGGATCAAGCTCAGCGAGCTCTGCTACAAGTCGATGGCCTGCGACTCGACCGAGGACAAGAAGCACATCGACCTGTCATCGGAGCCGCTGATCCTGGTGTGCGCGGCCGGCCTCGTCGGCTCGACTGCAGACGACGTCGCGAAGGAGGTGGCGATCTTCACCGCCCACAAGGCGACGCCGATCGTCGTGGCGAACGACGGTGAAACCCGCTATCACGCTGCGGCAACGATCAATGTGCCCGCCGTCGACCCGGCGCTCGGCTTCGTGCTGTCGGCGATGGTCGGCCACCTCTTCGGCTACGAAGCCGCACTCGCGATCGACGCGTCGGCGCATCCGTTGCGGGAGGCCCGCGAGACGATCGAGCGACTCATCGGCGACCACCTGTCGGGTGACGAGGTCGTCGCCCGCCTGCGCAGTGAACTCCGCCATCCGATCGAACGGTTCCAGGACGGACTGCGCTCCGGGCTCTACGACGGCCATCTCGAAGCGTCGACCGCGGCACGTCTGTACGGACTGCTGCGTGACGTGTCGTCCGATCGGCCGATCGAGCAGTATCAGCAGCAGTCGGGCAAGGTGGGAACGCCCGCAGCGTTGATCGACGACGTGGTCGCCGCGCTCACTCGCGCGATCGAGGAGCTGACACGGCCCGTCGACACGATCAAGCACCAGGCCAAGACCGTCACCGTCGGGATCTCCCGCAGCGACGAGGACGTCATCGACCGCGCCCTGGTGCAAGCGGTGCTGGCCGCCGGCGCTGGACGCGACGTGCTCAGCTATCGAACCCTCAAGGTGCTCGCCGACCTCGATCCGGCCATTGCCGACGTGCGTGGCTTCACCCGGTATCGAATCGACGGCGACACGATCTCGATCATCGATCGGGGAGGCATCTCCCGTGACCTGCCGAGCCGGGTCGAGCGTGGTGCTGCGCTGCGCGGTACGAAGCACCGCGTCGCATCCGAGCGCGAGGTGCTGGTGGCCGTTGGTCGCAGCGACGGACGCACGGTCGCCTTCGTTCCCGAGGTGAAGGGCGGCGAAACGACCGGCATCACGTTGCTGCACCTCGCATTCCACGAGCGCTTGCCGGCCGACGTCATGCGGGGCGTCCTGCAGGGCTACGACCGCCGTTACGACCGCCTGGTCGACTGGGTCACGGAGACCGAAGGCAGCTTCGACGAGTCGCTGTTGGGCGAGATCCCGGTCGCCGAACTGCTGATCCAGCCGATCTCCGACACCGCCGATCACTGGCGTCGGTGAGCCTTCGATGATCGGCATCGGCGTCGATCTGGTCGACATCGAACGGTTCCGGCGCTCGTTGGAACGCACGCCGTCGATGCGCACCCGTTTGTTCACCGAGGTCGAGTTGGCCTACGTCGAACCCCAAGTCGATCCTGTGCCGTCGCTCGCTGCTCGCTTTGCCGCCCGCGAAGCAGTGATGAAGGCCCTCGGTGTCGGCCTCGGCGCCTTCGGTTTCCACGACGTGTGGGTCGAGCGGGCAGCATCAGGCCAGCCCTCACTGGCGTTCGCAGGGCGAGCCGCCGAGCTCGCCGCCGAAGCGGGCGTCGTCGTGTGGCACCTGTCGCTCACCCACAGCGACCTGATGGCCGCCGCCTACGTGATCGCCGAGTAGCGACGGCTCGTTGGAGTCAGCGGCCCCAGCGGCGGGCGATCAATCGACGCAGCGACGTGAGCCACGTGTCCGCGGACGCGTGAACATGGGGCGGAGGCGGTCCTCGGAACCCCGCGACACCCCCTGAGTACGCTGAGGTCGAGCGAGCTCGACCAAGCCCCTCGCCAACCGGGTGGTCCGACAATCCAGCGAACGAACTGGAGGCTCGCATGGCCACGCACACCGCCACCAGCATCACCCCCATCCCCCGACGGCGTGCCGGTCGTGGCCCAAGACGACGACTTCCCGTACCTCCCGGACCTCGCCGTGATCAGGGTCTGACGAGGTGCTTGGCAAGGAGTTCGAGCGGTTCACCGAGCTTCAACGAACTCTCCCCGCAGCAGATCTACCGACCCGAGGGCCGCAACAGCTTGCCGGTCGAGTTGCGGGGGAGCTCATCGACGAAGGTGACGTCGCGGGGCACCTTGTGGCGGGCGAGCCGGGTGGCGACGAGCGAGCGGATCCCGTCCTCGTCGATCGACCCGCCGGGCCGGCGCACGACCCGGGCGGCCAGCCGCTGGCCGAACTCGTCGTCGGCGACGCCGACCACCATCACGTCGACCACGTCGTCGTGAGCCAGCAGCACCTCTTCGACCTCGAGGGGAAAGACGTTCTCGCCACCGCTCACGATCATGTCGTCGGCGCGTCCGGTGACGAACAGCCGGCCGTCGACGTCGAAGTACCCGACATCACCCGACGACATCAGCCCGCGGACCCGATCCTTCGTGCCGCCACCGGTGTACTCGGTGAACTGACCGTCGCTGCCGACCACGATCAGCCCGGTCTCGCCCGCCCCGACGGGATCACCGCGTTCGTCGACGACCTCGACCACCGTGCCGGGGATGACCCGGCCTGCGGTGCCCGGCGCCGCGCGTAGGTCCTGCGGGGTGGCCAGCGTCGCCTGGCCCACCTCGGTCGATCCGTAGAGGTTGTAGAGGTTGTCGCCGAAGCGGTCCATCCACGCCGTCGCCACCGCTGCCGGTAGCGCCGAGCCCGAACAGGCGACGATTCGCAGCGACGACAGGTCCCGACCGCCGCTGTCCGCGGCCAGGATCCGCTGGATCATCACGGGCACGACGGCGAGCACGTTCGCCTGCTCGGCCTCGACCGCGTCGAGTGTCGCGCCCACCTCGAATCGGCGCACCAACACGGCGGTCGATGCGGTCGACGCAGCGACCGTGAGCTGGGCAAGGCCCCACGCATGGAACAGCGGCGTCGGGATCACCGCGATGTCGCCTGCCTGGTACGGAATGCGCTCCAGCACCCCGAGCGCTGACGACAGCCCGGCCGGTCGATCCCGGCGAGCGCCCTTCGGGGTACCTGTCGTCCCCGAGGTCAACAGCACCGGGGCGATCGGTTTGCTCGGCAGCAGCGGCCGTGACGAGCCGAGGCCGCGGACGTCGTCGACCGACCGGTGTGACCCTGGAGCAGCGCGCGAGGCGCCGTCGGCGATCACGACGTGCCCGTCGAAGCCCGATGCCTCCACGACCGCCAACAGATCGCTGTCGACCACGATCGCGCGCACGCCTTCGCGAATCAGGACCTCACCGAGCTGCGGCGCGGCGAAGCCGGTGTTCAAGTAGACGCACGCCAGGCCCGCCTTCGCCGCAGCGATCGACACCTCGACGAAGTCGCGATGGTTGGCGCACAGCACCCCGAGGTGATCGCCGCTCGCGAGGCCGAGCGCACGGAACCCTTGCGCCAAGCACGACGAAGCCCGATCGAGATCGCCGAAGGTCACCGTGCCCCGATGGTCGACGACCGCCGCGCGGTTCCGGTGCCGCACGGCCGCAGCGGTGTACAGCGCAGCGAGGCTCGGCCCCCACCGCGCCAGCGCCGCGGTGGTCGCCGCCACCTGCCTCGGGTCGAGCCAGCCGAGCCGCCGGGCAAGTCGCACACTGTCGCTGACGGCCATTCCCCAATATCGCATCCCGTCGTGCACCTGTCGACCCAGCCGGTGGCCTCGCTCCGATCACCTCCAGCATCGTCGCCGACTGTGTGAACGCAGCTCCACGCTGCCAACATGCTCGCCATGATCGAGCAGTACCAAGAAGCGTGGGAAGAACTGACGGCACCGGGGGCGCAGTTCGCGACCAAGGTGATCGAAGTGCGAGGGGTGCCGATCAAGGTGTTCGAGAGCGCCTTGCCGAGCATGCGCAGCGTGTGGGAGATGGCGCGCGGCTACGGCGATCGTGACTACGTCGTCTACGAGGACGAGCACTACACCTTCGCCGAGGCGGACGCGATCATCCGGGCAGTCGCCGCTCGACTGGTCGACGTGCACGGCGTGCAGCCCGGCGACCGGGTTGCGCTGGCGATGCGCAACTATCCCGAGTGGGTCTTCGGGTACTGGGCCGTGATCTCGATCGGTGCCGCTGTTGTCGGCATGAACGCGTGGTGGACCACCGAGGAGATGCAGTACGGCCTGTCCGACTCGAAGCCCAAGGTGCTGATCGCCGACGGTGAGCGCGTCGATCGTGTCCTGCCGGTGCTCGACGCCCTGCGCGCCGACGCTCCGATGGCGCTGATGACCGTGCGTTACGACGGTGACCTCCCAGACGGCGCCGAGCGCTGGGAGGACGTCATCGACCCAGCCTCAGCTCCCGCTGAACTCCCGATCGTCGAGATCGATCCTGACGACGACGCGTGCATCTTCTACACATCCGGCACCACGGGGTTCCCGAAGGGTGCGCAGCTCACCCATCGCGGCTCGGTGCACAACCTGCTCAACATCGTCTTCATGACCACGGTGGCGGGCCTCGCCTCCGCCAAGGCGGGCGTGGTTCCGCCACCAGCGCCCACCGACGACAGCGGCCAGCCCAAGCAGGCGGTGTTCATGGCGCCGACCCCGCTGTTCCACGTGACCGCGAACAACTGCCTCCTCCACCCGGCCACCATCGCCGGCGGACGCATCGTGTTCACCTACAAGTGGGACGCCGGCCGGGCCCTCGAGCTGATCGAACGCGAGGGCGTCACCAACTTCTCCGGCGTGCCCACGATGAGCCGTGAACTCCTGATGCACCCCGACTGGTCCACCCGGAACACGTCGACGCTGGCCGGGATGGGTGGCGGCGGAGCGCCGCTGCAGCCGGACCTCGTCGACAAGATCGACAAGTCGCTCGCGGGTGGCGCACCGAGCACCGGCTACGGCCTGACCGAGACGCACGGCATCGTCACGGCGAACTCGGGCAGCCTCTACGTGGCCAAGCCGTTGTCGTGCGGTCGCGTGGTTCCGACCCTCGAAGCCAAACTCGTCGACGAGAACGACAACGAGGTGCCCGCCGGTCAGCCCGGAGAGCTGTGCGTGCGTGGCGCCATCGTCATCAAGGGCTACCTCAACCGGCCCGAGGCGACTGCCGACTCGATCCGTGACGGTTGGTTCCACACCGGTGACGTTGCAACGATCGACGACGACGGCTTCGTGTTCATCGTCGACCGCATCAAGGACATGGTGCTCCGCGGTGGCGAGAACGTCTATTGCTCCGAAGTCGAAGCGGCCATCTACGAACTCGACGGCGTCGCCGAGGCCGCCGTGTTCGGCGTGCCGGACGACCGGCTCGGCGAGATCGTCGGCGCTGCGATCGTCCTGTCGCCGGGCGCTTCGATGACCGAGGATGAACTGTTGTCGCGCCTCGGCGAGCACCTGGCGAAGTTCAAGATCCCCGAGCGGGTCTGGTTCCTCAACGACTCGCTACCGCGCAATGCCAATGGCAAGTTCGTCAAGCGCGACCTCAAGGAGTCACTGCTCGGCGGCTGAGCCTGCTTGGGGTCGCACCCGTTTCGTTACGCTCGCTCACGTGATCCCGATCGTGACCCCGGAGGAGATGCGGGCGATCGATGCTGCCGCGCCCGAACCGGTCGACGAGCTGATCGATCGCGCCGGACGGGCGACCGCACGGGTGGCGCTCGACATGCTCGGTGGCGCGTACGGGCGCGTCGTCAACGTCCTCGCCGGCGGCGGCAACAACGGCAACGACGGCCGCACCGCGGCGGTGTATCTCGAGCGTCGCGGGGTCAAGGTGCGCCTGATCGACGCCGCGATGCGACCGCCGAAGCTGCTGCCGTGCGATCTGGTGATCGACGCTGCGTACGGCACAGGATTCCGAGGCGACTGGATCGCCCCGGAGATCGTGGGCACGCGCGGGCAGCGACCGCTGGTGCTCGCCGTCGACATTCCGAGCGGCGTGAACGCGTCCACGGGCGAGGCGGGTCCGGGTGTGCTCGCCGCCGACCGCACGGTGACGTTCCAGGCGCTGAAACCAGGTCTCGTGTTCGGCGCGGGTCGCGAGCTGTGCGGGACGGTCGACGTCGTCGACATCGGTCTCGACGTCTCGTCGTCGACCCAGCACCTCGTCGAGGCCACCGACGTCGCTGCCTGGTGGCCGACCCGGTCGACCGATGCCCACAAGTGGAACGGTGCCGTCCGTGTGGTCGCGGGCAGTCCGGGCATGCTCGGCGCCGGCCGTCTGTGTGCGGAGGCCGCGGCCCGAACGGGTGCGGGCCTCGTGACGCTGTCGAGCCCCGGAATCGACCCGGATGCACGCAGCGAGATCATCCAGCGACGAATCGCGGCGGCCGAGTTCCATCACGAGGTGTTCGGCGACCTCGATCGGTTCCGTGCGCTCGTGATCGGTCCAGGGCTCGGTCGCGAGGAGGCCACGATCGCGTCGGCGCGAGCGTTGATCGGTGATGCGACCCTGCCGGTGGTGATCGATGGTGACGGCATCTTCGCCGCAGCGTGGAGTGCCGAAGGCGCCGGACCGCTCCTTCGTCCCCGGGGGCGCCCAACGGTGATCACACCCCACGACGGCGAGTTCTCGTTGCTCGCCGGTCACACACCAGGCACCGATCGGGTCGCTGCCGCGCGTTCACTCGCCGCCGACCTCGACGTCGTGGTGCTGCTCAAGGGTCCCTCCACGGTGGTGGCGGCACCCGGAGGTGCTGTCCTCGTGGTCGATCACGGCGACGAACGTTTGGCTACCGCCGGTTCCGGCGACGTGCTCGCCGGCATGATCGGCGCGCTCCTCGCGAGCGGTGTCGCTCCCGAACGAGCCGCTGCCGGCGCCGCCTGGCTCCACGCCGACGCAGCGCTGCGAGGACCGCGTTGCGGATTGCTCGCCGGTGACATCGTCGACCTGATCCCGTCGGCGATCGCGGCGCTGTGAGCGAAACCGCCACACCGGCGCGTTGGGCCTGGGTCGATGTCGACCTCGACGCGATCCGACACAACGTCGAACACCTCCGCTCGGTCGTGGCTCCGAGCGCACTGTGGGCGGTGGTCAAGGCCGACGGCTACGGACACGGCGCCGTCGAGGTGGCGCATGCTGCCGTCGACGGGGGAGCCCAGGGCCTGTGCGTGGCGTTGGTGCAGGAAGCGATCGAACTCCGACGGGCCGGCGTCGACGCACCGATCCTGGTGCTGAGCGAGCAGCCGGCGGAGTCCGCTGACGACATCGTGCGGTTCCGGTTGATGGCCACGGTGTACTCGGTGGGTTTCATCGACGCGCTCGCCAAGGCGGCGCAGGATCGTGGAATCGAGGGGGTGCCGGTGCACCTCAAGATCGACACGGGCATGCAGCGCGTCGGTGTCGCCATCGGCGACCTCGCCGTCGTGATCGCTGCTCTCGAGGCGCAATCACCAACGTTGCGCCTCGTGGGGGTGTTCACCCATCTCGCGATGGCGGACGTCCCCGACGACGCGTTCACCGACGTCCAGCTCGCCCGGTTCGACGAGGCGGTGGCCTCGCTGTCGCTGCCGCCCGGGGTCCTGGTGCACGCAGCGAACTCGGCGGGCGGTTTGGCCCACGCAGCAGCACGCCACTCGTTCGTGCGCGCCGGCATCGCGATGTACGGGATCTCGCCCGGCCATGGTGTCGACGAGCTGTGCGGAGCGCTGCGCCCGGCGTTGTCGTTGAACGCGCGCGTGTCCTACGTGAAACGGGTCGCGGCGGGCAGCGGGATCTCGTACGGACTGCGCCACACCTTCGAGCGCGAGACGACGGTGGCGACGGTTCCGGTCGGCTACGCCGACGGGGTGCCGCGGCGTCTGTTCGAGGTCGGTGGAGAGGTCCTGATCGGAGGACGACGGCGTCCGATCGTCGGTGTGGTCACCATGGATCAGCTGATGGTCGACTGCGGCGACGATGCGGTCGTCGTCGGCGACGAGGTGGTGCTGATCGGTCGCCAGGACGGGCCCGGCGGGCCGCAGATCATCCGGGCCGAGGACTGGGCCGACCTGCTCGGCACGATCGGCTACGAGATCGTGTGCGGAATCGGTGGTCGCGTGCCGCGCCGTCATGCTCGTAGCATCGACAGCGCCATGTTGGGTCGTGACGATGCTTGAGCTGCGTGCCGCCTCGCTTGCCGAGACGCACGCGATTGCCGCGGCCCTGGCCGGACTGTGTCGACCGGGCGACCTCGTGGTGCTCTCCGGAGAGATGGGCGCGGGCAAGACGGCCTTCGCAAAAGGCTTCGGCGCCGCGCTCGGCGTGACCGAGCCGATCACCTCGCCGACGTTCACGCTCGTGCACACCTACGACCTTCCTGCGGGGCTCGGCCATGGCGCCAAGGCGCTTCACCATGCCGATCTCTACCGCCTCGACCGCACCGCGGAGATCGCCGACCTGGCGCTCGAGGAACTCGCCGAGTACCAAGGGATCGTGCTGGTCGAGTGGGGCGACGTCGCCGATGCGCTGTTCGGCGACCACCTCGTGGTGCACCTCGAGCCGGACCTCTTCGACGACGACGAGCCCGTCGGCGACATCGAGGGGCTCACCGACTCGGCCCGGTTGATCGAGATGTCCGCGAGCGGTGCCAACTGGGCGCAGCGTTGGAGTCGGCTGATCGCTGCGTGTGAGGAGTTCCGATGCTGATCCTCGGCATCGAGACCGCAACCGAGCGCGTCAGCGTCGCCGTCGGCGGCCACGAAGGTGTGATCGGGCTGTTCGAGATCACCAAGGGCCGTCGCCACGTCGAGACTCTCGTTCCCGCAATCGAGTTCCTGCTGCGCCAGGCCGACATCGACCTCGACGAGATCAGCGTGGTCGCCGTCGACGTCGGCCCTGGACTCTTCACCGGGATGCGCGTCGGGCTCGCCGCAGCCAAGGCGATTGCGCAGGCGTTGCGTATCCCCATGATCGGCATCTCGTCGCTCGACCTGTTGGCCTTCCCCTCTCGGCACACCGACCGTGTGGTCGTTCCGGTGATCGATGCCCGCAAGAGCGAAGTGTTCTACGCGATGTACCGGCAGGTTCCCGGTGGGCTCCAGCAGGTGTCCGAACCGACGGTCGGCCCCGTCGAGGAACTCGTCGCCGACCTGCTCGCTCGCAGCCAGGACGTGTTGTGCGTCGGTGACGGAGCGGTGCGGTACCGCGAGGAGATTCTCGACGGTTACCGCTGCGAGATCGGCGGCGATGCACACCCCTCGGCGGCGCCACTCGTACAGCTCGCTCACGCTCGCGCCATGCGCGAGGAGTGGGTGAATCCACGCGAGGTCGAGCCGATCTACCTGCGGGCGCCGGACGCGCTGATCAACTGGTCGACAAGGGCGACTCGATGAGCGTGATCGAGCGGCTCCTGCGACGCGACGACGGCGGCGGTCAGATGACCATCGGGCAGTACGCGATCGAGCCGATGCAGCGTCGGGATCTCCGCCGCGGCGTCATGGCGATCGAACTGGTCAGCTACCCGAAGCCGTGGTCGCAGGGTGTGTTCGAGAGCGAGCTCGCCCAGGTTCGATCGGGCAGTCGCCGATACCTGGTTGCGCGGCGTAGCGACGGCCGTGTGCGGGGACCGATCGTCGGGTACGCCGGGCTGTGGTTCAGTGGCGACGAGGCACACGTGACCAATGTCGCTGTCGAGCCGTCGCAACAACGCTCCGGCGCGGCGACCGCGCTACTGCTCGGACTGGCCGACGCAGCGATCGACCGCGGCTGTGTTGCCTGGACGCTGGAGGTACGAGTGTCGTCGACGGGCGCCCAGGAGCTGTACCGGCGGTTCGGGTTCAATCCGGCGGGCGTGCGGGCGCGCTACTACGAGAACACCGAGGACGCGATCGTGATGTGGTGCAACGACGTCCAGGGCGACGACTATCGGCAGCTGCTCGATTCGATCCGATCCGAGACCGAGCGACGGTGGACCCGATGAGCACCGAAGACGTACGGACTGTGTCAGACACCGTTCGAACGTTCGACGAGTCGACGCTGGTGCTCGGCATCGAGACCAGCTGCGACGAGACGGCGGCGGCGCTCGTGCTCGGCGGCTACGACGTGGTGTCGAGTGTCGTGTCGACGCAGGTCGACCTGCACGCCGACTTCGGTGGCGTCGTCCCGGAGATCGCCTCGCGCGCTCACCTCGACGTGCTCAACCCGGTGATCGCTCGCACGATCGTCGAGGCGGGCGTCGACGAGGAGCGCATCGATGCGGTGGCGTGCACCGTTGGTCCCGGCCTGATCGGGGCGCTGCTCGTCGGTGTGTCGGCCGCCAAGGCGCTGGCGATGGCGTGGGATGTCCCGTTCATCGGGGTCAACCACATGGAAGCGCACCTCTACGCCGCCTCGTTGGAGGATCCGACCCTCGAGTTCCCGCTGCTCGTCATGCTCGTCTCGGGTGGTCACACGATGCTGGTCGAAATGCAGGGTCACGGTCGGTACCGGCTGGTCGGCCAGACGATCGACGATGCGGCGGGCGAGGCGTTCGACAAGGTGGCCCGGTTCCTCGACCTCGGTTATCCGGGTGGTCCGGCGATCGATCGGGCGGCGCTCGACGGCAACCCCGAGGCGATCAGATTCCCGAGGGCGATCATGGACGACGGCTACGACTTCTCCTTCAGCGGGCTCAAGACGGCGGTCGTCAACTACGTCCGCAAGCATCCCGATGTGTCGTCCGATGACGTCGCAGCGTCGTTCCAAGCAGCGGTCGTCGACGTCCTCGTCACCAAGGCTCGCCGTGCGGCTGCCGAGGTCGGCGCGACCGGCATCGTGCTCGGTGGTGGCGTGGCCGCGAACTCATTGCTACGCGAACAGATCCTCGACGCCTGCGAGCAGGACGGAATCCAGGGGTTCCTGCCGAGTCGGGCGATGTGCACCGACAATGCAGCGATGATCGCAGCGGCAGGCTGGCATCGCCTGCGTTCCGATGGCCCGACCTCCCTCGACGTCGGCGCCACCCCGAATCTCCGCCTGCCGTTCCTCCCTTGAGTGTCGGGCCTCACCGCAGGCTGCAGCACCTCAGCGTCAGGTCGGCCCGACTCCGGCTCGTCGCTGGCGCTTCCCTCGCCGGCGTGCGGGGTGGTCGGCCCGACTCCGGCTCGTCGCTGGCGCTTCCCTCGCCGGTGCGCCGGATTACATCAGGGGTCAGACCCGCGACGTAATCGACTGATCGCCGTGCCTCGTTGCCGCCCGGGCGTCGGAGCGACCTCCCGATACCGTTGGGGCGGTCATGTCGTTCTCGATTGGTCAGTTCGAGCTGTCGGCTCCGGTGGTGCTCGCTCCGATGGCGGGCGTCACGAACGCGCCGTTCCGCGAGATGTGCCGGTCGTTCGCTCCCGGTCTGGTGTACGTCAACGAAATGGTGATGGCCACCCCCGTCGTCCACGGCAACGCCAAGACCGACCGGATGATCAGCTTCGCCCCCGACGAGCATCCGCGCAGCTTGCAGCTCTATGGCAGCGACCCTGAGATCATGGGTCGCGCCGTTGCCAAGTTGTGCGACGCGGGTCGCGTTGATCACATCGACATCAACTTCGGATGCCCGGCCGCCAAGGTCACCCGTCGAGGCGGGGGAGCGGCGGTGCCCGCACGGCCCGAGTTGCTCCGCGCCATCTTGCGGGCGGCGGTGTCGAACGCCTCGCCCTATGGCGTGCCGGTCACTGCCAAGTTCCGCATGGGGTTGTTCGACGACTGGCTCACCCACATCCGCACCGGCGAGGTGTGCGCCGAGGAGGGCGTGGCATCGATCGCGCTGCACGCCCGCACCGTCCAGCAGCACTACTCGGGCGAGGCGCGGTGGGAGGCGATCGCCGAACTCAAGGACGCCGTCGGATCGATCCCAGTGCTCGGCAACGGCGACATCTGGGAGGCGTCCGACGCCGTTCGGATGATGACCGAGACCGGATGCGACGGCGTGGTGATCGGACGCGGGTGCCTCGGCCGACCCTGGCTGTTCAGCGACCTCGTCGAAGCGTTGGCCGGTCGTCCGGTGCCCGAGAGCCGGCTGCTCGGCGAGGTGTGCGAGGTGATGGTGCGCCATGCTCGCCTGCTCGTCGGCCACCTCGGCGAGAACCACGCCATGCGTGACTTCCGCAAACACACCGGCTGGTACATGAGCGGCTACCCCGTCGGCCCCGAGGTGCGCCGCCGGTTCTCGATGGTCAAGTCGATGATGGAGCTCGAGGACATCGTCGCCGGCCTCGACCCGACCGCCCGGATCGTCGACGGCGGCGAACGGATCAAGCGCGGACACACCAACGGTCCGATCAAGGTCAGCCTGCCTGACGGCTGGTTGGACGGCCACCGCCGAGACGAACTGCTCCACGACGTGTCGATCCCCGATGACGACCAGGTCATGGCCCTCTCCGGCGGCTGATGATCGAGCTGCCTGACGGGTTGCGACTGGTGCTCGCGTCGGCGTCGCCCCGCCGATCTGAACTCCTGCGTTCGGTCGGGTTGGAGTTCGACGTCGTCCCGGCAGACATCGACGAGTCGGCTCACTCCGGTGAGACGCCGGCCGCCTACGTGGCGCGACTGTCGGCCGAGAAGGCCCGTGTGGTCGCTGATCGACTCGACACGGAGGCGATCGTGGTCGCCGCCGACACCACGGTGGACGTCGACGGCCAGATCCTCGAGAAGCCCGTCGACGATGCCGACGCCCGCCGCATGCTGCAACTCCTGTCCGGACGAACCCACCTCGTCCACACCGGCGTGAGCGTCGTGTGGTTCCCCGAGCCCAGGTCTCCGGGAACCACGACCCGTGTGGTCGAGACGGCCGTGCGGTTCGTCGAGCTCACTGACTCGGCGATCGAGTGGTACCTCGCGACCGGTGAGCACGCCGGCAAGGCCGGTGCGTACGGGATCCAGGCCGCAGCGGGCGCGTTCGTCGAACGCATCGACGGCAGTGTCACCAACGTGATCGGCCTGCCCCTCGCCGAGACGCTCGCCCTGATCAGGTCGACATTCACGAACTGAAACCCGAAATGTGCGCGCAAATGGTTCACCGGCGGTCACTCCGCCACATTTTTCGGGTGGGGGCGTTAGCACTCTCGGGGGGCGGTTGCTAACAGTGGGGTCGGCGGTCTAGCCTTGGCACTCGCCCGGGTCGAGTGCTAACTCGTTCCGGAACATCAGACCCAACGGGATTCGAACCCCGCCGTGAGCAAGCCAATGGAGGCTTACACCATGAACCTGAAGCCGCTGGATGACCGCATCGTGGTCCGGCCGAACGAGGCCGAGACGCAGACCGCATCGGGTCTCGTCATCCCCGATACCGCCAAGGAAAAGCCGCAGCAGGGCGAAGTCCTCGCCGTTGGTCCGGGCAAGCGTTCCGAGACCTCGGGCGACCTGATCCCCGTCGACATCAACGTCGGCGACACCGTTCTGTACTCGAAGTACGGCGGCACGGAAGTCGCCGTCAACGGCGAAGACCTGCTCGTGCTCAACAGCCGCGACGTGCTCGCGGTCGTGGAGAGCTGACCGTCGCTCCGCGACCTCAGCTCAACACAACCAACACAAACGACCGCCAGAGAGGAACCCCCAATGGCAAAAGTACTGAAGTTCGACGATGACGCCCGCCGGGCGCTGGAAGCCGGCGTCAACAAGCTGGCCGACGCCGTCCGCGTGACCATCGGCCCCAAGGGCCGCAACGTGGTGCTCGACAAGAAGTTCGGCGCCCCCACGATCACCAACGACGGCGTGTCCATCGCCAAGGAAATCGAGCTCGAGGACCCCTTCGAGAACATGGGCGCCCAGCTCGTCAAGGAAGTCGCCACGAAGACTGACGACATCGCTGGTGACGGCACCACCACCGCCACCGTGCTCGCACAGGCGATGGTCTCGGTCGGCATGAAGAACGTCGCTGCCGGCGCCAACCCGATGTCGGTCAAGCGCGGCATCGAGAAGGCCGTCGCTGCGGCGGTCGCGTCGATTGCCAAGCAGGCCAAGGATGTCGACGACAAGTCCGACATCGCCAGCGTCGCCACCATCTCGGCGGCCGACGCATCCATCGGTGAGGTCATCGCCGACGCCATCGACAAGGTCGGCAAGGACGGTGTGGTCACGGTCGAGGAGTCGAACACGTTCGGCACCGAGCTCGACTTCACCGAGGGCATGCAGTTCGACAAGGGCTACCTGTCGCCGTACTTCGTCACCGACGCCGAGCGCCAGGAAGTCGTCCTCGAAGACGCCTACATCCTGTTGAACAGCGCCAAGATCTCGACGGTGCAGGCCATGCTGCCGACCCTCGAGGCCGTGATGCAGACCGGCAAGCCGCTCGTGATCATCGCCGAGGACATCGAGGGTGAAGCCCTCGCCACGCTCGTCGTCAACAAGATCCGTGGCACGTTCAACGCCGCCGCCGTCAAGGCGCCCGGCTTCGGCGACCGCCGCAAGGCGATGCTGCAGGACATGGCCGTCCTCACCGGTGGCCAGGTCGTCAGCGAAGAAGTCGGCCTCAAGCTCGAGAACGTCACCCTCGACCTGCTCGGTACCGCCAAGCGCATCGTGATCACCAAGGACAACACCACCATCGTCGATGGTGGCGGGACCGAGGACGACATCGCGGGCCGTATCAACCAGATCAAGGCCGAGATCGAGAACACCGACTCCGACTGGGATCGCGAGAAGCTCCAGGAGCGCCTCGCGAAGCTGGCCGGCGGTGTGGCGCTGATCAAGGTCGGCGCCGCGACCGAGGTCGAGCTCAAGGAGAAGAAGCACCGCATCGAAGACGCCGTGTCGTCGGTTCGTGCGGCCATCGAGGAAGGCGTGGTCGCCGGTGGCGGCACCGCCCTCATTCGTGCCCGCAAGGACGTGCAGGTCGTCGTCGACTCGCTGGAAGGCGACGAGAAGACCGGCGCCAAGACGGTGTGGGAAGCGCTCACCGCGCCGGCCCGCAACATCGCCAACAACGCCGGCCTCGAAGGCTCCGTCGTCGTTCGCGAAGTCGAAGCTGCGGAAGGTCCGATGGGCATGAACGCCGCAACCGGCGAGATGATGGACCTCATCGCCGCCGGCATCATCGACCCGGCCAAGGTGACCCGTGCGGGTCTCCAGAACGCCGCGTCGATCGCTGCGATGGTGCTCACCACCGAGTGCCTCGTCGCCGACGAGCCCGAAGATGACGCCGGCATGGCTGGCATGGGTGGCGGCGGCATGGGTGGCATGGGCGGCATGATGTGATGACGGCCTCGGCCGTCGGATCACGCATCCGATCCTGAACATCCGAACACCGAATCGACTGGAGCCCCGGGGGAAGACCTCGGGGCTCCGTCGCGTCTGGTATCGGTTCGCCACGCGCCGCCCGAACCAGGTCGAGGGTCATGCCTCGGAATGACCACTTGGATCGGCCGCCGCAGCGAGGGAGTGAGATGTCTTCGGCGAGCACGACGACCGGGCCCTGTGAGTTCCGGAGCCCGGCAGTGTCAGGTGTCCCCTTGCTCCTTGCCGTACAGATCGCCGATCTGGTCGGACCCGATCCATCCCCAGTAGGCGTCGCCTTGCGGCCAGCCATCGGGGGCATCCTGCCATGCCTCTTGTCGGCCGTAGGGCAGCAGGTCGATCAGTGGGAAGGTGTGGGAGAGCTGTTCGGTGCCGCGACCGTCGGTGTGCCAGGTGCGGTAGACGGTTCCGTCGTCACCCCGTATGAACACGTTGACGGCGAAACCGCCGCCGGCGGGCGCGCCCATGTCGGCGCCGAAGCTGCTGTTCGCAGTGGAGTACCAGTCCATCTGGTTACCGACCCGCTGCCGGTACGCCAGAGCATCGTCGATCGGTCCTTGGGTGACGATGACGAAGCGAGCGTCGTAAGGATCGAGGAAGTCCAGGCGGGTGAACTGAGCGGTGAAGCTGGTGCAGCCGCCGCACTGCCATGTCTCGCCGGGTTCCCACATGTGGCTGTACACGATCAACTGTCGGCGTCCGTCGAACACGTCCGCCAGCCGAATGGGTCCGTCGGGTCCCTCCAACGTGTAATCCGGCAGTTGGACGGCGGGGAGCCGGCGGCGCAGCGCGGCGACCGCGTCGAGCTCGCGGGTCGCAGCTTTCTCCCGTGCGCGCAGTTCGTCCAACTCGCGTCGCCACGTCGACTCGTCGACGATCGGTGGAAGTGGAGCGGTCGAGGCGCTTGGTGCTTCGGTGGGCATGGGGTGGCTTCTCCTCTCGCAGCGGTCCAGCCGCCGCCGTGTGGGTACTCGTCAGCCGAGTGATCAGGATTCGACGACGACCGACAGGCCTCTCCGCCGCACCCGGATGAGCACATTGGTAGCCATACAGGTTGGACGGTACGCATCGCCTCGACTCATCGGTCCCTGAACGCCGGGTCGGCGCTGACCCGCTGCCACCTGCCGCCGGGTCAGCTTCATCCGCTCGGTGCGCGGGGTCCGGCTCCGGCGAGCTCATATACCGGAGGGTCCGCGCTTCAGCGTGTCCTTCCGGCGCGCTGAGTCACGGGGCGATCTCCAGTCGGTGGATCAGGCCGTCCTCGAGCCGGAAGCGGTACCGGAGGTCGGCTTCGCCGCCGGGGAAGTTGCCCGACAGATGGTTCGACACGACGTAGCTGCCGTCGCTCTCATCCTCGACGCCGGTCAGGGTCCTGGTGTAGGTGTACTCGCTGGCGGCGTTGTCGAGCCAAGACCGGATTTCGTCAGTGCCGGTGTGAGTGCGGCCGTCGTCAACGACAGTGGCGTCGGCGCTGAACGTCGCCAAGGCGATGTCGGTGTCGCGCTGATCGTGAGCGCGTTGATAGGTCTCGATCAGGTTCGGCACGTCGGTACTCATGGCGGTCTCTCATTCTCGGCCGTAGTCGGGCATCGGTTCGTGGATCGTGGCGCGGGGGCCCGACGCTCCCGAGCAGATTGCACGGAAGGGGCGCACTCCGCAGCGCGGCGAGCGGACAGCACCCCATCTCGGTCGTCCGGCGCGAGACACTTGCACGCTGCCTGCGTGCGGGTCAACATGGATCATGACCTCGTCGACCGTCAACTGTGGGCTCGACCAGCTCGGCACCCTCTTGCGCGCTGTTACGCCTGAGGACTCAGCCCGACCGACGCCTTGTGCGCAATGGACCGTGGCCGACCTGAGTGACCACATCGTCAACAGTGTCGTCGGCATGGCGATCATGGCGCGCGGCGGCCAACCCAACTGGGCGGACTCGACCCATCATGACGACCCCGCGTCGGCGCTCGACCAGCAGGGCCGGGCGCTGGTCGAGGCGCTCGACGCCCCCGGCAATGAGTTTCCGGAAGGGATGGCCGCCGCCGAACTGGCTGTTCACACTTACGACCTGGCGACCGCTCTGGGCGGCGCGACCGCCGACCTCGATCCCGAGGTGGCCGAGGTAGGTCACGCGTTCATGACATCTTCGATGACCGACGACATGCGCGGCGATGCGTTCGGCCCCGAGCAGCGCGCGCCCGCCGATGCCGACGCATATCAGCGCCTGGCCGCCTTCGCCGGCCGATCCGTGTGATCAGGCACCGAACGGGCCGTCCGCGTGTGCCCAGTTTCATCTGAGGCCGACTCCTCCGCCCTGAACGTCTCGACCAACCTGACGAGCCGGTGCTGTCACTACTTGCCGGGTCGCCCGACCGCGATTCGTTCTGTGAACGCCGGGAGAGCGACACGACCCGAGACGCGGGCCTGGTGGCTACGGTGCTCGGTGTGGAGATCGCCATCGTCCGAGTCAACGTGTCGGGTCCGCAGCCGCTCGGACCACCAGCGGCGGGAATCACGTCGTCGATCGCCAAAGCACCCGTCACCGTCGAGCGCCTCACGCTCACCGAATTGAATCTCGACGGCGACGACCAGTCGGATCGCACCGTTCACGGCGGTGTCGACAAGGCCGTCTACGCCTACCCGTCCGAGCACCTTGCGGGGTGGGCGATTGACCTCGGCCAGCCCGACCTGCCCGACTCGCCGACGGCACCGTTTGGCGAGAACCTCTCCACACGCGGCGCCACGGAGAACGACGCGTGCATCGGCGACGTGTGGCGGTGGGGCACAGCAGTACTGCAAGTAGCACAACCACGCTGGCCATGTCAGAAGCTGACCCTGCACCGAGGCACGGCCGCAGTTGGCGGACTCATGCGTTCAACAGGGCGGACCGGTTGGTACCTTCGGGTGCTCGAAGCGGGCGTGGTCGACGTCGCCGGACCGATCTCGGTCATCGAACAACATCCGGCCGCACTGTCAGTCAGAGCCGCCAACGACGCAATGCTCGACCGCTCGCTCACCGATCGTTCGAACGTCGAGCGGCTCGTCGCGCTCGACGACGTCCTCGCTGACGAGTGGCGCCTGGCTCTCCTCGATCGACTCGACCAGTACGGAACGCCGCGCTGACGCGCAGCGCCGTTGGCAATCAGGGCCGATCGCGTGACGTGCCATGTTCCCCAAACGCCGGCTCAACGACCAGGCGTCGGGTCAAGCGAGGCGAGTTCCGATTCGGGCGATCTCGTCGAGGTCGCCGGGCGTCGGATCCCACGGCAGACGTATTGATCGGTCCCTGGCGGGCTGGTTCTTGAACCGAGGGATGACGTGAACGTGGAAGTGGAATTCGGTCTGCCACGCATCGGCGCCGCTGCAGTTGAGCAAGTTGACACCGTCGGCGCCCAGTCGGTCCTTGGCTCGCCGGGCGATCTCCTGGGACAGCAGTGCGCACGCGGCGAGGTCGTCGTGGGCGACGTCGAGCAGATCTGACGCGTGTTCTCGAGGCACCACGAGCGCGTGGCCCTCGGTCACCGGGTTGATGTCCATGAACGCGATCGCACGGTCGGTCTCGGCAATCGTGGTCGACGGGATCTCCCCGGCGACGATGCCGCAGAAGGTGCAACCAGGCTTCACCTGCATGGGACGGACTGTATTCGCACTCGATGGAGCCACCGCTGACGTTTCCCGAGCGCCACCCTTGCTGCTTCCCGAAGTGCGTGCACCCGATCGTCGCGATCGGTCAGGTGATACAGCGGACCCAGCAGCAGCACGGCATCGGTGAAGTTGTTGCCCTCCAACACGATCGCCGTCATCGCACTGTCGGTGCCAGCGGCGTGGCGCTCGCCGGCGACCGAGTAGGCGGCCTGTTGCGCCGCGATCGCAACTGGCAGGCCATCGTCACCAGAAAGTCGATCTTCACCGTCCCAGCCTGACGAGCGCCGGCGCACATGCAACGTCGAAGTGTGCCGCCGAACGCCGGGTAGAGGTCGCTGCCACAACAACCCGGCGGATCACGGGAGCCGCTCGCCTGCGTCGCAGGCCTCGACGAGCAGACCGAATCGCCGCTCGCGCGTCTCGGGGCGCTTCGCCTCGCTGATCCAGAAGGAGCGCATCTTGCGGTAGCTCGGCGGCGTGGAGTCCCAGAAGGCGGCTGCGTTCGGGTGGTCTCGGCGCAGGCGCTCGTCGAACTCAGGCGGCAACTGGGCGGGCCGCTTCGACGTCGAGTACGGCTCTTCGCTTGTGTCGCGTGCCGCGAACGCGCGCCGTCCGGCGTCGGTCATGCGACCCTCGGCCTCGAGCTCGGCCACGAGTGCGACGTTCACGGCACTCCAGCGGCGGCTCTTTCGTGGCGTGAACCGCTGCATGTGGCGTTCGCCGTCGATCGAGCGGCTCTGCCCGTCGATCCAGCCGAAACACAGCGCCTCGCGCACGGCGTCGGCCCATCGGAGCGAGGGCTTGCCCGTGTGCGTCTTCCAGTAGCCCACCACACACTCCGTCGCCGTCGCGTGATGGCGCTCCAGCCAGTCGCGGAACTCGTGTGGAGCGCGGAAGAAGGTCGGCTCGCGGTCGAACACGCCGGTGAGGCTACGTCTCCGTCTACGTCTACGCCTGCACGACGACGACCGGGGGCTGCGACCGTGTCACCGGACGCCGTTTGCAGGTACTACGGCTCAACGAGTTCGAGTACGGCAACATCTCGTTCGGTCAGTTCCTCGCCTGGTGAGCCGTACCACCAGGCATGGCGCAGCCGACGGGGTATGTCGAGCCATCGTCAGCAGTTCCGATCACCGTGTGCTCGACGTGTCCGAGAACAGGTCCCGGTGCGAGACCGTTGAGTATCTCGTAGTCGAGACTCACCCCTGCACCACCCGGCAAGCTCCACCACTACTACGTGCATTTGACATGGGATCTGGGTCTGCGAGCATGATGCCATGCGCTATCGACGGCTGGGCCGTACCGCTCTCCAGGTCAGCGAGCTGTGTCTCGGCACGATGAACTTCGGGCCGCAGACGCCCGAGGACGAATCGTTCGCGATCATGGACCGCGCCGTCGAGCTCGGGATCAACTTCTTCGACACGGCGAACCGTTACGGCGGCGACAAGGGCGCCGGTGCCACCGAGTCGATCATCGGACGGTGGTTCGCCCAGGGCGGCGGCCGGCGAGACAAGATCGTCCTGGCGACGAAGCTCTTCGGAGCCATGTCCGAGTGGCCGAACGACGGTCGGCTGTCGGCACGTCACATCCGGATGGCGTGTGAGGACAGCCTTCGGCGAATGCAGACCGACCACATCGACCTCTACCAGATGCACCACATCGACCGGACCGCGCCCTGGGAAGAGGTCTGGCAGGCGATGGACACCCTGATCCAGCAGGGCAAGATCACCTATGTCGGCAGCAGCAACTTCGCCGGATGGCACATCGCCCGGGCGAACGAAGCCGCCGCCCGCCGGCACACGCTCGGCCTCGTCAGCGAGCAGAGCCACTACAACCTGCTGGTGCGAACCGTGGAACTCGAGGTGCTTCCGGCATGCCGCGAGTACGGCGTCGGTGTGATCCCGTGGAGCCCGCTGTCGGGCGGGTTGCTCGGTGGCGTACTCGGCGACTCCGACCGTGCCCGCCGCCAATCCCCACAGTCGCTGAGGCGGATCGACAAGCTGCGCCCTCAGCTCGAGCAGTGGGAGCAATTGTGTTCCGATCTCGGAGAGGAGCCTGCAGCGGTGGCGTTGGCGTGGCTCCTCGCTCAGGACGGCGTGACCTGCCCGATCATCGGTCCGCGCACACTGGGCCAGTTCGACGGTGCCTCGTTGCGTTCGCTCGAGATCCACCTCGCTCCGGACACGCTGGCATCGATCGACGCGATCTTCCCCGGGCCCGGCGGCACCGCACCGGAAGCGTACGCCTGGTAGCTCGACGGTTCACGAAGTTCGGCAGCGCGACACCGAGGCCATGCCATCGTTGCCAGCGATCAGGTCGACCGAGATTCACCGTCGACTGCTCCGACGCCGAAGCGCTCGGTGCGTTTTACTCACAAGTGCTCGGCTGGGACATCACGACCCGCGACGGCAGCGGATGGCTGCAGCTCCGCAATCCCCAGGGCGGCATCAGGCTGAACATCCAGGCGGAGGACGCCTACGAGGCCCCGGTCTGGCCGGACCAAGCGGGACGCCAAGCCAAGATGATGCACTTCGAAATCCTCGTGGACGACCTCGGCGCGGCAGTTCAGCTCGTTCTCGTCGGAGGCGACGAGGCTCTTCCCCCGCCCGACCCCACCGTCTTCGCATCATGCTCGATCCGGCAGGCCACCCGTTCTGTCTGTTCGTCGACGGCGAGTGATGGAGGAGGCGCTGCCCGGGGGCACCGGGGGCACCGAACGCCGTGTGAGTCCGCCAGCATCCCAATCCAGGTTGATTGGACGACGAGATCACGATCGACTAACGATTGAACGCGTCGACGGTGACTCGTGGCCGTGCGAATGCGGCGCGTCGGTGTGCACCGGCACCGTTGTCGGCAGCTTCTTCGCCATGGAACCGGCACGCCAGGAGGTGCTCGCACCGCACACGCCCATGTCATCCGCCCGAGTATCAGTGGCGGCGGACACAGCCGTCCGTTCATCGGCTGATCGTTCCCTCGACCACTCGACACCTGATGCGCCGGTCAGCGTTGGTCAGACGTCCACCGCCGGTACCGCAGGGCGACGGCCCCCGACTGGAACTCGTGGCGGTTCACCAGTTCGAGCTGGATGCGCTCGCGTAGACCGGCGAGCAACGTCGGCCCGTAGCCGGCAAGAACCGGCTGCACGAGGAACTCGTATTCGTCGATCAGTCCCAGATCGGCCAGCGCGAGGGGAAGCGTCACGCCACCCACGAACAGCCCCTCGCCTGGCTCCTGCTTGAGTTGCTGAACGGCTTGTCCCAGGTCGCCTTGCAACAGCTCGGCGTTCCAATCGACCTCGCTCAGCGTGCTCGAGACGACGTACTTCTTCGCCGGGTCGATGGTCTCGGCGAACGGGATCTCCCACGCTTCCATCCAGTCGGGCCACGTGCCGGTGGACGGTCGCCGCCACGCCGACTCCATCATCTCGTAGGTCACCCGTCCGAACAGCAAGGCATCGGCTCGCCCCATTTCAGCGGTCCAGTAGCGCATCGACTCCTCGTCCGGGGCGACCCCGGCCTCGTGATGGCAGCAGCCGTCGAGCGTGATGTTGATCGCGTATCGAAGTGGTCTCATCTCGTTGCTCTCCCGACGTCAATTGAGGCGTTGGCATGACTCACTCTCCCGTCGGACTTGCCATGATCTTGCGGATGGCGCTGCATTGGAGCTTGTGCGTGCCGTCGCCGAGCGCCATGAACGAGCTGCGGAACGGCACGCCGTCGACGGTGCCGGCGACCTTCACGAGACCACGTGTGCCGAACACGGTGGCGGAGTCGGCATCTGGACGCAGGTCCAGGTGTCGCCCTCGCGTACTCGCCCCAACGTGGCGGTGAACGTGATGTCGAGCGGTCCGATGTGGACGTGGACATGGCTGACTCCTCTCTGCTCAGTCCTGTCGGTGCCCGGAGGCCACCACGTGGCTGTTGCTCTGTAGAGACGATGGTCGGGCCATGAATTCATCGGATTGCCCGCGTCGTCCCCCCCCCCCTTCCCTCCCCCCCCGCCTCCGTTGCCTCCGTGTCGGGTGCGCCCCCGTCGATGGGTCCGGCAGGAAACCGGCGTGCGAGCTCGCGGCTGATGTCGATCTGCCGAACGAGAAACGCACGCTCGTCGAGACGCTTCCGGCGAAGCCAGCCGGTGACCTCGTTGTTGCATTTGCTCGAATTGCACGAGCCGCACGCAGGCACGACATTGTCGAGCGTGTATCGACCGCCACGCGACAGCGCCAGCACGCAGTCTCGTTGCATCGGCGCCGTCGACTCGCCGCAGTAGGCGCAGCCGCCCCACGCCGCCTTCAGCGCTTCCCATTGGTCCCCGGAGAGGTCGTTGTCGGCGCGATCCATGCGTCGCCGCCGCTTCTTCGCAGCTCGTGCCCGGCGCGTTCCGTTTCCGGCCATCGATCGTCGTCTCAGCGCCGCCGCGCCGCGATCTCGGCCAGTTCCGAGTGCGAGATCTCACCCATGAACAGCGAGCGGATCGCCCGTCCGAACGGCCGGCGCGGCCACCGCTCGTCATCGACGAGTTGCACCTCGCTGGTGATGGTGCCATCGAGGCCGAACTCGTAGGTCCGGTAGCCCGGCGGCAGCCAGGTGCTGGCCAGGAGATCGAAGTTGTTCTTCAGTGACGGGGCGACGAACACCGGACGCCCGGCGAACTCGTAGGTCGAGGGGATGTGAGTGTGGCCACCACCGAAGCCGCGGATCTTCGGTCGATCGGCCACCACTGCTTCCCATTCAGCGGTGTAGGCCGCCTCGTTGCAGAGCGGCACGTCGGCGTCGGGCGGGTGGTGCACCCATACGAACACGTGGTCGGCGTCGTGGGCGGTCGTTGCTGCGCGCAACCACGCCGACTCGGCCGCGCCGAGCGAGCCGTTGCCGTGCAGGCGGTCCTCGCCGGGTGGATCGAGCAACCGACCCGAGTCGTCGGCGCCCATTGCGCCGGCATTCGAGTCCGCGTAGACGAACGACCACGGCCCGTGTTGGGTCACCCGGGGCACGAAGACGTCAGGCGCCTGGAACGCGGTACGGAACGGGGAGTCGTAGTCGTGGTTCCCCGGACACACGAACACCGGGCACGGCAGCCGGGCGAACGCCGCAGCGGCGATCTCGTACTGCTCGGCCCGCCCATGGTCGGCGATGTCGCCGGTGACCACGACGAGGTCCAACTCGCGACCGCACAGGTCGTCGAGCACGGCGTCGAACGCTTCGGAGGTGTCGTAGGCAGAGCCCCCTTCCGGCTCGAGACCGCGCTCCAAGAAGTGAGTGTCCGACAGTTGCGCAACTCGCAGGACGTCCACCATCGGGGCAGTCTCGCGCAGGTCAGCTCGTCTACAGCTCCTGCGCCAGCATCACGATGGTGACTCGATCGGTGCTGGCATGCCTTTGATGTCCTCTCTCGCGACGCCCGAGTGGAAGCAGCCATGCCTCGCAGCGACCTCGAGCGCCTGGTCGATGTCGTCGACCGAGGGCGACGCGGTGCATGCCGATCTCGTTGGGCCGGGTCGGTTCCGTCTCGATTGCGTCGGGGTGGATGTACTCGAAGAGCTCCAGACGCCGTTGCCGTTCGGGGTCTGGAGCATGGCGATGCGGGCGTGGTTTCCGTCGAGGCCGACAGCGGTGTCGGCCCACTCGCCGCTCACTGTGTCGCGGCCGACAACGGTGGACCGAGGTCGGTGAAGAAGGCGATCGTCGCCTCGATGTCGCGGACAGCGATACCGACGTTCTCCAGCTTGATGGGCATCTGGTGCCGCTACTGAAGCGACGTGTTCGAGTCGAGCGGGCAGGTACCGGTCGCGTCAGATCATTCGGCTGCGGCCGCGGGGCGTCAACGCGGCGATGGCTCGCTTCGGCGCACGGCGACGCCACGACTCCTCGAGCAGTTCGGCCACCCGTCGAGCGTCGGCCGTGGCGAGCGACACGCTGACACCCGAGACCTTCTCGCCCCAGAGGAGCAATTCGACGCCGGTCAAGCTTCAGCAACGCATGCTCGAGCTTCGGACTCATCGACGAATACCCGAACGACGCCGCCGTCGGGCGGCGCGGTCGCGAGATCTTCGTGCCGACGCGAAACGACGTGAGGTCGAAATGCGGCTCCTCGTGCGCTTCCGGGAGGCCAACGCGAGCTGCCGACTGCGCGAGGAGCTTCAGATCGGCCAGGTGATGCCGGTCAGGCGCTCGGACTCGGCCCACAACGCCTGCTGGAGGTCGCGGTCGTGCGAGCGCTCGGACGATGTCACGACGACCGGGTTGCCGCGCCACTCCATGAAGCCGTCCGGTCCGTAGTACTGGCCGCCCGCCGCATCGGGGTCGGTGGCGGCCCGGAGCTGCGGGAGGGCGCCCTTCGCCGCCGACTGCAGTAGCGGCTTGCCGATCTTCATCGAGAACTGGACCACGGGTGGCGACTCGCGACCGAGTTCGGTTGCCGACACGCCGGGGTGAGCGGCCAAGGCGGCAGTCGTCGACTCGGCCGCATCGAGGCGACGTTGCAGCTCGTAAGTGAACAGCAGGTTGGCGAGCTTCGACCGCCCGTAGGCGGCGGTGCGGTCGTACTTCTCGCCGGACATCATCGTGGTCGGGTCGAGCGTCGACCTGATCTTGTGGGCGACGCTGCTGACGTTGACAATCCGTGAACCGGGCGTGGCCATCAGCCGATCGAGCAGCACCGAGGTCAGCGCGAAGTGGCCGAGGTGGTTGACACCCATCTGCAACTCGAACCCGTCGGCGGTGGTCTGCCATTTGGTGTACATCAGCCCAGCGTTGTTGATCAACAGGTCGAGTCGGTCGTAGCGCGCCAGGAGTTCGTCGGCGGCGGTCCGCACCGAGTCGAGCGACGCGAGGTCGAGCGACTGAACGTGGATCGTGGCCGTCCGGGTGCTGTTCGAGGATCTGCGATCGCGCCGCTTCTCCCTTGTCGAGATTGCGGACGGCCATGACCACCTCGGCGCCAGCGCCAGCGAGGGCCTCCGACGGTCGCCAGTCCGAGGCCGGTGTTCGACCCTGTCACGACGGCGACCCGACCCGACTGATCGGGGATGTCGGCGGTGGTCCAATGTCTTGCGGCCATCGATGGCTCCTCGCTCCGATCGCCGGGCTGTTGCAGGTGGTTCGCAGACGCTCATCACTGTAGGGAGGTCTGGTCGGGAGTGGCGCCGCCGAATCGAGCACGCTCGCTGCGAACGCCGGCCGTAGGATCACCGGGATGGTCGAGATCGAACGAGTGCGACGTCCGTTCTGGATGCATCAGCTCATCGAGTACCTGTTGGGCGTCGGGCTGATCAGTGTGGCGATCCAGATGCCGCAGCCGGCGGTGCCGGCGGTGCTCGGGCTCGTCATCATCCTCAACGCAGCGATCACCAAGGGAGCGGCCGGTGCATTCAGTTGGGCCGGCAAGCGCGTTCACAAGCAACTCGACGTGGTCGTGATGTTGCTGTTGCTCGCCGGTGCCGTGCAGCCGTGGGTCTCGATCGACAACACCAGTCGGCTGCTGCTCGGCGCCGTCGCATTCGTGCTGTGGTTCGTGTGGTTCCACACCGATTTCACCGAGAAGGTGCCACGTGCCGAACGCAAGGCTGCCAAGGCCGAGGCGAAAGCCGCCGACGGCGATACCGCTCGGCCGTCGAGCGAGCAACTCGGTCGGGGTGCGGGACGCGTGGTCGGCGGTGGCGTGAACTCGTTGAAGCGCTGGAAGGACTCGTTCAGCTCCGGGGCTGACGACGACGATTGACGAGAGGCCTGGCGATACGGTCGCAGCAATGAACGACGGGACTTCGCAGGACGATCACGTGCCGACCTGGACGCCTCAGACCTGGCTCGTCGCCGGTGCTCGCGATCGCACGCCCGGCGCCCCGCTGAACGTGGCGCCGGTGTTCGCATCGAACTTCTATCTTCCCGACGATCGGGTCTACAGCCGGTCGGACGGGACCGCGACCACCGATGCGCTCGAAGCGCTCCTCGGTGGCCTCGATGGAGGACGGTCGCTCGCGTTCGCGTCGGGCATGGCCGCTGCCGCCGTCGTCTTCCAGCGCTTGGCCGTCGGTGCAACGATCGCGATCCCGACCGATCCCTATCACGGCGTTGCCGGCATCGTCGCCGAGGGTGAACGTCAGGGGCGCTGGACTGTCCGGCGCCTCGATCAGGCCGATACCGCCGCCTGGGTTGCCGCGGTCGCCGAGTGTGACCTGGTGTGGCTCGAGTCGCCGGAGAACCCGTTGATCACCGTCGCCGACCTCCCCACGATCTGTTCGGCGCCGCGTTCGTCCACCACGCTCGTGGCCGTCGACAGCACGTTCGCCACCCCGCTCAACCAGCAGCCGCTCGCTCTCGGTGCCGACGTCGTGATGCACTCGGCGACCAAGTTCATCGGCGGCCACTCGGACCTGTTGGCGGGCGTGCTCACGGTGTCGCGCGACGACCTCTTCGACGAGTTCCACGAACGCCGACTGCTCCACGGTGCGAGCATCGGCGCGATGGAGGCGTTCCTCACGATCCGCGGCGCCCGCACACTCGGGCTCCGGCTCGAACGTGCCCAGGCGAACGCCATGGAACTTGCGGCCCGCCTCGAAGTGCATCCCGAGGTCGCCCGCGTCCGCTACCCAGGGCTGGCGAGCCACCCGACCCACGAGGTCGCCGCCCGCTTCATGAACGGCTTCGGTGCGATGCTCTCGTTCGAGACGACGGGGTCCGGCGAGCGTGCCACCGAGGTGTGCGAACGCGCCGAGTTGATCAATCACGCCACCAGCCTCGGCGGGGTCGAGTCGACGATGGAACGCCGGTCGACGATTCCCGGTCAGGAACGCATCCCGGCGACCTTGATTCGCTTCAGCGTCGGGTGCGAGCACGTCGAGGACCTGTGGGCCGATCTCGATCACGCACTCACGTCCACGGCGCCGCGAGGCGTTGCATGACCGAGCGCCGGCGCGGCGGCAACCAGCAGATCCCGCGTCCGGATGTGTGGACCGAGCATCACGATCCGCCGTGGCCGCACGGCACCCGCTGGAGCGTCGACGACGTCGTCGCGGAGGTACCCGAGCACTCGGCGCCGCTGTTGCCCTCGTTCCCCGACGCTCGCGTGTCCGCGGTGCTGGTCGCCCTGTTCGAAGGCGACGATGGGGCCGAAGTGCTGCTCGACGCGCCGGTCGATGCAGATGCGCAACCATCGCGGCGAGATCAGCTTCCCCGGTGGACGCCTCGACCCCGGCGAGACCCCAACCGAGACGGCGCTACGCGAGGCGCACGAGGAGGTCGGCCTCGATCCTGCCATCCCGAGCATCGTCGGCGAACTCCCTCACCTCAACACGATCGTCAGCCGCAGCTACATCGTGCCGATCGTGTCGGTGCTCGATCACCGGCCCCCGGTCGAAGCCCTGACTGGCGAGGTCGACCGCGTGATGTGGACGCCGTTGGCCGAGCTTGCCCGACCCGGCACCTACCGGATGGAGCGCTGGGGGAGTCCGCCGATGGACCGACCGCTGCACTTCTTCGAACTCGACGACGAGACCGTGTGGGGCGCCACCGCTCACATGCTGGTCGACCTGCTCAGGTACTCCAGCCGCCGCTGAAGCTGAAGAACTGGCCCGTCTGGAACCGGCTCGTCCCGTCGAGCAGGACGCTCGTGAACGCGGCGAGTTCGTCCATGGTGCCGAGCTTCTTCATCGGCACCTGCGCCTCGATCGCCGCACGCCGTTCTGGGTCGGTGTCGGCTCGCGACGCCTTGAGGAAACCGGGGAAATCCATGTAGTTCGTGCCGACTGCGTTGACCTGCACGCCGTCTCGGGCGTGCTCGAGCCCGACCGCGCGCACGATGCCGTTGGCTCCTGCCCGCGTGCCGCCGTAGATCGACGTGATCGGGTCGGGGCGGGCACCGGTGGCGGACGTGAACACGACGACCTGACCCTGCTTCGCCTCGACCATCGGTGGCAACACCGCTTGGAGGCCGTGGAACACCATGTCGAGATTCATCCGCTTGACCCGTTCCCACTGGTCGATCGTCATGTCGAGGAACTTGCCGACCACGATCAGTCCGGTGACCAGGCACGCGGAATCGAGCCGACCGAATCGGTCGAGGCTCGCGGCGACGAGTGCCCGATTTCCGTCGGCGGTCGACAGGTCGACGTCGGTCACGGTGTGGACGGTCGCGCCGAGCGCTTCGAGTTCGGGCACCTGCGCAGCGAACGGCGCCTCGATGCCCACCATCGTGTCGTCGCCGTCCGCGCCCTGCAGCACGAGGTCGTACCCCCGAGACGCCAGCGAACGTGCCAGCGCCGGGCCGACGTAGCCCGTCGCCATCGTGATGAGTGCCACTGGTCGAGCGTTGGTCATGGCTGCATCCTGTCAATCTGCGCCCGCCCCCATCGAACTCGTGAACAAATGCGCGGTCAGAGCGCGAGGTTGTTCACGAGAACGGTCAGGCGAGTTGCTGGAGGAGGTGCCAGGCGGACGCGACGTGGTGGCGTTCGGTGGACCGGGCGCCGATCGAGACGCGCAGGACCGTCCGGCCGTCGAGCACGGTGCGGGTGAAGAGCGCCTCCCCGGTTGCGTTGGCGGCGTCGATGAGGGCGTCGGTTGCTGCATCCGCGTCGTCACCATGCAGCGCGATGCACACGAGGTTGAGCGGGTGAGGCGCGACGATCTCGAACCGATCGTCGTCGGCGATCCATCCGGCGAGTTCCTGCGTCAGGGCGACGTGGCTGCGGATCATGGTCTGGAACGATGCGACGCCGTCGCAGCGAATCGCGAACCAGAGCTTGAGTGCCCGGAAGCGGCGACCGAGCGGGATCTGCCAGTCGCGGTAGTCGATCACGGCGCCCGCTTCGGCGGCCTCCGAGCGCAGGTACTCCGGCAGGATGCTGAGGGCGCCGAGCAGCGCGCTGCGATCGGCGGTCCAGTAGAGGTTGCAGTCGAAGTTGACGCCCATCCACTTGTGGGGGTTCGTGCAGTACGAGTCGGCGAACTCCAACCCGTCGTTGACCCAGCGGAACTCCGGAGCCAGGGCAGCGATTCCGGACATCGCCGCGTCGACGTGCAACCAGACCTCGTGGCGGCGGCAGACCTCGCCGATCGACGGGGTCGGATCGAACGCCATCGACGACGTCGTGCCGTGCGTGGAGCACACGAAGAACGGCACGAGTCCAGCGGCCGCGTCGGCGGCGATCATCTCGTCCAGCGCGTCGGCTCGCATGGCGAACGCCTCGTCGTGGGGGACGATCCGGATCCGGTCGGTACCGACGCCGGCGATCCGCAGCCCCTTCTCGATGCTCGAGTGGGCTTGCGACGTCGCGTACGCCACGAGCTTCGTGGTGTCGCCGTCGTGGTTGACCGATCCGGCCGTTGCCCGCCAGCGTGCGGACAGGATCGCCACCAGCGTCGCCTCGCTTGCGGTCCCCTGGATCACGCCGCCGCCGGTGTCGCTCGTGGAGCGGAAGGCGGCCGGGAGGTCGAGCAGTTCCTGCATCCAGTCGAGCATCAACGTCTCGACCTCGGTGCACGCCGGCGACGTGACCCAGCTCATTCCCTGCACGCCGAGACCGGCGGACAGCAGCTCGCCGAGGATCGAGGGAAACGACGTGTTCGAAGGGAAGTACGCGAAGAACCCGGGGTGTTGCCACTGGGTGAGGCCGGGCACGACGATTCGCTCGATGTCGGCCATCACCTGCTCGAACGGCTCAGGCTCGGTCGGCGGATGCTCGGGGAGTTGCGAACGGACGTCGCCGGGGGCCACGCTCGACCCGACCGGGCGGGTTTCGACCGAGCCGACGTAGTCGGCGATCCAGTCGATCAGGTCGTGGCCGTGGGTTCGGAACTCGTCGGGGGTCACCTCGTGGAGCGTAGGGGTGCCGTGTGTGCCAGCCTGAACCGGTGCGCATCCTGGCCCTCGACGTCGACGGCGTCCTGCTCGACCCCGATCGAGGCGGAGCCGGGCACTGGACCGTCGAGATGGAGCGGAGCTTCGGGCTGACGCGGCCGCAGTTCCGCGACGCCTTCTTCATGAGGTCGTGGGATGACGTCGTCAACGGCCGACGCTCGGTCGAGGACGGCGTAGGTGCGGCGCTGGCCGATCTGAGCGCCGACGTCGACGTCGACGTCGAGGAGTTCCTCCGCGTGTGGTTCGAGGCCGACTTCGTCCCGATCGACGAGGCAGTCGCGCTGGCCTGTCGGGCCGGTGATGCCGGCTGTCAGGTCGTGTTGGCAACCAATCAGGAGCATCGTCGGGCGTCGTTCCTCGGGGAGCGGCTCGGGGCGATGATGCCGATCGACGACGTGCTCTACTCCGCGGACCTGGGTGTGCAGAAGCATGAGGCAGAATTCTTCGAGCTGGCATCGGCCCGCCTCGGTGTCGCGACTGACCAGCGCAACGACGTCGTGTTCGTCGACGACGCCGCTCACAACGTCGACCAGGCTCGTGGCGCCGGGTTGGCGTGCCGTCCACGCCGAGCCCGGCGTTCCGGCTCGCACCTGGATCACCCAGGTCGAGCGACTCCTCGACCTCTGACACCCGAAATCCGCCTTGTTCGTCGC
Source organism: Ilumatobacteraceae bacterium (assembly GCA_963741755.1). Taxonomy (GTDB): domain Bacteria; phylum Actinomycetota; class Acidimicrobiia; order Acidimicrobiales; family Ilumatobacteraceae; genus Sva-07. Next base: position 48,975 of record CAVUJG010000009.1, on the reverse strand, counting down.
GCCGAGCGCACAGATCGGATACGGGCGTCGAGGTCAGGAGCCGGGGTCGATCGAGCGATCGGCCCCGGCTCGTCGGCCGCCTATGGCAACGGCATCCCCGGTGTGTCGACGTCGATCGCGACCAGTGCTGGTCCAGGCTTGCCGTCCGGCACGAAGCGTTGGTCGGCCAGATTGGTGGCGTACATCGTCAACTCGGTGGCGCCGATCCCGAAGGCAATGCTCACCGGGGTGTCGAAGCCTTGTTCCACGCCGCCGGCGACCGGAACGATCGCACCGCCGGGTTCGACTCTCACGACGCCGTTGGTGACCACGTCGGTGACATAGACGCGGCCGTCGGCGTCGAGCGCGATCCCGTCGGGGATGAAGGCGAGCCCGTCGTTCACGAATGCGATGTCCGACTCGGCGTACGGGGCCATCTCCCCCGGGGTGCCGTCGTCGAGCACCGGAACCGTCCAGACCGAGGTCCGCTCGAGGATGGCGACGTAGAGCAGCCCGTCTCGGTAGGCAATGCCATTTGCCCCGACCGGCTTGGCGAGGTTGAACTGGTTCGGGCCGCCGAGCGTGGTGTTCTCGAGCCACTTCTCGGCCACGCCGTCCGGGGTGATCTTCCAGATCGCAGCGAGCGGGACGTCGCCCTCCATCCCCGAATACGAGTCGGTCGCGTACAGGTTGCCCTCGTCGTCGAAGGCGAGCCCGTTCGCAAACCCCATGGTCTCGGTGCCGTCGAATCGCGTGCCCTCACCGGTGCGGCAGTCGAACTTCCAGACTCCCGCTTGGTTGGGCGTGTCGACTGCGGCATAGATGTTGCCGTCGGCATCGATCGCGAGCCCCAGGATCCCATAGTGCCGATCGGTGCCGTCGGGCAGGGCGATCGGCTTGTAGTCCTCAGGGGCGAGGTCCCAATCGGGAACCTGTGCGAACATCTCGTACTCGCTCGACCCTGGAGCGAGACGAACGATCTGCCCGAGCGGAGCGAAGGACACGTAGATGTTGCCCGACTTGTCGACGGCCACACCTTCGGAGATCTCGAACGCAGCCCGGTCGAACGATGCCACGGTCCCAGCTGCCTGTGGGGTCTCGTTGGGGACCGCGGGCGGACACGCGGGTTCGGGCTCCGCCGTCGTCTCGGGCGCCGCTTCGACCGTCGTGGCCACCTCGGTCGGCACGGTCGTGTCGTCAGCGGCGGTGTCGACGGTCTCGGACACCGTGGTGCCGGCGGCCGCCTCGGCCGGCGGGTCGGCCGCGTCGTCACTCCCGCATGCTGCGAGGAGCAGCACGGTCGCGGTGACCGCTGCGAGAACGCGGACTGGGCGTCGGTGTGGTCGGCCGACCTCCGACGGCCCGTACAGCCGCAGTTGCGGCGGTGTGGTTCCTGGTTCGGTGGTGTGATTCGGTGTTGTTTCCATGCGGGAAACGTTCGTCACCGGTGTCTGCAGATCGTCGACAGCTCCGTGTGGAGAGGACCGCATCACCTCGGGCCGCAAGGCTGGCAGTCCACCGCTCAGTCGGAAGAGCAAGTCGCCCGGTACGGGACGCCGGTGCCGACGTACTGCGCCCATTCCGATGCGGTCAGGTCGCGATCGACGATCCCGCACGCAGCAGCGATCAGGTCGTCGTCGCCCAGTGACCACACGGTGTCGAGCCGGCGGCCGTATGCGCTGCCGTCCTCGCTCAGGAAGTCCTGTCGCACCGCCAGACGCAGCCCGCTTCCGTCGTCGTCGAAGTGGAGAGCAACGGACGGGAACCGGACGCTGTCGTATCCGGCGAGCCCTCCGACGTCGAGCGTGGACTCGCGGTCGCCCGGAGCGGGTGGTCGGGAGTCGCGACGGCCGTCGATCACCGCCAGGGACTCACCGGACTCCACGTTCCAGGTCTCGATGCCGAGCTTCCAGTGCCACGCCGCGACGTACCCGTTGTCCGGGCTGATGGCGAGGGCTGGATATCCGTCGGGGAGGGCGGGATCCTCGACGGTCCCGGTGCTGCTCTCGACTCTCCGGACGGGCTGAGATCCTTCGATCGGAGCAGATCGATGTCCCCCGACCATCGGACGACGGCGATCACGCTGCCATCGGGTGAGAAGACGAAGCGGACGATGTTGTCGGCGTCGAGTTCGGGGACACGGGCCAGTACCGCTCCGGTACGGGCGTCGGTCAAACGCAGGCCCACACCGTCGTTGTCGAGGACCCGTGACCCATCGGGACTCAGGAGCACCTCGCTGACCATCTCCGCGCTCGCCTTGGGCAACGTCCATCCCGGGCTGGGCGCTGGCGAACCGAGATCCCACGCGATCAGCGTGCTGCCCCGACAGCCGGCGACGACCGTTCCATCGTCGTCGCCGCCGTGGAATGCGATGCTCTGTCCGCTGAAGATCCCGCAGTCCGCTGGCAGTTCCAGTCGGCGCACGAACTCGCCGAGGTCCGGATCCCAGATCTCGATCGTGGACTCCGTGGCGATGGCGACCTGTCCGGCCGGGCTGGCCGACCATGACTGCAGCGTCTCCCTGCTGGGGAACTCTCCATCGGATGTGCGGTACTGCACCCCGAGCAACCGCAACGGCTCGGTCAGATCGATGCCTGCGTCGACGCCGTACTGTGCGATCGCCGTGCTCGTGAGTTCGGCGGGAGGTGCCGTTGCGAACGGTTGGGCGCCGACGCTCACCCAGTCACGGACCATCAGATCCCCGCCGGTGTTCTGGATCACCAACTCGGTCGTGTCCGGACGAAGCGCAGCGGGTCTGCCCTGGATCGGGGCGAACGATGTCGGGAACGAGCCGACCACGTCGCCGGTGCTCGCCTCGACGACCTGGGTCGGGTTCTCGGTGCCTCCCGCTCCACCCGGGTCGCCGGTGCCCGCACCGAGGACGAGAAGCTCGAGGTCATCCGACACCGCGAGCACGGAGCGGTCTCGTCCGACCGCGTTGGACGGTGCCGGCGCGCCGGTCGTGGCGTCGAAGGTGGCGATCGCCCCGACCGTACTGCGCGACAGGATCGAGCTGACCTGCGTTCCATCACTCGAGTACCTCACCCACGAGAGGAACGGCCGGTCGAGGAGGGTGACGCCCACGCCGAGCCCGGTCGTGGAGCCGGGATGGGCGACGGTCCGCCAGCCCGGTGTACCGGTGCGTGTGTCGATCGTCTGCAGGTCGAGCGTGCTCCAGTCGGCGCTGAGGGCGTTGACGGCGAGCTCGGTGCCGTCGGGCGAGAACTCCATCGCGTCGACGATCCCGTCGACGGCGGTCGGTCCGGCGACGAGCACACCGGCGGTGGTGTCCCAGATCTCGACGGTGCTGCCCTGTCCCTGTCCGACGGCCGAGAACGATCTGGCCAGGAGGCCGTCTCGGCTCAGCGCCACTTTCGAGACGCCGTAGAGCGCACCAGACTCGAAGGAGTCGTCGAGGACACGGGGTGGTTGCCATGGCCAAGGGGCCTCCGCGTTCACGTCCCACAGCCTGGTCGACCAGTCCGATGCATCCGGAACTGCAAGGAGCGAGTCGCTCATGGCGATGCCGCGCGGAGCGAACGCGAGTGGTTCGGGCTGGCGTGGGGTGGGGCAGGCCGGTCTCGGCGTCCCAGAGGCGAAGGTCGCCGTTGTCGCTGACCGTTGCGAAACTGCGGCCGTCGGGCGAGAACTCCATGTGGTTCGCCAGGCCGGCTTGGCCGTGGAGGTACCCGACGAGCAGCGGGTCGTCGCCGAGGGCTCGAATGAGGGCGTCGTGGGCTTCGGTGGTGCCGTTGCCGGCGGAGTCGGCTTCGTTGGCGAACCGTGCCGATTCGACCGCGAGCAGCAGGGCGACGTCGTTCTGGCCTGCGGTGAGCGCGGTGACGCTCTGGGCAGCCAGTCCGCGCCCTATGGCTTCGTTCCGCGCGGCCTCGGCGGCGGAGCGTTGGGCGATGGCCTCGTCGCTCGACTTCTGCGCAGCTTCTCCGCGCTCGGTTGCGAGTTCGCTGGCCTGTTCGGCTTCGGCCTGCGCGGTTCGGGCCGCGATGGCCTGGTCGTCGGCGCGGTTTCGTTGGTTGAAGGCGAGAACCCCGGCGGTGAGCGCGAACACGAGGAGGACGGCGGCGGCGGCGAGGAGGCGTCGAAGCCGCTTGTTCTGTCGGGTCTGCTGGGCGCCACGTTGGGCGGTTTCGGTGCGTTCGCGTTCGTCGAGGTCGTGGCTGGCTCGGAGGAAGTCGTGTTCGGTGGGCGTGAGCGCGCTCGAGGCGCGTGGCGTCCTGGGCGGCGGCGAGGCGGCTGCCTCGGTAGACCATGGCGTCGTCGCGTCCGTGGATGTCCCAGTCGTGCGCTGCGGCGTGCAGGGAGCGTCGCAGGCGGATGGTGTCGCGGTCTTCGTCGATCCACTCGACGAGGCGCGGCCATTCCCGAAGAAGGGCTTCGTGCGCTACTTCGATGACGGGTTCGCGGGTGACCGGGTGGACGTCGGTCACCAGGAGCCGGTGGGCGAGGAATCGGTCGAGGACGCTGGTGTCGACGGCGGCGAGTTCGTCGCGGGTGGCGCGCCGTCGCAGGTCGTCGCTGTCGTCGCCGGGGGTGACGAGCTGGGTGAACAGCGCACGAACGTCGCCGTGGTCCTGAACCGGAGTCTCGTCGTAGAGCTGCTCGGCGCGACGGGCGATTGCGCCGCCGATGCCGCCGAGCGCGTGGTAGGCGTCAGCAGTGACGACGCCGTTGACGCGTTGCTCGAACAGTTCAGTGAGCGCGAACTGCAACAGGGGCAGTGCGCCGGGTCGCGCCACTACGTCGCCGACCATGGTGCTGACGAGGCCGGGTTCGAAGCGGACGCCAGCTCGTTCCGCAGGCACTGCGATCGCGTCGTGGAGCTCAGTGGAGGTCATCGGGGTGACCGCGAACGTGCTGTCGCGCACGATCGGTCCGAAGACGGGGTGCTGCAGGGGCCGGTCGTAGAGATCGGCGCGCAGGGTGGCGACGATGCGGATGTCGCGGTCGCCGGAGAGTGTGGCTGCAATGGTGGCTGCGAACCGATCACGGACGGCGTCCGAGGTGACGAGGGTCCAGAGTTCCTCGAATTGGTCGATGACGACCACGAGCGGGTTGTCCGCGGTGCTGATGTCGGCGGCGATGTCGCCGAGACCATCGGGTTCGAGCAGACGGGAGCCGATATCGCCGACCTCGGCGGTGGCGACGCGTCGCAGTGCGGCTTCGAGTTCGACGAACGGATCGACGCTGGGCACCATCGACACCACCAGCGCGCCACGAGTCCGCCACGCCGGCACGGCGCCGGCGTGCACCAGAGAACTCTTGCCCGAACCCGATGGACCCACCACGAGCACGAACCGATCGGTGTCGGTTCGTTCGACGAGGGCGTCGACGAGACCGGCGCGCCCGCAGAACTCGGCGGCATCGGCCTCGCGGAACGCCCGCAGGCCCTTGTACGGATTGACCGACCCGAGCGAGAGGCTCGCCAACGTGCCGGCCGCGCGGACGGCGGCCGCGCCGCTCGGCAGGTTCCCGGTGGTCCGAACGACGTCAGCACCCAGACACGCCGTGGACCAGGCGTGAACGAACTCGCCGATGTCGCGATACCTGTCGGCCGCGACCGGCGACGACGCCTTCTGCAAGACCACGTCCAACGTCGCGTCGCCGTCGGACGCGGCACTCAGCGCCGGCAGGGACTGGGTGAGTTTGTTGCGCACCACGTCGGTCGCCGTCGATCCGGCGAACGGGGCCCTCCCGACGAGCGCCTCCCACGCGACCACCGCGAGCGAGTACTGGTCGGAAGCCTGTCCCGTGACGCCGTCGCGGGCCTGCTCCGGACTGGCATACAACGGAGAACCGGCCGAACGCAGCGCCACGTCAAAGGTCTCGCCGCCACCGTCGGCGATGCCGAAGTCCGCCAGGTAGCTGTTGCCCGTCTCGTCGAACAGGACGTTGCCCGGCTTGACGTCGCGGTGCACGATCCCGAGTGCGTGCGCGGCGGCCAGCGCGCCACCGATCTCCTCGACCAGCCGCGACACCTCGGCGAGCGGGAGCGGTCCACTGCTGATCCGATCGGCGAGTGAACCGCCACGAAGCAGACGGAACACCAGGAACGCCGCGCCGGGCTGACGCCAGAAGTCGTACAGCGGCACCACGTGGGGGTGCTCGAGCCGAGCCACGAGTTGGGCTTCGGTCTCGAACCGCTGAACGAACGTCGGGTCGTCGGCCAGTTCCGCCCGAATCGCCTTCACTGCCACTTCTCGTCCGAGGCTCGGCTGCACGGCCCGGTAGACGGCGCCGAACGCTCCTTCGCCGATCAGGTCTCCGAGTTCGTACCCGGGCACTGCAACGGCGTCGGCCGGCGCCAACGACGGATCACCGATCAGGATCCGCTGTTCGAGGTCCACCAACATCTCGGACGGGTCCAGCCCGGTCTCTTCGGCGAGGTAGTCGGCGAATCTCCGGTAGCTCCGCAACGCTTCGGCCTGCCGCCCGCTGAGATACAACGCCCGCATCTCCAACGCGATGAACTGCTCCCGGAGCGGCTGATCGGCGATCAATCCCTGCAGATCGGCGACCGCTTCGGCATGACGACCCGTCTCGATGAGGCGCTCACAACGCTCCTCGTGTGCAACGAGTCGAAGTTCCTCCAATCGGGTCGCGACCGGCGACAACCACCACTCGGATCCGTCGTCTCCGAACGCCCGGCCAGACCACAGTTGGAGCGCGTGATCGTATGCGGTGATCGACGCCGCACCCGCCGACGCCCTCGCCGTCGCCAGACGCTTCTCGAACTCGTCGGCGTCGTATGCCGCGTCGCCCAACACCAACTGGTAACCGTTGGCGCCCGTCACCACGTAGTCGCCGCCGATCGCCGCCCGCAGCCGCGACACGTAGCTCATCACGGTGCGTCGCGCCCCCTCCGGCATCGCACCGTCCGGCCAGATCGTGTCGGCCAGGCGATCTGCGCTCACCGCCGCACCCTTCGCAGCCAACAACGCGGCCAACAACCGCTGCTGCTGCGGACCCCCGATCGCCACCGCCTCGCCGTTTCGAAGCACTCCGACACCGCCCCGCAGCGCCGTGAATCGCACCTGCGCCGTTGACGTGGCGGCCGATTCGGCGCCGTCGGCGAGCGAGACCACGTCAGACCCGCGATCGTCGGTCAGTGCCATGACGAATCCTCGCGCTTTTCGCGGGCATCGGGTATCCGTTCCGACCACAACAAGGGGTGCAGGAGATGCCGACCGACCAGTCCCTTGAGTTCGACCTCGCGCGACGCGCCGAACGACAAATCGCCCCTCGACTCGACGATCTCTCGCACCAACGACGACACCAGGATCTCCCCGCCACTGGCCTGGTTGGCGATTCGGGCCGCCAGCACCACCGGCCGACCGAACAGGTCCCCGTCCTCCTCGATCGCCTCGCCCGTGTGCATCCCGATCCTGACCCGCAAGGCGTCGTTCGGTCTCGACCGGCCGTGCACCTCGAGTGCCCGCATGATCTCCATCGAGCACAGGATCGCCGACCGTGCGCTCGGGAACGCCAGCATGAACCCGTCACCCTGAGCCTTCACCTCGTACCCGCCTGCCCGCTCGACCTGCCGTCGCACCAAGCGGTTGTGGAAGTTCAGCAGGCGCATCCACGCCTCGTCACCAAGTTGTTCTGCCCGCCGGGTCGAGCCCTCGATGTCGGAGAACACGATCGTCAGCGTGCCGCTCCCGGTCTGCACCATCTGCGCCGGGTCCTCGCCGGCCGCGGCCGCCACGATGTCGATCGACGTTCGCCGAACGTCGTCGTCCCGTATGTGCATCGCTGATCGTTGAGATCACCTCGATCGTGCATGAACCGAACGTCGCCGACTGCCCGGGGAGCAGCGGCGTCGGACGCGACACGGGCACACCGTCGATGAGGGTGCCGTTCGTGCTCCCGAGATCCTCGAGCATCACCCGCCCCCCGGTTGAACTCACACGCAGGTGGCGACGTGACAACAACGCATCGGTGAGCAGCACCCCGTTGCAGTCCCGGCCGATCTCCAGCGGCCGATGCAGTCGCAGTTGCAGGGGTGCTCGTCCCGGTTCGGTGATCTGGATGATCGTCTTTTCCACGCCTCGAACCATCGCGACCGGCGTGTGCAAATCGTCGACAAGCCGTTTGGCAGCCTCCCTGTCAGTCGGGCGTGGTGACGGCAGCGTTCTTCTGGCTGCGTCGGATCGCCCACGCCACTCGGCCGAACACGATCAGCAGGCCGCCGACCATCGCGATCGCCACGAGATTCTGGTGCCATCCGCCGCGGGCCTCGCTCCCGCAGCCCGGCCGCTGCAGCATGCCGACGCACTCGGTGAGGTCACGGGATTCCGGAATGAATGGATTGGCCTCATCGATGACGATGTCGTCGATCGGCACGGTGGTCGTCGGAACCGAGGGTTCTGAGGGAGAGGTAGATGCCGACGCAACCTGAGGGACCAGCGGTCCGACGACGAGCGCAAGTGCGAACAGGATGCGGACGAACCACGGGCCTGATCTACGATTCACACCCTTGAGTCAACCGCAGCATCACGACGTCCACACCGACCGGCCCACCGTTCTCGTCGTCGACTTCGGCGCCCAGTACGCCCAATTGATCGCCCGTCGGGTGCGTGAGCTGAAGGTGTACTCCGAGATCGTCCCGCACCGGATCACCGCCGACGAGATCGCCGAACGCAAGCCGGCGGCGATCATCCTGTCCGGTGGCCCCAAGAGCGTCCACGTCGACGGTGCGCCGTCGCTCGATCCGGCGATCTACGAACTGGGCGTTCCGGTGCTCGGCATCTGCTACGGCGCCCAGCTGATCGGCCAGCAACTCGGCGGTGTCGTCGGCCGGGGCATGCAGGGCGAGTACGGCCGCGCCCGGATGACCCGCACCGGACCGTCGCTGCTCCTGCCCGATGACGCACCCGTCGAACACGACGTGTGGATGAGCCACTTCGACGGCATCACGGAGGCGCCCGCGGGCTTCACGGTCACGGCGACCACTCCAGGCGCTCCCGTCGCGGTGCTCGAGAACGACGAGCGCCGGATCTACGGCGTGCAGTTCCATCCCGAAGTGGTGCACTCGCCGCACGGCATGGAGGTGATGGCGCGCTTCCTCCACGAGCGTGCGGGGATCGCCGCCGACTGGGAGATGTCGTCGGTGATCGACGAGCAGGTTGAGCTGATCCGCGAACGGGTCGGCACCGACAGGGTCATCTGCGGGCTCTCGGGCGGGGTCGACTCGTCGGTCGCCGCTGCGCTGGTGCACAAGGCGATCGGCCACCAACTGACCTGCATCTACGTCGACACCGGACTGATGCGCAAGGGAGAGAGCCATCAGGTCGTCGAGACGTTCCGACGCAACCTCGGCATCGAACTGATCCACGTCGACGCTGGTTGGCGCTTCTTCGACGCGCTCGAGGGTGTCACCGAACCGGAAGCGAAGCGCAAGGCGATCGGCGAGCAGTTCATCCGCGTGTTCGAGGAGAACACGGGCGGGCTGACCGACGCCAAGTGGCTGGTCCAGGGCACGCTCTATCCCGACTTGATCGAGAGCGGGGGCACCGACGGCACCGCCTCGGTGATCAAGAGCCATCACAACGTCGGCGGCTTGCCCGACGACATGAGCCTCGAGCTCATCGAGCCCCTGCGCGAGCTGTTCAAGGACGAGGTGCGCAAGCTCGGCACCGAACTCGGCCTGCCCGACGAGATGGTCTGGCGCCAGCCGTTCCCCGGCCCCGGCCTCGGCGTTCGGATCATCGGGGAGGTCACCCCCGAGCGGGTCGCACTCCTGCAGGAGGCCGACGCGATCGTGCGCGAGGAACTGCGCCTCGCGGGTCTCGAGCGTGAGATCTGGCAGTCGTTTGCCGTCCTCGCCGACATCCGATCGGTCGGGGTGATGGGCGACGAGCGCACCTACGGCCACCCGATCATCATCCGGGCGGTCACGAGCGATGACGCGATGACCGCCGACTGGGCGCGCATCCCCTACGACGTGCTCGAGACGATGTCGCAGCGCATCATCAACGAGGTGCCGGGCATCAACCGGGTGGCATACGACATCACCTCGAAGCCTCCTGGCACCATCGAGTGGGAGTGACGGACGGCGACGACGCATGTCGGCGTGACGCGCGACACATGAACATTCGTCAGGCGTTCGCAACACGTTCGTCATATTCGCTAGGGTGAGACCTCGAACTATGCGGCACCCCCTCAAGCAATTCCTGCGCGGCCTTCCGGTCGCCCTCGCCGTCACCTTCGCCGTCCCGGTGGCTCTGCCGACGGTCGTGAATGCGCAGAGCGTCGACCAGCAGCGCCAGAAGGTCGAAGACATCGTCGACCAGCTCGAGCAGCTCGAAGAGCGGGCCCGTCAGCTCGGTGAGGACTACAACGAAGCGATCGACACCAAGGCGCAGCTCGACGTCGAGATCACCGACGCCGAAGCCCGCATCGCCGAGCAGGAGGCCGAGCTGAACCAGCTGCGCGCCAGCCTGGCCGACATGGCGCTGCGGTCGTTCGTCGGCGGTGGATCCGTGCCGCTCGGGCCCCTGTTCGAGGACTCCGAGAACCTGAACGACGCGGTGCAGCGTGAAGAACTCGCTCGGGCTGCGCTGAGTGCCGGTGACGTGGACACCGATGAACTCGACGCCTTCGTGGCGGAGATCAACGATGAGAAGGACCTCCTTGCCCGCAAGCGTGAGCAGGCGGACCAGCTGGCTGCCTCGCTCACCGACGCGCAGGCCGAGACCGATCGCCTCACCACGGAGTACACCGACGCTCGTGCCGAGGCCGAGGCCAAACTGGGCCAGCTGATTGCCCAAGAGGAGCAGCGTCGCGCCGAGGAATCGCTTCGTCGAGTGCGTGAACAAGCTGCGGCCGCCTCCGCAAGCACGTCATCCAGCAGCGGCGACTCGGGTGGCAGCACCTCCAACTCCGGCGGCGGCGACTCCAGCTCCGGCGGGTCGTCGACATCGAGCGGTGACAGCTCGGGAGGATCATCGTCGGGCAGCGGCGGTGGCTATTCGGTGCCGGCCGTGTCGTCCCGCTCCGGTACTTGCGGTACAGGCGGCCCTCGCCCAGCAGGGTGTTCCCTACCGCTACGCCACGTCCAGCCCGGGCGTCGGCTTCGACTGTTCCGGCCTCACGGCCTATGCGTGGGCGCAGGCCGGCGTCGGCCTGCCGCACCAGTCGCGTGCCCAGTTCGCCTCGGTCCCGCGGGTCCCGAAGGAATCGGCACAGGCGGGCGACCTGATCTTCTTCTACAGCCCGATCAGCCACGTGAGCATCTACCTCGGCAACGGCATGCAGGTGCACGCCCCGAACACCGGCTCGACCGTCTCGGTCGCCCCGGTCAACTGGGGCAAGGTCGTCGGCGTCGGCCGCCCCGGCTGACCGCACCGCAGTAGCTGACGCGGTGCTTGGCACCGGCTTCGCTTGTTGACGGCGGCTACGGTCGATTCGTGCACGAAACGATTCACGGCATCGACGTCGACCGAGTGACGGCCTGGCTCGTCGACAACATCGACGGTGCCACCGCCCCGTTCCAGTTCGATGCGATCGTCGGCGGTCGCTCGAACCTCACCTACACGGTCACAGGCGCCGATGGCGAGAAGTACGTCCTCCGACGCCCGCCGACCGGTGCCGTGCTCGCAACTGCCCACGACATGGCCCGCGAGCACAAGATCATCTCCGCCGTCGGGAAGTCCGACGTTCCCGTTCCGCCCGCACTCGGACTCTGCACCGACGACGAGGTGAACGGAACGCCGTTCTACGTGATGGGGTTCGTCGACGGGGTGGTGCTCGACAGCGCCGACAAGGGCGGACTGCTCACGGTCGACAATCGTCGGGCGGCGGGTTTCGATCTGATCGACGTGCTCGCCGACCTCCACGACGTCGACGTCGACGCCGTCGGCCTCGGCGATCTGGCGAAGCGTGAGGGTTACGTCGAGCGGCAGGTGAAACGCTGGAGCACCCAGTGGGAGCGCTCGAAGACGCGGGAACTGCCGGCGGTCGAGGAGGTGGCACGGCGCCTGGCGGAGCGGTTCCCCGATCAACAGGGCGTGTCGATCGCTCACGGCGACTATCGGTTCGGCAACGTGCTCACCGACGTCTCCCGGGGCCGGATCAACGCCGTACTCGACTGGGAGCTGTGCACGCTGGGCGACCCGCTCGCCGACGTCGGCTACGTCGGCGTCTACTGGGCCGACCCCGGCACCGTACAGAGTCGTCCCAACGACCCGACCGGCATCGAAGGGTTCCCGGCCTACGCCGACCTGCTCGAGCGCTACGCAACTCGCACGGGTCGCGACCTCTCTCAGATCGACTACTACATCGCCTTCGGGTCGTTCCGCCTCGCCGTGATCTCTGAGGGCGTGTACGCCCGTTACCTGCACGGCGCAATGGGCGACCAGGCCATCAGCGACGAGCAACTCAACGCGTTCAAGGTCGGCACCGAGATCCTTGCGGAGTCCGCGCTCGACGCAATGCGGCGTCTCTGAACTCGACGTGATCTGACAAGATCCCACCATGAGCAGCACGACCGACGTTCTCGAGGGTTGGGAGGTCGGGGAGTTCACGTCCGCCGGTCTGACCCGGCCGACCTATCGGCGCGGCGAAGGCCCCGGCGTGATCGTGATCCACGAGATTCCCGGCATCACGCCGCTCGTCATGAAGTTCGCGAACGAGGTCGTCGACCGCGGCTTCACCGTGATCATGCCGTCACTCGCCGGGACCCCTGGCAAGGCGCCCTCGAATGCGTATGCGATGCAGCAGATGGCCAAGGTGTGCATCGCTCGGGAGTTCACGTCGTTCGCCCTCAACCAGACGTCGCCGATCATCGCGTGGTTGCGGGCGCTCGCCCGCAACCTGCATCAGGAGGTCGGCGGCCCGGGCGTCGGCGCGGTCGGGATGTGCTTCTCCGGCGGTTTCGCGCTCGGCATGATGGTCGATGACATCATGCTTGCGCCCGTCCTGTCGCAGCCGTCGATGCCGCTCCCGATCGGCAAGACGCGTGGCGCCGATCTCAACCTGTCGCCCGACGATGCGGCGGCGATCGCCGAGCGGGCAGCAGCGGGGTGCCAGGTGCTCGGCCTGCGATTCACCGGCGACAAGCTGGTCGGCGATCGCTTCTCGTCGCTTCGTGAGCTGCTCGGCGACGCGTTCATCGCGATCGAACTCCCGAGCTCCAAGTCGACGGACCACTCTGTGCTCACCGAACAACGCGACGAGGCCAGCGTGTCGCGCGTCCTCGACTTCTTCGCCGAGAAACTCCACAGCTGACCCATGGAGCCGGATTCGCCACCCGACGTCGCGACGATGCATCGGCGTCAGGCGATCGATGCGAACAATTCGGTGTGGGAGTTGCTCGACGACGAGACACCCGACGCGACCGAGCTGCTGAGTCGGGCCTACGCAGCGTCGTATCACTGGGCCCGCGCCGAGGGGCGGGCGCCGGAGAACGCAGCCCGCGCGGCGTGGCTGTTGTCTCGCTGTCACGTGGTTCTCGGACACGGAAGCCTCGCACTGCACCACGCCGACGAGTGCGCTGCGGTGGTCGCCGACGCCGACCTTCGAGACTTCGACCTCGGCTACGCGCACGAGGCGCGAGCGCGAGCGTTGGCGCTGCTCGGTCGCAACGACGAGGCAAACGTCGAGTTGGCCGCCGCACGTGCGGTTGCGATTGCCGACCCCGAGGACCGAGCGATCTTCGACGCCGACCTCGCCTCGGCACCCTGGTTCGCCCTCACCTGAGGAGACCGTGACCAACTGCGCCCTTCTCGTGAACAAATCCACCTGTGGCGCGTGCATTTGTTCACGAGAAGCGGGTCAGACGGCGGCTTCGGCGTGGTCCTTGGCGGCGCGGTAGTCGGCCTTGCCGTTCGGGGCCCGGGGGACCTGATCGACGAAGATGACCGACTTCGGCGCCTTGTAGCCGGCGAGGTCGGTCTTGACCGATGCGATGATGCCGGCGGAATCAACCGTGGCGCCGTCTTCGAGCGACACGACGGCGGTGACCGCTTGGCCGAACTTCTCGTTCTCGACGCCCACCACGAGGCAGTCGCGCACGCCGTCGACGCGCTTGACGGCTTCCTCGACCTCTTCGGGGAAGACCTTCTCGCCGCCGGTGTTGATCACCTGGCTGCCACGTCCGAGCAGGATCAGTGACCCGTCCGCGGCGATCTTCGCGAAGTCGCCGGGGAACGAGTACCGGACCCCGTTGATCACGCGGAAGGTCTTGGCCGACTTCGCTTCGTCCTTGTAGTACCCGATCGGCACGTTCCCGCCGGCGGCGACCATGCCGACCTCGTCGGAGCCGGGCTCGACCTCGCGGTCGTCGTCGGTGAAGACCTTGGTCTCGGGCATCTTGCTGAACGTGGCGGTCTCGGTGGGCACACCCTTCATGGTGATCTGTGTGCCCATCGACCCCTCGGACGAACCGATTGCGTCGACCAGCACCGCCTGCTCGATCCGGTCGAGGATCTGCTGCTTCACCTCGGAGGTCCACATCACGCCGGAGGAGATGAACATGCCGACCGATGAGGTGTCGTACGGCTCGCCGCCGGGCTTGCCCTCGTCGAGTGCTCGGATGATCGGCTTCGCGAAGCTGTCTCCGACGATCGTCAACGACGTGACTCTGTGTCGCTCGACGGTGGCCAACAGCTCGTGCGCATCGAGGCTGCGGTTCTCGAGGGTGACGACGTGTCCACCGGCGAGATGGGGGATGAACCACCCGAGCCAGCAGCCGGTGCCGTGCATCAGCGGTGCGGCCGGGATCGACACCAACGTGCTGCCGTTCACCGATGCACCGGCGATCATCTCCCCGATCGCGTCGGCGTCGTCCGGCGCCGCGAGGCCGAGCATCGGCAACCCGAGCATCACGAAGCCGCGCGTCATGCCGCCCATGTCGTACATCACGCCCTTCGGCATGCCGGTCGTGCCGCCGGTGTACAGCATGTAGAGGTCGTCCTCGGAGCGCTCGATTCGTTCCATCGGCTCGGTGCCGGCGATGACGTCGTCGTAGGCGAGCGCACTGGGCACCTGGCCGGCGTCGCCGTCATCGACCTCGATCAGCAGCTTGATCTTCGGGAGCCGCTCGACAACGCGCGCCACGCGGTCACCGAGCGAGGAGTGGAAGATGATCGCCTCGGAGTCGGAGTTGTCGAGCAGGTACCAGAGTTCGTCGTCGAGGTAGCGATAGTTGACGTTGATCGGCACGCCGCGCATCTTGAAGACGCCGAACTGCGACTCCATGAACTCGTTCGAGTTGTACATGAACAGCGACACCTTGGAGTCCGGTCCGAGCCCGGCGGCGCTGAGGGCGCCGGCGACTCGGGCGGCGCGGTCGTCGTACTCGGCCCATGTCCGGGTCACGGACCCGTGCGTGGTGGCGGGCAGGTCGGGGATCGCATCTGCGATCGATTCCCAGACGGTGGCGAAGTGCATCTCCATGGCGGTCACAGTAGCGAGACCGATGTGGCGATGGTCACACGGTGCTCGACCCGTGGCTGGGCGTCGTCAGTCCGTCGCCCTCGCTGCTCTCGTCTCGTGGCCTGAAGGCCACGGTGCTCGCCAGATCGGGGTACTTGCCGCGTACCCCGGTGACGAAGTCGCGGATCGTCGACAGGTCGGCGTCGACATCACCAGTCACCACGACCGTCGGGCCGAAACCGCCGACGCGGCGTTCGTAGTCGAGGTAGATGCACACGATCGGCACGTGGGCGGCGCGGGCGATCTCGTAGAAACCCGACTTCCAGTAGTCGCCGGCGCTGCGGGTGCCCTCCGGTGGGATGACGAGCACGAAGCGCCGGTCGTGCGCGTCGGCGTCGTCGAAGCGATCGGCCAGCGACTGGACCAGCCCCGACTTGCTGTTGCGCTCGACGGGGACACCTCCGAGCGCACGCAGGACCGGGCCAACTGGCCAGCGGAAGAGCGACTGCTTGCCGAGCCACGAGATCGAGAGGTCGTGGTACCAGGCGTGCAGGAGCAGGTACAGCAGATCCCAGTTGGTCGTGTGGGGAGCGGCGATTGCCACATAGCGACGCAGCTCAGGCGGGTGGCCATCGGTCTCCCAGCGCGTCAGCCGAAGACCCCAGGCTCCGATGCGGTGCTTCATCGTGGGCCACCGTCGACGTCGATCACGGTGCCGGTCGTGTACGACGATGCATCGCTCGCCAGGTAGAGCGCGGTGCCGACGATCTCGTGCGGCTGACCGCCTCGGCCCAAAGCGAAGGCCGCTCGGGCGGACCGTTCGAAGGCGTCGAGATCCCATGCCTGGGAGATGTCGGTGAGGAACGGGCCGGGCGCGATGCAGTTGACTCGCACGTTCGGCCCCAGCGTGCGCGCGAGGCCGTAGGTCAGGTTGTTGACGCCGGCCTTCGCTGCGCCGTAGACGAGCTCGTTCGGGCTCGGGCGGTGCGATGCGATCGACGACACGAAGATGATCGATCCGCCGTCGCTGCCGCCGTGGTCGGGGCCTGCCATACGGGTGCCGACCAGCGCCGACAGTCGGAACGGGCCCTTGAGGTTGACACCGACGACCTTGTCGAACAGCTCCTCGCTGATCGCGTCGACGCTCGGGTACAGCGGTGACATTCCAGCGTTGTTCACGAGCACGTCGCAACGACCGAACTCGTCGTAGACCTCCTCGTACAACCGGTTCGCATCGGCCCACTTGCCAGCGTGATAGCCGATCGCCATGGCCCGCCGCCCGAGCGCCTCGACCTCTCGTGCGACGGCTTCGCATGCGTCGAGCTTGCGGCTGGCGATGACCACGTCGGCGCCACGCTCAGCGAATGCGAGCACCATCTCACGGCCGAGTCCGCGGGACCCGCCGGTCACCACCGCCACGCGACCGGACAAGTCGAACAGATCGTCGGTTGCGTTCATCTGTCGAGTGTTGCAGAGCGGTTGACGACACGACTTGTCTACCTGCGATCGCCCTGGCGTCGGTCGTCCGAGCGCCAGGTCGTCTATTTCGAGGTCATCACCCAGATCCCGTCCCAGGTCGCGGGCGGGTGTGTCCGCAGCTGCTCGCAGCGGTCGATGTAGATGGTCGACAGCGAGTCGCCGGGGTGGGCGTGGAGACAGCGTTGGAAGGAACCGATCGCAGCGTCCCATGCCCCGCGGCGGTAGTTGTTCACCCCGTCGCGGAAGTCGTTCACGACGTCCATCAGGTTCGGGAAGGTCTCGTTGGTGTGGTAGTCGAGCACCTCGTGGATCGCGACGGGCTCGGTCTTGCCCTTCACGACCACCCGGTCGACCTCTCTCGTGCGGTAGACGCCCTTCAGCTGCTGATGTGTGAAGTCGCTGATCAGGATGCGGGCGTCGTACTGCTTGCAGGCGCTCTCGAGCCGGGCCGCCAGGTTGACGCCGTCGCCGATCATGGTGAAGTCCATCCGCTTCGGCGAGCCGATGTTCCCGGCAACCACCGCCCCGGTGTTCACGCCGATACCCATGTCGATCGCTGGCTTGCCGTCGGCGGCTCGGACCGAATTCCACTCCTGGAGTGAGCGGATCATCGCGATCGCCGTGCGGACCGCTCGGTCGGGGTCGTCGCTCTCGGGCGTCGGCAGGCCGAACGCCGCCATGATCGCGTCACCGATGAACTTGTCGAGCATGCCCCCCTCGGACTGGATGCAGTCGACCATCAGCGTGAAGTACTCGTTGAGCATGCTGACGGTCGCCTGAGGCCCGAGTTGCTCGGTCAGGGAGGTGAAGCCGCGGATGTCGCTGAAGAGCAAGCTGACGACCGCACTGGTTCCGCCGAGGATGTCCTCCCCGCTGCGCACCAGACGATCGGCGAGTGCCGGATCCATGTACCGCGCCATCGTCGAGCGGACCCGTTTCTCGCTCGAGATGTTCTCGAGCAGGAGGATGGTCCCTTCGTCACGGGTCTCGATGCGCAACGGCACGCCGGTCACATTCACCGAGACCGTCTCTACGCCGCCGTCGCCCTGGAGGTGGATGTCGACGTCCATGAGGGAACCGGACTCGTTCGTCGTCATGACGCCATCGACCAGTTCCAGAATCCCAGGGTTCTCGGCGAACAGATCGTGGACCGAGCGACCGACGATCTGATCCTCCGTGTTCCCGAGGATCGCCGCTCCGGCAGCGTTACACGTGACGACCTGCCCCTCGTTGTCGAGCGTGACGACGCCGTTCGTCATCGATTCGAGCACGGCATCGTTGTAGTTCTTCACCCGCTGGACGTCGTCGAAGAGCTTGGCGTTCTCGAGCGCGATGGCGACCTGCGCGGTGAAGGCGCGGAGTCGTTGCTCGTCCTCGGCGGTGAATGGGCCACCGCGCTTGTTGAGCGCCTGGGTGGCGCCGATGGTGTCGCCCTCCTTGTTGACGAGCGGGACGCACAGGATCGACCGGGTGAAGAATCCCGTCTGGGCATCGAACGACGGGTTGAACCGCAGGTCGGCATAGGCGTGTGGAATGTTGATCGTCGCCCCACTCGTGAACACGGTGCCGGCGATCCCGACCGAGTCGGGGAAGCGGATCTCGTTGACGCCGTCGTTTCCCTCGGCAACTCGCGCGACGAGCTCCGAGGCGCGAGGGTCGTGCAGGAACAGCGTCGACCGCTCGGCGTCGAGCATCGCGGTCGCTTCCGTCATCACCCGCAGCAACAGTGCGTCGAGGTCGATCTCGGAGGTGATGTCGGCGACGAGATCGACGAACTCCATCTCCTTGGCAGTCTGGACACGGCTGCGCTCGTCGCGCTGGCCGCTCGTGAGCGCCAGCGCGGCCTGCGTGGTCATTGCCTCGAGCAGCTGGAGATCGTCGTCATCGAAGTGGCCGTCGACCCGGTTCAGGACCTCCGCGACCCCGATCAGCTCGCCACGACCGGTGCGGATCGGAGCACACACGATCTCGCGTGTGTCGTACCCGGTCGTCTCGTCGACCTCGGCGTTGAAGTCGGGGTGGGCGTAGGCATCTCGCACGACGATGCCCTGCCCGGTCTGGAAGACCCTGCCGGCGATGCCCTTGTCGTTGAGCATCCGGATTTCGCGGGGGCCGTGTTCGGTCATCGAGCGGGAGTACAACTCGTTGGTCGTGGCGTCATTGAGGAACAGCGTCGCCCGCTCCGCACGCAGGGCCGCCGCCGTCATGGCGACCAGACTGGTGAGCACCTCGTCGAGGCTGTCGAGCGCGGCGGTGGTGCGTGAGACCTCCACGAGCGTCTCGGCCAGATGGAGCCGTTTGGCCTGATCGAGGAGCGCATCGGCGCCGGTGCTCATCTTCGTGATCGAAGTCGGGTCGCTGCTCATCGTCGATCATCCTCGGTCGTGGTCTCGAGCTGGCGTCGCAGCTCGGTGACGGTCTCTTGCAGCTCGCGGCGTTCGGTGGCGAATCGCTGTGTCTGCTCGGCGACGGTCATGTCGTGTCGGCGTTGGAGTTCATCGGCATGGTGCCGGGCCGCGATCACCGCTCCGCGGAGCTGTTCTGCTTCGGCGGCGCCGTCGCGCTCGGCGGCACGAAGCGTGGCGAGGAGTTCCTCGCGCTGGCGGATCATCTCGTCGCGGAGTTCGGCGATCGTGGCTCGCAATTGGTTGATCTCGTCCTGGCGGACAGCGTGGGCTCGTTGTTCGGCAGCTGCGGCATGTTCCCAAGCAGCCTCGAGTTGCGCTCGAAGCGCGAGCACGTCGCTCTTCATCGCCTCCAGTTCGAGCCCCGTTGTGTCCGCCATGGCGATCCTCCTGCGCCATCATGCTCCATGACGCGCCCAGCGATGCTGCCCGTCAGATCGCCAGGGCTGCCCGGCGTGCTTCGAGGACCGCCTCGTGGATCGTGCGCGGTGCGACGGCATCGCCGATCTGCACCGCTGCATCGATCGGATCGCTCGGAACGCGGAACCCGCAGTCCACGAGCGCTGCGCACCTGATCGTGCGACGCACGCCCGAGTAGCGATCTTCCACCTCCACCTCGCCGGGCCGTGCCGTTCGCAACAGCGTGCGCCGCTCGATCGTGACACCTGCCTGCGCGAGCCGGGTGTTCGCCGGCGCCAGGTCGCCGGTGCGCGACAGTTCGTTGCCGGCGATGTTGTCCTGCGTGATGAGCACCGCCCGACCACCGAGTTCCTCGGCGAGGGCAACACCGATCGGGCCGCCGATCGGGTCGAACACGACGATCGTGCCGTCGTCGGGGAGGTCGACGGTTCCGCGACGAACCTCGACGACGTCGACGACGACCGCATCATCGTCGATCTCGTAGCCGCGGACGCCCGGGTCGGAGCCGGTTGCCTGGATGACCGTCGTGTGCTCGCCGATGTCCCAGTTCGTGGTCGCCAACCGGATGTCGGTGCCGAGCCGCTCGTGTTCGCCACGCCACCATTCGACGAGCGCCATGTTCGGCCCGGCGACGGCGGCGAGGCCGCCGATCTGGTCGCCCGCCTCGATCACGGTGACCCGATGTCCCCGGATCGCAGCGACTCGGGCTGCTTCCAGCCCAGCAGGCCCGGCGCCGACCACCACGACGTCGCGAGGATGCGGCGACGGGACGTACCAGTCGGGATCCTCGGCCTCGCGTCCGCTGGTGGGCTCGGCGATGCAGGTCACGATCGGGTTGCGGGCGTCGCGCACCTGGCAGGTCTGGTTGCAGCGAGTACACGGACGGATCCGATTGGGCTCGCTGGCGGCCACCTTGGCGACCAGATCAGGATCGGCGATCTGTGCCCGGGTCATCTCGACGGCATCGCACAGGGCCTCGTCGTCGTAGCCGCCGAGCGCCCACTCGGCCTGGCCGACCTCGACGATCGAACCCTGGAGGATCACGGGGACCTCAGGGTGCGCCTCGTGCACCGCTGTGCGAACGGACCGGCACACCGCGATGTTGAAACCGGTCGGTTCGTGGAAGTCGGGCCGGGTCTTCTCGACGGTGAAGATCGAGCCGCGGGTGACCACCACGTAGTCGAGGCCGGCTGCGACGAGCGCCACGGCGATGTCGGGGGCCATCTCGGGCGTGATGCCCGCCCATGGAGCGAGCTCGTCGCATGACAGCCGCAACCCGACGATGCGATCACTGCCGACTGCGCCTCGTGTCGCTTCGATCACCTGGCGGGCGAACAACAGCCGATCCTCGCCCCATGCGTCGTCGCGGTGGTTGGTGAGCCCGGAGAGGAATTGGCGGACCAGGCTGTGTTGGCCGGCGTTGATCTCGACGCCGTCGAGGTCGGCCTCGACGGCGAGCTTCGTCGCCGCGGCGAAGCCATCGACGACAGCGGAGATGTCGTCGGCCTCCATCCACTTGGGAACCTCGCGAGAGTTCACCTCGGGGACGCGAGACGGCGCCCAGAGTGGAGCCTGGCTGTAGGCGGACGAACCCTGACCACCGGCATGGTCGAGCGACGCGATGACGAGCGAACCGTGCGGGCGGCATGCGTGCACGACCGCCGACCAGCCGTCGCCGCACCGTTCGGCGAGCAGCGATCGTTCGTACGGCCAGTCGGACGGATGCACCGACGCACCTTCGACCACGATCGTCCCGCATCCGCCAGCGGCCCGACGTTCGTAGTACGCCACGAGGCGTTCGGGGATCGTCCGGTGGTCGTCGCCGAGGTTGGTGACGTGGGGTCCGAACACGACCCGGTTCGCCGCGGTTCGAGAACCGAAGGTGATGGGCGTCAGCAACTGCATGGGGTGTCCATTCTGGCGGGCACGGTCAATTCTGGCTGAGCGAGTGCTCTTCCCGTCGAATCAGCCGCTTGATGTTGCCGGCATGCTTCAGCAGGATCAGCGCGCACACCCCGGCCACGGCGAGCAGTTCCCAACGGGGCTGGTCCATCACGATGATGCCGATCGGCACGAGGCTGACCGCGATGACCGAACCGAGCGCGGCCTTCCCGGTGACCTTGGTGACGATCCACCAGACCCCCACCGCCAGCGGCGCCAGGATCGGTTGGACGACGAGGAGCGCGCCGGAACCGGTGGCCACGCCTTTGCCGCCCTTGAAGTGGCGGAACACCGGGAACATGTGACCGACAACGGCGGCTGCAGCACACCAGTACGCGGCGGGGCGCCCGTCAAGAGCAAGTCCGAGACCGGCCGCGAGTGCGCCCTTGCCGGCATCGAGGGCATAGACCCAGGCGCCCTTGCGCCACCCCAGGGCCCGCGTGACGTTGGACGCACCAGGGTTCCCGGAGCCGAACGTCGAGATGTCGACACCGTTGGCCCGTGCGATCAGGATGGCCGACGGAAAGGTGCCGAGGAGGTAGGCGATCAACACCAGCAGCAACACGGGAATCGATCCTTACACCATCCGATCGAAAATCCCCCGACCTTCGCCGAATCGACGCCGCTACGTTGGCTGACCCCATGGCGGCCGACCTCTTCCCCGATCTCGACGCCGAGCGCGCCCGGCTGGCCCACTCGCGAGCGTCGCGCGACCGGATGATCGATCGGCTTCGTGCGCTCGACCCGGAAAGCGCAGCCGACGAGATCACCAAGGAGTACATCGAGGTCACCGTCGCAGACGCGTTGGAGGACCTTCGGGGCCCGGGGGCCGGCGACTTCTTCGGGCGCATCGACGAGTGGTACATCGGGCGCCGTCACATCGAGGATGACCAGCACGATCCGGTCGTCGTCGACTGGCGGGCGCCGATCGCTGCGCCGTTCTACCGTGCGACGTCGGTCGATCCGCTGGGCGTGGCGTTCCGCCGCCGGTTCACGCTCGAAGAAGGCGAGCTGATCGCCTACCTCGACGAGCATCTCGACGATCCGAACGAGGGCGAGGTCGCCGGTGGCATCCCCGACCCGGTGCTCGCCGAGATCGGCGCCGAACGCTCGGGAGAGATGCGCGAGATCGTGTCGACCATCCAGGCCGAGCAGGACATCGTCATCCGCTCGTCGATCGATCAGGTCCTCGTCGTGCAGGGCGGCCCGGGTACCGGCAAGACGGCCGTCGCTCTCCACCGGGCCGCGTACCTGATGTTCGAGCATCGGGGCCGACTCGCTCGCGACGGTGTGCTGGTGGTCGGTCCCAACCAGGCGTTCCTCGACTACATCGCCAACGTGCTGCCATCGCTCGGCGAACGCACGGTTCGCCAGGCAACCGTCGACGAGCTGTGCATCCCGAGGGTCGAGGTCGCCGGCGTCGACGACGTGGAATCGGCTCGCTGGAAGGGCGCCGCCGACCGACTGGCCGATCTCGAGGAACTGGCGCTCGCAGCGATCACGGCACCGGACGACGACATCCGCATTCCGATCGGCGCTCGCACGCACGTGATCGAACGCGACCTGTTCGCGGAGTGGCTGGCCACCGCCGCGTCGGGCACGTCACCGCTCAACCAGCGGCGCGAACGGATGCGCTCGCTCGCCCAACGCGAACTCTTGCAGCGCACCGGCTCCGAAGACGCGTGGCGTCAGGCCGCCCCACTCAAGGCGGCGATCAACAAGGCGTGGCCAACGCAGAAGCCGGTACGACTCGTCGACAAGCTCCTACCAGGACCGTCGGGCAAGCGCCGGGTGTGGACCCGTGCTGATCAATTGCTCGTCGACGAGGCGAACTCGATGCTCAACGGCTCGCCGTTCACGTACGGCCATGTGATCGTCGACGAGGCCCAGGACCACTCGGCAGTTGCGTTGCGGGTGATCGGGCGGAGGAGTCCCAGTGGTTCGATGACTCTCGTTGGTGACGTCGCCCAGTCGACCACGCCGGCCGGGCAGGAACGCTGGTCGACGGTCTTCGAACACCTCAGCGTCCGCGAGCGCCCGGCCGGCACGATTGCTGACCTCACCATCGGCTACCGCGTCCCCGAGCCGATTCTGATGGTCGCGAACCGGTTGCTCGTGCACACCGGCGTCGACGCCACCGAGAGCCGCAGCGTCCGCCGCACCGGTGACCCGCCCACCTGGCATCCCGTGGTTCCCCGAGCCCGGGCCTCCGGGAACCACGATGTGGCTGCAACCGTCGCCGAGGTCGCTGCTGCGACCAAACGACGGCGTCGAGTCAGTGGCATCGTGGCGCCGGCCCGGTTGCACGAGGCCATCGCGCTGGCGCTGGTCGAGCATGGCTTGGCTGCGGTCGATCACGTCCACGAACTCGGCCCCGACGAGCTTCCGCTCTTCGACCCCGAACGTGTCAAGGGACTCGAGTTCGATGGCGTGATCGTGGTCAACCCGCACGAGATCCTGAGCGAGGGAACGGCGACCGAGATCACGCCGCGCGGGGCCCGCCTGCTCTACGTGGCGATGACCCGCGCCGTCCAGGAACTGCATTTCGTGACCGACGCCGAGCCTCCCGCCGTGCTCGACGTGGGCTGAGCGCTCGCTGGCACATTGCAATACAAGTAAGATACAAGTCATGGCTGACTCCACGACGACGGCGACCGCACCCGACTGGGACCCCGACCAGTATCGAAGATTCGCCGCAGAGCGAGCTCAGCCGTTCCACGATCTCCTCGATCGACTGGGGACCGGGCCGTTCGATCGCGCTGTCGACCTGGGGTGCGGGCCCGGAGAACTCACCGCGTTGGCCGCCGAGCGGCTGTCGATCGGACGGATCACCGGTATCGACAACTCGCCGACGATGTTGGCGTCCGCTGCCGCGCACGCCTCCGAGCGGGTGACATTCGAGGCGTCCGACATCGCCACCTGGACGTCCGAGGGCGATCACGACCTCGTGCTCGCTGCAGCCAGTCTGCAGTGGGTGCCCGACCACCGAAGCGTGCTCGCTCGATGGGTTGCCGCGCTCGCGCCGGGCGGACGGCTGGCGGTGCAGGTACCGGCCAACGCGCATGCACCGACTCACACGGTCGCTGCGCACGTGGCTGACCGCGAGCCCCATCGCTCAGCGTTCGGTCCCAGCGGCCCACCCGCTGATCCCGTCGCCCAGAACGTGCTTGCGCCGGACGAGTACGCACGGATCCTCCACGACCTCGGCTGTGTCGACATCGACGTCGATCTCCACGTGTATCCACACGTGTTGCCCACGACCCGTCACGCCGTCGAGTGGGTCAAGGGCACGACGCTCACACGGTTCCGCGCGGCCCTGTCGGCGGAGGCCTACGACACCTTCCTCGCCGACTATGAGCACGCACTGATCGACGAGATGGGTGACCACGAGCCGTGCTTCTTCCCGTTCAACAGGATCCTCTTCGTCGCCCGTCGACCGAGTCGCTGAAGTGTGACAGCCTGCTCCCCGTGGGATCGTCCGTTGATGACCCGGACCGGCTGGGTGAGCTGATCGACCGCCTCGCCGCCGAGGTGGGTCTGTCTGGGGTTGTGCGAGTCGATCTCGACGGCGAGACCACCGTGCAACGCGCCTATGGCGATGCGCATCGTGGCCTCGGCATCGCGAACACGATCGAGACGCAGTTCGGGATTGCGAGCGGCACGAAAGGTCTGACGGCTCTCACGGTCATGACCCTCGTCGAGCGAGGCGAGATCGGGCTGGCGACGACGGCGCGGTCACTGCTCGGCGCCGACCTCCCCTCGATCGACGAACGCGTGACCGTCGAGCACCTCCTCGCTCACCGTTCGGGTATCGGCGACTACCTCGACGAGGAGGTCGCCACCGACTCGACCGACTACGTGATGACCGTGCCGGTCCACGAGCTCGCGACCACCGAGCAGTACCTGCGGGTGCTGGACGGTCACCCGATGAAGGGTGAACCCGGCGAGCGATTCACGTACAACAACGGCGGCTACGCAGTCCTCGCGCTGCTCGCTGAGCGGGCCACTGGTGTTGCGTTCCACGATCTGGTCGAACAGCGGGTCTGTGCACCAGCGGGCATGACCGACACGGCGTTCTTGCGTTCGGACGAACTTCCGGGTCGCGCCGCGCTGGGCTATCTGGACGATGTGGGACTGCGCACGAACGTCTTGCACCTCCCGGTGCGCGGCAACGGTGACGGCGGCATCTACACCACAGCTGCGGACGTCCACGCACTGTGGGAGTCGTTGTTCGCTGGGCGGATCGTCTCGCTCGAGACCGTGGAGTTGATGGTGCATCCGCGCAGCGATGTGCCGGCGGAGTCGATGCGCTACGGGCTCGGCTTCTGGATCGAGGAGCCGGCCGACGCGGTGTCGATCCACGGGTTCGACGCGGGCGTGGGGTTCGTCTCCGTGTGTGATCGTGCCCGACGTTGTACGTACACGGTGCTCTGCAACACGACTCGAGGCGCGTGGCCGACCAGTCAGGGCATCGGTGAGCTGATCGCCTCGCGATGAGTCAGCGACGGCCGATGGTGACCGGGACTCGCTCAGGCGATGCGACGCGGACCGGCTTCGAGTGGTCCATCATCGGGCGAGGACGCTCGGCTGACGCCGCCAGCATCGCTGCTTCGCCGTGGCCGCTGACGCATTCCGGGTCGGGGCCGTCGAGTGGGATCCCGACGAAGAACTTCGCCGCCATGCATCCGCCTTGGCAAGCGTCGTAGCTCCCGCACGATGCGCACGCACCCGCGGACTGCGGTTCGCGGAGTTCGGCGAACAGCTCACTGTGCTTCCACACCTGAGCGAAACCGCCGACGTCACGGACCGAACCGGCCTTGAACTCGTCGTGGATCACGAACGGGCAGGCGTAGACGTCACCGATCGGGTCGATCAGGCACACCACGCGCCCCGCGCCGCACATGTTGAGCCCGGGCAGTGGTTCTTCGCCAAGTGCATTGAGGTGGAAGAACGAGTCGCCGGTGAGCACGTTGTCGCCATGCGCGAGCAACCACTCGTAGATCTGACGCTGCTGCGCGTTCGTTGGGTGGAGGTCGTGCCACGAGTCGGCGCCACGACCCGACGGGCGAAGGCGGGTGATGCGCAGCTGCGCGCCGAACGAATCGGCGAGCGCCTTGAACTCGTCGAGCTGGTCGACGTTGTGGCGGGTGACGACCACCGAGATCTTGAACTCGCCGAAGCCGGCGTCACGCAGATGGTTCATGGCGCGGATCGCCGTGTCGTACGAACCATCACCGCGGACTGCGTCGTTGGTGACGGCGTCGGTGCCGTCGAGGCTGATCTGGATGTCGAGGTAGTCCATCTCGGCGAGGCGCTTGGCCTTCGCGGCGTCGATGAACGCACCGTTGGTCGAGAACTTGACGCCGATACCGCGACCGATCGAGTACTCGAGCAGCTCGAAGAAGTCGCGTCGGATCATCGGTTCGCCGCCACC
Source organism: Ilumatobacteraceae bacterium (assembly GCA_963741755.1). Lineage (GTDB taxonomy): Bacteria > Actinomycetota > Acidimicrobiia > Acidimicrobiales > Ilumatobacteraceae > Sva-07. The sequence continues at coordinate 21,921 of CAVUJG010000009.1, read as the reverse complement.
GATGTTGATGTAGAACACCTGCAGGTCGTGGAGTTCGTCGAGCACCGCCTTGGCCTCGTCGGTGGTCAGCTCGCGGGGATCGCGGCGACCCGACGACGACAGACAGTGCACGCACTCGAGGTTGCAGGCGTAGGTGAGCTCCCACGTGAGACAGATCGGGGCGTCGAGGCCCGTCTTCAGTTGCTCAACGAGGTGCGACTTCGTGGCGCTCATGGAGCATCTCCGATTCGGTGAGTGAGGTGAGCGCCCGTTCGAACGACGGCCAGCGTGACGGGTCGATCTCGCAGGCGCGCAATGTGTCGGCCAACGTGTCGTGCTCACCGAGTGCTTGAACGACGCGTACGACGTCGGGGTGCTTGAGGAAGATCAGCTTGCGGTTGCCGTAGTGGTAGGCGAGCGCACCGAACGGCTCAGGTCGAAGTGCGACCTGTTGGTCGAGTTCGAGGTGGTGGTCGAGCAGTGACACCGGCGTCGGCGTCAGTAGACGCCGCACATCCCGTCGATCGAGATCTCCTCGACGAGCAGTTCGTCGTCGAGCAGCGCCTCGGTCGGCGCAACCTCGATCTGGCTGATGTCGGTCTGGCTGATGTCGGTCTCGGTGGTGTCGGTCTGGTCCGTGGCCACGGCGGTCTGTTCCATGGCGGCGAGACTACTCAAGCCCGTGCCGGTCGGCCATTGCGGCGAGCCCACCGCGTCCGCGATGAGCGAGGTGACCGTATGCGGCGGTTTGGCTCATCGTTGGGGACGGGCGATGTTGCGCGATGAGCGAGGTGACCGTATGCGGCGGTTTGGCTCATCGCGGGGAGGTGGTGGTCGACGAACTCGAAGGCGGCGACGGCGCCGATGACGATGACCGAGGGCGAACGGACGTCGGCGTCGGCGAGTTCGGCGAGGGTCCACCGCCCGACCACCTGCGCGTCGGTGGTGGCCGACTCGATGGCGGCGACGGGTGTTGTCGGGGCGAGCCCACCGGCCATCAGTTCGGCCGCGATCGACGCTCGCTGTGAGACGCCCATGAGGACGACGATCGTGCCGCCGACTTTCGCGAGCGAACGCCAGTCGACATCCGGTTCGCCGGCCCGGCGGTGGCCGGTGACGACGGTGAACGCGGCGGAGACACCCCGATGGGTGACGGGAATCCCGGCGGCCGCAGGCGCTGCGACCGATGACGAGATGCCCGGCACGACCTCGAACGGGACGCCGGCGGCGGCCAACGCCTCGGCCTCTTCGCCACCGCGTCCGAACACGAACGGGTCGCCGCCCTTGAGTCGCACGACCCGCTTGCCCTGGCGGCCGAGTTCGACGAGGAGCGCGGAGATCATCTCCTGTGGCGTCGGACGTCCGGGCCGCTTGCCGACGTCGATCCGTTCGGCGGCATCGGGGATCAGCGCCAGCACGTCGTCGCCGACCAGTGCGTCGTGCACCACCACCTCGGCCGCAGCCAGCAGGCGCGCCGCTTTGAGCGTGAGCAGGTCGGCATCCCCGGGTCCCGCGCCGACCAACGCCACGCTCATGGCGCCTGGACTCCCGTTTGCGTACCGATTCGGATGACCCGTCCCCGCGAGAACTGTGCGCAAACGTGACTGGGGTGGTCATGACGGCGAGCGGCGGGAGTGGCGCGACGTGGCGGCGGGGAGGAGTGACTGGAGGTGCGCCCAGTCCTGCTCCACCGCCCAGTCGCCGAAGCTCTGGACCTCGCCGTCGGAACGGGAGAACGCGTCGAGGAGCGGGCGCAGGAGTTCGGGGACCTCGGTCAACGGGACGTCGGCGCGCAGGAGCCTGGCGAGTCGGTCGCCCGCTGGCGAACCGCCGACGAAGATGTCGTAGTTCTTCTTGGTTCGCCCGACGATGCCGAGCTCTGCGGCATACGGCCGGGAACATCCGTTGGGGCAGCCGGTCATGTTCAACCGCAGGGGCAGACCCGTGTTCCCGGTGTCCGCGAGCACCTTCTCGAGACGATCGACCACGTCGGGCAGTACCCGCTCGGCCTCGCCCAGCGCCTTGCTGCACGTCGGCAACGCGGGGCACGCGATCGCCAGATTCCGTGTCGGGCTCTGATCGTCGGCGAGGCGAACCCCGTTCGCCCGGAGCACGTTCTCGACGGCTACCCGATCGCTGACGCCGAGCAGCAGCAGATCCTGACGCGGCGTGACGCGCAACTCGCGAACGGTCGAATCTGCCACCAGCCGTCGCAGCGCGAGGCGCAACCCGCCCGCCACCTTGCCGGACGGCACTGGCAGGCCGAGCGCACTGGAGCCGTCGACGTCGTGCCAGCCGTGGTGTGCGTTGACCTCCCAGTCGGGCAGCGCGACCGGCGCTGCCAACGTGAGCCCGGTGCGCTCCTCGATCTGGTCACGCAGCCAATCCACGCCTCGGGCCTCGAGGAGGTACTTGAGGCGGGCGCGAGACCGATCTTCGCGGTTGCCGTGATCGCGTTGCGTGGTGACGATCGCCTCGATCACCGTCACCACGTCGGCCGACGGCACCCATGCGACGGGCTGGGCGAGCAGGGGATACGTGTCGTCCGGGCGGCTGTGGCTCATCCCCATGCCGCCGCCGGCGAGCACCACGTAGCCGGTCAGTTCGCCGGTGGTGCCCTCCGAGAGGGTTGGCACGATCCCGACGTCGTTGGTGTAGATGTCGACGCAGTTGTCGCCGGGCCAGCCGATCGCGATCTTGAACTTGCGCGGCAGGTACGCAGCGCCGTAGATCGGCTCGACGTCATCGATCGGTGCGCTGACGTCGGGTGTCTCTGCCGACACGGCACGCTCGCCGTCGACCCACAGCTCCCAGTAGCTCTCGGTCTGAGGGCGGAACCGGGCCACGATGGCCGCCAGCAACGGATCGAGCACCGTGCGACGTTCCGGGTGGGGGAGGGGGCACGCCATCACGTTGCGCACGACGTCGCCGCACGCTCCGAGCGTGGTCAGCAGCGACGAGTTGATCCCGCCGACGAGCTCTCGCAATTCGCCCTTGTGGACGACGTGGTACTGCACGCCCTGGCGAGTGGTGAGCCGGAGTTTGTTGTCGGCCAGCGTCGCCACCCGATCGAGTGCAAGCCACTGCGCGTTCGTGATCACGCCACCGGGGACCGACGCTCGCACCATGCACGAGTAGTCGAGTGGCAGCTTCAGTTGCGTGCGGGCGCGTCGGATGTCGCGGTCGTCCTGTTGGTAGATCCCGTGGAACTTCAACAAGAGCTCGGCGTCGTGATCGAAGTCGTCTCGGTCGTTGACCAGCTCGTCGCCGATCGTGCCGCCGAGGTAGTTGCTGGCGAGTTTGATGGCTTCGGCGTCGGCGCTCACAGGTGCAACCCGCATTCGGTCTTGGCGCTGTCGGCCCACCGACCGGCGCGCTGGTCGTCGCCGTCGGCGACCGGTCGGGTGCACGGCCAGCAGCCGATCGACGGGTAGCCGCGGTCGGCGAGTGGGTGGTCGGGGATGCCGTAGGCGGCGACATAGGTGACCACGTGGGCGTCGGTCCATGCGGCGAGCGGGTTGATCTTGACGACGCCGCGCAGGAGGTCGTCGTGGACGAACGGTGCGGTGCGCCGTGCGTTCGAGTCGCTGCGTCGCAGCCCACTGACCCAGGCCGTCCGCCCGGCCAAGGCCCGGCTGAGTGGCTCGACCTTCCGGGCGGCGCAGCAGGCGTCGGTGTCGGTCTGCCAGACATTGACCGGAAGGCCGGGCTCGGGACGGATGATGCGCAAGTTGAGGTCGAAGCGAGTTCGCAGGTCGTCGGCGAACCATTCGGTTTCGGCGAACAGGTAGCCGGTGTCGAGCAGGGTGATCTCGATGCCGGGGATCGCTTCGCTGGCCACGTGAGCGAGCACGGCGTCACCGAAGCTGGCGGTCACGCAGAGCCCACCGCTGAATTGCCGGTGGGCCCAACGCAGGACGCGATGGGCGTCGACGACGGGGTCATCGGTTTCGAGAGGGCGGTCGGTGAGGCGGGTGGACGAGGCGGGCACGGGGAGTATTCAATCAATTCCGACCAAACAGATCAACTTTGTAGGGAATTGATTTCGTACACTTCCGAAATGCCCCTCGAATCGGCGTCGACGTTCGCCTATCCGGTCTTCCTCGACCTCCACGACATGGACGTCCTCGTTGTCGGAGGAGGACGAATTGGTGCCCGCAAAGCAGAGGGCCTCGCGGCCGCCGGCGCTCGTGTGCGCCTCGTCGCAGCGGACGTGAGCGAGCACGTCGACGTCACGACGATCGCCGACCTGCGCCCCCGGGCGTTCGAGTCGGCGGATCTCGACGGCATCCGACTCGTCGTGACGGCCACCGGCGACGAGCATGTCGATGCGACGATCTCCGCCGAGGCGCGTGACCGCGGCATCTGGACGAACGCGGCGGATCAGCCCGTCGACTGCGAGTTCATTCTCCCGGCGATCGCCCGGCGCGGTCGCGTCACGATTGCGGTCAGCACCGACGGTGCAAGCCCAGCGCTCGCCCGCGAGCTGCGCAACGTGATCGACGAGTTCCTCACCGACGAGATCGGCACACTCGCGGAGACCCTCGCCGCCGAGCGCTCCGAGGTCCAGGCGAGCGGCGCGTCGACCGAGGACATCGACTGGACCGAACGCGTCCGGCGCGGCATCGCCGAAGCGCTCGGCGGTCGTAGTCTCGCCCCGTGATCTCCGCTCGTCGGTCCCGACGTTTCTGGACCGCGACGGCGGTCGTTCTCGCCGCAACGCTTGCGGCATGCACCGCCACGTCCGACGTCGAGGTGAAGGAGCCCGATGGCACGCCGGTGAGCAGTGCAGCTCCACAAACCGTCGATGGCTCGACGCCGGTCACCGCGCCAGACCCGACCGGACTGCCCTCGATCAGCGAGCCCGACCCGGCGATCGTGATCGGCGAACTCGACAACGGCCTTCGCTACTTCATTCGGGACAACGACAACCCCGGCCTCCGAGTCGAGATGCGCCTCGCGGTCGATGCGGGTTCAGCGTTGGAGGACGACACGCAAGACGGTGGTGCCCACTTTCTCGAACACATGCTGTTCAACGGCACCGAGGAGTTCCCCGAGAACGAGTTGATCGCCGTACTCCGCAGCTTCGGCGCCGGCTTCGGCGCCGACATCAACGCGTACACCAGCTACGACGAGACCGTCTATCAGCTGACTATGCCGACCGAGGACGCGGCGGTCGTCGAGACGGGCCTCGACGTGCTCGAACAGTGGCTCTCGGCGGCCACGATCGATCAATCGCAAGTCGAGGCCGAGCGTGGGGTGGTACTCGACGAGTGGCGTGGCTCGGAGGCGACCTCCGATGGCCGCGTCTTCGACGCACTGGAGGAGCTCTTCCTCTCCGGATCGCCCTACGAGGACAAGGATCCGATCGGCACCGACACCGCGATCGACGCGATGAACGCCGAACCGCTCCGGGCGTTCTACGACGACTGGTACCGGCCCGACAACGCAGCGATCGTCGTGGTCGGCGACATCGACACCGGCATGATCGAAGACGGCATCGTCGCACGGTTCGGACCGGTCGTTGCCAGGGGTTCGTCGCCCGCACGGCCCGAGCTGGTCGTTGAACCGTCGAGGGATCCGCAGGTGTCGATCCTCGCCGACCCCGACGTGGCCGAAGGGTCGGCGCAGGTCACGTTGCCGCTCGCAGCCTCCACCAGCGAGACGTTTGAAGCCGACTACCAGAACCTGATCCTCGACTCGATGGCCTTCGACATCATCGCGACACGTCTCGGCAATGACGCGCTGCGTGGCGAGGCGCCCTTCGACGACGCTCGGGTGGATTCGAGTGGCTTCGTCCGCAGCCTGGACGCACCCGAGATCATCGTGTCGGCCGACGGCGATTCGCTCGAAGCGTCGGCGCAAGCGGTGTTCGACGAGTACGAGCGGGTTCGCCGGTTCGGATTCTCGCAGGCCGAGGTCGATCGAGTGGTCGAGTCGTACCGCTCGTCGGCACAGTCGACCTACGACGGGCGCAACTCGCGCCAGGACGCGGACTTCGCCGACGAGTACGTCCGTCATGCCCTCACCGACGAACCGATTCCGACCGCCGACGCACAGTTCGAGTTCACCCAGGCCGTGCTCGACCGGGTGACCCCCGAGACGGTCGCCTACGGCTTTGTGCAACGCCTCGCGGAATCGGCGCCGCACGTCCTGATCGTCGTGCCCGAGAGCGAAGCCGGCGACGTGCCCGACGCTGCCACCTTCGAGGGACAAGCGACGTCGATGCGTGACCGAGAACTGTCGCCGCGACCCGACGACACCGGCATCGAAGGTGACCTGATGGTTGCACCCGAACCGGTCGACGAGATCTCCAGCGAGCGACTCTCCGAGAACGGGATCGGTGACTTCGTCGACCCGATCGTGCTCGAGTTCGGCAACGGCGTCCGGGTCGCACTCAACACCAGCACGATCGGCGAGGGCCAGGTGGCCTTCGAGGCGCGCAGCCCCGGCGGACTCGCGGTGCTCGCCGATCCCGACGTTCCAGCCGGGGATGCGGCCGGCGCCGTGGTCGGCCAGAGCGGCATCGCCACGTACGGGCCCGTCGAACTCGAGGACTTCCTCTCCGACAAGGACGTCGGGCTGCAGGCGTTCGTGGACTCGTTCACGGAAGGGTTCTTCGGCAGCGCATCGACGAGTGACCTCGAAACCCTCTTCCAGCTGATCCATCTTTCGATGACGCAGCCCCGTGTCGATCCGGTGGCGCTCGAGCAGTACCTCGACGACGAACTGGCGATCGCCGCCGATCCGTCGATCGACCCGGGCTACGCCGAGTTCAAGACGCTGCTCGAGGCGCGCTACGACGACCAGCGCTACCTGCTTCCGACCGTCGATTCGCTGAACTCCGTGACGGCTGAGGACATCGACCGCGTCTACCGCGACCGGTTCGGCGACGCATCCGATTTCGCCTTCGCGTTCAGCGGCGACTTCGACGTGGCCGAGGTCGTCGAGCTCTCGCGGCGCTACCTCGGCACCTTGCCGTCGACCGATCGTGTCGAGTCGGTCGACTTCGTCGAGCCGGACCCGCCAGCAGGCATCGTCGCCGAGCAGACCGTCGCGGGCGAGGGCGCCCAAGCGTCGGTTGCGATGCTGTTCACCGCGCCGGCCACGCCAGAGCGGCGCGACGACATCACGGCGGCAATCCTCCAGGAGGTCGTGACGGCGCGCCTCGCCGACGTCGTGCGTGAGGAACTGGGCGACTCGTACTCGCCGTTCTCGTTCGTTCAGATAGCCGACGGTGCAACCCCCAACGCCGAGACGTACATCTCGAACACGACTGCTCCGGAACTGCTCGACGAGGTCGTTGCCGCCGTGACCGCGCAGCTCGACGATCTACGCACCGCGGGCCCAACGGAGGCGGAGTTCGCCGCAGCGAGCGAGAACATCCGCCAGCAGTTGGACCTGTTCAGCAACGAACAGATCAACGACGAGGTGTTGTCGGTGTTCACCGACCCCGCAGGGAATGCGTCGTTCGACGAGTTCCTCGGTCAATCCCAGTGGGTCGACGTGATCGACGCCGCTGACATCCGCGACGCCATGTCACGGTGGCTCCCCGCCGATCGCTACATCGAAGTCCGCGTCGTCCCCCGCTGACCCCCGCCCCAGATCCGAAATTCGGAGCTGTGCTCGCGCCAGGCGCGATGGTGGCTCCGAATTTCGGGATTGTCAGCGCATGTTGGCGGGGGTGACGGTGCGTTGGCTGACCTCGACGAGGTCGCCGCCGCGCACCTCGTAGCTCACCACATGGTCGACGGAGTGTTGGCCGCTGCGGGCCTTGCCGGTGACCACGTCGAGCTCGGTGCCGTCGACGAGCGGGACGAGGGCGATCGCCCGGAAGCCGTCGGCGGTGCCGGGGGACGATCGCTTGTCCTCGCGCAGGAGCAACCCCGAATCCCAGACCCAGACGTCATCGACGCTGATGAACCGGCAGCGATGGCTCGTCTTCGATTTCGACACCATGCCGCCCGGGCACACGATCACGCTGCCCTCGACCCACGGCAGCACGCCGAGGCCGTCACGACCGAACCCCGCCTCGAAGCCGGCGGCGATGATCGCATCGTGGTCGCCGCTGTCGATCGCCCGCTCGATCTGGACCTGTCGAACCACCTCTGCGAGGTGGTGCAGATCATCGTCCGGCAGGGACCGGACGAACTCCACGACACTCTCCGGGTCGGTGCCGGGGGAGGGCTCCTTGGCGGTCATCACGCCAGTGTGTCCGATGCCACCGTGCGTTGACACCTGACGTACTCTTCGGCTCATGCAGACCAAGGCAGCAGTACTCAGAGACGTCGGCCAGGAATGGAGCGTCGAGACCATCGAACTCGACCCGCCCAAGTCCGGAGAAGTGCTCGTCCAGATGAAGGCGTCGGGCATGTGCCACTCCGACGAACACCTCGTGACCGGCGACCTCGCCGGCGCCACCTCGCCGATGCCGCTGATCGGTGGCCACGAAGGTGCCGGCATCGTGATGGAGGTCGGTCCCAACGTCGTCGGTCTCGAGCCGGGCGACCACGTCGTCTTCGGATTCATCCCGGCGTGCGGACGTTGCCCGAGCTGCGCGTCCGGCCACTCGAACCTCTGCGACATCGGCGGTGCGGCATTCCCGACCGGCCGTCAGATCTCCGACGGCACTGCCCGCCACCACACTGCCGATGGTGAGGACCTCGGCCTGATGTGTCTGCTCGGCACGTTCGCCCAGCACACCGTGGTCCACGAGTCGAGCTGCGTGAAGATCGACAAGGAACTCCCACTCGATCGCGCCTGCCTGCTCGGCTGCGGCGTCGTCACCGGGTGGGGCTCCGCGGTGTACGCCGCCGAAGTCGGCCCGAACGATTTCGTCGCCGTCGTCGGTGCCGGTGGTATCGGTGCCAACGCGATTCAGGGCGCCAAGCTCGCCGGTGCCCGCGTCATCGCGGCGATCGACCCGGTCGAGTTCAAGCGCGAGACCGCCATGGAACTCGGTGCCACGCACACCTATGCGTCGATCGCCGAGGCGATGGAGGGCCTGGGCGACTCCACGTGGGGACGTGGGTTCGACAAGGTGATCATGACGATGGGTGTCGGCAACGGCGATGCGCTCGGCGAGGCATTCCACCTCGGTGGCAAGCGCTCGAAGATCGTCGTCACCAACATCCACCCGACCGTCGAGCCGTCGATGGCGGTGCCCGGCGCGTTCCTGACGCTCTTCGAGAAGCAGATCATCGGGTCGCTGTTCGGTTCGGCCAACATCCGCAAGGACATCCCGGCGCTGCTCGAGCTCTACACGCAGGGCCAGCTCGACCTCGACACGCTGGTCACCAACACCTACTCGCTCGACGAGATCAACCAAGGCTTCGAGGACATGCGCAACGGCAAGAACATCCGTGGCGTCCTCATCTATGACTGATACACCAGCCGGGCCCGGCATCTTGTCGGGCCTCACGGCGAGTCGGTGACCGGTCACTCGGGGTCGGCCCGACTCCGGCTCGTCGCTGGCGCTTCCCTCGCCGGCGGTGCACGATCGGAGTTCGCAACATCAGGGGAAGACCGCAACAACAGGTGAAAGGGGATCGCCATGAAGAGCAAGGCAGCCGTACTCCACGGAATCAACCAGGAGTGGCAGATCGAGGAGATCGAGGTCGACGATCCCAAGGCGGGGGAGGTGATCGTCGAGTGGAAAGCTGCCGGGCTCTGTCACAGCGACGAGCACATGGTCACCGGCGACCTGGTGCCTCCGGAAGAGGCATGGGAAATGATGGGCATCGAGAGCATGTGGCCGGCGATCGGTGGCCACGAAGGCGCCGGTGTGATCGCGGAGGTCGGGCCTGGCGTCACGAGCGTCGCAGTCGGTGACCACGTGTCGGCGTCGTTCGTGCCCTCGTGCGGCAAGTGCCGATATTGCTCGACGGGTCGTCAGAACCTGTGCGACGCCGGTGCTGGAGCGTTCCTCAAGGGCATGATCACCGACGGCACGAGCCGCCACCACATGGCCGACGGCAGTGCCGACCCGATGCTCTTCGCGAAGCTCGGCACCTTCTCGCACTTCACGTGTGTCTCGACCGATCAGGTGATCAAGGTCGACGCCGACCTGCCGCTCGAGGCGGTGGCGTTGGTTTCGTGTGGCGTCGCCACCGGGTGGGGATCGGCAACCAATCGGGCGGCGGTTGCACCCGGTGACACCGTCGTCGTGGTCGGTATCGGCGGCATCGGAATCAACGCGGTGCAAGGCGCCGCCATGGCTGGGGCACGCCGTGTGGTTGCCGTCGACCCGATCGAGTTCAAACGCGAGAAGGCGATGGAATTCGGGGCCACCGAGGCGTTCACGTCGATGGAGGAAGCCATGCCCGCCGTGATGGAGATGACGCAGGGAATGATGGCCGACAAGGTGATCATGACGCCGGGAGTGCTGTACGGCGACCTGATGGCGCTCGGTACGCAGCTCGCCGGCAAGGGCGGCACGATTGTGGTGACCGGCATCGCGCCGATGACGCAGACCGAGTCGTCCGTGAACCTGTTCGAACTCGCGATGTGGAACAAGGAGATCAAGGGAACGATCTTCGGTTCGCTCAATCCTCGAGCCGACATCCCACGCCTGCTCGACATGTACCGCGATGGCCAGCTGAAGCTCGACGAACTGATCACGAACCGCTACACCCTCGACGAGATCAACGACGGGTACCAGGCGATGCGCGACGGCACCAACCTCCGCGGCGTCGTCGTCCACGGCTGACACTCACGCCAGTAACCGAAATTCGGAGCCCCGCTCGCGCTGAGCGACACGCCGACTCCGAATTTCGGTGGAGGCGGATCCGCTTCGGTCGAACGTGGGTCGCTAGGTTCGGCGGGCGATGAGGTCACATGTCTGAGCCAGCGGTCCCCAACGCAACGCGCCCGCTTCCATCCGAACTCGTTGCCTCGATCGGGTCGACGGTCGTCGGCCGACGGCGCGAGATCGAACTGGTCGTCGCCGCGCTGATCGCCGATCGTCACGTGGTGATCGAGGGCCCTCCCGGGACCGGCAAGTCGACGCTGCTGCGCACGGTCGCCCATCAGCTCGGCGTCGGGTTCGAGTTCGTCGAGGGCAACGCGGAACTCACCCCGGCTCGACTCGTCGGGCACTTCGATCCGGCTCGCGTGATGGCGGAGGGCTACGACGCCGACGTCTTCGTCGACGGTCCGCTCGCTTCGGCGCTGCGCGACGGTTCCCTGTTGTACGTCGAGGAGATCAACCGTGTGCCCGAGGAGACGCTGAACGTTCTGATCACGGTCATGAGCGAAGGCGAACTGCACGTTCCCCGCCTCGGCCGCCTCGCCGCCGCTCCCGGATTCCGTCTGGTGGCGGCGATGAACCCGTTCGATGCGATCGGCACGGCCCGCATCTCCGGAGCGGTGTACGACCGGGTGTGCCGACTTGCGGTCGATTACCAGACGGCGACCGATGAACGCCTGATCACGTTGCGCGAATCGGGCAGCGCTCGACCTCGATCCCGACTGGGTCGCCAAGGTCGTCGAGCTCGTCCGGCTCACTCGATCGCACGGCGACCTGCGCGTCGGATCGTCGGTGCGCGGCGCGATCGACATGTGTGCGGTGGCTTCGTCGCTGGCCGCCGTGCGCGGGTCGTCGGTGGTGGCCGGCGATGTGTCGCTCGACGCCGCACTCGTGGCCCTGTCCGGGCGGGTTCGACTTCGAGAAGGCACCACCCGCTCGACGGAAGACATCGTGCGCGAGCTGTGGAAGTCGGTGTTCGGCAAGGTCGACGATGGCGGGTCGAACGAGGGAAAAGAGATCGCCCCGACCGGGGCGACGCCGGTTCGCTGAACAGCCCGCCTCCGGCGAAGGAGGGTGACGCTGCCGACGAGGAGGTCTCGAAGGCGCGGCGCAAGACCACGTCACGACGGGCGCTCGAACAGCAACCGCACTTCGACGAGATCTCACCGGAGGTCGGTGAACTCGACGAGGACGCGCTGTCGAAGGCGCTCGATGACGACCCCGATGACACGCTCGCCCTGTTGGCCGACCTCACGGGTGCGACCGATCCGAAGCTGCGCGATCTCGCCCGGCGGCTCGCCGGACGGTTGTTCCTCGACCTCGCCAAGCGAGGTCCCGCCTCACCGCGCGGCGTGGGGCAGTTGCGCACTCAGCGATACCGGCCCGACGGCGGTGACCTCGACGTCGACGCCAGTCTCGATGCGCTGGTGACCGCCCGTGCCGAAGGTGCGGCTGTCGATCCGGACGATCTTCGGGTGCGGTCGTGGTCGACGCCGGGCACGGCGATCTGCCTCCTGGTCGATCGCAGCGGATCGATGACCGGTCGGCCACTGGCCACCGCAGCCGTCGCCGCGTCGGCGGTGGCGTGGCGCAGCCCCGACGACTACTCGGTGCTGTCCTTCGGCAAGGACGTCGTCGCCGCGAAGAGCCAGGACGTCGCGAAGTCCAACGAAGGCGTGATCGACTCGGTGTTGGCGCTGCGCGGGTTCGGGACGACCGACGTTGCTGCCGCGCTCACCGCTGCGGCCGATCAGCTCGCTCGATCCAAGGCGGGTCGCAAGATCGTCGTGCTGCTCTCCGACTGCCGTGCCACCGCCCCGGGCGATGTGCCTGCGGCCGCTCGGCGTCTCGGGGAACTGGTGATCGTGGCCCCCGAGTCCGACGACGTCGAAGCGCGGTCACTGGCCGAGCAGGTGGGCGCCCGATTCACGACGGTTGCGGGACCATCCGATGCTGCCGCAGCGCTGGCCAGAGTCCTCGACACCTGAACGTTCATCTGGTGTCTGACACCAGATGTACGTTCAGCAGGAGATGTTCTTGTCGGGGACGACGCCGAACAGGTTCTCGTCGGGCTGGACACTCGGCAGGGTCGTGGCGGGCACGGGCTCAGGCACCGTCGAACCGGTGACGGGGCCGCTGGTGCCGTTGGTCGTCGACGGCTGCTCGACGGATGGGGCGAGGGTCGTGTCCGAACTCGGCTCGATCACCTGGACGGGAGCGTCACCCAACGTGGCCTCGCCTCGGAAGACCGCCAGGACTGCCTGCATGTTGTCGCCGTCGATCGAGGGGACGAGCACGGCATTTCCCTGGATGGTCCGAGGGTTCGCATTGATCTGATAGGTGGTGATGGCCGTCGGGTCGACGCCGCTGAGCACGCCGGCGAACTCGAGCATCTTGCGCGGGGTGAGGTCCGGGTCGGCCACGATGTACTCCGACAGCGTCTCGATCAAGCCGCCGGCGACATCAGGGTTGTACGCGCCCTTCGACAGGAGCCTCGACACGGTTCGTCGCAGGAAGTCCTGCTGGCGTGAGATGCGGCCGAGATCGGATGTCGGGTCCTGTTTCCACTCACCGGTGTCGGGATCGAGGTACTGCAGCTTGCGCGACCGGGCGTAGGCCAGTGCGTGGTCACCATCGAACGTGAAGCATCCGGCCTCGGGCACGTTGAGCCCGGTGTTCGGATCGCGCACCGGCGTGGCGAACGGCACGGCGACCCCGTCAACGGCGTTCACCAACGTTCGGAACGCACAGAAGTCGACCTGGACGAAGTGGTCGGTGACGATGCCGAAGTTCTGATAGATCGTGTCGATCAGCTTCTGCGGGTTGTCGCGCTCGTAGGCCTCGTTGATGCGGCCCTTGCGTGAGGTGCCGGCGATGTCGACGAAGAGGTCGCGGGGAAACGACAACACGGCGACTTGTGAGGTGCTGGGATTGACGCGCCACATCATGATCGTGTCGCTTCGTTCGCCGAGGTTGGTCCGGTCGCCGAACGCCGGTGCGTACGGCGAGTCAGGGTCGATGCACGAGTTGTTGTCGGCGCCGGTGATCAGGAAGTTCTTGGCGTCGGGTTCGACCGGAGGAAACGTCTCAGGCGGCGCGACCGAGTCGGCGCTCTCTTCGCCGCCGTCCGAGCTCGGATCGGCAGGCACGACCGTGGTGGCCTGGGAGGGATCGATGATGGCGGGGGCGATGTTGCGATCCTCGATCACGCGCTGGCCGGCGTACAGGGCGCCGGCTGCGCCGAATGATCCGATGGCCATGACGAAAACCGCTGCAACGGTGAGGCGTTGTGGCCACGTCCGGGGGATCCGCTTGGCCGACTTCGGCGTCTCGGTCGGCTTCGGGGGTGTCGGCGGAGGCGGAACCGGCGGGCGCGGCGACGATCGGCGCCGGATCGGGCGTCGAATCCGCGTCGGGGGTCTCGGGCTCGGTCGGGTCGGACATGTCGGCGTCGACGATACTGCTCCTGCTCGCTGCCGCCTGGTCGCCTCGCCCGGTCGCCTCGCTTGGTCGCGTCGCCTGGTCAAGGTGTGACGACGACCACGGTGCCGAGCTGCGCCCAGTTCCACATCCACACGGCGTCTTCGGGTGCTTGGCGCACGCAACCGCCTGACAGGGCCTGGCCCAACTGGTCGACTGTCTGGACCGGCTGGCCGTACTGGTACGGAATGTCGTGGAACCCGATGTTGCCGTCGCGGTCACCCTTTGCGAAACGCACCATGTAATTCCAGGTGATCGTCGGGTTGTTGATCGAGAACGTGCGCAGTGAACGTGACCAGACCTGGTACACGCCTGGCAGCGGATCGCGTGGGTCCTGGCGTCCCGACACCCGGTGAACCTTGATCATCGTGTTGTTCTCGTCGTAGGCCCACACGGTCTGCTGAGACTTCGAGTACACCACGCGCCGTCCCCAACCGGTGTCGGCGGGCGGGTCGAACGGACTCGGAGGTGGGGGCGAGATCTGGAACTGGGTGCCTCGGATCGGCGTCTGGCCGGACGCGACTGCAGGACCGGTCGCGAAACCAGGACGGTCAGCCTGCAGCGGTTCGGTGACTGGCAGTGTCGTCGTGCTGGTCGATCCCGTGTCGGCGACGGTCGTGACGGGCACCGTGGTGTCGGCGAACGCGGGCCCAGCGACCAAGAGCAGACAGACCACGGCCAGCGCCGGCAGACCCAACTTTGCTGGCATGGCGGCGAGTGTAGGCGCCGGTCGCATGGACGTGCTGAGATCGCAGTCCGTTGCTGCGATCGGTCAGTCCTCGTCGGCGAGCGTGACCACCGTCGACACCGTCTCGCCGTCGACGACCTCGAGAGCACGGATCGATCCGGCGTCGACGAGATCAGCGCGTCCCGCGTCGATCGCTGCATGGAGCGCCTGCGGTGCTGTCACCACGAGGGAGGCGACGGCGGCGCGCTGGCTGCGCTTCGCTTCGGTCTTGGCTCGACGCACCTGCGTGAGCACCTCGATCGTGATGTCGGCGAGCGTGGGGTCACCGAACGGTGTCGCGGGGTCGCCCGACCTGGTTGGCCACGGGGCGACGTGGACGCTCGTGTCGTTCCACCAACTCCACGCCTCTTCGGCAGCGAACGGGAGGATCGGTGCGAACAGGCGTTGCAGGGCGCTGAGCGCTTCGCGCAGCGCCCGCTTGGCCGAGTCGGCGCCGTCGGGCCGTTGTTCGTCGTAGGTGCGCCCCTTGACCAACTCGACGTAGTTGTCGCAGAACCACCAGAAGAACGCTTCGGTGCGCTCCAGCGCACGCGCATAGTCGAATGCGTCGAATGCCGCCGTCGCATCGTCGATCACGCTGTCGAGTTTGGCGAGCATCGAGCGGTCGACCGGGTCGGTGACTGCGTCGTCGAGCGACCGTTCGCTCCCGTCGGGCTCGCCGAACTGGAGCACGAACTTGGTGACGTTGAGCAGCTTGTTGGCGAGCTTGCGGCCAACCTTCATCTGGTCTTCGCTGAACGCGGTGTCGACGCCTGGACGGCCCGAGCCGGCCCAGTACCGCACGGCGTCGGTGCCGTAGGTCTCGAACAGATCCAACGGGGTGACGACGTTGCCCTTCGACTTCGACATCTTCTTGCGGTCGGGGTCGAGGATCCAGCCGGAGAGCGCGGCGTGCTGCCACGGAGCGCAGCTGAACTCGTGGTGGCTGCGTGTCATCGTGGCGAAGAGCCACGTGCGGATGATGTCGTGGCCCTGCGGGCGCATGTCCATGGGGAACACGTGCTCGAACAGCTCGTTGTCCTCTTCCCAGCCGCCGGCGATCTGCGGAGTGAGCGAGGACGTTGCCCACGTGTCGAAGACGTCTGGGTCACCCGTGAATCCACCGGGCTGGTCGCGCTGGTCGTCGGTGTAGCCAGCGGGTGCGTCGCTCGATGGATCGATCGGCAGCTCGGATTCGTCGGGGAGGAGCGGTTCGTCGTAGCGGGGCTCGCCGTTGTCGTCGAGTGCGTACCAGATCGGGATCGGCACGCCGAAGAAACGCTGGCGGCTCACGAGCCAGTCGCCGTTGAGGCCCTCGACCCAGTTGTCGTAGCGGTGTTGCATGTGGGCCGGGTGCCAGGTGACTTCGCCGCCGCGGGCGACGAGCGCATTGCGCAGGTCGGTGTCGCGGCCGCCATTGCGGATGTACCACTGACGCGATGTGACGATCTCGAGCGGACGATCGCCGCGCTCGTAGAACTTCACCGGATGTTGAATCGGCCGTGGCTCGCCGATCAGCGCTCCGGTTTCGATCAGTTGCTCGACGACGACCTTTTGTGCCTGCTTCGCCGTGAGTCCGGCGATCGAGGCGTACGCGTCGGGATCGACGTCGTGGGGCGCATCGGCGTGGAGACGGCCGTCGCGGCCGATGATCGCTCGCATCGGCAGGTTCAGCTCGCGCCACCAGGTGACGTCGGTGGTGTCACCGAACGTGCAGATCATGGCGATGCCGGTGCCCTTGTCGGGCTGAGCGAGTTCGTGGGCGCGCACCTCGACCTGCTGGCCGTACAGCGGCACGGTGACGGTGGTGCCGAACAGTGGCTGGTAGCGCTCGTCGTCGGGGTGGGCGACCAGTGCCACGCACGCTGCGAGGAGTTCGGGACGAGTCGTGTCGATCTCGATCGCACCCGGTTCTCCAGGGCGGCCGTCTGTGCGGGCAAACGGAATCTTGTGGTACGCGCCCGGTCGCTCGCGGTCCTCCATCTCGGCCTGCGCGACCGCCGTGCGGAAGTCGACGTCCCAGAGCGTTGGCGCCTCCTGGCTGTAGGCCTCGCCGCGGGCGATGTTGCGCAGGAACGCGCGCTGGCTTGCTCGGCGCGACCGTTCGTCGATGGTGGCGTACTGGTAGTTCCAGTCGACCGACAGACCGAGGCGCTTGAGGAGGCCTTCGAAGACCTGCTCGTCGAGTTCGACGAGCTCGTCGCACAGTTCGAGGAAGTTCGGGCGCGAGATCGGAATGGCGTGGTGATTCTTCGGTGGATCGCCGCGGAACGGCGGCTCGAAGCCCTCGGTGTAGTGCTGGCTCGGGTCACAGCGCACGCCGTAGTAGTTCTGCACGCGCCGCTCGGTCGGCAGGCCGTTGTCGTCCCAGCCCATCGGGTAGAACACGGCCTTGCCACGCATGCGCTGGTAGCGCGCGATCGTGTCGGTGTGGGTGTAGCTGAACACGTGGCCCATGTGCAGCGACCCGCTGACCGTCGGGGGAGGAGTGTCGATGGAGAACACGCCCTCGCGCGGTACCGACGCGTCGAAGCGGTACGTGCCATCGGAGTCCCACTGGGCAGCCCAGCGTTCCTCGATGCCGTCGAGCGTCGGCTTGTCGGGGATGTTCGCCATAGGCCGCCGAGGCTACCGTTCCGGCTTGTCGGGCCTCACGGCGATTCGTTGCTGGAGAACGGTTGGTCGGCCCGACCCGGCGTTCCGCATCAGTAAGTCGCCGTGAGGCTCGACAACCCAGAACGTAGACTCGGACACCGTGCTGCACCTCTACGACACCGCCACGCGTTCCGTGCGCGAGCTGGCTCTTCGCGAGCCGGGCAAGGTCGGCATCTACCTGTGCGGCCCCACGGTGTACGGCCCGCCGCACCTCGGCCACGGCCGTGCCACGCTCGTGTACGACATCCTGCGTCGCTACCTCGAGTGGACCGGCCTCGAGGTGCGCCTCGTGTCGAACATCACCGACATCGAGGACAAGATCATCGAGCGAGCGCTGCGCGAGAACCGCCCGTGGCAGGACATCACCACCAAGTGCGAAGCGATCTGGTGGCAGGCGATGGATGCTGTGAACTTCGAGCGTCCGTCCGACACACCGCACGCCACCGACTACGTCGACGAGATGGTCACGATGATCGGCGAACTGATTGCGAGCGACCATGCCTACGTCACCGACGACGGCGTCTACATGGCGGTCGAGTCCGTCGACGACTACGGATTGCTCGCCCACCAGTCCGTCGACGACATGCGCTCGGGCGGCGGCGACCGCGAGGTCGTCGGTGCGGCCGGCAAGCGTCATCCGGCCGATTTCGTGCTGTGGAAGTTCGCCACCGGTCCGGCCACCGAGAGCGATCCGGCGTGGCCGTCACCGTGGGGTGACGGGCGCCCCGGGTGGCATTCGGAGTGCGTGGTGATGAGCCTCGACCTGCTCGGCGAGGGCTTCGACCTGCACTGCGGCGGCCAGGACCTGCGCTTTCCGCACCACGAGAACGAGCGTGCCCAGGCCGTCGCGCTCGGCAAGACGTTCGCCAATCACTGGATGCACAACGGCTTCGTCGTCGACGCCGAGGGCGAGAAGATGTCGAAGAGCCTCGGCAACGTGTCGAACCTGCTCGACCTGATCGAGCACTACGACCCGCGCGCCTACCGGATGGTGTTGTTGCAGTCGCACTACCGCAGCCCGGTGAAGATCACCCAGGACGGCATCGACGCCGCGGTCAACTCGTTGGCGGGCCTCGACGCGTTCGCGGCTCGCGTTGCTGCAGTCGAGATCGTCGAGCCCGACGCCGGTGTCCTCGACGAGTTCCGCGCGGCGATGAACGACGACCTCGACACCCCGCGGGCCACGGCGCTGCTGTTCGACACCGTTCGGCGCACCAACGTGGCGCTCGACGCGGGCGACGACGACACCGCTACCGCACTCGTTGCAGCCGTCCGCGAGATCGCCGGCGCCGTCGGGCTGCGGCTCGGTTCGGAGACCGAGGTCGACGCCGAGGCGCTCGCGCTCGCCAAGGCGCTCGACGACGCCCGCGCCGCAAAGGACTTCGCCGCTGCCGACGCGCTGCGCGCCGAACTCCAGGCCGCCGGTTGGACGGTGGAGACCACCCGCGACGGCACGTCGCTTCGGCGGTGACAACGCTCGTCGATCGACCGACGGTCTCGGTCGCCGAACCGGCGGTCGTGGTCCCCACGACGTTTCCGTCGATGGGGTACCAGCCGTCGCTCGACGGGCTGCGGGCGCTGTCGGTCGGCGTGGTGCTGCTGTACCACGCCGGGTTCTCGTGGATGCATGGTGGGTTCTTCGGCGTCGAGGTGTTCTTCGTCGTCTCCGGATTCCTGATCACGTCGCTCCTGCTCGACGAGCGCGACCGAAACGGCCAGGTGTCGTTCCGCCAGTTCTGGCTCCGCCGGGCCCGGCGACTCTTCCCGGCGCTCTACGCCGTGCTGCTCGCCGTCGCCGTGTGGGCCGCGCTCGCAGGGTCGGCCGAACAGCAGACTCAGGTGCGCCGTGACATCCCGTGGTCGGTCTTCTACGTCAACAACTGGGGCCAGATCCTCGGCGACGTCCCGTACTTCTCGGGCGAGCCGCCACTGTTGCGGCATTTGTGGAGCCTCGCCGTCGAGGAGCAGTGGTATCTGCTGTGGCCGTTGGTGTTCGTCGCGCTGATGCGGATTCGGCTACCCCGTCACCTCATCGGGTCGATGATCCTCGGCGCGGCGGTCGTCGTCTGGATCTACACCTTCTGGATCCAGTCCGGCAGCCCGACGCCTCTCGGTGGCCCACCCGCGGCCCTCGATGGCGTCGACCGCACCAACTACATGTACCTCTCGACGATCACCCGTTCGTTCGGGCTGCTGCTCGGTGCCGGAGCCGCCTTCATCTGGCGGCCATGGCGCTGGAATCGAGCGGACCAGGCTCCGGCGGGTCGCGCCCTCGATCCGATCGGCGCGGCCGCGGTCGCGATGATCGGTTGCGCCTCTGCGGTCGCGACCATCACCGCTGGGTACGTCTATCAGTGGCTGCTGCCGCTGGTGTCGATCCTCTCGCTCGTCGCTGTCATGGTGGCTGTTCATCCAGCATCCGTGGGATTCAGACGCATCATGAGTTGGTCACCGCTCGTCGAGATGGGCAAGCGGAGCTACGGGCTGTATCTGTGGAGCTGGCCGATCTTCGTGATCGTCGGCGCCACCACCGGATCGGTGTCGAAGTTCCTCTGGGCGATGGTGCTGACCGTGGTGGTCGCCGAGGCCTCGTATCGATACCTGGAAACCCCGGTGCGCAAAGGAGCGTTCGGTCGGTGGTGGAACGACCGGGCGACGATCACCTACTGGCCGATCGCAGGTGGCGCCATGCTCCTCGGCGCGCTCGCGATCTTCTACGTCAGCGTCGATCAGTTCAATCGCTTCGAAGGCGGCGACGACGCCGTGTTCGAACTCGACGCCGTCAACGAAGCCATCACGCCCGTTGCGACAGAACCGTCCGATGCAGCGACCCAGGCGCCCGCCGAGTCCGCAGCGGTCACGAGTTCGTCGGTCGCACCGACGGCCCCGGTCGCTGCGGCAACGTCCGCAACGTTGGCGATCGTCGGTGACTCCCAGGCGAATGCGCTGGCCATCAACCTGCCCGACGGGATCGAGGGTGTCTTCCCCGATGTCGTCAACGGCAGCGTCGACGGGTGCAGCGTGTACGACTCGGGTTCGGTGCAGAGCTCGGTTCGCTTCGGCAACAACTTCTCGATCTGTCAGGGATGGCAGCAGGACTGGGCCGACGCTGCTGCAGGCAACGACGTGGCGCTGGTCGTGGTGGGCGTGTGGGACGTGTTCGACATCGACGACAACGGCACCGTGTACGGCTTCGCCACGCCGGAAGGTGACGCGCTCTTCGTGGAGAATCTCAGCTCGGGCATCGACGCGATGCTGGCGGAGGGCGCCAACGTTCGCGTTGCTCGAGGTGGCGTGCATGCGACCGCAGGACGTGGAGGGCGCCGGCGTGCGCGCGCTCCCGAACGTGGTGACGACGAGCGCGTGGCCCACGTCAACGAGCTGCTCCGTCAGACGGCGGCTTCGTACGATTCGCCGCGCGTCGAGTTCGTCGAGGGTCCCGACGAGTGGTGCTCCGACGAGGTGATCGCCACCGACCTCGGTTACCGCTGGGACGGTGTCCACGTCTACAAGCCCGGCGCGAATCTGATCTACACCACCGTCGCTCCGGATCTCCTGCGGCTTGCCGCCGTGTGACCGCCGGGCGCGGGACCGCCGCCCGTCCGGCCGCAAATCTCAGCGGATGCCCTCGGAGACGACCCCGGCCGCGAAGTCGTTCGCTGATGGGCGGTGGGTGTCGATGACCGGCTGGTTCCCGTCCGTGCAGACCGACGGGAACCGCAGGACGACCGTCGTGCCCGAGTCGGGGGAGGAATCGATCTGCACGGAGCCACCGCACCGGTCGACGATCCGCCACACGGTCGCCAACCCGTACCCGCCGTGGGTGCCGCTCTTGGTGGTGAAGTCGGGCTCGAAGGCGTGCTCGAGCGCCTGTTTCGTGAAGCCGCAGCCGTCGTCGGTGACGATGATCGAGGTCGTGGTGCTGGGTTCGCCGCTCGACGACCTGGATACCGAGCGCTGGGCCGACACCGTGATGTGACCGACACCGTCGATCGCGTTGGCGGCGTTGGAGACCAGGTTCATCAGGACCTGGGCCAGACCGACGTGGTCGATGTGGGCGAACGCTGGCTGAGCCGGGCTGATCACCCGCAACGTGATCCCGCGATGCACCATGCGACGGAGGAACGGTTCGATCTGGCGGATCGATTCTGCGACGTCCGTGACCCGCATCTCCAAGTCATGACGCTGGTTGAGCCAGAGCATGTCGTCGATGATTGCCAGCCACGATCGCCGTCCACCAGCTCGTCGCGACGGTGTCGACGGTCGTCGAACTTCCGTCGCTCGGCAGCCGAGCGACGTTCCCGTCGTATTCGTCGACACAGCCCTTGATCAC
>CAVUJG010000008.1:0-169286 GCA_963741755.1 Ilumatobacteraceae bacterium | reverse complement strand
GTGACGCCCTACCGGGGAAGATTCGCGGTCGTCGCATCGGTGATACTTGAGTCCGCGACCTTTGGCGCCGATGGGCACAGTGTGAAGGAGCTCGGGCAGTTCGGAAATCGATCGCGACTCGTCGGGCTCTGGATCGGAATGGGCGCCGCATGGCTCGTCGTCAACCTCGGGCAACAATGCCCCAGGCTTTGGCCGCGGCTTCACGCAGCCACCCCTCGGCTGGGCCATTCTCGCTGCCTCCTCCACGCTGTTCCTCGGCACCGTGGTCGTGGCAACGATTGCCAGAATTCGACTGGCTCGCGACGATCGACCCAATGAACGGATTCCGTCCATGGCGGAACATCTCATTCGGAGCAACACTTCGATCTCCTTGCCGCGCGCCGCTGGTCCCCAGCAGACAGCACGGCCGACGTCGGGCGATCGTCTTCCGAACAGCCGGCCGCCGTCTCGGCAGGACGACCCCGAAACAGGTCGACTGAAGATCGACGGGCCGTCAGTCAATGCGGGCGCCGATCCGCACGCAGGCAGCGTCGGCAACCCGCTAGGCCCATCCGACGAGGAGAGCTCGGCCTCAGCCGGTAGACCGCTCGGTATCGGCACACATAATCACTGCGACGACGCTCCCGCAGGCGACCGAGTCGCCGCGGCCGAAGCCGAGCACCCGATATTCACGCCGCCGTGCCAGTGGCTCGCCGAGACGGAAGGAGCGCAGATCGGCAGTTCGGCGCTAGGCCGCAGTACCGAATGCGTAGTGTTCGGCTCGTGTCGAGGCGGCGGAAGGTCTTCATCGGTGTGGTCGCCGTGGTCGGGTTCGGACAAGGCGTGTTCACCGTCACCTTCGCCGCCCCGAACAGCATCGTGTGGAAACGGGGAACCCGAACCGCGACGGCATCGTCCAACAGCACAAGATGCGCCACATGAAACCTTCGAATCCATCCTCACCGCAGCCGCCGCCACGGTCGCAGTGCTAGGTGCTGCGGGCTGTGGCAGCGACGAAACCCGCAGCGAACCGACCGCCGCACCCCCAATCACTGGCGAGGACGCCATCGCAGCAATCAGCGGCGACCTGCAACTCGAAATGATCCCGGTCGGACCGCAGCCCGACGGCAGCTTTCGGCTCGATGCCGTCCTCAAGGCTGTCGGTGGAAGCATGTACTCGCCGCGAGTGGATGTCGTTGTCCCCGCCGGAACCACTGTGGCGGCTGGGGCACTCACTGGGCAACAGGTCGTGTCGGAAGCCGGTGTCGGACGTTGCGAGCAGAGCACGGACACGACATGGGAGTGCTACACGGACGAGTCCACGGTGAGCACGGTTCCCATGACGATGGAGTTGTTCGTCACACCTCCGCCGGAGCCGACGGGGACATCTACGTCACCGGCACCGCGTTGTTCGACATCGGGATCGAGTACAACGAACGTGACTGGTCGCCGCGCAGCGACCCCGACCCCTCCAACAACACCGTCACAATCACCATCGAGTAATGTGCCGTGCGGGTCAAAGACGTTGCAGGGCATCGAAACCGCACTGCAAATGGTCCAATAGACCTACATCACGGGTCGTTCTCCTCGCAAACCTGATGCCAATGACGGGCTGTCCCGCACCCCGACGCTGATGGAGGGTGATCGCACCGAATGCCCGGTATGTGCGCCCGACGCAAGTGCCTGCCGACGGCCGAGCGTGCGGGTAGACCGCTCGATATTGCTCCAGATAATCACCGGCGATCGGGCACGGCTCGCGGCACAGTGCGGCCCCAGTGCAGTGCCCGGTAATCGCGGCTCTGAACCGCCGCGACGATGACGCCGAAGGAATGCATCCGTCGGGCGCGCCACGGTGGCTGCGGAACGCGTCGGCTTCTGAGCAGTCGTTCGTGGGAACGTGTTGCTGATGATCTTCGGTGACCGGATCACCTCTGCGGACACGGCAGCGCCGGCCGAGTGGCTTGCTCTGTCGTGTCGCGGCGAGTTGGGCACCGTTGGCTGGCTCGTTCCGAACCACTTCGAAGCGGTACTCCACGTTTCGGCACCAGCACCCGAGGTCGCCGACTGGTGGAGTGACTACCGGGAGCTGTTCGATCTCATCGCGTCGATCGGACAACGACACACCGCCAGCCCTGATCACGCGTGGTTCGCGATCTGGGAAGGACACGGCTTCGCGAACGCCACGAGCCACATCGCTTGGAACGACCCTCCCGCGGACGACGCCGAACAAGAGGCACGTGCGGCCGAGCGAACCCGCAGGCGCGAGAAGGCCGATCTCCGTAACGCAGCCATTCGGCAACAGCTCAGCCTGTCCCGCGCTTCGAACGGCTCGAACGGTCGTACTACGTGCTGAACGGAACGGTCGATGCCGTCACGCACCTACGCGATCCGTCCGGCGATGGTTGGCTGAACCCGGACCTGTTCTGGCCTGATGACCGACGATGGTTCGTAGCGACCGACGTGGACTTCTGGTCGCTGTATGTCGCGGGCAGCGTCAGGTTCATCGACGAGGTCGCCGAATCGGTTCCCACACCATGCGCGAACGTCGGACTCGACGACCGCATCGCCAACGAGGACTGACCGCAACACTGCGCCCGCTCGATAACCCTGCGATCAACGCAAGCCGCCCACTCGGGTACGGCCCAAGCCGGGTGCCCGGTGATCACGACCCGATTTCGGTTGGCGTGACGCGGGAGAGGTTGGGGCGTACCATTGATGTATGAGCAACGCCGCCGCGGATCAGCGTGATGTACCCCACGGCAGCACGTTGTTGCCCCGCGATCTGACCGAGGACGAGCTGGCAGGGGCTCCCGTGCTCCCGTCGGCTGACGTTCTCGTGATCGAGGATCTCACGAACGATGAGGACGAGGCGTTCGCTTCCGCTCTTCGATCGTGAGACTCGTTGTCGACACCGGCGTTTTCAGCGCCGCGCTCAGTCGGCGACGCCGTACCGACCTCGAGCATCACGTTGAATTGCTCACCGGCAATCAGATCTTTCTTGCCGCTTCGACCGTCGCTGAGCTGAGATATGGCGCGCTGGTCGCCGAGTGGGGTTCACCGCGACGTTCGCAGCTGGAGCGGGCCATTGCCGCGACGACGGTGATCCCGGTGAGCGACGGACTTCTCACGACGCTGGCGGCTGTCCGGTTCGATTGCCGCAACGCCGGCCATCCCTTGGCCGATCCCGTTCACGCCAACGACCTGTGGATTGCTGCGAGTGCCATTCACGTCGGCATCGGCCTCGTCACGGCTGACGGGGTCTTCGCCGGAGTTCCCCGGCTCGCAATCCTCGCCTGAACCGCTGGCTCCGGCCACGCGCCGCAATCGGGCGCTATCGACGTCCGAGAACGTCGCCCAGGACGGTCCCGCCATCGACAGTTGGTCGGATCCGGTGGCGATAGTGCCGCTGGAGCATTCGGAGGTCCTTGTGGCCGAGTTGATCGGCGACCTGCTCGATGGGCATCCCGGCGTCGGACATGAGCGAGGCAGCCGAGTGGCGCAACTCGTTCGGTGTCCATCCGTCGAGTCCGGCCTTCTTGGCGACGACGTCGAATTCTCGGCGGCACGCGGCTTGGTCTGTCGGTCGACCGGTGGGGGAGGTGAACACGAGGTCCTCCTCGCCGACCCACACGTCGCCGATCTCGAGACGGTGGCGAGCCTGCTCCCGCCGATGGCGGCGGAGCGAATCGAGCACTGGCTCGGGAGCGGTGAGTGACCGAACGGATTGAGCGGTCTTCGGATCGGAGATGATCGAACGGCCCGTGGCGTCTCGGCGACGTGCTCTCCAGATGTGGATCACCCCTGACTGGAAGTCGATGTCCGGCCACGACAGGCCCGCCGCCTCGCCGGGTCGGAGACCGAGGAAGAGCATGGTCGTCCACATGGCCTCGAGGGGCGTGCCCGATGCGGCGGCGAGCAGCGACTGTGCCTGGTCGAGCGTGAGCGAGCGGCCCTCCTTCGCTGGTCGAGACGACACCGGGAGTTCGACGACCGAAGCGATGTTCCGAAACACGATCTCGCGTCGCACCGCCCAGTTCAGAACCTGCGACAAGGTGCCGCGTACCTTCTCCAGCGACGCTCGCGACAGGCCGGCATCGGCGTGTGCCGCCAACGCCGATTCGACGCGCTCGGGAGTCAGCGTTCGGACGCGGGTGCTGCCGAGTTCCGCCCGCAGGATCCCCAGCGCCCAGCGGTGTCGCATGAGCGTCGAGCCGGAGATGTCCCGGCCGGCGAGCACCTTGGAGTCCCACTCCGTGAGCAGCGCGCCGAGGGTCAGGTTCCCGTCGGCGATCGGCTTGCCTTCGTCGATCGAGCGGAGCAGGTGGCGAAGCTCCTTCTTCGCGGCCGCCTCGGTCAGGGCAGTGACGCGACGCTTGCGACCGTCGACGACGACCTGGGCGATCCACCGCTCGACAGGTCCGTCCTTGCGCTCGACCATCACGCGATAGACGGAGCCTTCGCCGTTTCCTCGATGCTGGTTCGGCACGATGTCTCCTTCGCGGAGTGGGCAACGCAGTGGGCAACGGCAGCGTACATCGACGGACGACCAAGAACTCGGGTCGACCGAAGATACCTGCTAGTAGGACATATGCGGACGTTGACGGACTTCCACGGACGTCGCTGGACTCCCTTACAAGGAAGATGTCGGGGGTTCGAGTCCCTCTGCGCCCACCGGGAGAGCGGGTGATGTGTACTGCTGGGGTGACGGAGCCGGTTCGGTCCGCAGTCAGCTTGCCATCGCAGGTTCGATTGCCGCCACCGCATCGAGTGCCGCGTGGCGTGAGAGCATGCGCCAGCCGTAGAGGGCGGCCATCAGTGCTGCGGCGCCGCCGATGAACAGTGAGGCACGGGGACTGACGTGCTCGGCCACCCACCCGGCAATTGGCCCGCCAATGGGCGTCGAGCCCAGGAGCGCCATCGAGAACAGCGCCATGACCCGACCCCGGAACTGTGCATCGGAGTTGAGCTGCAATGTCGCGTTCGACAGCGAGATCGTGCCCACGCTCGCCGCGCCGACGAAGGGGAGCAGGGCATACGCCGTGGCGAGGGTCGGCATCACGGCGAGAGCACAGACCAGCAGCCCGAACGCGGCTGCAACCAGCACGAATCGACGCGGCGTCGCCGTGCCTGATGAGGCGACGAAGAGACCACCGACGACGGCTCCCGCTCCCATCAGCGACGTCATCACGGCCAGGCCGCTCGCTCCCGCCCCGAACGTGAACTCGGCAAACAGCGGCAGGGTGGTCGAGAACTCGTAGGTCAGGGTGCCGATGACCACCAACATGACGAGGGTGGTTCGCAGCGTCGTGGTGTTCCACGCATAGTGGAAGCCGTCACGGAGTTGGCGCGGGGCTCTGGCACTGCGCGCCGAGGGATGGAGCTCGTCGGTTCTGATGAGGATCAAGGCGATCACGACAGCGAGGTAGGAGACGGCGTTGACGACGAAGCATTGGCCGATGCCCACGGTGGCGATCAGGACGCCACCGATGGCCGGACCGATCGCACGCGCGGCGTTGACGACCACGCTGTTGAGCGTGACGGCGTTGCTGACGTCTGCGGGGCCGACCATCTCCATGACGAAGGTCTGCCGGCTGGGATTGTCGACAGCGGTGACGGCTCCGAAACCGGCCGCTATGGCATAGACCATCCACAGTTCGACCGTTCCGGTGATCGTGACGATGCCGAGGGTGAGCGCGAGGAGCCCGGCGATCGACTGGGTCGCCATGATGAGTCGACGCTTGTCGTAACGGTCGGCGATCATGCCGCCGAACGGCGCGAACAACAGCGTGGGCAGGAACTGCATCGCCATCACCGTCCCGAGCGCGGTGCCGCTCCCCGTCAGTTGGAGCACGAGCCACGACTGGGCGATCAGCTGCATCCAGGTGCCGCTGAACGACACGGCTTGGCTGGCGAAGTAGAGGCGGTAGTTGCGGAAGCGGAGCGCGGAGAATGTGCGAGCGCTGATCGCCGAAACTCTCGCGTTCATTCCCCGACCTCGAGCAACCGTTCGAGGACGGGAAGCATCGCGGCAAGTGCGTCCACGTCGTCGACCCCCAGATCGGCGAGCTGCGACGCCAACCAGGTCCGGCCCGCCGCACGTACTTCGTCGAGGTACGCCGCACCTGGCTCAGTGACCGTGATGAACGCGCACCGGCGATCGTCGGGGTCCGGTTCGCGAGCCAGGAACTCGGCCTGTTCGAGTGCTGCGACGATCTTGCTCACCGAGGGCGGCTTGACATGTTCGCTCTCTGCGATCTGGCCAATGGTGAGGCGTCCGTTACGGCTGACGGTGGCGAGCACGGCGAGTTGTGACGGGGTGATCCGGTCGACCGAACTGGTTCGGATCTTGCGGGCGAGGCGCAGCAACACCAACCGGAGCCGGTCGACGTCGATCGGCGTGTCGGTCCCGGCGGATCGGGGTTCGAGGGTGCTCACAAGTCGTTAGCGTAGCACATAGTTTCCAAGGCTATGTATTGCCGTTGTGTGCGCTGGCCCGCACGCCGTCGCCGACTGGTTTCGCCACCACGTACAGTCGGCCGCCAGGAGGTTCTGGGATGCAGGTGACGTTCTGGGGAACGCGGGGGTCGATCGCCAAAGCCGGACCGACGACCCTCCGTTTCGGCGGGAACACCTCGTGTGTGTCGGTTCGATCCGACGCCGGCACGCAGCTGGTCATCGACTGCGGTACCGGCGCTCATGGTCTCGGGCAGCACCTGCTCGCCGAGGCGAACGGGGCTCCGGTCGACGGCCACATCCTGATCAGCCACACCCACTGGGATCACATCCAGGGCCTGCCGTTCTTTGCGCCGTTGTTCGGCAGCGGCAACACCTGGCACCTCTATGGCCCGAGCGGGCTCGGGGGATCGCTGGGCGACATCCTTGCCGGCCAGATGGAGTACCGGTACTTCCCGGTCGAGATCGGGCAGCTGTCGGCTGACGTCGAGCATCACGACCTCGTCGAGGGCGCACTGTTCATCGAAGACGTGTCGATCGTCACCCGATACCTCAACCACCCGGCGCTCACGCTCGGGTACCGGATCGAGGTCGACGGCGCCGTGGTCGTGTACTCGTCGGACCACGAGCCGCACGACCAGTCGCTCGCTGTTGGCGGCGACCTGGCGCGCAATCGTCACGATGACGCCCACGCTCGATTCGTCGGCGGCGCCGACCTGTTGATCCACGACGCTCAGTACCTCGGGTCGGAGTACGCCGACCACGTCGGCTGGGGCCACAGCACCGTCGAGTACGTGATCGATCTCGCTGCCGCTGCGGACGTCCGGAGCGTGGCGCTCTACCACCACGACCCGAATCGCACCGACGATCAGGTCGACGACCTCGTCGAGTTGGCACGAGCCCACGCTCGCCAGGTCGGTTACCACGGCCAGATCTTCGCTGCGGCGGAAGGATCGACGATCGAGGTGCGTGGGGATCGTCTCCGGTCCACCGTGGATCCCCATCTGGCACTGGCGAGCGAGCCGACTGCGATCGCAACTCAGTCGAACGTGGCTGTTGTCGTTGCGGAGTCCTCGGAGATCGGCGACGCGCTGGCCGATGCCGCCCGCTCCGAAGACCTCGACGTGATCGTGACCGCCGACCTCCACGAGGCCTTCGCAATCGTGCAGTCCACCGAGCCGGGCATCGTGCTGCTCGAGCCATTCGGCGACGACGGCGGGTTCGATCTCGTCGCCGCCATCCGGGGTCTCGGCACGCCGAACGGATTCGACGTGCCGATCATCATGGTGGGCAGTGACGACGCTCGATGGCATCCCGATGCAGCTGGAGACGCGGATCACCGAATGGCTCGTCTGGCCCGCCAGCCCATTTTTCCTGCGCACGAAGCTCCGGGCATGGCTCCTTCGCCGCTCCGCCCGGTGGCAGAACGCGCCGCACGCGGACGACGAAGCTGAGCGCCTCGGAGCGCTGCGCGGTCTTGGTGTCCTCGATACCGCACCCGAGGCACGATTCGATCGTCACACCGATGACATCGCCGCCATCCTCGACGTTCCCGTGGCGCTCGTCAGCCTGGTCGACGCCGATCGGCAGTGGTTCAAGTCCCGTCGGGGCATCGACGTGCAGGAGACACCCCGGGAGATGTCGCTGTGCGCCCATGCGATCCTCGGCACCGACGTCCTGCAGGTCGAGGACACGCTCGCCGACGATCGATTCGCCGACAACCCGCTCGTGTCCGGAGAGCCGCGCCTGCGGTTCTATGCCGGGATGCCACTCACGCTCGACGACGGCAGTCGCGTCGGCACGCTGTGCGTCGCCGACTACCTCCCGCGGCACCTCGACGACGATCAGCTGGATTCGCTACGCCGCGTCGCTGCACGGGTCGTGGACGAGCTCCAACGTCCGTAACGCTCACACGGGTTCGGCGTCGAGTACCTCGGCGAACAGTCGCAGCGCTGCTGCCGTGAACGCCACCATGTTGTCCCCGCGGTCATCGACGCCTGTCAGCACGTTCCGGGTCGCCGAGCGTGGACCGTCGATCGCCACCCAGGTGTGACCCGCCGGATCACCGTAGGGGTTGGCCGGTCCGGCAGCGCCGGCCTCGCCGATGCCCCACGTTGCGCCGACCTTGCGCCGCACCGACGCCGCCAGGTAGCTGGCGAACGCCTCGGAGGCACCGCGCATGCCGGACGGGACGTCGACCTCTCCCGCCATCCACGCCCGGCTCGCAGCAACGGTGTAGACGACCGTGCCACCCACGTAGTACGCCGACGCGCCGGGAATCGACAACAACGCGGCGGACACGAGTCCGCCGGCGGATCCCTCCGCCACGGCCACCGTCTCGCCACGCTCGCGCAGCGCCTCGCCGATTTGTCGAGCCGACTCGTTGATTTCCGCTGTGAACATCGCAAACAGCTTGGCGCATGGCACAGTACGCAGCGGTGAATGCACTCACAGTCCTTGCACTCGTCGTTGGCGTCGTCTGCCTGGTCGGCGGCGCTGAACTGCTGGTGAAAGGAGCTGCGACGATTGCATCGAAGCTCGGCATCGCGCCGGTGGTGATCGGGCTCACCGTCGTGGCATTCGGAACGAGCGCGCCCGAGCTCGCCGTCAGCGTGTCGGCAGCATTCGGCGGCAATGCCGACGTGGCCTTCGGCAATGTCGTCGGCAGCAACATCGGCAACATCCTGCTCATCCTGGGGGCCTCCGCTGTGGTGGGCGGGCTGGCGGTCCAGCAGCGCATCATCCGCTTCGACATCCCGTTGCTCATCGTCGTGTCGGTCGTCGCGTTGCTGATGTCGCTCGACAACAACATCGGTCGCATCGACGGGGTCATCCTGTTCGCCGGCGTCGTCGTCTACGTCGGCTGGCTCGTGCGCGAGGCGCGTGGCGAACGCACCGACGTGGTCGAGGAGTACACGGAGTCCGTCGAGACGCTGGAAGGCGTGGCGACCGAGCGACCGCTGTGGTTCAACCTCGTGCTCGTTGCGGCCGGATTGGTCGTCCTCGTCGTCGGCTCGCAGTTGTTGGTCAATGGCGCCACCGACATTGCCGAATCGGCAGGGGTGAGCGATCTGGTGATCGGGTTGACCGTGGTGGCCATCGGCACCTCGCTGCCGGAGCTGGCGACGTCGATCCTCGCCGCACTCCGCGGCCAGCGAGACATCGCCGTCGGCAACGTCATCGGATCGAACCTGTTCAACCTGATGTCGGTGCTCGGGCTGAGTGCGATCGTGTCGAACGACGGGATCCCGGTCAGCGACGTCTCGCTGCG
This sequence comes from Ilumatobacteraceae bacterium, assembly GCA_963741755.1. Classification (GTDB taxonomy): domain Bacteria; phylum Actinomycetota; class Acidimicrobiia; order Acidimicrobiales; family Ilumatobacteraceae; genus Sva-07. The sequence goes on along the minus strand of CAVUJG010000008.1, from coordinate 159,583 downwards.
ACTCGACTTCCCGGTGATGTTGGCGGCGACGATCGTGCTCGTCCCGATCGTGTGGAACGGCTTCCAGATCAAACGCTGGGAAGGCTTTGTTCTGATCGGCTTCTACGCGGTCTACGTCGCCTACCTGGTCCTCGATGCGAGTGATTCATCCGCAGCCGACGTCGTCGGACCCGCTGCGCTCATCGTTGCGCCGCTGATCGCGCTGACGTTCGGCGTCACCGGGTTCCAAGGGTGGCGTCGACACCGTGCGGCGTCAGTCGTGGATCCACACCGTTGAACGCAGGGGGAGCAGGTTCTGGCTCCAGATCAGATCCATCACCGGGTTGACGACCCGGACACATCCGTGTGACGCCGGGTAGTTCGGCACTCTCGGCGCGCCGTGCACGGCGATACCGCCGATGACGAACTTCGGACGGTACAACGAGCCGAGATCGCCCTCGTAGCGCGCCACGTCATGCTCGCGATAGGTGCGGAAGGTGCCTGTCGGCGTGAGGGCCACGCCGATCACTCGGCGTCCAGCGGCCTTCTGGTCCTCCTCGTCGTACGACTTGCCGTTGCCGGTCGACACGTTGAAGACGTACTGCACGGCGCCGCCGCGCACCACGAAGGCGATTTGCTTGGTCTTGTCGACCTCGAGGAGATCGCCGGTTCGCCCCGCGGCAGGCCGGCACAGCTCGGTGTTCAACGCAATTGCGGTCGCGTTGTCGACCACCGTGGTCGCCGGCAGGCCCTTCCACTTCTGGAATGCCATCACCGCTTGGGTAGTCGTGAGTCCGTAGCCACCATCGGCGCCCGCATTCCAGAATCCGAGTTGGAGGAGTCGGGACTGCAAGGTGGCGACGGCCGCACGAGACGAGCCCCACACGATCGGGCCGACGGCTGCTGCCGGCTCTCCGACTGTTGCCGTGGAACACTTCGCAGGAGACGGGTTGGTCTTCGGTCCGAACGGCGCTGCTGCAGGTGAGCCGACGAAGTATCCGGCGAGATCGGCGAGCAGGTGGCCGCCCGGTTCGGTGTACATCGAGAAGCCACGTGTGGAGACAGGGACGATGGCGTGGTTGGCGAGCATCTGCGAGGGTCGCACGACGTTCATCGTGGAGGTCGACGGAGCCACGGTCGGATTGGTGGCGCCGGCGGTTCCGACGGTGATGTAGCCGATCGTGAGCGCGTCGACGGTGGTTGCGTTCAACACGACGGCAGACACGTCAGGGCGGCCGATGATCGGATTGGTCGTGATCGGGACCTCGAAGCTGGTCTTGATCGACGGCCGCGTCGTGCCACCCAATGGGTTCAAGCCGGCGATGCGAGTGTCGACGATGCGCGTCGGCGACGTCATGGGGACGAACAATCCGGTTGTTGACGCTGCCGCTCCCGACCCGGTGTAGGTGCCGACCAGGTCGATCAGCAGATCGCCGCCGCTCTCTGAGTAGATCGAGATGGCGCCGGCGGGGTCGACGGTGACGATTGCCTGGTTGGCGATCGCTGCCGAGAACCCCGCAGGCGAGTTGAGATTCGAGGTGGCGGGCGCCGGGCTGCCCTGGGCGTACACCTGCCAGAACCCCGGGTTGTTGGTGACCGCCGTGAGGTTCACGGCAACGGCGCTGGCGCCGGCGGCGCCGGGCACCGTGAACGCCCGTGTCTCGCCGGGTGCGAAGGTGGCCTTGCCCCGCGTGTCGAGCACGCGTGCGGGTGCGGCGAGCGGCTCGAACCGACCGGCGGTTGCCACGTCGGCAGGGGTGTAGTACCCGAGGAGGTCGACGATGACGTTGCCGCCGCCGCTGCTGTAGACGTCGACAACACCGTCAGGTCCGACCGGTACGGTGACCAGGTTGGGTGTGACGTTGCCGGCCAGGTTCTGCAATTCGTCGACGTTGAGGTTCGACGCTTCGGGACGTGAGCTGGTGTGTGGCCACACGGTCCAGAAACCAGGACCGGACGGCGGTGTGACGGTGAGGTTGAGTACCGCAGCGGTCACCGTGCCCAACGCCGGCAACGGTGCAGCCCCGGTGACGCTGACCGAGATCGTGCCGCCGGCCTGCACCGGTGCGGACTGGCGAGTGTCGAGGAGTCGCTGCGAGATCGCCATGGCGACGTAGGAGCTGGTCGGGCCGGCGGCCTGGACTGCGGGTGCCGGAACGGCAACCACTGCAACCAGGGTGGCGCTGATGACGCTGCCCAACGCAACGAGACCGGCAAGAACTGACCGTGAACGCATCCGACAACGATACGGCAGTTCCCCAGGGTTGCGCCATCAGGCTCAAGCTGTGGTCGAACGTGACGGTGCCCGGCGTGACGTGACGGCAGGGCTGCTCCGGCCACGATCCGCTGCTCCGCACGTGTCATGATCAGCGTCCATGCCGACCCCGGCCACGATCGCCGACATCGACGCTGTGTGGTTGGCGGACGCACTCGGCGCAACGATCGACTCGATCGAGGTGCATCCGATCGCCGCCGGCGAAGGGTTCATGGGCCAACTCGCCCGGGTGATCGGTGGTCTCGGGATCGCCCGGCGTGCCTCGCTCGGTGATCGTGAAACTGCCGACGTCAGACCCCGGCGGCCGCGCCATCGGCGAGATGATGCGGGTCTGGGAGCGCGAACACTGCTTCTACCGTGACGTCGCGGGACATCTCAACATCCGTGTGCCGAAGGCCTACGTCAACACGCTCGATCCGCCATGCCTCGTCCTCGAAGACCTCGCTCCGGCAGTTCCCGGAGATCATCTCGCCGGAGCGACCCGCGACCAGGCCGAGCGCTCGATCGACCTGCTCGCACGCCACCACGGCGCCTGGTTCGAACACGCGTCGTTGTCGTCGTTCGACTGGATGCCCGGCCTCGATGATCCCGCGGTGCTCGGCCTCGAGTCGATGTTCGAGCTCGGCTGGCCCGGGTTCCTCGATCGCTACGCCGACGAACTCCCGCAGCGGTGCCTGCGGTGGTGCGAGCAGTTCGTGCCCGGAATCCCGACCTGGATCCAGGCCCACCGGGACGACCCGGTCACGCTGATCCACGGCGACTTCCGACTCGACAACCTGTTCTTCGCCGACGACGGTTCGGTCGCTGTGGTCGACTGGCAGCTCAGCATGCGGGCACCTGGCCAGACCGACCTGGTCTACTTCTGCGCCAACAATCTGACCGTGCCCGTTCGACGCGAACTCGAAGAGGAACTGATCGAACGGTACGTCGACGGCGTCCACGCCGCCGGTATCCCCGACGATCGGGTCACCCTCGAGGGCGTTCGACGCGGCTACGTCGAGGGCATGCTCTTCTATGCAGTGTCGTTCGGGGCGAGCTTGCTGACGATCGACCCGGCGAACGCCCGCGGGGCGGAGCTGTTCGACGAGCTCGTTCGGCGAACCTTCGCAGCCGTCGACGACCTCGATTCAGGGTCCGTACTGGGTTTCTGAGCGACCTGGCGGTCGCCGAAACGGTCAGAGCTTGGGGATCACGGTGTAGTTGGCGCCGCCGGTGGCGAGGAACTCGTCGCTCCATGACGTGCCATATGAATCCTGGACCTCTTGGGCCTTGTCCGAGTCGGCGCCGTCGGGCGTCGACTCGAGTGTCCAGGCCTGGCGCTTGTACGTCCAGTTCTCGGGGAACAGAGCGTGGGCTCGTTTCCACCACGTCATCGCCGCCGGATGATCGCCTCGACGCTCGGCGGCGATGCCCAACTCGAAGCAGGCCGCGGCGCGGCTGTGGTCGGCGGTGCGGGGCTGCGACGCAGCGATGACCTCGTCGGGTGACATCGCGTACGGGCTGTGCGCTCCCGTGGTGCGCCCAGTCGACGATCGCCGCACGATATGCGGGGCCGGTCTCCGGCATCTGCTTGAACTCACGCAGCACTGCCTGGAGTCGGTCGGGCATCTCATCGTTGATCTCGATGGCGGCGAACGGGCTCGGCTGGATCGATGCTCCCTCTGCTGGTCGCACGAGTGTGCCGGTCTCGTCGATCCACACTGCCATCGGAACGTTCGAGACACCGAGCAGTTCATCGATGCGGTGGTGGCTGTCGACGAGTGATGGATGCGTTGGCGATGCCGCTTCGATCCATGGTCGTGCCTTCTCCGGATCGAGGTCGAGGGCGACGGTGACCACGCTGAGGCCGAGTGGTTCGAGTTCTTCGTGGAGTGCCTGCCACACGGGCAGGTCAGCCGAACAGCCTCACCACGACGCCCATGCGACGAGCAACACCTTGCGGCCATGCATCGCCGCCAGATTGAAAGGGTTCCCGTCGACGTCGGGCAGTTCGACATGCGGGACCGTGGCGGTGGTGAGTGCCCGGCCGCCACTCTCGGGCCCGAGCGCCCAGACACCTGCGTCGTCGTCGCCCACGAGCGCCATGCCCAGCCGTTCGGCCACGGAGGCAACGTCGAGTGTGCCATCGGTGCCCATCGCGCCGGGAACCGGTACGCAGACCTCGCCCTTGCACATGCCTTCAGGCTTGGCAACCCAGCCGGTTGCGGCCGCAAAAGCATCGGCGGTCAGGTCGAGGGAGTCGAGCAGCATCGGCTCACTGTTTCAGGTCGAGATCGTCCACGGCGAAGCCGAGCACGTGGGCCAGCGCGTCCGTGGTCTATGGTTCGCGCAACCACATCGCACTCGGGGGTCGAGATGGGCAAGGTGTTGATCGTCGGGAATCGCTCACTGGGCGGTTCCGAGCTGGCGCAGTTGATCGATGCGCGAGTACACGCGGGGCCGTGCATTGCTCACCTCGTGGTGCCGGTTCCGAGTCCGGTGGCGTCGGCGGTCGCGGTCGGAGCGACCGCAGCCGACATGGCGCCCACGCTGAGTCGCGACATCGATGAGGACCGCCGGGCGGCGCAGGAACAGCTCGAGTTCGGCCTCACGTGGTTGGCCGGGCTCGGCGTCACGGCGTCCGGGGAGTTGTCCCTCGATCCCGACACGCCCGCAGCGGTCGCCCGGCTCGTCGGAGCGCAGGGCTACGACGAGGTCATCGTGTCGACATTGCCCACCAAGGTGTCGCGGTGGCTCCGTCAGGACCTCCCGTGCCGTATCGGCCGCAAGGTGACCGTCCCCGTCACCGTCGTGTCGACCACCACCTGACCAGCCCGCTCCTGTCCGGGGTTGCGATGAGCGAGACCGCCGTATCCGGTCAGTTCGCTCATCGGTGAGGTGGTGTCCGGGGTTGCGATGAGCGAGACCGCCGTATCCGGTCAGTTCGCTCATCGGTGAGGTGCGGAGGGGCGCGTCGGGACCTTTGGCCCTGGGTCCATGAGTTGCTGACTGTGAGACTCATGGATACATCCTGCTTGTCAGCCGGGACCGACCCAGGAGGTCATCCATGTACATCCGATCGTTCGTCCGAGTCGGCGTCGCGGCACTGCTCGTCGTTGCCGCTGCCGCGTGTGGCACCGATGCGCCCGATGGCGCAGGCGCAACAGGGGGAGGCGGGGCGAGCGGAGCCGCATCGGGCACTCCGGCAGCCGCTGACACCGGCTCGGCGTCGGCGGAGCTGGCACCGGGCGACAACGTCGAGTTCATCGCCACCGAGTTCGCCTTCGCTCCGTCGGACGTGATGGCTACTGCCGGGACGTACTCCGGCACGCTCGTCAACAACGGCACGACCGAGCACGACATCAAGTTCGACAATGGCGACGCGATCGTCGCGGCGGCCGGTGAGACGGTCGAGTTCGAGTTCGAGGTGCCCGCCGAGGGCATCAGGTACATCTGCTCGATCCCCGGCCACGCCGACGCCGGCATGGAAGGCGTGATTCGAACCGATGCGACGCCGGCGGCTGAGCTCGCTGACGGACACGCGACGACCGACGAGGCGATGGCAGTCGAGGCTGACCCCAACGCACCGCCGTACGAGTGGCGCGACCCGCGTGCACCCGCCCGCGGTGAGGGCGAAGGATTCACGCTCACGCCAGGTGGCGCCCCGGATGGCGGTGACCTGATCGACGTCGAGATGGTGGTCGAGGAGAAGTTGGCGACCGTGGCCGAGGGGTACGTCCAGCAGATCTGGACGTTCAACGGCACGATGCCGGGTCCGGTCATCCGCACGCACGTCGGCGACACCGTTCGCGTCCACCTGATCAACCCGCCGGAGGCGACGGTCTCGCACTCGGTCGACTTCCACGCCTCGCAGGTCGCCTGGAACGACGAGATGCGATCGATCGCGCCGGGTGAGGAACTGATCTACGAGTTCACGACCGACTATGCAGGCGTCTGGATGTATCACTGCGGCACCGACCCGGTGCTGCACCACATTGCCAATGGGATGTTCGGCATGGTGATCGTCGAACCCGAGGGCGGACTTGCGCCGATGGAGAACGAGTTCTTCATCGTCCAACACGAGTGGTACCTCGGCCCGCAGGGCGAGGTGTCGTCGTTCGCCAAGGCGAACCAGGCGGCTCCGGCACCGGACTTCGTGATGTTCAACGGTGCGGCGTTCCAGTACAAGGACAACCCGATCGAGATCCCAACCGGTGAAGAGGTCAGGTTGTTCGTGCTCGACGTGGGGCCGTCGATCGACTCGTCGTTCCACATCGTCGGCACGATCTTCGACAACGTGATCAAGGAGGGCATCCACCTCGAGCGAGGCAACGAGGGCAACTGGGGCTCGCAGGCCGTCGACCTGGCACCTGCGCAGGGCGCCGTGATCGAGCTCGAGGCCGCCGAGGACGGGCTCTACCCAATGGTCACCCATGCGTTCAACTTCCCGGGTCGCGGCGCGGTGGGCCTGCTGCAGGCCGGCGACGGCGAGCCGTGACAGAGGACGTCCGCCCCTGTCGCTGGGTCGCCGAGTCGGGCAGTGTGTGACCATGAGACTGGAGATCACCCAGCGCGCCGACCTGGCGGTTCGGGCTCTCGTGGCCCTGCAATCGTCGCCCGACCGGCTCAAGAGCGCCGACCTCGCGGACCTACTCGGAACCACCTCGGGGTTCATCCCCCAGGTGATGGGACCGCTCGTGCGCAAGGGCTGGGTGCGGTCGGTTCCCGGTCCGACGGGTGGCTACGAGCGCCAACGTGACCTCGACTCGCTCAGCGTGCTCGAGATCGTCGAGACGATTGACGGGCCGACCGACAACGGTCGCTGTGTCGTCGCCGAGCGCTTGTGCGATGCCGCCGAACCGTGCGCGCTCCATGTTGCGTGGGCTCGTGCCCGTCACGAGCTGCGCGACTCGCTCGGCGGTCTTCGCTTGTCGGAGGTGAGCGCCGCATGAGCGTTCGGACCCTGACATCTGACACCGCAGCGACGCGGCCGACGTGGAGGGCGGTGGCGATCCCGTCCGAGCACGGAGGATGGGGTCTCACCGGCGAACCGATCCTGCTCGGCTTGCTGCTCGCATTCTCGTGGTCGGGATTGGCCATCGGGGCCGCGGCGCTGCTCGCCTTTCTCGCCCGCACACCGTTGAAGCTGGCGATGGTCGATCGTCGTCGGGATCGCGAACTGGAACGATCCGGGCTTGCTCGGCGCATCGGCGCAGGCGAGCTGGTTGCCATCGTGGCGCTCGGCGCACTCGCGCTGCTCAGCGCCGGTTGGCAGTGGCTCGTTCCGGTGGCGGTGGCGCTGCCCCTGTTCGCCGTCGAGCTCTGGTTCGACGTGCGCAGCCGCGGCCGTCGACTGGTGCCCGAGCTGTGCGGCGCGACCGGGATGGGTGCGGTCGCAGCAGCGATCGTCATCGCCGACGACGGCAGCGCTCGGCTCGCCGTTGCGGCGTGGCTGATCCTGGCCGCGCGGTCGATCGGTGCGATCCCGTTCATCCGCGCGCAGATCCTCCGACTGCATCGAGGTTCGGTGAGCACTCGATCCAGCGACCTGTTCCAGCTGCTGGCGGTCGTCGTCGCCGCTGCTGCTGCGGTCGTCGATCGTGACGTGCTCGTGGGGTCGCTGGCGGTGCTGGTCATCGTCGGCTTGCACCTCGTGTGGGTGCGGCGTTCGCCCGTCCCACCCGCAAAGGTGCTCGGGCTTCGGCAGATGGCGCTCGGCTTCGGCCTCGTCGCCGTCACGGCATTGGGAGTGAGGTTGGCATGAACGACACCGTTGGCGTCGAGATGACACTCGGAGCGATCGTCACGAGGTATCCCTCGCTCGCCCGCGAACTCGAACGTCGCAAACTCGACTACTGCTGCGGCGGCGCGGTCACGCTCGGCCAGGCGTGCCGTGACACCGGACTCGACGCCGCGGTCGTCGCCACCGAACTGGCATCATCGGTTGGCGACGACGGACCGGCGTCGTGGTCGCAGCTCGACGTCGCTGATCTGGTCACGCACCTCGTCGACACGCACCACCGCTACCTCTGGGAGGAGTTACCGCGCCTGCAGGCGCTCACCGACAAGGTCGTGAGCGTCCACGGTGAACGCCACCCCGAACTCGGAGAGATTGCCGCCTGCTTCGCTGCGATCCGCGCCGACATCGAACCCCATCTGATGAAGGAAGAGCGTGTGCTGTTCCCGGCCATCGTGCAGTTGGCGTCGTCGCCGACCTCACCGTCGTTCGGGTTCGGGTCGATCGGCAACCCGATCTCGATGATGCTGTGCGAACACGACGAACTCGGCGCACTCCTGGGCGATCTCCGAGCGTTGACGAGCGACTTCGCCGTTCCGGACGACGGATGCGCGTCCTACCGAGCGCTGTTCGAAGGACTCGAACAACTCGAGACCGACACTCATCTGCACGTTCACAAGGAGAACAACGTGCTCTTTCCGCGTGTCGTCGTGCTCGAGGAGCGTCGCTGCTCGTGATCGATCTGCGACGTCACACAGCGGCGTAGGCGTCGACGATCGGAGCGAGTTCGTCGGGACTAGCGCCGTGCATGATCACCGCGTCGGCGCCGAGGTCGAACTGGCCGCGCACCGATGCCGCACACTGCTCGGGCGTTCCAGTCGCCGACGGCGCGAGCCACTCGTCGGGAATCAACGTTGCGATGTGTTCGAGCTGTTCGGTCGTCGCACTCACGTCGATCGCGCCGCGGAATCCCGCGACCAGTGCGTCAGCGCGGAACGCGGTGAGCGCGGCGGGATCCCAACGGTTCGTCTCCACCATCAGATCGCCGTATGCCTGGAGGTAGGTGGCGAGGCGACCGACGGTCTTCTTGAGGCGCATTGGCTCGGGCACGTGGTCGCCGATCGTCGCGAAGCACGACCAGACGGTCACCGACTCCGGATCACGTCCGGCGCGCTCGGCCGCGTCCTTCACCGTCCGCACGCATCGCTGCAACGTCTCATCGGCGAAGAACGTGTGCAGGATGACGTGGTCGAACGCTCGACCGCCCAGTTCCAACGAGTTCGGGCCGAACGCCACCAGGCCGAGCGGGATGTCCTCGTCGAACGTCGGATCCAATCGCAGCACGGGGTACGCACCGATCGGGCCGTCGTGGCCGATGATCGTGTCGCCGTGCCACAAGCGGCGCATCACGTCGGTGAAGTCCTCCATCTGGGCGGTGGTGATGCGGGGAATGCCGTAGGCGTCGAAGAGGGGGGCGATGCCTCGGCCGATGCCGAGCACGAAGCGGCCACCGGTGAGTCGGTGCATCGTGGTCGCATACGACGCCGTGACGATCGGATGTCGGGTGTTGTGGTTGGTGGCCCCGGTGATGATCTTCATGTTCGTCGTCGCAACGGCCGCGGCGCCCGACAGCGTCACTGCCTCCTTGACGTTGAAGCGCTCGCTGATGAACACCGCGCCGAGCCCCAGTTCCTCGGCCCGACGACACTCGTCGACGAGATCGCGTGGGTTCTGAGCGCCGCCCGCGAGGGTGTAGAAGCCGAGCTCGGGAAATCGCGGGTCGCTCATGCCGACAGCGTGGGCTTCGCTGGGATCGGCACGGGCGCCGGCGTCTTCTCGCGGATGAACACCGCCGCTCGCACGAGCGCGTCGGTGGCCTCGGGCATGTAGCCGGCCAGGATCGGGTACACGTGCCAGAGCCCGTCGCGCAGGTCGAGCCGCACGTCGACGCCGGCCGCTTCATAGCGCTCGGCGAGCCGGGTCGAGTCCGACAGCAGGATCTCGTCCATGCCGGTTTGGATCAGCGTCGGGGGATACCCGGTCGGATCGGCGAACAACGGCGACACGCCCGGATGGGAGAGCGGAGTGTTGCCCGCATAGGTCGTGGCCGCTTCGACGAGACCCTCGCCGTCGAACATCGGATCGAACGCGACCCGGGTCACCACCGACTCGCCCGAGGCGGTCAGGTCGGCCCAGGGTGACAGCACGTAGACCGCCCCCGGCATCGGATCGCCTGCCGCTTTCAGTGCTCCGAGCGTGGCCAGGGTGGCGCCGCCACCGGCCGAGTCGCCGGCGATCGTGACCAGCGCCGGATCGACCTCGGCGATGATCGCCCGGTATGCGGCGACGCAGTCGTCGATCGCTGCGGGGTAGACGTGCTCGGGTGCCAAGCGGTAGTCGATCACGGTGACCGTGGCGGCCGCTCGCTTCGCCAGTCGCGCGCACATGGCGATGTGACTCTTCGGTGACCCGAGCACGTACGCGCCGCCGTGGATGTACAGGATGTGGCGGTCGGGGTGGACCTCGGTCGGTGTGGCCACGATCGCCGGGATGCCACCGACCACCGTGTCGACGTAGCGCACCTTGCGGGGCCGCGGAATCGAGTCGATCTTGTCCATGTTCGCTCGCCGCACCTCGATGGGGAGGTCGTCATTCACTTGGAACGCGCTGATGCGCTTGCGGAAGAAACGGGCCCGTCGACTGAGCGTCATGACCGCAGGGTAGATCAACCCGAGTTGCGCAGCCCGGTGGCGATGGCGTTGATCGACAGTTGGATACCGCGCACGACCAGCTCGTCGTCGTCGCCGTCTCGGAATCGTCGCAACAGGTCGACCTGCATCACGTGCAACGGGTCGAGATATGGATAGCGGTTGCGCAGGCTGCGGGCGAGCAGCACGTTGTCGGCCAGCGGCGACGGCGCGCCGGTGATTCGACGATGCCAGGTGAGGGTGCGAGCGTGTTCGTCGGCGATCGCACCGAAGATGTCCGAGCGCATCGAGTCGTCCTCCACCAGCACGTCGGCGTAGCGGCGGGCGATGTCGATGTCGGACTTGGCGAGCACCATGCCCATGTTGTCGATCGCTGCGCGGAAGAACGGCCAGTCGGCATACATCGTGCTCAGCAGTGCGAGGCGCGCCTCCGCCTCGGACCCCGAGGGTTCGACGAAGCGTTCGACGGCACTGCCCACGCCGAACCAGGCCGGGATCATCAGGCGGCACTGTGTCCAACCGAACACCCACGGGATCGCACGAAGGTCCTCGATCGCATTCGACATCGTCCGCGATGCCGGTCGGCTGCCGACGTTGAGCGTTGCGATCTCGTTGGTCGGCGTGATCGAACGGAAGAACGACACGAACCGGTCGTCGCCGTAGACCAGCTGTCGGTATGCGTCGAAGGCGAGCGACGACAACTCGCTCATCGTGTCGGCCCACTGTGGATCGATGAGATGGGCCTCGCTGTCGTCGGTCGGCCTGCGGTGCAGCAGGGTTGCTTCCAGGGTCGCCGACACCAACGTCTCGAGGTTGCGGCGCGCCATCGTGTGGTTCGAGTACTTGGCTGCGACGATCTCGCCCTGTTCGGTGAGCCTGATCGCGCCATCGACCGTACCGGGCGGCAGCGCCAGGATTGCTTGGTACGCAGGCCCACCACCACGCCCGACGGTGCCACCGCGTCCATGGAAGAAGCGCAGCTGCACACCTGCGCGGCGGGCGACAGCGGCCAGTGCGGACTGCGCCGACGAGAGGCTCCACTGTGAGCAGAGGTAGCCACCGTCCTTGTTCGAGTCGGAGTACCCGACCATCACCTCTTGGCGGTTGCCTCGTGAACGGACGATGTCGCCGTACACCGGGTCGCTCAGCATGGCGGCGAGCACGTCGGGGCAGCGCCGGAGGTCGTCGATCGTCTCGAACAGCGGCACGATGTCGAGCTGGTTGGTCAACCCGACCTCCTTCAACAGCACGGCCACTTCGAGCACGTCGCTGAGATCGTGGGCCATCGAGATCACGTAGTGCGGCACGATGCGGCGTCCGACCCTGGCGACGGCGCCGGCGGCCGCTTCGAGAATCGCGAGTTCCGACAGTGTGCGCTCAGCGAGATCGGCGCCCGGATGTCGCAACAGCCTCGGGTTGCGCAGCTCGGCGGTCAACAACTCGACCCGCTCGACCTCGGCGAGGCCGGCGTAGTCGTCACAGGCTCCTGCATGGGCGAACAGGTCGGCGAGCACCTCCTCGTGGACTGCGGAGTTCTGGCGGAGGTCGAGCCCGCACAGGTGGGCGCCGAAGATCGCGACGCTGCGGCGCACCGGCTCGACCAGTGCGTCAGCGATTGGCCCGGCGCCGTGGCCGTGGAGTGCATCGATCACTTGGTCGAGGTCGGCGACCAGTTCGGAGAGATCGGCGTACGGCGTGCTGTCGCCGATCGGCGTCGGACCGGGCACATCGATGTCCGGATCGAGCACGCTGCGGGCGTAGGCGTGCAGGCGGGCATGCATGCCGCGCAGCGCCCGTCGGTAGGGCTCGTCGGCTCGGAACGGCGAATCGTCGCCGGAGGTCGCAGCGAGTGCGATCACCTCTGCGCTGGGCGCGACCAGTCGATCGGTCATCGACAGCCGATGCGACAAGCGGTGAAGTGCGCTGAGGTGATGGGCGAGCGCGGTCTCGGTCTGACGCCCGGTCGCGTAGCGGACGACATCGGCGGTCACGAACGGATTGCCGTCGCGATCGCCGCCGATCCACGATCCCATCGTGATCGAGCCGGACGTGTCGACGCTGCGGCCATCGGCGAGTGCGGCCACCCCCGTGGCGAGATCGCGGGTGAGCGCCGGGATCACCTCGAACAGACTCGTGTCGTAGTACCGGATCGCCTCGTTGATCTCGTCGCGGACCCGTAGCTTCGACAGCCGCAGCAGGGCGGTCTGCCACAGCAGCAGCACACGGACCGACAGCTCGTGCTCGATACGGGTCGCCGCGTGCGGATCGTCGCGTCGCAGATCGAGTTCCTCGAGCAGGTCGCTGAGCTCGGCGAGCACCTCGAGCACGGTCTTGCGCCTGACCTCGGTCGGGTGCGCCGTGATCACCGGGCTCACCTGCAGCGTCGCCACGGCGGCAACGAGATCGTCGGCGGTGATGCCGGCGCGGGTCACTCGTTCGAACACGGCATCGAGGCTTCCGGCTCGGGGGCCGTCGTCGCTGTGTCGACCGTTGCGCCGTCGACGTTCGAGGTGGACGTCCTCGGCGGTGTTGGCGAGCAACGACAACCAGTCGAGCGCTCGCAGCACCAGGATCTGCTCGTCGAGTGGGTGCTGCGCCAGCGCTCGGCGAATGTCGTCGACACCGCTGCGACCGGATCGACGGGCCTCGACCGCAATCTGGCGGACCCGCTCGACGAGTTCGTAGACGGAACGCCCGTCGGTCCGTTCGATCGCATCACCCAGCAGTCGACCGAGAAGGCGGATGTCGTCGCCGACGGCATCCTCGCGATCCTCGGACGAGTCGGCGGGGACATCGGTCAGGTTCGCAGCGTCGGACACTGTCTCAGTCAATCCGAACCGGCCCGGCGAGGAAACACTGACCGTGGACACCGTGTTGCGCCAGACTGAGCTCATGCGAGTTGTCTTCGCCACCGCCGAGTTGTCGCCCGTGGCGACCGTGGGGGGCCTTGCGGCGGCCGCGGCCGGACTCGGTGCCGAATTGCGTCGCCTCGGTGTCGACGTCGACCTCGTGATGCCCGACTACGGCGACGTGACGCTCGTCGACGAGACCACGATTCGACTCGACGTCCCCGAGTGGGTGGGAGCGGCGACGGTTCGTGCCGGACACCATCCAGCGGTGGGTCGACTGCACCTGGTGTCGGTGCCGGGCATGGCGCGGCCGCACCCCTACTTGCAGGCGAACGGCGAAGGCTGGCCCGACAACAGCGAACGGTTCTTCCGTTTCGCTCGCGCCGTCGCAGCGTTCGTCGAGAGCGATCCTCCCGATGTACTGCACCTCAACGACTGGCACACCGGTCCGACGCTCGCAGCGCTCGCCGACCCGCCGCCAACGGTCGTGTCGATCCACAACCTCGCCTACCAGGGCGTCACCGACGCCTCGTGGCTCGACCTGATCGGGCCTCGCGCCGGGCACTACGAGTGGTGGGGGGCGGCCAATCCGCTGTCGGGGGCGCTGGCGCTCGCCGACCGGATCGTGGCCGTGTCGCCGCACTACGCAACCGAGATCGTCACACCCGAGGGCGGCTGTGGGCTCGACGGACCGCTGCGCAATCGCGCCGACGACCTGATCGGCATCCTCAACGGCATCGACACCGACGTCTGGGACCCGGCGAGCGATCCGCTGATCGCCGCGCCGTTCACGGCCGCCTCGATCGAGATCCGGGGGGCCAACCGCGCCGCGTTGCACGAACGGCTCGGATTCGCCGACGACGGCGTCGTTCTCGGCGCCGTCGTGACCCGCCTGACGCATCAGAAGGGGATCGACCTGCTCGCCCCGCTGGTGCCGCTGCTCTCGCAGATCCCGATGCGCCTGGCGATCCTCGGCTCCGGTGACGCCGGCCTCGCCGCCCACCTGCACGACCTCGCAGCGGCCCATCCGGACGCGCTGGTGTTCGTCGAAGGCTACGACGAAGCGTTGTCGCATCTGATGTTCGCCGGCTCCGACCTGTATCTCATGCCGAGCCGGTTCGAGCCGTGCGGGCTCACCCAGATGCAGGCGATGCGGTACGGGTCGATTCCGGTCGTGACCGCGGTTGGCGGGCTCGTCGACACCGTCACCGACGCCGACCTCCATCGCAACGGCACGGGCTTCGTCGCCGGCCGAACTGCAAGCGGCGATCTGCTCGCTGCGCTGTTCCGGGCTGAACGCCGCGTGCGCGACCGGCGACGCCGTGCCGCGATCCAGAAGCGGATCATGGCGATCGACTGGTCGTGGCGTGAACCGGCCCGCGAATACGTCACGCTCTACGGTGAACTCGCGGTGAACGCGCAGAAACCGACCGCGCCGTCGCCGCGCTGACGGCGATGCGTGTGTACGGTTGAGGCTGATGGCCATCGAACCGAAGGTGCTCGTGATCGTGTTGGCCGGAGGCGAAGGTAAACGCCTCCAGCCGTTGACGAACGACCGTGCCAAGCCCGCCGTTCCGTTCGCCGGCACGTACCGACTGATCGACTTCGCACTGTCGAACTTCGCGAATGCCGGGTATCTGAAGATCGTCGTGCTCACCCAGTACAAGAGCCACAGCCTCGACCGCCACATCTCTCAGACGTGGCGTTTCTCGGCGATGCTCGACAACTACGTGACTCCCGTGCCAGCCCAGATGCGCCGTGGCCCGTACTGGTTCCAGGGGTCGGCTGACGCGATCTATCAGAACTTGAACCTGATCTCCGACGAGGCGCCTGACATCGTCGCCGTCTTCGGTGCCGATCACATCTACCGGATGGACCCGCGCCAGATGGTCGACGAGCACCGTGAAACCGGCGCTGGTGTGACCGTGGCAGCCATTCCGGTGCCGAAACACGAAGCGACCGACTTCGGAGTCATCGAGGTCGACGACGACGGCAAGATCCTTGCGTTCCACGAGAAGGTCGCGGATCCCCCGACGATGCCGGGCAACGACCAGATGTGCCTCGCCAGCATGGGCAACTACGTGTTCGACACCCAGACACTGATCGACGTCGTCACGCCCCGAGAGAACCAGTACACCGACCTCGGTAGCCACGTGATTCCCGCGCTCACCGCCGACGGTGTCGCACGCGCCTACGACTTCTCGAAGAACGTCATCCCGGGCCAGGACGAACGCGAGAAGGGCTACTGGCGTGACGTCGGCACGCTCGACTCGTTCTTCCACGCCAACATGGACCTGATCGCACCCGTGCCGATCTTCAACCTCTACAACGAACGGTGGCCGGTGTACACCTCCCGCCGAGCGCTGCCGCCCGCCAAGGTGTCACGCGGTCGCGGTGGCGAGCCGTCGTTCGTCGACGGCAGCCTGCTGTGTCAGGGTTCGATCATCTCGGGCTCGCACGTCGAACGCTCGATCATCGGCCCCGGCGCGTACATCGACCACGATGCCCACGTCACCGACTCGATCATCTTCCCCGATGTCCGCATCGGCGCGGGCGTGCGGTTGCACCGGTGCATCGTCGACAAGAACGTCATCGTGCCCGACTGGGCTCGAGTCGGCCTCGAACTCGATGCCGACCGCGAACGGTTCACGGTCAGCGACGAAGGCGTCGTCGTGATCGAAAAGGGCCGCGACCTCTCCCGCGGCTGAGTCAGGCGTCGAAGAGTTCGGCGGGGGTTCGGTCTCGTGGGCCGGCGAACGGCAACGGCACGTCGATCGCGCCACGTCCGGCCGACCAGTGAGCGGCACAGATCACGTCGAGCACCTGGCGGCCGAAACGTGACGTCGCCGGGACCGGCCGTCCGGTGCGGATGTTGGTCCAGAATCGCTTGAGCTGCGGGGCATAGCCGTAGTCGTCGACGAGCGACGGTCCGTCCACACGGATCGGCGCCCCGATCGGCACCGGGTTGCCGTTGTGTTCGAGCGTCGGCGACGGGTAGAGCTCGGCGCGCAGGACGGCGCTGGCGCTCGATGCCTGGAGGTCCCAGTCGGGTGTTGTTCCCGGTTGCCACCGAGCGGTGATCGCCGCGACGAGGCCCGATTCGAAGTGCAGTTTGATCGTGCCGTGCTCGTGACGGGTGCCGGAGTCGACGATCGCCGCGCTGAGCGACACCGGTCGGCCGGCGCCGGACTCGGCCGCCGTCCGCAGCGTCAGCCCGACCGGATGGACGCCGAGATCGAAGAGTGCGCCACCGCCCCAGTGAGCGTCGACCCCGTCGGCGGGACGCCACGACGGCGGGGGTTGGGTGGCCCGGGCAGACAGGTGGGTGAGTGCGCCGATGCCGGCCACGCGAACCAGCAGACCGTCGACGGTCGGCGCCGAGGCGAGGTGCTCGGAGTAGAGGACGGGGCGACCGACGCGCTCCTCGGTCTCGATCAGACGGTCGGCGTCGGCGAGCGTGCACGACAACGGAGCCTCGACCACGACGTGGTAGCCAGCCTCGAGCAGTGCGATCGACGCATCGACGTGCGCCGCCGGGGGAGTGGCCACGATTGCGATGTCGCCCAGCTGTGCAACGAGCAGTTCGTCGAACGTCATCGCCTTCGACCGTGCCCGCTCCGCCAGTTCGGCCGCCCGGGTTCCGGTACGAGAGGCGACCGCCGCGACGCGCCAGTCCAGCGCCTCGCACGCAGCTGCGTGCACTCCCGCAACCATCCCGGCACCCCACAGGACGACTTCAGGACGACGTTGCATCGACGCTGACGGTACCGCCTGCCGACACGGCCGCCGCCACCCCCAGTATCGTCATGGGCGCTGTGCGTCTTCTCGGATTCATCCCTCGACTGCTGCTGATCGTGGCCGCCGGTGCGCTCCTGCTCACCGCCACCATCGTCGGCGTGGCCCCCCGGGTCTGGTCGGGTGCGAACGCCCACGAGGAACTCCCGGTCGTGCTTCCCGAGTTCGAATCCCTGGCGCAGCGAACCTACGTGTACGACGTCAACGGTCAGGAGATCGCGTTCTACGAACTCGAGAACTCTCAGCCGATCGCGTTCGAGGACATCCCACAGGCAGTCATCGACGCATTCCTGGTGGTCGAGGACAAGGAGTTCTTCACCCACGACGGCATCAACCTGCGAAGCCTCGTGCGTGCGACGCTTTCGAACTTCGCGTCCGACTCCCCTCAGCAGGGTGCCTCGACGATCACCATGCAGGTGGTGAAGAACGACTACCTCGCCGGGCTCGAGCGCGACGGTCGATACAAGCTGCTGCAGATGCACTACGCCCGCATGCTCGAGAAGGAGTTGTCGAAGCAGGACATCATGGCGCGCTACCTCAACACGGTGTTCTTCGGCAACAACGCCTATGGCATCGAGGCGGCGGCGGAGACCTACTTCGGCAAGAAGGCCGCCGACCTGACGTTCATCGAGTCGGCGTTCCTCGCCGGCCTCGTGCGGTCGCCGTCGGGGTTCGACCCGATCAACGAACCCGAGCGCAGCCGTGCCCGATGGCTCCAGGTGCTCGACCGTCTCGTCGACGAGGAGCGGATCACCGAGGTCGAGGCGCAGACCATCGCCGAGGAGTTCGTGCTGCCCTCTCGTGTGAAGACGTTGCCCGAGCGGTCGTTCTCGCGGACCTACTTCACCGAGGCCCTGCGCGATTACCTGCTGAACAAGTCCGACATCCTCGGCGACACCTATCAAGAGCGGTACAACCAGCTGTTCCGCGGTGGTCTGCGAATCCACACCACACTTGGACTCGACCCTCCAGTCGCTCGCCGAGCAGGCCCGCAACGAGTTGCCGGAGAACACCACCGGGATCGATGCGTCGGTCGTTTCCCTCGACGCCGCAACAGGAGCGATCCGCGCCATGGTCGGTGGACGAGGGTTCGTTCCGAACGAGCGTGAAGTGAACATGGCGTTGAGCCCTCGCCAGACCGGCTCCAGCGTGAAGGTGTTCATCCTCGCAGCCGCGGTACAGGCGGGCGCTCAGGCCAACGATCGTGCTCGACGGAACCAAACCATGCACCCTGCCGAACCCGGGCAACGAGGCCGAACCGTTCGAGATCACCGACGCGGTGAACGGCGGCGTGTCGACGCTGCAGTCGCACACCACCCGATCGATCAACTGTGCGTTTGGTCGGCTGTCGCAGATCGTCGGACTTCACCGCGTCGTCGACACGATCTACCGGATGGCCGAGTCGCCGTACCTGTATCGCGACCAGCCGGCATCTGAGCGGCTTCCGATCGAGCCGTTCGCCAGCCTTGCGACGGGCGCCAACGAGATGGCGCCGATCGACATGGCGTCGGGCATCCAGGCGTTGGCGAACGAAGGGGTGCACCACGACCCGTACTACGTCGACTACATCGACGGCCCCGACGGCGAGCGCATCCACACCCATCTCGACCCCGGCGTCCAGGTGCTCGATCGCGATGCAGCGCTGGCGACTGTCGAGATCCTGAAGGGACCGATCTACGGTGGCGGCACGGGCCGTCGCGCGGCGTTCGACGATCGCCGTCCGGCCTTCGGCAAGACGGGCACTCAGGACGAGAACACCAACGCCTGGTTCGTCGGTGGCACGAAGCAGTTGGCGACCGCCGTGTGGGTCGGCGACCCGAACGCCTACACGCCGATGGCGAGAACGAGGACCTTCCCGGGCATCCCGGAGTTCATCGCTGATGGTGTGCCGAGGGTGCAGGGTGGCTTCTATCCCGGCTCAGATCTGGAAGGCCTACATGCAGCCGGCGCACACGTTCCTGCCAGTCGTCGACTGGGAACGTCCCGCACCGCCCAAGCGCCCGAATGCTCGGTTGTATCTGCCTGGCAACGAATGTGCGACTCGCGTGGTCGGCTCGATCGACCGCACCGGCCCCCGTTGATCCCGAAGCGCCTCCGACGACCGTGCCGCCGGCGAACCCGGATGGCACCACCTGCCGAGACCGTTCCGCCGGCGACGGTGCCGGTCGTTCGAATCGGTCCAGGTCGGTACGACGATCCCGCCCGACAACCTCGATCCGTTGGCGCCGCTGCCGTCGCTGCCGGTGACGGATACGGTCGGGCCGTGCGCACCTGGCACACTGATCCTCGATGAGTGACACGGCGGAGACCGCACCGAGCGCACCAACCACGATTCCGGAACTGCTGCTGGCGCTCCAGGCCGTCGACACGCAGGCCGATCAGCTCGGCCACCGGCGTGAGCACTCGCCGCTGCGCGACGACCTCGCCAGCGCAACGGCAGCCATGCGCGCCTGGGAGCGAGCAGCGGGCCGCACTGCGGTCCCGTATCGACGAGCTGGGTACCTCGATCGAGGCTGCCGAGCATCGGGGTGCCGAGCTCCTCGCTCACCGTGTCCGCCTCGAGGGGCAGATGAAGACGGTCATTGCACCGCGTGAGGCCGAGGCGCTGATGCACGAGATGGCCACGCTGACCGAGCAGATCGACGAGCTCGATGGGCACGAGTTGGAGTCGTTGGAGGAGCAGTCGGCGCTCGACGACCAGCTGTCGGAGCATCTCGGCGGCGAAGAACAGTTGCACACGCGCCTCGCACTCGCCGACGACGCGCTCGCGGCCGAGGTCAGCGACATCGACAGCGAACTGGCAGAGCTCGCCGGCCGACGTTCCGAACTGCGCAACGAACTGCCCGATGCCTTGTTGTCCACCTACGACCGCAAGCGGGCTGCGCTCGGTGTTGCGGTTGCTGCGCTGGTCGGCAAGCAATGCCAGGGTTGCCACCTCGAACTCTCGGCCGCCGAGATCGACACCGTGAAGGACGAAGCGGCCGACACCGGCGTCACCGACTGTCCCGACTGCGGCCGTCTTCTCATCGTCTGACCTGTCTCGTCTGAATCGTCCAGGGCTCCATGTTCTTCTGGTTCATCGGCACTGCGGTCGTCACCGTCGGGGTCGTCTTCCGTGACCCGCGATTCGACTACCGCCTGTTGATCGTCGGCTCCGTGTTGCCGATCGCCGACGGGGTGTTCGGTGGCGCCCGGGCATTGCACAGCGTCACCGTCAGCGTCGGTCTGCTGGCGGCGCTGATGATCGCGACGTCGGGTCGTAAACCCGTGCGCAAACTGCTGCTGGGGTTGCCGATCGGGATGATCTTGCATCTGGTGTTCGACGGCGCCTGGAACAACACCGAGGTCTTCTGGTGGCCGTTCTTCGGCGTGTCGTTCGACGATTCGCCCCTGCCGATCCTCGATCGTGGTTGGTGGAGCCTGCCGCTGGAGGCGATCGGCGTGGCGATCTGCGTGTGGCTGTGGCGTCACAATCGGCTCGGCGACCGCGAGCGCCGAGCGGAGTTCATGCGCAACGGTCAGCTCGACGCTGTTCCCGAACGCCTCGGCTGACACGTCCTGCGCACCTGCTGCTGTGGGACACTGCGTGACGTGTTGATCCTCGTACGCCACGGCCGCACCCAGGCGAATCTCGAGGGACGCCTGCAGGGCCGACTCGACCAGGATCTCGACGACCGCGGACGCCAGCAGGCCGTCTCGGTTGCTGCCTACGTCCAGGACCGGTGTGAGGTCGACTTCGTGGTGTCGAGCCCGCTCAAGCGGGCGATGCAGACCGCGGCCGCATTCGGCCGACCGATCGAGATCGACGACCGATGGCTGGAGCTCTCGTACGGCGAGTACGAGGGCACACCGCATGCCGACGTCCCCTCCGAGGTGTGGTCCCGATGGCGTGAGGATCCCCACTTCACGCCGCAGGGCGGCGAGTCACTGGCCGAACTCGATCAGCGGGTGCGAGGGGCGTGCGATGAGTTGCTCGAGCGGGCCAACGCAGCGAATGTCGTCGTGGTGAGCCACGTGTCGCCGATGAAGTCCGCGGTGGCGTGGGCGCTCGGCGTCGACATCGGCATCTCGTTCAACTGCCATCTCGATCACGCGTCGGTGTGCCGGATCGCCATCCGCGGCGACCGACCGATCCTGCAGACCTTCAACGAGACGGCCCCCACGCCCAACTCGTGAACAACTCCACGCTCTGTGCGGTGGAGTTGTTCACGAGAAGCGTGGGTCAGCCGGCGGGGCTGGGGTAGTCCGGCGGAGTCTCCTCCGGCGGCGGGACCTCGTAGATCGTCACGGCACCCTCGGGGTCGAACAGCTTGTTCTCCGTCGGCCACTCGCCGGGCAGGTAGCGCTTGCCGCCGTCGACGAACGTGTTCATGCCGGTGCCCTCCTTGCGGATCTCGTCAGGTCCGGTCGCATTCGGATCCCACCAGTAGAGCGTCGCGTCGTCGACGCCGTTGTAGTCCGTCTCCGGCCAGAATCCGGCGGCCGTTCCGTAGGTCAACAGCGGCTGGGTCAGCGCCGGCGTCGTGCCGGACCCTGCAAAGAGCGCATCCCGGAAACTCTCCGGGGTCAGGTTCGGGCCTGTCGACTGCAGGTTGGCCGCCAGGAACGTGTAGTTCGGCATCAGGAGGCCGATCGTGTCCTTTGCCGGCGGCTCGGCACCCATGAACCACTGGTAGAGCCCGTAGAAGCCGGAGATCTCCGGCGTGACCGGAACGGCACCATGAGTGACCCCGAACGCATGCGCCCACTGCGCTTGGTCGTACGTGCGTCCGAAGGCCGTGAGGTCGGCAAGCGCTGGGGCGACGATCACCCATTCAGGGAAGTACTCCTGGGCGGTTGCTTCCTTGGTGAGGTCGCGTGGCGCGATGCCGTCCGCAACGAGCACCACGGTGGTGACGTTCGACGCCTTCAGCTTGGCGATGATCTGCGACGCTTGTGCCTGGATCGTGGACGGGTCGAGCGTGTAGGGCAACGACTCGACGATCGCGGCGCCGCCTTCGGCGAGGTCGGCTTCGAACGCAGCAGCGATCACCGGCGACTCCGGGCTCGACGAGATCCACACGTGGCCGAAGGCACGCGGTTGGTCTTGGAACGCTTCGCCTGCAAACTCGGCGTTGCCGCCGACGAGCTGCTTCGAGATGAACTCGGTGCCGTGGGCGCGAGCTTGGGCGGCGCTGATTGCGAGGCCGTACACGTACGGATCCCGCTCGGCATACCACTCCGGCGGTTGACCAGGCGTGCAGCCGATGCACATGACGTCGCGGGCGGTCAGTTCGTCGGCGAACGCACTCGTCAATGCTGGACCACCGAGCACGACGAACGGCTCGAAGTCCTCGGCGATCCGAACGGCGTCGGCGCGGGCGGTGACCTCGTCGTTGGCGAGACCGGTGCTCTCGTAGAACTCGAGTTCGATGGTCCGGCCGTACAGCTCGTAGAACTGCTCGAACATGCCGAGCATGTCGTTTGCCGTCTGTTGCGACTCGGCGTTCGTGTCGTCGACGCTCACGGCGTCGGACAGGTAGTTGATGATCGGGTCGTCGTCGGGGCCTTGGTACTGCACGACCTTGATCGTGTCGGCGGTGACGCCGCGGGTGGTCTCGCCGCCGTTGTCGCCGTCGAACGGGGCGTAGCACTCGGGTGCGAAGAACCACTTGATCGCGAGGTTCCCGGTCTCGGGGTCGCAGCGTTCGTCCCACGCAACCTCGACGCCTTGCTCTTCGGCCTGGCTGAACGACAGCGGGTAGACGATCTCGCCTCCGCCACCGCCGTCGTCGGGCTCGGTGCCGTCGGGCGTCGTCTCCTCCGGAGCGTCGGTCGCGTCCGGCGCCTCGGTCGACCTCTGGTGCTTCGGTGACCGCCGTCGTGGTGTCGACCGCTGCGTCGCCATCGTCGTCGTCGCCGCCCGTGACCAGCACGATGCCGGCCACGGCCGCGATGACGAGCACGATCGCTCCGATCGGCCCCCACTTCTTGAGATTGTTCGACGAGGAGCCCCCGCCCTCTGCCTGTGCTGGTTGCATGATCTACTCCGTTCCCCCTGATCGGGTGATCGCGGCACTGGACGTGCCGAGGTATGACTCGATGACGTCTGGATGGGCCAGAACGTCCGCTGGCGGTCCGGTCGCGATGACCTGACCCTGTTCGAGTGCGAGCAGCCGGTCGGACACGCCGGACACGAACGGGATGTCGTGTTCGACGATGACCAGGCTCGCGCCCATCTCGTCGCGCAGCCGTCGGATGACCGGCGCCAGCGCTTCCACCTCGCGTTGGGCGATACCCGAGGTGGGTTCGTCCAACAGGATCACCGCCGGCCGGTGTGCAACGAGGCACGCCAGGTCGACGACACGTCGGGTGCCGGTGGACAGCTCCCGTACGAACTTGTGGCGGTAGTCGCCGAGCCCCATCAGTTCGATGAGTTCGTCGACGCGCATGGCGACGTGCTGTTCGGAGTCGACGACCATCGGCAGGTGGAGCGCGGCGACCACGATGCTGCGGCTCCCGACGAAGCGCTCCTGCGCGACCGCGAGTGTCTCCGACACGGTCAGCTCGGGGAACAGACGGGCATCCTGGAACGAGCGGCCGAGTCCCATCGAGGCCCGGCCCGCAGAGTTCAACGACGTGATGTTGCGGCCGTTGAGCACGATCTGGCCCTCGTCGAGCGGAGTGAACCCGGAGATCAGGTCGAACACGGTGGTCTTGCCGGCGCCGTTCGGGCCGATCACCCCGACGATCTCACGGGGCCACACGTCGAACGTGGCGCCGTTGACGGCACGGATGCCGCCGAAACTGACCGACAGTTCGGTGACCGACAGCACGGGGGACTCGGTTCGGTCGATCACGGCCTGATCGAGATCGATGTCGGGGTGGGTGGTGCCGTCGTCGTCGCTGTGCGCCGCCGAGAGGAACACCGAGCGAAGCAGGTCCGGCCGCTCGAGCAGTTCGGCGGTCGGGCCGTCGAACCGGATCGTGCCGCGCTCCATGAAGTACGCCGCGCTCGGCGACCGTCGAGCGCGACATTGACGCTCTGCTCGACCAAGACGACGGTGACCCCGTCGTCGGCCATGCGGCGCACGATGGGCAAGAGTTGACCGACGACGACGGGGGCGAGGCCGAGCGAGAGCTCGTCGATCAGCAAGACCTTCGGTCGCATCACGAAGCTCATCGCCAACGCCAGCATCTGCTGCTGGCCGCCGGACATGTTCGCCGCGGGCGATTCGAGGCGGTCAGCGAGAACCGGGAACATCTCGAGTACCTCGGCGGTGGCGGCCGCGACGCCTGCCGGATCCCGGCGGTTCGTCCACCCGGCCAGCTCCAGGTTCTCCTTGACCGTGAGCGACCCGAAGACGCCCTGGCCACCAGGCATCTGCACGATGCCGAGCGCAGCGATCTCGTTGGGCGGGGCGTGCGTGATGTCGCGCCCGTCGAGCACGATGGCTCCTCGATCCGCTTCGACGATGCCGCTGATCGACTTCAAGAGGGTCGACTTACCGGCGCCGTTCGTGCCGAGCAGAGCGACGACCTCGCCCTCGTCGAGGCGCAGGTCGATGCCGTGGAGCACGGTTCGGTTGTCGTAGCCGGCCTCGACGCCCTTGAGCAGCAACAGGCTGGTGTGTCCTTGACGGCGGTCATAGAGCACCTCGGAACGGGCAGCGGCCGACTGCCACACCTGGCCGATGTCCTCGTCGATCACGTCGGCGACGCTGCGGAGGATCAGGCTGCCGATGACGAACATCGGGATCATCACGAGCATGCCGATCTCGATCGACCAGTTGTCGGCGATCCAGCCGATCACCGGCAGCACGAACAACCCGGGGATCACCCACAACGAGCCGATGGCGAAGCCGGTCGCACGGGCCCGCGGCGGGATTGCGAGCGAGAGTGCGGCGAGCACGCCAGGTCCGATGATCGCCAACGACGCCGAGATCACACAGTTGAGCGCCACGGCGATGTACACGTTCGGGGCGAAGGCGAAGCCGGCGGATGCAACGGATGTCAGCATCGCCACCGTCGCCACGAACCGGATCAGGCCCTTGATGTTGCCGGCGAAACGTCGAGTGGCGATGCGGGCGCCGAGCACCAGTCCGACGAGCGCGAACGGTTCGGAGACGGCCGCTGCCACGCCGCGGGCGCGCTCGTCGAGACCGAACTTCTGGTCGTACAACAGTGAGGCGAGGGTGACGAACCCGATCAGCGAGGTGGCGAGGAACGGCAGCGCCCACCAGATTCGCTGGAGCGATCGCACCTTGTGGGCGGTGCGCCAACTCTCCGCGAACGACGGCGACTCCTCTTCGGTGTCGATGATCTCCTGAGATGCGCCGGTGGCGTGGCGTTCCCAACGACCACGGATGGGCTCATTCATCCGCAGGGCGAGCACGGCGAAGATCACCGTGGGGATCACGAACACGAGGAACGGCACCCGCCAGTCGAAGTAGTACGCCAGCATGCCGGCGGTCAGCGGGCCGACGAACGCACCGACCGCATTGGCGGCGCGGTGGAAGCTGTACACCCTCGACCTCGACTCGATCGGGTAGTAGTCGGCGATCAGCGAGTTGTGCGTGGGGTCGATCACGGCTTTGCCGAGCGCCGACCCCGAGCGGGCGATCGTGAGCATGATCAGTCCGGTCGCCAACCCGGTCATGCCCGAGAACATTGCCCACATGATGGCGCCGCCGAACACCAGCGGGATTCGCTTCGACTTGTCGGCGTACTGGGCGATCGGTACCTGCAGCGCCAACGCAGCGATCGACGAGAGCGCGACGATCGACAACGCCGTGGAGATGTTGATGTCGAAGGAGTCGCGGATCTCTGGCAGCAGGACGCCGAACGCGGTCCGGTCGAGCTCGTCGACGGCGTTGAGCCCGAACAGGATGAGCAGCGGGAACGCTGCCTCGCCGCCGCACAGGTCGGTCATCCACTGCTTGGGGTGTCGCACCCCGTAGCCGAACCGTTTGAGGATCGGAGCCGACTGGTCGGGTGCGGTCATGTCGTGCTCCGTTCGAAGTCGTCGACCGTGTCGGTATCGGTGGTCGACTCAGCCGGATCGTGGTCCCCCGAGCCCAGGTCTGCGGGAACCACGACCTCGTCGACGGCGGTGTCGCGGCGGCGCAGCACGACCTCTACGTACCAGTCACGAATCTTGATCACGAGGCTGGCGAGGCCTCCGGGGATGATCAACAGCACGATCAGCACCCCGAGCGCCGACGACAACAGACGCCACTCCGGCGAGGTGATGAACCACTCGCTGCCCTTGAGGAACACGGCGCCGAGCACGCCACCGAACAGGGCGCCGAGGCCGCCGACGACCGCGGCGGTGAAGACTTCGAGGCTGACGGCCGCTCCGTAGCTCGTGAGGTCGAAGCTCTGGCTGAGGTGCACGAACAGCCCGCCGGCGATGCCCGCAACGAATCCCGAGGTGATGAACGCCGTGAGCTTCACCGGGACGGGCGACACCGAGAAGGCCTGGGCGGCGAGTTCGTTCTCGCGCAGGGCGACGATCGCTCGGCCGGTGCGGCTGTGGCGGACTCCTCGCAGCGCCAGATACACCAGGGCAAGCACGACGAGCGTGTACACGTAGAAGCGCGTTGGCGTCGACACGTCGATCCGTCCGAACAGCGGGAGCCGCTCGATCCGTTCCTGTGGGACCCAGCCGAAGAACTGCCGGTTGAGCAACCACGAGTTCACCGCCAGGGCGAACACGAGCGTGGTGACAGCGAGATAGAGGCCCCGCAGTCGAAGGGCGGGGAGGCCGACGACGAGGGCTGCGACGGCTCCGGCCACACCGCCGAGCAGCAACGCCAGCGACATGTCGACGCTCCACGTGATCGTGGCTTTGCCGCTGACGGCGGCGCCGATCGCGACGAACGCCATCTGGCCGAGCGAGATCTGCCCGGCCCATCCCGACAGCACGACGAGCGACAGTCCGATGACCGCGAACACGGCGACCGCGGTCGCCTTGATGATCTGGTCGGTGCGCAGCAACAGCGGGATCAGGACGAGGCCGACGACGATCAGTGTTGCGGTGCCCCAGCGCAGGAGCCGGACGAGCGGGAGTCGCGCCACCCACGGCTGCAGTGCGCGAACTTCGTCGGCGAGGCGCCAGGCGGCCGCCTCGTCGCGGTCGGCGCGCCCGTACTGGCGGCGCTGCAGCAGGAGCGCCACGAGCACCGCGGCGCCAACGATCGGCGTGACCAGCAGGGGGCTGCTCGCGTTCCATGCGACGCCGTACTCGAGCACGCCGAGCGCGATCGCGGTGGCGGCGACCGTCGGCAGGTATCGGAGCCGACCGATCACCAGGGCGGCGAGTGCAAGGACGAGCGTCGACAGGCTCAGCGCCGCGCCGAGCGGCACGCCGAGGATGCCGGCGCGCAGGAACAGGGCGAGGAACGACAGCGCCGCGGCGATTGCCCACACCAGCGTCGAGAGCCACGCGACGGGGATGCCGAGCATCAGGGCGCGTTCGCTGCGCTCCGCGGACCCACGGATGGCGGTGCCGAGCCGGGTGGCGCCGAGGAAGACGGCGACCGCGATCATGGCGAGTGGGGCGACGATCAGCGCGATCAGGTCGTTCGCCGACAGGATGAACGTGCCGATGGTGAGCTTCCAGTCGACCGGCGGCGGGATGCGCTGCGAGGCGGCGCTCTCGTCCCACATCTGGGGCACGAGCAAGGCCAGCACCGCGAGGAGTTGGGTGATCCCGATGGTGGCGACGGTGAGGACGAGTCTCGACGCCTTCGCAAATCGTCGAACGAAGGCGAGTTCGACGATCACACCCAAGGCGACGGCAGCAACGAGGCCGACCCCGAACCCGAACAGGTAGGGGAGACCCGAGAACACGATCAGTCCGACCGCCAGCGATGTCGGTACGAATCCGAGGTCGGCCTGGGCGAAGTTGATCACCCGGTTCGCCCGGTACACGAGGGCCATGCCCATCGCCAGGAGTGCGGTCAGCAGGCCGAGGATCACACCGCGTACCCAGGCGCCGGCGGGCATTCCGAAGAAGATCAACTGCACCGCGATCAGCCCGGCCGCGGGCATCAACTGCCAAGCGGCCCGTTGCAGTTGCGTGAGGCTCAGGCCCCTCGAAGACACCCCCATGTCGGATCGCAACCTAGCCCGAGCCCTCTTCGTGGGAACGGATCGGAGCCGTGACGATCTCGTTTCGATGAGCGAAGTGACCGTATACGGCGGTTTGGCTCATCGCAGAGCGTTGTGGGTGGCAATGGTGAGGTGGCCTGTAAGCGGGATTCTGTGGGCGTTCCGGTTGCCCGGCGCGCCCGGTGACCATCCATCTGTGCGGCCTACCCGAGGGTGTCCAGTTGCCTGGACGAACGAGCCGTTCACATCCTCTGCTCGGCCTTGCTCCGGGTGGGGTTTACCGAGCCGACGACGTCGCCGTCGCCGCTGGTGCGCTCTTACCGCACCGTTTCACCCTCACCTGTGATCGGTCCGCCGGAGCGGGCCGACCCATCGGCGGTCTCTCTCTGTTGCACTTGTCCGTCAGGTCGCCCCAACCTGGCTCTCGCCAGCACCCTGCCCTGTGGAGTCCCGACTTTCCTCGACGGTGCAGCACGCACCGCCGCGATCACCCGGCCACCTCACCATTGCGGCATTCAGTCTAGGGGGAGCCTCAGCAGGTGGGTTCGAGCTCGTTGTAGATCAGAGCATTCAGCGACGGCGTCTGCAGGATGAACGTCTCGCGGACGCCGTTCTCGTCGGGGGCTCCCACGACGAGTTCGATCTGACCGGTGGAGCCGAATCGATCGGTGATCGAGAACTGGAACGGAATGCCCTGGGTGTCGTTCTGCACGCCGCCCCCGCCGATCGTGGGGCTGATGTAGCCCTCCGGCCCACGAGACTCGGCGACGATGGCGGCGGCGTGGCGCGACTCGATCGTGGCAGCCGCGATCGTCGCCGCCGATGCGTCGGCATCGGTGAGGTCGATCGTGAGCGTCTGATGGGTGGCCGCTGCGATGTTCTCCAGCGCGACGGCACTGTTCAGGATGTCGCGCATCGGATCGTCACTTCCCTGGATCGCAACGAGGAGCGGGTCGACCAAGCGGTCCATGTACCACGGGTTGGTGCACTCCCACGCCACACCGTCGATGGACTCGGTGAGTTCGCCCATCTCGGCGGCGATGGCCAGGTGGGACTCGATCAGGCGCTCGACCAGGAGGACCTGGGCACCCTCGAGGACGCCGGCGTCGAGAATGGTTTCGTAGACGTCCACCAACGTCAGCTCCAGCGAGGACGCAGTACGCAACAGCACCGCATCGTCGATGGGATAGTCCTCGGGCTCGGTGACCGGCGGCGCGTAGCCGACGCGGCCAGGGGCCTCGTCGCCGGTGCGATCGTCGCCGCAGGCTGCGACCAGCGCGGCGACCGAGACGGTGAGTCCGCCGATCTTGAGCGCGTCGCGACGGCCGTAGCGCGTGACGTGGTCGCTGTGGGTCCGGCGGGTCATGACGCAGCTCCTGCGGTCAACTCGAGGGGTTCAGCTTCGGGTTCGAACAGCTCGGTGAGGCTCGACGACAGGCCACCGAGGTTGCTCAGCACCGTCGCCATGCGCGCCTCGACCACGAGAATCGAGGCGGTCAGCTTGCGAGCGTTGACCGACTCGTACATCGCAAGCAGTTCGGTGTGCGTGGCGGCGGCGGTGTTCTCGAGGCTGTTGGCCACCTCGGCGAACGCCTCGACGTTGCTGGTCGCAAAGGCCGATTCGTTCTGTTCGTAGACCTCTTCGTTGCGAGTGTCGGCGGAGAACCCGGCGATTCCAGCGATCTTGTCGGCGTAGGACGTGTGGTTCGCTGCAAACACCGTCGCCACCTCGGCGGCCGCATCGGCGAGCCCAGCGTCGAGCGCTGCGCGATACAACGCCGCTGCGCTCAGCTCGAGCCGCAGTGCCTCGAACAGGAGTTCCTTGTCGCCGTCGGTCGGGCTCGTCGGAGCGGCGGAAGCGGGGCGGGCGATGCTGAGCGCGGCGGCGCTGGCCAGGCCGACTGCGCCCAAGGCGCCGATGAGGCCGCGCCGAGACGTTGCCGGTGCAGCGGGGTCGAGATCCACGGGGGAGAGTCCTTTCGGGGTCATGCGTACGACAGCCTTCCCGCTGGGAGGGCGTCGGAGCAATTCTAGGGTCCGAGGTGCCGCCATCAGGTGATCGTCAGAACTCGAGTGCGGACAGATCGGCGTGCCAGCCGCCGGCGCGTTGCAGGGCGTCCGCCCATCGCTCGCGACGCTGCGCATGCGATGCGGGATCGCGGGGTTCGACCACGTGCGCCGGCCGCCACAGCGCGTCGAGGTCGTCGATGCCGTCGAACACGCCGACGCCCAGTCCGGCCATGAAGGCGGCACCGATCGTGGTCGCCTCGGCGACGGGGGAGACCTCGATGGGACAGTCAGCGGCATCGGCCAACGCCTGGGCGAAAGTGGGGTTGGCACTCATCCCACCGTCGATGCGGACCGTGTGGATGTCAACGCCGCTGTCGGAGCGAGCCGCATCGATCAGGTCGGCGCCCCGATGGGCGATCCCCTCGAGGACGGCTCGCACGACGTGCGGTCGACCGGTGCCCCGCGTGATGCCGAGCAGCGCGCCGCGCGCCCCGTAGTCCCATTTGGGTGTGCCGAGGCCGAGCAGGGCAGGTACGTAGACGACGCCGTCGGTGTCGTCGCACATCGCAGCGACGTCGTGGCTCTCGGCGCTCGTCTCGATCAGGCCGAGGTCGTCTCGCAGCCATTCGACATTGGTTCCCGCCGACAACATGATCGCCTCGACGCCCCATGTGATCTCTCCGTCTCGCGACCACAGCGGCAGCGGGTACGTGCCGGCCGCGTGGCGGTGTGCGCCCGAGGGTGTGCCCGTGTCGGTGCACAGGTCGAGCATGCCGCCAGTGCCGAAGGTGATCTTCGCCCGACCCGGCTTCACGCAGCTCTGCCCGATCAACGACGCCTGCTGGTCGCCGAGCATCGCGGCGATCGGCGGTGCGCCGGGGAGGGCCGTCGCGTGACCGATCACTCCGACGGAGTCGACCACGGTCGGCAGCGTGGACTCCGGGACTCCGAACGCCGCGCATCGATCGTGAGCCCACATGGAACCGTCCACGACACGCAGGCCGTTCGTCGTCGCCGACGCATTCGTCTGGTCGCTGACATGGAGTGCGCCCTCGCTCAGCGTCCACGCAATCCAGCTGTCGATCGTGCCGACGCACAGGTCGCGGCCCTCGAGGCCCGGGGTGTTGGCGAGGATCCAGCCGGCCTTGGTCGACGACTGGTTCGGGGCGACCTGCCAGCCATGCTCGAGCTTGGCCATGATGCACTCGCCGACGGTGCGCAGATCCTGCCAACCGAGGCCTGGCGCAACCGGTTCACCGGTGGCGCGGTCCCACACGAGTGTGCTCGCACGCTGGTTGGTGATTCCCACAGCAGCGATCGGCTCGGAGATCGATGCCAGCGCCGCGTGCGCTGCATCGAGCAGCTTCACCGCCAGGTCGGCGCCGTCGAATTCGACCAATCCGGGCGCCGGCGTGGTCGGCGGACAGGAGCGGTACTCCATGGTTCTCACGGAGAGCGTGTCGTCGATGATCGCAGCTCGGAGCCCTGTGGTGCCCACGTCGATGACGAGCATGGTGCTCATTGACCTTCTCCTCGGTTGGCTCGCTGGCTGGACGGCTGGAATCCACGTGCCTGGAGTTGGCTGCCGAGGATGCCGCCCGCAATGCCAGCGAGGATCACGAGCGACAGCGTGAAGAACACACCGAACCAGTTGACGGTGTCGCCGCGCAGCAGGCGGATCACGACGAAGACACTCTGCGCGCCGACGTACGCCACCATCGTGGTGGCCACGCCGTGCGACAGCGGCGTCCCTCGGTCCTGCACCCATGCGGCGCACCCGCCTCCGAGCACGAAACCGAACATCGCGCCGAAGAAGAAGAAGGCGTTGAGCCCGGACGAATCGGAGTCGACGAAAGCGGCGATCAGTGTCAGCGGGATCGCGAGGATCAGGCACACACCGATTCCTGCGCGGACCGCAGCGACATCCCACCGGCCCGACGACGTGGCGACGTTCATGGCCACGCGACCTCGCCGAACGGTGTGGGGAGGCCGAGCTTGCCGGGGTTCATGATGCCGTTGGGATCGAGCGTTGCCTTGATGGCGGCGAGCACGCCATGGGCCGGTCCGAGTGCCTCGGCCATGAACCGCCCTCGGTTCAGGCCAACGCCGTGGTGGTGCGACAGGTTGCCGCCGCCGGCCAGCACCGCACGCTGGCCCGCATCCCACAGCGCCACATAGGTCGACTCGACCTCGTCGGCCGGTGGTGTCGCCGCAAAGGTGAAGTAGAGACAGGCGCCGTCGGAGTAGCTGTGCGACAGGTGGCAGGTGGCCGCCCGAGCATGTGGCACCGCCATCAGTGCCGCCCTCACCTCGTCGAAGAGTTGGTCGAGCCGAGACCACGGCGCCGCGATCTCCATGGTGTCGACGACGAAGCCCTTCCGGGTCAGGCCTTGCAGCGCGGAGGTGTCGTTGCGGTGGCCCATCCAGGCGTCGACGAGCGCGTCGGGCATCGGCTGCGCTCCGGCAGCGGTCGCCGCGTGCTCCACGATCGACATCGTGGTGTCGACGAGGTCGACGTGGCCCTCGTCGAGCACGAGCAACATGCACTGGGTGCCGTCGCCTCCCTGACCACGCTGGGACTCCACGGCGTCGTACAGCCGGAGCACCGCCGGTGTTGCCCCGGCTTGCAGGACGTGGCGGCATGCCTCGATGCCGTCGGCGAACGAGCCGAACGCATAGGCGGCGCGTCGCTCGTGCGTCGGTACCGGGTGGGTGCGCAGCCACACCCGGGTGATCACGGCCAGTGTCCCTTCCGAGCCGACGAGCAACTGCGTCAGGTCAGGGCCGGCCGCTGCCGCAGGTGCCCCGCCGGTGCGAATGACGGTGCCATCGGCGAGGACTGCTTCCAGCCCGACCACCATGTCCTCGATCTTGCCGTAGCGCGTCGAGTACTGACCAGCGCCTCGCGAGGCCACCCAGCCGCCGACGGTCGCCAGGTCGAAGCTCTGCGGGAAGTGGCCGACGGTCAGTCCGTGGGTGGAACGCAGTTCGTCTTCGAGGTCCGGCCCGAACGTGCCGGGGAGCACCTCGACGATGCCGGAGACTGCGTCGACAGAGATCACGCCACGCAGGGCGGTGGCATCGAGCACGACACCGCCGAACACGGGAGCTGCGGCCCCACACACGCCGCTGCGTCCGCCCGTCACGGTGAGCGGGAGTCGAGCGTGGTTGCACACCTGCACGACGCGAACGACCTCGTCGGTCGACGTGGGGCGCACCACGACCTCGGCGAGCTGTGGCACCTGGCCGGCGAGCGCCCAGTGCAGCGCCAGCGGCCACCAGTCGCGGCTCGCTTCGGCGACAGCGTCGTCGGCCGCCACGTCGGTGTCGGACTCGATCGTCTCGCAGATCGAGGCGAGGGCAGCGAGCGCTTCCTGCGGCACCTCGACGCTTGTGCTCGTGAGTCGGCTGGCCTTGCCGAGCAGCTCAATCGGTGGTGTTGGCGACGTGGGCATGATGCGCTCCTGCGTTCTCTTCGGCGGCGCACAGACGTCGGTAGTCGTCGAGCTGGCGTGCGGTCTCGTCTGGCGACCAATCGAGTTCGCCGGCGAGCAGCGCGGCGACTGCAGGTGCGGCCGCCAGGCTGGCGGGACGGTCGAACAGGTGGGCGCGGGTCCGGCGGGCGAGAACGTCATCGAGCGTGCTCGCCATCTCGTGGTGCACCGCGTAGACCGCTTCGGCGCGTCGGTATGGCTGGCCCGCGACGAGCGGTTCGCCGAGATCGGGACGGAACGCAATCAGCGCTCGGATCTCGTCGGCCATCGTGCCGTAGCGGTGGGCCAAGTGGTGCTCGAGCGTGCCGGGTTCGCCCGACGTGCTCGATCGGTCGCCGCCGACCAGTCGGAGGCGTCGAGTGGCCGATCGCCGGGCTCGTCGTGGCGCGTCGAGGCGCTTCGCGACCAGGTCGACGGTGTCTTCGGCCATCTCCCGGTACGTGGTGAGCTTGCCACCGTTGACCCGCACGACGCCCGTCTCGCTCACCGCCACCTGGTGCTGACGCGACAGGTCGGCGGTCTTGGCGGCTGCACCGCTCGCATCGGACGTCGTGGTGGCGCTCTTGACCAGTGGCCGCAGTCCGGCCCACACCCCGGTGATGTCGTCGGGGGTGATCCGCTCGGTGATCGACGGATCGAGGGCCTGGTTCAACGCGGTGAGGACGTAGTCGATGTCGTCGGCGGTGCACTGTGGGTCGTCGAGCGGGCCGTCGTAGTCGGTGTCGGTGGTGCCGACGTAGACGTGTTCGAACGTCCCGTCGGGCCGTGGGCCCCATGGCACGAGGAACAGACTGCGACGATCGGCGCGTACCGGGATGATCACCGCGATGTCGACGCGGATCTTGTCCCACGGCACCGTGATGTGGACGCCCTTGGCCGGCCGGATCGAGTCGGGATGCTCGGTCTCGTCGAGCGATCGGACCTCGTCGGCCCAGACGCCCGCCGCGTTCACGATGCATCGTGCGGCGACCTCGAATCGCGACCCATCTGCTTCGACGACGACGCCGGTCGCCGTGCGCTGCATCGGATCGACGATCACGTCGACGACGGCGCAACGATTGACCACGACCGCACCGCGTTCGGCCGCGGTGCGTGCCACCGTCAGCGCCAGTCGGGCATCGTCAGCGCCGGCATCGAAGTAGAGGTAGCCGGCGCTGAGCTTGTCGAGGTGGGTGGTGGGGAAGTGGGACGCAGCCTCCTCGGCCGACACCCGCCGATGGAGTTTGCCGATGCGCCAGCCACCGGTGAGGTCGTACATCCACATCGCCGACCCGAGCGCCTTGGCGACCTTCTTCGACACGACGCCGTCCTTGGTCAGGATCGGAATCATGAACGGCAGGATCTCCACCAGGTGAGGAGCGTTCCTCATCAGTCGCCGGCGCTCTCGCAGTGCTTCGTACACCAGGCGGACGTCGCCGTTCTGGAGATAGCGCAACCCGCCGTGGACCATCTTCGAACTCTTCGATGACGTCCCGCTGGCGAAGTCGTCTCGTTCGACCAGTGCGGTGCGCAGCCCTCGGGCCGCAGCGTCGAGTGCGACGCCGACGCCCGTGATGCCGCCGCCGACGACCAGGACATCGAAGGGATCGTCGACGGTGCCGCCACGCAGTGCGTCGAGCATCGCCCCACGTTCGAACGGCAGTCTCGGTCCCGACATCGCTGCGATGCTACGAGAAACCCCGTTTGCGTGACACTTCGGGTGGAGCGGTTCACCCAGAGTGCATCGAGAATGGGGTGGAGTGGGTGCGCCAGGGCCGAAGGTCCCAATCTGCACGGATTGTTATTCTACAACTCATGCAGATAGCGTGACGGTCGTGAAGTCGCCGACACAGCTTGCCGAAGCCTTCCGGGCCCAGGGGTTCAAGGTCACGCCGCAGCGCCAGTTGCTGTTCACGCTGCTCGAGCGAGACACCACCCATCCCACCGCCGAGAGCCTCTATTCCCGGGCGAGTGCGCAGATGCCGGGCATCTCGCTGCGCACGGTGTACACGACGCTCACCGATCTCGTGGCGATGGGTGAGCTGCACGCCGTCGGATTCGGTGTCGGAGCCACCCGCTTCGACACGAACCTCGACGATCACCACCACGGCGTGTGCGACGACTGCGGCGCGATCGTCGACGTGTACGTCGAGGGGTCTGACGATCTCGTTGTTCGCGGCGACAGCCGGTTCACGCCGAAGTCGGCCTCGATCGTGTTCCAGGGCATCTGCGCATCGTGCGCCGACGCCGTTTCCCACCCAGATCCACCCCCCCAACCCGATTCCACATCGGAATCCCAGAAGGAGCACCACCATGGCTGACCTCAACGGCACCAAGACCCATGAGAACCTCAAGGAGGCGTTCGCCGGCGAGAGCCAGGCCAACCGCCGTTACCTGTGGTTCGCCCAGAAGGCCGACATCGAGGGCTACCCCGACTCCGCCGCGCTCTTCCGCTCGGTTGCCGAAGGTGAGACGGGTCACGCACACGGCCACCTCGACTACCTCGCCGAGGTCGGCGACCCCGCGTCCGGCGAGCCGATCGGAGACACCGAGGAGAACTTCAAGGCGTCGATCGCCGGCGAGACCTACGAGTACACCCAGATGTACCCGGGCTTCGCCAAGACCGCCCGCGACGAGGGCTTCGACGAGATCGCCGACTGGTTCGAGACGCTGGCACGCGCCGAGAAGAGCCACGCCGGCCGCTTCACCCAGGGCCTCGAAGCTCTGGCCTGATGTCGTCGGAGGGGGTCGCGGATGCGGCCCCCTCCCTCGGCCTCTCCCCATCACCTCGACTCACCGCGGAGGAAGTGTCACATGACCACGACGTACGACCCGAAGCATCCCTTGTACTTCGACGAAGCAGACGTGCGTGGTGAACTCACGCGGGTCTACGACCTGTGTCACGGCTGCCGCTTGTGTTTCAAGTTCTGCACCTCGTTCCCGACGCTGTTCGACATGGTCGACAAGCACGACGACCAGGACGCCGGGCGACTCACGCCGGCCGAGCAGGACCAAGTCGTCGACGAGTGCTTCCAGTGCAAGCTCTGCTACGTCAACTGCCCGTACATCCCCGAGCTGCACGAGTGGAACCTCGACTTCCCCCGGCTGATGCTGCGTGCCGATGCGATGCAGCACGCCAACGGCATCAAGTCGGCCCGTGACAAGGCGACCACGCAGATGATGGGCCGCACCGACCTGCTCGGCACGCTCGCCACCACCACGGGTCCAATCGCCAACAAGATCGTCAACGCCGAGCCTGGGTCCCTCATCCGCAAGGTCGTCGCCAAGGCCACCGGTGTGTCGTCGGTCCGTCTGCTGCCGCCGTACGCGAAGCAGCGGTTCTCCACGTGGTTCAAGAAGCGCCCGACGATCCATCTGACCAAGCGCCAGGGCAAGGTCACGGTGTTCCCGACGTGCCTCGTCGAGTACCAGGAGACCGACATCGGCAAGGACCTCGTCAAGGTCTACGAACGCAACGGCATCGAATGCGCCATCACCGAAGCCGGTTGCTGCGGCGCTCCGTGGCTGCACTCCGGCAACGTCAAGGAGTTCACCAAGGTCGCCGAGAAGAACATCAAGACGCTCGCCGCAGAAGTTCGGGGAGGTACCGACATCGTCGTGCCGCAACCGACGTGCAGCTACATCATCAAGAAGGACTACCTCGACTACGTCGCTGATCCGGCGTTGCGTCCGGACGCCGAACTCGTCGCCGAGCACACCTACGACGCCGCTGAGTACCTGATGCAGGTCCACAAGGGTGGCGACACCTCGCTCGACACCGACTTCCGCGGCGAGACCGTGGAGACGATCACCTATCACACGCCCTGCCACCTGCGGGCCCAGAACATCGGCTTCAAGAGCCGTGACCTGATGAAGCTGACCGGCGCCAAGGTCAAGCTCGTCCAGCAATGCTCCGGTGTCGATGGCATGTGGGGCTTCCGGGCGGGCAACGAGGACATCTCGGTGCCGATCGCCAAGAAGCTCGGCGCACAGATCGACAAGGCCGGCGGTGACGTCGTGGCCGGCGACTGCCACCTCGCCAACACGGCGATCATCGAGCAGACCGGCCGGACACCGCAGCACCCGCTGCAGGTGATGGCTCGGGCCTACGGCATCGCCGAAGAATGACCTGCATCTGATTCAAGGAGTTGTGATGTCCCCCCAGACCAGCACCCGCAAACTGACCCTCGCCGACATCGCCGACGTTCGTGCCTACGAGCGCGAACGCGACGTATTCCGAGCCGAGGTCATGGAGACCAAGCGTCGCCGCCGCTTGTCGTTCGGCACGATCATCACGATGATGTTCGAGAACCGCGACACGATGCGGCTGCAGATCCAGGAGATGGCGCGAGTCGAGAAGCTGGCCACCGACGACGAGATCCAGGTCGAACTCGACACCTACAACCCGATGATCCCCGATCCTGGACAGCTCACCGCGACCGTCTTCCTCGAACTCACCAGCGACGATCAGATGCGTGAGTGGTTGCCGAAACTCGTCGGGATCGAGCGCTCGTTCGCCATCGTTCTGCCGAATGGCGATCGGGTCCGCTCGATCACCGAGGAGGCCCACGCCGGCCAGCTCACCCGCGAAGAAGTGACCGCAGCGGTTCACTACGTCCGCTTCGAGTTCACCCCGGAACAGGTCGAGTCGTTCGCGACGGGGCCGGTACGCATCGAGATCGAACACCCCGATTATCTCGAAGCGGTCGAGCTCTCCGACTCGACCCATCGTGAACTCCTGAGCGATCTGCGCAGTTGACGTTCGGGCGCCCGCGGTGCCTGCCTGAGAAATTGCCCCTGGCGCTCGGCGCCCCGCAGTTCTAGATTCCTCACACTGAGGGGCGAGCTACGGGGAGTCATCCGCACGTGTCGGTACAGGAACTGAAATGGTGGGATCTGGGAGCATGCCGGGGGCTCGATGCCTCGGTGTTCTACCCGGATGACGACGAGGGAGCCGAGGTCGCCAAGTCCGTCTGCGCGGAGTGCTCCGTGCAGGCAGCATGTCTCGACTACGCATTGTCTGTCCGCGAGAAAGCGGGCGTGTGGGGCGGAGCGACCGAACGCGATCGTCGACGCATCATCCGTCAACGCCGTCGCACGCACTGACGAACACTCTTCACTCACATCGACGCAGCGCCCTACGCTGCGGGCCATGTTGAGCCACGAACCGTTCCATGACTGGCCCACCGTCATGTCGACCCTGATCGCCGGCGACGATCTCGACGCTGCGACCGCCGGATCGGTGATGACGGCCATCCTTCGCGGTGACGCGACCGCGGCTCAGATCGGTGGGTTCCTGATCGGGCTGCGAGCCAAGGGCGAGACCGTCGACGAGCTGGCAGGTCTGCTCGCGGCAACGCTGCACGAGGCGACCTATGTGTCACTGTCCGACGAGGAGCGCGCTCGTTGTGTCGACATCGTGGGAACGGGCGGCGATGGCACCCACTCGATCAACGTGTCGACGATGGCGGCACTGGTGATGGCGGGGGCCGGTGCTCCGGTGTGCAAACACGGCAATCGCTCGGCATCATCGAAGTGTGGTGCGGCCGACGTACTCGAGCTCCTCGGGGTGGCGATCGAGCTCCACGCCGAGGGCGTCGCTGCCTGTGTCCGCGAGGCAGGCATCGGCTTTTGTTTCGCACCTATCTTCCATCCAGCATTTCGCTTCACCGGGCCGCCACGGCGTGAACTCGGCGTCGCCACGACGTTCAACCTGCTCGGCCCGATGGCCAATCCCGGCAGGGTCAAGCGCCAACTCATCGGCGTCGCCGACCCAGCGTTTGCCGTACCGATGGTCGAAACGCTGCAACGTCAGGGTTTGAGCGATGCGTGGGTCGTTCACGGTGCCGGGATGGACGAAATGACCACGCTCGGGCCCTCGCAGGTGCTCGCTCTGCGAGACGGTGAGGTCTCCGAGTTCTCGGTCGACCCGAGCGACTTCGGCATCGCCCCGGCGACTGCCGACGATCTCCGGGGCGGCGCGCCAGAGGAGAACGCGCTCGTCGTGCGGCGAGTTCTCGCCGGCGAGCCGGGTGCTCACCGCGACATCGTCGTTCTCAACGCTGCGGGTGGTCTGGTGGTGGCTGGGCTGGCCGACGATCTCGAGGCCGGCCTCCAGCTGGCCGCTGCAGCAATCGATGACGGACGCGCTCAAGCGCACCTGGACGCCCTGATCCGGGTGTCTCGGGCCCACGCCGAGTGACCGTCGTTCGCGTTCCGGCGTCGTCGGCCAACCTCGGGGCCGGGTTCGACGTGCTCGGGATGGCGCTCGACCTTGCGCTCGACATCGGGTTCGGTGACCCTCCCGAGTCAGCCCAGCCGATCGACCGGCACCACCCATCGGCGACCGCCTTTGCCGCGGCGAACGGCGGCCGCCAATCGCCGAACCCGTTGTGGGTTCGCTCATCGATCCCGATGGGTCGCGGGCTCGGCTTCAGCGGGGCGGCGCGTGTCGCAGGTGCCGCGCTGGCCACGATCGCCCTCGCCGATGATCCCGCAGCGGCGCTGGTCGCCGAGCGCGGTGCCATCCTCGATGTGGCGGTTGGTTTGGAGCGCCATGGCGACAACGCCGCAGCGTCGCTGACCGGTGGCGTCGTTGCGTGGGTGGGCGGTGGCGTGATCCCGCTTCGAGTGGGGCCGGCGCTTGCTGCAGCGACGGTCGTGGTGTGGGTGCCCGACACGACGACGTCGACCGAACGCTCGCGGGGCGCGCTCGCCGGCGAGATCGCCCGTGCGGACGTCGTGCACAACCTCGGCCGGGTCGCACAGTTCGTGGCTGCCATCGAACAGGACGACCCATCGATGCTCGTCGGCGCCACCGACGACCGCCTGCATCAGGCGGTTCGTCTCGCCGCGGTTCCCGGTGCGTCAAATGCGCTGGATGCGGGCGTGTCCGCCGGGGCGTGGTGCGGCTGGCTCTCGGGGAGTGGCCCGACGATCGCGTTCCTCGCCGACGCCGAGGTCGCTGCGACCGTCGGTGCGGCACTCCCCGGCAGCGGTCACGTCAAGTATCTGCGCATCGCCACACGCGGCGCGCACGTGATTGCGCGCTGACGGTCGTCAGGCGGCTCGTGTCGCAAACGTGGCGATGTCGGGCACCCGGTCGCCGATCGGGAATGTCCACGTGCCCGAGCACCGGACGGTGAGCCGGTCGGCGCGTTTGTCGCAGAACCGGGCCAGGCACAGCGCTTCGTCGATCTGTTCGCGTGACAACACCTCCGCGGTCGACGCGTCGGGCGGTGGGATCGGCAGCGCCCGCCCCGCGGTGCCTGTTCGAGTGGCGTCGAGCAGTCGACCGCGGTCGATGATCCACGTCGAGTCGCCGAAACTCACCTCCGCTCGCTCGGCTGCGCGAAGTGCCTCGACCAACAGGTGTCGGCGCACGGCGCCGAGCAGGGTGCTCAGACGGTCGCGCGTCATCGCTGCCTCCTCGAACCGCTGGTTCGCGGCGAGGTCGAGCATGCGGTCGCGCAGCCGGTCGATCACGATGCGCGGATCGCCCGCCAATGCGCTGGCTGCCGCGTCGACGGCAGCGGCATAGGCGGCAGGATCCGCGGTCCCGGAACACGGGCACAGGGCCACGCCGAGTTGAGCGGCGCTGCAGACCGGGGCATCGTCGGGCGGCGCGTAGCCTCGACCCATCCTGACCGTGCAGCGACGCAACGGTACGGCGGTCTGGATTGCCTCGACGACGAGGTTGGCCATCGTCCGCGACGGCAGCGGACCGAGATGGAGGCCCTTCGCCGATGGATTCTTGACCACCGAGAGCCGCGGCCAGGCGCTGTCGACGTCGAGCTTGACGTAGCAGTACTTGTCGGCGCGAGTGCCGGCGCGGTTGTAGCGGGGGAGGAGGCTGCTGATCAGCCGGCTCTCGATCACCTCGGCGGTGAGCGCGTCGGGGAGATCGAGGTGCGAGACCGACTGCGTTTCGCGCAGCATCGGGCCGATCTTGCGCCGGTCGTCGCTGCCGAAGTACGACCGGACGCGTTGGCGAAGATTGGTCGCCTTGCCGACGTAGAGGATCTCCTCGCGTTGACCGCGGAACATGTAGACGCCCGGCGATCGTGGGAGGTCCGCGGTCATCTTGAGCTTGGCGGACTGCGGATGCCCGGCGAGTTTCGAGAGCATCACGAGGTCGTCGAGGCCGACGACGCCGAGGCCGGCCGCACGTTCGATCAGGAGATGGAGCAGGTCGGCGGTGGCGAGCGCATCGTCGAGCGCGCGATGACTGGGTCGATGGTCGAGACGGAATCGCGACGCCAGCGTGCCGAGTTTGCAGTCGGGCACCTCGTCACGCACGAGGCGTCGGGCGAGCGCGACGGTGTCGACGACGGTGCCGGACAGCGGTGGCCGCTCGGCTCGTCGGCACGCAGCGCGCAAGAACCCGACATCGAAGCCGACGTTGTGGCCGACGATCACGGCGTCGCCGACGAAGTCGATCAAGGTCCCCAGGACGCCCTCGATGCGTGGGGCGTTCGCCACGAGAACGTCGGACAGGCCGGTCAGCACCACGATCTGCGGCGGAATTGCCCGTCCGGGATTGACGAGGGTCTGGAACGTGCCGAGGCATTCGCCGCCGCGCACCTTGACCGCACCGATCTCGGTGATCATGTCCTCGTTGCGATTCCCGCCCGTGGTCTCGAGGTCGATGACGCAGAACGTGACGTCGTGCAGTGGGATCCCCAACTCGTCGAACGATCGCTGGTGGGGAAGCTCGACGATCGAACGAGATGACACGCTCGGCATGAGAGCACGAACAGACGTACGTTGTCAAGAACACTCGTTCTGCTCGCAGGTCGGCCGAGTATCGTGGTCGCATGTCCGATTCGGCATCGATCGAGCACCGCCATCTGCGCAGTGCCATCGAGTACGCCGTGGTCATGGGCGACGAGATCGCCAAACGCAAGGCGCCGATCTCGGTGCCTCGTGACCTGCGAGCGGTGGCGGGCAAAGCGCGGATTCCCACCGGGTCGCTCGGGCGGCTCCGCCGAGCCATCGACGGTGACGACGCGTTCCGAACCGCGATCGCCGCCGGGGTCCTGCCCGAGCTGGTCGATCCGGTCGGAATCCTCTGGCTGCAACGACCCGACGGCTGGCAGGCGAGTGCCGAGCAACTCGTCGCCGAGATGGCCGACGCGGCCACCGACGCCGACCTGCAAACCGCCCTCCGACGTGAGGAGAAGCGTCGCCGAGCGGCCGAGCAGGTGGCCGTTCGCCTCCGAGCCGACGTCGCAGCACGCGACACGTCGCTCGACGCGTTGCGCGCTGACATCGACGGCCTCCGCGCCGATGTCGTGAAGGCCGAGGACGAAGTGGCCGAATTGCGCGCCGAGCTCGTCGATCTCCGGATCGAAGCGCGCCACGCACGCGACCGTGAGGCCGCAGCGAAGGCCCGCCTCGACGCAGCACTCGACGCGCCACCTCCTGCTGTCGTCGATCAGGTCGCCGACGCTCCCCCCGACCGCGCGGGTGTGGCTCCCGAGGCCGTGGCCGAAGTTGCTCGCGCGACGCGTGAACTCGCTGGACGCCTCGAAGCACTGCTCCCGTCCGAAACGCCCGCCACCCCTGCGCGTCGCGAACACCGCCAGCCGCTCCGGCTGCCCGGCGGGGTGATCGCGTCGTCGGCAGAAGCCGCCGAGTTCCTCCTTCGCTCGGATGCGGCGGTGCTCGTCGACGGCTACAACGTCGCCAAGCTCGCCTGGCCGAACCGCACACTGGAAGCGCAACGAACCCAGCTGCTCGATGCGTTGGAGAACCTCGCTCGCCGCTTCGGGTCTGACCTCACCGTCGTGTTCGACGGTGCCACGGTCGTCGGTGGCCACGCCAGCCGCCGTCGACTCGTCCGGGTGGTCTGGTCATCGGAGGGCGTGATCGCCGACGACGTGATCCGCGACGAGGTGCGTCGTCTCCCGACGGCGCGGGCGGTGGTCGTGGTCACCAACGATGCCGAAATCGTCGCAGACGTCAAGGCCCTCGGCGCCAACGTCGTGCCGAGCAACGCGCTGCTCGCCGCGCTCTGAGCGTTCCCGATCGTCAGAGGCCAACCGCTGCCGCGAGCACGTCGACTTCCTCGACACACAGGTCGCACAGTCGCCACAGATCGGGAACGAGCTGCCAGTCGGCGACGAGGCCGAAGTCGAGTGTGTCGCAGTAGCTCTGAACCGTGATGCTCAATCCCGCTCCATCGGCGATCGTGTTCACCGGGATGTAGTGCGACATCTTGGCGCCGCGCAGATACAGCGGCTGGCGCGGTCCGGGCACGTTCGAGATGACCAGGTTCATCGGTGGGTTGACGCGATCTGGTATGCGGAATGCCGCCGAGACCCGGGCGGCGCGTTCGGCGAGCGCCGGCGGCGCCATCTCGGCCAATTCGACCATGGCCTCCGCCGGCAGCAGGTCGAAGTCGCCCTTGGCCTCGGCCATGGCATCGTGGACGAACGCGATCCGATCGAGCGGGTCGGCGATGTGGGTCGGCAGTTGGCAGAACAGTGCCGACACGCGATTGGTCCACACTTCGGTTTCCTCACCGGTACGGATCGACACCGGCACCATGCCGATCAACGGGTCGTCGGGCAGTTCGCCGAGTTCGTCGAGGTAGGTGCGAACCGCGCCGGCGCACGCTGCCATGACGACGTCGTTCACCGTTGCGCCCGCGGCGTTCTTGATCGCCTTGATGCGGTCCATCGAGACCGACTTGAACGCGACCCGCCGATGCGGTGACAGCATCGCGTTGAACGACGTGCGAGGCGCTGGACGATCAGGTGCGTCCGGGGCCGAGTCGCGGTCGGTGCGGTGACGGCGCCTCGCTCCGGTGAACA
Organism: Ilumatobacteraceae bacterium; assembly: GCA_963741755.1. GTDB lineage: Bacteria > Actinomycetota > Acidimicrobiia > Acidimicrobiales > Ilumatobacteraceae > Sva-07. The sequence goes on along the minus strand of CAVUJG010000008.1, from coordinate 114,867 downwards.
CGCGACGTGTGGCGTCGATCATTTCCTGGGCGCCCTGCAGCCGCGAGGCTTCCGCGAACTGCTGCGCGAGGCGCAGCTGGAGGCGAATCGTGCGATCCGGACGGCGGGCGAGACTGCTGAGCGACCGCAGGAACATGTCGCGCTCGGACGGGACCGGCTCCTTCGCAGGGAGTGCGGCGGGGATGGCCAGCGGGGCGTCGGGTTCGGTGTCCAACATCATCGTGGTCAGGATCGAGCCCGCCGCTCCGTCGATGGTGGCGTGGTGCATCTTGGTGAGCACGGCGAAGTCGCCGGATTCGAGACCCTCGATCACATAGAGCTCCCACAGCGGCCGTGAGCGATCGCAGTGGCGGCTCACGATTCGTGCGACCTGGTCGGCGAGCTGCCGGTCGTTGCCCGGTCGGGGGAGCGACATGTGGCGAACGTGGTAGTCGAGATCGAAGTCGGGATCTTCGATCCAGTACGGCCGGTCGATGCCGAACGGTGCGCCGACGAGCCGACGCCGGTACGGCTCGGCGATGTCGAGGTGGCTCTCGACCATCTCTCGGGCTGCGATCAAGGGGTCGAAGCGGGGATCGTCAGGGCGTTCGTAGATGGCGATCGAGCTGACATGGCCGTACGTGGTCGGCGACTCCATGTAGAGGAACGTGGCGTCGAGTCCGGTCAGTTGCTTCACCACTTCATCCTCGCGCGGAACTCTGGGGTACCCCTTCGTCATGATGGTCGGTATGGAGAACTTCGACATCTCGATCGAGTGCGGCACCTGCGTCGCCACCGGAACCACCGCCTGCGCCGACTGCATCGTGACCCACCTGCTCGCCAACGACGACGGCCCGATCGACCTCGTCACGGTGCCGATCGCGGCGCCAGTCACGGCGATCGATCGTGCGATCGCTCTGTTCCAGCGCGCTGGGCTCCTCGACGACCCCGTCGAGTTCGTGCCGGTGTCCGAGTTCGAGCGTGGCGTGGCGGCGCCCGTCACGGCGTGAGCGGCCCGTACCCTGGTCCCGTACCCTGCAACGGTGCGACGCCCCGACCCGCTTCCCTCAATCGAGGATGTTGCGGTCCGATCTCGCCGAACACGGCATCACCCACGTCGGTGTCACCACTGCCGAAGTGCTGCTCGATGCCCGTGTTGCACTCTTCGAGCGTCGTGATGCCGGTCTCCACGGGGAGATGGGGTTCACCTATCGCGATCCGCAACGGTCGACCGATCCGTTGCGAGCCGTGGCCGGCGCACAGTCGGTCATCGTCGCTGCCAAGCCGTACCTGACCGACGACGACCCACCGGCACCAGCGCCCGGGGCCGGGCCGCACGCTCGCGTCGGGCGCTACGCGTGGGTCGATCACTACGCGCCGCTGCGGATGGCGCTGCGCGAGGTGAGCCGTCGCATCCGCCGATCCGACCACCGGGCGGTTGCCTTCGCCGACGACAACTCGATCGTCGACCGAGCCGTCGCGCACCGCGCCGGGTTGGGCTGGTACGGCAAGAACGCCAACCTGCTGCTTCCCGGGGCGGGCAGCTGGTTCGTGCTCGGTTCGATCGTGACCACCGCGGCGTACGAACCGACGCCCGGGCCGGCTCCGGACGGTTGCGGCACGTGCACCCGCTGCATCGACGACTGCCCGACCGGGGCGATCGTCGCTCCCGGCGTGATCGACGCCAACCGGTGCATCAGCTGGATTCTCCAGAAGCCCGGTTCGATTCCCGACCACTATCGAGAGGTCATCGGCGACCGGATCTACGGCTGCGACGACTGCCAGGATGCGTGCCCCATCTCGGTGCGTCTCGGTCGACGCAACACGATCGAACTCGCCGCCGCAGCCGATGCCTGGGTCGACGCCGTGGAGCTGCTCGACGCCGACGACGACTGGGTCGACGCTCGATACGGCCACTGGTACGTCACCGACCGCGACTTCCGATGGGTCCGACGCAATGCGCTCGTGGTCGTCGGCAACGTCGGCGATCCCGGCCGATGCCCGAGTGCAGCGGGTGCTGGCGCACTACCGTTCCCACATCGACCCGATCCTCGCCGAACATGCCACCTGGGCCGCCGAGCGTCTGGCGCGCCGATCCCGGTCGGACGCCGCCACGTGAAGCACCTCCTGGTCACCAACGACTTTCCACCGAAGATCGGCGGCATCCAGTCGCTGCTGTGGGAGTGGTGGCGGCGGCTCCCACCCGAGTCGTTCGCGGTGCTCACCAGTCCCTACGCGGGCACGGCCGAGTTCGATGCCGGCGAGCCGTATCGCATCGAGCGCACCCGCGAGCCGGTGCTGTTGCCGCATCCCTGGATGGTCAACCAGGTCAACGCGCTCGCCAAGGATTTCGGGGCCGACTTCGTGGTGCTCGACCCGGCGGTTCCGCTCGGACTGATCGGTCCGTCACTCGACCTGCCGTACCACCTCGTGCTGCACGGCGCCGAGGTCACGGTGCCGGGCCGCCTGCCCGGCACCAAGCAGGCGCTCGCCTACACGCTGCGTCGCGCAGACGGCATCATCGCCGCCGGCGGCTACCCGGCGGCCGAGGCGGTCCACGCCGCAGGGCGTGACCTGCCGATCACGGTGGTGCCGTGCGGCGTCGACCCTGCCAAGTTCGTCCCACTCGACGACGTCCAACGCCTGGCAGCCCGCAAACACTTCGGCCTCGAACCGGACGCCGAAGTGATCGTGAGCATCTCGCGGCTCGTGCCACGAAAGGGATTCGACACGGCGATCCGAGCGGCGGCACGCCTCGGCCGTGTCCGTCCGAAGCTGCGGTTGGTGATCGCCGGTGCCGGCCGCGACGACGAGCGCCTGCGGCGACTCGCTGATGAACTCGACGCGCCGGTGACGTTCCTCGGTCGGATTCCCAACGCCGATCTCCCGCCGTTGTACGGCTGCGCCGACGTGTTCGCCATGCTGTGCCGCAACCGTTGGGGCGGCCTCGAACAGGAGGGCTTCGGGATCGTGTTCGTCGAAGCGGCATCATGCGGGGTACCCCAGGTAGCGGGCGACTCCGGTGGCGCGGCCGAGGCCGTCGCCGATGGCGAGACCGGGTTCGTGATCTCCGACCCCGAGGACACCCAGGCGGTCGCTGATGCCTTCGACGCGCTGCTCGCCGACGATGACCTGCGCCACTCGATGGGGGAGCGGTCGCGCCAGCGTGTCCTCGACGAGTTCGCCTACGACGTGCTCGCCCGTCGCCTCGGTGACACGCTCCAGGTCGATTGGCCCGCCGTCACCTGATCGTTGAGACTCCAAACGGCTCGAGGCGCTGGCAGACTCGGGGCGTGACGAGCGAGGGCGATCGAGTCGACGAACGCAGGGCCGGTGACATCATCGTGCTGGCCGACGTGGTCGGCACGGTGGCCTTCACGGTCACCGCGGTCACCGCAGCGATCGTGTTCTCGACCGCCGCGCAATGGGTCGGCGCAATCACCGCGATGGCGCTGTTCGCCATTGGCGTTTTCGTGTTCCTGTGGTCGTTCTGGAACGCGGTGCAGCGCAGCCGAACCGAGCAGATCGGGGTGATGCAGATGTATCTCCTGCTCGGTGACCCGACACCGGCGCGCGTGCGTCGGATCATGTTGGCGATGCTCGCGATCCAGGTCACGGTGGCGCTGGTGACGGCGTTCGCCCGCTCGGAATCCGAGGATGGATCTCCCGGCACGTCGCTCGCGGTGGGCATCCTCGTGCCGATGTTCGGGCTCGGCCTGAACGGGCTCTGGTGCGCATTCCATGGTGTCTTCCCGCCGCGCCCGGACGTCGATGCGTACGACGACCAACCCGATGTCGTCACTTCACGCTCCGCGATCGACAAGAATGACGACCATGGCTGAGACCGCAACCGAGATCATCACCATTGACGCTCCGCACGAACGCGTCTGGAAGATCGCGATCGATCTCGAGAGTTACCCGATGTGGGCCCACGACATCAAGGACGTCAACATCCGAGAGACCGATGCCGAGGGCCGTCCGCTCGAGGTCGAATTCCGGGCGTCGGCGCTCGGCCGGAGCACGCACTACACGCTCAAGTACGACTACACGAACGCGCCCAACGAGATGGGCTGGTCGATGCTGAGCGGCGACATCCAACGCTCGATCGACGGCGTCTGGCGTTTCGAGCCCGACGGCGAGGGTCGCACGCTGGTGCGCTACGACCTGCAGATCGACCTGGCGATCCCGCTGCCCGGCTTCGTCAAGCGGCGCGCCGAGGTGCGCATTCTCAACACGGTGCGCGAACTGAAGGTTCGCGCCGAAGCGTGACCACGGCGTGAATCCGGCCGATACGCCGGTCGTGGTGCCGTCGCGACGCGTCGGGATCGATGTCGGAGGTACCAAGGCCCAAGCGGTCGTCATCGACCGGGCGGGGGAGGTCGTCGAGACGATGCAGCGTCCGACGCCCAGAGGCGATCGCAGCCTCGACGCGTTGATCGACGTGCTGATCGAGTTGGCCGAAGCGGTTGGCCACGAGGGCAGCCTCGGCGTCGGGGTTCCCGGCCTGGTGACCCGAGACGGGGTGTTGCGTGCGGCCCCGAATCTCGACGGCGTGGCGGACTTCGCCGTCGCCGAACTGTTGTCGGAGCGGTTCGGCGCCGATGTGCATGTCGACAACGATGCAACCTGTGCCACCGTCGCCGAGTGGCTGCTCGGTACCGGCCGAGGCGCACAGGACATGATCCTCGTGACGCTCGGTACGGGGATCGGTGGCGGTGCCGTTGCTCATGGAGCGCTGGTGCGCGGCGCGAACGGATTCGCAGGCGAGTTCGGGCACATGGTGGTCGATCCGTCGGGACCGTTGTGTCCGTGCGGGCGGCGAGGCTGTTGGGAGCGGTACGCCTCCGGCTCAGGCCTCGCCATGCTCGCTCGCGACGCAGCGACCGGACATCGCCTGCGCGACGTGGTCCGTCATGCCGGCGGTGACGCGCAGGCCGTCCGCGGCGAACACGTCCAAGCGGCCGCTCGTGACGGCGATCCCGACGCGTTGGCGGTCATCGACGACTTCTCCCGGTGGGTGGCGCTTGGCCTGGCGAACCTCACCAATGCACTCGATCCGGAGATGTTCGTGCTCGGCGGCGGGCTCGCCGCGGGCGCCGACCTGTACCTCGACCCGATCCGGCGATGGTTCGGCGAACTGCTCTACCAGCCCCACCTGCGGCCGATCCCGCGCATCGAGTTTGCGCGATGGGGCCCGCTGGCCGGGGCCGTCGGCGCCGCCCTGCTTCCCGAACTCGCACCCTGAGTCGCGTTGCGATGAGCCAAACCGCCGTATGCGGTCGCTTCGCTCATCGGTGGGTGCATTGGGCCGGTTGCGATGAGCCAAACCGCCGTATGCGGTCGCTTCGCTCATCGGTGGGTTGACCGCCGGGGCGAGATGGCGTCAGTGGGGGTGGTAGTTCGCCCGGGCCTGGTTGATCTCGCGCCAGGCGGCGGCCCGATCGCCGGTGCCCTGGCTCGATGAGTGCTTCTCGGGTTCCAATGCCTTGTAGACGTTGAAGAAGTGCTCGATCTCCTCGACGAGCTGGTGGGGGAGGCCCGACAGCTCGTTGACGTTCTCGAATCGGGGCTCGCGAGGCGGCACGCAGATCAGCTTGGCGTCCTCGCCGGCCTCGTCGCGCATGTAGAGCACGCCGATCGGTCGGCACTCGACGATGACGCCCGGAAACACCGGGTCCTCGAGGAGGACGAGGGCGTCGAGTGGGTCGCCGTCGCCGGCGAGTGTCTCGGGGAGAAAGCCGTAGTCGGCCGGATAGGTCGTGGCCGTGAACAGACGTCGGTCCAGGTAGACCTTGCCGTCCTCGTGGTCGATCTCGTACTTGTTACGGCTTCCACGCGGGATCTCGATCACGACGTGGATGCAGTCGGGGGCTGGTGTCTTCGGCATTGCTGCCAGCATCGCACACGCGGGCCAGATACCCTCGGAACGATGGAGTTCCGGCGCATCGAGAATCTGCCCCCGTACGTCTTTTCGATCATCAACGGCCTGAAGATCGAGGCACGTCGCGCAGGCGCCGATGTCGTCGATCTCGGGTTCGGCAACCCCGACATCCCCTCGCCGCAGATCGCGGTCGACAAGCTCGCCGAGGCCGCACAGAACCCGAAGAACCACCGGTACTCGCTCAGCCGTGGCCTGCCGAAGCTGCGTGAGGCGATCGCCGGCTACTACAAGAACAAGTGGGACGTCGACCTCGATCCCGAGCTCGAGATCACCAACACGATCGGGTCGAAGGAAGGCTTCAGCCACCTGATGTGGGTGCTGCTCGACCGTGGTGACGCCGCCATCGTTCCGAGCCCGAGTTATCCGATCCACATCTACGGCCCGCTTGTTCGCCGGCGCCGACCTGCGCCAGGTGCCGATGAAGTTCCTGGCGGACCCCGACCAGCGCGAGCACTTCGCCGACGACTTCATGAACAGCCTGCAGACCGCGTGGGACGTCGGGTGGCCCAAGCCACGCGTGCTCGTGATCTCGTTCCCGCACAACCCGACGGGTGCCACCGTCGACCTCGCGTTCATGCAGCGGGTCGTCGACTTCTGCCGCGAGCACGAGATGATCGTCGTGCACGACTTCGCGTACGCCGATGTCGGCTTCGACGGCCACCAGCCGCCCAGCATCCTCCAGGCCGAGGGTGCCAAGGAATGTGCCGTCGAGTTGTATTCGATGACCAAGAGCTTCTCGATGGCCGGCTGGCGAAGTGCGTTCCTGCTCGGCAACGCCGAGGTCGTCCAGGCCTTGGTGAAGCTCAAGAGCTACCTCGACTACGGCATGTTCCAGCCGGTGCAGATCGCCGCCACGGTCACGATCAACGAAGCTGCCGACTACCCCAACGAGATCCGTGCGATCTACGAATCGCGCTGCGACGCGCTCATCGACGGGCTCGGCCGCATTGGCTGGGACATCCCCAAACCGGGCGGTTCGATGTTCGTGTGGGCGCCGATTCCCGAGCCGTATGCCGAGATGGACTCGGTCGAGTTCTGTTCGTTGATCGTGCGCGATGCCGACGTGGCGCTGTCGCCTGGCGTGGGGTTCGGCCCCGGCGGCGAAGGCTTCGTACGCTTCGCGTTGATCGAGAACGAGAAGCGCATCCAGCAGGCGATCCGCAACCTCAAGCGCGGCCTGCCCAAGCTCGGCTGAGCACTCGACGCTGTAACACGATGGTCACGGGGTGGTCATCGCCGCGAACCGCGGCGCTTGTACGGTCCCGCCCGTGATCACGATCGTCGTTCGAGTCTGGATGCCGGACCGCCCCGGAGCGCTCGGCCAGGTGGCGAGCCGCATCGGAGCGGTACGCGGCGACGTGCTGTCGATCGAGATCCTCGAGCAGGGCGGTGGTCGGGCGATCGACGAACTGACCGTGGCGTTGCCCGACGACGACCTGATGCCGTTGCTGACCGCCGAGATCGATGCCGTCGACGGTGTCTCGGTCGAGAGCATCCGGGTCGTCGATCCCGATCGGACCGATGCGAGCCTGTCGGCTCTCGCGCTCGGTGCCGCCATTGCCGAGAGCCTGCCCGGCGAGCGGCTGGACGTGATGGTCGCCGGTATCCGACGCTTCGCCGAGACCGACTGGGTCATCGTGTTGGGCGACGGTCAGCCGATCGCCCAACTCGGCCAGCCGCCCGACATCAGTTGGTTGACGGCATTCCTGGCCGGCAGCGAGCACCTCGACGGCCTCGACGACTCGGCGCCGAGTGATCTGCTCTGGGGTCACATGGTGACGTCGGGGTTGACTGTGGCGGCCGGCCGTACCGGCAACCCGATCCACGAACGCGAGCGCGTGCGGTTCTCGCTGCTGCTGCGACTGGCTGACGCGTTGGTGTCACGACACCCAGTTGCGTGACCGTTCGACGGCGCGCAGCCACTGGCCGTGGAGCGCGTCGGCGACTTCCCGGTCGTCGTTCGGCGTGAATTCGGCCTCGAGCCCCCACTGCCGGCCGACCTCGTCGACCGACGCCCAGACACCTTCGGCGAGACCGGCGAGGTACGCCGCGCCCAGCGCCGTGGTTTCCTGGTCGAGCGGTCGTTGCACGCTCACACCGAGCTGATCGGCCTGGAACTGGCACAGCAGATCCATCGCCGACGCGCCACCGTCGACGCGTAGCTCGACGAGCGGGGTCCCGCTCGCGGCGGTCATCGCGTCGACGACGTCGCGCGTCTGATACGCCATCGACTCGACCACGGCGCGCGTGATCTCTGCACGCCCGGTGCCGCGGGTGATGCCCACGATCGTGCCGCGCGCATACGGATCCCACCAGGGCGATCCGAGTCCGGCGAGGGCCGGCACCACGTACACGCCGCCGGTGTCGGCGACCGACTCGGCCAGTGGCCCCGTCTCTGCGGCGTCGTCGATGATCTGCAGGCCGTCGCGAAGCCACTGCACTGCGGCGCCGGTGATGAAGATCGACCCTTCGAGCGCATAGTGCGTCGTGCCGTCGGCGAGGCTCCACGCAACCGTGGTGAGCATCCCCGCGGTCGGCGGCGGACAGGTCTCTCCCACGTTGAGCAGCACGAACGACCCGGTGCCGTAGGTGTTCTTCGCCATACCCGGGCGCACACACGCCTGGCCGAACAGCGCCGCCTGCTGATCTCCGGCGATACCGCTGATCGCAATGCCCTCGGGAACCCCGCAGTCGGGAGCGGTGGTGCCGATGTGTCCACTCGACGGGACGATCTCGGGCAGCGCGGAGATCGGAACGCCGATCAGCTCGCACAACTCGGCGTCCCACGAACAGGTCCGGATGTCGCACAGCATCGTCCGACTCGCATTGGTCACGTCGGTGACGAATCGGCGACCCCCGGTGAGGTTCCACACGAGCCACGAATCGATCGTGCCGATCGCAAGGTCGTCGTCGACGGGGATGTCGCGGTGCTCGAGCAGCCATGCCGCCTTCGTCCCCGAGAAGTAGGGATCGAGCACGAGTCCGGTGCGTTCGCGGATCAGCCCGAGGTGGCCCGCCGCCTGCAGTTCGTCACAGCGAGTTGCCGTTCGGCGGTCCTGCCACACGATGGCGGTGCCGTAGGGCTCGCCCGTCGAGCGGTTCCAGGCGAGGACGGTCTCGCGCTGGTTCGCGATACCGATGGCCGCGACGTTCGCTCGGCCGACCTGGTCGACGACGTCGCGTAGCGTCTCAGCAGCCACGCTCCAGATCTCGGTCGCGTCGTGCTCGACCCAACCGGGGGAGGGGTAGTGCTGCGCGAACTCGCGGTAGGAGGCAACCGTGGGACGACCGTCGACGAAGACCGCACGGCTGCGGACCCCGGTGGTTCCGGCATCGATGGCGATCACGCATCGCGATTCGGCGCTCGCGGACATCAGCGCTTCCTCCGGTTCGACGACTTGGGACGGTTGGCCCCGCCGGCCGTTCGACTCGTCGGTGCCGGTTTGGGCCGAGGAGCGTCGTCGGCGGTGGAGGTCGATGCAGATGTCGACGGGTCCGCGGACGTGGTGGCGGACCGTCGGGCGTCCTTCAGTCGGGTTCGTTGGTAGCCGAACTTGGCCATCGCCGCGCCGAACGCGAGATACAACGGTCCGCTGATCAGCACGCCGGCGATCGCGCCGACGACGTTGTCGCCCCGGAAGAACACGACGAAGACCGCGGACATGATCGCCGCATAGATCAACCACTCACGGATCAGCCGATTCCACGGAACCGGGCGACTGCTGTCCCACGCCATGGCAGTGTCCTACCAGCGTGCGACGCCGTCGTCCAACACCGACGGGCGCAACATGTGCGCAAGCCAGGTCACTGGATCGGTGAGGGGATGGCGGGGAACGCAGGCTGCGTCGACTCGACCAGGCCCGGATAGTCGTACTTTCGCAAGGGTCGGTCGGTCAGTTCGCCGTTGCCGAGCGGCCAGACCCGGGTCTCGCCGTCGATGCGCAGTTGCACCGACTCGACGCCGTCGATGTCGGTCGCGGTCGACACGATCTGCGCGACCGCGAGACGCAGGCCGTCGGGCGTCAACTCGTCGAACACGTCGTTGAGGTCGACCGTGAGCACGGGGCCGATCGATCGGGCCGCCAACAGCTCGACATCGGCCGGGATCGCCGTGTCGATCTGGGTGTCGCGTTCGCTCTCGTTCGGTCCGGCGAACAGCGACGCCAGCACCGATGCCGGCGCCGTCGGCACATCGCGCTGGACCGAACGAAGGCGTTGCGGGGCGTCCAGATCGGTCGGCGCCAACAGGTAGATGCGGTTCGTGCCGGCCGCTTCGTCGCCGGTCGCCGGGTCGCCGAAGACGTTGGCGCGCTCGGCGGGAAGGTCGTTGGGCGCTGCCTCGGGTCGGATCGAGCATCCAGCGATCGCCACAGCGACCACAACGAGAACGAGCATGGCCCTCATTCGTCGAGCTCCGCCGCCATCAGTTCGATCACGAATCGGGCACCCGACTCGCCGTCGGGGCGGTCTTCGACCCAGACACGACCGCCGTGCATCCGGACGTGTTCATCGACCAGCGACAAGCCAAGGCCCGCTCCCTCGCTCCCGGTGCGCCGTCCTGCACCACCGCCTCGGGCGAACCGCTCGAACACGAGGTCGCGCTCCTCTTCCGGCACACCGGGCCCGTGGTCCTCGACGACGATCAGGATGTGCGACATCGGTTCGTCGTCTGGGTTGATCACGGTGATCGACACCTCGGGTTCGCCGCCGCCGTAGGCGCGAGCGTTGTCGATCAGGTTGGCGATCACTCGCGCAAGCCGTCTCCGGTCGCCGCGGATCAATGCGAGTTCGGCGCGCTCGGAGACGTGCACGGGGGTGTTCGGAAGTGAGCTGACTGCGATTGCCTGGCGAACGAACTCCGCAGCGAGCAGCTCCTCCATGTGCAGCCGGATCGCTCCGGCATCGAAGCGGGAGATCTCGAGCAGGTCTTCCACGAGCCCCTGGAATCTGGCGACGTCGCTCGACAGCAGGTCGAGTGCCGACTTCGAACGCTCGGGGAGTTCGTCGCGTCGGGCCTCCATCACCTCGACCGACGCCGACAGGGTCATCAGCGGCGAACGAAGCTCGTGGCTGACGTCCGAGGCGAAGCGGGCGTCACGCTCGACGCGCTGTTGCAGTGCCTCGGCCATGTCGTTGAACGATTCGGTCAGGACGCGTAGGTCGGGGTCGTCGGTCGTCTCCAGTCGAGTGTCGAGCCGGCCGCCGGCAATCGCCGAGGCGGCCTGTGCGGCGGTTGCGACCGGTCGGACGGCACGTCGGGCCGAGAAGATGCCCAGCAGAATTCCGAGACCTGTCGTGATGGCCGCGGCGAACACCAGCGACAGCCGCACGCTCGTCAGCGTCGAGTCGGCCTCGTCGAGGCTGAATGCCTCGAAGTACGAGCCGATGCCCGGGATGTCCCAGCCGACGACGATGTTCAACTCGTCGCTGAGACGAACGATCTGGCTGGCGGACGTGCCCTCGTCGATCACTCGTGTGACCAGCGGTGGTGGTACGTCGTCGTCCTGGAACGTGTTGCCGCCGCCGCTCCAGCTGTCGGCGTACCAGATCAGATAGTCGTCGACGCCGATGCGCGTCAGCGATGCTCGGGCGGCCTCGGCGTCGACGGGCAACGAACGGAGATCGCGTTCGACGCCCTGCGCGTTGCGCTGTGAGGTGTTGATCGCGGTGTCGACGCGCTCGCTGACCACGTTCGACCTCGTGAGTCCGTAGGTGGTCGTCGCGAGGAACACCGACAGCAACAACGACCCGAGCGTGAAGATCAGCAGGATGCGTCGACGCAACCCGAGCGCCGCCGGGCGGGATCGGTTGACCAGGCGACGGAACCAGCCGCCTTCGTTCACGTCTGCAGCCGGTACCCGAGCCCGCGGACCGTGACGACATGGCGAGGGTTGGCCGGGTCGACCTCGACCTTGGTGCGCAGACGACGGACATGAACGTCGACCAGACGGCCGTCGCCGAAGTAGTCGTAGCCCCACACCTTGTCGAGCAGCACCTCGCGGCTCAGCACTTTGCCGGGGCTCTCGGCGAGTTCGCAGAGCAGTCGGAACTCGGTCTTGGTCAGGTGGACCTCGTCGCCGCCGCGGAGCACCTTGCCCTCGTCGGGAATCAGTTCGAGGTCGCCGAAGCTCAGTCGGGCATGACCCTGTGGGCTGGGCCGGATCCGGCGAAGGAGGGCTCGGATGCGAGCGGACAGTTCCTTGGGTGCGAACGGCTTCGTGAGGTAGTCGTCGGCGCCGGCTTCGAGGCCGGCGACCACGTCGTGAGTGTCGTTGCGCGCGGTCACCATCACGACGGGGACGTCGCTCGTGCGTCGCAGCGTCCGGCACAGCTCGAAGCCGTCGATGCCGGGCAGCATGATGTCGATCAACACGACGTCGGGATTCGAACGCGCGAACATCTCGATCGCCTGCTCGCCGCTCTCGGCTTCGTCGACGATCCACCCCTCGTCTTCGAGGGCGAGTTTGACCGCCGACCGGATGCGTTCATCGTCCTCGACGGCCAGGATGCGTGTACCCACGCCACCATGATGCCGCATCTCCGACGTCCAGGGCGACCACGATGGTCACAATCCTCGCCGACGTGCTCCGGCGTCGATGGTGGTGATCAACGAGATCAGCGCGTCGTGGATGCCCGGTGCGGTCGCGACGACGGCGTCGGTGTCGGCAGCACCGCCGCGGAAGTTCGAGGTCTCAGCGCCTGCCTCGGCGGCGATCAACACGCCGGCAGCAAGGTCCCAGGAGTTGAGATGCTCCTCGAAATAGGCGTCGAGCCGGCCGCATGCGACCATGCACAGATCGAGCGCCGCCGACCCGTAGCGGCGCATGTCGCGTACCTCGAGCAGCAACGCGGCCAGTCGCTCCGCCTGACGTGCTCGTGTCGCAGGGGAGTAGTTGAAGCCGGTTCCGACCAGGGCCGTGGCGATGTCGGCGGCCGACGAACAGTGGATCGGTGCTCCGTTGCGGGTGGCACCTGCGCCGCGCGCCGCGCTGAACACCTCGTCGGTGACCGGCACGTACACCGCTCCTGCGAGCGGGCCGTGTGCGTCGATGACGCCGACCGAGGTGCACCAGGCCGGCAGGTCGTAGACGAAGTTGACCGTTCCGTCGATCGGATCGACATGCCATTCGAGACCTGAGGTGCCGACGTGGCCGGCGCCTTCCTCGCCGACGATCGAGTCGTCGGGCCGTCGCTCGCGCAATGCGCGAACGATCAAGGTCTCGGCCGCGCGATCGAACTCGGTGACGGGATCGGTCGGCGTCGACTTCGTGTCGTGCGCGACCGGCTGGCCGACCCCGAGACGTCGACGCCCCTCATGAGCGAGCGAACCGGCGCTGGTGGCCAGTTCGACGGCCAGCGCTCGGAGCTCAGCACCAGATGCAGTCATCGTCGGTGCGTGCCCCGCCCCGGTTCGGTCCTCGATCTCGCGCCACTCGCCGATCGCCCGCATCACCAACACCGCCACGATCGCCATGCCGCCGGCGGCGACGACAGCGCCGACGAGCAGGCCGAGCCCGGTGGCGAGTCCGCAGTCTCCCTCGCACTGCAGCGAGATCAACGAGTAGCCGATCATCGCGCCGGCGAGACCACTGAGCAGGATCGCTGCGAACGCACCGACGCGGACTCCCACCGACGGCAGCGCCGACAGCGATCGATCGCTGTCGGGCGCCGGCGCGGCATTCGGCCCAGCGTTCGAGGAGGTGTTCATGGCGCGGATCGTAACGGGCCACACTGGGGACGTGACCGGCCCGCGCCAGATCCTCCACGTGGACATGGACGCCTTCTTCGTCTCGGTCGAGCTGCGCCGACGACCGGACCTGGTCGGTCAACCGGTCGTCGTCGGCGGCACGGGCAATCGTGGAGTGGTCGCCGCCGCGTCGTACGAGGCGCGACGATTCGGGGTCCACTCGGCGATGCCGTCCGCAGTGGCCAAGCGACGCTGTCCGCACGCGGTGTTCCTGCCCGGTGACCACTCGCTCTACGGCGAGGTCAGCGCCCAGGTACGAGAGATCATGGATCGCTACACGCCGCTGGTCGAACCGCTGTCGCTCGACGAGGCATTCCTCGACGTCACCGGATCGCTCCGCCTGTTCGGACCGGCGCCCGAGATCGCCGCATCGATCCGCCGGGAGGTCGACGAGGAACTCTCGCTCGGCTGCTCTGTCGGCGTGGCGCCGAACAAGTTCCTCGCCAAGTTGGCCTCGGTCGAGGCGAAGCCTCGTGCAACACCCTCCACGGTGGAGCCAGGGCCGGGAGTCGTCGTGGTGGTCGCAGGGCGCGAGCGTGACTTCCTGGATCCGCTGCCAGTACAGCGGCTGTGGGGCGTCGGGCCCGTCACGCTCGACAAACTGCACCGGATCGGTATCCGTCGGGTCGCCGACTTCGCCCTGATCGACGAGGCGGTCCTGGCAGCGGCGTTGGGCGCCAGGCAGGCACACCACCTTCTGAGCCTTGCCCGAGGGCTCGACGACCGACCGGTCGAACCCGAACGCGAGGCCCGGTCGATCAGTCATGAAGAGACGTATGCGACCAACAAGTACGAACACGACGAACTCCGTCGCGAACTGGTCCGGCTCGCCGATGCGGTGGCGTCGCGTCTGCGCTCCGCTGGTGTCGGGGCGCGAACACTCACGCTGAAGCTCCGCTTCGACACCGGATTCCAGACGATCACCCGATCGGTGACGTGTTCGGAAGCTGTCGAACTCGCTCCGGAGATCGTCGACCTGCTCGCCCCGCTCCTCGAGGCAATCGACCCGACGCCCGGCGTTCGTCTGCTCGGCGTCGGGGGATCCAATCTCGGCGCGAGCACCCGGCAGCTGAGCCTCGACGACCTGCTCGACGAACGGCCCGATTGGGTCGCTACCACCGAGGCCCTCGACCAGATCAGGGACCGATTCGGGTCGTCGGCGATCGGCCCGGCGAGCGCGCTCGAGTCAGGACGACTCCGCGTGGTGCGGCGGGGCGAACAGCAGTGGGGACCCGACGCAGAGAAACGTGGCGCACCGCGTTGAGGATCGCCCTGAAACGTGCGATGATTGGCCCGTGCCTCTCTCCGAGGAAGAGCAACGCATCTTGCGTCAGATCGAGCAGGAGCTCGAGCAGGACCCCACCTTCTCTCAGCGCGGGTATCGGGTCTCTCGTCGACGCTCGATCCTCTTGGGGTTCGGGCTGATCCTCGGCCTCGTGATCACCATCGGCGGTCTTGCCGTGAGCTTCGTGGTCGCCTTCGCCGGATTCGTCCTGGTGCTCGTGATGGCGATCCTGCTCGAGTCCGAGGTGCGCCTGCTCGGACGGGAACGCCTCGGGCAGTTGCCGATCTCTGCGTGGCTCAGCGGGCGTCGACCCGACGTCGACGACGACGCCACCCGCTGATCGTCGCGTCGCTGCGCCCGTTCAGCCTCGTGCGGTGAAATATCGTCGTGCCCGACTCGGCCAGTCCAACGATTCGGATGTGGCGCGGTCGATCTGCTTTGCCCAGTTGCGGCACTCACTGACCGTGCTCGCTCCGTACGCGCTGGCAACCTCGAAGCCGGCGCTGCCCTCGGCCCGATAGGTCGCCGTGGTCACCGCATCGGCGAGCGAGGCCATCGGTCGCGTGACCAGCGGGAAGTGCCGTGCCGTGCTCGCTGCCACCTCGATCGGTGTGTCCGAGGGGTGCACCGGGACACCCGCCGCAGCGACGGCGTTGGTGGCCCGTTCCCAGGCGTTGGCGAGCTGGTCGTCGACGCTGCGCGCCCGATGTCGATGTCGCAACATCCGAACGGCGCCCGGCGCGGCGAGCACCGCAGCGAGCAGCACGAGCGCTCCGAGCCACATCGATGACGCCCCGTCATCAGCAGCGGCCGGCGCGACCGGCGTCGACGGCTCGGTGCCCGGGTCATCGGCGAAGTCCGGGATGTTCAATCCGCCGCCGTCGATCGGACCGGACGGCGTGACCGGCAGTGGGGTGATCTCGGCGTCGCCGATCTCGTCGGCACCGGCAGAGGTGTCCTGCTGGGGTGGGATGCCGGTGTAGCTCTCGGCATTGGGTGCTCCCCGCCCGGGGGTCGGCTCGAACGCAACCCACCCGATGTCGTCGAACCACACCTCGGGCCACGCATGCGCATTGCGCCCGAGCACGGAGTACTGCCCATCGCCGATCGGGACTCCTGAGGTGAATCCGACCGCCACCCGGGTCGGGATCCCGAGCGTGCGCAGCATGGCGGCGTAGGTGCCGGCGAACTGCTCGCAGTATCCGACCCGGTCGCGCAGGAAACTCTCGATCGCCGAGTTGCCGTGACCAGGTCGAACCTCGAGGCTGTACTCGAATTCGCGTTGGAACCAGCTCTGCAGTGCCAGCGCAGCGTCGTAGCTGCTCGTTGCGCCGGCCGTGACCTGACTCGCGGTTGCGGCGACGACGGGCGGGAGGTCCTCGGGCAGGTCCGTGTGGATGGGATCTGGCGGGGCCACCGATGTCGCCTGACGCAGCTGGTCTGGGTCGAGTGTGGGTGTCGCCGACACGATGTCGATCCGATCTCCGGTTTGCAGGTCGTTGCCGACGGTGACCAGCGTGGAGGTCTCCGCCACGAAGCGCAGGCTGTCCGGGGACGCCTCGAACGGATCCGGAGCAGCGGGAACCAACCGGCCGCCCAGCGCGCCGATGGTGATCCGCTGTCGGTTCTCGACCAGGGAATCGGCTGGCGCAGTGAGCGGACCGTCGATCGATTGCAGCTCGCGTTCGGGCAATCCCCAGGTCGTGCCGTCGAACTCGGGCAACGCCGATGAACGCCAGTAGGACTCCGAGTCGGCGCGCACGCGGAACAGTTCGGTCGTCGAACGATTGGTCAGTCGGGAGCGAATGTCGACGAGCGGGCTGAGCACCTGGCTGACACCGCCGCCGCCGCCGCTCGTCTCGTAGAGCGGGGCGGCGTCCGCGCCTGGAAGTCGCGGCCCGACGAACCCGGCGGCGACGGCGACGACCGCACCGACCGCCAGCGCCACGGGCCACCGACGCCACGATGCGGCCGCGTGGCCACGGTCGGCGCCGGCGTGGTACCCGCGCAAGGTCGCGGTCGTTGCCACGCCCATCCCGACGAGCGCCACCGCGGTGACGATTCGGAGGCGATCGTCGCCCAAGGCGCCGACGAAGACGAACAGGACGCCTCCGGGCACCAACGTCTCGGCTCGCGCGTCAGCACGGAACGCGAAGACATCGGCGAGCAGGACCGCAACGGCGAGTCCGATCGCGGCCAGCACGTTCCAGCCTCCGGCGTAGTCGACCGGGGCGACCGCTGTGCGGAACTCGCTGCGAACCGAGGTGAGCTGATCGCCGAGGATTGTCCAGGTGTCGCTCGTCGGCATGCCCCACGAGAACGTCTCGGGGTAGTACACCGCAAGCACGACCCACGCCAGTGCCAGCGCCAGTGCCGGCACGGCGATCCAGGCTGTCAGCCGCGTTCGGCGGAGTAGCAGGCCGAGGCCATGCCCTGCGATGACGATGACCGCCATGTCGTCGAGGAACGGCCAGCCACTGAACACTCGCGCATAGCCGATGGCGACGACCATGGAGAAGGCGGCCACCATGAGACTGGCCAGCACGTCGTTGCTCAGGCTCGGGCGGATCGATCCCGATCTCATGGCTGCACCGTCGTGGGCGCTTGGACATGCGTCGGCTGGCCCACGAGTGCCTGCCAGGTCGCGACGAACTCGTCGTCGGATCCGCCAGACGCGCTCAGGCGGGTTCCGTCGGAGGTGTCGTTGGTTGCGACGAGGACCTGTGTGATCGTCGGGTCGGCGATCGCTGAGGTCGTGCGCCAGGACGCGGCGTGCCGTGAGCCGGTGACCACGACGAGGAGCACGAGCCCGTCGGCCATGTCGTTGTCGACGGCGACGATCGGTCCATCGCTCGGCTCGATTCGGGCGAGCACCCGTTGCGTGGTCTGCACGACCTCGGGGCCGCGCAGGTCGATGCCGCCCGCGGTGACGAACCGTGTTCTGAGGCCCGCACGCATGGCACTCGACACGAGGCTCGCTGCGGCAGTCACGCCGTGCTCGAAGTTGGCACTGCTCCCATGTGCACCCGGCGAGGGGTCGAACACGACGGTGCAGCGATGCAGTCCTTCCACCGTGAACTCCTTGACCATGAGGTCGTCGGAGCGCGCCGACGCTCGCCAGTGGATGCTGCGGAGCTCGTCACCAACGGCGTACTCGCGCAGTCCGTGGAAGTCACCAGGTCCGAGCCGTCGCGACGATTCGAGCAGTGCCCGTCCGAGGCGGCCGCGGCCCAACTCGGGCATGTCGACGAGCAGCGTCCGCGGCGCAACGACGATCTCGCTGCTCCCGGCGATCACCGTGGTCGATCGGGCGATGCCGAGCACGTCGTTCACGATCAGTCTGAGTGGACCCAACCCGACAACGCCACGCGTCGTCGTCGGTACCCGGTAGCCGGACGATGACACCGAACCTGCTCGCTGCGCTGCGACCGGGAGTCGAGCGACGTGGTCCTCGGTCATCGTGCGCACGACCGGTTCCTCCAGCACGAACGGCGGCGTGGCGAGTCGACCCGTGTGCTCCAGGCGGATGTCGACGTGACCGGTGTCGCCCACGACCAGGATCGTCGGGTGGATCCAGCGGCGAGCGTCGATCCTGGGGCGTCGTATCCAGACGTAGGCAACCGCGACTGCGGCGGCGGCGAGGAACCCGGTGCCGATCACGTACAACTCGATGATGCCGAACACGCGCCCGATCGTGATCGCCACCAGTGCGGCGCCGACCACGGCAACGCCCTGGCGGGTCAGGCCGAGCCTGGCCATGGGTTCATCAGCTCAACGAGGGACTGGCACGGTGACGGCATCGAAGACCTCACTGATCGCATCCTCGGGCGACAGTTGCGAGCCGTGTTCGGCGCGCACGACCACGCGGTGGCTGAGCGTGGCGTGACCGACCGCTTTGACGTCGTCGGGGATGGCGTAGTTGCGGCCGTTCGCAGCAGCGTGGGCCCGCGATGCGGCGGCGAGCTGCAAGGTCGCCCGTGGCGACAGGCCGAGTTCGATGCCGGGGTGGCGACGACTCGTGGCGGCCAGATCGACCAGGTACGACTTGAGCGCCGTGGCGACGTGTACGCTGCGAACCGCGGCGATCATCGCTCGGATCTCGTCGATCGAGACAACCGGTTCGATCGCCCGGACGGCGGTCGCGCCGCCGTGGAGGTCGAGCATCTGCATCTCGGCATCGCGGGCGGGATAGCCGATCGAGATCCTCAGCAGGAAGCGATCGAGCTGGCTCTCCGGCAGCCGGTACGTGCCGCCCTGATCGACCGGGTTCTGCGTCGCGATCACCATGAACGGTGCGTCGAGCTGGCGACTTCTGCCGTCAGCGGTGATCTGACGCTCTTCCATCGCTTCGAGCAGTGCCGACTGAGTCTTCGGTGACGCCCGGTTGATCTCGTCCGCGAGCACGATGTTGGCGAACAGTGGCCCGGGCTCGAACACGAACGTCTCGGTCGATCGCTGGTAGATGCTCACGCCGACGAGGTCGGTGGGCAGCAGGTCCGGGGTGAATTGGATGCGCTTCCAGCTGCAGTCGATCGAGGCAGCGAGCGCCTTGGCCAACGACGTCTTGCCGACGCCGGGTACATCCTCGATCAGGAGGTGCCCCTCTGCCAACAGACACATCACGGCAAGTTCGATCGTGTCGCGTTTGCCGTGCAGGACCTGCGCGACATTCGAGCTGATCGCATCGAAGAGGTCGGCGAACCCGCGCATTGCCGCGCTGTCGGAGGTGCCCGTGGTCGTGGAGGCGGTCGATGCCGCCCTCGATCGGGCGTCGTCCGCGATATCGGTCGTCACCGCCCGAAGGGTAGACGGGAGATCGACCGAGCGACAGTCGGGGTAGGTTCGCCCATGATGGGTCATTCGGAATCAACGGTGCTGGCGGTCGTGGTCGACCCGGGTCGACTGGCGGCGGGCATCGTCGACCAGCGAGGCGAGGTACTCGTGCGTGATCGCATCGGCACCCCGACGCGCGAGGTGTGGCGGGCGCTCGAGCAGCTCGTGCGGCGCGTGTTGGCCGCACGGCCCGACGAGGTCGCAGCGCCGTCGGCGGTCGCCGTCAGTTGCGCCGGCCCGATCGACGAACCTGCCGGTTCGGTGTCGCCCGAGGCGCTGCCTGCCTGGTCGGGGTTCCCGCTGCGTCGTCATGTCGAGGAGCTCACGGGACTCCCGGTCGTGCTCGACACGCTCGCAGGCGCAGTGGCCGAGGGCGAACTTCGCCACGGCGACACCTTGACCACGACGAGCTTCTTCACGTTGGTACTCGATCGAACGATCGAATCGGCATGTGTCATCGATGGCGTCCGCCTCCGCGGCGCGCACGGCAACGCCGGCTCGATCGCTCACGTCACGGTCGATCCGAGCGGACCGGTGTGCTCGTGCGGCGCCACCGGGTGTCTCGCTGCATTCGCATCGGCGTCCGCCCTCGAAGCGGAGATGAACCGTGCGCTGCGACGGGCAACCCCGTCGATCGTCGAACGAACCGGGATCATGGTCGGTCGGGCGATCGCGTCGTCGGCGGCAGCGTTCGACGTGTCGACGTTCGTGCTGTCCGGTGTGGTCGTCGACACCTTCGGTGACGCCATGCTCGACACGATGCGACGAGAGATCGCCGCTCGCTTGCGGCTGCCCCACCTCGCCGGCCTGCAGGTCGTCGAGCCCTCGGGGTTCGTGCAGCCGCTCGTCGGCGCCGCAGCACTCGTCGGCTCCGCTGGTTCGAGTTGAGCCCGACGAGTAGCCTCGCAGCCATGGATCCCACCTACTCCCCAGAGGCCGAGGCGTACCGCGAGAAGGTGCAGGCGTTCCTCGCCGAGAAGCTGCCGTCGAACTGGACCGGCCTGGGCGCGCTCGAGGGCGACGCCATCGTCGAGTTCGTGACCGAGTGGCGCAAGACGCTGTACGAAGCGAACTACCTCGCTCCGGGCTGGCCCACCGAGTACGGCGGGGCCGGACTCAGCGCGACCGAGCAGGTCATCCTCGCCGAGGAGTTCGCCCGTGCCGGCGTCCCCACGGGCGGGCCGAACGATCCGTTCAGCATCCAGATGCTCGGCAACACGTTGCTGATGTGGGGGACCGAAGAGCAGAAGTCGCACTACATCCCGCGCCTGCTGTCCGGTGAGGACACGTGGTGCCAGGGCTACTCCGAGCCGAACGCCGGCTCCGACCTGGGCAATGTCGGTCTCAAGGCGGAACTCGACGGCGACGAATGGGTGCTCAACGGGCAGAAGATCTGGACCTCCGCCGGACATCTCGCGGACCACATCTTCACGCTGGCTCGCACCGATCCCGATTCCCCCAAGCACAAGGGCATCTCGTTCCTGCTGGTCCCGATGGACCAGCCGGGCATCGAGGTGCGCCCGATCAAGATGATCTCGGGTGAGAGCGAGTTCAACGAGGTGTTCTACACCGACGCCCGTTGCCCGAAGGAGAACGTCGTCGGCGGCGTCAACAACGGTTGGGCTGTCGCCATGTCGTTGCTCGGTTTCGAACGCGGCGAAGCGGCTGCAACCGGGCCGATCCGGTATCAGATCGAACTCGACCGCCTCGTCGAGATGGCCCGCGAGCGCGGCCTCACCGACGATCCGATCATCCGCCAACGTCTCGCATGGTGCCATTCGAAGGTGCAGATCATGCGCTTCCTCGGCCAGCGCACGCTCACCCAGTTCCTCGCCGGCCACCATCCTGGGCCCGACGGCGCGATCTCGAAGCTGTACTGGAGCGAGTACCACCGCGTGGTCACCGAACTCGCCGTCGACATCCTGGGTGCTGACGCGCTGTACATCGAGGGGCGCCCACCGTCGTCGTCGTTCCAGACCGACGACCCCGGAGCCGCCAATAACGTCGGGCTCGTGGGTCAACACGTTCCTGAACGCTCGCGCCGGAACGATCTATGCCGGCTCGTCGCAGATCCAGCGCAACATCATCGGCGAGATGATCCTGCAGCTCCCGAAGGAACCCAAGCCGGCCTGACGTGTTGGGCCTCGGGAAGCCTCGGGAGATGGCGGCCGTTGCGGCGATCGTGGCGCGACATCCGTCGGTGTGGCTGACGGCACTCCAGCAGTGGGTTCGACTCGTGCCGGCTCGATGGTGGGCGCGCCGACCGTTCCTGCCTCTGCCCTCGCGTCAGTATCTCGAATTCCGGCTGGTCACCCAATACGGTGACATCTCGCATCGCCCGGAGCCCGAAGATGTGCTGAACTACCTGCGATGGTGCCGCGACTGGCAGCGACTCGACGCCTGAGCGGCGAACGGACGGGGGAGACGTCGTGCTGAGCGCGCTCGTCCTGAACGCCAGCTTCGAACCGCTCAGCATCGTGTCCAGCGAGCGTGCCACCTGTCTGGTGATCGCCCAGAAGGCCGACGTGCTCGAGGACGATGGCCGCGTGATGCATTCCGAACGACTGAGCGTGCCGTGTCCGTCGGTGATTCGCCTGCGCTACATGGTCAAGGTTCCCTACGTGCGCCGCGCCGCACTGTCGCGACGGGCGATCTTCGCCCGTGACGACTATTGCTGCCAGTACTGCGGCGAACGTGCGGACTCCATCGACCACGTCGTGCCGCGTTCGAAGGGCGGTCCACACAGCTGGGAGAACGTGGCGGCGGCGTGTCGGCCCTGCAACTTGGGCAAGCGCGATCGCACGCCCGACGAGGCCGGCATGCGTCTGGCTCGCCCGTGCCGCGCGCCGAGGGCGACAGCATGGGTCGTCGTGTCGGTCAGCGGAGTGCCCGAGACGTGGCGCCCGTATCTGCCGCTGGCCTCGTGACACTCGCCGATCCGTATCGTCTGGTCCGGTCGCAGTCGACCGCGGCCGAGTTCCATGCGAGGCCGGTGCCGGAGCCGGCGCTTCGGGAGATCTGGCAGCACGACATTGCCGGGTCGGCGCTCGTGCTCGGCTCGACGCAGCACGAGTCGGTCGTCGACGTCGATGCATGCCGACGAGCAGGTGTCGACGTGGTTCGGCGGCGAAGTGGCGGGGGAGCGGTGCTGCTCGTGCCCGGTGAGGTCACATGGATCGACGTGATCGTGCCCGCAGGGACGTCCGGGTGGTCCGACGACGTACATGGACCAATGGTGTGGCTGGGAGGCCATCTGATGTCGGCGATCGCTGCAGCGACGGGGATCGACGACCTGAGCGTCCACGACGGCGCGATGGCCACCACGGCGTGGTCGAAGCTCGTCTGCTTCGACGGCGTCGGCGCCGGCGAGGTGCTCGTCGGCGGTCGCAAACTCGTCGGTCTCAGCCAGCGCCGGACGCGCCACGCCGCGCGCCTGCAGTGCTGCTGGTATTCGTCGTACGACGCGTCGCGGCTGGTCGAACTGCTCGATCCGTCGGCCCGACCGGCCCCGGCGGAGCTGGCGCCCATCGCCACGCTGCCCGCATCGCTGTCGGGCGTCGTCGTCTCGCGCCTCGCTGGCCACCCTCGCCTGATCCCGTTGCGATGAGCGAAACCGCCGTATGCGGTCAGTTCGCTCATCGTTGGGTTGGCTGCGCTGGTGGCGATGAGGGAGACCGCCGTATGCGGTTGGTTTGCTCATCGTTGGGCGCCTTGTCGCGGGTCTGGGGGAGCGAGTGGGGAGGTTTGGGTCATTAATGGGGAGAGATGGTTGACAATGGGGGCAAATGGGGGAAGAATGGGGATCGCTGGGGAGGACTCCCGCGTTCCCGGCACGGCAGGTTCGCCGCGGGGGTGGAAAGCATGAGGAACGCGGCGCGTGTTTGTCGGGGTCTACGAGCGTCAGCTCGACGAACGGGGGCGAGTGGCTCTGCCCTCGTCGTACCGGGGTGAACTCGGCGACCACTGCTACCTCTTCTTCGGCGACGACGGCTGCGTCAGCGTTCGCAGCGTCGACACGTTCGAGTCCGAAGCTGCCGAGATGGTTGCCAAGGCCAAGCGGGGCGAGGTGTCCCGAAACCGTCTGCGAGCCTTCGCCTCGTCCGCCAGCCAGGCGACGATCGACAAGCAGGGACGCGTCACGCTCGACGCCCGCCTCCGCGAGCATGCAGGTCTCGAGCCCCAGGCCGCAGTCGTCGTGCTCGGCAACATCGACCAGATCGAACTCTGGGATCCCGAAGCGCATCGGCGCAACGAGATGGCAGGCCAGCACGAGATCGCCGGTGGGGAGCGATGAGCAACAGCGAGGCATCCGACTTCACTCACGCGCCGGTCATGGTCGACGAGATCACGGCGATCTTCTCGACGGTGCCGGCGGGCACCGTCGTCGACGCCACGCTCGGCGGCGGCGGCCACACTGCGGCACTGCTCGACTCGCGTGACGATCTCGACGTGCTCGGCATCGATCAGGATGCCGACGCACTCGACGCCGCGACGGCGCTCCTGTCGTCGTACGGCCACCGTGTCCGCACCAGCCAACGCCGGTTCGACGAGTTCGACGAGGCGCTCGCCGACCATGACGTCGACCAGATCAGCGGTGCGTTGTTCGACCTCGGCGTGTCGTCGCCGCAACTCGATCGAGGCGACCGCGGGTTCTCGTACCGTCATGACGGTCCGCTCGACATGCGGATGGACGCCGATCAGTCCTGGTCGGCCGACGATGTCGTCAACGGGTACTCCGAATCCGATCTGGCACGCATCATCAAGCGCTACGGCGATGAGCGCTTCGCGTCGCGCATCGCCCGTGCGATCTGCGCCGCCCGACCCATCCAGACGACCACCGAACTTGCAGCGGTCGTCACGACGGCGATACCGGCCGCCGCTCGTCGTACCGGAGGTCATCCGGCCAAGCGGACCTTCCAGGCGATTCGCATCGAGGTCAACGACGAGCTCGGCGTCTTGCCCGACGCACTCGACCAGGCCGTGCAGGCCACCCGCCCCGGTGGGCGCATCGCCGTGTTGTCGTACCACTCAGGCGAGGACCGCATCGTGAAGGATCGCTTCGCGGTGGCCGCCGGTGCGTGCGCCTGCCCGGACGACCTGCCCTGCGTGTGCGGAGCGATCCAGACGGTTCGCATCGTGCGCGGGCTGCCCAAGCGGGCGAGCGACGACGAACGACAGCGGAACCGGCGTGCGGCGTCGGCGCGGCTTCGCGTCGTGGAACGAATCGAGACGACCAGGAAGAGCGACGGACAACCGGTGGAGGATCGATGATCGCACTCCCATTGCTTCGCGACAGCGAGGCGCGCCGTTCCAATGCAGCGTCGAAGCCGTCGCTGACCGTCGTACCGCGCCGTCGTCGATGGCCGGCGATGTTCGCCGGGCTCGCTTGGTCTCTGGTCTTCCTCGGACTGCTCGGCGCCGCCGTGTTCCACACACAACTCGCCGGACGTCAGCTCCGGCTCGACCGGCTCGACCGCCAGGTCAGCGTCGAACGTGAGCGATTCGACGAGTTGCGCTATGAACGAGCCGAGCTGCGTTCGCCCGTTCGTCTCGCCGCTGCGGCGTCCGAACTCGGGATGCGTCGCGGGCGAGCCAGTACGTTCGTGACGGTCACGCCCGAAGCGGTCGCCCGCCAACTCG
This sequence comes from Ilumatobacteraceae bacterium, assembly GCA_963741755.1. GTDB lineage: Bacteria > Actinomycetota > Acidimicrobiia > Acidimicrobiales > Ilumatobacteraceae > Sva-07. Next base: position 89,442 of record CAVUJG010000008.1, on the reverse strand, counting down.
CTGCCGCTGGCCCCATCGGTGACAACGCTGTGCGCATCGTGATCCACACCGACCCACTCGACCAGTTCCGTGCGGTCAAGAGCGTCACCGAGGCGGCTCCGTGAAGCCCGTCACCCGATCACACGGTGTGACCCCGGGGAGCCGCAGCCATTCGACGGCCCCTGCACGCTCGCGCTCGACGAGCACCGCGCCGCGCCCTCGCGAGGAGACCGGTCGTCGTCGTGCACCGGCGTCTCGGACCGCGCCGGCAGCCACGCGCACGAAGTCGCACGCGGCGCCGCCGCAGCGACCGCAGCGACCTCACCGCGCGCCGGCCAGCCCGCCCAGGGCCCGTGCGAAGGTTCGTACGACGCCGCCGCGGCGCGTCGTGTCGAGATTCCGCGCCGGCTCGCCACGCCGACGGCTGATCCTCGCCCTCGTGGTGATCGGCGCCGTCCTGCTCGGGCTGATCGGCCGTGTTGCGTACTTGCAGACCACCGAGGCCGAGAGCCTGCGGTCGGCCGCTGCCGACCAGTGGACTCGCTCGGTCACCATTCCTGCCCAGCGGGGGACGGTCTTCGATCGACATGGGGCCGAACTGGCGATGTCGGTGCCGGCGGTCACCGTGTCGATCAACCCCAAGCTGATCGACAACGGACCTGCCACCGTCCAGATCCTCGACGACCTGCTCGAGCTGCCCGACGAGAAGGTTGCGGAACTGGTCGCCGAGATCGCTGCAAAGGACCGCGGGTTCGTGTTCGTGCAACGCCAGGCCGACGCCGACATCGGCGACGAGATCGCCGCCATGAAACTTCCAGGGGTGAATGTCGATCGCGAGAGCCGCCGTGAGATGCCAGGAGGCGACACGGGGCGCAGCGTGATCGGACGAACCAACATCGATGGCATCGGAATCTCGGGGCTCGAGATCCAGTACGACGACCTCCTGACGGGCACCGGCGGCGAGATGCGCCGGGAGGTCGCTCCAGGTGGACGTTCGATTCCGGGTTCGGAGACCGTGACGGCCCAACCGGTGGCGGGCGACGACCTCGTGTTGACGCTCGACCGTTCGGTCCAGTACTCGACCGAGCAGGTGCTCCTCGAACAGGTCGCGGCCATCGGAGCGAAGGGCGCCACGGCGATCGCCATGGACACCGACACCGGCGAGATCTACTCGATGGCATCGGTGCGCCGTGACGACGAGACCGGCGCCTACGGGGTCACCTCGGGCAACTTCGCGGCCGTCGACGCCTACGAGCCGGGCTCGGTGGCGAAGGTGATCACGATCGCCAGCTCACTGAGCGAGGGGCTGGTCACACCCGAGACGTCCTACGTCGTGCCGTGGCGCAAGCAGTACTACGACGATCTCCTCAAGGACTCCCACGAGCATCCTGACGAGGTGATGTCGGTCGCTCAGATCCTCACCGAGTCGTCGAACATCGGCACCATCTTCGTCCAGCAGGAGATGGGCCGAGAGCGTCATCGCGAGTACATGGCGGCGTTCGGGCTCGGTTCGAAGACGGCGCTCGACTTCCCCGGTGAATCACCTGGGATCCTCAAGCAGCCCGAAGACCTGTGGGGCTCCGAGCGCGTCACGGTCGCCTACGGTCAAGGCGTGTCCAGCACGTCGTTGCAGCTCGTCGCGGCGATCAACACGATCGCCAATCGGGGGACCTACGTCGCCCCGAAACTGGTGAAGGCCACCGTCGGTCCCGACGGCAGCGTCGTCGAGACCGATCCGTCGGAATCGCGCCAGGTCGTCACGGAACTGGCGGCGATGCAGACGACCGAGATGATGCGCAACGTGGTGTGCTCCGGCACCGCCACACGAGCGCAGGTCGATGGGCTGTCGATCGCCGGCAAGACGGGCACCGCGTTCAAGGCTGCCGACAACGGAACGTATTTCGACGCCGACGGCAACCGCATCTACTACGCCAGCTTCGTCGGGTTCTTCCCTGCCGAGAACCCTCAGGTCACCGTGCTGGTCTCCGTCGACGAACCCCCAGCGGGCACGAACGACCGATTCGGCGGTACCGCAGCCGCACCCGTGTTCGCCGAACTGGCCCCGACGCTCATCCACGAACTCGGCATCGTTCCGACGCCAGGCGCGACCGGCTGTCAGGCACCGTGAGTTCGTCGATGGCGTCGACGTCGGACCCCACCGGCCTGCGCGAGCTGCGAACGATCGTCGACCAGGGCACGCCGATCCGGTCCGTCGTCCACGACTCGCGCCGCATCGCTCCCGGGTCCTTGTACGCCTGTCTCCGTGGTGAGCACTTCGACGGCCATGCGTTCGCCGCCGACGCCGTGGATGCCGGGGCGACAGCACTTCTCGCCGACCATCCGCTCGAACACGTCGACGTGCCCCAGATCATCGTCGACGACACCCGTCTCCGGCTCGGGCCGATCGCTGCCGAGGTGGCCGGTCACCCGAGTCGGTCACTCGCCACCGTGGGCGTCACCGGCACGAACGGCAAGACGACGACCGCGGCGCTGCTGGCGTCGATCTTCGACGGAGCGGGCATGCCCTGTGGTGTCATCGGAACGCTCCACGGCCCACGCACCACGCCCGAAGCGCCCGAGTTGCAGGCCGTGCTGCGCGAGTTCGTCGATGCGGGCAAGTCCGCGGCGGTGCTCGAGGTGTCGTCGCATGCGCTGGCAATGCACCGGGCCGACGGAACCGAGTTCGACGCGGTCGTGTTCACCAACCTCGGCCACGATCATCTCGACCTCCACGGCTCGCAGGAGGAGTACTTCCGGGCCAAGGCGCGGCTCTTCTCGCCCGAGTTCTCTCACCTCGGCGTGGTCAACATCGACGACCCCTACGGGCGCCTGATCGCCGACACGTCAGCGAGCGACGTCATCGGGCGAGAGTTCCGCATCGTGACCTACAGCACCCAGGACCTGTCCGAGGTGGAAGTGACAGCGGCCGCGCATCGCTATGTCTGGCGCGGTCGACGAGTCGAGGTGCCGATGGGCGGCGACTTCAACGTGTCGAACTCGCTGGCCGCTCTGACGACCGCCGTCGAGCTCGGCATCGACGTCGACGTTGCCATCGGTGCGGTGGCGACCCTGCCCGCCGTCCCTGGCCGTTTCGAGATCGTCGACACCGACGAGAGCCGACGTCGCGGCGTGACGATCGTCGTCGACTACGCGCACACGCCCGATGGTCTCGAGCGGCTGCTCGAATCGGCCCGTCGTGTCGCAGGAAGCACGGGTTCGCTGACGGTCGTCTTCGGCTGCGGCGGCAATCGGGATCGCGCCAAGCGGCCGACGATGGGCGCAGTAGCGAGTCGGCATGCGGATCGCGTCGTGGTGACGTCCGACAACCCGCGAAGTGAGCAACCGTCGATGATCATCGACGAGATCGTGAAGGGGATCGACGCCGATTCCCCGTCGACGATCGTGACCGACGTCGACCGTCACGCAGCGATCTGCGAGGCCATTGCCTCGGCCGGGCCGGGCGACGTCGTGGTCATCGCCGGCAAGGGCCACGAGACGACGCAGGAATTCGCCGACCACACCATCGAATTCGACGATCGGGCCGTCGCCCGCAAGTGTCTGGAGGCACGTTCGTGATCGCCATCATCCTGGCGGGAGCGAGCTCGATGCTCGTGTCGCTGTTCGGCACCCGGTACCTGATCGTGTTCTTCCGTCAGCGTGGCCAGGGCCAGCCGATCCTCGGCAAGGAGGACCACGGGCCCGATCACCACATGCCCAAGCAAGGCACGCCGACGATGGGCGGCATCGCCATCGTGATCGCCGCCTTCATCGGTTGGCTGATCGCACACCTTCGACGGGGACTTGCCTTCTCCGACCAGACGATGATCGTCTGGGTCGGCGTGCTCTTCATGGCGCTGATGGGCTTCCTCGACGACTACATCAAGGTACGCAAGCGCCACAACCGCGGCATCTTCTGGAAACAGAAGAACTACATCACCATGTTGGCCAGCATCGGAATGGCGTGGTGGCTGGTGGTCGGCACCGGCATCTCCCAGACGATCAACGTCACCCGTGGGAACGTCGGCTTCGAAGTGCCCACCGCGGTGTGGGTCGTCTGGGCCGGCATGATCATCTGGGCGACGACGAATGCGGTCAATGTGACCGACGGGCTCGACGGGCTCGCATCCGGATCGGCGCTCATGGGGTTCGGCGCGTTCACGATCATTGCCTACTGGGCGTTCCGTAATCCGGAGATCTACAGCACGGTCGTCAACCCGCTCGACATGGGTGTGTTCTCTGCAGCGTTCGCCGGAGGCTGTCTGGGATTCCTGTGGTGGAACGCGGCACCGGCACGGATCTTCATGGGCGATGTCGGTGCGTTGGCGATCGGCTCGGCGTTGGCATTCTGCGCGCTGACCCTCAACGTGACCCTGCTGATCGCATTGATCGGAGGCATCTACGTGATGGAGGCCGGATCGGTCGCCATCCAGATGGGTGTGTTCAAGGCCTCGGGTCGTACGAAGCGCCTGTTCCGCATGTCGCCGATCCACCACCACTTCGAGCTGATCGGCTGGCCCGAGACCACCGTGATCATCCGTTTCTGGCTGATCTCGGCAATCTGCGTGGCCTCGGCGCTCGCGATCTTCATCGCCGACTTCACCGCACAGGTACAGCCATGACCCGAGCGCTCGTCTACGGACTCGCCGTCGCGGGCGAATCGACCGTCCGGGCACTCCTGCGCCACGGCTACGACGTCGTGGTGGCCGACGACACCGTGGATGCGCGACGGAGCGAACTGGCAAACGAACTCGGCGTGGATCTGCTCGACCGACCGGATGCCGACGTGCTGGCCGATGTGATCGCCTCGTGCGACCTCGTCAGCCCAGCACCGGGCGTGCCGGAGACACATGCCGTGATCGCCGTCGCCGAGGCCGCCGGAGTCGAGGTGGTGTCGGAGATCGAACTCGCCTATCGGTGGGAACAGGACCGGCCCGGCGGGCCGCGCCCGATGCTGGCGATCACCGGAACCGACGGCAAGACGACCACGACGCTGCTCGCCGTCGAGATGCTGCGCGCGGCGGGGCTGCGCACGATCGACGCCGGAAACACCTCGACACCACTGGTCGATGCGATCGCCATGGATCTCGACGCCTTCGTCGTCGAGTGCACCAGCTTCCGTCTCGCCTGGACGCCGACGTTCCGTGCCGAGGGCGCCGCCTGGCTCAACTTGGCGCCCGATCACCTGAACTGGCACCGCTCGATGGACACCTACGAAGCCGCCAAGGCCCAACTGTGGGCCAATCAACGACCGCAGGACGTCGCCGTCGGCTTCATCGACGATCCGGTGGTGATGCGTCGGCTCCGTGCGGCCCCGGCCCGATCGGTGACCTTCGGTGCCGCCGGTGCCGACTACTGCGTCGCCGACGGCCACCTGGTCGGACCGGGTGGCGTCATTGCCGACATCGCGGCCATGAAGCGGAGTCTCCCGCACGATCTGACCAATGCGTTGGCCGCTTCGGCGCTCGTGCTCGAGACGGGGCTGGCCGACTCTCAGGCGATCTCCTCGGCCTTGGGGTCGTTCACCGGACCGGCGCACCGACTCGAACACCTCGGCACGTGGAACGGTGTGTCGTGGTACAACGATTCGAAGGCGACCACGCCCCACGCTGCTGCAGCCGCCGTTCGGTCCTTCGATCGCCTGGTGCTGATCGCCGGCGGCTACGACAAGGGAGTCGACCTGACGTCGATGGCCGCTGACGTGGGCGGTGTCGATGCGGTGATCGCGCTGGGCGACACGGCGCAGCGCATTGCGGCGGCGTTCGCCGATGTGCCCGTCGTCGAGGTCGTCTCCGACCTCGACGAGGCCGTCGAGCGAGCCGATCGCCTCGCAGCGCCAGGTGCCACCGTGCTGCTGTCGCCTGGCTGCGCGAGCTTCGACCAGTACTCGGGCTTCGAAGCCCGCGGCGATCACTTCCGCTCCTTGGTGCTCGACCTGTTCGGCGCGAGCACCGCGTCCACCACTGCGTCCATCAGCGGCTCGAACCGAGAGGGGTCCACATGACCAGCACGATCAGCGTCGGCGACCGACGACAGGCAACGCTCGACCGCCTGCACGGAGGTGCCAAAGCGCCGACCCGTGAGCCCAAGCCCAGACGGAGGGCCGGGTCGCAGCGCGCCCGCCTCGCTCCCGAGGTGCTCGGGCCACCGACGGGAACCTTCTATGCCATCGCCGGCGTGGTGTCGGTGCTGGTCATGCTCGGCCTCGTCATGGTGCTGTCGGCGTCGGCGGTCACCGAGGCGAATCTCGGCCATTCGCCGTATCGGGTCTTCGCGAAACAGGCGATGTGGGCCGGACTCGGACTGATTGCACTGGTTGCCATGGTCAAGATCTCCTATCGGCGTTGGCAGCGCCTCGTCGTCCCGATCACGGTGCTGGCCGTTGCCGGCATGGCGGCGCCGTTCGCTCCCGGGGTCGGCGCCAGCGTCAACGGTGCCCGTTCGTGGATCCGCCTCGGCCCGCTGAGCGTGCAGCCGTCGGAGTTCCTCAAGATCGCCGTCGTGATCCTGGCCGCCGACCTCCTGACCCGTCGCCGCGACGACCTGGCCGACCGCACGGCGACGCTCTTCCCGCTCGGGGCGATCGCTGCCATCGGGGCTGGGCTGTGCCTGATGCAGGGCGACCTCGGTGCCGCAGTCGTGCTCGGCGCGATCGTGTTCAGCGTTGCATGGGTCGCCGGTGTACCGGTGACACCACTGGCGGTCATGACGGCGGGAGCCGTGGGCGCTGCATTGCTCTTCGTCGTGTCGAGCCCTCGTCGACTCGATCGCTTCACGGCGTTCATGAACATTGCCGAGGAGAAGGATCACCTGGCGTATCAGACCTACCAGGGCTACCTGAGCATGGCGTCCGGCGGCATCTCGGGGTCCGGGATCGGCGGCAGCAATGCCAAGCTCGGCTATCTCCCCTATGCGCACAGCGACTTCATCTTCGCCGTCATCGCGGACGAGCTCGGCCTGATCGGGACGGTCGCCGTGATCGGTGGATTCGTGATGCTGGTCGCCCTCGGCGTCCAGACCGCCATCGCTGCGCCGGATCGTTTCGGCATGCTGCTCGCCGGCGGCATCGCCGCCTGGTTCGGTGTCCAAGCGATCGTGAACATCGGTGGTGTCGTCGGGTTCATGCCGGTGACGGGATTGACGTTGCCGTTCTTCTCCGCGGGCGGAAGTTCACTCTTCGTCAGCATGACCGCCGCTGGCCTCCTGTTGAGCGTGGCGCGGCGCATCAACGCCCGATGACCGAGCCGGTGTTCGCCGTGGTCACCGGCGGTGGCACCTCCGGGCACGTAGTGCCTGCGCTCGCCGTGGCCGACGCGCTGGTTGCCGCCGGTCACGCGGCAGACACCGTCCGCTACGTCGGCGCTCAACGTGGCATCGAGACGCGGCTGTTGCCGGAGACGCAATATGCCCACGAGTTCCTCGACGTCGTCGGTGCCCAGCGGCGCCTGACCCGGGCGAACCTGGGGTTCGTACCCAAGATGGTGCGCAGTACGCGAGCCGCGATCCGGTTGCTGCGCCAGTGGCAGCCACGAGTCGTCGTGTCGGTCGGTGGCTACGCGAGCATGCCGTCGGTGTTCGCTGCCCGACGGCTGCGCATCCCGGTGGTCGTGGTGTCGTACGACCGGACGCCCGGACGTGCGAGCCGGTTGGCGGCCCGCTCGGCAGCAGCCTGTGCGGTCGCCTTCGAGCATTCGCCGCTGCCGCGCGCGGTGGTGACCGGCGCCCCTGTGCGCCAGGCGATTCTCGACGTCGATCGGTCGTCCGATTCTCGACGTCTGGCTGCGCGCCATGCGCTCGGGATCGATCCTGAGCGTTTCATGGTCGCCGTGATGGGTGGATCGCTCGGCTCCGGAGTTCTGAACGACGCCATCGCCAAGTACCTCGCTGTGCACTCCGACGACGAACTCCTGGCGGTGCGCCAGATCGCGGGTGAACGGTTCGCCGATCGCATCGTGCACGTCGACGGTGCGGTGCTCCACCAGGTGATCGGCTACGAGGCGGACATGGCGGCCGTCTACGAGGCGTGCGACATCATGATTGGACGTGGCGGGGCGAGCACCGTCCACGAAGTCGCGGTCACCGGGACGCCTGCGATTCTCGTGCCGTGGGCGGCGTCGGCCGATGATCACCAGACCGACAACGTGCAGTGGTTGTCCGAGGTCGACGGAGCGCTCCTGTTGCGCGAAGGCGAACTCGACCGACTGGCCGACACCATCGAGGTGCTGCGCATGCAGCCGGATCGACGCGAGGAACTCGCGGCGTCCGCACACCGACGCGGCGCGATCCATCGTTCCGGCGCCTTGGCAGGTTTGATCGAACGCGTCGCAATAGCATCGACGCCATCGTGACGTCCCCAGCGCTCGCCACCCCCACCCCCACCACTACCCCCACCACTCGTGCTGCCCTTGGTGCTCTGGCCGACCGGCCGGTGCCGTCGTTGCCGTCGCCGCAGCCACCACTCGACCTCGCGATCGAGCATCGACTCCACGTCGTCGGCGTCGGCGGGCCGGGCATGAGTGCCGTCGCGATCGCGCTCGCCGAGATGGGTCACGTGGTCTCCGGGTCGGACTTGCGCGAACATCCGGTGCTCGATCGGGTCAGGGCGGCCGGCGTCGATGTGTACATCGGACACGACCGAGCGCTCGTCCACGGCGTCGACGCCGTCACCGCGTCGACGGCGATCCCGGCGCGAAACATCGAACTCGACGAAGCCCGAGCGACGGGGGGCACCGTGCTCACTCGGGCCGGGATGCTCGCCTCGATCTGCGCCCGGGCGCAGTCATTGGCGGTCGCCGGCACGCACGGCAAGACCACGACGACCTCGATGCTCATGTTGATCCTCGCTCACGCGGGAATGCGCCCGAGCTTCGTCGTCGGCGGCGACGTCACCGACGTCGGTACCGGTGCACAGTGGACCCACGGCGACTGGCTGGTCGTCGAGGCCGACGAGAGCGACGGCACGCACCTCGAACTCCCGCTCTTCGGGGCCATCCTCACCAACGTCGAGGCCGATCACCTCGACCACTACGGCTCGTTCGACGGCATCGTCGCGGGATTCGACGACTTCCTCGGCCAGATCGACGGGCCGAAGGTGATCTGCGGAGACGACCCGATCGGTGTCGAACTGGCACTCCGCCACGGCGGGGCGACGTACGGTCTCGGCATCGACTGCGACGTCCGCGCCGTCGACGTACGTGCCACCTCGGGATCGTTCCGGTTCGAGCTGACGCGCCGCCTCGACGACGGGGGCACCGAGACCCTCGGCGAGATCGCGCTGCCATTGCGCGGCATCCACAACGTTGTCAACGCAACCGGCGCCGCAGCGATGGCCTTGAGCGTCGGTGTCTCGTTCGACGACATTGCGTCGGCACTCGCACGGTTCGGTGGCGTCGCACGCCGATTCGACGTTCGTGGCGTCGACCGCGGGGCGACGTTCGTCGACGACTACGCCCACCTCCCGTCCGAGATCGATGCGGTGATCCGTGCTGCCGCGCGACAGCGGCGATTCGTGGCAACGCATCGTCGCGGTGTTCCAACCGAACCGGTATCACCGCATCCAGGAGATGTGGCATGAGTACGGCCCCGCATTCACCGCTGCCGACCTCGTGGTCCTGACCGACATCTATGCGTCCGGGACGGTCCCCATCCCCGGCGTGACGGGCAAGTTGATCGTCAACGCCGTGACCGAAGCCGACCCTGCTCGCCGCGTGGTGTGGCTACCACGTCGTGAGGACCTCGTCTCGTTCCTCGCCGGCGAGCTCCGTGACGGTGATGTCTGCATCTCGATGGGATGCGGCGACATCGCCACGCTCCCATCAGAGGTTCTCGATGTCCGTCGACGCTGACGCCGTTGCGGTTGCGCTCACGCATCTGGCCGACCTCGGCGACGCGGTGCAGCGCAACGTCGCGTTGGGGCCGATGACGACATACCGAGTCGGCGGACCAGCAGCGATCTTCGTCCGGGTCACCGATCGGCGCCAGCTGACCGCCGTCGCCGATGCGGCACATGCGTCGGGATTGCCGGTCCTGGTCGTCGGTCGCGGCTCGAACCTGCTCGTGGCCGATGCCGGCTTCGGTGGTCTGGCGATCGGTCTGGTCGATCTCGATGCCACCATCGACATCGACCAGGTCACCGCCGTCGTGACGGCTTCGGCAGGCGTTGCGCTCCCGGTCCTCGCCCGCAAGACCGCTGCGGCCGGGCTCACCGGATTCGAATGGGCCGTCGGAGTTCCCGGGTCGATCGGGGGAGCGGTTCGCATGAACGCCGGTGGCCACGGGTCCGACATGGCGGCGTCGTTGGTTGCGGCGACCGTGTTCGACCTCGACGACGGGACCGAACGCACACTGGCGGTCGACGAGCTGGGACTCGGGTTCCGCTCGAGTGCCCTCGCGCCTCAGCAGGTGGTGCTCGACGCGACGCTGCAGTTGGAGCTCGGCGATGTCGACGAGTCCGTTCGACTGATCGGTGACATCGTGTCGTGGCGCCGCGCCAATCAGCCCGGAGGCCAGAACGCGGGTTCCGTGTTCGTCAATCCCGTGCCGGGTGAGGTGAGCGCAGGGGCGCTCATCGACGCGGCCGGGCTGCGTGGGCACCGGCTGGGCACCGCAACGGTGTCGGACAAGCATGCCAACTTCATCCAGGCCGACGACGGTGGCCGCGCCGACGACGTCCTCGCGCTGATGACCGAGGTTCGAGCGTCTGTCGAGGCCACCAGCGGGTACCGGTTGCGCAGCGAGATTCGTCTGGTCGGCTTCGACGAAGGCGACGTGTTCTGACATGGCCTGGCGACGCAAGCGAGATGCCGATGATCCACCGGCCACCGAACCGCTCGACGACGATCCGGTGGTGCCCGACGAGGTTGTCGCCGACGATGCCGTGCTGGACGAACTCTCACGCGCGTTTGCGCTCGACGGCGACGACGAGTCCAACGACCCGTCATCGGCGCCCTCGTCCCGAGCGACGATCTCGATCGGTGGCGACGACGATCTGCCCGATGTGGCATACCTCGACGACGAGCTCGAGCGTGACTCGTCGGTATCCAAGCCGGTGTTCATCGACGACGACGGCGGCAGCGATGCCGTCTCGGCGAGCGACGCATCGACTCGCGGCATCGAGCCGCGCATCCGTCAACGACGAATCGGCGTCACGCGCTCCAAGCATCGTCGGCGCCTGTGGTGGCTGGCGCTCGGCGCACTCGTCATCGCGGTCGTCGTCGGGGTGCTCGCAGTGCTCGGTTCATCGATGTTCGCCGTCGAACAGGTGAGCGTCACCGGTGTCGTCTACACCGACCAAGCCGCCCTCGACGCCGTCATCGATGACCTGACCGGAACGGCGGTGCTGCTGGTCGACACCGCTGACGTCGAGGCGCAGATCGAGGCAATCCCCTGGGTTGAAGACGCGCGAGTCACCACGAAGTTCCCTGATTCGGCCTCGATCGAGATCCGCGAACGAACACCGGTCGCCGCGATGATGGGTGCCGATGGCCTCGCCCGGGTGATCGATGTCGACGGTCGAGTGCTTGCCCTGGTCGATGGACAACCGGTCGCGCTCGTGTGGATCGCCGGTCCCGACACGCTCGATGTCGCCCCCGGTCAGTTCGCCTCGATCGGCTACTCGTCGGCGGCATCGCTCGTGACGAAGTTGACGCCGGACATCCGCAACCGCGTCGAGTCGATGCTGGTGACGCCCGACGGGTCCGATCTCGTGCTGGTGCTCACCAGCGATCGAGGACCGGTCGAGGTGCGCTTCGGCTCGGCGCTCGGCGAGAACGCCCAGATCGAGAAACTCGTACGGCTGCAACGAACCCTCGATGACGTCGGCGACAAGCCGGTCACGGTGATCGACGTCTCGACCTCGGAAGTCACGGTACGGTGAGCGTCCACACTTGTAGACGCCGGACCTGGCAGGATATGTCATTCATGAACCAACACATTTGGAGGACCCGCTGATGGTCGGCGCTCCGCAGAACTATCTCGCTGTGATCAAGGTCATCGGCGTCGGCGGTGGCGGCGTGAACGCCGTCAACCGCATGATCGACGCCGGGCTGAAGGGCGTCGAGTTCATCGCCGTCAACACCGACGCTCAGGCACTGCTCATGAGCGACGCCGACGTCAAGCTCGACGTCGGTCGCGATCTCACTCGCGGCCTCGGCGCCGGCAGCGACCCCGAGGTGGGCCGCTCCGCCGCTGAAGCGCACCACGACGAGATCGAAGAGATGGTGCGTGGCGCCGACATGGTGTTCATCACCGCAGGCGAGGGCGGCGGCACCGGTACCGGTGCCGCACCCGTGATTGCCGAGATCGCGCGAGAGGCTGGTGCGCTCACCATCGGCGTGGTCACCCGTCCGTTCTCCTTCGAGGGACGCCGACGCGCCGTGCAGGCCGACAACGGCGTGCAGAAGCTCAAGGAGAAGGTCGACACGCTGATCGTCATCCCGAACGATCGACTGCTCACCGTCGCCAACGACAAGACCAGCGTGCTCAATGCCTTCAAGATGGCCGACGAGGTCCTGCTGCAGGGCGTGTCCGGCATCACGGGTCTGATCACCACACCCGGCTTGATCAACACCGACTTCGCCGACGTCAAGATGGTGCTGTCGAACGCCGGCTCGGCGTTGATGGGCATCGGCCAGGCCAGTGGCGACGACCGCGCCGTGTCCGCCGCCAAGGCTGCGATCTCCAGCCCGCTGCTCGAGTCGGCCATCGACGGGGCCCGAGGCGTGCTGCTCAACATCACCGGCCCATCGGGAATGGGTTTGTTCGAGATGAACGCCGCTGCGGAGATCATCCATGGTGTCGCCCATCAGGACGCCAACATCATCTTCGGCACGGTCATCGACGACGAGATGGGCGACGAGGTCCGAATCACCGTGATCGCTGCTGGATTCGATCGACTCGATGATGCGTCCCCGCTGCGCAGCACGACGAACGACGACGGGCCGCGCACCACCTCGACGCGTATCACCGAACTCTTCGGCTCCGACGCCGACGAGGATCCGTTGGCCGACGATGACGGCGACGACGACTTCGACGTCCCGTCGTTCCTGAAGTAGGTCCGGCGGAACGATCGCTCCGGGCGATGCAGGAACTCCTGCGCCGTGAGATCGACGGACGCATCGCTGTCGCTGTGGTCACCGAGTCCGCTGACGGCGACGTCCACCCCGAGCTCGTCGATCCGGAGACCTTGCAGCAACGCCAATACGCACTGACCGGTACGCGCTGGGCGATGCTCGACGAGGTGCACGGCACCGATGTCGTCGATGTCGACGCACTCGCCACCATGACCTGGCCGCTCGCCGGCACAGGCGACGTGCTCGTCGCCGAGCACTCGAACGAGACGCTCGCCATCTGGGCCGCGGACTGCGCACCGTTGGCGCTGTTCGGTGCGAACGGGACATCGCGTGTCGTCGCCCACGGCGGTTGGAAGGGACTGGCTGCTGGCGTGGTCGACGTCGCTGTCGACGCCCTCGAATCCACCAACACCCACGTGACTGCCGCGGTGCTCGGTCCATGTATCCATCCGTGCTGCTACGAGTTCGAGACAGCCGACCTCGACCGGGTGGCCGACGGCGTCGGCGCCGCGGCGTCCGCGGTGTCGGGGTCGACGACGTGGGACACGCTCGCCCTCGACGTTCCGGCGGCGGTCGCCGCCGGGTTGCGACGTCGGGGCATCGAACTCGATGTCGTCGGGACCTGCACGGGCTGCGATCGCCGGTTCCGATCCCACCGGCGCCGGGTCGAAGCCGAACGTCACGCGCTCGTCGCTTGGTTCGAGCAACGATGATCGATCCCGACATCGTGACGCACGCGTGTTGCGGGTCTACGCGCTCGGATCAGCGAGGTCGAACGCTCGTGGACCCACGGTGTCCGCGTCGTCGGGGTGACCAAGGGCTTCACTTCCGACGCCGTCATCGCAGCGGTGGTCGCAGGCTGCGACGCCATTGGCGAGAACTACGCCCAGGAGCTGCTCGACAAGCGCTCGACCATCGTGCAACTCGGTCCCGAGGTGCACTTCATCGGGCGGCTGCAGCGCAACAAGGTACGCCTCCTGGTCGGCGTGGTGGACGTCTGGTGCAGCCTCGACCGAGCGTCGCTCATCGATGAGGTCGCGAAGCGCGATCCGGGTGCCAGGGTGCTGATCCAGGTCGACACGACCGGTGCCCCGGAAAGGGTGGCTGTGACGTCGGCGATGTGCCAGCGCTCGTCGAGCGTGCGGCGGATCGTGGACTCCGCGTGCTCGGGCTGATGACGGTCGGCCCCACCGAGGGCGGCAGCGAGGCAGCGAGGCCCGGGTTCCGCGAGGTCCGTGGGCTCGTCGACCGACTCGAGCTCGAGGTGTGCTCGATGGGGATGTCAGGTGACCTCGAGGTCGCCGTGGAGGAGGGAAGCACCGAGGTGCGTGTGGGGACTGCGCTGTTCGGTGAGCGGCCACCACGATCGACGCCGAACATCTGACCGCGGAAACCATGTCGGCCGTCCACCTCGACCGACGCAGGCTCGGCTAGCCTGCGCCCCGCAGGAGGGAATGCATGTCACTCTGGAAACGGACCATGGACTACCTGGGTCTCGGTCCCGACGATGCCTACGACGATTACGACGACTACGACGAACCCGTCGCGTCGGCGCGTCCAACTCGTGGGACACGAGACGCCGAAGCGCGTCCCAACGGCTCGAGTTCGAGCCAACGCGGCTGGGAACCGGAGGAGGAGCCGACGGTGCGTACCGTGTCGGCCCGCCCGAGCTTCCCATCACGAGATTTCGACGCATCCCCGTCACGACGCGCCGCAAATGGGCGCTCGGATGATTCCGGCGTCCAGGTCAGGCCGAGCCAGGCCCCGCAACCCGCACTGCACAGCGTTCCGGGAGGATCCATGGAACCCCACACCGTGAGGCCACGACGGTTCGACCAGGCGCAGGAGGTCGCGGACAAGTTCAAGGACGGCCAGCCCGTCATCATGAACCTCGAAGGCACCGAGCGCGAGGTTGCTCGACGCTTGATCGACTTTGCGAGTGGCATCTGCTACGCACTCGACGGATCGATGGAGAAGGTTGCGACGGGGGTCTACCTCTTGAAGCCGCCTGCGCCGCGTGCTGCCCGTTACGACGACTACGACGACTGACGACACAGGAGCACACCATGGAGATGAGTCCCCAACGCGTGAGGAGCGCTGAGTTCAAGACCGTCCGCAAGGGCGCCGACCCGGACGAGGTCAAGGTCTTCTTGAACGACGTCGCCGACGAACTCGAACGCGCCCAGAACCAGTCAACTGCAATGGAGGCACGGGCTCGAGCGGCCGTCGCTCGCCTGCAGGAGGTGTCGGGAACTGCTGCCGCTCGCCGCTCCCGCTCCCGCTGCCGTCGACGCATCGGTCGACGAGGCCGAAACGATCAGTCGCACGCTGCTGCTTGCCCAGCGCACTGCCGACACCACCGTTGCCGAGGCACGAGGCGAGGCGGCCAGGATCGTCGGCGCAGCCAACGACGAATCGGCCACCACGCTCGACTCCACTCGCGAGATGGCAGCCCAGCTCCTCGACGAGGCGCGAGTCGAAGCCCGTCGCGCTCGGTGAGGCCGAACGTGCCGCGATTGCTGGCGAAGTCGAAGGCGCTGATGGCTCGCCGCGACTTCCTCGAGGCCGACGTCGAACAACTCGAGTTGTTTCTCACCGACCAGCGAAATCGGCTCCGGGAAGCAGCGACGTCGATCGTCGACATCACCGAACGGGTGCCGGGCGGCCTCGGTGAGGCCCGAGCCGCCGCTGCTGTCCGCGTCCGACGATGAGTCCGACACGAATTGACGACATCAGTGCGCCCGACGCGCGACGACTTCGACGAGTCGTCTGATGACGAGCCGGTCATCGTGGCCGACATCGCCGAGAGCGAGGCGTCCGCGGACGACACGCCAGTCGTCGAAAGCCCGTGGGGCGACCTTGCGGACGAGCCGACACAGGCGATGCCGGTGGTCGAGACCGAGCGCACAGATCGTGACGAGGACGACTTCCGGTTCTCGTTCGACGACGACCGCGCCTGATCTTCGGCGCCGCCACAACCGCTGGTCCGGCCCTCGGGCCTCGTCGGTAGCATCGTGGCGTGGCCTACCCAGACGTCGACCCCCGGCCGAGCTTTCCCCGACTCGAAGAAGACATCCTCGCCCGGTGGGCGAAGGACGACACCTTCCAGGCCTCGATCGACCAGCGCGCCGCCGGCGAGCACGGATCGAACGAGTTCGTCTTCTACGACGGACCGCCATTTGCGAACGGCCTGCCTCACTACGGCCACCTGCTGACGGGCTACGTCAAAGATGCGATTCCGCGGTACCAGACGATGCGCGGCCGCCGTGTCGAGCGGCGGTTCGGCTGGGACTGCCACGGGCTTCCGGCCGAGGTCAAAGCCGAGCAGGAGCTCGGCATCTCGGGCCACCCCGACATCACGGCGTTCGGCATCGACAGGTTCAACGACGCCTGTCGTACCAGTGTCCTGCAGTTCACGGACGACTGGCGTGACTACGTCACGCGGCAAGCCCGCTGGGTCGATTTCGACAACGACTACAAGACGCTCGACCTCTCGTACATGGAGAGCGTCATGTGGGCCTTCAAGACCCTGTGGGACAAGGGGCTGATCTACGAGGGATTCCGCGTGATCGCCTACTGCTGGCGTTGTGAGACCCCGCTGTCCAACACCGAGACCCGGATGGACGACGTCTATCGCGACCGGCAGGACCCCGCATTGACCGTCGGGTTCGAACTCGAGTCCGGCGAACGACTGCTCGCATGGACGACCACGCCATGGACGCTGCCATCCAACCTGGCGCTCGCGGTCGGCGCTGACATCGACTACGTCGTCGTCGACCTCGACGGCACTCGCTACATCCTCGCCGAGGCGTTGCTGGGTGCCTACGGCGCCGAGCTCGGCGAGGCGACAACGGTGGCGACGATGAAAGGCTCCGAGCTCGTCGGTCGCCGGTACACGCCGTTGTTCGACTACTTCGCCGAGACGCCGAACGCGTTCCAGGTGCTCGCCGCCGACTTCGTGTCGATCGAGGACGGCACCGGCATCGTCCACCTGGCGCCGGGCTTCGGCGAGGACGACCAGGTCGTTGCCAACGCAGCCGGGATCCCGACGGTGTGCCCGATGGACGAACACGGCCGCTACACCGCCGAGGTGTCCGATTGGGCCGGCACCCACGTCTTCGACGCCAATCCTGCGGTCATCCGCGAGTTGAAGGAGCGTGGCGTGGTCGTTCGCCATGCCACCTACGACCACCCCTACCCGCACTGCTGGCGCTGTTCGCAGCCGCTGGTGTACCGGGCGATCTCGTCGTGGTTCGTCAAGGTGACCGAGTTCCGCGACCGGATGGTCGAGCTGAACCAGGGGATCACCTGGCAGCCGGCGCACATCAAGGACGGCAGTTTCGGCAAGTGGCTCGAGAATGCCCGCGACTGGTCGATCAGTCGGAACCGGTTCTGGGGTTCGCCGATCCCCGTGTGGCAGTCGGACGATCCGACCTACCCGCGCATCGACGTCTACGGGTCGATCGCCGAGCTCGAGGCCGACTTCGGCGTCACCGTCACCGACCTCCACCGGCCCGAGGTCGACCATCTCGTGCGGCCGAATCCCGACGATCCGACCGGAGCGTCGATGATGCGTCGAGTCCCCGAAGTGCTCGACTGCTGGTTCGAGTCGGGTTCGATGCCGTTCGCCCAGGTCCACTATCCGTTCGAGAACCAGGACTGGTTCGAACACCACTACCCGGGCGACTTCATCGTCGAGTACATCGGCCAGACGCGCGGCTGGTTCTACACCCTGCACGTCCTCGCCACCGCCCTGTTCGACCGTCCGGCGTTCGCCAACTGTGTGAGCCACGGCAACGTGTTGGGCGACGACGGACGCAAGATGTCGAAGAGCCTCAACAACTATCCGGACCCCCGGGCGATGTTCGACACGCACGGTGCCGACGCCATGCGCTGGCACCTGCTGTCGTCGGCGATCCTGCGTGGCGGCGATGGCATGGTCACCGAGGAGGGCATGCGCGACACGGTGCGTCACGTCCTGTTGCCGCTGTGGAACTCGTGGTACTTCCTGACGCTCTACGCGAACGCCGCCGGGTACCAGGGTGTCGTGCGGACCGATTCGTCCAACGTGCTCGACCGGTACGTGCTGGCCAAGACGCGGGCGCTCGTGGCCGACATGACGGATGCGCTCGACGCCTACGACTTGTTCGCCGCCTGCCAGATCGTGCGCGAGCACCTCGACGTGCTGACGAACTGGTACGTCCGGCGCAGCCGTGACCGGTTCTGGGCGGGCGACCACGATGCGATCGACACGATGCACACGGTGCTGTCGGTGCTGGTGCGGGTGGCGTCGCCGCTGCTGCCGCTGTTGTCCGAGGAGATCTACGGCGGACTGCACGGTGGTGAGGCGGATGCGACGAGCGTGCACCTCACCGACTGGCCCGGGCTCGACGAACTGCCTGCCGACGACGACCTCGTCGACACGATGGACCTGGTGCGTGATGTGTGCTCGGCCACGTTGTCCGTCCGCAAGGCCCATCAGCGCCGAGTGCGGCTCCCGCTGAACCGGGTGACCGTGGCATCGGCCGACGCCGATCGTCTCGCCGATTTCGTCGACGTCATCGCCGACGAAGTGAACGTGCGCACGGTCGAGTTGACCACCGACGTCGCATCGGTGGCCACCGAGCGACTCCAGCTCGTTCCGGCGAAGCTCGGCCCGCGGCTCGGCAAGGACGTCCAGCAGGTGATCAAGGCCCACAAGGCAGGCGATTGGTCAGTTGCGGGCGACGTCGTGATCGTGGGCGGTGTCGCGTTGGAAGCGGGGGAGTACGCGCTCGAACTGGTTGCCTCCGGTGACCAGGCCAGTGCCGGCCTCGGCGCTCACGCCGGGGTGATCGCCCTCGACATCGAGGTGACCGACGAACTCGAAGTCGAAGGACGTGCGCGTGACCTCGTTCGGCTCGTGCAGCAGGCACGGCGCGACGCCGGTCTCGACGTGTCGGATCGGATCGAACTCGCCGTCTCGGCCGGCGATGTCTGGATCGATGCGATCGATGCGCACCAGGATCTGATCGCTGGCGAGACGTTGGCAATTGCCGTGCGCACCGAACGGAACATCGGCGATGTCGGTGCTGAACCGGTGATCACCGTCACCGTCGCGGCCTGATTCGTCAACGGATCATCGGAACGAAATCGGCGGGTATCCGGTAGAGTCCGGCGCTCACACTGCCCAGAGGAGCGCACATGGCTGCATCGAAAAAGACGAGTTCCGCGACCACGGCGGCGGCGAAGAAGGCTCCGGCGAAGAAGGCTGCTGCTACGAAGGCACCCGCAACGAAAAAGGCGGCGGCGAAGAAGGCGCCCGCCAAGAAGGCTCCGGCGAAGAAGGCTGCGGCAACGAAGGCGCCTGCCAAGAAGGCTCCGGCGAAAGAAGGCGGCGGCAACGAAGGCGCCTGCCAAGAAGGCTCCGGCGAAGAAGGCTGCGGCAACGAAGGCGCCTGCCAAGAAGGCTCCAGCGACGAAGGCTCCAGCAGCGAAAGAACCGGTCAAGCGGACGCCGGTCACGCCAGTCGTGCGCAAGCCGAAACGGCCCGGCGCCACCAGCCTGACGCCGTCATTGCTCTCCAACGCCAAGTTCGAGCGCGTCGAGATCCCGCCTCCGCGCGGTCACACCAAGGACGGCATTGCCTACACGAAGGACTTCGACGTGAAGTTCCTCAAAGATCAGCGCGATGAGTTGACGGCGCGCCGTGCTGCCGAGGTGGCTCGGGCGACCCGGCTCGAGGATGAGGCGACGAGCATCATCGAGGACGGCGAGATGGGCGACGTGCAGTTCGACGATGAGGGCGGCGAAGGCGACACGATGGTCGTCCAGCGTGATCTCGATCGCGTGTTGTCCACGCAGGCCCGTCAGACGATCCTCGAGATCGACGCAGCGCTGGAGCGAATCGGGCAAGGCACGTACGGCTACTCGGAGGTGTCGGGTCAGCCGATCCCTCGGGAACGTCTCGAAGCCATCCCCGAGACCACGGTCCTCGCCGCAGAGAAGGTCAGCGGCGTCGGCCCGCGTTGAATCATGCCGGCTGTCCGTGCATGGCGGGCGCCTGTGGCGATCGCGGTCGGAGTCGTCATTGTCGACCAGCTGACCAAGCACTGGGCAGTCACCTCGCTCGGAACCGATCGGGAAATCGATCTCTTCTGGACGTTGAGGCTCAACCTCGCCTTCAACAACGGCATGGCGTTCGGTCAGGGTCAAGGCTTCGGCCCGTTGATCGGCGTGATCGCCACGATCGTCATCGTGTACCTCCTGGTGTCACTACGCACCGAGGCGAGCCCCATGAGCACGATCGGGATGGGTCTGCTGATCGGTGGCGCCGCCGGGAACCTGATCGACCGGCTGTTTCGCGGTGACGACGGCGTGCTCCAAGGAGCCGTTGTCGACTTCATCGACTTCCAGTGGTTCCCGATCTTCAACGTTGCCGACATGGCCGTGAACGTCGGCGCCGCGTTGCTGATCCTCAGCAGCATCCTCAGCGCTCGCGCTCATCGTCATGACGAGTCGACCGAAGGCTCGGCCGACCACGTCGAGAACGCCGGAGGTGCCGGATGATCACCGAGTCCGTGCCGGCAGCACTGGCGGGCGAGCGACTCGATCGGATCGTCGCATTGATCGGTGACCTGAGCCGGGCCGAGGCCGCTGCAACGATCGCTGCCGGTGGTGTACGTGTCGATGGCGGCCCCGCGGCGTCGGGCAAGGTGCGTTTGCAGGAGGGCCAGACCGTCGAGGTCGATCCCCGGGCGATCCCCGAGCCTGTGATGCCGACCGCCGACGAGTCGGTCGACTTCGGCGTGGTCTACGAGGACGACGCGGTCATCGTCGTCGACAAACCTGCCGGTCTGGTCGTGCACCCGGGCGCGGGCAACATGGATGGCACGCTGGTCAGCGGGTTGTTGGCCCGCTATCCGGAGCTGGAGGGAGTGGGTGGCGACCCGATTCGCCCCGGCATCGTGCATCGGCTCGACGCGGGGAGTTCCGGCCTGCTGGTCGTGGCTCGGACCGATGCCGCAGCGGAACTGTTGATCGAGCAGTTCGCCGATCACAGCGCAACTCGACGCTACGACTCGGTGGTCTGGGGCGTACCCGATGCGCCGCACGGCATCATCGACGCGCCGATCGGGCGCGACCGTGGGGATCCGCTGAAGATGGCCGTGGTCGCCGGTGGCCGGCCCGCACGCACCGATTACCGGGTGATCGGCACCTACAGCAGCCCAGCGCTGGTGTCGCGCCTCGAATGTCGGCTGGAGACGGGCCGAACGCATCAGATCCGCGTGCACTTGGCGTCGATCAACCATCCGCTGGTCGGCGATCCGACCTACAGCCAGCGCCGACCGACGCTGGGGCTGACCCGTCCGTTCCTCCACGCCGCCGAGTTGGCGTTCGATCACCCGAGCACGGGCGAACGCGTGACGTTCACCAGCCCCCTCGCCCCCGACCTCCAAGCCTGGCTCGACGCCGCCGTTGTCTGACCCCCAGCGACGAGCCGGAGTCGGCCGACCTCGATTGGTTCGCTCAGACGTGTGGTGAGGCCGAACCGAGATCCGGCGAGGGAAGCGCCAGCGACGAGCCGGACGAGGCCGACCTCGATCGTTTCGCTACGAATCGCCGTGAGGCCGAGAAGGTATTACGGCCAGGGGGCGTCGCCGCGGGCGATGGCGGCGATGCCGGCGAGTGTGAAGCCTTCGAGGTAGACGCGCATGTGGTCGCCGGCCTGGTTCCAGATGCCGAGCAGAACGCATTGGCCCTCGTGGTCGCAGGAGCCGTCCTGGTGAGGTTGACCGAAGTCGCCGAGGGTGATCGGGCCGTCGACCGCTGAGACGATCTCGGAGAGGCGAATCTCGGCGGGGTCGCGAGCGAGGATGTAGCCGCCGCCGACACCGCGTTTCGACTTCACGAGTCCGGCGCCTTTGAGTGCGAGCAGGATCTGTTCGAGGTAGGGCTGGGGGAGCGCGGTGCGGTCGGCGATGTCACGCACCGAGGTGGGCCCGGTCTCGTCGGAGTGCAGCGCCAGCGACAGCAGGGCACGGCAGGCGTAGTCACCGCGGGTCGAGATGCGCACACGATGACGTTAGCCAGTCGGCCCGGTCAGCTCAGCTTCTGGGGGTTGTGCTTGTCCCGAGGTGAAGGAACGTGGTGGACTGCTCGGGTGACGAAGAGCGCTGGCGCGGATGGCCCGATCATTCCGGACTACGCCGGCGCCAACGTTCGTGGCGTGGTTCCGGCGTTGCTCGGTCCGTCGTCGTGGGCGAGCGGCCTTCCGGCGTGGATGCCGGAACCAGTGGCAGCAGCGAAGGCGGTCGTTGTGTTCGTGCTCGACGGGCTCGGCTGGGACCAGCTGCAAACGCATCGTGAGCTGATGCCGACCGTCGCGTCGATGGTCGGCGGTCCGATCCACACGGTCGCTCCGACCACGACCGCGACGGCGCTGACGTCGATCACGACAGGGCTCACGCCTGCCGAGCACGGTCTGGTCGGCTACCGCATGGTCGTTGGCGGCGAGGTCATGAACGTGTTGCGCTGGTGTGTCGGCGACCAGGCGGTGCGTCGATCGCATCCTCCGCGGGAGGTCCAGCCCTTCGAGCCGTTCCTGGGCCAGACCGTTCCGGTGGTGAGCGTGGCCGAGCTGCAGTCGTCGGCGTTCTCCGAAGCGCACCTGCGAGGGAGCGACCCGGTCGGATGGCGTGCGACGTCGTCGATCGCGGTGCAGGCACGAGCAGAAATCGAAGCGGGCGAGCGGTTCGTGTACTGCTACTACGGTGGCATCGACAAGATCGCTCACGAACGTGGCTTCGGACCGTTCTATGAAGCCGAGTTGCGATCCGCCGACCGGCTCGTCGCCGACGTGCTGGAGTCGCTGCCGACGGACACGGCGCTGCTCGTGACCGCCGACCACGGGCAGGTGCACGTCGGCGACCGCCTGGTGACTCCCTCGCCGGCATTGCTCGCGTCGGTCACGTTCCAGTCCGGTGAGGGACGGTTCCGCTGGATGCACGCTGCGAAAGGCGCGCTCGACGATCTCGCAGCGGGTGCACGCGACGAGGTCGGACATCTCGCCTGGGTCGTCACGAAGGAGCAGACGCTCGACGAGCACTGGTTCGGCTCGGCAATGGCGCCCGAGGTGCGAGCGCGCCTCGGCGATGTGGCGCTGGTGGCCCACGAGCCGGTGAGCTTCCACGATCCGGCCGATTCGGGGCCGTTCGAGTTGATCTGTCGACACGGCTCGTTGACGTCGGCTGAGGTGAACGTGCCGCTGGTCGGCGCTCTGGCCTGAGTCGTCGGTAGAAAGGGTGCCATGTCCGATACTCACGAGTCGCTGCAGCCCGACGAGGTCACCAACGCCCAGACCGCCGACGCCGAGATCACCGACACCGCGGTCCCTCCGGTCGAGGAGGAATCGGTCACCTCGCCGGCCAAGGTGATGCGGATCGGATCGATGGTGAAGCAACTGCTCGAGGAGGTTCGCACCGCACCTCTCGATGAGGCCTCGCGCGAGCGCCTTGCGGAGATCTACGAGCGCTCGGTGGCGGAGCTCTCCGAGGCGCTGTCGCCGGACCTCCGGGAGGAGTTGGCGACGCTCGCGCTGCCGTTCGACGATGGCGAGATCCCGAGCGAATCGGAGCTGCGTATCGCGAAGGCGCAACTCGTGGGCTGGCTCGAAGGTCTGTTCCACGGCATTCAGGCCACCTTGATGGCGCAGCAGTTCGCTGCGCAGCGCCAGCTCCAGGAGATGCGTCAACTCCCCGGTGGCGCTCAGATGCCCGAACAGGCGCAAGGTCCCCAACCGTCGGGTCCGGATCGTCCCGGTACGTACCTCTGAACGGGCAGCGCTCCGCACGCGCTAACGTCGCCGAAACCACATCCGAGTAATTTGCCGAACGAGAACTGTGTCCGATTCCTTCACTCACCTCCACGTCCACACCGAGTTCTCGATGTTGGACGGGGCGGCGCGGTTGGACGAACTGGTGGCCAAGGCGGTGTCCGACGGCATGCCGGCGATCGGGATGACCGATCACGGCAACATGTACGGCACGTTGGACTTCTACAAGGAGTGCAACAAGCAGGGGATCAAGCCGATCATCGGCACCGAGGCCTACATGGCTCACGACCATCGCAGCGAGCGCCCGACTCGCCGTGGCCGCCTCGACGACTCGGGTGGCGACACCGAGGGCGGCAAGAAGCTCTACTACCACCTGACCCTGCTGGCCGAGAACCAGACCGGGTACAAGAACCTGATCCAACTGGCGAGCCTGGCGTTCATGGAGGGCTACTACTACAAGCCCCGCATGGACTGGGAGCTGCTCGAGAAGTACTCCGACGGGCTGATCGCCACCACCGGCTGCCTCGGCGGGCACGTGTTGCAGTCGTTGCTGAACGGTGACGAGAAGGGCGCCATCGAGAAGGCGGCGCGGCTGCAGGACATCTTCGGACGCGACAACCTGTTCGTCGAGCTGCAGGACCACGGCCTGCCGGCCCAGCGCGAGACCAACCCGAAGCTGATCGAGATCGCGAAGAAGATCGGCGCGCCACTGCTGGCCACCAACGACAGTCACTACACCCACCAGGAGGACCACGAAGCGCATGACGCGCTGTTGTGTGTCCAGACCGGGGCCCTGCTGTCGGACACGAAGCGTTTCAAGTTCGAGGGCAGCGAGCACTACTTGAAGACCGCCGCCGAGATGCGGTACCTGTTCCGTGAAGTGCCGTCGGCGTGCGACAACACGCTGTGGATCGCCGAACGTGCCGACCTCGAGATCGAGTTCGGCAAGCCGTTGCTGCCGAGCTTCCCGGTGCCGGTCGGGTTCGACGACGCCTCGTATCTCGAACACCTCACGTGGGAGGGCGCCAAGAAGCGCTGGGGCGAGCAGATCCCGAACGACGCCGTCGAGCGGCTCAGCTACGAACTCAAGGTCATCAACGACATGGGGTTCGCGTCGTACTTCCTGATCACGTGGGACCTGATCAAGCACGCCCGCGACGCCAACATCCGAGTCGGCCCCGGTCGTGGCTCGGCAGCGGGCTGTGCGGTGGCGTACTGCCTGTGGATCACCGACCTCGATCCGATCAAGTACGACCTGCTGTTCGAGCGATTCCTCAACCCGAGCCGGGTGTCGATGCCGGACATCGACATGGACTTCGACTCGCGATACCGCGACGAGATGATCCGGTACGCCGCCGAACGCTATGGACGCGATCACGTGGCGCAGATCATCACGTTCGGCACCATCAAGGCCCGCAACGCCGTGCGCGACGCCGCTCGGGTGTTGGGGTACCCGTACGGCGTCGGCGACAAGCTGGCCAAGGCGATGCCGCCGATGGTGATGGGGCGCGACACCCCGCTCAAGTACTGCTTCGAGCAGAGTCCGAAGTACGCCGACGGCTACAAGGCCGCCGCCGACCTGCGGGCCATGTACGACACCGACGCCGACCTCAAGAAGGTGATCGACGTCGCCCGCGGCCTCGAGGGGCTGAAGCGTTCCGACGGCATCCACGCGGCGGCGGTCGTGATCACCAAGGACCCGGTCACCGATTACGTCCCGATCCAACGCAAGCCCGAGTCGGGCCAGGATCCCGCTGACGCGCCGGTCGTCACCCAGTACGAAATGCACGGCGTCGAAGACCTCGGACTGCTGAAGATGGACTTCCTCGGACTGCGGAACCTCGACGTGATCACCGACGCCGAGGCGATGATCCGGGCCCAGCGCGATCCCGACTTCGTCGTCGACGACATCGACCTCGACGATCAAGCCACCTTCGACCTGCTGTCGAAGGGTGAGACGATCGGGGTGTTCCAGCTGGAGTCACCTCCGATGCGCCAGCTGCTCAAGGCGATGGCGCCCAACAGCTTCGAGGACGTCTCCGCTGTGTTGGCGCTCTATCGGCCGGGGCCGATGAGCGTGAACATGCACTACGACTACGCCGACCGCAAGAACGAGCGCAAGCCGGTCGAGTACTTCCACGAGGATGCGAAGGAGGTGCTCGGCGACACCTACGGCCTGATGATCTATCAGGAGAGCGTGATGCGTGTTGCGCAGAAGTTCGCCGGTTACTCACTCGCCGAAGCGGACAACCTTCGCAAGGCCATGGGCAAGAAGGTCCGCGAGGTGATGGCCGAGGCCCGCGACGGCTTCGAGGCGGGCGTCGTGGCGACCGGATACGAACCGGCGCTCGGCAAGGAACTGTTCGACATCATCGAGAAGTTCGCCGACTATGCGTTCAACAAGAGCCACACGTTCGGCTACGGGCTGGTCACGTATCAGACCGCCTACCTGAAGGCGCACTATCCGGTCGAGTACATCGCGTGTCTGCTCACCAGCGTCAAGAACAACCTCGACAAGGCCGCCACCTACCTCAGCGACTGCCGGTCGATGGGAATCAAGGTGCTGCCGCCCGACGTCAACCGTTCGATGACGAACTTCGGCGCGCTTGGCATCGACGAGCTGCCACCCGGCGTCACGTTGTCGGTCGGGAGTCCCGGAGCGATCACCTTCGGTCTCTCGGCGGTGCGCAACGTCGGCGAGGCCCTCGTCGAGCTGTTGATCGCCGAACGCGCGGAGAACGGGCAGTTCGTCAGCTTCCACGACTTCGTCGAGCGGGTGCCGGAACCCGTGCTGAACAAGCGGACGATCGAATCGCTGATCAAGGGTGGTGCGTTCGACAATCTCGGCCACACTCGCCGCGGACTGCTGACCGTGTTCGAGCACATCATCGACACCACCGTGAAGCGCCGTCGCGAACGCGAGAAGGGTGTGATGAGCCTCTTCGGTGATTGGGGCGACGCCGAGGCCGATGCGGGCGGCGGCTCCGGAGATGGATTCGACGAGCGCACCGAGATCCCCGACCTCGCGTTCGACAAGACCGAACAGCTCCGCTACGAGAAGGAGATGCTCGGGCTGTACGTGTCCGACCACCCGTTGTTCGGTGTCGAAGCAGCGCTGCGGCGCAAGGTCGAGCAGTCGGTGCTCGATCTCCAGACGATGGAGGACGGCGCCAACGTCGTCGTCGGTGGTGTCATCACGAATCTGGCACGCAAGTTCACCAAGAAGGGTGACCAGATGGCGGTGTTCCTGCTGGAGGACCTCGACGCCTCGATCGAGGTGACGATCTTCCCGCGAACGCTCGCTGAACAGGGTCACAAGCTCGAAGACGACCTGATCGTTGCGGTCAAGGGCCGCCTCGACCGGCGCGACGAGTCACGGTTCGGCCTGATCGGCCAGACCGTCACGGTGTTGTCGGGCCTGAGCGACGGCCCCGCGGCGCCGCTGCGCTTGCGGTTGCCCTCTGCCGCACTCGACGAACTGAAGATCCAGCGGTTGAAGCGGATCCTGCGCGAACACCCTGGCGATTCGGTCGTGATGGTCGACATCGGGCAGGGCAAGGTGCTCAAGCTGGCCGACGAATTCCGGGTCGATCTCGACCGTTCGGTGGGGGAACTTCGCATGGCCTTCGGGCATGAGGCGGTGCTGCTGTAGAATAGGGCGAATGGCACTGGACGTTTCGACCAACGACGCTGCGGCCCTGACCGATTCCGACCTCGACGAACTGGCGTCGATGGAGGATGCGTTCAGCGCTGGGCAGCTCTCCAAGGCGAAAGAGGACTGGGTCCTGATCACCACCGCCCGATTCGGCGGCGCGTTGCACGGATTCACCTTCTCGACGCTCGAACGCATCGGCGGCACGCCGTGCGTGCTGATCGGGCTGATGTCGGTGAAGCGCTCATCGAAGCGCGATCAGGTGTTGCGCGGCCTCGTCGGCGAGGCGTATCACCGTGCGTTGATGGCATTTCCCGACGAAGACGTGGTGGTCGGCTGCCGCTTCGTGAGCGCCGATGGCCTCGAGGCCTTCAAGGACCTGCGCGAGGTCACCCCGTCGCCTGGTTCCAGCGCCGTCGGCGAAGAGCGCGCATGGGGTCGGCGGCTCGCCAAGCGGTTCGGCGTCGACGCCAAGTACGACGCGAACTCGTTCATTGCCGCCACCGGCAGCGCCGATGGCTTCCTCGACCACGAGTCCTCGAAGCCGGAGAAGCTCGATCCCGCCGTCGTCGAGATGTTCGGCGCCGTGCCGGTCGCCAAGGGCGGCGCGATGGTCGTCTACGGCTGGACGATGGCCGAAGACCTGGTCAAGCTCGGGAAGCGCTGAACACCGCGCCGACGGCGATGACATGACCGAGTTCGCCGAGGTCGTCCGCTCCCGGCGGATGACGCGTGCGTTCGATGGTCGCCCACTAGAAGCCGCGCTGCTCGATGAGTTGGTCGAACTCGCATCGAGGGCGCCCAGCGCCGGCAAGACGCAAGGGTGGCACCTCGTCGTCCTCGAAGGCGCCGACACCGAGATCTTCTGGGATTCGACGCTGCCCGCAGTGCGACGCGACTCGTTCCGGTGGCAGCACCTGCTCACGGCGCCGGTGATCGCCCTCCCGCTCGCGGACTCGAAGGCCTACGTCGACCGCTACGCCGAGCCCGACAAGGCTCAGACCGGGCTGGGTGCCGGTGCAGCCGCCTGGCCGGTGCCCTACTGGACGATCGACACGTCGATGGCGGTGATGACGCTGCTGCTCGCTGCCGAGGACGTCGGACTCGGCGCATTGTTCTTCGGGGTCTTTCGCGGCGAGCGCGAACTCCGCCAGCGTCTCGGGATCCCGTCCGGACTCGAACTGCTCGGTGCGGTCGCGCTGGGCTACCCAGCCGCTGCCTCCGACGAGGCGTCCTCAGGTCCGGGGCGAAGCGCACGGCGGGGTCGCCGCCCGGTGCGTCGGATCATTCATCGGGGTCGCTGGTAGCAGGATCGATCGGTTCGGTGACGATGGTGTTGCCGGTGATGGTCACCTTGCGGCCGGTCAGTTTCTCGGCGAAGCCCTGGAGGGTGTCCTGGGGAAGTTCGCAGGCGTAGTTCCGACAGACGTACCCGAAGCCGTCGGCCCGGTCGTTCCAGAGCGGCGAGTCGTAGGGTTCGCCCCAGGCGAGAACGGTGTCTGGCCGCCAGACCGACTGTGCCAGGCGAACGAGATCGGGACGATCGCCGACGATGACGACCTCGGTGAGGCCACGTCGGCGCAGGTCGGCCGCGACCAGGGCGTTGGAGTGCTGGCCCGGTGACGTCTCGACCGCGGCGGCGAGGAGTTGGAGGATGCGGTCGGCTTGGTTGGCGTAGCGCTGCTCGCCGGTGAGCGCCGCAAGGCGGAACAGAGCGATCGCCGCGGTCGAGTTCGCTGAGGGGGTTGCACCGTCCGTGAGGTCCTTCTGGCGAACCACCAGTGCCTCGGCGTCCTCGGCGGTGGTGAACAGGCCGCCCTGCTCGGGGTCGAAGAACCAGTCGAGCATCGTGTCGGCGGTGCGGGCTGCCTCTTCGATCCAGCGTGCCTCGCCGCTCGCTTCGGCGAGGTGCGTGAAGGCGTCGACGAGTGCAGCATGGTCGGCGGCGAGTGCCATGTGACGCGCCGGAGGTTGCCCGTCGGCGTGCCAGCTGCGGAACCAGCGGCCGTTGTCGGCGCGGAGCTCGCGCAGCAGGAATTCGGCGTTGGCGATCGCAGCGTCGAGCCAGTCTTGGCGGCCGAACACTGCAGCCGCCTGGGCGAGCGACGAGAGGAACAGGGCGTTCCATTCGGTGAGGACCTTGTCGTCGAGGCCCGGACGGGGCCGCTGCGAACGCGCGGCTCGGAGGTCGGCGACCGCCGCATCGAGTTCGGGTGTACGGGTCAACTGCCCGCGAGCAGCGATGCGATTGGGGATCGAGCGACCCTCGAAGTTGCCGTCGTCGGTGATCCCGAACCAGTCGATCAAGGTCTCGACGGTGGCGGCGTCGACCTGGGGGAGTGCGGCTCGCACTTCCGCAGGGGTCCAGGTGCTGAACCAGCCCTCGACCGAGGCGCCATCGGGGCCGAGTGAATCGGCGTCCTGTGCAGAGTAGAAGCCGCCGTCCGGGTGGCGGAGCTCGTCCAGGACGTACGTGATGGTCTCCTCGATCACGAGGCGCCAGTCAGGTCGCCCGATCACGATCAGGCCCTTCACGTAGATCCCGAGCAGCAGCGCCTGGTCGTAGAGCATCTTCTCGAAGTGGGGGACGAGCCATTCACGGTCGGTCGAGTAGCGGGCGAAACCGCCGCCGACGTGGTCGTACATGCCGCCCGATGCCATCGCGTCCAACGTGGTCTCGATGATGCGTTTGGGTCCGTCGCCGGCGTTGGTCATGTAGGCGCGCAGCATCAGCTCGAGATGCGATGGAGTCGGGAACTTCGGTGCCTGCCCGAAGCCGCCCCACTCGCTGTCGAACGCCTTCGCCAAGTTCTGGAGCCCGGCATTGAGCGATTCGATGCCGGGTACATCGTTCTTCGGTCGCAGCTCGGCGCTCGTGGACAACGCCTTGGTGAGTGCGGTCACGTTCTGCAGTACGTCGTCGGGTTTGTTGCGGTACACGTCGTCGATGGCATCCATCAACTGGAGGAACGCGTCCTTGGGGAAGTAGGTGCCTCCGTAGAAGGGCTTGCGGTCCGGCGTCATGAACACGGTCATCGGCCAGCCGCCGCGACCGGTGAGCGCCTGGACGGCGTCCATGTAGAGCGCGTCGACGTCGGGCCGTTCCTCACGGTCGACCTTGACGTTGACGAACAGCTCGTTCATCTTCGCTGCGACGTCGATGTCTTCGAAGCACTCGTGAGCCATCACGTGGCACCAGTGGCACGCCGAGTACCCGACCGACAACAGGATCGGCACGTTGCGTTCCTCGGCGGCAGCAAACGCTTCGGCGCCCCAGGGGTACCAGTCGACGGGGTTGTCGCGGTGCTGGCGGAGGTACGGGGAGGTTTCGTCGGCGAGCCGGTTCACGTGTTCGACGGTATCGGCACCCGATGGAACACGTAGACCGCGGCGGGTGGCTCGTCGGGTGGCTGGCAGTCATGCGAGTAGGTGAAACCCGCCCGTTCGAGCGCAGCGCGCGAGGCAACGTTGTCGATCGCCGGCGTCGCCACGCACACCTCGGTGTCCGGGTGGTGCGCCAGGGCAAGTCGGGCGAAGGCTCGCAGGATGCGGCCGCCGAGTCCGCGGCCGCGATGGCGACTGCCGAGCAGATAGTCGATCCCCACAGCGTTCGACACGCCGACCGCAGCGTCGTGAGCCGAATAGTCCGAGTGGCGATAGTGCTGCACGAGTCCGGCAGCGTCACCGTCGACCTCGGCGATCCACATCGATGTCGGGTCACCGGTGCCATCGATCCGAGGGAGGTACTTGGCCGCCACCGAGTCGAGTTCGGCCGGTTGGTTCCACCACCGTGCGATCACCGGATCGGCGAACCATTCGACGAGCAAATCGAAATCGGTGGTGCGCAACGGGCGAAACGAGATGTCGACAGCTGGCTCGAGCAGCTCGATGCGATTGCCGAACGGGTCATCGATGTAGACCCGGTCGTAGCCGTCGAGCGGCTCGTCGTCGCGGATCGGAACGCCGGCCGCACGGAGGCGGTCGACCAGGGTGGCCAGATCGTCGACGAGCAACGCGGGGTGCGCCTTACGCGCCGGGCGGAAGTCGCCGTCGACGCCGAGGTGGATCTTGAGGTCGCCCCGTTCGAACCAGCACCCGCCACGCACGGCGAGGTGAGGCGGTTTGGCCACCTGTGGAATGCCGAGCAGCCCGTCGTAGAACTCGATGGCCTCGTTCTCTCGGCCGGGCGGCATCGCCAGTTGCACGTGGTCGATGCGGCGCACCTTCATGGTACGCGCCCGCCGGAGCGCCAGTACTCCGGACGCCCATCGGCGAGATGGTGCCGATCGAGCATCTCCTCGTCGACGAGATATCGCCGGAGTGCCGCCACGTCGGGGTGGAACTCGTGGAGCACGGCGTTCAGTTCGGGCTCGCTGTAGTGGCGTCCGACGTCGAACTCGAGGGCAAGACGTTCGAGGACGATCAGTCGTTTCGCTCGATCCGTGGGGATCGTGGTCAACGTTCGAGCGCGGAAGAACCGCGACAGCACGACTCGCTCGGCGTCGGTCATCCCGTAGCCGATCGTCGGGTCCATCGGCAGCTCGGCGTGTCGAACACTCGCCGCCGCCGCCCGCAGCATGGCGGCGAGCAGGGTGTAGGTGTCGCCGTCGTGCTCGACCAGTCCGGCTTGACGCAGCGTTCCGACGGCCTGGAGCACATCGGGGCGATCGAGCCCGGTGTGCTCGACCACGTCGTCGATCGTTCGCCGAGCGTCGACGAGGGCCCCGGCCACCGCAAGTCGGCGTGGGTCGAGGAGTGCTGCCAGCACCACGTCGACGTCAGGGTCGAGATCCATGGCCTCAGTCAAGCGCGTTCGGGTGTGTCAGCAGATGGTGGTGCCGTCGGGTGCGGTGATGTGCCAGTGGCCATCGTCGTCTCGCCAGATGGTGAAGCCGGTTTCTTTGAGGTAGTTGTGGCGGGGGCACAGGGGTGCGCCGTTGTGGGGGTTGGTGGGGCCGCGGGTGGTCCAGCTGGTGAGGTGGTCGGCGTGGCACCAGGTGTGGGGGTGGTCGCAGCCGGGCCAGATGCAGGTGGGCTCGAGGAGCATGACGGCGTCGCGGGCGTGGCCGGTGAAGAGTCGTTGGGTTCTTCCCATGTCGATGATGACGCCGGGGGTGTTGGTGACGATTCGGCGGATGAGTGCCCACAGGGAGACGCCGATGATGGCATTGGGGTTGATGGGGTTGCCACGGTCGGTGCGTGAGATCGACGTCGCGGTAGTTGGACGGGTCGAGTGGTTGGCCGTCAGCGACGGCGGCGGCGGTGTTTTCGTCGAGGAGGAAGTTGACCGTGGGCAGCGGGCGGCTGCGTTCGGGTGGGTTGGTAGCGGCGGCGCGGGCCATGGCGAGCAGTGCGTCGGCGCGTCGTTGCGCTTCGGTGCGGCGCAGCTTGGTGACGTCGACGTTGCCGTCACCGAGACGGGCGACGGCTTCTTTCCAGTCGGTGTCGAATTCTCGGTCGACGTACCAGCAGAAGATTTCGAGGAACTCGGGGCCGCCGACGTCGTCGAAGAGGGCGTGGAGGCTCCACGAGCCGTCAGGGTTCTGCAGGACGCTGGCGGTGCGGCGTCGACGGTTGCGTTCGAGTTTCTCGGCGGCGCCGTCGGGGTCGGCGAGCATTTCCCAGGTGAGGGCTCGTCGTTCGAACTCGACGTAGGGCAGGTCCATGGCGTCGACCATCAGCTCCCAGACTCCGCGCACCAAGACGTCGGGTTCGATGCGGGGGTTGGCGGCGATGCGTGCCATCAGTCGGGTTTGGGCGACGCCGACTTGGCCGGCGGCGAGTGCGTTGTTCCACACGGCCACGGCGCGGCGTAGGCGGGCTTCTTGGACTCGGCTGTGGGCTTCGCTGCCGGAGAGTTGCAGGTGGTATTTCATCCAGTTCTTGGCGGTGAAGAACCCGAGATCACGAAACGGTTGCGCGACATCGAGATGATCGGCCACCGCGATGCCAGCGGCGTGGGCTTGGCGGCGGAGTTGCTCGACCCCTTTCGCCCACGCCATGGTGGTGGCCTGGTCGAAGTCGGTGGGATCGAGCGCTTCGAGCATCGACAACCCTTGCGCGCAGTGCTCGACCGCCGCAGCAATCCACTCCGGACCCACCACACCAGCGTCGGCGCCGATGGCGATGTCGACGACCGGATCAAAGCTGCGGTGATCGATCAGCCGGATACCAGTGGAACCCGTCACCGAACCGAGACCCGGCAGGCGGCCCGCCGGCGCCTCGCCCACCTGCGGATCCTCGACAACGGTCATGGCTCCATCATGACCAGGGGGTGTCACGTAGTTGTTTGAGTTGTCTGTGGATCGGGGCGCGCGGGTGAGCAGCTGGTGGTTTCGTTGGTTGTGGTGTTCAGGCGACGGGTGCGAGTTCGACGGTGTAGCCGAGTTGCTCGAGCTGGTTGACGAGGTGCTTGCGGCGTCGTTCGGGTTGATCGTGTCCGGCGAGGTAGTCGGTTCCGATCTCGTTGTAGATGGTGTCGTCGGCGAGGATGTGCCAGCAGATGACGAGCAGCGTGTGGGCGATCGCGATGAGGGCGCGTTGCTCGCCTCGGCGTTTGCGGATGCGTTGGAACCGGACGGCGAGGTAGCAGTCCTTGGTGCGCACTGCGGACCAGGCGGCCTCGACGAGCGCTGAGGTGAGCCAAGGGTTGCCCGAGCGTGTGCCGGTCGATTTGTGTTTGCCGGCTGATTCGTTGTTGCCCGGACACAGCCCCGCCCATGACGCGAGATGCCCTGGTGTCGGGAACTGGTTCATGTCGACACCGATCTCGGCGATCACGATCTCGGCGCAACGCTTGGCGATGCCCGGGACCGTGTCGAGGCGGTCGCGGGCGTCAACGAAAGGGACCATCAACGCGTCGACCTTGTCGTCGAGACGAGCGACCGCGAGGTCGAGGTAGTCGATGTGGTCCAACAGCTCGCGCGCCATCGTGGCGTGGAAGCTGTTGAATCGGCCCGGCACCGAACGTGCCAACAGTTCGGACTTGGGTCGCAGTTTGCCTTTGGCCATCGCGGCCAGAACCGCTGGGTCGCGCTCACCGTCGATCAGTGCTTCGAGCATTGTTCGCCCGGTCACGCCGAGAACCTGAGAAGCCACCGATGAGAGCTTCACCCCGGCGTCTTCGAGCAGCTTCTGCAAACGCTGCACTTCACGAGATCGTTCTTCGACGAGCTGACGCCGATAGCGGGTGATCTCGCGCAGTTGGCGGATCTCGACCGGCGGCACGAAGCTCCCGCTGAGCAGACCGCATTCCAACAGCTGAGCGATCCAGGTGGCGTCGTTGACGTCAGTCTTGCGGCCAGGCACGTTCTTGATGTGAGCCGGGTTCGCCAGCAACACCGAGAACCCGTGCCCTTCCAGCACATCCCACACCGGTTTCCAATAGACCCCGGTCGCTTCCATCGCCACCTCGGTCACCCTCGCCGCCAACAGCCAGTTTCGTAACTCGATCAGGCCGTCGGTGAACGTATCGAACGTGCGCACCTCGGCGTCGCGTTTACGGCGGCCCGTGCCTGGTGTTCGCACGCACGCCACCACCGTGCGTTTGTGCACATCGAGACCGGCGCACCGATCCACGATCACATCCATCGTCTTGCCTCCTCTGCTCGGTTGATGCCCGCAGAGGTTCGGTCGGAGCCAACAATCAAAGAGGGTGTCACTCGTGCTCGAAGCACAATCGCAGCCACCTGCCGGACTCCGCCGTCATGGTGTGACACGGGCTGCAACGCACCAATCCCCATACCGACGTCCCCCGAACCCCACTACAACTTCATCCCCGCAGCCGCGGGAGTCAACCCCCATAGCTGGTGTAACAGAGTTGGCCCGGTCGGGGCGTGCGGGCTTGCCGGTCAGGGCATCGTGGTTGCAGGAATTGTGTTCAGTGTCGCTGCGTCAATGCTGAGTCGGAGGGCCTGCCCGAGTTCCAGCGGGGCGGCGGGGCTCTGGCCGGAGGCTTCGAGTTCGGCTTCGGACAGGCCGTTGAAGCCGAGGAGCTGTTCGAGCGTGAAGCCCTGCGAGGCGGCGATCGACTCGAAGGTGTCGCCCTCTTGCACGACGTAGAGAACGCCTGGTCGGTAGGCGACGGTGATGCCGACGGTGGAGCCGCACGGTGCGATCGTTCCGGGCACAGCCCCCTGCCTGATGATGACGTAGTAGTCGGCATCCGGTGTCTCGAAGGGTGCGGGCAGCTCAGGGAGTGCGTTGGACTCGAGCCCGGCGGCCTCGAGCACGGCGGCAGCATCCACCCACGGCAGGCCGGCCACGTTCGGGACCACGGTCTGCGCGCCCGTGATCGCACAGCCCGCAGTCGTGTCGACCACCGCCGATGAATCGGTCTCGACCGTCGCCGTGGTCGGCGCGGTGGCGACGGGCTCGGGCGCCGACGCATCGTCCGTTGCGAGAGGTGCCGCAGCAGGGGAGTCGGTGTTGGCGTCGTTGGTACCGAGGGTGACGAGCGCCCCAACGCCGGCGAGCACGACCACCGATGCAGCCACGGCCAAGTACGGCCGACGCACTCGTGCTTCACCTCCGACCATCACCAGTCGCATGGGCTGGTCATCGGGCTTCGGAGCGGTGGCGATGATGTCGCCGAGCGACGAGCGGACGGCGTGGTCGAGGTCGGCGGTCATGTGAGTGCCTTTCGAAGATGTGTGCGAGCGCGGACGAGATGACGCCGAACCGTGCCCGGTGCGACCTGGAGCAGTGTTGCGATGTCGCGTTCGCTGAGGTCCTCCCAGTACACGAAGTAGACGACCGTGCGCTGTGCGAGGCTCAGCGAGCTCACAGCACGGCGGACATCGAGAAACGTGTCAGGCCCGAGAGTGGAGGCCGGACCGACGGCGGCGAGGTCGCGCCGCCACCGTCGTTCGCGTGAGCGGCGTAGATCGTGGGCGCGGTTGGCCACAGCGCGCATCAGGTACGCCCGCGGATTGGTGACGGTCTCGCCGTCGACAGCCGGGGACGCTCGCAGGAACGCCTCGACCGTGATGTCGTGGGCGTCGGCCGGCCCGACGAGAACGGTGGCGAAGCGCATCAGGTCTGCGGCATGAACCCGCCACAACTGGTCGGCGCCTGTTGCGGGGGATCGCTCGATGTCCATCATTCAAGTACAAGACGTCACCGCACCCGGCGCTGCGTGACAGCACGCCAGAATTCCCGTTCGGCATTCGGGCGTCGGACGACCGGAGAGGCGATGAGCGAATCCCGCAGATGTGGTGGGCTCGCTCATCGGCCTGCTTCGACGGTGTCCCGGATGAGCCCGTGGTGGACGTGCCCGGACCGGCCCATCGAGTCGGCAATCAGCCGCGATCAGCATGGCCGAGCTCGCCGCCGGACCGCACACAAGCCCACGACCCTGACGAGCGGACCTACCGGTCTGCTCAGCCGCCAGCAGGCGCGGTGACACTCTGACGCAAGTGGTCGACGGCAGCGTGGGAAGGTCAGGATCAGGCGCCGATGGCGTGGTAGCCGCCGTCGACGTGGATGATCTCGCCGGTCGTGGCGGGGAACCAGTCGGACAGCAACGCAATCACTGCGCGGGCGACGGGTTCGGAGTTGGTGACGTCCCAGCCGAGCGGGGCGCGGTCGTCCCAGACGTCCTCGAACTTCGAGAAGCCAGGGATCGACTTGGCGGCCATGGTCTTGATCGGGCCCGCGGCCACGAGGTTCGACCGGATCCCACGCGGCCCGACCTCCTTGGCCAAGTACCGCGACACGCTCTGGAGCGCCGACTTGGCGACGCCCATCCAGTTGTAGGCGGGCCACGCCTGCTGATTGTCGAAGTCCAGCCCGACGAACGAACCACCCTCGCTCATCAGCGGCAGGAACGCGTCGGCCAACGCCTTGAGGGAGTACGCCGAGATGTGCATCGCGATGGCGACGTCGTCCCACTGGGCGGCCAGGAAGTCGTCGCCGAGGCACACCTCGGGTGCGAACCCGATCGCATGCAGCACGCCGTCGACGTGCCCCCACTTCGCGGCCAACGCCTCGCGTACCGCCACGCCCTGTTCGGGCACGGTCACATCGAGCTCGAACACGTCGATGTCCTCACCGAGTTTCCGGGCGGTTCGCTGCGTGAGTTTCAACGCGCGGCCGGCGCCGGTGAGCACGATGTCGGCGCCCTCCGCCCGCGCGAGCTGCGCCACGCCGTAGGCCAACGAGGCGTCGGTGAGGACGCCGGTGATCACGATCTTCTTGCCGTCGAGCAGACCCATGCACGGGACCGTAGATGATCGCTGCCACCCAGGTGCGCCCCATGTTCTTCGCAGATGGTGATTCCGGCGGTCGGTGTGCCACGCTGTCGCCATGCGCATCGGCATCTTCGGCGGAACCGGACCAGCAGGCAGCGGACTTGCTGCTCGACTTGCCAGCATCGGCCACCATGTGGTGATCGGCTCCCGATCCAAGGAGCGGGCCGCGACGAAGGTCGACGAGCTGTGTGCCAAGTGGCCCGATCTCGCCGGGCTGCTCGAACCAGGTGACAACACCGACGCTGCAGACTGCGACCTCGTGGTGATCGCCACGCCGTGGGATTCGGCGGCACAGACTGCACAGGAGAATGCTGATGCGCTCGCCGGCAAGACCGTCATCTCGATGGCGAACGCGCTGGTGCGCGTGAACAAGGAGTTCCAGCCGCTGGTGCCACCTCGCGGCAGCGTTGCGGCCCACGTCCAGGCTGCTGTCCCGCGTTCGCACGTCGTCGCCGCGTTCCACCATCTGCCCGCCACCGAGCTCGGCGAGATCGACGAGCCGATCGACTCCGACGTGCTCATCTGCGGTGACGATCCCGCATCGGTGGGCGAGGTCAGCAAGATCGTCGCGGAATTTCCGGGATGTCGACCGCTCGACGCCGGCGAGTTGTCGAATGCAACGGCGATCGAGGCGTTCACGGCGGTGCTGTTGCAGCTCAACGTGCGCTACAAGACTCGGGTGGCGCCGAAGCTCACGGGAATCAAACGCGACCCTCGCGCTGTTGACGCCGGGTGATGCAGCTCTACGACACCGCGCGGCGCGCCATCGTGGCGTTCGAACCGAACGACCACGTTCTGATGTACACGTGCGGGATCACCCCGTACGACGCGACGCATCTCGGTCACGCGGCGACGTTCATCGCCTACGACGTCCTGCAGAGGCGTCTGATCGACAAGGGTCACACGGTGCGCTGCATCCGCAACGTCACCGACGTCGACGACCCGTTGTTCGCCAAAGCCCGAGAACTCGGCATCCACTACCTCGACCTCGCCGCCGGCGAAGAGGCGCGGTTCGAGCGTGACATGGAGGCGCTGAACGCCCTCCCGGTCGCGGCCGCGCCGCGAGCGTCGTCGGCGATCCCCGACATCCGCGGCTTCATCGGCATGGTGCTCGATCGCGGGTTCGCCTACGAGTCCGGTGGCTCTGTCTACTTCGACGTGTCGAAGTTCGGTTCGTTCGGATCGTTGAGCCACTACTCCGACGAAGAGATGATGGTGCTGGCCAAGGAACGCGGTGGGAACATCGACGATCCGAACAAGCGCTCGCCGCTCGACTTCGTTCTGTGGCACCCGTCCGCGGCCGATGAGCCGTCGTGGGACACGATGTGGGGGCCGGGACGTCCGGGCTGGCACATCGAGTGCTCGGCGCTCGCGTTGCGTGAACTCGGCACGACCATCGATCTCCACGGCGGGGGAGCGGATCTGATCTTTCCCCATCACGAGTGCGAACGTGCCCAATCCGAGGCGGCCACCGGCGAGCCGTTCGTCAAGCACTGGATGCACACGGCGCTGATCCACAAAGACGGCGAGAAGATGTCGAAGAGCCTGGGCAACCTGGTCTTCGTCGATCAGCTTCGCGAGACATGGGATCCTCGCTCGATCCGCCTCGCCATCATCGAGCACCACTACCGCACGGAATGGGAGTGGGACGACGAGCTGATGCCGCGCAACGCAGCTCGCCTCGACGCCTGGAACGAACGGTCAGGATCGAACCCCGATCTGCTCGACGAGGTCCGCGCCCGACTCGATGACGACCTCGACACGCCCGGCGCGATCGCCGCGATCGATGCCGCTGCGGCGGTTGGCGCGGGTGTCGGCGAGGCCGCCGCACTGCTCGGCGTCGACCTCGACTGAGCCGTGATTCGCGCGCTGGCCACCCTGCGTTGACACGAAGTTCACGGTTCGCGCTTCATTTGCGCGATCGTGCGGTCTACTCTTCTGCCATGACGTCAGGGCCCGGAGCAGGAGCGATGCAGCAACGCGTGCGTCGCCTCGGCCGCCCCGTCGCCTCGAAACTGTGGAACATCGAGCTGAGCGGCTACGAGCGTCTCCCGATCGCGGGGCCGGCGATCCTGTGTCCGAATCACATCAGCTTCCTCGACTCGGCGTTCCTGATGCTCACCGTGCCACGCAACATCTCCTTCGTCGGCAAGGCCGAGTACATGGATTCGTGGAAGACGAAGTTTCTCTTCCCGGCGATGGGGATGATCCCGATCGATCGTGCAGGCGGCGAAAAGAGCACCGCTGCGCTCGATGCCGCGGAAACGGTCCTGCGGCGCGGCGAGCTGTTCGGGATCTTCCCCGAGGGCACCCGGAGCCGCAACGGCAACCTCCACAAGGGTCGCACCGGTGCGGCGCGGCTGGCGATGAAGCTCGACTGCCCGATCTTCCCGGTCGGCGTGATCGGCACCGACGAGATCCAACCGCCCGACGCAAAGCTCCCCAAGCTGTTCAGCGGCTGCGAGATCAAGATCGGTCGGCCGATCCGTCCGGAGCGTTACCGGGGTCGTGGAGCCGAGCACATCGCATGGCGCTCGATGATCGACGAGGTGATGTTCGAGATCCGCGAACTCACCGGACAGGCCTACGTCAACACCTATGCCGGTGCGAAGGCGGAGACCGAGCCGACCGTGGCGGCACGCGTGGCATCGGTGTCCGAGCCGAGCCCGATCCCGACCGTCACGTCGAACGTCGGGGTCGACCGCGAACTCACGCTCGTCGCCGGCAACTGACGGCGTCAGCGCAACTCACCCGTCGGACGGTCGTGGCTGCTCCTATCCTGGCGGTCGCATGTCGAACATCACGGTCTCTCTCCCCGACGGCTCCGAGCGCGAACTGGCCGACGACGCCACGGCGCTCGATCTTGCCGCTGCCATCGGCTCCGGCCTGAGGAAGGCGGCGGTCGCTGCGATCGTCGACGGCGCCGAGACCGACCTGGGGGTCACCCTGCACGACGGTGCGACCGTCGCCATCATCACGGCGGCCACGCCCGAGGGGCGCCACGTACTTCGGCACTCGACGGCGCACGTCATGGCCCAAGCGGTGACGCGGTTGTTCCCCGGAGCGAAGTTCTCGATCGGTCCGGCCATCGAGAACGGCTTCTACTACGACTTCGAGCTGCCCGATGCCAAGACGTTCAGCGACGACGACCTCGAGCGCATCGAGGCCGAGATGCGCGAGATCGTCAAGGCGAATCAGCCGTTCGTCCGCTCGGAGATGTCGATGGCCGAGGCCAAGGAACTCTTCGCCGACCAGCCGTACAAGGTCGAGATCATCGAGCGCGTCGAAGCAGCAGAAGCCGACAACGACGATGCCGCCGAAGTCGGTGAAGGCGGCGTGATCAGCGCCTATCGCAACACCGACTCGTTCGTCGACATGTGCGTCGGTCCTCACGTCCCGTCGACCGGCAAGCTCGGCTTCTTCAAGCTCCAGCGCGTCTCGGGCGCCTACTGGCGTGGCAACGAGAAGGGCCCGATGCTGCAGCGCATCTACGGCACGGCGTGGGAGTCGAAGCAGGCACTCGCCGAACACCTCCATCAGCTCGAGGAGGCGGCCAAACGCGACCACCGCAAGCTCGCCACCGAGCTCGACCTGCTGAGCTTTCCGAGTGAACTCGGTGGTGGCCTGGCGGTGTGGCACCCCAAGGGCGCCATCGTGCGCAAGCTGATGGAGGACTACAGCCGCACGCGTCACGAGCACGGCGGCTATGAGTTCGTCTACACGCCGCATCTCGCGAACGGCAAGCTCTTCGAGACCTCCGGCCACCTCCAGTGGTACGCCGACGGGATGTACCCGCCGATGGAGATGGACAACGGCACGTACTACATGAAGCCGATGAACTGCCCGATGCACTGCTTGATCTTCCGCAGTCGTCAGCGCAGCTACCGCGAACTGCCGTTGCGGCTGTTCGAGCTCGGCAACGTGTACCGCTACGAACGCGCCGGCACGCTGCATGGCCTGATGCGGATCCGTGGTTTCACGCAAGACGACAGCCACATCTACTGCACCAAGGAGCAGATGGCCACCGAGGTCGCCAGCCTGCTCGATTTCGTGCTGTCGGTGCTGCGCGCGTTCGGGTTCGACGACTTCACGTTCAACCTGTCGACGAAGGACCCCGACAAGTACATCGGCGACGACGAGATCTGGGACGAAGCGACCGAGGCGCTGCGTGAGGCCCTCGACTCGCACGGCCTGGAGTACGCCGTCAAGGACGGCGACGCAGCGTTCTACGGCCCGAAGATCGACATCGACGTCAAAGACGCGATCGGGCGATCGTGGCAGTTGTCGACGATCCAGGCCGACTTCCAACTCCCGGAGCGGTTCGATCTCGAATACGTCGGCGCCGACAACGGACGCCATCGCCCGATCATGTTGCACCGTGCGCTGTTCGGCTCGATCGAACGGTTCTTCGGCGTGCTGCTCGAGCACTATGCCGGGGCGTTCCCGACGTGGCTCGCTCCGACACAGGTGCGGGTGCTCGCTGTGGCCGAAGCTCACGAGCCGTACGCAGCGACGGTCGTCGACGCACTCGCAGCCGCCGGCGCCCGGGTCGACACCTCGGCGGCAGACGACGGGCTCGGCAAGCGGATTCGCAACGCGAAACTCGAGAAGATCCCCTATGTGCTCGTTGTCGGTGACGACGACGTGGCTGCCGGCACGGTGGGTGTCAACCCGCGCGGCGGCGAGGTCGAGCGCGGCGTTGGCGTGCAGCGCTTCGTCGAGCAGTTCCTCCAGGAGATCGCCGACGCCGAATCGGCGGCGCTCGGCGCCTGAGCATGCTCGAGCGGATCTGGTCGGGGTGGCGATCGAGCTACGTGAGCGCGGCTCCGGTCCGCACCGGCACGGAGTCCGCCGAGCCGGGCAGCGTCTTCACGCGGCTGCTGCGCTCGGGGGCGCCCGACAGCGAGACGCACATCGTTCATCGCGGCGCGACGTGCTTCGTCATCGTCAATCTCTTCCCCTACACGACCGGACATCTGCTCGTCGTCCCGTACCGGGAGGTCGCCGACCTCGATGCGCTGACCGACGAGGAGACCATCGACCTGTGGGCGACCGTCACGGAAGCGGTGCGCATCGTCCGCTCGGTCTATGCGCCTGATGGCTTGAACGTCGGGCTCAATCTGGGCCGGCCGGCCGGTGGATCCGTGCCCGACCACCTCCACGTGCACGTCGTGCCCCGGTGGACCGGCGATTCGAACTTCATGTCGGCGATCTCGAACACTCAGACACTGCCCGAGGCCCTCGTCGACACGGCGGCGAAACTCCGATCCGCCTGGGCAGCTGCGGCGCCCGACGGTCAGTAGCCTGGCTGCGATGACCGACGACCTGCGCGACGAACTGCCCACGGACCTCGATCCGTCAGCGTTCGTCGGCCCCTACGAGTTCCCCGACAACAGCCGTCGGCGTTGGCCCGGCGTCCTCTACCTCGTGATCGCGGCGATCTGCGTCGGCGCGTACTTCGTGTTCGACAGTTCCGCGATCGTCAACAACGGGTTGCTCGTCGCTGCAGCCGTGTTGAGCGCTGTCGGTGTCTTCTCGATCACCAGTGGTTGGAGAATGCACGTCGACGAGACCGAGGCGCTGATCGCCGCTCAGCAGGCGCTCGGCTTCCCGATCGGCCATGCATCGGCCCAGCAGGTCTGGCGTGGATTGCGCAGCCGACCGACGTGGCGGGTGCTCTGCTACTCGGCGGAGGATCCACCGGCCGAACGTGGTCTCGTCCTCGTCGATGCGATCGATGGCCGCGTCATCGAGCACCTCCGCGAAGGCAATCCCGAGCTCGACAACGCCGACCTCGTCGCCGAATCGCGATAGCGTCGACTCGATGTTCGACGGCAAGTTCCGCACCCCGGTCGACAAGGCCGTCAAGCCGGTCGGCGCCGCGCTCCGCAAAACCGGGCTGACGCCCGACCACCTGACGATCCTCGGGTTGTTGGTCGGCGTTGGCGCTGCGGTCGCGATCGGTGCCGGGTACCTCCGCCTCGGTCTGCTGCTCGTCATCCTGGCGGCACTGCCCGACCTGCTCGATGGCGCGCTCGCCAAGGCCTCCGACAGCGCCAGCCAGCGCGGGGCATTCTTCGACTCCACCGTCGACCGCATCACCGACGCCCTCCTCCTCGGCGGTATCGCGTGGTACCTCGCGACCGAGGAGTCGCCGCACATGGCGTTGTTGCCGTACGCGGTGATGGCGGTGTCGAGCCTCATCAGCTACCAGCGGGCGAAGGCCGAATCCCTCGGCATCGAGGCCAAGGGCGGTCTGATGGAACGAGCCGAGCGGATCATCGCCCTCTGCTTGGGTCTCCTCGTTCCCGTGCTGTTGGTCCCGATCTTGTGGATCATGCTGGTGCTCACGTCGATCACCGCAGTCCAGCGTTTCGTCAAGGTCTGGAAGCAGGCAGCGGTCGCTCCGGTGACCGCTGCGAGGATCGAGATGCGTCGATCGCGACGCCAGAGTCGTCGGGTGGCGCGCACCGAGCGACGCCGCACCCGGGTGCCGCGCCGGCCGACCTGAGTCGTGCCACCGCGCCCCATCACCGATCCACGCCGGTTCGCCGACCTGGCCACCACGTCCACGTATCGCTTCGGCGCTGCGGCGGCGCAATGGATGCCGGCCCGGGTGGCGGCGGGCATGACGACGCCGTTCGGCGTCGGTGCCAACTTCGCCAGCCGTGAGCGTCGGGCGATGATCAGCCGACACCTCCAACGGGTGGATCCGACGCTCACCGGACTGCGGCTGCGCCGGGCGGTCCAGGAAGCGTTCGACTCGTACGCTCACTACTGGCTCGAGAGCTTCCGGTTGCCGAACCTCTCGGCCGCCACGGTCGAGCGGGGTTTCGACGTCGACGGCTACGAGAACATCGTCAACGGGCTCGCGGGCGGCAATGGTGTGATCCTCGTGCTGCCGCATCTCGGAGGCTGGGAATGGGCAGGGCGATGGATCGCCGAGCAGGGTCATCAGATCACCGTGGTCGTCGAGAAGATCGAGCCACCCGAACTGTTCGAGTGGTTCGTCGATCTCCGCTCCGCGCTCGGGATGAACGTGGTCCCGCTGGGTGCCGGCGCCGGGACCACGGTGATGCGGGCGCTCAACGACAACCACGTCGTGTGCCTGCTCGCCGACCGTGATCTCCAAGGCGGCGGCCCCGAGGTCGAATTCTTCGGCGAGCACACCACGAT
The DNA here is from genome assembly GCA_963741755.1 of Ilumatobacteraceae bacterium. Taxonomy (GTDB): domain Bacteria; phylum Actinomycetota; class Acidimicrobiia; order Acidimicrobiales; family Ilumatobacteraceae; genus Sva-07. The sequence goes on along the minus strand of CAVUJG010000008.1, from coordinate 44,504 downwards.
GCCGGCAGGCCCGGCGACGCTCGCACTCCGGACCGGGGCACCGATCTTGCCCACTGCGGTGTACTTCACAGGCCGCGTCGATGGGCACCACGCATGGGTGCGGCCACCGTTGACGGTCGAACGAGTCGACAAGCGCCTGCGCGACGACGTCGCACGCATCACCCAGGACCTCGCCAGCGACCTCGAGACACTGATCCGGCGAGCACCGTCGCAATGGCACATGTTCCAGCCGAACTGGCCGAGCGACCCGGGATACGGGGAACACCCCAGCCAGACGGGCTGATTCACTCGCCTACCGCAGCCTCCAGGACACGCTGAGGACACAACAGTGCGTGTGGTCGTCCGCACGGCCGCGATGGCCGCCGTTGAAGGCGAGGCCGCGCCTTAGTGCGTGTGTCAGCCGCCGGCCACCATCGTCCAGTACGTGACGCCATTTGCCCCTATGGTCGCGGCGACACCGATCTGGGCGAATCCACCGTTCAGGATGTTGGCCCTGTGGCCCGGGCTGTTGAGCCAGGCGGACATCACGTCGGCGGCCGTCGCTTGCCCGGCTGCCACGTTCTCGCCCCAGGTGGTCCACCGATAACCAGCGCCGTTGATTCGTTGGCCGGCATTGGTCTGTCCGGCACCCCTGTGGGTCATGATCTGCTCGCGGGCCATGTGGTCCGAATGGCCTTGTGCTGCAGCGGTCAACCGACCGTCGACGGACAGCGCACCGAGGCCGGCGAGCTCGCGTTGCTGATTGACGGTGTTGACCACCGAATCCTGGACGTTGGACACCACGACTACCGCGGGAGCCGGAGCGCACTGGGGGAGCACGCCTCCCATCGTGAACAGGCCGAGTGCGGCGGTGACACCGTAGGTACGGAGTCGGAGGTCGAGGCGTCGCGTCGCGCGCCGAGAGAGCAATGATTTCATGTGAGGGTTCCGATCGCGCCCGCAATCTGGTTGATGGTTGTGAGCCGTCGCCACCCCGGCGGTTTCGACACGAGAATGTAACATATGGATGGGCGCGCCACTCGGTCGCGCCGGTCATCGCAATGCGCCCGTTGGGAATCGCAGCGAAACAGTGAGACAGCGCTGAGACTCTCAAACAGCCTGCACGCTGAGCGGACGCAGAAAACCCCAGGTCAGCGCAATGCCCGTGTCATTGCCAGCCGAACCGGCCGAGCGACCCCGGTTACGGGCAAACCCCCAGCCGGCCTCAGACGGCCCTCCGCACGAAGTGGCACGTGCATGGCAAGATGGTGGCCAGTGCGATGAACTCACCACCGATCCCGCCGACGGGCGATGTCACCTTCCTGTTCACCGACATCGAAGGATCGACCGCGCTCTGGGATCAGGTCCCCGAAGCGATGACCGAATCGCTGGCCGAACACGATCGGCGAATCCGCTCGATCGTCGATCGGCACCACGGCTACGTCTTCAGCACCGCTGGTGACAGCTTCGCGGCGGCTTTCCAGGCAGCTGCCGAGGCTGTCCACGCAGCGCTCGACATCCAACTCGCGCTCGTGGAACCCGCTGCCGGCCTCACTCTCAAGGTGCGTATCGGCCTGCACTCCGGTTCGGCGACGGTTCGCAACGATGACTACTTCGGCGCCGCCGTCAATCGCGGTGCTCGGCTGGCGGCGGCGGCCCACGGCGGCCAGCTCGTGCTCTCGCAGGCCACGGTCGATCTGTTGGCGGGATGGCGTCCATCGGAGGTCGAACTCGTCGACCTGGGCACTCACCGCCTCCGCGGGCTGACTGAACCGGAACGAATCCACCAGGTCTGTCACCCAGCGCTCATCCGAGAGTTCCCACGGTCTGCGCACCGTGGAAGGCCCCGACGATCACCTGCCGACGCAGCTGACGAGTTTCATCGGTCGGACCAACGAATTGCGCGAGGTCTTGGATCTGCTCCACGAGCACCGCCTGGTCACGTTGTCCGGAGCCGGGGGAGCAGGCAAGACGAGGTTGGCGATGCGGGTCGCCGAAGAGCTTCTCGGTGAGTTTCCCGATGGTCTGCGAGTGGCCGAACTCGGTGCCGTTCGCGATGCTGACGTGCTGGTCGACGAGCTCGCACAGCGCTTCGCTGTCACTCGCGTCGCCGGCACGCCGCTGGTTCGGTCGATGGCCGAGTACATCGGCGCCAAACGGGTTCTGCTCGTCCTCGACAACTGTGAACAGATCATCAGCCCAACGGCCGGACTCTGTCGGGACTTGCTGACGGCGTGCCCGAACCTTCGCGTTCTGGCGACGAGTCAGGGAACGGCTCGGTGTTGCCGGCGAGGCGCTCTACCGGGTGCCGTCGTTGTCGTTGCCCGACAAGGACGCCACGGTCGACGAGGCGATGCGGCACGATTCGGTCCGCTTGTTCGTCGAGCGTTCCCAGTTGGCGTCGTCCGACTTCGCGGTGACCACCGACAACGTGAGCGCGGTGGTGAGCATCTGCCGGCAACTCGACGGCATTCCGCTCGCACTGGAGCTCGCGGCGGCGCGTACCCGTTCGCTCTCACCCACCCAGATTCTCGATCGGCTCGGTGAACGGTTTCGCCTGCTCACCGCCTCGGACCGAAATGCCGAAGGTCGTCAGCGGACGCTGCTGAGCACGATCGAGTGGAGCCACGACCTGTTGGGGGCTGACGAGCAGTTGCTCTTTCGTCGTCTCGGCACCTTCGCCGCCGACTTCGCATTGAGCTCGGTCGAGCGGGTATGCAGCGGAGCGGGGATCGACGAGTTCGACGTGACCGACCTGCTGCTGGCTCTGGTCGACAAGTCGATGGTTGCGACCAGTTCCGCCAGCGACGGCACGACCCGATACACGCTGCTGGAAACGATCCGGGCCTACGCCCGGCAAGAACTCGACGAGGCGGGCGAGCGGGATCTGCTCCAGCAGCGACATGCGGAATGGTGTGCTGACCTCGCAGGCGAGTTGCAGGCTCAACAACGCGCCGGCGACCTCGGCGGTGCGTTGCTTCGGCTCGACCAGGACGAGGCCGAGTTCAGAGCTTCGCTGAGCTACACACTCGACCACGGGCACCTCACCGCAGCGGGCCGTCTGGTCGGGGGTCTCGGCTACCTGTGGTATGCAGCCGGTCAGCACCGCGAGGGGTTGCAGTGGTGCGACGACCTCTTCGCCCTCGACCCCGATCTGGCGGACCAAGTGCTGGCAGATGCATTGCACAGCTATGGAAGCCTGCTCGGCGTCATGGGCCATGTCGACCGTGCGGTCGAGGCGCTGGAGCGGCAGGTGGAGATCCGCCGAGGGTTCGAGCGAACGTGATCGACTTGGCGCTGCCCTCAACAACTTGGGCGACTGGTACTTCGAACTCGGCCGGCCCGACGACGCTGAGCGCGCCCTCGCCGAAGCGATCGTCGAGCTGCGCCACGCCGGAAGTTACGGAATCAGCCTGTCGTTGGCGACGCTGGCGTCAGGGCGCTTCAACCAAGGTCGGTACGACCAGGCGGCACGCGACTTCTCCGAGTCCCTCGAGGAGGCGCGGCGCTCCGACCACGCATACTCGATTGCGGTGGCGATGTCCGGACTTGGTCGCAGCTTGCTGGCGCTGAGCCAGGCGGACGCCGCCAGAAACCATCTGATCGAAGCCCGCGAGCGCTTCGACGAGCTGACCATCGCTCCCGGCATCGTCGATTGCACCGTCTTCCTCGGAGTTGCCGAACGCGACCTCGGAGATCCGCACGCTGCTGCGCGTCACCTGCTTTCGGCGCTGACCGAGACCGGCATCCACTGGTCCGACGACGCCGACTTGTGGACGTTGCAGTTCGCCGCGTCGGTCCTACCCGACCGTGCGACCGCCGCGGTGCTCGTCGGCGCTGTCACTGCGGGTTACGACCGCTCCGACGTCGAGCAGCCTGCGTTCGTGATGGAGGAGCTCGACGCCGTACGGCGTCGTCTCGAGTGCCGAGCTCGAGGCCGAGGAGCTGGCCCGCCACATTCGAACCGGCGAGCGTCGGAGTCGAGCTGAGGCGGTCGACATCGGACGTGCCTCGTTGACGGAGTACATCGCCGGCGATCGCACGCACGACGATCAAGTCACCTGAGCGTTCTGCCGAAGACAGAGCATCGAAATGGCGGACACATACCCGATGGCGATGCGCGCTCGCATCCTCGTCGCTGTCGCAGCCGCGCTCACCGCGGTCTACTTCGTGCTGCCGGCGAACGCCGTTGCCGAGGCCATCCGAGTGGTTGCGCCGCTGATCGGCGTGGGCGCCGTCTGGTTCGGCATCGCCGCACATCAGCCGCGTCGCGTGTCTGGCGTGGGTGCTCGTTGCGACGTCGCTCGGGTTGCTCGTCATCTCGCAGTTGCTGTGGGCGCGTCTGTACTTCGGCGGGTCCGACACGTTCCCGTCGGCGGGCGACGCATTCCATCTCGTCTCGGCGATCATCCTCATGGTCGCCCTTGCGATGCTCGGGCAGGATTCGTCGCCTGACGAAGACTCGTTGGGACCGATCGAAACGGCGATCGTGGGCATCGCCGTCGGGCTCGGCGTGTGGCTCGCGGTCGTGGAGCCGTATCTGGCCGATCGTGGCCTGGCATTCGGCGACCGAGTGTGGGCGGTCCTTGTTCCCTTGATCGATGCGCTCGCTCTCGCCATCGCGTTCCGCACCGCAACCCAGAACCGATTCCGCGTCCCGGCAACGACGTTGCTGGCGATCGGCGTGGCGTGGCTGCTCGTCTCCGATGTGGCTCGGGGCATCGCCGAGTTGCGTGGGTCGCTCGGAGCAGGAGGGTTCATCGCTGCGCTGGCGATCGCGCCGCCGATGATCATCGGCGCTGCAGCGCTCGATCCGACCATGACGCATCGGAATCGTCCGCAGGAGACGGTGCCGATCCTCGGGTTCGGACGGGTGGTGTGGCTCAGTGTTGCCGCGTTGACGCCGTTGACGATACTGCTGACCCTCAGCGTGACGGGCCACGCCACCGAGGGCGACGCGGACGATCGCGGCGGTGTGCGCCGTGGTGGTCGTGATCCTGGCCTTGACCCGTATGTGGCGTCTCGTGGCGACCGTGCGGGCGCTGACCGAACGCAAGGGCCAGGATCGGCTGGCGGCCATGGTCGAACACTCCAGCGACGTCGTGCTGCTCGTCGACGCAAACGGCGTGATGAACTACGCGAGCCCCGGTCTTGCGAGCACGCTCGGGCACCGACCGAGCGACTGGACCGGCAGGTCCCTCGTCGATCTCGTGGCGAGCGACGACCGTGGCGCCGCGGCGGCCGAACTTCGCAAGGCGGCCACGCTCCCGTATGGCGAAATGGTCAAGTTCGAGGCCAGCCTCGTCCGCGTCGACGGCCAACGCCGGCGGGTGGAGGCCACGATCGCCAACCTGCTGGGCGGCGACGCTGTTGACGGCCTGGTGGCCACCTTCCGTGACATCACCGAGCAGCGTGATCTCGAGCGCCAGCTCAGCCACCGCGCCTTCCATGACGAACTGACCGGCCTCGCGAACCGTGCGCTCTTCCTGGACCGGATGGATCATGCGCTCCGCGTCACCCGCCCCGAAGACGATCCCATCGTGGTGCTCTTCGTCGACCTGGACGACTTCAAGTCGGTGAACGATGCGCTCGGTCACGATGTCGGCGACCAGATGCTCCGTTCCATTGCGGACCGCATCCGTCAGGTGGCCGGTACCGGCGACACCCCGGCCCGCCTCGGCGGTGACGAGTTCGCGCTGCTGCTCGAAGATCGTGGCGGTATCGACCGAGCGTTGGACGTAGCGGAGGGTCTGCTCGAAGCGTTGCGGCAGCCGGTGGCACTCGCCGGCTACGACCTGTCGGTGCTCGCCAGTGTCGGCGTGGCCGTGTCGACACCCGGGATGACGACCGCCGGATTGCTGCGCGACGCCGACATTGCCATGTACGAGGCCAAGCGAGCAGGCAAGAGCCAAATCAAGATCTTCGACCCGGCCATGCGGCTGGCGGCGACTCGCCACCTCGAGTTCCGCAGTGACCTCGGATCGGCGATCGAACGCGACGAGTTGCGGCTCGTGTTCCAGCCGATGGTCGATCTCCGAACGCACCGCGTCGTGGGCGCAGAATCACTGCTGCGCTGGGAGCATCCCACTCGCGGGCCGATCGCCCCCTCGGAGTTCATTCCCATCGCCGAACGCGCTGGACTCATCGTGCCCATCGGGAGATGGGTGGTCGACGAGAGCATCAAGGCGGCATCGCAGTGGCAGTCGAACGGGCCGCAGCGGGTGAGCATCAACGTGTCAGGGTTCCAGGTCCGCTCACCTGAATTCGTCGAGCAGGTGCGCTGTTCGCTCGAGGTCCACCAACTCGATCCGAGCCTCGTCGTGTTGGAGATCACCGAGACGATGCTCGTCGAGGAGATCGAATCGGCGTCGGACAACCTTGCCCAGCTACGCGATCTTGGTGTACTCATTGCAATCGATGACTTCGGAACCGGCTACTGCTCGCTGTCGTATCTGCAGCGGTTTCCCGTCGACATCGTCAAGATCGACCGTCAGTTCATCGACGAACTCGACGAGCAGACGTGCAGCATGTCGTTGGCCAAGATGATCCTGCAACTCACCGCCGGCCTCGAGGTGATCTCGATCGCCGAAGGCATCGAACGTCCCGGCCAGCTGCGCATGTTGCAGGCGCTCGGATGCGACATCGGGCAGGGGTTTCTGCTGTCGGGCCCGCTCGAAGCCGCGGAACTCCAGCGTCGCCTCGGGTTGACCTGCGACGCGATGACACCATGAGGATCGGCATCGTCTGTCCGTACAGTCTCACGGTGCCAGGAGGGGTGCAGGCCCAGGTGCTCGGTCTCGCGCGCGAACTCCGGCGGCGGGGTCACGAGGCACGGGTACTCGGACCATGCGACGGGCCGCCTCCCGAGTCGTTCGTCGCTCCACTCGGCGACTCCTTGCCGTTGTCGGCCAACGGCTCGATCGCCCCGATCGCCCCCGATCCTTCGGCTGCGCTCCGGACGTTGCGTGTGCTCGCCGACGAGCAGTTCGACGTGATCCACCTCCACGAGCCGCTCGCGCCTGGTCCGACCTCAACTGCGCTCATGGTTCATGCGGCGCCGACCGTCGGGACGTTCCATGCTGCCGGCACCTCGGCCAGCTATCGGATCCTGAAGCCGGCGCTCACCCGACTCATCAGAAGGATCGACCACAAGGTGGTCGTCTCGAAAGACGCCCTCGAACTGGTACGCAGCCACCTCGGCGGCGACTACGAGGTGTTGTTCAACGGCGTGGAACTCGACGCGATCCGTTCGATTGCGCCGTGGCCCAGCGAGTCGGGTCGTGCTGCTGGGCGACCGACGGTGTTCTTCTGCGGTCGACACGAGGAGCGCAAGGGGTTGCGGGTGCTGGTGGACGCCGTCGTGAGCAGCGCCCTCGACGTCGACGTCTGGATCGGCAGCGACGGCCCCGACACGGTCGAACTGACCGCAGCCACGGCCGGCGACGATCGATTCCACTGGCTTGGACGGGTCACCGACGACGAGAAGTTCGCCCGGCTCCGCGCCGCCGACGTGTTCTGTGCGCCGTCGTTGCGCGGCGAATCGTTCGGTGTCGTGCTGATCGAGGCGATGGCCGCAGGCACGACCGTCGTGGCGAGCTCGCTCGACGGCTACCGCAACGTGGCAACACACGACGTCGACGCACTCCTCGTCGAGCCCGGCGACGTCGGCGCGCTCAGCGATGCATTGCGTCAGGTGACCACGGACGTAGCGCTCGCACAGCGCCTGCGCGAAACCGGTGATGTACGAGCGGAAGGGTTTGCGATGACCTCGCTGACCGACCGGTACGTGGAGATCTACCAGTCGCTGCTCCCATCCTCCCGTTGACTGCGGGCGCCGCCGTAGACTCGTCTGAATGCTTCCCCTCATCATCGTGATCATCGTCGTGGTGATCCTGGTGGCGTTCTTGATCATCTCGTACAACGGCCTGGTTCGATCGCGCAACCAGGTCGAGAACGCCTGGTCCCAGATCGACGTCCAGCTGAAGCGTCGGATCGACCTCATCCCGAATCTCGTCGAAACCGTCAAGGGATACGCGGCCCACGAACGCGAGACCCTCGAAGCGGTCGTGGCTGCGCGCAACTCGGCGATCGCTGCACCGGACACGCCAGCCGCTCAGGCCGAGGCCAACGACATGCTCTCGGGTGCGTTGCGGCAGCTGTTTGCGCTCAGCGAGGCGTATCCGGACCTGAAGGCGAACCAGAACTTCCTGGCGTTGCAGGAAGAACTGACCGCCACCGAGGGCCGGGTTGCCTACGCTCGCCAGTTCTACAACGACAGTGTGTTGACGTACGACAACAAGCTCGAGTCGTTCCCCACGGTGATCATCGCGAAGATGTTCAACTTCGAAGCAAAGGAGTACTTCGAGGCCGACGACCAGGCCCGAATCGCTCCGACGGTCCAGTTCTGAAGTCGCTGAGATGTTCGAACTGATCAGATCGAACAAGCGGCGCAGCGTGCTGCTCGTGGCCGGCTTCGTGGGGTTCGTCGTCCTCGTCGGTGCGGCGATCGGGGCCATCGTCGGCAACGCCGTGGTGTTCACGATCGTGGCCCTCGTGTTCAGCGGCGTGGTCGCGTTCACGTCGTACTGGCGGGCCGATCGGATCGCCCTCGCCGTCAGCCGGGCGCGTCCCGCGCCGCCCGAGGAGTACCAGCGCTTACACAACCTGGTCGAGGGGCTCTGTATCGCCGGCGGACTGCCCAAACCGGGCGTCTACGTGATCGACGACCCTGCGCCGAACGCGTTCGCCACCGGCCGCAACCCGAACCACGCCGCGATCGCCGTCACGACGGGACTGCTCGAGAAGATGAACCGCGTGGAACTCGAGGGGGTGGTGGCGCACGAGCTGAGCCACATCCGCAACTACGACATCCTGGTGTCGACGCTCGCGGTCGTGATGGTCGGCGCCGTTGCCCTGATGGCCGACCTGGCGATCCGCACGATGTGGTGGAACGGTGGTCGAGTGGCGCGCCGCGGCGACCAGAGCAACGGCAACAATCCGCTGGCCTATGCCGGCATCGTGCTGCTGGTCGTTGCCCCGATCATCGCCAAGATCATGCAGGCCACGATCTCTCGACGTCGAGAGACCCTGGCCGATGTGAGCGCCTGCCAACTCACCCGATACCCGCCGGGCCTGATCTCGGCGCTCGAGAAGTTGAAGGACGACACCACGGTGACGCATTCGGCGTCCACCGCTACGGCACACTTGTGGATCGAGCAGCCCATGAGCGGCGTCGGTGACGACGGCAAGCTGGGCGGCATCCACCGAATGTTCGACACCCACCCCCCGCTCGACGAGCGAATCGCACTCTTGAGAGAACTCTGATGAAATCCGCCCGCCCGTTCATTGCGCTCACCGCCCTCGCCCTTGTTGCCGCAGCCTGCGGCGGTGGCGGCGGTGGCGATGACTCCACCACGACCAGCTCGACGTCCACGACGTCGACCACGATCAAAGCGACCACCACCACGTCGTCGACCTCGACGACCACCACGACCGTGCCGGCCACGATCCGCCAGCCCCTCACCGGCCAGCCGCTCGAGAGCGAGGACCAGGTGCTGCAGCGAGCGGCGCTCGTTGCCAAGATCGACAACAACGCGGCGGCCGTGCCGAACCACAGCGGGCTCGCCGTCGCCGACATCGTGTTCGAAGAGGTCGTCGAGGGCCGCACGACACGCTTCGCGGCGGTGTTCCACTCGCAGAGTTCCGACCCGATCGGCCCGATCCGCTCGGGACGCACCCAGGACGTTGCGCTGTTCACCTCGTTCAACGAGCCCCTGTTCGTGTGGAGCGGCGGCAACCCCAACGTGACCCGTGCGATCAACGACTCGACGCTGATCAACCTGGGCCCGAGCAATGCGTCCGGGTACTTCCGTGGGCCGGGCGGGGCGCCGCACAACTTGTACACCACGACCGACAACATCTGGTCGCAGACGCCGTTGGGCCACCCCGGTCCTCCGCCGGCGCAGCTCCAGTACCTCGAGGCCGGCGAGGAATTCGGCGGCGAGTCGACCGCCGGCGTTGCGGCTCGCGTCGGCTCGGAGAGCATCGAGTGGACCTGGAACGCGGAGTTCGAGAAGTTCGACCGGTCGCAGCGCGGTCGAGCCCACGATGACAAGGTCTTCGGTCGGATCCGGGCCACCAACGTGATCGTTCTGGGTGTGGAGTACGCTGCCGAGCCCCGCCGACCGCCGCAGCCCGGAAGCGCAGACCGTCGGCACCGGACCGGCCTACTTCTTCTCCGGTGGCGAGGTCATCGAGGGAACGTGGAAGCGCGAGTTCTCGCTCTTTCCGATCGAGTACCTCGGGCCCGACGGTGAACCGGTCCAGTTCGCCCCGGGTAACACCTGGATCGAACTGGCCGACCTCGACGACGTCAATGCGGGCGCGGTGGTGGTGTTGCCATCGGCACCACCCGCACCCTGAGTTCGCCGCAGCGGAACGCCGTCAACGAAAGTACGATGACGAGATGACTGGCAGCACCGGAACCTTCCCCGTCAAGCGCGGACTCGCCGAGATGATGAAGGGCGGCGTCATCATGGACGTCGTCACCCCCGAGCAGGCAAAGATCGCCGAAGACGCCGGCGCCGTTGCGGTGATGGCCCTCGAGCGCGTCCCGGCCGACATCCGTCGTGACGGCGGCGTGGCCCGAATGAGCGACCCGGAGATGATCGAGGGCATCCAGGCCGCCGTGTCGATTCCGGTGATGGCCAAGGCCCGCATCGGTCACTTCGTCGAAGCACAGATCCTGCAGGCGCTCGGTGTCGACTTCGTCGACGAGTCCGAGGTGCTCACCCCCGCCGACGAGACGCATCACATCGACAAGTTCGCGTTCGACGTGCCGTTCGTGTGTGGCGCCACCAATCTGGGTGAGGCGCTGCGGCGCATCTCCGAGGGTGCTGCGATGATCCGCTCGAAGGGCGAAGCCGGCACCGGCAACGTCGTGGAAGCTGTTCGGCACCTGCGCAACATCATCGGCGACATGCGCAAGATCACCCAGGCCGACGAGGCCGAGCTGTTCGAGTGGGCCAAGCGGCTCCAGGCGCCCCTGCCGCTCGTGCAGGAGATCGCGGAGACCGGCAAGTTGCAGGTTCCGTTGTTCTGCGCCGGTGGCCTGGCCACCCCCGCCGACGCGGCGTTGGCGATGCAGCTCGGCGCCGAAGCGGTGTTCGTCGGTTCCGGCATCTTCAAGTCCGAGGATCCATCGCCGCGAGCCAAGGCCATCGTCGAGGCGACCACCCACTTCAACGACGCCGACATCCTCGCCAAGGTCAGCCGTGGCCTCGGCGCACCGATGACCGGCATCGGGATGGACGAGATCAACCAGCGATATGCCGAACGGGGCTCCTGACACCCCCACTCCTCGAGTCGGCCGGACCGTTGGCGTACTCGCCCTGCAAGGGGCCTTCGACGTGCATCGTCAGCGCCTCGAGCAACTCGGCGCCAGTGCACCGTTGGTACGAACGGCGAACGACCTCGACGGTCTCGACGCGATCGTGCTGCCCGGAGGCGAGAGCACCACGATGTCGCGGCTGCTCACGACGAGCGGGCTCTTCGATGACCTCAAGGGACGCCTGATCGACGGACTCCCCGTGTTCGGCACCTGTGCCGGCATGATCCTGTGCGCGACCGACGTGCTCGACGGACGCCCTGACCAGCGAGGATTCGACCTGATCGACCTGACGGTTCGCCGCAATGGCTACGGACGCCAACTCGACAGCTTCGAGGTCGATCTCGACGTCGACGGGCTCAGCGACGCCTTCCATGCCGTGTTCATCCGAGCCCCGTTCGTCGAACGCGTCGGCGCCGACGTCGAGGTTCTCGCATGCCACGACGGCGTGCCTGTTCTCGTTCGCAGCGCGCGCTGTACGGTGGCAGCGTTCCATCCGGAACTCACCGACGACGCACGCCTGCATCAACTCTTCCTCGACTCGCTCACCGACTGACGCACGACCGAAACGCAACGGAGCACTCATGTCCGGCCACTCCAAATGGGCAACGATCAAACACAAGAAGGGCGCCGCCGACAAGGCGCGGGGCAAGCTCTTCGCGAAACTCGCCCGCCAGATCGAGGTGGCAGCCAAGAGCGGTGGCGACGTCGACACCAACCCCACGTTGCGCACCGCGGTCCAGAAGGCCAAGGCGGGTCGAATGACCAACGACGCCATCGACCGGGCGATCAAGCGGGGAACCGGCGACGACGACGGCGGCACCTACGAGAGCATCATGTACGAGGGCTATGCGCCCGGTGGCGTGGCGCTCATGATCGACGTGCTCACCGACAACCGCAACCGCACCGGCGCAGAGATCCGCAACATCTTCTCCAAGCTCGGTGGCTCGATGGCCGAGCCCGGAGCAGTCGGCTGGCAGTTCCACCGGCGCGGTGTGATCATCACCGGTGACGGCGTCGACGAGGACACGATCATGATGGCGGCGATCGAGGCCGGCGCTGACGATGTGATCGCCGAGGGCGACGGAGCGTTTCGCGTGATGACCGAGCCGTCGGTCGTCTACGACGTCAAGGGAGCGATCGACGATGTCGGCATCGAGGTGATCTCGGCCGACTCGCCGATGGTGGCCGACAACCTGGTGCCGGTCACCGACACCGCTGATGCGAAGGCGATCCTGCGGATCCTCGACGCGTTGGAAGACAACGACGACGTCCAGGACGTGTTCTCGAACTTCGACATGAGCGACGAACTGATGGAGGTGGCAGCGTCGTGAGTCTCGGCGTCGGCGATCCGGCTCCCGACTTCACGCTGCCCGGCACCGGCGGCAGCGACTATTCGCTGGCCGACTTCCGCGGCCAGCCGGTCGTGTTGGTCTTCTATCCCGGCGACGACACGCCCGTCTGCACGAAACAGCTCAACACCTACAACGACGATCTCGAGCAGTTCAGCGAGATGAACGCGCAGGTGATCGGGATCTCCGCGCAGGACGTCAGCAGCCACGACGCGTTCTCCGGCAAGCACGGTTTCGAGTTCCCGCTGCTGGCCGACACCGACAAGGCCGTCGCTGGTCTGTACGGGACGCTGGGGCCGATCGGGTTCCCGCGTCGCAGCGTGTTCATCATCGATGCCGACGGAGTGGTCCGCTACGCCCATCGAGCGATTGCCGGCCTCACGTTCCGGCCGGTCAAGGAACTGATCGGCGAATTGGAGAAGATCACCAGTTGACCGCACCGGCGCACTAAGGTACGAACCTGTGTTCGCCAACAGTGTGTCATCCCGGTCGCCGATGCGGTCGTGTCGCGTGCTGGGTATCGACCCAGGATTGACCCGGTGCGGGTACGCCGTCGTCGATGCTCGGGGCTCGTCGAAGGCGGTGGCGATCTCGCTCGGCGTGATCACGACGCCGCGTACCGACCCGTTGCCGCAACGGTTGGCGTCGCTGCGCACCGAGTTCACGGCGTTGATCGCCGAGTTCCGCCCTGACGTGGTTGCTGTCGAGCAGGTGTTCTTCCAGGTCAACGTGCGCACCGCGATGAGTGTGGGCCAAGCGAGCGGCCTGGCTCTGGCCGAGGCGGCACTCGCCGGCTGCGAGGTCATCCAGTACACGCCCAATCAGGTCAAAGACGCCGTGGCCGGCTGGGGTGGAGCCGACAAGGTCCAGGTCCAGAAGATGGTGCAGGCCCGGCTCGGGCTCTCGTCGTTGCCGAAGCCTGCCGACGCTGCCGACGCTGCGGCGCTCGCGTTGTGTCACCTGGCGATGTCGCCACACCTGCGAGCGGCGGTGCGAAGCGCATGATCGGTTCGCTGCGTGGCTCGGTGCTCGAACGCAATCTCGACGGCACGGTGCTGCTCGAAGTCGGCGGCGTCGGGTACCTCGTCGCCGTGTCGACTCGGGTCCTCGCCGAGCTGGAACCCGGTACACCGGTGTTCCTCTATGTCCATCACCACATCCGTGAGGATGCGCAGACGTTGTTCGGTTTCACGTCACGTGACGACCGCCAGACGTTCCAGGTGTTGATCAAGACGAACGGGATCGGCCCGGCGCTGGCCATGGCGATCCTCGCCACGCATCCACCCGGAGCGCTCTTCGACGTGGTGGCCAACAACGACGTCGCTGCGCTCACGCTGGTGCCGGGCATCGGCAAGAAGACTGCCGAGCGGCTGATCATCGATCTGCGCGACCGGTTGTCGGTGCCGATACTCGACGGCGCCGGGGTGAACGGGTCGGCGTCCGCCGTTGCCGACGTGCGCGACGCACTCGCCAGTCTCGGCTACGGCACCGACGAGATCCGCGACGTTCTCCGCGAGCTGCAGACCGACACCGATTCGGCCACGCTCCTGCGCGACGCGCTGAAGTCGTTGGGGGCGCGCCGTGCGTGACGAGTTCCTCGACCCGGGCATCGGTGCGGGTGCCGACGACGTCGTCGACGCCGAAGTCGAACTCGAAGCGGGGCTGCGGCCACGGGCTCTCGACGAGTTCGTCGGCCAGCGTGAACTCAAGGAACACCTGCGGATCGTGCTCGAAGCAGCCCGCAAACGCGACCAGCCGGTCGACCACCTGTTGTTCGCAGGGCCGCCCGGGCTCGGCAAGACCACGCTCGCGGGCATTGTGGCCACTGAGATGGGTGTCCATCTGCACGTCACGTCCGGCCCGGCGCTGGAACGTGCCGGCGACCTCGCGGCCATTCTCACCAAGCTCGAAGACGGCGACGTGCTGTTCATCGACGAGATCCACCGCCTGTCGCGAGCAGTCGAGGAGATCCTCTATCCAGCGATGGAGGACTTCCAGCTCGACATCGTGGTCGGCAAGGGCCCGGCAGCGTCGAGCATCCGTCTGACGATGCCGCCGTTCACGTTGGTCGGCGCAACGACGCGCACGGGGATGATCACCGGCCCGCTGCGCGATCGATTCGGGCTCGTTGCCCGTCTCGACTACTACGAAGACGACGAGTTGCGAGCGATCGTCGAGCGGGCGGCGGGGATCCTCGATGTCCGCATCGACGCCGACGGTGCCTGGGAGATCGCTCGACGATCACGCGGAACGCCGCGCATCGCCAACCGACTCCTGCGCCGTGTGCGCGACTTCGCCGAGGTCCGAGCCGACGGCACCATCGATGCCGCCGGTGGCCCGTCAGGGGTTGGCGCTGTTCGGCGTCGACGACCGCGGTCTCGACAAGGTCGACCGGGCGATCCTGTCCGCACTGTGCACGCAGTTCAACGGCGGCCCGGTCGGGCTGTCGACCGTTGCCATCAGCGTCGGTGAGCAGCCCGAAACGGTCGAGGACGTGTACGAACCGTTCTTGATCACCCAGGGCATGATCGCTCGAACTCCACGTGGGCGCGTCGTGCTCGACGCCGCGTACGAACACCTCGGGCTCACCCCACCGCGCCGGTCCAGCAACTCCAGTCTCTTCGACTGACTGGTGACGCGGTGCCACGCACTGCGTAACCTCCCGGGGTGCTGATCGCCGACTTCGACTACGAGCTGCCGGACGATCGGATCGCCCAGACGCCGGTCGAGCCACGTGACAGCGCTCGGTTGCTGGTCGACCGGGGGAGTGCCGAACAGGAGCACCGTCACGTGCGCGACCTGCCGGACTTGTTGCGTGCCGGTGACCTGCTCGTACTCAACGAGACCAGGGTGATCCCGGCGCGACTGCGGTTGCATCGTGCGACCGGCGGGGCTGCCGAGGTGCTCCTGCTCGAGCCATGGGACGCCGACCGTCGAACGTGGGAGGCGTTGGTGCGCCCCGGTGCCAAGGTGCGCGTCGGCGAGCATCTGTTCGCCGGTGACGTGCCGCTGGTGCGGATGGGGGAGCGGACGCCCGCGGGCGACACGTTCTGGGTGGAATTGATCGGCGACGACGACCCTGTCGTGCTGCTCGACCGTCACGGCGAGATGCCGTTGCCGCCGTACATCTCGGAACGCCTCGGCGACCCCGACCGGTACCAGACGGTGTTCGCCCGCGAGCCGGGCTCGGCCGCTGCGCCGACCGCAGGGCTCCACTTCACCCCCGAGCTGTTCGAGCGGCTCGCGGCGGCCGGGATCCGAACGGCCACGGTCGAACTCGTGGTCGGCCTCGACACCTTCCAGCCCATCAGCACCGACAATCCGCTCGACCACCCGATGCACACCGAGCGCTACCGGGTGCCGCCCGAGACGATGCAGTCGTGCCTCGACGCCGAGCGAGTGGTGGCGGTGGGCACCACGGCGGTGCGCGCGCTCGAGTCCGCAGCACGGTCCGGCGAGCCCACGGGTCGTACCGATCTGTTCATCCATCGAGGATTCGACTGGCAGTTGGTCGACGCAATGATGACGAACTTCCACCTGCCAAAGACGACGCTGCTGATGATGATCGATGCGTTCGTCGGCCCGCGCTGGCGCTCGCTGTACGAGACCGCACTGGCCGACGACTACCGCTTCTTGTCGTTCGGTGATGCGATGCTCCTCGACCGCCACGCCCACTGAACCCGTCCGCTCGTGGGAGACTGTTGCGATGAAGACTGGCAGTGGGGTGAGGTCGTGCTCCGCAGCGAGCAGCTCGGCCTGCAACCCGACGACGTCGAAACGCCGCAACCGGTGGAGGGAGTGTGGCTTACCTCAACCTGCAGACCGCCTTCGTCCGCAGCGAGTGTGGCTATGCGACCCAAGACCTCGAACTCGACATCCTCGTCTTCCCGGACGGCAGTCATCTCGTCAAGGATGCGGAGGTTCTCGACGATCGGATCGTCGAGGGGAGGTACTCGCCAGAGCTGGTGGAATGGATTCGCGACTACGGAGAGGATCTCGTACGACGGCTGCAGAGCGAGGGCCCGTGGTGGGACCGGTCGTGGGCCGACTGGGTGGCGCCTGCCGAGTGGCGTGATCCGGCACGACCGGCCTGACTCGACGCCAGGTACCGTCCCAGCGATGTTTCCCGTGGAGTTCCAGGTCGATGCGATCGACGGAGCGGCGAGAGCGGGCACGGCCACGACCGCCCGCGGCGCTTACACGACGCCGCTGTTCATGCCGGTCGGGACGCGAGGCGCAATCAAATACCTCAGCGCCGACGACTACGGGCGGATCGGCGCACAGATCGTGCTCGGCAACACGTACCACCTGATGCTGCGACCGGGCGCCGACCTGGTCGAACGCTTCGGCGGGCTGGGCCGGTTCTCGGGCTGGGACGGCCTGACGCTCACCGATTCCGGCGGATTCCAGGTGTTCTCGCTCGATCCGAAGGTCGACGACGACGGGGTCACCTTCAAGAGCACCTACGACGGCTCCACGCATCGATTCACGCCGGAGATCGCCGTCGACGTCCAACAGCGCATCGGTGCCGACATCATGATGGTGCTCGACGTCTGCCCGCCGCTGCCGAGCCCGCCCGAGGTGATCCGAACGGCGCTCGAACGCACTACGGCGTGGGCCGAACGTGCTGTCGCGGCCCACACTCGGACCGACCAGTCACTGTTCGGCATCGTTCAGGGTGGCATCAGCGAGACCATGCGGCGTGAGAGCGCCAAGCAGATCGTCGAGATCGGCTTCGACGGCTACGGCATCGGTGGGCTGTCGGTGGGGGAGACTCGCGAGGAGATGCTGCCGGCACTCGCGGCTGCGCTCGAACACCTCCCGACCGACCGTCCCCGCTACCTGATGGGAGTCGGCGACCCGGCGTCGCTTGTCGAGGCAGTGGCGCTCGGGGTCGACCAATTCGACTGCGTGATGCAAACTCGGCTCGGCCGCCATGGCACGGCGCTCACCTCGACCGGCCGGTTCCAGGCGAAGGCGGCCCGCAACGCCGAACTCGACGAGCCACTCGACGCCACCTGTTCGTGTGAAGTGTGCGCACGGCACAGCCGGGGCTACATCCGGCATCTGTTGCAAGTCGGCGAGCCAACAGCGTCCCGACTGCTGTCGATCCACAACGTGGCGTGGACGATCTCGCTGATGAGCTCGATGCGGTCGGCGATCGCAGACGGCACGTTTGCATCGATGCGGCGGTCGGTGCTCGACGTCTGGGGCTGACCGGTACCCGATCACGGATCAGGGTTTCGGCGGCCTCGTTGCAATGGTCCCGTCCCAGTCGGCGATCGGAGCGCAGTGCCATCCCCAGTCGGTGAGTCGGGGCATGTCGCCGAGGGCAATCCGTCCGTTCGCCCAGCGCAACTGCTCCCAGGGATCCTCGCCGGTCGCAACCCAGGGAAAGAGCCGGCGAAGGACGAGGTCGGCGAGGTCGGCCGGGGGACGAAAGCTCAAACCGAGACCCCGCGCCGCGTCGTCGGTGTGAATCAGCAGTTCGTCGCATGCCATCGCGGCGAAACCGGATGGATCGGCCGTTCCCATCGGATGGAACCCGCGTGCGCTGGGAGGGCTGACCTCGATGACCGCGGACACGACGCAGGCATACGACCTCAGCGTGTCGACCAGATCGCGGTTGGAACCATCGGTCGTGACGCGGTGCTCGACGAGGCGAAGGTCGATGCCGCCCGCGGACAGGTCGATGGCGTACCAGAGGCAGCCTTCGGCGGCGTGAGCGACGACCTCGGCGACGGACATGTCGAGATCGGGCACCGTGACGGCCCAATCGGTGCCGGCCGCTTCGTCGAGGAACGTCGCGCACAGCTGCGCTGCGCTCGTCACGTGTGAGGCGCCGATCATCACGCAACTCTAGATTCACGAGCGCGATGTCCGAGACGAGGATTGACCGGTGACGACGCCGGATCGCAGCTAGCATCGGACGCCGTCATGTCCTCGCATCTCATCACCTCCCTGATCGCACAGGAGTCGTCCTCCGGCGGCGGGAGCGGCGCCATCATCCAGCTCGGGATCCTGCTGCTGATCCCGTTCGCCATGTATTTCTTCATGATCCGGCCCCAGCGGCGCCGGATGCGCGAGCAGCAGGAGCTGCAGCGTTCGATCCAGGTCGGCGACGAAGTGATCACGACGTCGGGCGTCTACGGCGTCATCACCGGCGAGGACGGCGACAGCCGTTTCTGGCTCGAGATCGATGACGACGTCCAGATCCGAATCGCACGAGCGGCCATCTCCGGCAAGGCGTCGCCTGACGCCGACGACGCTGCCGCCGCAGGTGACGACGCCGCTGACGCCGACAATTCGGTGTCCGCCAACGCTGACGACGACGACTGACCAACCGTCATGAAACGTCGTCTCTGGACCTCGATGATCGGCGTCGTGCTGATCGTGATCATCACGCTTGCGTTCAACATCACCACGGGCAACACCCCGATTCTGGGCCTCGACCTGCAGGGTGGCGTGTCGGTCATCCTGTCGCCAACGGAACCCGCGGCGCCCGAAGAACTCACGGTGATCCGAGATCAGATCCGCTCCGAACTCGAACGCCAGGGCATTGCCGAGCCCGATGTGCGCGTCCAGGGCGACACGATCGTGGTCGATCTGCCCGGCGTGCGCGATCAGCAGGAAGCACTGAGCGCTGTCGACGTCTCCGGCGTGGTCGAACTGCGCCCGGTCCTCGATCCGAGCAGCTGTCAGACGGTCGATGCCACTCCGACCGGTCCGGTGGTCGGTACGCCGAGTGACGTCACCGATTCGGTGGTACCAACCGATTCCGGACCGACGAGCAGCGAGCCACAGGGCCTGCGTCGTCCCGTCGCTCCGCCGACCGACAGCGTGCCGACCGACACGGTGCCGACCGAGACGATCCCGGCGGGTGCGGTCAACGAACCGGTCCCGACCCAGTTCGTCGATCCGACCGCCGAGATCCTGCCCACACGCGACGGCAGCGCCGAGTGTGTCGGCCCGGTGCAGGGCACCGGCGAGGTCTTCGAACGCGGGAGCGCCGCACCGACGCTCGACCCCTCGCAGGGTTGGGGCGTTTCGGTCGACCTGCGCGGCGGTGAGGGCGCCGACACCTGGAACAACCTGGCCAACCAGTGCTTCAACCGCCTGCCGACGTGCCCCACGCAGCGCCTGGCGATCGTGCTCGACAGCGTCGTACAGTCGGCTCCCACCGTCAACGAGCCGAACTTCACCGATTCGGTGTCGATCACGGGCAACTTCACCCAGTCCGAGGCCGAGGAACTCGCCGCCGTGCTCAACCGTGGCGCCTTCCCGGTCGAGGTCGAAGCCCAAGAAGCCCGTACGGTGTCGCCCTCCGCCGGTTCCGACTCGCTGCAGGCGGCGATCATCGCGGGCCTCGTCGGACTGGCGCTCGTGCTCGTGTTCCTGATCGTGTACTACCGATGGCTCGCGCTGGTCATCGTGGCCGGAATCACGGTGTGGGCCGGGATGGTGTTCTCGATGGCGTCGTTCGTCTCGGGATGGACCAACTACGCGCTCAGCCTTGCCGGTGTCACGGGCATCATCGTGGCCATCGGTGTCACCGTCGACAGCTACGTGGTGTTCTTCGAACGGATCAAGGACGAGCTGCGCAACGGACGCACCATCAAGAACGCAGCGCCACGCAGCTTCAAGATGACCTGGCGCACGATCTGGTCGGCCGATGTCGTGTCGCTGATCGCAGCAGGGATCCTGTTCTCGCTCAGCGTCGGCTCCGTCCGGGGGTTCGCGTTGTATCTCGGACTCACGACCATCTGTGACCTGCTCGTGTGTTACTTCTTCACGCGGCCGGCAGTGCTCCTGCTCTCGAGTACCAAGTTGATGGCTCAAACGAGAAATCCGTGCTCGGCATGAAAGTGGCGACGGCATGACGCTCGACACCAGTGTCTCCCACGTCCGGACTGGGTCGGCTGTTCCGCGGGCAGACGGCGATCGACTTCTACGGCAAACGCAAGGTCGGGCTGATCCTCGCGATCGTCGCTGTGGTGGTGACCTTCGCGTCGCTGCTCACCCAGGGCCTGAACCTCGGGCTCGACTTCGAGGGCGGCGATGCCTGGGACATTCCCGGCGAGCGAAACGTTCGGAGTCGACGAAGCCACCGACGTGCTTGCCGCCAACGACGTTTCCACCAGCGGCGCCCGAATCCAGCTGCGCAGCTCCGAGACGTCCGACGTCGTCACCGTCCAGGTCGAGGAGCTCCCGCGAGATCAGGCCGACAGCGGTGACCGCGCCGTTCGCCGAGGCAGCGGGTGTCACGGTCGAGGAGATCAGCTTCTCGTTCACCAGTTCGACGTGGGGTGCCGAGATCACCGACAAGGCCATCCGGGCGCTCGTGATCTTCCTCTTCGTCGTCGCCATCTTCATCTCGATGCGATTCGAATGGAGGATGGCGCTGGCGGCGATCGCCGCAATGGTGAACGATGTCATCGTCGCGGTCGGCGTGTACTCGGTGTTCCAGTTCGAGGTGACGCCGGCAACGGTGATCGCCTTCCTGACGATCCTCGGCTACTCGCTGTACGACACGATCGTCGTGTTCGACCGGGTCAAGGAGAACGAAGGGCGTTACGCCACCACGAAGATGCCCTACGAGGACATCGTCAACATCTCCATGAACCAAGTGATGGTGCGGTCGTTGCTCACCAGCTTCTCGTCGATCCTCCCGGTGATCTCGCTGTTGCTGCTCGGCGCCGGGGTCATGGGCGCCGTGTCGCTGCGCGAGTTCGCGCTGGCGCTGCTCGTCGGCATGGTCTCGGGTGTCTATTCGTCGATCTTCATTGCGACGCCGCTGCTCGCCTACCTGAAGTCGAAGAAGGGCGCCAAGACCCGACGTCAGCGACTGCTCGGCGACGACCTGCGCGCCGCGGTCATGGGCTCAGGAGTCACCGGACGCATTCCCGAGGACACGCCGCATCCCGACGACGTCCACGGCGACGCCGACGTTCGCGAACCCGTCACGGCTGGCGCTTCCGTCGGGGCGACAGCGCCGGCCCAGGCCGACCGTTTGTTGTCCCACCCGCCGCGTCCTCGCAAGAAGAAGCGGCGCTGACCGCCGGGCTTGCCACCGTCGACCGCATCTGACGGCGGTAACCTCCGACCATGGCAGGCGAACCTCGAGACGACCGTCCCGGCGACCATCGGGCGCTCCGCAGTTTCGTGCGCGACATCCAGGACTACCCGACCGAAGGCGTCACGTTCCGCGACATCACCCCGCTGCTCGGCGACGCGACCACCTTCGCAGCTGCAGTCGACGGTCTCGTCGAGGAATTCTCGGCTGCCGCCGTCGATCGTGTCGTGGGAGTCGAGGCTCGCGGGTTCATCTTTGCGTCAGCCGTTGCATATCGGATCGGCGCCGGACTCGTTCCGGTCCGCAAGCCGGGCAAGTTGCCGTGGGCGGTCGTGCGTGAGGAGTACGAACTCGAATACGGCTCCGACAAACTCGAGATCCACCGTGATGCCATTCATCCGGGTGAACGCATTCTGATCATCGACGACGTGCTCGCCACGGGTGGTACGGCATCAGCCACGGCGCGTCTCGTCGAGACGCTCGGCGGTGTGATCGCCGGACTCGGTTTCGTGATCGAACTCGACGACCTCGGCGGACGCAAACACCTGGGGGAGCGTCCGGTGAAGGCGCTTCTGCACTACTGAGCATTGCCGTGGGGACCGTCGACCGTGTGCTCCCGTGGCGACGTCAACACGTCGAGGTCGCCAACTCCGAGTTGACGCCGTTGCTCGCGTCGTATCGACGCCGACACCCCAAGTCACCCGTTTCGACGATCAGCCGTGCCTACCGGGTCGCGGCCGATGCGCACCAGTCGCAGATGCGGTCGAGTGGCGAGAGCTACATCAATCACCCCCTCGCCGTCGCCCAGATCGTCGCCGACATCGGCCTCGACGAGATCTCGGTCACCGCCGCGCTGTTGCACGACGCCGTCGAGGACACCGAAATCACGGTGGCCGATGTCGAACGCGACTTCGGCCCCGAGGTCGCCGCGATCGTCGACGGGGTCACCAAGCTCGAACGCATCCGCTTCGACTCGCGTGAGGAACAGCAGGCCGCCAGCATGCGCAAGATGCTGGTTGCGATGGCCAAGGACCTGCGGGTGCTGGTCATCAAGCTCGCTGACCGGCTGCACAACATGCGCACGCTCGCGGCGATGCCGCTCGAGAAACAGCAGCGCATCGCCCAGGAAACCCTCGACATCTACGCGCCGCTGGCCCATCGCCTCGGCATGCAGGAGATGAAACAGCAGCTCGAGGATCTTGCGTTCGCCGCACTCCACCCGAAGCGTTTCGCCGAACTCGACCACCTGGTGTCGAGTCGTACTCCCGAGCGCGATGTCTACCTGGCCAAGACGCTCGCCGAGATCCGTGCCCGTCTCGACGAACTGGGCATCGATGCCGAGGTCACCGGACGCGGCAAGCACCTCTGGAGCATCTACGAGAAGATGGTCGTCAAGGGGCGCGAGTTCGACGAGATCTTCGACCTGATCGCGATTCGGGTCGTCGTCGACTCGATGAAGGACTGCTATGCCGCGCTCGGGTCGATCCACGGTCGCTGGCGACCGGTCGTCGGGCGGTTCAAGGACTACATCGCGATGCCGAAGTTCAACCTCTACCAGAGCTTGCACACCACGGTCATCGGCCCTGCCGGCAAGCCGATCGAGGTCCAGATCCGCACGGTCGAGATGCACCAACGCGCCGAATGGGGCGTGGCGGCACACTGGGCCTACAAGGAGGGCAGCGAGCTGCCCGCCGAGATCGACTGGTTGAGCCGGATCATCGACTGGCAGGAGGAACTCTCCGATCCCGCCCAGTTCATGCAGAGTCTGAAGACCGACCTCGAACAGGACGAGGTGTTCGTCTTCACCCCGAAGGGGCGTGTGATCACCCTGCCGGTCGGCTCGACCACGGTCGACTTCGCCTACGCCGTGCACACCGAAGTCGGACACGCCTGCATCGGCGCCAAGGTCAACGGACGGCTGGTCTCGCTCGATCACGTGCTCGCGAGCGGCGACAACGTCGAGATCTTCACCTCGAAAGTCGAGACCGCCGGGCCGTCGCAGGACTGGTTGTCGTTCGTGGTGTCACCGTGGGCGCGCAACAAGATTCGTCAGTGGTTCAGCCGCGAGCGCCGCGTCGACATGGTCGAAGCCGGCCGCGACGACCTGACCGCCGAGCTGCGACGGGAACGTCTCCCCGTGCAGCAGGTGTGGAAGTCGCCGGAGCTCCACACGGTCATCGGCGAACTCAGCTACATCGACCTCGACGCCCTGTTGGCGGCGATCGGCGAGCACCACGTGTCGGCGAAATCGGTCGCGCAACGGCTTGCGCGGTTGTTCCACGGCGACGCCGGTGAACAGCTTCCCTCCACCGTTGCCGCGCCGCGTCGCGAGCGTCGTGAAGGTCACGAAACACCGATCGGTGTGCACGTCGAGGGACTCGACGATGTGTTGGTGCGGCTTGCCAACTGCTGCACACCGGTTCCCGGCGATTCGATCATCGGCTTCGTCACCCGAGGCCGCGGGGTCAGCGTGCACCGAGCCGATTGTGCCAACGCCGCATCGCTCACGGCCGAACAGGCGACTCGGATGATCGAGGTCGAGTGGGACGGCGACGAACGCCCCGGTCGTACGTTCGTCGCCGGTGTCGAGGTCGTGGCGCTCGATCGGTCACGGTTGCTGCGCGACGTCACGAATGCTCTCGCCGACCATCACGTCAACATCCTGTCGTGCCAGACCGTGACCGGAACCGACCGGGTCGCCAAGATGCGCTTCGAGTTCGAGTTCGCCAATCCTGGCTATCTCGACGCGGTGATCCGCACGATCAAGGGCGTCGATTCTGTCTACGACGCATATCGCCTCATCCCCGGGGCGGCCACGCCGGTAGCCTGACCGGCCGTGCCAGCGTTCCAGACCAGTCCCGGCATGCGGGACATCCTGCCGCCCGAGAGCGGTCGCTGGCGCCGGTTCACCGACGTGTTCGCCGACGTGGTCGGGCGAGCCGGTTACGGCCTGTTGATCACACCGCTGCTCGAAGATCTGGGCGTGTTCACTCGTATTGGTGACGCCACCGACGTGGTCACCAAGGAGATGTACGACTTCGTCGACAAGGGCGATCGTCACATTGCGCTGCGTCCCGAGATGACCGCCAGCGTGTGTCGAGCGTTCGCCGAGCACCGCCCGACCACCCCGTGGAAGATCTTCTACTCCGGATCGAACTTCCGGTACGAGAAGCCCCAGCGGGGGCGCTACCGCCAATTCGATCAGGTCGGCGTCGAGGTGCTGGGCGCCGACGACCCGAACCTCGACGTCGAGGTGATCGCGCTCGCATGGGAGTTCTACGCCCGTCTCGGACTCCGTCAGGTGACGCTGATCGTCAACAGCCTCGGCGAGCCCGACGACCGAGCCCGCTACGTCGAGGCACTTCGTGACCACTTCGTTGCCGTCGGCGACGGTCTCAGCGAACAGTCTCGGGCCACGCTCGAGCGCAACCCGTTGAGGGTTCTCGACTCCAAGCGCGAGGTCGACCAGGTGCACATCGACGCGGCGCCCCAGATCGCCGACTTCCACAGCGACGAGGCTGCCGCCCACTTCGCCGCCGTGCTCGCCGGGCTGCGCGCACTCGACATCCCGTTCGAGATCGAACCGAAACTCGTTCGCGGCCTCGATTACTACCGCCGCACGATCTTCGAGTTCCAGGGCGGCACCCTGGACTCGGCCCAGAACGCGCTCGGCGGTGGCGGTCGCTACGACGGCCTCGTCGAAGCGCTCGGCGGACCGGCCACGCCGGGAGTCGGCTTTGCGCTCGGCGTCGACCGCACCTTGCTCGCCTGCGACGACGAGGGTGTGTTCGGTCCCGAACCGGTCGTACTCGACGCCTTCGTCGTCGACGTCACCGGCGGGCTCCAGGCCGTTGCGCTCACCGCCGAGCTCCGCGCGGCCGGATTCGCCGTCGACCGGGGCTACGACAACCGTTCGATGAAGGCCCAGATGAAGCTCGCCAACCGAAGCGGCGCACGATTTGCGCTGATCGTCGGCGACGACGAACTCGCTGCCGGCACCGTCGTCGTCAAGCCGATGCAGGCCGACGGCGCCCAGGCCGCCGTGGCCCGCAACGAAATCTCCACCTACCTCGCCTCCCATTCACGACAGAATTGACTCCCACATGAGCGACTCCACCACCACATCCGCAACGTCGTCCTCGCAGGCCACCTCGATGCGCACGCATCTGTGTGGCGAGCTCCGTCCGGACCACATTGGCCAGACCGTCAGCATGTGTGGCTGGGTCGGCCGACGTCGCGAACACGGCGAGCATCTCGCTTTCGTCGACCTGCGCGACCATTCGGGCATCGTCCAGTGCGTGATCAACGACGACGTCGACGTGCGCAGCGAATACGTACTCCGTGTCACCGGTGTCGTCCGTGAGCGGCCCGAGGGCACGATCAACGAGAACCTGCCAACCGGGCGTGTGGAGCTGGGCGAGTGCCAGGTCGAGGTGCTGCGCAAGGCCGACCCTCCACCGTTCCCCATCGACGCTCGCGCTGACAGCGTCGACGAGAACATCCGCCTCCAGCACCGCTACCTCGACCTCCGGCGCGAACGGATGCAGAAGAACCTGCGGGTTCGGGCTGCGATCAACGCTGCGGTGCGCGCCGGGATGGAACGCCAGGGGTTCGTCGAGGTCGAGACCCCGATGCTGGTGCCGTCCACTCCGGAAGGCGCTCGCGAGTTCCTGGTGCCGTCGCGCAAGGAGCCGGGTTCGTTCTACGCCCTGCCGCAGTCGCCGCAGCTGTTCAAGCAGCTGTTGATGGTGGGCGGCGTCGACCGCTACTACCAGATGGCGCGGTGTCTTCGAGATGAGGACCTGCGCGCCGATCGCCAGTACGAGTTCATGCAGCTCGACATGGAGATGAGCTTCGTCACCCAGGACGACGTCCTCGACGCCGTCAGCGAGGCCGTGCTCGACGCCGCCGAGGCCGCAACGGGTGAGCGCCCGCAGCCGATCGAGCGCATCACCTGGCACGAGGCAATGGACCGCTACGGCATCGACAAGCCCGACCTGCGCTTCGGCCTGGAACTCGTCGAGCTGACCTCGCTTTTCGCGTCGACCGAGTTCAAGGCATTCGCCGGTGCTGGTGCAATCAAGGGCATCCGCGTGCCGGGCGCGGCGGGGGAGTACGGCCGCAACCAACTCGACAAGCTCACCGACCGTGCGAAGTCCCTCGGAGCGAAGGGCCTGGTGTGGCTCAAGGTCACCGACGAAGTCGGCTTCGACTCGCCGGTCGCCAAGTTCCTGTCCGCCGACGAGGCCGCTGCGGTGCGTTCCGCCATGGGCTCCGAGACGGGCGACCTGATCCTGATCGTGGCCGACGAGTGGATGACCACGTGCGAGGTGCTCGGCACGTTGCGCAACGACATCGGCCGTCCGCCGGTGCACGAAGGCCCGTACCGGTACGTGTGGGTCGTCGAGTTCCCGCTGTTCGTCGGCGTCGACAAGGAGTCCGGTCGCCCGAAGCCCGGCCACCATCCGTTCACCACGCCGCATCCCGACGACCTCGACAAGATCGAGACCGACCCGCTGTCGGTGCGCTCGATCGCATACGACCTGGTGCTCAACGGGTGGGAACTCGGCTCGGGCTCGATCCGAATCCACGAACCGGAACTGCAGCGGCGGGTGTTCAAGGCGCTCGGTATCTCCGACGAGGAAGCCGAGCGCAAGTTCGGGTTCTTCCTCAACCCGTTCGACTACGGAGCCCCTCCGCACGGCGGGTTTGCGTTCGGTCTCGACCGGCTGGTGGCGATCCTGGCGGGCGAGGAGAACATCCGCGAGGTGATCGCCTTCCCGAAGACCCAGTCCGGCCAGGATCCGATGACCAACTCGCCCATCCCCGGCGACCCCAAGGCCCTCGCCGAACTCGGCCTCAAGGTCCTCCCGCCCGCCACCTGATGAGTTTCGACACCGCGATCACTCGCGACGGCGAGACGCTGGTCGGGCCGCTACGGACGCCGGCACAGATGCTCGCCGAGCAGGAGTACGCCGGGCACACGAGCGTTCACGACGACGAGACCGCGGCGAAGCTCGGATTGGCGGGTGCGCCGATCGAGGGACCGACGCACTTCAGTCAGATCGACCCGCTGGCGGTCGAGCGTTGGGGGCAGAGTTGGTTCGAACAGGGCTGCGTGAGCTCGCACTTCCTGAACATGGTCGTCGAAGGCGAGCAGGTGCGCGCTGCCCTCGAACCGGTGACGTCGACGTCGGCTCGAATCGGCGCGGAGAAGGCTGACGCAACGCCGGTACTGACGGGGACGGCGTCGATCGGTCGCGACGACACGACCGAACTCGACGAGCGTCGCCAGCGCGGGCTCGGCGATCCCGGCGACCTGTACATCATCGACCGGCTCGAGATCGGCATGCACGTGACCGTGCCCGAGCCGGTGACCATGGGATTCGACGACCACAACGGGAACCTCTATCCGTTCAGCCTCACCCAGAAGCTCGAGCGGATCACCGAACGCTCATCGTGGTACCTGGCCGACGGCGACAGCCCGTGGGGCCGACCGATCGTGCCCACCGAGATGGTCAGCGTCATCGCCCATCGGTCGAACGTGCACTTCCCGGTGCGGCGCCCGGCGATTGGGCTGTTCATCGACCTCGAGGTGCGCTACGTCGACGGCCCGGTGTTCGTCGACCGGCCGTACCTCGTCGAACACACCTTGGTCGGCATCGGTCAGACCAAGCGGGTCGAGTCGTACTGGACCGAGTCGACCATCACCGACGCAGACACCGGCGTACACGCCGCAACCGTGCTGCTGCACCAGGGCGTCTTCAAGGCCTCGTTCGCCGACTATCCCAGCTGACCGCCGTCAGCGCTCCTCGGGGTAGACGACGCCGAGCTGGGCTCGGATGTCGTCGAGTAACTCCATCGTCGACACGGTGGTGGCCAGTGGAATCACGTCGCTCTCGAGGTGACCGCTTCGGATGCGCTCCATCGCATGCGCCGCTTCGTGGGCGAGCCCCTGATTGGGCATCTCGACGTGAACCGGCTCCTCGCCGGCGAGTCGGACGGTGAAGCCGGTCGGGAACCAGAACGGGGCGTCGACATCGATGCGACCCAGCGTGCCGTAGATCGACGCGCCGAGGCTGCTCATCATGTCGAGCGAGGTGTGGAACACGCCCAGTGCGCCGCTCGCGTAGGTGACCACCCCGCCGACCGTCGCGTCGACACCGGTCTCGCCGAGGATGCCGCTGACCTTCGCTTCGACCGGGTCGCCAGCGAGAAATCGGGCAAACGTGACGGGGTAGATGCCGATGTCGAGCATTGCTCCGCCGGCGAGATCGAGACGGCGATGTCGTCCGTTCGGATCGTGGACCGGGATGGCAAAGTTGGCCTCGATCACCTTCAGCTCGCCGATCTCGCCATCGAGCACGCGTTGGCGGATGTCGACGACCGCCGGGATGAACCAGGTCCACATCGCCTCCATCAGGAACCGATCGTTGCGACCAGCGGCTTCGACCATCTCCCGAGCCTGGGCGGCATTGACGGCGAACGCCTTCTCGCACAGCACGTGCTTGCCCGCATCGAGGGCAGCGATCGTCATCGCGTGGTGATGACTGTGCGGCGACGCGATGTAGACGATGTCGACGTCGTCATCGGCCCACAACGCGTCGTAACTGCCGTGCGCACGCGGAATCCCGAAGCGTTGGGCGAAGTGGTCGGCAGACTCCTGGGATCGAGAGCCGACAGCGGTGATGTCCGCTCCCGGCAGGGTCCGTAGTGCCTCGCACATGCTCGCTGCAATCGAGCCGGTCGCGGCTATTGCCCACCTCAACGGTGTCTGCTCGGAGTGGTCGCTCATCGTCAGGACCGTAGCAACGCGAACTCTGTGACAGGGGATCTCTATGGTGGCCGGTGACCGACTCTCCCCATTGGATCACCACCGCAAGGGAGTACACCATGAATGACAACCACCACACCCCGCTCGGCAACATCGCCGTCATCCGGGGAGCGATCCACGCCGACCCGAACCTGCGCGAGCTGCCGGGCGGTGGTGCCGTCGTGCAGTTCGACGTGAGCACCATCACGGTGGCTGACGGCCGCGAGATCACGGTCTCGGTCCCGGTGGCCTGGCACGATCCAACAGCCGCGCAACTCGGCATCGTCACCGCCGGTGCCGAGGTGGTGGTGATCGGCACGGTCCGTCGACGATTTTTCCGCGTCGGCGGCGCCACTCAGAGCCGAACCGAAGTCGTCGCCGAAGCGGTTGTGCCGACGCGGCAACGCAAGCGCATCGCCACCGCCCTGCACGAGGTGTCCGACCGGGTGCTCGACCTGGCGGCCTGAGCGTTCGCGTCAGACGAGGCTGCGCACCACCAGGCCGGTGCGGAGCTTCGGTGTGAAGAACGTCGACTTCGGTGGCATCAGTGCGCCCTCGCGCGCCGTTCGCTCGATCTCCGCGACGCTGACGGGCCGGATCAGTACCGCTGCGGTCGCCGCGCCCGACACCACAGCGTCGACGACGTGGTCGACGCCGTGCTGATACGCGACCGTGTGCTCGACGTCGGCGAGCGCATGCTCGAGCCAGGCGCCGTCGAGCGACCGCACGTCGTCGAAGGCGCCGGGGCGCGGGTGCAGCCACTGGGCCGTTCCGTCTCCGGTGATGAGGCACAGCACGGCGTGATCGTCCATCGTCGACAGCGTTGACCGGTCAGGCGTGCCGGCATCGCTGCGCTCGAAGCAGGTGTCGAGTGCTGACAGCAGGTCGTCGACGGCGACATCGCGGTAGAGGCGATGAATCGCCTCGACCGACAGCTGGTCGGCGACCAACTCGTTGACGAACGCCAATGTCTCGTCGGCGGGGTTCGACCGGTCACCGTTCGTGGCACGTACCTCGTCGCGATACGTGCGGCTGATGCCGTAGCGATGGTGGCCATCGGCGATCAGCACGTCGTCGGTGCCGATCTTGTCGGCGATCGCACGGATGCGGCCGGGGTCGGTGACCCGCTCGACGATGTGCTCCACGCCGTCGACGGTCACCGAGGCCAGCGGTTCGCCGGGCTCGGCCAACAACGCAGTGAGTCCGCTCGCCAACGACAGCCCCCACACTGGCGAGAGGTTCGTGGTGGTCGCCCGCGTCAGGTCGAGCCGATCGGTCGACGCCTTCGGCGTGACGCGTTCGTGGGGGAGCACACCGCCGGCACCCTCGTCGACCACCTCGAGACCCCCGAGGACGCCGACGATGTCACGAGCGGCGCCGGACGCATCGGTGAACCGCATCCGGTAGATCGTGAAGGTCGGCGTGTCGTCGTAGGCCATCACGCCGGCATCGATCCACTCGCTCAGCGTGGCGGCAGCGGCGTCGTAGCGCCCGGCACCGGCGGACTCGCGGGGGACGTCGACGTGCGTGATGTTCCAGCGACTGCGACCACCCAGTTCGTCGAGATCGGCCTCCGACAACACGTCGTAGGGTGGGGCGATCAGGTCGTCGATCTCGGGGTCGCAGTAGCGCAGGGCGGGGAACGGCGTGAATCGTGGCACGACGACAGGATGTCACGACCCGGTGCCGCAACTGCAACGATCCACATCGTGGACGACTGGACCAAGGCCATCGACACCGTGCTCTGCGATCTCGACGGCGTGGTGTGGCTCGCCCACCAGCCGATCGCCGGTTCGGTCGACGCCGTGGCCGCGCTGCGCCGTTCGGGGCGCCGGGTGCTGTTCGTCACCAACAATTCCGCGGCGACGCTCGCCGACCATGAACGGGCGTTGGGCGCCGTCGGCATCGACGCCACCGGCGACGTGGTGAGCTCCGCAATGGCGGTCACGGCACTCGTCGAGACCGGCCAGCGGGTACTCGTCGCCGGCGGGCCGGGCGTGGTCGAGGCGCTGCAGGGTGCGGGTGTCGAGGTCGTGGTGAACACGGGTCAGGCGCTGACGGACCCGGTCGACGCCGTCGTGGTGGGCATGCACCGCGACTTCGACTACGGCCGACTTGCGGTCGCTGCCAGCGCGGCGCGTAACTGCGGCCGCCTGATCGGCACCAACACCGACAGCACCTATCCCACGCCTGACGGGCTGCTGCCCGGAGGCGGATCGATCCTCGCCGCAGTTGCCACCGCATCGGGAATCGTGCCCGTGATCGCCGGCAAACCGCATCAACCGCTCGCAACGCTGGTGGCGTCGGTGCTGGCGACACCACAGGACCCTTTCGATCCACTGCGGGTGATGATGGTCGGCGATCGTCCGGAGACCGACGGGCTCTTCGCTGCACGGCTCGGCTGCCGGTTCGCTCTGGTGCGGTCGGGTGTGAACGGTGCCGAGGTGAAGATCAACGCGACCACGCCGGTGGCGCTCGACGCAGCTGACCTCGCCGAAGTGGCGCGGGGACTCACCGGACGCGCGTGATCCGAGCGCCTCGACGTCCGCAGCACTAGCCTGAACGTATGGCAACAACGACAGTTCAACGGCTCGTCGACGCAGGTACGGAGTTCTCCGACACGTCCCGCAAACAAGCGGAATCCATGGTGAAAGCACTCGTGAAAGCGGGCGAGGTGCGCCGTGCGGACGCGGAGCGCGCCGTGCAGACGCTGCTCGAGCGCGGACGCGAAACATCCGATCGACTCAGCGAGGACGTGCAACGGGAGGTCTCGAAGCAGATGAACTGGCTCTCGGAGCGTTTCGACGAGTTCGAGGACCGTTTCGAGGAACTTGCTGAGCGGATCGCCGAGCGCGTGAAGGCGAACATCGAAGCAGCGCAGAAGTCCGCGCCCGCCAAGAAGGCGCCGGCGAAGAAGAAGGCGCCCGCCAAGAAGGCTCCGGCGAAGAAGAAGGCTCCCGCGAAGAAGGCCCCGGCGAAGAAGAAGGCGCCGGCCAAGAAGGCTCCGGCGAAGAAGAAGGCGCCGGCGAAGAAGGCTCCGGCGAAGAAGAAGGCTCCCGCCAAGAAGGCTCCGGCGAAGAAGGCAGCTGCCTCTCCCACTGTCTCCGGCTGAGTTCGGGTGGGTGCACGTCGACGGCTCGACGCCGAGTTGGTGCGGCGCGAGCTGACCTCGAGTCGCACCGAGGCACAACAACTGATCGCCGCGAATCGGGTACTGGTCAACGGATCCGTCGCGGACAAGTCCGCTCGTCAGGTCGCACCCGGCGACGCTCTCGTGATCGAGGGGCCGCCACCGAAGTTCGTCGGCCGTGGTGCGACAAAGCTCGATGTCGCGCTCGACGTGTTCGGCCTCGACGTTCAAGGGTGCCGAGCGCTCGACGTCGGCGCATCGACCGGCGGTTTCACCGACTGTCTGCTGCAACGCGGGGCGACGCACGTGGTGGCGCTCGATGTCGGCCACGGCCAGTTGCACGAGCGACTCCGCGCCGATGTCCGGGTCACGAATCTCGAACGGCACAACGTGCGCCACGTGTCGGCCGACGACATCGGCGGTCTCGTCGACCTCGTGGTCGGCGACCTCTCGTTCATCTCGTTGCAGCTGGTGATCCCCGTGCTGACCACGCTGTGCCAACCTGGGGCGCCCATGGTGCTCCTCGTGAAACCGCAGTTCGAAGCCGGTCGCCAAGAGGTCGACCGCGGTCGCGGCATCATCACCGACCCGGCCATCCACGATCGAGTGCGCGTTGAGATCGACGAAGCGCTGGTCGCCGCCGGCTGTTCGGTGCTCGGTTGGACCGACTCGCCGATCATGGGCGCTGACGGCAATCGTGAGTTCCTCGTTCATGCCACAACAGCAGCGACGAGCGCCCCGTGACGAGCATTGCGGTCGTCGCGCACCACGAACGTTCCACTGCGCGAGCGCTCGCTGAACAGGCCGCCGCGTGGTGTACCGATCACGGGGTCACGTTCTGGATGCCTGTCGCCGATGCCGACGCGCTCGACCTGGGGGAGTGTGCGAGCGTGCGTTCGATCGCCGAGGCCGACCTCGTGCTCAGCTTGGGCGGTGACGGCACCATGCTGCGCAGTGTTCGGCTGCTCGAAGGTGCCCCGGTGCCGGTGCTTGGCGTCAACCTCGGCTCACTCGGCTACCTCACCCAGGTCGAGCCCGACCGGCTCACCGACTCGCTCGATCGATTCGTCGCTGGTTCGGAGTCGGGAGCGTGGAAACTCGATCGGCGCATGATGCTCGACGTCGCCGTGAACGGTTCGGTCATCGGGCGGGCGCTCAACGAGGCGGTGGTCGAGAAGGCCGAGTCCGGCCATACGGTGCGGCTCCTGGCGCGTATCGACGGCGAGCCCTTCACGTACTACGCGGCCGATGGGCTGATCGTGGCAACGCCAACCGGTTCGACGGCCTACTCGTTGTCGGCACGGGGGCCAGTCGTGTCACCTCGGCACCGGGCGATGCTGCTCACACCGGTGTCGCCGCACATGCTGTTCGATCGCACCCTGGTGCTCGACCCGTCCGAGACCATCGAGATCGAGGTGTCCGGCCACCGCGTGGCCGAGCTCGTGCTCGACGGTCAACCGGTTGCACCGCTCGACGACGGCGACGTCGTTCGATGCACGCCGTCGGAGTCGACCGCCAACTTCGTGCGCTTCGGCGACGAGCACTATCACCAGATCTTGAAGGCCAAGTTCGGCCTCGCCGATCGTTGAGCCGAGGTCGACGCGGTGCTGACGGAACTCCACATCGAGAACCTCGGGGTGATCGAACGCGTCGAGCTCACTCTCGGCGCCGGGCTGACCGCGGTCACCGGTGAAACCGGTGCCGGCAAGACCATGCTGGTCGAGGCGATCGAGTTGCTCGTCGGCGGGCGTGCCGACTCCTCGATCGTGCGCCACGGCGCTACTGAGGCCCGGATAGACGGCCGATTCGTCACCGCCGCCGGCGACGAGCGGGTCCTCACGCGGGTGATCCCTGCCGAGGGGCGATCTCGTGCCTACGTCGATGGTCGACTCGCCACGGTTGCTTCGCTCGCCGAGATCGCCGCCGACATCGTCGACCTGCACGGTCAGCACGCTCACCAGTCGCTGCTGTCGACAGCGACGCAACGAGCGGCGCTCGACGAGTTCGCAGGGATCGATCTGGGTCCGCTGCGCACGGCGCGGGCACGACTCACCGAGATCGACGCGGAACTCGCAGCGCTGGGCGGCGATGAACGCGCCCGGGCGCGTGAGATCGACCTGCTTCGTTTCCAGGTCGACGAACTCGCCGCCGCTGGGGTGGTCGACCCCGACGAGGATCAGGCGCTCGACGCCGAGGAGACCCTGCTGGCCGACGCGACAGCGCATCGGGAGGCTGCAGCGAGTGCGGTGTCGGCGCTCGGCGACGACGGGGGAGCGCGTGACACCGTGTCGAACGCGCTCGGATCGCTCGACGGCCGCAGGCCGTTCAACGACCAGGCGGCGCGACTTCGCGACCTGTTGGCAGAACTCGACGACGTGGTCGCCGATGTCCGCGCTCACGGTGAAACGATCGAGGAGGCGCCTGAGCGACTGGCGGAGATCCGCGAGCGCCGCCAGACGTTGAAGAATCTCCGCCGCAAGTACGGCGACGACCTGACCGCAGTGATGGCGTTCCACGCCGAGGCCGACGATCGGCTCCGGGAGCTCGAGGGATTCGACGAGCGCGCTGCCGCGCTGGACGACGATCGTCAGGAGGCGCTCGCGGCAGAGCGGGCGGCTGCCGAAGCGGTTGGACACCAGCGCCGCGAGGCGGGCCCGCGCCTGGCCGTTGCGGTGGAAGCCGAGCTCCGTCGTTTGGCCATGCCCCATGCGTCGGTGGCCGTCGAGGTCGGCGAGCACCCCGACGATCACCCCGGCGACCGCGTCCAGTTCCTGCTGGCGGCCAACCCGGGTTCGCCCCTGTTGCCGTTGACCCGTGTGGCGTCGGGCGGCGAACTCGCACGGGCGATGCTGGCGCTCCGGCTCGTGCTGTCGTCGGCGATCGTCAGCGACCGCACGGCCACTGACACCGGCCGCACCCTGGTGTTCGACGAGGTCGACGCCGGAATCGGAGGCACGGCGGCTCAGGCAATCGGCAACGCGCTCGGCGAGCTGGCCCGTCACCATCAGGTGCTGGTCGTCACACACCTCGCCCAGGTCGCCGCGGCAGCGTCGATCCAGATCTCCGTGGCCAAATCGGTCGCCGACGGCAACACGTTCGCGTCCGCTCAGCCGATCGAGGGAGACGACCGGGTCGCCGAGGTTGCACGAATGCTCTCGGGATCCACCAGCGAATCGGCGCTCGAGCACGCCCGGGAACTCCTCGGCTGATCAATGGCGCCTGACCAATTCGCGGGGAAGACGTGCCGGTGTGCACGCGCGGGGTATGGTGATCTCCCGTCATGGTGTCGTACGGACACCGAGCACTGAGACGGAGGAATGGTCGATGACGAAGCACATTTTCGTGACCGGAGGTGTTGCCAGCTCGCTCGGCAAGGGTCTCACTGCGTCGTCGCTCGGACGTCTGCTCAAGTTGCGTGGCCTGCGAGTGACCCTGCAGAAGCTCGACCCGTACATCAACATCGATCCGGGCACGATGAACCCGTTCGAGCACGGCGAGGTCTTCGTCACCGACGATGGCGGTGAGACCGACCTCGACCTCGGGCACTACGAGCGATTCATCGACGAGAACCTGTCGCGCAACTCCAACGCCACCACCGGCTCGATCTACCAGGCGGTGCTGGCCGCCGAACGCCGCGGCGACTACCTGGGCAAGACCGTGCAGGTCATCCCGCACATCACCGACGAGATCAAGCGGCGGATCCAGCGTGTCGCCCACGACGACGTCGACGTCGTGATCACCGAGGTCGGTGGCACCGTCGGCGACATCGAGATCCTGCCGTTCCTCGAAGCGATCCGTCAGTTCCGCAACATGGTCGGGCGCGACAACGTCTGCTACATCCATGTCACGCTGGTGCCGTTCATCGGTCCGTCGGGCGAGCAGAAGACCAAGCCCACGCAGCACTCGGTGACCGAGTTGCGCAGCCGTGGCATCCAACCCGACGTCATCGTGTGCCGCAGCGAGGCCCCGCTGTCCGACGACTTGAAGCGCAAGATCTCGAGTCTCTGCGACGTCGAGGAACGCGCCGTCGTCAACGCCGCCGACGCCAAGAACATCTACGAACTCCCACTGATCCTCCACGACGAGGGCCTCGACGACTTCGTGTGCGAGCTGTTGCGCATCGAGGGCGTGCCCGATCTGACCTACTGGGAGGAGTTCGTCGCCAAGGTCGAAGCGGCGACGACGCCAGTCCGCATCGGCCTCATCGGCAAGTACATCGAACTGCCCGACGCCTATCTTTCGGTCGTCGAGAGCCTGAAGCACGCCGGCTTCCATCACGGCGCCAACGTCGAGATCGTCTGGATCCAGTCCGAGAGCGTCGAAGGGCTGCTCGCCGCCGGCCAACTGAACCACCTCGACGGCATCGTCATCCCCGGTGGATTCGGCTATCGCGGCGTCGAGGGCAAGATCGCCGCGGCTCGCTACGCCCGAGAGGAAGGGGTCCCGTGCCTGGGCCTCTGCCTGGGTCTGCAGACGATGGTGATCGAGTTCGCCCGCGACGTCGTGGGGCTCCTCGACGCGAACTCGACGGAGTTCGATCCGACCACCCATCACCCGGTGATCGACCTGATGCTCGAGCAGCGAGGCATCGAGGACAAGGGCGGCACGATGCGCCTCGGCGCCTACTACGCCGTGCTCGCGCCGGGCTCGCAGGTCGCCGAGGCGTACGGCGAACCGGTCGTCAGCGAACGTCACCGTCATCGGTACGAGTTCAACGAGCGTTATCGAAATCAGCTCGAGGATTCGGGCCTGTGGTGCTCGGGAACGTCGCCCGACAATCGTCTCGTCGAGTTCATCGAGCTGCCCGGTCATCCGTTCTGGGTCGGCACCCAGGCCCACCCGGAGTTCAAGAGCCGGCCCGATCGGCCGCATCCGTTGTTCCGTGAGCTGATCGCCGCAGCGCTTTCGCGTCGAGCCGGCGCCGATCCCGAGCCGGTCGTCGAGGAGCCGGTCGTCGAGGAGCCGGTCGTCCAGGCGGTTGACGACACGGCTGCTTCGCTCACCTCGTGACCCAGTTCCGCCGTACCTCCGAGCGCACGATCCACGAGGGCTACGTCTGGAATCTTGCGCTCGTCGAGTTCGAGGCACCGGACGGATCGAGCTTCACCCGTGACATCGTGCGATCGCCGGGTGCTGTCGGTGTGCTGCCGCTGGTGTTCGATGCCGAGGGCAATGCCTCGGTGGTGCTCGTCTCGCAGTACCGGCCGCCCTACGAGCGCTCGATCATCGAGATGCCCGCAGGGATGCGTGACATCGAAGGCGAAGCCACCGTCGAGGTGGCCAGGCGCGAGCTGGTCGAGGAGGCCGGACTCCAAGCGGGCCGGTTGGAGCTGCTCACCGAGATCCTGCCGTCGCCGGGGATGACCGATTCGGTCACGACGCTGTACTTGGCCACCGACTGCACGCCCGTGCCGCACGACCGACAGGGCCCGGAGGAGGAGCACATGGAACTGCTCCACATCCCGTTGATCGAGGCGATCGCAATGGTCGAGCGCGGCGAGATCGCCGATGCCAAGACGGTCGTTGCGTTGCTGCTGACCGATCGCCGCCTGCGCGCCTCGGACCACCCGTACGGCTGAGCGTCGCTGGAAATCGTCGATGGCCCGCGCACCGCTGCCGATCGAGGTGGAGGAGTTTCTGTCGTGGATGGTCGCCGAGAAGGGCCGCTCCGCGAACACGATCGCCGCGTATCGTCGTGACCTCGGCGCCTACTGCGACTGGCTCGCGAGTGAGGGGACGACGGTGCTCGACGTCACCCATTCCCAGCTCGTCGAGTTCGTCGGCGTACGCCGATCGAGCGGCTCGGCGACATCGTCGATCGCGCGACAGCTGGCGGCAATACGGATGCTGCACCGGTATCTCTCGATCGAAGGCGAGCGCCCGGACGATCCCGCCGGCGAACTGGAAGGTGTCCGAGTTCCGTCGGGGATCCCGAAGCCGCTGACCGAGGCACAGGTGACGAGCCTGCTCGACTCGGTGGTCGTCACCGAACCGATCCACCGTCGTGACCTCGCCCTGATCGAGTTGTTGTACGCCACCGGCGCCCGGATCTCAGAGGCCGTCGGCCTCTCGATCGGCGAGATCGACCTCGCCGCTCGACTCGTTCGTCTCTACGGCAAGGGATCCAAGGAACGGATCGTGCCGTTCGGGTCGACGGCGGCCGCCGCGCTCGACGACTGGTTTTCGCCGAGTGGCCGGGCCCTGGTCGTTCCCGATCAGTGGCGCAGCCGCGACGACGCCGAAGCGGTGTTCCTCAACACGCGTGGCGGGCGCCTCAGTCGCCAGGCCGCTTGGCAGGTGATCAAGAAGTACGGCACCCGGGCGGGGATCGGCGACGAGCTGTCGCCGCACGTGTTGCGTCATTCGTGCGCAACCCACCTGCTCGACCATGGTGCCGACCTGCGAGTCGTGCAGGAGATGCTCGGTCACGCTTCGATCTCGACCACGCAGATCTACACCAAGGTCAGCCAGGAACGGCTGTGGGACGTGTACCGCTCGGCGCATCCCCGGGCCACACTGACCCGATGAGCGACGCGAACCCCGTGACGAAGGTCTGGCACCTCGCTGCTCGCTTCGTGACGTCGCTGCCGCCGACCCCACCCTCGGTCGAGGACGAACTCTGGGTCGACGACCACCTCCTCACGGGGGAGCGATCGTTGTGGGTGCAGCTGTCGAACCAGGATCGGCGCCACAGCGCGGCCGTGGCGCGGCGCTTCGTGCTCGAACGCCCTGCGGCGACGAGGGCGGAGATCGCCGGTGCGATCCTCCACGACGTCGGCAAGATCGAGTGCGGGCTCGGGACGTTCGGGCGGGTGGTCGCCACGCTCGTGGGGCCTCGAACCGCTGCCTTTACGGCATATCACGACCACGAGGACATCGGTGCGGCGATGGCGAAGGCGGTGGGATCGGATCCCGCCACCGTGGAGCTCATCGCCCAGCGCGGCCCCGCCTTCGATGCCCTGGAGGCATCCGATCACGCCTGACTGCGTGCGACGTGCCTCGCCGCAGGAGTTCGATGGGGCCTCCTTGCACTGCCGAATCTCCAGCCGAAGGTCCCGCACTTCGCCGGCCATGCAGCCCGACGAGCGGTCAACGAGGTCGGCATTGCCAAGTGGGTTTGCATCCGGCTTCCAGGCTTACCCTTTGGTCCTCGCACAAGCGGGCCGATGTTGCCGAGGTCGTCGCGGACCTGTCCACGGGTGTTACGAATAGCGAGCCCTCATCGAGAATCGATTCGTACCACCCGAATGAGACTTCGCAGGTCAGGCCACTGGACCGAGCGCTGCGCTTCGGTGACGCGTCCGGTTGAGGTCCCCCTATCGGACGGTCGCGCCTGCGTCACCGGGATGAACCCGGTAGAGCGAGCGGCCTCGGGAGATGTTCGACCAGCCCTGGATGCGCCTGAGTACGGGGCACGGGAGTACATCGTGTGCGACCTGTACCGGGAGGAGAACGGCTGGTGGGACCGAAATCCGACCACGCTCCACCCGGCCCCGCCGTCAGAGGCCGCCGCGGTCCGGTCGGCGATCACGGATCCGCGAGCCGTGCTCGCGCGCTCGCGAGCTCGCTGATGCGGGCGAGACCCAACTTGAGCTGCGCGTGATCGATCTGCTGGTGCTCGGCACCGGGGACGAACCCGATGTGGTCGAGGCTCGGGCGCTGAAAGCCGAGGTGTGCCGAGCACGGGCCAGCGAGGTCGATCCGTTTGTCTCGAAGTCGTGCTACCGGTCGAGCGCTCGATTGCTCGACGCAGGCGAGACGAGCTGGACCGCCCTGCCCTGACGGATCGGGGGTACACCTCGACACCGCCATCGACAAGCCGTGCCATTCGGCCGTCCGGTCAGCTGCGCAGGTCGGCCACCACACGCGCCAGCGTGTCGGTGACCACCCTCGGCAGCAACGGGTTGGCAACAGCGATACCCAACGCGTCGGCGCCAACGAGGTAGCGGTTCAACGGCCGCCGTGACTCGACCGCCGACACGATGGTTCGGGCCACCACGCCCGGAGGCGGAGCCATCGCCGAGATCAAGTCGACGGTGGCTTGCATGCGGCCGTATGCCTTGCGGTACGGCGAGTCCGTGACTGCCTCGCGCTCGGCCGCCTGCGCCTTGGCCCGCTGCTCGATCTCGGTCTTGAAAAACCCGGGTTCGACAATCGCGACCTTGACCCCGAATGATGCAACCTCGACTCGCAACACATCGGACAGCGCCTCGAGACCGTACTTCGACGCGTGATACCACGCGTTCAGTGGCAGAATCGCGGCCCGGCCGGCGATCGACGAGACCATCACGATGCGCCCGGAACCACGCTCTCGCATGGCCGGCAACGCGCACGACGACACCACGGCGGGGGCAATCAGGTTGACGTCGAGTTGGCGTCTGGCCTCTTCGGCCGAGACCTCTTCGACCGCGCCCAGCTCGCTGTAGCCGGCGTTGTTCACCACCGCGTAGAACGGCGGGAGCTTCGGCCATCGGGCCACCACTGCGTCGTGATCGCTCACGTCGAGTACCAGTGAGTGCACCCGATCCCACACGCCAGCCGCACGCGCCGCGTCGGTGAGCGCGTCTGCCTTCGCTTTCGAACGCACCGTGCCCCAGGTGTCCCACCCTCGCTCCGCGAACCGCAACGTCGATGCGAGTCCGAAACCAGAATTGGCCCCTGTGACGAGCACCGGACCGGGTCGATCAACCATCGCTCACCTCCGTGTCGCCGATCACCGTATGTCGACCGGTCAACCGCACCAAGGGCCGAAAGGCTCGCGTCGTGAATCTCGATCCTCGGATCACGGCGGATCACGGACGACGACCCAGAATGGCTACCTCTCGGCTCTCTCGACGACTTCCGGCTGTGTGCGTGCGCAGATATCGCTCACCCCGGCTGACGCACTCCAGCATCCCTCATCTGCGGGTCGGGGGCACGCACAGAACCGCAGCGTCGGCCAGTTGGGGCCGATCAGCGATGCACCGATGGTCGCCGGTTGACTGCGCCGGTCGCCGTCTCAGATGAGGACCCGCAACTGAGATACCCAGCAACATTTCCGACCGCCGTCGATTCCAGCCGCTCCTGCGGGCGGTCGTCCTCATGACGCGAAGGGGCGATGAGTCTCTCGACGCAAGAGGGAAACAGCGATACGGTCGGGGCCTCAAGGGCGGGACCTAGAAATGGGAGGTTCACCTAATGGTCAAGATGACTCAGCATCGTCGAGTGTCCACAGTTGTCGCGTTGTCCGGGCTTGCGCTAGCAGCGCTGGCCGGTCCCGTGTCGGCAAAGCCGCCGAGCGGCTTCGTGACTGATCAGGCGCCACAGATCACTATCGACGCAGCCTTGCCGTCGGGCGCCTACGTCAAGCCGCTCATCTCGAGCGGAGACGAGCTCGGCGGGTTCCTGTTCGAGGGAATCCCTGACGGGATCGGCTTACGACCCGGACCGACACGCAACACCGTCGACGTGTACGTCGCCCATGAGCAGTCGACGGTGCCATTCCAGGGCGCACGCG
Source organism: Ilumatobacteraceae bacterium (assembly GCA_963741755.1). GTDB lineage: Bacteria > Actinomycetota > Acidimicrobiia > Acidimicrobiales > Ilumatobacteraceae > Sva-07. The sequence continues at coordinate 2,275 of CAVUJG010000008.1, read as the reverse complement.
ACTTTGAAGACTCGTCGATCTCGAAGCTGACCCTGCAGACCAAGGCCGGCGATCGGCAGGGATCCGTGCTCGATGCATCGGTCGCGCTCCCGGCGAGTGCAGGATTCTTGCGCTTCTGTTCCGCGAACATGGCGGGCCCCGAACAGGGTCTGGACGACTACGTGTTCTTCACCGGAGAGGAGACGAACGACACCGTCAACGGCGTGCAGCGCGGTTTCGCCGTCGTGCTCAACACCGACACCGGTGACTACACCGCTGTGCCAGGGCTCGGGCGGCTCAACCATGAGAACACGATGGTGATCCCGGGCGGATGGGACGGGTTGTCGATGCTCACGACCGACGACACGTTTACCGCGCCCAGCTCGCAGCTGTACATGTATCGAGCCGACAACCAGAATGCACTCTTCGACGATGAGGGAGAGTTGTATGCATTCCGCGTTACCGGGGTCGACGGCACGCCGCTCGATCCCACCGACCCATTCAACGGGGCCAACGACTACCTCGACCTCGCTGTCGGTGAGTCGTTCCAGGGCGAGTTCGTCCCGGTGCCCCGAGACGTTGCGCTCGGCGACCAGACCGCGCTCGAGAACTGGTCGAACGAATACAACGTGTTCCAGGCAATCCGTCTTGAGGACCTCACCTACGACAAGAACGATCCTCGCACCGTCTACATCGCAGATACCGGTGCGACGCGTGTTGTGCCGAATCCCGCGACCGGCCGTCTCGTTCGGGGTCCCAGTGGAACGGTGGGTTTGGCCGACAACGGCAGAATCTTCAAGATGGTGATGAACGCCGACGATCCGACCATCGTCGACAGCCTCACGATCCTCGCCGACGGCGACCTCGTCGACAGCGACGTGTACGTACCGTTCACGTCGCCCGACAACCTGGACACCAGCACCAAGAGCCTGATGGTCCAAGAGGACACATCCGGTGCACAGGTGTACCAGCATCGCTTCGCCGACGGATCATGGCGAGTCGTTGCAACCGTCGCCGATCCAGCGAGTGAATCGTCCGGCATCGTCGACGCCTCGGCCTGGTTCGGTGGTGGCACATGGCTGCTCGACGTTCAAGCGCACGGCAGCAACGTCGCCGAGGACACGACGACCATCCCCGGAACGCTGATCAAACGAGAAGCGGGCCAGCTCCTCCTGATGAAGATCCCCGGGTCCTGACAACCCCCGGCGTGTGAGCGGAAGGTAACCGCTCACACGCCGGGCTTCAACCGGATGACTCATCAGGCGGCCCGAAAAGCAGCGGGGATCAGCTCTTGCACCCCGCGGCATCGCAGTCGTCGTCATGTCAGTGTGGGCCAGGGGGCAACACTCGGAACCGGCGAAAGAGATGTCGTGTCGACGGTCTGCTGGCCGTCGGCGACGTCGATCACGGGGTCGTAGACGTTGTCGTTGCGGGCGCGTGAGATCTCGATGCCGTTGATCTCGAGGATGACTGCGGCGGCCAACCATCCGAGGCGCTTGTTGCCGTCAACGAGAGCCTGGTTCTTGACGATCGAATGCAGCAGCGCTGCTGCTTTGGTTCAGATGTCCGGGTAGGCGTCCTCGCCGAAGGCGGTCGTCTCCGGGCGCGACTGCCGACCCGAGCAGACCGATGTCGCGGATCGGAGCGGGATCACCAAGCAGTGCAATGGCAAGGTCCACGACGTCATCGAGGTCGAGAAACTCGACCTGGTGGTTCACTCGCCGAGTCGACGCAAGGCGTCGCTGTGAGTGTCCATGATGAGATGAGCAACCGGACGGGTCCGGGTTCGTGCTTCGAGCCTCAGTCAGCGGCGGTCGAGTTGAGGAGTCGGCGCTCGTAGTCGTCGGCCAGTCCTCGGAGTGCGCTCGAGCAGTCGCCGGTCACGCTGGAGCCGTGCATCACGGCGAGCGTGTTCGGGCCGAGGTCGGCGAGGGCGCGGATCGTGGGCGCAGTGGTGGGGGTGAGACAGCTCGCACCGAAGACGTCCTCAGCCTGCGCTGCGGCAGCGAGCACGTCGTTCGAGGTGAGCGCGGGCCCCTGGCCGAGTTGGGTGAAGAGATCACCGCACAGGAGTGTCTTGGTTGTTTCCTCGAACAGCACTCGGGCTTCCCAGCCGTGCGGTACGTGGGGTGTGTCGATGTGCCGGACTCGATGGGTTCCGAGCTCGAGGACCTGGCCGTTCGCGAGCGGTACGGGCGGCCGGTCGGCGAGGTCGTTCAGTGACACCATGCAACCGAGGCCGCCGTGAGCGACCTCCGCGCGGGGTGCAGCGGCCAGGAACTGGTTCATCGAGCCG
>CAVUJG010000007.1:0-292654 GCA_963741755.1 Ilumatobacteraceae bacterium | reverse complement strand
AGCGGCGTCGTACTTCGCGGCGAACAATCGATCGTGCTGCGGCGCGACTGTGGCCATCGCGAAACGCCGGTCGTCTCGGATTCCGCGAACCAGGAGTAGGTGCGGGCAGTACGATCTGTTGTCTCCGGCGTGGACCAAAGGCGATTCGAGCCGAGGTCCACAGCGGGCACTGGCCAAGCGAACGCCGAAAGACACGATGACGTCGAGCACGAACATCACGCACACGGACCGGCTGGATCGCCTGGTGCCGCGGATCGTGCTCGATTGGGTCACCGACGAACCCGATCGCCGTTGGCGTGTGGTCGAGGGCACGATGGTGTTCGCCGACATCTCCGGTTTCACCGCGTTGTCCGAGAAGCTGGCCACCCGTGGTCGCATCGGTACCGAGGAGCTCGTCGAGACGCTCAGCCGGGTGTTCGCCGGGATGCTGGACATCACGGCGAACCGTGGTGGGCAGTTGCTGAAGTTCGGCGGCGACGCACTGCTCGTGCTCTTCACCGGGCCCGATCACGCCCGCCAGGCAGCATCGGCGGCGGTGGAGATGCGACAGGACCTCCGTCGGGCGAGTGAGATCCCAACGTCCGTCGGAAAGCTGAAGCTCAAGATCTCCATCGGTGCGCACTCCGGTGCGTTCCACCTCTTCCTCGTGGGCGACCGGTACCGCCAGCTCGTGGTCGGCGGTCCCGACACTACGGTGGCGATGAACTCCGAGTCGGCCGCCGAGGCCGGCCAGATCGTCGTCAGCGAGGCGATGGCTGCGCTGCTCGGACGGGGAAGCACCAAACCACGCGACGACGGCGAACTGATGGTCACGTGGCGCAAGGGCGCTGTCGACAGGGTTCCACCTCCGCCGTCGCGAGCAACCGACGCGGAGGCCGCTCGGCTGGTGACGCCGCCGATCATCGCATCGGTGCTCGAGCACGGTGCTCCCGACCCGGTGCACCGCGTCGCCACGATGGGCTTCTTCAAGTTCAAGGGCACTGACCAACGCCTGGAGTCCGATGGCCCCGACGGTCTGGCCAGTGCGCTACACGAGACGTTGAACATCGCGCAGGCCGCCTTCGAGGTCGAGGACATTGCGTTGCTGTACGTCGACGTCGACGCGAATGGCGGCAAGTTGTTCTGCAGCTCAGGCGTTCCGCTCACGAGCGAGGACGACGAGGGCCGGATGCTCCGGGCGGCTCGCTCCATCATCGACGCAAACCCGCCACTTCCGCTTCATGTCGGCATCCATCGCGGCCATGTGTTCGCCGGTGAACTCGGAGCCCCCGACCAGGCGGTGTTCTCGATCATGGGCGACACGGTCAACACCGCAGCACGGATCATGGTGACTGCTCCGCCCGGCGCAATCCACGTGCATCCGGCCGTACTGGAGTCGGCTCGTGTCCGCTACGACACCGAGCCTGAAGGGCCGTTCACGTTCAAGGGCAAGGCACTGCCGCAGGTGGTGTACCGGGTCGGCGACGAACTGGGCCCGAAGGAGTCCACCGACGGCCACGGTCTCCAGTTCCACGGCCGGGAGGCCGAACTTGCGGCCGTACGGGATCGGATCGAGGCGGTGGTCAACGGCCACGGTGGGGTCGTGACGCTGATCGGCGCTGCCGGACTGGGCAAGACGCGACTCGTGAAGGAAGCGCTGGGCTCGGATCATCCACGTATCGTCGACATGCACGCCGAGCCGTACGGCGCCAGCAACAGCTACCGGGTGGTGCGTGACCCCCTGCGAGCGCTGTTCGGGCTCTCCGGTACGGATGCCGCAGTACTTGGAGAACAGCTGAGGAGCGTGGTGACGACGGCGGTGCCGCACCTGGAGCCGTTCCTTCCCCTCCTCGGTGACGCATTGCAGCTGGCTCTTGCGTCAACTGTGGAGTCGGATTCCATCAGCGCGCAGTTTCGAGCCGACCGCACCGCCGACGTCGTGCTGGAACTGATCGCTGCCGTCCACGACGAGCCGCTCGTCTTCCTCGCCGAGGACATGCAATGGGCCGACGACGCGTCGACTCATCTGCTTGGCCGGATTGCATCGGCCGCCCAGGCGCATCCGTGGTTACTGATTTCGCTACGGCGTGACGAGGAAGGCGGGTTTGCGACAGCATTGGGCGAGCACATACCGATCGAGCCGCTCTCAGACGACCTTGTGCGGCAACTTGCCATCAGCGCAACTGAATCTGCTCCTTTGAGACCACATGAGATCGACCTCGTCGTCACTCGTGCCAACGGCAGCCCGCTGTTCGTCGGCGAGCTCATCGCTGCGGCGCAAGAGCTGGGCTCGTTCGATGCCGTTCCCGAGTCGTTGCAGGGCACTCTGGTCGCCCAGGTCGATGCTCTGGATCCGCTCTCGAAGCGCATGCTGTCGTACGCCTCCGTGCTCGGCCGTAGTTTCCGGCGCGTCGTCGTTGACGAGCTGCTCCGCCGCGAAGGGCTCGAACTCGACGAGGCGACCGTTGCGCAGCTCAGCAAGTTCCTCGAGGCGGACGGACCCTTCCGCTACCGCTTCAGGAACGGCCTGGTTTGTGACGTCGTGTACGACAGCTTGGCCTACCGAGCACGGGCTCGACTGCACCTGGCTGCCGGCGAGGCGTTCGAGACATTGTCATCGGGAGACGACGCCGAGGTCGCGATGCTGTCTCTGCACTTCTCGCACTCCGAGGACCACGAACGCGCCTACCGCTACGCGTGCGCGGCCGCGGAACGAGCCGATAGAGCACACGCCCGATCCGAGGCGGTCATCCACTACGAGCGAGCAATCGAGGTCGCTCGGCATCTCGACGTCGATGACGATGACTTTCGACGCCTGCTCCTTGCGTTGGGTGATGCCAGGGAGCAGGCTGGCCTGCTCGACGCTGCGCTCGAGGCCTACCGCCGCGCTGGCAAGGTCGCTGGTGACGACGATGTTGCACGCGCTCGGACGTATCTGCTTCGCGCGTGGTCCGAGAAGGCATGGGCACCTACACCAGCGCGGTCGGCGAGACGACCCGCGGCCGCTCGATCGCTGCCGCCGCAGGATCGAGCGGCGATGCCGTACGGGCCGAACTGCTCGCATATGCCGCGAAGATTCGGACCCGCCAATCCCGGTACGAACAGGCCCGACGAATCGGGCTGGCGGCCGCCGAACTCGCCGAGGCGTGCGGCGAGCCGACGGCGCTCGCCTCGGCATACCACGCACTGCTGGTTGCTGAGGTCCAACTGGGACGAGACGAGCAGGCAGCGGAGTATGCGCGCCGCGCGTACGAGCTCTACGAGGCGCTCGGCGACCTCGAGCAACAGGCAGTTGCCGCGAACAACCTCGGCATGATCGCGTACTACGACAATCGGTGGGACGAAGCCCTCGGGTGGTACGGGCAGTCGGCCGAACGTGACGTCGCACTCGGGAGAACGCTCTCCGCCGCGATCAGTGAAGCGAACATCGGCGAGGTGCTCTTGAATCAGGGACGCGTCGAGGAGGCCGAACCGATCCTTCGACGGGCAGTCCGCGTGCTCCGCGCGTCAGAGGAGGCGGGAACGCCGTTTGCCGAGATGCATCTTGGTCGGCTGCTCACCGCTCGCCAGGAGTTCGACGACGCCGAACTCCTGTTGCGGTCGGTGTCGGAACGTTTCGACGCCCTCGGCAGCGCGGCCTCGGCGTACGAGGCGAGAATCCACCTCGCCGACTGCCTCGTTCGCTCCGGCCGGGCCGTCGACGCACTCAACGAACTGACAGTCCCGACCCACGCGCTCCCGGCGGAAATCGCGATCTTCGAAGGTGCCGCGTGCCTGGTCGAGGGAGCAGCCCTGGCGGAGCGCGGACGCCTGGACGATGCGCTGCACACGCTGCACCGGGGGATCGACGCAACCCGCCGACAGCTCCTCACGTTCGACCTCGCTCGTCTGCTGCTGCTGACCGCCCGGATCAGCCCAGAGGCCGACACAGACGTTCCGACAGCCGAGTTGGTCGAGGAGGCGGAGCGCCTCCTCGACCAACTCGGCGTCGTCAACGTGGCGACGAGTTTGCCGTCACCGGAACTTTGCTAGAGGATCGCCACTGCCGAAGAAGACGTCGGTCCGGTTGACGAAGCCGCCGTCCATCGTCTGCGAGCTGCTGACGAGACACCACGGTGCTTTGCCGTTGACGTTCCCAGGCCCGGAGTACTCCGGCAGCTCACCGTCGAACACTACGACCCGCTTGCCGTTGGTCGTCGTGTCCGACACAATCGAGAACGATGCGCACCAGAGCCGATCGACGAAGAGGGCGGGGCCGTCGGGACCGTCGTAGTCGATCTCGGTCGGGTCGTCCGCCTTGGCGACAGGGAGCGGCGCCCAGTCGATGGTGACCGTGCCCTGGACGGCTTGCAGATTGCCGTTGACGCCGACGCTCGAGTTGTCCCAGTACACCCAGTCGTTGCCGACGATTTCGACAACAACGCCGACATCTTCGCAGGTCGCTGTCTTCGCTGCGTTCTCGCCACGGAGGAACTCGGCGAACTCGGCGATCTCACCGACGCCGCTGTCGGTGACGGTGTCACCGCAGTCCACGAGCTCGGTCCACGGGGTCACGGGACCGGATCGACCGTAGAGGCTTGGGCCGACATCGTTGACCGCTCTGACTTCGAAGATGTACTCCGTGCCGTTGTTGAGGCCGGTCACGGTTTGGGTTGTCGCTGTCGCCGGAGTCACGGTGACAGGGGTCCACGTGGGGACAGCAGCGTTGGGCGAGCGCCGAAGCTCGTACCCGGTGATCGGCGACCCGCCATCTGATGGGGCACCCCACGAAACGGTGGCCTCTCCGGCGGTGTCGCTGACAGCGGTGACGCCGGTCGGAGCACCAGGAACCGTCGCCGGGGTCACGCTGGTTGAGCCCGGTGCGCCTGGGCCGACATCATTGACCGCTCTGACTTGGAAGGTGTACTCCGTGCCGTTGGTGAGGCCGGTCACGGTTTCGGACGTTGCTGTCGCCAACAGATCGAGCCAGGTGGTGCCGTCGGAGGAGTACTGATACTTGGTGATCTCCGCCCCGCCATTTGATGCGGGGGGAACGGCCGTCCACGAAACGGTGGCCTGTGCGTTGCCGCGGAGAGCGGTGACGTTGGTCGGAGCATCAGGGACTGTCGCCGGGGTCACGGCATTGGATGGGGTGAATGTGCTTGTGCCGACACCGTTGACCGCTGCGACTTGGAAGATGTACTGCGTGCCGTTGGTGAGGCCGGTCACGGTTTGGGGTGACGTTGCTGTCGTCGGAAAGGCGATCCATGTGGGGCTACTGGTGGCGCGGTACTCCAGTTGGTACCCGGTGATCGGCGATCCGCCATCTGATGCGGGAGCAGTCCACGAAACGGTGGCCTGTGCGTTGCCGCGGGCAGCGGTGACGCCGGTCGGAGCATCAGGAGCCGTCGCTGGCGCAGGTGTCACCAGGTTGAACACGGTGGTGCTGCGCAGCGAGACGCCTCGAGACGACTGGGTCGCAGTGGACCTGATGGAGATGCTCTTGAAACTGTTGTCAGCGTCCGTCACGGGAATGCCAGTCACGCCGACTGGAACCGAGATGGTGCCGAAGTTGCCGCCGTCGTAGGCGACCCTCAAGTCACCGTCGTTACCCCGGGACTTGCCGATCTGAAGCGTACCGGTGCTGATCGTGGCGCCGGACGGCAGGAAGCCGCCGAGATCGAGCGTCAACGTTTCACCGGGTCCGATCAGCCCAGCGGGTCCACCGCAGTTGGCGCCGTCCGTCACACCGATTCCGTCGGATGGCAGTTGGACGTTCGGCGAGGACCCGCCGGACACCGCTGCGCTGAAGTTCAAGAGGTTGAGGGTCTCCTCCACGACCACGCCGCCGCTCTTGATGTCATCAGCAACGAGCGTGCTGCACGGCGTGGCGACACCGAGCGCCTGGGTGTACGTCGCTCCGCCAGCCTCGGCGAGAGTCAGCGACCCGGCGCGATCGGTCAACGTGATCGTCAGCGTTCCGTAGGGAACCATCGGCCGGTTACCCGTGCCAGCGGCGGTCAAGGACGTCACGCCGACGAGGCCGCCGACAGCCAGGCCCGCAACGAGTCCGAGACGGACAGTTTTCCGAGTTAATGATGTCATCGTTGTCTCCACCCCGGTCGATCGCAGAAGAATTCCCGCGTGCACTGTGGAGTGTGACAGAAGCACTGACGCACCACCAGTAAGATTGGTCACACGTCACGACACTGAGTGTTCGACTGAACGCTCCTTGCAGTAGATCGCCAGGGCTCAACGGAAGATCTTCGGCGAGCAGCGCGTTTGCGTTCGCTGCGAAGTCGGCCGCGAAACCCTTGCGCCCCTCGCGTAGCCCCGCGTGCGCCGGAAATGAGGCGATGTGGCGAGTTGCCGCTGCCTCGTGCTGAGTGAGCCGTCGCCGATTCCGATGTCGCCAGCGATTCCGATGTCGCCACCGATTCGGATGGCGAGCAGTTCGACCTCGATCACGTGCGGGCGGTTGGTGGCCACCACGGCGGGGCGGTCTCCCAGAATCGGTTCCTTACGAACGTCCCAGCTGTTTGCCACCTTCGAGTCGCGCTGGCGTTCGTGTAGGGGTTGAAGACCGGCGGCGTCAGTGTGCACTACTCCGACGGTGGCATGACCGCTCCGGCGAGATGGGGGAGCTGCACCACGCCCAACCGGACGAGCAACGCGCGCGGTGCAGTGGGTGCGGCCTCGCTCGAACCGGAAAGTGCGTCCCGATGTCGTGGCGGGCCCGCGGGGTACGGTTCGTCGCATGAGCGACACCATCAGATACGGCGTGATCGGAAGCGGGATGATGGGCGGCGAGCACATTCTCGACCTCAACCATGTCGACGGCGCCGAGGTCGTGGCGCTGGCCGATCCGGTGGCGACCAGCATCGAGTGGGGCGCTCGGCTGCATCGCACGGGGACCGAGGGGCGAGGCCGCCAGGGCCAACTCGCCGATCTACACCGACCATCGCGACCTGCTCGCCGACTCGAACGTCGACGTGGTGGTCATCACCTCACCGAACTACACCCACGCAGCGGTCCTCGCCGACGCGCTCGCCACCGACAAGCACGTGCTGATCGAGAAGCCGCTGTGCACCACCGTCGACGACTGCAAGCGCGTCGTCGACGCGGCGGCCGATCGCGACGCGATCACCTGGATGGGCCTGCAGTACCGGTTCATGCCGACGCCGGCGGCCATGCTCGAACAGCTGGCGACGGGAGTGTGCGGCAACACCCGGATGGTGTCGATCCGCGAACACCGCTATCCGTTCCTGAAGAAGATCGGCGACTGGAACCGCTTCACCCGCAACACCGGCGGCACGCTCGTCGAGAAGTGCTGCCACTTCTTCGACCTGATGCACCTCGCGGCCGGTGCGCATCCGGTGAGGGTGATGGCGAGCGGCGGCCAGGACGTCAACCACCTCGACGAGGAGTACGAGATCGACGGCCGGATGGAACGGCCCGACATCCTCGACAACGCGTTCGTGATCGTCGAGTTCGCCAACGGCGTCCGTGGCGCGCTCGACCTGTGCATGTTCGCCGAAGGCGGCCGGTTCGAACAGGAGATCACGATCACCGGCGACCTCGCAAAGATGGAAGCGACCGTCCCCGGCGACGTCGTCTGGCTCGGTGAGCGCGCACCCGCCGCTGCGGAAGCCCACGGCCACAACATCGGCAAGCACGTTCGCGAGATCCCCGCACCGATGGACCCCCGCGTGCCGTACCCGGACTTCCACCAGGGCGCGAGCTACATGGAACACGTCGCGCTCGCCGACGCGATCCGCAACGGCAAGCCGGCGGCGGTCACGCTGACCGAGGGGATGTGGGCGGTCGCGATCGGTTCCGCAGCCCACCGATCGATCGACGAGCGACGTCCCGTCGAACTGTCGGAGTTCGGGCTCAGCTGAACGGCCGCCGCTGGGCTCGGTCACTGCCGCGGCAGCGTCGCGACGAAGTCGAACGCCTGGTTCGCATCGTCGATCGTGATGTCGGTCAGGTCAGCGACACCAACGTCGAGACCCTCGGCGTGGGAGTAGGCGCGCAGGCCCACGAGGTTGTCGACGAACTCGGCCCGGCTGATGCCCAGATCGTCGGGGTGCGCCCGGACACCGGCACGCGAGACGACGCCGTGAGCGAACTCGGGGTCGTTGTCCTGGACATGGGCGACGGCGACGACTGCGAACGAGATCAATTCCCCGTGGACGTGGTGAGCTCCGGTGGCGTGTTCGTAGGCGTAGGCCCAGAAGTGCTCCGAGCCCTCCTCGAAGCGGCTGTGGCCGAGCGCCGCGCACGCAGCGCCGATTCGCCGGTAGCAGTCGGCCAGCCAGCGGATGCCGTCCGGCGTGCACTCGCGGATGTCAGCGATCACCGAATCGAGCTCGGCCAGCAGTGCCTCGCCGAGTTCGGCGGCGGTGTCGTCCCATGCCACGCCTTCGCCTGCGTCGACGGCCGCGCGCCAGTCGTGGAGTCCGGTGTGGCACGAGAGCACGTCGCCGATCCCGGCCCGGTTGAGATGGGCTGGAGCCGAGCGGATCAGGTCGATGTCGAGCACGACCTCCTCGGGCACGATCGCGCCGACGTAGCGAACTCTGCCCTCGGCCCGGACTCCGATCGCGTCGGTGAACCCGGCGTCGACGGACGTGATCGTCGGGATCTGAACGAGCGGGAGCCCGCGCTTCCATGCCAGGTACTTGGCGGTGTCGAGCGCGGTTCCGCCGCCGAAGCCGACGACGACCTCGGCACCGTCGTCAGCGGTGTGATCGACGTCGCGATCGAGTTTCGCGACCTCCATGTCGTGGGCGGACACCACGGTCACGGGTGCTGGAACCCGGTCTGCGATCGACGACCACGGCGGGTCGTTGGCAGCGATCAGGTAGGCGCCGAGCGAGTTCAGCGTGTCGATCGCACTTCGTTCGACGCACTCGAACGGTTCACCGAGTTCGGTCGGTGCGTCGTCGCTCACGACAGCGCTCCGGCGTGGTGCTGGACCTTCTCGACTGCGCGGACCACGTCGAGCGCGTCGGCTTCGGTGCCCATCAGGACCGATGTCGTGAACCACAGCGTGGTGGCTGCGAGGCGTTCGGTGACCGGCAACGACAACGAGGCCCAGTCCTGCATTCCCGCCCGGTCGCGGTAGCGGGGAGCGAAGCCGTCAGGGTCGCGGAACACATCGAGATCATGGACCGGCGGGTACGACATCGTCAACGACATGCCCTCGGCGGCGAGGGCGAGACGGACCGGCTCTCGCTCGGCGCCGAACTCGTCGGGATCGATACGCACGACGTAGCAGTAGTTGCCCTGGCGATCGCAGCGAGGGTCGCGGGTCTGGGGATGAACGCCGGGGATCGCTGCGAGCTCGGCATTCAGGAGTGTGGCGTTCGTGTCGCGGCGCTGCTGCTGCTCCTCGAACCGGTCGAGTTGAGCGAGCAGAACGGCGCCCTGCCATTCGGTCATGCGGTAGTTCCCGCCGAGCACGTAGTGCGAGTAGAACCACTCGCCGGGTCGGCGCCCGCAGTTGGCGAACGACGCAGCTCGTTCGATCACCGCAGGATCGGTCGACACGATGGCGCCGCCCTCGCCTCCCGTCATCAGCTTCGATGCTTGGAACGAGTAGCTGCCGGCCGCGCCGAACGTGCCGACCATCTGCCCGTTGAACATCGACCCGTGGGCGTGAGCGCAGTCCTCGATGAGCACGAGGTCGTGGCGTTCGCAGATCTCCACGAGGCGGTCCATGTCGGCGGGGTGCCCCGCGATGTGGACGGCGATCACCCCGCGGGTGCGTGGCGTGATCGCCGCTTCGATGGCATCGGGGTCGATACAGCCCGTGCTCAGCTCGACGTCGACGAGCACCGGGCGGGCGTTGACCATCAGCACCGACGCGGCCGTCGCCACGAACGTCCAACTCGGCAGGATCACCTCGTCGCCTTCACCGATGCCCGTGGCGAGCAGTGCGACCTCGATCGAGTGCGATCCGTTCGTGACCGCGACGGCAGGACCGGTTCCGTGGAACGCACCCCACCGGCGTTCGAACTCTCGCACCTTCGTCCCCTGCGACGACCACCACTGGTTCGAGTCGAGTACCTCGAGCAGGTTCGATCGTTCGTGATCGTCGTGCACGGGCCACTCGGGATATGGCGCCGTCCGCACCGGCGTTCCCCCGTGAATCGCCAACTCGGCCATCCCACATCCTTGCATCGTGGTTCCCCGCGCCCAGGTCTCCGGGAACCAGCGTGGTCCCCGGAGACCTGGGTCGGGGGAACCAGCGTGGTTCCCGGAGACCTGGGCTGGGGGAACTACGGTGCGGTCGGTGGCGGCGATGGTGCGCACGATCGAGCCGGGCGATGGGCGGGTGGTACTGCTGGTGGTGGCCCACGCCGACGACATGGCGCTGTTCGTCGGAGGAACGGTTGCAGCGTGGGTCGACGCGGGCTGGCGGGTCGTGGTGGTGCGAGTCACCGATGATCGGTGGGATTCGGTTGGCTCCGACGAGGCGTCGACCGCGGCCGCGAACCGTTCGGAATTCGAGCAGGCAGCGACGATCCTGGGCGTCGACGACATCGTCGAGTTGGGCTATCCGACCGACACGTTGGGCGATGTCTCGACGGTCGAGTTGCGTGAACGGATCATCCACGCCGTGCGCACCTATCGCCCGTACGCGCTCGTGTCGTTCGATCCCTACGCGATGTACGGCGAGGACAACCTCGACCACGTCGTCGTGGCCCGCGCCGTCGACGAGGCGTTCTGGACCAGCCAGTTCGACCTGCACCATCCCGAGCACTTCGATGAAGCGTCAGCCCACACGGGCGAGCGGCTCGCTCCCCACGGGTGCTTCGAGCGGTGGTACTTCGGGCGTCGGGTCGTCGACGTCACCGACGTGGTCGACATCTCGGCGACGCTCGACCGCAAGGTCGCCGCGGGATGCTGTCACCCGACGATGATGCGGAACTTCTTCAACCAGTTGCGGCTGCAGGCCGAGACCGGAGGCTGGCGTCTCCCAGCGGTCGAGGAGGCACTCGTCTCGGGCGATGTGTCTGCGGTGTTGAGTCCGATGCTGCGTGCCGGCAGCGAGGGTGTCGGCACGAAGTACGGCGTCGGAGCTGCCGAGGAGTTCCGTGTCGTCACGTTCGGGGGTCTGCAACGGCTGCTCGACACGCTCGGTGAGCGGATCTGACCGCTCCGGTACTGTCGAAACATGCGTGTCGAACCGATCGATCTGGGTCCTTTCCGTGAAGGCTCCGACGGCGACCGCCGGCGGGTGGCCGGTCAGTTCGACCACGCAGCGCGCACCTCAGGATTCCTGTCGATCAGCGGGCACGGGATCGACCCCGACCTGCTGGCGGACATGCTCGATGTCACCGCACAGTTCTTCGATCGTGCTCCCGCGGAGAAGATGGCGTACTTCGTCGAGGACCGTGCAGCGAACCGCGGGTATGCGCCCGAGGGATCCGAGGCGCTGGCGTACTCGCTCGGCGAGGACGATCTGCCGACCGACCTGTTCGAAGCGTTCAACTGCGGGCTGGAACTCACCGACGAACAGCTCGCCGACCCGTACTACGCAGCTCGACGCGACACGCTGTTCGCTGCGAACGTGTGGCCATCAGAACCACCGGAGTTCCGCGAGACCTGGCTCGCCTATCTCAGCGCAGTGGACCGGGTGGCGAACGACATCATGTCGGCTGCCGCAGTGGCGCTCGGTATGCCGGCGGACCATTTCGCTCCGCTGCTCGACAAGGGCCCGACGGTGATCCGGGCGAACAACTACCAACGTCGCTCCGGCGCGAGAGATCCGCTCCCGAACCAGATGCGTATGGGTGCGCACACCGACTACGGCAGCATCACCGTGCTGCTCGCCGACCCTGTGCCGGGCCTGCAGATCCGCGACGACGCCGGCCGTTGGCACGACGTCATACCGTCGCCGGGGTCGTTCATCGTGAACGTCGGCGACCTCCTGGCCGAGTGGTCCAACGATCGTTGGCGGTCGACGCTGCATCGCGTCGTTCCGCCGCCACCTGCTGCGGACGGTGCCGTGCGCCGTCGCTCGGTGGCGTGGTTCCAGCAGCCGAACTGGGACGCCATGATCGAGTGCCTTCCGACGTGTTCCGACGAGACAAATCCGCCCCGATATGCGCCGGTCACCTCCGGAGAGCATCTGATGGCGAAGCTGATGGGCCCTCGTCTGCTCGAACCGTCGAAGCCTTCGCTGCGCGGCCCGAGTTGACGCGGAATTGACTGACCAGCCGACTTCTTGAGTCAAGCAAACGGGTCGCGGCGCCGAGATCTTGGACATGCAACTCGCAACGATGGACACACTCGCCGACGACTTCTCGTCGATCGTTCAGGTCCCTGCCCCCGAGGCCTCGATCGACGCCATCATCGAGTTCTCGCAGACCTACGACGCATACGGGATCCACGGAAGCCTCGAGCGAATCTCGATCGTCGCCAGCCGCGTGTGGGATGCCCACGCCATGGGGACGCTCGCCGACTGTGACCTCGACGACCTGCGGGCTGCCTTGTTCATGACGCAACGTGGCTGGCACAGCGACGTCGGTGTGGAGTGGGCACTCGTCGTGGCGATCAACGACGCCTCCGGCGGTCTCGTGCGTGACGACCGCCCGATTCTGCTCTGACCGACCCGCTCGCTCCGCTCAGCTGGCTCCGATCTGTGATGAGTGAAACCGCCGTATACGGTCGGTTGGCTCATCGGTGGGGCGATTGACCCGGCTGTGATGAGTGAAACCGCCGTATGCGGTCGGTTGGCTCATCGGTGGGGCGATTGACCCGGCTCAGATCAGCGGTGCGAGGTCGCGTGCAAGATCGATCGTTGCTGCACCATCGCCGGTGACGACCAGGAACGACATCGTCGAGCCGTCGACATGCACGAGGACTGCTTGTGTGAAGTCGCTGTCGATCGTGTCGAGTTCGACACCGAACACATCGTCGGGCAGGTCGTCGACCGGGCGCTGATCGGCGTCGGATCCGGCGCAGTCCATGACGACCCACGTGTTGAGGACGGCCTGGGCGGTTTCGGCCTCGCCACTCAACTCGACGACGGTGTGGTTGATCCCGAGCCCACGAGATTCGTCGCCGAACTCCATGCTGTCGGCTGCAGCCACCTCGACGTCAGGGATCTCGCCCTCGAACGGGCACGGCGGAGCGATCGTGCCGGGCAGGAGTGCGACATCACCCGGATCGCTCGCCACCCAGCCGTCGCCGAGCTGCTCGACGTCGAGGAGCGGTGGCAGTTGGTCGTCGGCGTCGCCGGATGCACCGCTGCAAGCGCTGATCGCCACGAGCCCGCCGGCGAGCATCGACGTGATGTAGCGCGATCTGCGCCCGCCGCGTCCCGGAAGTCGAGACGGTGAGGGCACAGATCGTGACGACGTCACCACGACCTCCGCTGCGCGCGCTGTTGTGCCCAGCCGTCGGCGGCGATGCCGGCGACGATCACCGCAGCGCCGAGCACGACGCCGGCGCCGACCAGCAGGAGCATCGAGGGCACCGCGTCCTTCCACACCGTCTGCAGCATTTCACCGAACAGCGTGTTGGCGACGAGATCGATGATCCATCCCGTGACGAGGAGACCGACGAGCCACGCACCGCTGATGACCACGGCGGCCACACCGAGCCGGCGCAGCCCGCGGCGGGTCGAGGGTGAGCAATCACGGCGATGCAACCGAACACGAACAACGCCAGTGCGGCGATGATCCGAGTCGTCTCGGCGACGCGTTGGAGCCCGAGATTCGGGACGTCGGTCGGCACCACCGATGGCACGCCTGCCTGTTCGACGGCGGCATCGAGGCCGAGTTGGTCGAGGCTCGTGACGTCGATGCCTGCGGCCGCCGGGTCGAAGCCGGCTGCCGTCGCGGTGTCGAGCACCGACTGGGCGATCGCTGTTCGTACGGCCACGTTTCCATCGGGGACCGCACCGACGTCGGCATCGACGATCTGGCGATGTGCTCCCATCAGCGACGAACTGACCACTGCGGTCACCTGTGGGTCGGTGCTCGTCGCCGTCGCGAGTTGCGACGCAATCTCGGCACCGGCGATCGGTGTGACCGCCCGCTCGACGGTCTGGCCGATCACGTCGGCGGTGAATCGCGAGGTGGCGATCTGGTCGGCCGCGCGCTCCGCGCGCGCTGAGTCGAGCACCGACATCAGGGCGAGCTGCGAACTCACGAGTGCGCCGAGCGCGATCGCGAACATCGCGGCGCAGAATCCGGCGATCGCCAGTTGCGCCGTCGAGCCTCGACCATCGGTCATCGCCCCATCGTGACCGATCTGGGGGGCGCTGGCGTGTCGGTCAGAGCAATCGGTCGAGGAGCGCCGCCGCAGCAGCGACCGGGTCGGTGACGTGCATCGTCTGCAGGCCGACCGCTTCGGCGCCGGTGATGTTCCAGGGGAAGTCGTCGAGGAACAGGGTGCGCTCCATCGGCGAGCCGAGCTGATCGACGGTCAGCTCGAAGATGTCGGCGTTGGGCTTGCGCATGTCGACCTCGCACGAGTCGACCACGACGTCGACGAGGTTGTCAGCGTCCCAGATCGTCCGCCACGACCCCCACTCCTTGATGTTGTTCGTGAGGATCGCCGTCCGGTAGCCGGCGGCTCGCACGGCTCGCACCGCATCGATCATCTCGGGGATCTTCGTCATCCCGGTGAGCAGATCGTCCCCTCGGGGCGGCGCCGGGAACGCCTCGAACCCCGCGGCCCGCCACAGTGGCTCGATGTCGGCGACGTAGGTGTCGAAGTCGATCCGACCTCGTTCGAGCAGGTGCCACGGGTGGTCGCCTTCCTCGGCGAGCGGCCCCATGAGGATGTTGACGAACGACATGATGTCGATGTCGACGTCGATCCCACTCGCATCGATCTGTCGGCGCATCATCGCGCCCGGACTGGTGCTGAGCACCCCGGCGAAGTCGAAGATCACGGCGTCGACGTCAGGATTCGGCCTGGTCATCCGCCGGACGCTACGGCCACCACCACCGATTACATCAGGGGTCAGACCCGCGATGTAATCGGCGGTGTGTGACCGGTGACCCTTGCGGTCCACTGACCGCTCATCGATGATTCGAGCACGGCAACGGGGGCTGTGATGGGCACAGCGACGGGAAAGAGGGGGCGGGATGACCGACACGATGATCGAGCCGACGTTCGACGAGGGACTGCACGATGAGTACCGGGCGGCCCGAACGGCGGGCCCGACTGGCATCGCCGTCGACACCGGCGCGGTGGTCGTGCTGCGGTACGACGACATCGAACGGCTGTCGCATGATCCTCGGTTGTCGGGCGTCGGTCTGTCGATCTTCGACTTCCTCGGGATCGACGACGGCCCGCTTCGCAGCTGGTACTCGAGTTTGATGTTCACCAACGACGGTGACCCCCACCATCGGTTGCGCCGCCTTGCGGCGCGGGTGTTCACGCCGCGTTCGATTGAACGTCACCGCGCGCTGGCGGCACGGCTCGCCGACGAGCGTATGTCGAAGCTGGTCGCCGACGGTGGTGGCGACCTGGTGGCTGCACTGGTCGATGTCCCGATCACGGTGATCTGCACGCTGATCGGCGTGCCCGCCGACCAGATCGCCGATTTCGTCGAGTACGGCGACGCGCTCAGTCCGGTGTTCGGGCTGATGGATCCCGATCAGATCGCAGTTGCAGAACGCGCCGTGGTCGATCTGATGCGCGACGTCGAGTCGATGATCGACACGCGGTTGACGGAGCGAGGCGATGACCTGATCAGCGCGTTGCTCGACGCCGAGGAGCAGGGCGATCGTCTGACGCACGACGAGGTCGTCACGATGGTCGGCAACCTGATCGTGGGTGGCCACGACACGACGTCCGGGCAGGTCAGCTGCTCGTTGCTGACGTTGATGCGTCACCCTGAGGCACTCGATGCGCTCCGCGCCGACGCGTCGCTGGCGCCGGCGGTGGTGAACGAAGCGATCCGATTCGAGCCGAGCATCACGATCGTCCCACGGACCGTGCTGGAGCCCTTCGAGATCGGCGGCATCGAGCGGCCTGCCGGCTCGATGGTGTTCCTGGCGTCGGTCTCAGCGAGCCGCGATGCGGCCGTTTGGAGTGATCCCGACATCTTCCGTCCGACGAGGTTCACCGAGCCCGATGCGCCGAAATTGCTGTCGTTCGGTTCAGGCCCGCACTACTGCCTCGGTGCAGCTCTCGCACGGATGACGATGGAGGAGGTGCTGCTGGCGGCGGCCCGGGCCGGCCTGGGCGACACGATCGTTGCCGACGCGCCGATGGACGCCGACAGCATCGAGTGGCGCATGATCCTGGGTCGCAGTCCCGCTCGGCTGCCGGTCACGGTGAGCCGCTGATTACATCGCGGGTCTGACCCCTGATGTAATCGTCACGTCGGGTGGCGGTTGGCCCAGGGGGCGGCGGCCTCGAGCTGGCTGGCGATGCGGATGAGCACGTCCTCGCGGCCGTAGGCGGCCACGAGCTGGACACCGATCGGCAGGCCGGCGTCGTTCCAGTGCAGCGGCAGGTTGATCGCCGGTTGTCCCGACGCGTTGAACTGCGGCGTGAACGCCACGAACCGGCCGGAGCGGATCGACGGCGCCATCGGATTGTCCGGATCGACGCCGTCGCCCTGGTCGCCGTAGAGACCGCCGATCGACAGCGGGGGAGCGGCGAGCGTCGGCGTGAGCAGCAGGTCCCATCCCTCGGCCCACCAGCCCTGCACATGGCGGCGGTACTGGCCGACCGCAGCGAGCGCCATCGCGTACTGCGCGGCGGAGAGCTGCGCCGCGTACTCGCCCTGTGCCCAGTTCACCGGCTCGATGTCGTCGGCGGTCAGCCGGCGCCCGAGCGTCTGGCCGAGTCCGTCGATGCCGACCGCCATCAACGCCGCCCACATCGCGGCGAACCGGCGAGGGAACTCGGCGTCTTCGAGGATCGGAGGATGGCCGAGCGAGACGTCGTGGCCGAGCCCCTCGAGCAGGCCGGCGGCGGCCCGGACCGCGGTGACACAGTCGAGGTGGAGCTCACCGCCGATCGGATGCCGGTCGAGCAGCCCGATGCGCAACCGGCCTGGATCGACCCCCAACTCGTCGACATACGGCCGGCTCGGTGCGGGAGCGATCACGCTGTCGCCGACACCGGGACCGTGGACCGCGTCGAGCATCCGGGCCGTGTCGCGCACCGACCTGCTGACGCACAACTGCGTCGACAGGCCCGACTCGTCGCGCTCGGGCCCCATCGACACGCGGCCCTGCGACGGCTTCAAGCCGACGAGGCCACAGCACGACGCCGGGATCCGGATCGACCCTCCGCCGTCGCTGGCGTGGGCGATCGGCACCATGCCCGCGGCGACCGCGGCAGCAGCGCCACCACTCGATCCACCGGGGGTGTGATCGGTGTCCCACGGATTGCGGGTCGGCCCGTACGCGAGCGGTTCGGTCACGGGGAGGCTGCCGAACTCGGGGCTGTTGGACCGCCCCAGCGTGATCAGCCCGGCATCGCGGAAGTGCACGACGAGGTTCGAATCGTGCCTCGACAACGGCGTGTCGTCGCGCGCTGCGCGGTTGCCCGACGTCAGCGGCATTCCCGCGACATGGTTGCCGAGGTCCTTGAGGAGGAACGGCACGCCGGCGAAGGGTCCGTTGCGGTGTTCCGACCCCAACGGCAGTTCGTCGAACGCCTCGGCTTGGTGGCGGGCACGGTCGAACCACCTCATGATCACGGCATTGATCAGGCCATCCAGCTGTTCGATCCGCGCGATCGCTGCGTCGACGAGTTCGGTCGACGTCGCCTCCCGGTTCGAGATCAGCGTGGCCTGTTCAGTGGCATCGAGCCACCGCGTGTCGTCGGCGTTGTTCCCCATTTGGACGTGCTATCACGCCGGACTGGCCGGTGCGCGCCTCAGACCGTGTCGCGTTTGGCGATCTTGCGGAACAACCACGATCCCACGGCGACGACGATGATCGCCCCGATGATGGCGCCGATGATGCCACCCCAGTCGAACTTGTCGTCGTCGCCGATTCCGAAGATGCCCGCGAAGATCCAGAAACCGATCAGCGACCCGATGAGGCCGAGCAGGGTTGAGATCAGCCACGACTGCCATCCGCTGAATGAGCGGAATGCGTCGCCCGGCACGACGGCCCGACCGATCACTCCTGCGACGAATCCGAGCGCCAGTGCTGCCAACAGGCTTCCGATCTCCATGTACCCCTCCGTCTCGTGTTGCTCTTCCGGGCCCACAGTAGGTCGCGGCGCTCGCCGGGGAACGTTTGGCAACTGATCACCGAGCCGCAACTCGCAGGACATCTTGGCGACACATTCGCCGTCTACCTTCAGTCGTGCAACGTCCGGTGGGTGCCGGCCGTGATCCCCCCTCCACACGGCACCCACCCGGACGGCAGGTCTCCCCTCGAACTGCTCGGTCGAACAGCGCAGTCGAGCGTCTGGCGCGGACCGGCGCCGGCCGGTGAACGCTCAGGCGTCGATGCGGGCGAAGAACTCGGCGAGCATGTCGGCGTCGAAGCGGGCCGTGAGGTGGCCCTCGTCGTCGTGGCCGAGGTCGAGGGCCGGACAGAAGAAGTCGTCGGAAGCGACGAAGAAGTGCGGCGACCCCTTGACGCCGCGTTCGTGGCCGCCGTCGTAGTCGGCCTGGACCGCAGCGCTCGTCTCCGTGGCGGGCGCGTCGAGTTCGTGGGCGGCAGCGATGCGTGCGAGCACCACGGGATCGCCGATGTTCTCACCGTGCTCGAACAGTGCCGATCGCAGCTCGAGGCTGACGGCCAGTCCGGTGGCGGGATCGCGGCCGTACGCGTCGGCGGCGAGGTTGAGCGCCGGGATCGTGGTGGTCGGCCACGCATCGGCGCGCAGCCCGGCGAAATCATCGACACCGAGTTGTTCGCTGAGCGTGTGCGCCTTGACGACGACCGCGTCGACGGCGAGCGGCGTGCCGTTGACCCACTCCAGTGGCCACGCCCGCACGATGACGTCGGCCGGCTCGGCCATCTCACTGACGTGCTGGACCACCCGCTTGAGGCCCACGTGGGTGAACGGACAGGTGATGTCGGCGAAGACCTCGATCGATGTCATGAGTCCAGTATTCCGCGAGTCGTGGCGAACCTGGTGTTCGCCACGACTCGTCGGACCCGCGCTCATCAACGGCCGAGCCGAGGACTCAGTTGATCTTTTGGATCAGGCTGGTGTGTCCGCTGTTCTCGACGAAGAGATCGCCCGCTTCGGCGACGATGTCGTGGTAGCCGCTGTCGGTCATCTGCCAGTCGTCGAAGGCATCGACGTCGGCCTCGGTGTCGAAACCGGTGATCCAGGTCACGTCGTTGAAGCCACCGTAGGCGGACTTCGTGAACGCCGACTGGGCGCCGATCGCCTTGCCGATGTACTCCGCAGTCTTGATGCCGAACGCAATGGCCTCGGCCTGCTTGCCGTTGGCCATCGCTGCGCGCGTGACGCCGTAGTACTTCGATGTCGCAGCGTCGATCGGCCCCGTGAGCACCCGGCCCAACCGATCCTCGGACGGAGCCATGAAGAGGCCATTCAACGACCCGATCATCTCGAGGTAGCCGGAATCGGCCATCAGCTTGTCGGTTACTTCCTGCAGCTCGGCGAGCGATTCGGTCCGAGCGCTCCACATGACGCTCCCCTGTGGGGCGCCGAAGCGAGCGGTGAAGACGTTCAGCTCCTTCCCGGTCAGTTTCGTGACCATCTCGGCGACGCCGACGGCGGCGGGGATGGCATCGAACTGGCGCCCCAGTGCAGCGATGGTCGAGCGGCTGAAGATGTACATGATGTGCTCCTGTCGTGACGGTTGTAGTGACCGTTCCACCATGCGCTTCGGCTGCGCTACGGTCTATGACCTGGATCACACACCTGAGGGATTTGGTGGTCCGAGGGCGCGATTGGAGGGCGATGCGTACCTTCGAGCATTCGACTGTCGCAGCGGCGATCGCCAATCTCGGCGAGCGTCGGCGGTACGCGCCCGGTGATCTTCTGTTCGTCGAAGGTGACCGCTCGCACAGTGTGTACGTCTGTCTCGAGGGGCGAGTTCGGCTCTTTCTCACCATGCCGTCGGGACGGGAACTGCTCGTCGGGATCAAGACGCCAGGCGACGAGTTCGGCGAGTTGTCGGCGCTCGACCGTCGGCCCCGGTCGGCCAGCGCGGCCACGATCGATCGGACCGTGGTGGCCGAGATCCGTGCCGATCGGTTCATGGAACTCCTCGCCGAGGAACCTCATCTGTCGGTTGCGGTCTGCCAGAGTCTGAGCGCAGAGTTGCGGCGAGCGAACGAACGGCTCGTCACGCGCAACTCCGACAGCGCGGTGGTACGCACGGGACGAATGCTGGTCGAACTCGCGTCGATGCGAATGCGACACGGCGGGCCGGAAGGCGCCTTCGAGCTCGCCCTCACGCAGAGCGATCTCGCCGGTTGGATCGGCGCGACCCGTGAGTCGACGGCACGAGCACTGGCCCGGTTCCGGCGGGCAGGACTCGTGGAGACCGGTCGAGGGCGCATCACCGTGCTCGACGTCGTCGGCCTGAACCGACTCGTGGCCACCGTCTGACCCCTGATGCAATCGCTGCTCGGCCTGTCACACTGGGCGGATGCCGACGCGGAAGATCCACGACATCGAGTTCAGCGAACTGCTGCAACTGGAACCGCACGGCCCCGACACCTACGTCGGCATCGCCGCTCGGTATCCGTGGGGCGGTCGGCTCTTCGGCGGCCAGGTGGTGGCCCAGGCGCTGCGCGCCGCGGCCCGCACCGTTGATCCCGACCGGGCGGCACATTCGTTGCACTCCTACTTCATCAGGCCCGGCGCCACCGAGGAGCCGATTCGCTACGAAGTCGAGCGACTGCGCGATGGCCGATCGTTCAGCACTCGCCAGGTGGTCGCCCGGCAGTCGGCCGGAGCGATCCTCAACCTCTCGGTGTCGTTCCATGTGCTCGAGGACGAGGCGGACGTCCAGGTCGCCAGGCTGCCGCCCGGACTGCCTGGCCCCGACGATCCGTCATTGCTCGACCACTCGTGGGCCGGGCTGCTGATGCGCAAGGCGACGTTCCTCGACGACGGCACGATGGGCTACTGGATCCGCCTCGACGCAGACATGGGCGACGACCCCGCCGACCATCAGTGCGCGCTGGCGTTCATGTCGGATGCGGCGCCGTCGCGTGCGGCGCGGTCGTCGCACCCCGACTTCGCCGGCGACGTGGGCGATCGCAAGCTGTTCCAAGGCGCGAGCCTCGACCATTCGGTGTGGTTCGAGCGGCCGACCGATCCGTCGCAGTGGCACTGGTTCGCCACACAGTCGCACGGCGTCAACCGCGGCCGCGGTCTCGTGACCGGCGATGTGATCCGTCACGACGGGCTCCAGGTGGCGACGATCGCCCAGGAAGTGTTGGTTCGGCGCCGGCGCGACACCTGATGTGACGTCGGGTGGCGCCGTCGCCTCGCCTTGCCGCTGCATCTAGCCTGACTGCCGATGCGCCGTTCGACCTCTCTCTTCGTTGCTGCCACCGCGGCCACGGTCAGCGTCGTCGCTCTCGGTACCACGGTGTCGGCCCGACCCGAGGCCTCAGCGGCGTCGTCGCTCGGGCGGATCGAGCGGGTCGTGACGCTCGGCGATTCGTACAGCTCGGGCAGCGGCATCCACCGGAATGCCTCGTCGTACGACGACCACGGCCCCGAGGCGCACTCGTTCGATCCCTCCACACGCCTCGGCTCGAGCGCCTGCCAGCGTGAACTCGACGAGACGCCCGGCCCCCGGCTCGCCTCGCAGCTCGACGCCGACTCGGTGTTCATCGCCTGCGCCGGTGCGGTGATCCGCGAGATCCCCGCCCAGGTGCGCGCCGCCGACGTCCCGGGCGACGGCGACGGCACGCTCGTGACCCTGACGATCGGTGGGAACGACCTCCGCACGGTCCGCGACGAGAACTGGCCCGACGCACTCACCCGGTGCATCACCTCGGCGCGCTGCCATGAGTCGTCCAAGAACCAGATGGCCAACCTCGATCAGATCCGTGAGGACCTCGTCGAGACGTATCGAGCGATCGGCGAGCAGCATCCGGCGATCACCGTGCGAGTTCTCGCCTATCCGCGGTTGATGCAGGGCAACGGACGGTGCGACGGCGTCACCGGCATCAGCGGCGACGAGGCCGACTGGATCGACGAGCAGGTCGACCTGCTCAATCATCAGATCGAGGTCGCCGCCGCTCGGGCACGCGGGCTCACCGGCGCCGACATCCGCTTCGTCGACGTGGCCGACGAGTTCGACAACCACGGCGCCTGCCGGTTCTGGCAGCGTGACCGGTTCGTCAACGACGCCGTGTTCGGCGACTCGTTCCGGCGCAGCCAGCTCGCCGACGGCACGATCCAGGAGCATTGGACCGACGGTCCGCTCAACGTGTCGACCGCGTCGTTCCACCCCAGCTCGAAGGGCTACGACGCCTACCTGGGTGCCCTCCGCACGAGCCTCCCGCCCGAACTCCTCCCCACCCGCTGACATCGCCGTCGCCATCCGCTGCGATGAGCGAAACCGCCGTATCCGGTCGGTTGGCTCATCGTTGGGGTGGTGTGTCGGGTTGCGATGAGCGAAACCGCCGTATCCGGTCGCTTGGCTCATCGGTGGCGGGATGGTGTCGGGTTGCGATGAGCGAAACCGCCGTATCCGGTCAGCTCGCTCATCGGTGGCGGGATGGTGTGGGTTGCGATGAGCGAAACCGCCGTATCCGGTCGGTTGGCTCATCGGTAGACGTGTGAGTGAGCACTCACTCAGTTAGGGTGCCGAGAATGTCGCCCGCTGCAAGTCCGCCTTCGACGTCCAAGCGGGCGTCCGCGTTGCCGCCGGAGGAGCGACGCGCGGCGATCATCGAGGCCGTACGGCCACTCTTGGCCGAGCACGGTGAGGCGATCACCACCAAGCAGATCGCGTGCGCTGCCGGCATTGCCGAGGGAACGATCTTCCGGGTCTTCGCCGACAAGGACGAACTGCTCGACGCCACGCTCGAAGCGGCGCTCGACCAGGAACCATTCGAGAGCGCGTTGCGAGCGATCGATCCCGCCCTCGGCTTCGAGGAGCAGCTGATCGAGGCCACCGAATTGATCCAGCAGCGCGTCGTCGACGTCTGGACGCTGCTGTCACACCTCGGCCCCAAGCGTCACGACCAGGTGCGCCGGCCGATGACCGACAGCCCAGCGCTCACGGCGATCTTCGCCGCCCATCCCGAGCACATCCGTGTCGAACCGCTCATCGCCGCTCGGCTGCTGCGAGCGCTCACCATGTCACTCACCCACCCGATGATCGCCGCAGAAGCGTCCGCTGCATCCGAGATCGTCGACACCGTGCTGCACGGCGTCGGAACAGGAACCCCCACGTGAAACTCTGGCAACTGATCAAGAGCCACCTCGGCCCGTATCGCAACGTCCTGCTGATGGTCGTGGTCCTGCAGTCGATCGCGACGTTCGCATCGCTCACGCTGCCGACGATCAATGCGCTGCTGATCGACAACGGCGTGCTGCAGGGCGACAACGACTACATCATCATGATGGGCGGGGTGATGATGGCGTTCACCGTCATCCAGATCATCTTCACCGTCGGCGCGGTCTGGTACGCGTCCCGTGCGGCGATGGGTTTCGGTCGCGACATCCGGCGCGACCTCTTCCACACGGTCACCGGCTACTCAGCGCGTGAGGTCGGACAGTTCGGAGCGCCGTCGCTGATCACCCGCACGACAAATGACGTCCAGCAGATCCAGATGCTCGTGGTCATGGCGTGCACCATGATGATCACCGCACCGATCACGATGGTGATCGGCATCTTCTTCGCGGTTCGGGAGGATCCGGGCCTCTCGGTGATCCTGGTGTTCGCGATCCCGGCTGCGGTCATCGCGCTCGGCTCGATCGTGTACCGCATGGTGCCCTCGTTCCAGGCGATGCAGTTCCGCATCGACCGTGTGAACCTCGTGCTGCGCGAGCAGATCACCGGCATGCGCGTCGTGCGGGCCTTCGTACGTGAGCCACAGGAAGTCGAGCGGTTCTCGCAGGCGAACGACGAACTGACGCAGACATCGCTCCGTGCCGGTCGCCTGATGGCGGCCACCTTCCCGACGGTGATGCTGATCATCAACCTGTCGAGCGTTGCGGTGATCTGGATCGGCGGCGATCGCATCGGCGCCGGTGAGATGGAAATCGGCTCGCTGGTCGCCTACCTGAGCTACCTGATGCAGATCCTGTTCGCCGTCGTGATGATGACGTTCATGGTGTCGATGATTCCGCGCGCTGGTGTCGCCGCCGAGCGCGTTGCCGAGGTCCTCGACACGCCCTCGACAGTGCGCCAGCCCGAGCAGCCGGTCACCGAGGTGTCCGAGCGGGGCACCCTCGAGTTCCGTGACGTCGGCTTCGCCTATCCCGGCGCTGACCGGCCGGTGTTGTCCAACTTGTCGTTCCGTGTGGAGGCCGGCAGGACGACGGCGATCATCGGGAGCACCGGCGCCGGCAAGACCACGCTGATGAATCTCGTGTCGCGGCTGTCCGACGCCACGGAGGGATCGGTGCTCGTCGACGGTGTCGACGTCCGGGAACTCGACCTCGACCTGCTGTGGAGCAAGGTCGGCTATGTCCCCCAGAAGCCGTTCCTGTTCTCGGGAACCGTCGCCTCGAACCTGCGCTACGGGCGGCCCGATGCCACCGAGGGTGAGCTGTGGGAAGCGCTCGAAGTTGCTCAGGCGAGCGGCTTCGTGCAGGCGATGCCCGATGGTGTCGAGAGCCCGATCACTCAGGGCGGCACGAACGTGTCAGGCGGCCAACGCCAGCGGCTGTGCATCGCACGAGCGCTGGTGGTCAAGCCCGAGATCTACGTGTTCGACGACTCGTTCTCGGCGCTCGACCTTGCCACCGACGCCCGACTCCGAGCAGCACTGAAACCGCACACCGCAGACGCGGCGGTCCTCATCGTCGCCCAACGAGTGTCGACGATCGTCGACGCCGACCAGATCCTCGTGCTCGAAGACGGCGAGATCATCGGTCGTGGCACCCACGCCGAGCTGATCGAGACGTGTCCGACCTACGCCGAGATCGTCGAATCGCAGATCGGGCAGGGGGCCGTGGCATGAGCACCAACGACACCAACGGCACCAACGGAAACGGCAGCGCCAACGGATCCGGCGACGCCGACGACAAGAAGCTGTTGGCGACCGCCGGTACCGAGGCCCGTCGAGCGAGCTTCGGACCTGGTGGCGGCATCGGTATCCCCGCCGAGCGCAGCGACAAGTTCGGCTCGACGCTCAAGCGGCTCGGCGACATCCTCGGCACCGAGAAGCCGCGGTTGTTCGCTGTGTTCGTGCTCACGGTCGTCAGCGTCATCCTGGTCGTGATCGGGCCGAAGCTGCTGGGCGAAGCGACGAACATCATCGTGCAGGGCGTCGTCAGCGGTCAGGGCATCGACTTCGACGAGCTGCACAGCCAGCTGATCACCGTGATGCTCGTGTACGCCGGGTCGTTCCTGCTGTCGTACACGTCGTCGTATGTGCTCGCCGGCGTGGTGCAGCGATCGATGTTCGGCTTGCGCGAAGAGGTCGAACGCAAGCTCAACCACCTGCCGTTGAGCTACATCGACCGCCAGCCTCGCGGTGACCTGCTGAGCCGGGTGACCAACGACATCGACAACCTGGCGCAGAGCTTGCAGCAGACCACGAGCCAGATCCTCACGTCGCTGCTGACCTTGATCGGCGTGACGATCATGATGTTCACGATCTCGCCGCTGCTGGCGCTGATCGCGCTCACCACGGTTCCGCTGTCGGTGTGGCTGATGAAGGTCATCGGCGGCAAGGCGCGTCCGCGCTTCATGGACCAGTGGCGCCACACCGGCAACCTCAACGCTCAGGCCGAGGAAGTGTTCAGCGGTCATGCGATCGTCAAGAGCTTCGGTCGTCAGCGCGAGGCCGAGGCCCGGTTCCGGGCCGACAACGACAAGCTCTACGAAGCGAGCTTCGCCGCGCAGTTCATGGCCAACCTGATCCAGCCGGCGATGCTCTTCATGGGCAACATCCAGTACATCCTGATCGCCGTCGTCGGCGGCCTGCAGATCTCGTCGGGCTCGCTGAGCATCGGCGACATGCAGGCGATGATCCAGTACGCCCGCCAGTTCTCCCAGCCGCTGACCCACCTGGCGTCGATGGCGGCCACGTTCCAATCGGGCATCGCCTCGCTCGAGCGAGTGTTGGAGCTGGTCGACGCCGACGAGCAGTCGGCCGAGCAGGAACTGTCCACCGACCCGCTGCCGGTGAGGGGACGTGTGGTGTTCGAGGACGTGCACTTCGCCTACGACCCCGACAAGCCCCTGATCACCGGCCTGAACGTCACCGCCGAACCGGGCGAGACGGTCGCCATCGTCGGCCCCACGGGTGCCGGCAAGACCACGCTCGTCAACCTGATCATGCGGTTCTACGAGATCGATTCAGGCCGCATCACGCTCGACGGTCGCGACATTGCGAGCTTCCCGCGCAGCGAGCTGCGCTCCGACATCGGCATGGTGCTGCAGGACACGTGGCTGTTCGGCGGCACGATCCGCGAGAACCTGCGCTACGGCAACCCCGACGCCACCGACGAACAGATCTACGAGGCCGCTCGGGTCACGTACGTCGACCGGTTCGTGCATTCGTTGCCCGACGGGTACGACACGATCATCAACGACGAGGGCGACAACATCTCGACCGGTGAGAAGCAGCTGATGACGATCGCCCGAGCCTTCCTCAACAACCCAGCGATCCTGATCCTCGACGAGGCGACCAGCTCGGTCGACACCCGCACCGAGGTGTTGATCCAGGAGGCGATGAACAACCTGCGGGCCAACCGCACGAGCTTCGTGATCGCCCACCGGCTCTCGACCATCCGTGGCGCCGACGTGATCCTCGTGATGGAAGACGGACAGATCGTCGAGCAGGGAAACCACGACTCGCTCCTCGAAGACCGTGGTGCCTACTGGCGCCTGTACAACGCCCAGTTCGCCGGCAACACCATCTGACGTCGCCGCGTGCGACGAGCGTCGTGCACGTCCCAGCGGCATACGTCTCGGCTGTCGCGACTCATTCCGCTGGACCTGCATGGGCGTGTGAAGACGCTGGAGATGGGTACTCCCACCGCATGCTCGGACTTCGTGGTCTCGCCCGCACCCTGCTCGCAGGGATCTTCGTCGTCGGTGGGGCGAGCGCGTGGAAGCGCTCGGCCAAGCTCGCCGCGCCGGCCCGGAACGTCGTCGAACCCGCGCAGGATGTGCTCCCGGGCTCGCCGACAGCTGAGCAGTTGGTGAAGGTCAACGCCGGTGTTCAGGTGATCGCAGGCGGTCTGTTCGCGCTCGGCATCGCACCACGGGTCATGGCGATCGTCTTGGGAGGGTCGCTGGTGCCGACCACCCTGGCCGGCCACCGGTTCTGGGAGATCGACGACGCTGCCGACAAGGCGCAACAGCAGATCCATTTCCTGAAGAACGCCGCACTGATCGGTGGGCTGATCTTCGCGGCGCTCGACACCGGCGGCCGGCCCTCGATCTTCTGGAGCGGCCGCAAGGCCGCGTCGGTCCTCGCCGAGAGCATCTCGGCCACGTCACACTCCCTCAGCGACCGCCTTCCGTCGACCTGATTTCGCCGGGGGTCTGGCCCTGGCGCGATCACCGACGTTTGGCGAGGAGGGCGAACTCGTGCTCGATCGCTGCGGCGACGTCGCCGAGGTCCGGCATCACGTCGCGGTCGGCGGTGATGCCGAAGTGGAGCTGGTCCTCGTACGACACCACGGCGATGGTGAGGCCTTCGTTGTCGATCACCTCGACGTAGGGGAACACCCGCAGGAACTTGGCGCCGCGCAGGTACAACGGGATCGGCGGGCCGGGGATGTTGGTGATCACGAGGTTCATCGGGATCGTGCGGCTGACGTATCGGGTGAGGGGTCCGGCCAGCGGGGTGATCGCGTCGGCGATGTCGAGGATGCGGTGCGCTCCGTCGACGAGCCCGGAGCCCTTGAGTTCGCTGGTCATCGCGTGGATCCGATGGAGTCGCTCGATGGGGTCGGGCTCGTCGACGGGCAGATCGACGATGATCAGCGACACGAGGTTGCCGAGCGTCTCGCCGTGCTCCTCCTTGCCCCGTAGCGACACGGGCACCATCGCCTTGATGGTGCGGTGCTCGATGTCGGCGTCGCCGTGGTCGAGCAGGAACGTGCGCAGCGCGCCGCTGCACGCGGCGAGCACGACATCATTGATCGTCACGCCGTGTCGCTTGCGCACGGTGCGCACGCCCTTCATCGGCACCGACGCGTTGACCCAGCGACGGTGCTGACCGACCGGCACGTTCCACGGTGCCGGTGGAGGCTTGGCGAGGAAATTGGCCACGGTGCGTCCGACGTTGGTCGCGGCGTCGATCATCGGCTGTGGGTTGCGGAGGGTGTCGAATGCAGCCTGGGCGAGGTGCGTCGGCCTGACGGCCTGCTCCTGCAGGGAGGCGAGCAACAGCTCGTTCGGCGACGGCGCGGGCCGAGGTCGCCAGACCGGGGCTGGATCGTCGGGCGGTGGGTCGGCCTCGAGATCGACGAGCGCCATGGCGAGATCGACGTTGGCCATGCCGTCGCCGAGGGCATGGTGCACCTTGATGACCAGCCCGACGTGGTCATCGGCGAGGCCGTCGACGAACCACAACTCCCACAGCGGCCGTGACCGGTCGAGCGGCAGCGCCTGGAGGCGTCCCATGAGGGTGGCGAGTTGGTCGTCGTCGCCGGGTCGGGGGAGCGCAGTGAGTCGCACGTGGTGGTCGATGTCGAAGTGATCGTCGTCGACCCACACCGGCCGCGACTGGTTGTACGGCACCTCCATCACCCGCTGGCGCATCCGAGGAACGCGGTGCAGACGCCGCTCGACGTGCGCCTTCAGTTCGTCGAATCGGACGCGTCCGTCGAGGTCGCGCAGCTGCGTGCCTTCGATCACCGACAACGATCCGACGTGCTGCGGCTCGTGCGGCGTCTCGATCCGGAGGAACACTGCATCCGCAGCGGTCAGTCGTTCGTATGTCATCGGGGCACCCTTCGTTTCGACCCGATGGTCAGTGTGAACGATCGCGATGGGTGTTGGGCAGGGTCCAACGGCAGGTCAGGTGCGTTCCCAGGCCGTCTCGCCGGCGATGACCGTGCGTTGCAGGTTGCCTGCCGGATCGACGATCGTCAGGTCGGCTCTTGCACTGGCGCGGATGCGGCCCCGGTCGGTGAGGCCCAGCAGGTCGGCCGGCGTGGTGGTGACCGTGGCGAGGGCGTCGGCGAGCGAGCAGCCGGTGTACGCCATCAGGTTCCTGACGGCCCGGTCGAGTTCGAGGGCGCTTCCGGCGAGCACTCCATCGAGGGTCCGCACGCCGGTCTCGTCGTGGACGATCTCGAACCCGCCGATGTTGAACCGGCCGTACGGCGCGCCGAGCGCGGGGGAGGCGTCGGACACCAATGACATCCGTTGCGGGCCGAGCGATCTCCACGCCATCTCGACGGCGACCGGATCGACGTGGATGCCGTCGCAGATCACCCCGACGGTCACCGACTCGTCGGCGAGCACCGCCCCGATCGGGCCGGGGGAGCGGTGGCCGAACGGCGCCATCGCGTTGTAGAGGTGGGTCACGTACGAGAGCCCGGCAGATCGGGCGGCGGCGAAGTCGGAGGGCGACGTCCCGTGTGGCCCGCCGAGACGATCACACCAGCGCCGACCAGCGCCTCGACGACGTCGAGTGCGCCCTCGAGTTCCGGCGCCAGCGTGACGAGCGCAACGACACCTGACGATGCCCACGTCTCGACCTCGTCGAGCAGCGCGCTGGGTTCGGTCGCGAAACGGGGGGCGTGCGCGCCGAGGTGGTTGCGCGAGATCATCGGGCCTTCGAAATGGAGCCCGAGTGGAGCGGCGATCGGTCGCCGCGTCGTTGGTCTCCTGCATCGATTGCATCGTCGGCGATTGCGGCGGCACGAGTGCGAGCGGGCGCCGTCACCACGGTGGGCAGGAACGCCGTGACTCCGAAGCGTGGGAGCGCGGCCGCGACGTCGATGATGCGGGCGGGTTCGTTCGTGATGTCGACGCCGACGGCACCGTTGCACTGCAGGTCGATGAACCCCGGAGCGATCACGAGTCCGGCGCAGTCGACGTCGTCAGAGCCGAGCTCGTCGGGCGGCGGGTCGAACACGACCTCAGCGATCAGGCCGCCGTCGACCACGAGATCGGCACGAACGAGCTCACCATCGACCAGCACCAGCCCGCTGCGGTAGCAGCGCCGGGCGGTCAGGTTCTCGTGGGCAGATTGCACAGCCGAATCATCGCAGAGCGATGCGAGGATCGTCCCGACCACAGTTGTCGCAGTGCCCCATCGACGGTCTTTCGTCCCCCAGAGCGACAGCTTCGCTCACGCTGGGGTCGCTAGGCAATGACTCATGGGTCACGCCACCCCGCGAGGTTCCCCGCGCGACGATCGATCTCGTGAACAAGCGCGCCTCTCAGAGGTGAAATTGTTCACGAGAACGCCTGGCGGCATCGGCCAGATAGGAAGGGGGTATGGAAGGTTTCGTACATCCCGACTTCGCCCCGGTGACCGAGAAGGTCCAACAGCTCATGGCCAAGAAGTCGGCCCGCGGCGGCATGGCCGTGGCCGTGTACCACCACGGTGAGTTGGTCGTCGACGCATGGACCGGCGTACGAAACGCAGCCGGCGATCCCTGGATGCGCGACACGATGTCGATGAGTTTCTCGACCACCAAGGGCGTCGTGGCGACCATCGTGCAACGCCTCGTCGATCAGGGTCTCCTCGACTACGACACCCCGGTCGCCACCTACTGGCCCGAGTTCGCCGTCGCCGGCAAGGACACCATCACCCTGCGACACCTGCTGAGCCACCAGGCCGGCCTCCACGACGTGCGCTCGGTCGCCAGCTCCGCGGAGGACCTCATCAACTGGGAGCACATGACGAAGCTCCTCGCCGAGGCCGGACCGAAGTGGGACATCGGGACCCGTTCCGCCTACCACGCGCTCACGTACGGCTATCTCGTCGGTGAGGTCATCCGTCGGGTGACCGGTCTCACGGTCAACGAGGCGCTGCAGCGCGAGATCGTCGAACCGCTCGGCATCGGTGGGATGTACATCGGCGCCCCCGCGGGCGTGCGTGGCGACATTGCCGAGCAGCTCGTCGACCCGAAGTCGGTCACCCGGCTCTTCAAGATGACCAAGACGCTCGCCAAAGCGAAGAGCTTCCAGCCGATGTACCAGGCCTTGGTCGTCGATGACATGCTCGACGTGGCGACCACCGATCGCATCCACGACGGCGAGATCCCCGCTGCCAACGGTGTGTTCACCGCTCGGTCACTTGCCCGGATGTACGCCGCGCTGGCGACGCCTGGCGACTTCGATGGCCCTCCACTCGTGTCGGCCGAAACGCTGGCCGAGGCGACCCGGATCCAGACGACCCTCGGTGCAAACGGTGACGGTCGCAGCGGTGAGAAGGTCGGCCGCGACGCCGGCGTTGGCTTCAACATGCGCTGGCGGCTCGGCTACCACCTGGTCGGCACCACCAAGGGCGTGCTCCCGCAAGCGTTCGGGCACTTCGGGTTCGGTGGCTCCGGCGCCTGGGGCGACCCCGAGTCGGGCCTCGCCATGGCGATGATCCTCAACCAGGTCGGCGGCACACCCTTCGGCGACACCAAGATGCTCCGCCTCGGCGCCGCCGCCGTCCGCTCCGCCGAACGCCGCACCAGCTGAACCCTCACTGCCTGCGCCGCCTGATCCCTCACCGGCCGCCACCTCCCACTCCTGGTTTGCGTGAGCAACAACGCCGCCGACAGCGATTTCCGCTCACACCGAATCCGCCCCACCGGTTTCGTGAGCGACAATCCGGTCGGTGACGATTGGTGCTCACGCAACATCGCTGGACAGGCGTGGTCTACGTTCGTGGCATGTCCTCCATCAACGACGTCGCCGACCGGATCTTCGCTGCGATCGAGGCGGGGGACGCCGCGGTGGTGGCGGCCATCTACGCCGACGACATCGCGGTGTGGCACAGCAACGACGGCGTCGAACAGACCAAAGAACAGAACCTTCGGGTGCTCGACTGGCTGGTGCGGAACACGACGAGCCGTGAGTACCGATCGATCCGTCGGTACGAGATCGACGGCGGGTTCGTCCAGCAACACGACCTTCACGTCGAGCTGCTTGACGGGCGCTCGGCCGATCTCCCGGCCTGCATCGTGGCCAAGGTGTCCGGCGATCAGATCACCCGCATCGACGAGTACATCGACAGCACCGCCGGCGACGCGTTCGCCTGACCTGATCCAACCCCGACCGTGCTTCGGGGGACCATGGCCCATGGTGTCCCGGCCCTCCACATGCGCAGGATGGGGACATGAGGAAGTGGATCGCTGTGGTGGTCGTGATCACGGCACTCACAGCGTGCGGCGACGACAGCGGCTCGACGGTCGTGCTCGACGCTGCGGACTCGGGAAGTGATGTCGCACTCGATGTCGGCGATCAGATCGACGTTCAACTCGAGGCGAATCCGACCACGGGCTACAGCTGGGAGTTGGGCCCGCTCCCCGACGGGCTCAAGCTGGTCAGTAGCGACTTCGAGGAGCCCGGCGGCAGCCTGGTCGGTGCCGCGGGAACGCAGGTCTTCGTCTTCGACGTCGTGGGTCCGGGCGACGGCATTCTGCGAATCGAGTACGTCCGCGTGTTCGACGACCCCGTCGTCGCAGCGCAGATCGTCGAGTACGTCTTGACGATCAGCGGCGACTGACCGACCCTCACCCAGCCTCCGTTCGAGGATTTGTGAGAGCGACGACGTCGTCGGATCTCGCGATGTTCGCTCACACAGAGCGCCTCGTGAGAGGTCAAACGTCGCGTCAGGCGCGGGCTGGTTGCGCCGGCGGGGTCGCCGGCGTGAGGCCGCGGGTGGCGGCGACGTCGTCGTCGTGGATGAACCACGAAATGATCGCCGCCGGCGCCATGATCAGGCCGACCGCGAGGAACCCCGCCTGGTACGCCGACAGCAGCTCGGTGTCCGACGCAGCGTCGCTGCCATTCGGGAGCATCGCGGCGATCACCGTGGCAGCGAGTGCGACGCCCGACGCGTACGCAATCTGGCGCTGCGTGTTGAACAGGCTGGTCGCCCGTCCGGTGTCGGCCATCGATGTCGTTGCGTAGGCGGCGGTCTGGATGGACACGAACACCATGCCGACGGCGAGGCCACGCATGAACGAGAACCCGGCAATGGTCGACAGCGGCGTCGTCAGGTCGGCGGTGGCGTACAGGCAGGTGATCGCCGCGGTTGCGGCGGTGCCGACCACCATGAGACGACGAGGGCCGATCGTGCGATAGAGCCGCCGGCCGAGCAGGTTCGACACGAGGAACACGCCGACAGCCTGGGGCGACTGCGCAAGCCCGCTCTGGAAGGCGGTGTAGCCACGCAGACTCTGAAGGTAGAGCGGTAACACGAAGATCATTCCGAAGAACCCGGCGTACGTGAGTGCGGCCGAGACGTTGATGGTGCGGAACAGCCGATCCTTGAAGAGGCGCAGCATCAGAATCGGGTTGGGGATGCGCAACTCGATCACGATCAGCGCGATCAGACAGGCGATGCCGATGGAGGCGAGTGTGAGCGTGTAGGTGGAGAACCACCCCTTCTCCGGTCCGATCGACAGCGTGTACAGCAGGATCGCCACCGATGCTGCGGAGAGCACGAACCCGGCCAAATCGAATCGGCCGGGCGCTTCATGTTTCGTCTCTTCGAGCCACAGGAACGACAGCACGATCGCCACTGCGCCGATCGGTCCGTTGATCAGGAAGATCCAGTGCCACGACGCGGTGTCGACGAGGATCCCGCCGAGCATCGGCCCGATCGCCGGTGCGATCACGGCCACGCTCAGCACCCCAATCGCCGCCTTCGCCCGATCCTCCATCGAGTAGGCCCGGTAGAGCATCGCTGCGCCGACCGGCGTGACGAGACCGGCGCCGACGCCCTGCAGCACTCGGAAGACGATCAGCTGACCGAGTGTCTGCGACAGCCCGCAGGCGAGTGAGGTGGCCACGAACGCAATCAGCGCGAACGTGAAGATCCGCTTGGTGCCGAATCGGTCGCCGAGCCATCCGGCCGCGGGGATCACCGCTGCGTACGTGAGGAGGTAGCCGACGGCGATCCACTCGATGTCCGTGGTCGGCACGCCGAAATCGTCCGCCATCGTCGGCAGCGCGACGTTGACCATCGTCCCGTCGATGATCGTCATGAACAACCCGAGGATGTAGACGGTCATCACCTTCGATGGGTACGTCACGAGGGCCGACGCTACGCCGCGCCCGCCACGCTGGCCCCGACCCCAGCGATGAGCGAGGTGACCGTATGCGGCGGTTTGGCTCATCGGTGGGGGGTTTGGTCCGGTTGTGATGAGCGAGGTGACCGTATGCGGCGGTTTGGCTCATCGGTGGGGGGTTTGTTCCGGTTGTGATGAGCGAAACCCGCAGATCTGGTGTGTTGGCTCATCGCTCGGCCGGTGCTCGGGGCAATCTCGTGTGTGAGGGACGTGCCGGCTGCGAGGCTGATCGGTCGAGCAGGCCATGACAGAGACCACGACCGAGCATCCACGCGCCACGGCGGCGCGGGCGATCCACGATCGATTGACGTACCCGGACACGCTCCCGATCACCGAGCGGCGCGACGAGATCCTCGCCGCGATCCGCGAGCACCAGGTGGTGATCGTCGCCGGCGAGACCGGGTCGGGGAAGAGCACCCAGCTGCCGAAGCTGTGCCTCGAGGCCGGACGGGGCGTCGACGGGATGATCGGCCACACGCAGCCTCGTCGCGTCGCTGCCCGCACGATCGCCGAGCGCGTCGCCGAGGAACTGGGATCGAAGCTCGGCGACGACGTCGGTTACACCGTCCGATTCACCGATCAGGTCGGCGACGCCACGCTCGTCAAGGTGATGACCGATGGCATCCTGCTCGCCGAGATCCAGCGCGATCGGATGCTGAGCCGCTACGACACGCTGATCATCGACGAGGCGCACGAGCGCAGCCTCAACATCGACTTCATCCTCGGGTACCTCAAGCAGCTCCTGCCGCAGCGCCCCGATCTGAAGGTGATCGTCACCAGCGCCACCATCGACACCGAACGATTCGCCGAGCACTTCGCCGCCGACGGCGTGCCGGCGCCGGTGATCGAGGTGACTGGGCGGACGTTCCCGGTCGAGCTCCGGTATCGACCGCTGGTCGACGACGAGTCGGAGCTGCCCGACCGTGATCAGGTGCAAGGGATCGTCGACGCGGTCGAGGAGCTCTCGCACGAGGGGCCCGGCGACGTGCTCGTGTTCCTGTCGGGCGAGCGTGAGATCCACGACACCGCCGACGCGCTGCGCCAGTTGAACCTGCGCAGCACCGAGGTGCTCCCGCTCTATGCGCGGCTCTCGTCAGTCGAGCAGCACAAGATCTTCGAACGGGCCCCGAGCGGCGGCCCCGGTCGACGGGTCGTGCTCGCCACCAACGTCGCCGAGACCTCGCTGACCGTGCCGGGCGTGCGCTACGTCGTCGACACCGGCACCGCACGAATCTCCCGGTACAGCCGCCGGCTCAAGGTGCAGCGCCTGCCGATCGAAGCGGTGTCGCAGGCATCGGCCAACCAGCGGGCCGGACGCTGTGGGCGCGTCGCTCCGGGTATCTGCATCAGGCTCTACGCCGAGGACGACTTCGACGCCCGGCCCGAGTTCACCGAGCCGGAGATCCTGAGGACGAATCTGGCGTCGGTCATCCTCCAGATGACGGCGATCGGGCTCGGCGACGTCGCGAAGTTCCCGTTCGTCGAGCCGCCCGACCACCGATCGATCGTCGACGGGTACGCGCTGCTCGACGAACTCGCCGCGGTCAAGCCCGCCCCGGATGGCGTGAAGGGTGGCCCCCGCCGGCTGACGAAGACGGGTCGCGATCTCGCCCGCCTTCCGGTCGACCCGCGGCTCGGGCGGATGGTGCTGGAAGCCGAGCGGCTCGGCTGCGTGCGCGAGGTGCTGGTGATCGCGTCGGCGCTGTCGATCCAGGATCCACGCGAGCGACCGCAGGACAAGCGCGAGCAGGCCAACGAGTTCCACAACCGCTTCAAGGTCGACGGCTCCGACCTGTTGTCGATCGTCGCCCTGTGGGACTACCTGCGCACCCAGCAGCGCGAGCTGTCGGGTAACCAGTTCCGGCGGATGTGCCGAAAGGAGTTCCTCAACTACCTGCGAGTGCGCGAGTGGATGGATCTCTTCAGCCAGCTCCGGCGCATCGCCGGCCAGCTGAAAATCCGTCCGACGACCCACGAGAGCCACCCCGATCACATCCACCAGGCGGTGCTCGCCGGGCTGCTGTCGCACATCGGGATGCGCGACCGCGAGACCCGCGAGTTCGTCGGCGCCCGCCAGTCGCGGTTCGTGATCGCGCCGGGCTCTGCTCTCACCCGCCGGCCGCCGCCATGGGTGATGGCTGCCGAGCTGGTCGAGACGAACCAGCTCTACGCCCGCCGGGTCGCCAAGATCGAGCCGAAGTGGGCCGAACGTGCCGCCGCCCACCTCGTGAAGCGGGCCTACGAGAACGTGCGCTGGGACCCGAAAGGTGGCCGTGCCGTCGCCACCGAACAGGTCACCCTGTACGGCCTGCCGATCGTGAGCGATCGCGTCATCGGCTACGACCGGGTCGACGAGGCGCAGGCGCGGGCGTGGTTCATCACCAAGGCGCTCATCGAACGTGACGTCGCGGACACCGCATGGATCGGCCGCCAGAAGTTCCTCACCCGCAACGGTGAGTTCCTCGAGCACCTCCGGCGGATGGCGGCACGGGTGCGGCGCCTGGAGTTGGTCGACGACGAGATGCTGTTCGACTTCTATGCCGACCGCATCGGCGCCGAGGTCACCTCGGTGCGCCACTTCGACAAGTGGTGGAAGGCCGAACGCCAGCGACGCCCCGATCTGCTCGATCTGACCGACGAGCTCGTCGCCGGCGGTCGTGGCCATGGCGTCCGCCTCGCCGACTACCCCGATGTGTGGACGCAGCAACGCGGGAGCGCAATGATCGAGCTGCCACTCACGTATCGCTTCGCACCGGGCGAGCCACTCGACGGCGTGACGGTCCACGTCCCGCTCTCCGGTCTCAACCAAGTGAGCGCGGACGGCTTCGACTGGCAGATCCCGGGCCATCGACCTGACCTGGTGACCACCCTCGTCAAGTCGCTGCCGAAGGACGTCAGGCGCCAGCTGATTCCGCTCGGCGAAACGATCGATGCCGTGCTCGAACGGATGGCGAGCGTCGATCCGACCTCCGGCCCGCTGGTGGATGCGCTCGCTGCGGCGGTGAACGAGGTCGCGCACGTGAACGTCACCGGCGCGTCGTTCGTCACATCGGTGGTGCCCGACCACCTGCGCGTGCACGTCGTGGTGTCCGACGACGAGGGCACCGTCCACGCCGTCGGTGACGACCTCGAAGCGATCAAAGCGCAACTCGCCGGATCGGTCCGCGAGTCGATCGCTGCGGCCGCACCGATCGAGGAGCGGCGCGGGATCGTGTCGTGGGACGTCGGTGATCTTCCCCGCGTGGTCGAGTCGACCGACCGGGCGATGGACGTCAAGGCGTATCCAGCGCTGCTCGACGTCGGCGACAGTGTTGCGCTTCGAGTGGTCACGACGCCCGAGCTGCAGCAGCGGATCATGCGTGGGGGAGTGCGGCGCCTGCTCCTCCTGAACGGTGCGCCGACAAGGTCCTCGATCGTCCGCAAGCTCGACAACGCCGACCGGCTGGCGATCGCTGCCGGCGACATCGACCTCGGCGAGGCGAGCGGCGACTGCGTGGCGGCGGCCGTCGACCGGGTGATGAGCGACCACGGGAAGCTGCCGTGGACCGAAGCCGAGTTCGAGTCGCTCAGGCGAGCGGTGCGCGACGCCGCACCCGGCCTCGCCGCCAACGCACTCCACAAGACGGCGCGGGTGATCGCCACGGCGTCAGAGGCCCGTGACCGCCTGGCGCGCCTTCACGCGTCGGCGCTGCGGCCGTCGGTCGACGATGCCAACCTGCACCTCGGTCGGCTCGTGCATTCGGGCTTCGTGCTCGGGGCGGGCATCGATCGACTCGACGACATCGAGCGCTACGTGCGAGCGATCGTGTACCGCCTCGACCACCTCGCCGGCGCCGGCGAGCGGGATCAGCGTCGTATGGCCGAGGTGCTTCCGCTGGAGCGGCGCTACGTCAACGTCGTCGACACCGCCGGGCCGGGCAAGCTGTCGCCCGACGTCGCCGACGTGCGCTGGCAACTCGAGGAACTGCGGGTGGCGACATTCGCTCAGCCGCTGATGGTCAAACGCCCCGGTCAACCTGCCGTCAGCGCCAAGCGCATCGCGGCCACGCTCGCAACTGCCCGCTGAGCGGCCCGCTCCAACCAACTTTGCGTTGCGCTTCGGGCGACCTGGCCCACCAGGGATGCAGCACAGACGTGGGAAGCTGGGGCGATGGCGCCTCACCTCGACGACCGGCAACTCGACGGACTGACCGACGCAACGGTCGAATTGCTGCAGGTACTGATCCGCAACCGATGCGTCAACGACGGGACCGAGGCCTCGGGCGAGGAGGTGCGCAACGCCGATGTGCTCGAGCAGGTGATCGAGGGCCCCGGCGTCGACGTCGAGCGGTACGAGGCGGCGCCCGGGCGGGTGTCGATCGTCGGGCGTATCGCCGGGTCGGACCCGACCGCGCCGAGCCTCTGCCTGATGGGTCATACGGACGTGGTGCCGGTCAACGAGTCGGGCTGGAGCGAAGACCCTTTCGGTGGCGAGATCCTCGACGGACCCGA
Organism: Ilumatobacteraceae bacterium; assembly: GCA_963741755.1. Lineage (GTDB taxonomy): Bacteria > Actinomycetota > Acidimicrobiia > Acidimicrobiales > Ilumatobacteraceae > Sva-07. The sequence goes on along the minus strand of CAVUJG010000007.1, from coordinate 253,870 downwards.
CGGACCTGAAGTCTGGGGGCGCGGCGCTGTCGACATGCTGAACCTGACCGCCTCGATGGCGGTCACATTCCGCAGCCTCGCCGACAGCGGCTTTCGGCCAACCGGTGACCTGATCTACTTCGGTGTCGCCGACGAGGAGGCGGGCAGCGCGTACGGCGCGCGCTGGATGGCCGACAACCACCGTGACGCGATCATGGCCGACTACGTGCTGACCGAGAGCGGCGGGCTCCACACCGGCCCTGCCGAAGCGCCGTTCATCGGTGTCAACATCGCCGAGAAGGGCGTGGCGTGGCGGCGGCTGCGTGTGAAGGGCACGCCGGGTCACGGGTCGGCACCGTTCCGTCGCGACAACGCACTCGTCAAGGCCGCCGGCGTGATTCAGCGCCTGAACGACTACCGACCGGCACCTCGATTCCACGAGCTGTGGGGTCAGAAGGTCGAGGCGCTGGGGCTGCCGGACGAGCTGAAGGCAACGCTGCTCGACCCGACGGCGATCGACGACCTGCTCGACACGTTCCCGTCGGCTGCGGCGGCGTCGCACTTCCACGCGTGTACCCACACGACGTTCTCGCCGAACCTGATCGACGGCAGCGAGTCGGGCGGCGGTCGAATGAAGGTCAACGTGATCCCCGACACGGTCGTGATCGACGTCGACATCCGCACGCTGCCGGGAGAGGGCCCCGATGACGTGGAGGCGCACCTGCGAGCGGCGCTCGGTGACCTCGCTGACGAGGTGGAGGTCGAGCCGCTGATGAACGACGCCGCATCGATCAGCCGGCTCGACACGCCGCTGTGGGATGCGTTGCAGCGTGGGGTCAACGTGCCGTTCCCGACCGCTCGGCTCACGCCGCAGTTCGTCGTCGGTTTCACCGACGCCCGCATCTACCGCGAGATGGGGGCCGTGGCGTACGGCGCCGGACTGTTCAGCCCGTCGCTCGACTCGAGTGAGTACGGCTCACGTTTCCACGGCAACAACGAGCGCATCGACATCGAGTCGCTCGCCCTGACCACCCGCCTGTTCCACCACGTCGCCACCGACCTCCTCGGCTGACCCAGACGCCCCGCCCACCCCGCCACGAACGCACCCCATCCCACCCCGTTTGCGCGCAGATCCGGATGACCCGGGTCATCCGGAATGCAACGCAAACGGGTGCGGCCTGCCCGGCATCCCGCTCAACATGTTTGCGCGCAGCTTTGGATGACCCGGGTCATCCGGAATGCAACGCAAACGGGGTGGGGTCAGCGTTTGGCGCGGGAGGCGAGGTAGGCGCGGGCGGCCGCACGGGCGTCGGGGTCGCGCATGGCAGCGCCGAGCTGATCGGCATCAGCCCACGAGCCCGCGGTCGAGGCGACGTCCTCCAGTGCTTCGTTGACCTGCCGCTTCGTCGCTCGGACCACGCTCGGCGCCTTCTTCGCCAGTTGCTCGGCGAGCTCGTCGACGGCCGATTCGAGCTCGGCGCGGGGGACGACACGGTTGATGAAGCCGATCCGAAGGGCCTCGTCCGGCGTGAACGGGCGGCACGTCAGGACCAGTTCGCGAGTGAGTGCCGGCCCGATCTCGCGCACCAACCGCGGGATGCCGCCCCATGCCAGCGGAATGCCGAGGTCGACCTCGGGGATGGAGAACACGGTGTCGTCGGCGGCGATTCGTAGGTCGCAGACGCCCGCGAGCACCACACCGCCGCCAACGCAGGGACCCTTGATCGCCGCGATCGTGAGCGCCGACATCCGATCCATCGCCTCGGCCATCAGGCGTCCGAGGTCTGCTTGGTCGCGGCTCGACGTGGCGCTCGGATTGTCGCGGTCACCGCCGGCGAATTCCCGGAGGTCGAAGCCCGACGAGAACCCGCGTCCCTCGCCGGTGACGATCACGATGTGGGCGTCGGTCGTGTTGAACCACTGCGCCGCCTCGGCGATCTCGCGCAGCGGCACTGTGCCGAGTGGGTTGAGCTTGTCGCCCTGCGTGAGCGTCATGCGGCCGATCGGCCGGCTTGCGCCTGGTGACGCAGCGGCGTCGAGCTCGACCCGCAACGTGGAGAACTCTGGAGCATCCGTCATCCCCGCATCGTGCCACGCGGTCCCCGCAGACCTGGGCGCGGGGAACCACGCTGGTTCCCGGAGACCTGGGCGCGGGGAACCAGGGTTACGTGGACTGGAAGCGGCCGGGGGCGACTTCGGCGGCTTCGCCGCGGCGGAGCATGCGCTGTACGTGGAGCTCCGCGCTGCGGGACTCGACGGACTCGACGAACGCCATCTCGACATGCGGTCGGTAGATGAACCGGTGTGCACGCATCTCGTCGATCGAGTGTGGCTCGCGCAGGAATTCGAGCATCGCGTCGTGGCGCCGGCCGATGACGGCGGTGAACGCATCGACCATCTCGACGAACGTCTCGCGCCCCTCGATCACGCCCTTGTGATGGAACGTCACGTAGAAGTCGGCGTCCTCGTCGCGTACCTTCGCCAGGCTCGCCTCGAAGTCCTCCAGGTCGCTCCACACGTCGCCGTAATAGGGCCCGAAGCCGGTCAGGTCGATGTCCGACAGGAAGAACACACCGTCGATCCGGAACCCGCTGTGGCCGCGAGTGTGCCCCGGAAGGTGGACGGCCTCGACCGTCACGCCGCCGCCGAGATCGAACACGTGACCATCGGTGAAACCATGGGCATCCGGCCGCGGGACGTAGTGGAACTCGTCGAGGATCACCCGCTCGAACGCGTCGCGAGCCGCGCCGGTCAATCCGTACACCGCCATCAAGCCCTCCATCGACTGCGCGCCCGGAAGGTCCTGGTCGTGGATGTGCAGCCGTGCGTCGGGGAACGATCCGTTGCCGGCCATGTGGTCCTCGTGGCTGTGGCTGTTGATCACCGCATCGACGGCGACCGGTGCACCACCCCTGGCGACGACCGTGACCGACGGATCGATCAGCACCGACTCGCCCGCGCCGCGCACCAACAACGTGTTGCCCGACGGGTACGCACCGTTGGCGTCGCCGACGAGCACGCTCACCGAGTCGGTCAATCGTCGCTCGTCGTCTCCCCAGTCGGTCATTCGCCCGACCATAGCGAGGTGATTACATCGCGGGTCTGACCCCTGATGTAATCCCTGACGTAATCAGTCGGCGGGCTTGAGGTCGAGGCTGGCGGAGTTCATGCAGAAGCGGTCGCCGGTCGGGCCGGGGCCGTCGGGGAAGACGTGGCCGAGGTGGGCGCCACAGTTGGCGCACACCGTCTCGACGCGGAGCATCCCGTGAGTGCGGTCCTCCTTGCGCGTGATCTTCTCCTGTGCGAGCGGGTCGGTGAAGCTCGGCCATCCGCACCCGGCGTCGTACTTCGTCTCGGACGAGAACAACGGCTCGTCGCACACGATGCAGTGGTACGTGCCGTCGTCGTCGACGTTCCAGTACTCGCCGGAGAACGCCCGCTCGGTGGCGGCGCGCTGGGTCACTTCGTACTGCATCGGGGTGAGACGCTGGCGCAACTCGTCGTCGGTGGGAATCGGTCGATCAGCCATGTGTCCAAGGATGCCCGAAACGCTCGAGGTCATTCGCACCGTTCGCGGAGTTTCGAGCATGTTCCGTGCGCCGTTCGAACCTGGCAATCAGCGCGTTCGTACCCTCACCGCATGCGCCAGCGGCCAGTCGTACTGCTCCTCGCTGTTGTTCTCGCGATGATCGCCGCTGCATGCTCGGGCGGCGCCGACGACGCCGGCCCGGCATCCACGGCCCCCGCCGCCGAGCGCCCGCCCGTGTTTCGCTACCCGCCGGCACCCGACGCCCTCGCCGCCGAGGTCGCCGACGGTTCGGAAGTTCGCGACGCGATGGATCGCCTCGACACTCAGCTGCTCGTCGGCGAGATCGATGAGGCAGCGCTGGCCGACCTCGTCGAGTACGGCGACGCTCGCCATGCCTGGTACGTCGCGGACCTCATGCGGTTCTTCGGGCCCGGCGAGAACGGCAACGAACTCGTCGACGCGTTCGAGACGTTGACCGGCACGTCGATCACCGGCGATCCCGACGCCGAACGCAGCGTGTGGCTCAGCGCCACGAACCACCTGATTGCCTGGGACACTCCCGACTACCCGGAGTACCGCGTCGACAAGGCCGGGCTGTTCCTCCTGGTCGAGGATCGTTGGGACCCGTTCTTCGCCGACGCCGACGCGGACATCGACTGGCGACATCTCAGTTGGGGCGGCGTGCTGATCGACGACCGCGAACTCGGCGACACGGAAGGCTGCGCCCGTGGCTGCATCCCGGCGCTCGACGACCCTGCGGTCACCGACGCGGCAGGCGGCGACTGGTATCCCGACGATGCGATCGTGTTCGGCATCGTCGAAGGCGACGAGGCCCTTGCGATCCCCAAGAACATCGCCGAGATCCACGAGATGTTCAACCTCACGCTCGGCGACCGGCGTTTCGGGATCCCGTACTGCACGCTGTGCGGCTCGGCCCAGGCGTACCGCACCGACGATGCCGTCACGGTCGGCGGGGCCGACGAGGTACCGGTGTTGCGAACGTCCGGCTTGCTGTCGCGTTCGAACAAGGTGATGTACGACCTGCGCACTCAGTCGGTGTTCGACACGTTCACCGGCGCCGCCGTGTCGGGGCCGCTGCAGGATCAGGGGATCGTGCTCGACGAGACCACCGTGCTGCGCACCACGTGGGGCGAGTGGAAAGCGGCGCACCCCGACCACGTCGATCATTGCGGAGGACGGCGGCATCGGGCGCAGCTATCCGCTCGACCCGCTGCAGGGCCGTGACGACAACGGCCCGATCTTCCCGATCGGCCCCGCCGACGATCGCCTCGACGTCCAGGAACTGGTGGTCGGCGTGATCACCGCCGATGGCATCCCGGTCGCGTTCCCCGCCGACTCCGCTCGAGCGGCACTCGCTGCCGGCGAAGTCGGTGGCTACCGCCGGCGTGGAACTCGTCGACGACGGCGGCGGACTGCGTGCGGTCGACGCAGCGACCGGCGACCCGATCCCGTCACACGAGTCGTTCTGGTTCGCCTGGAGTCAGTTCCACCCGACGACCGAACTCTGGGAGCCCTGATTCGTCTGAACGCTGCTCAGGGTGCCTGGCCGGTTTGGCGCAGGAACGTGAGCGAGTCCCAGAGATCGGTGCGGCGGGCGACGAGTCCGTCGTGGACCGTGAACCACATGATGCCTGGGATGTCGATCGGCGTGGCCTCGTAGGTCGCCTCGAACCGGTAGCGAACGACCACGTCGTTCCCGTCGGATGGTGAGGTCTGGGCGAGCGCAACGATCGTGTAGCGGGCGCCCACGAACGTCGCCAGGAAAACGGGCAAACGCCGGCGGTATTCGTCGCGGCCCTCGCAACCCGAGCCGAGTTCACTCAGGTGCTCATTGACGAAGTCGACCGTCACGCACGCAGCGACGGCATCGGGATCGCCTGTCGCAAACGACGCCAGGTAGGTGCGAACGATGTCGCTACGAGTGTCCACCTCCGCGACGGTACCGGCGCGTCGGTGTGGTCGAATGACGCCGTGGCAGACGACGATCCCGACGACGCATCGCCGTGGAGCCGCGACGACTGGGTTCCCGACAGTGGCGTTCCGACCGACGACATCTTCGGGTCGGGTACGCAGCCACCACGAGGCGTCGGCCAGGCGCGTGCGGGCGCCGATCGGTCCGAACCGCCACCCGAGGATTTTGACGACCCCAATCCAGAACACGACACGTCCCGGTCGTTCGCCGGTCGCAAGGTGGTCGCCGGAATCATCGTCGTGGCACTGCTGGTCGGTTCGGCCGGCGCGCTGTTGCGCGACGACAACGAATCCGATGTCCCACCGTCGACGACCGCAGAGCGGTCGTTGGTCGACGATCCACCGGCGACCACGACGCCCGACACCACCGGCCCGCCAACGACCGTCCTTGCCGTAGCGATTCCCGGCTCGCTGCAACCGGGCCAGACCGTCGAGATCGCTGATCCGGTCCCGCCCATCGTCGTGGGCCAAGCACCCGCATGGGCAGAGCGCACGATCGCTGTTCCGGAGGCGCTGGCGTCGATGGCCCCCACCGAGGTCGTCACGCTCTCGCAGTCGGGCATCGTCGACGTCACCGAGTTTCCGAGCGGCCGCACCCGCAGCATCGACGTGTCGAGTCTCGGGGCGAATCTGCAGCTGGCGGTCGACGACCGCAGCATCGTCGTGTTCACCTCCACCAAGTTGCTGCAGATCCGCGACGGTGAACCCGTCATCGAGACCGAGGTGCGCGACGGGATCATCTTCGTGCAGTCGTGGACCGGCACCGAGAGCTTCGTCGTCACGACCCCAACGACCGGCGAGCGTGCGCCCCAGCAGGATCGGGTGCTGCGGGCCGACGGCAGTATCGAGACGCTCGACAACCTCTTCGTCGACGAGACCAGCTTCTTCTCACGTGTGTTCTCACCGTTCGGTGACGCGCTGTTCACCGCTCCGGGTGGGGTGTACGCCGTGGGCGCCGACGGCGAGGCCAGAAGAACCAGCACCGGCAGACTGCTGGCCACGGGATCGCGTCACTGGGCGATCGAGGAGTGCGACGAGGCGCTGCGGTGCGCGTATTCGATCATCGAGTGGGAGACCGGCACCGTCACATCCGGAGTCCTCGATGTGATCGATCAGTTCGGGTTCATCGACCCGTCGACCCACATCTCACCCGATGGTCGCTCGATCGCCTACCGGGCTGACAGCGACGGTTCCGGTCGTCGGCAGATTCTGGACGTCGCAACGGGCAACTCGGTTCAGGGAGGCCGTATCAATCAACTGGTGTTTCCAGACTCGTGGGCGGCCGACTCATCGGGCCTCTTCTTCACTGACCACTTCCTGCAATTCGTTGATCGCGCCACCGGCGCCGTCACTCAGATCGAGGACCTCGACCGCATCCGCACGGTTGCGACTCGGCCCGTCGCGCCCTGAGGGTCAGGTTCGATCGAAGCGCCGTTCAAACACTCGCCGCCTCGTCGCCCTGTGAGCGTCACACCCGATGACGCTCCGAGCAACCACCGCCGAACTCGCTAGGAGTCTCAGCTCTGGTGCGTTGTGCTCAATGGCACGACCAGCTCAAGTCGCCGGTTTGGCCTGCCGAAGCACTACCGCTGCGAGAGCACGTGATTCCGCCTGCTCACAGATCGACCTCGACGCAAGGCGCCGAGCAATTGGAGTCCCTGATGAATCACCGCCAAGGCAGGTCGTTCCTGACTGTCGCCGTGCTCGGTTTGCTGTCGGTACTCGTCGTCACGGCCGGCAGCGCCGATGTGGTCACCGCCGCCGGCACCCCCGACATTGTGCTCGCGAAGTCGATGCCCGCTGAGGTGCTCTATGGCGAGGACATTCCGGTGTCACTGACACTTCGCAATCCGACGCTGATCGACGGATTCAACGTGGGCTTCAACGACACGCTTCCGGCGGGAGTCTCGTACGTGGCGGGATCCAGCAACCCTGCAGCTCGTGTGCTGCCGCAGGTCAACGGCAGCACCGTGCTCATCTGGGACAACGTGGCTGACACGCTCGCTGGGACGACGCTGAATGTGGGCTACTCCATCCGATACAACCGAACCACCTTCTCGGTCGGCCAGTCGGTGCCGAATACAGCGAATGCCTATGTCAACAGCGATCCACGTTTGGTACCGAAGTTCGACGCCGTCACCGGAGCTGCGATCGCCACCTCGTTCACGGGGTCATCGATCGGTGCTGCGGCCCAGACCACGCTCGTGCCGTTCCGTCTGACCAAAGATGAGCCGAGCGACGAGTCCGAGCTGTTACGCGGTGTTCACAAACACCAGACGGTGTACACGCTGACCGTCGACAACAACCTCGTCAACCCGACGAACAACTTCTCCATCGTGGACTTCGTGCCAGCCGGCCTCGAGTTCCTCGGCTGTGGCACCGTCGACAACAGCGCGCCCGGCGAGGAGTACCTCGGGAGTGGTCGGATCAATCCGGGCAATGCGCCGACTCTGACGAACCCGTGCCCGACACCGTCGAGCGTCGCCACCGTCACCCTCGACCCCGACGGTGTCGGCCCGCTCCCCAACGATGTCTACACGCGGGTCGAGTGGAGTCCGGCAGCACTGGCGGCGTCGCTCGGCTCGGCCAACCTCGCCGCGAACGGCTCGTTCAGGATCAGTTACGTCGCCGCGATCCCGCTGCGGAAGAACGTGCAGGCGGTGCTGGCGGCGCCGACAGCAAACCTCGACAACAACACGGGTGACTTCACGACTGAAACGTCTGGTGAGCAGACTCTGACCAACTACGGCGTTGCCAGCGGTTTCTACAACGGATCGCCAACGGCCTCGACGGATGACGACTACGAAGACGTGATCGCCGAGGACATCTCGATTCACAAGCGCGTCGACAATCCGAACTTCGAACAGGACTCCACGCCGACGTTCACGCTGTTCGTGGAGTCGAGCGAGTACGCGTTGTCGACCGATCCGATCGTGGTGACCGACACACTCCCGGCGACGCTCGACTATGTGTCGGCGTCACCCGTGCCGACAACGCCGACCCCGGTTGACAACGCAACGAACCCGCTCGAGCTCACCTGGAGCCTGCCTGCTTTCGCCGCTCCCAACTCGACTGCAACGATCACCCTCGTCACGAAGGTTCGCGACACCTACCGGGGAACGACGAATCCTGTGGCATCGAGCGATGACTTCACCAACGACGTCTCGCTGGCCGCCGCCTCGAACACCATCACGAGCAACACGGGGACCTCAACCGCAATCCCGGTTGCCGACGTGTCGTCAGCGGGATTGACGGCGTCGGGTCCGTCGATCGCCAAAGACGTCGCGCTTCCGGTACCAGGTCCGATCAGCGGATGCGGCAATGGTACAGGTCTGTCGTGGAACGCCGACGTGGCTCGCACCTACCGTCCGGGCGACATCGTCTGTTTCAAGCTCGAAGTTCGATTCCCTTCGCGTGCTCGACACGCTGAACCCGGTTGTCGACGATTTCCTGCCAGCCGGCTTCTCCCATGTCTCGACCGCACTCGGCGCCCAGAACACGATCGATGTCGCCGGCGTGACCTTCTCCTACGACGCGACAGCGAACCGGGTGACGTACAGCCTGGCCAACGTCGACATCGGCGGCAAGTTGCTGCAGGGAATCATCACCACCGAGATCGTCGACCCGAACGCTGCCAAGCCCGGCGACCTGCTCGGCAACTTGATGAAGTTCAGGTACACCAACACTGCTGGCGCCGTGTTCCAGCTCCGCGAGGACGCGAACGTCGAATGGAGCGAACCGATCCTGACCCTCGACAAGTCGGTGGCCACCGTCAACGGTGTCGCACCGACCGCGAACCCGGCGATCGTCCGCGAGGGGGACCGAGTGGTCTATCGGGTTGCCGTCACCAATACCGGTACGGCGAATGCCTTCGACGTCTCGGTTCGTGATGTTCTGCCCGCCCAAATTCAGTGCGCGAACGTCGGCCTCATCACCAACAGTGGAGCTTGTGAGACCGCACCGACCCCGGATCGCATCCAGTGGGACCAGGCCGACGACATCGACATTGCCGCTGGTGCAACCGCAACACTGGCCTATGAGGTGTTGGTGCCGGCCGGTGTGACGCCCGGGATCACGCTGACCAACCGCGCCGGGGTGCGTGACTACCGGGGGCCGACCAACACGTCGACCCCGTTCACCTATGTGCCGGCGAACAACATTGACACGACGCTCACGCCGAACACGACCGCAGCCGACGACACCGCAGCGATCTTCACCGAGCTGCCAACCGTGCTCAAGACTCGATCAACAGAGATCAACCAGTCGGGCAACAACACTGCCAGCCAGGCAACGATCGGCGAGCGGATCAGCTACAACGTCAGCGTCAACGTGCCGCCGGGAACCACGGTAACGAATGCTCGGATCACGGATGTGCTGGATGCTGAAAAGGATCTCGTTGCATCGTCGGTGGTGGCCACCCGCAACGGTGTGGCTCTCCCGGCCTCGGGGTTCACGATCAACGTCGATGACGCCGGCAACAGGTTCACGGTGACACCGCCGGACCCGTATGTGGTCGCTCCCGGCCCGACGGGCGACACCATCGTGGTCACGTTCGAGGCCATTGTCACCAACGTGGCAAGCAACACCCGAGGCACCACGACCGGCAACACTGTGAACCTGGCGTACAACAACGCGTTGGGCCCCCGGACCATCTCGGCTTCGGTGAACACCACGATCGTCGAGCCGAACATCGACCTCACCAAGCGCAACGACGACGCCGACGGCGTGGTCGCTCCAGGTCAGACGATCACCTACAGCCTCGACGTCCTCAACCGCAACCAGACGGTGGGGCCGCCGAGTGTTGCCATCGCCGGCGTGTCAACCGCCAATGACACGGTCGTCACCGATGTCGTGCCGGCCGAGCTGATCGTGCTGGAGGCGCCCGGAGACCCCGCCGAGGACGGTGACACGATCGCACCGAACGGTGGCACATGGGACGCGACCAGCCGCACGATCACCTGGACCATTCCGACGATCAACCCGGGCGCCACAACGACCCGCTCGTACCAGGTGCAAACTGCCGACCCGCTCGTTGCGGCCGGAGCCATGATCAACAACGCCGAGGCACGCACCACGTCGTTCCCGGGCACGCCGGCGGGGCCAGCCATCGAGCGAGCCTCGACCACCAGCTTCGGAGGGCCGGGCTCGGGCTATCAGGATCCCGCACAGAGCACGGTGACCGCTCCCGTTCTGAGCGCCACCAAGGCTGGAACGCCCGACGTCGCGACCGTGGGCGACACCGTCACGTACACGGTCACCGCAACTGTCCCGGCCGGTGTGATCGCGGCCGATGTCACGGTGCTGGACACGCTCCCCGTCGGCACCACTTACGAGTCGCTCACATCGGTGACGTGTCTCCAAGGCGTTGGTGCCTGCTCGCCGGACCTGAACGCTGCAAGCGTCACGACCTCGGGTCAGAACCTGTCGTTCTTCCTCGGTGACCTCACGACACCAGCGGTCGGCGATCGCACGGTGACGATCACCTACGTTGCCTACGTGGCGAACGTGCCCGCAGCGGACGCCGGAGCAACCCTTCGCAACGGCGCCGCGATCTACTGGAATGCCACCAACAAGATCACCGGCAACCCGACGACGCCACCGGCTGCCGGCACCTTCGATCGCTCGTCGTTGCCGTCGTTCGACGACGTTGCAACAGTCGAACCTCGCTTGACGATCGACAAGGACGTACGAGGCCAGGTCGCCGACCTCGACACGCGCCGGTCCAAGCCGGGTGATGTGCTCACGTTCGACGTCACAGTCGCCAACACGGGAAGCGGCCCCGCCTACGACATCATCGTGAGCGACAGTCCGGATCCCCGCCTGACCGGTTACTCGTTCACCCCTGTCACCGGTGTCGTCAACTCGGACTCCACGCCCACCGACGGCACGCTCGAGTGGACGATCGCCGGCCCGATCGCTGCGGGTTCGTCGGCCACCATCACCTACTCGCTCACCGTGCCTGCATCGTGGAATTCGGCCGAGGAGAATCCCGTCGGGCCCGAGTTGACGAACACGGCCGACGTGCCGAGCTACTTCGCCCTGCCGCAGAGCGTCCGCTCCGCCAACCCGACCCGCAGCTTCCGCAACTACGACAACGTGACAGCGGATGTCGTGACGATCGAACTCGACCTTGCGTCCATCGGCGATCTCGTGTGGTTCGATGTGGATGGCGATGGCGTCCGCGATGCCGCCGAACCGCCGATCGCCAACGTCGACGTCATCGTGACCTACCTCGGAGCCAACGGCGTTGCGGGTGGTGGCGACGACGAGACGTTCACGATGCAAACCGATGCGAACGGGCGCTACCTCGTGGATCGCCTGCCCGGCGGCAACTACACGGTCGACGTGCTCGAGAGCGATCCGCAGTTCATTGCCGGGCTTGTTCCGAGCTATGACCAAGACGGTGGAACTGTCAGCCCGAACGGCGTCTGGGCAGGAACGCTCGGCCAGGCCGAAGATCGCCGCGACGTCGACTTCGGCTACACAGGCACCGGTTCGATCGGCGACACGATCTGGTTCGATCGCAATGGCAACGGCACCAAGGACGTCGGCGAAGCGGGCCTGGCTGGCGTGCCGGTCACGGTGACGTGGTTCGGCCCGGACGGGGTGGCCGGAGGGACCGACGACATCGCGTACTCGACTGCGACCGATGCAGCCGGCAACTACCTGGTCAGCCGGCTCCCGGCCGGCAACTTCGGTGTCGTGGTGGATGCCACTGCGTTGACTGCGGCGGGATACGTGAATGTGACCGATCCGAACGGTGGCAACGACAGCAGGTCGCTCGTCACGCTCGTCGCGGCGCAGAACAACCTTGCTCAGGACTTCGGGTATCGCGGCGCCGGCACGATCGGCGACCGAATCTGGCTCGACAGTGACGGCGATGGCAGCCAGGACGTCGGCGAGCAGGGTCTCATGGGCGTGACCGTGCAGCTCGTCAGCTTCGGCCCTGACGGCGTTGCCGGTGGCAGCGACGACTCGACGTTCACCACGGTGGCGGGCGCCGATGGGTCCTACCTGTTCAACTTCCTCCCGCGCGGTGAGTATCGCGTCTCGGTGCAGGGAGGTCTCCCTGGCGGCGTCACGAATTCTGGCGACCCAGACGGCGGGGCGAATTCCACATCTCGTGTGACGCTGACCGTTGGCGCACCCGACAACCTCACCCAGGACTTCGGATACGACGCCCAGAGCGTGCTCGGCGACCGGGTCTGGTGGGATCTCGATCGTGATGGCGTGCCGGACCTCGGTGAGCCCGGCATCGGTGCCGTCGCCGTGCGGGCGACCGGCCCGAACGGTCTCGTTCTCAACACGACAACCGACGCCGCCGGAAGCTATCTGTTCACCGACTTGCCCGATGGGCCTTGGACGGTGGCTGTGATCAGCGGCGTCCCGAACAGCTTCGGCCCGACCTTCGACGCCGACGGTCTCGGCACGCCCGGCACCTCATCAACGACGCTGGCTACCTCGAACCTGCTGCAGGACTTCGGCTACGCAGGTACCGGATCGATCGGCGACCGTGTGTGGCTCGATCGTGACAGTGATGGCGTGCAGGACCTCGGCGAACCCGGCATCGAGGACACGACGGTCGAACTGACCTGGTTCGGCCCCAATGGAATAGTTGGCGGTGGCGATGATGTGGTGCTCACCCGGACGACCGATGCCAACGGCGACTACCAGTTCGTTGGTCTTCCTGCCGGCAACTTCTCGGTGGCAGTCGTCACGACCGACCCGGACTTCCCGTCGGGTGTGAGCCCCACGTTCGACCGCGACGGCACGACCATCACTCCCAATGGCATCGCTCTGGTGGCGTTGACCACCGGTCAGGCCGTGACCGACGCCGACTTCGGCTATCGCGGTGGCGGATCGATCGGCGACACGATCTGGTTCGACCGCGACGGTGACGGGGCCGTCACGTCGACCGAGCCGGGCATCGCCGGCGTCGACGTGACCCTGCTGTGGTTTGGCGAAGACGGTGTACTCGGTGGTGCCGACGACGAGTTGTTCACCACCACCACCGATGCCGCGGGCAACTATCTGTTCTCCGGTCTTCCTCCCGGCGAGTACCGGGTGACTGTCGACACCGCCGACCTGCCCGTCGGCATGGTCGCGACGTTCGACGTTGATGGCGGTCTCGACTCGACCAGTCGGTTGGCTCTGGCCGACGGAGCGGTGAATCTGCTCCAGGACTTCGGTTATCGCGGTGCGGCATCGATCGGCGACACCGTGTATCTCGATCTCGACGGGAACGGCATCCAGGGACCGGGCGAGCCCGGTGTGCCCGGGCAGACCGTCGAGTTGACGTGGCAGAGCCCGAGTGGCCCAGTGACCTTCGCGACCACGACGAGCGCGACGGGCGGCTATCTGTTCGCCAACCTCCCGGACGGGAGTTATCAGGTGAGAGTCGTCGGCGGGATTGCCGCTGTCGCCTCGAACACTGCGGACCCCGATGGGGCAAGCGATTCGACCTCGGCGGTCACGGTCTCGGGTGGCGTGTCGAATCTCGTGCAGGACTTCGGGTACCAGGGCAACAACACCCTTGGTGATCGGGTCTGGTGGGATCAGAACGCCGACGGCGTGTTCGATGCTGTCGAACCCGGCATCGCGAACGTCACGCTCAGCGCCATCTGGTTCGGCCCGGACGGCGTGGCTGGTGGCGGCGATGACATCGCGCTGCCGTCAACCGTCACCGACAGCGCCGGGACCTACCGGTTCGAGAGTCTGCCCGACGGCAACTATTCCGTCGCCGTTACCAGCGGCCTGCCGAGTGGCTTGACGACCAACACCTACGACAGCGACAACGGCATGACCAATCCGAACGGCACATCGATCGTGAACGGCCTCGGGGTCGGAACCCTGGCGCCCGCCAGCAATCTGGAACAGGACTTCGGCTACTCCGGGACGGGTTCGATCGGTGACACGATCTGGCTCGACCTCGACAGCGACGGCATGCTCGACGCCGGTGAACCAGGAATCGCTGGTGCCGTGATCACATTGACGTGGAGTGGCGCCGACGGCCTGCTCGGCACTGCTGACGATGTGGTGTACCCCTCGGAGGCCACGGATACCGCTGGCAAGTATCTGTTCGAACGCCTTCCCGCAGGGCCCTTTCGAGTGGACGTCACCAACCTGCCTGCGGGTGTCGGCAACACCGCCGACCCTGATGGCAACGCCGACAACACCGCCGTGCTGACGCTCGCTCCCTCGCAGATCAACTTGTCGCAGGACTTCGCCTACCGCGGCACGGCCACGGTCGGTGACACGATCTGGCTCGATGTCGATGGCGACAAGGTGCAAGGCCCCAACGAGCCGGGTATGCCAGGCATCACCGTGACCGTGATCTCCCAGGGTGCCGATGGCACGCTCGGAACCGCCGACGACGTCATCGTCACCGTGGTCACCGACGTCGACGGCAGGTACCTCGTCACGGGGCTGCCAGCCGGCGGCACCATGGTCAGCTATCGCACAAGTGATCTCGGCGCAGCGCTCGAACCGAACTCCGATCTCGACGGTGGCGACCTCACGACGGCCGCCGTCGTACTGAACAACGGTGACGACGTTCGCACGCTTGATTTCGGTGTGGTCGGTTCGTCCACCGTGTCCGGTGTCGTGTGGAAGGACACGAACGGCGACGGCACACGTGATACCGGCGAAGTCGGTGTGCCCGGCGTGACCGTCATCGTGACGTGGGCCGGCCCGAAGGGACCGATCGACCTCACCGTCATCACCGGCCCGAACGGTGACTGGGCGCTGTCCCGAGTTCCCGCCGGCGACTACAGCGTTCGTACCGTGGCGAGCACCTATCCGCCGGGTCTGTCGCTGAGCACCGCCGCTGTGGCAACTGTCAACGTGCCGCCAGGTGGGACCGGTCGTGTCGTGCATGGCCTCACACCGAACGGCGCAGTCGGTGATCGCGTCTGGAGCGACACGAACCGCAACGGTGTCCAGGACCCCGGCGAGTCCGGCGTACCCGGCGTACGGATCAGTCTCCGCAACCCCGCCGGCAACGTGGTTGCCTCGGTGGTGACCGACTCCAACGGCAACTACCGATTTGCCGACTTGCCGCCGGGCACCTACACCGTCGAAGTCGACACAGCGACTCTTCCTTCGGGGAGCGCGATCGTGTTCGATCCAGACGGGAGCAACGATGGCAGGTTCATTGTCGTCGTCGGTCCCGGAGACGACATCATGACGGTCGACTTCGGCGTCGCACCGGCGACCACGGGTCTGGGCACGCTCCCTGCGACCGGCGCGACGATCGTGCGCATCCTGACCGTTGCCCTCTCGCTCGTTGCGTTCGGTTGGCTGCTCTTCGGCACGTCGCGCCGCCGCAGCAGAGTCCGCACGTAGCGGGCCGAACCTTGAAACAGGTGCCGCGAGACATCAGCAGCCATGAACGCCGGCCGGCTGGGGTTCATTCGGCCGGTCTCGTCGGCCCAGATCGCCACCTGTAGCGTCGAGCCGGCGAGTATCAATGCTCGGTTGACGGAGGAGTTCATCGATGACGTATCCCAACTCACTCGATCACATGCTTGCAGCCTGGAATGAGTCCGACCCTTCGATGGTCCGAAGCCACCTGGAGCGGGCTCTGGCGCCAGGTGTCGAGTTCATCGATCCGAGCGTTGTGACGCACGGTCTTGACGAGTTCGAAGCAAATGTTCACAACGTTCAGGCGGGTCTTGCTGGCGCCACCTACTCGCGCACGAGTGGGGTCGACAGCCACCATGGTCTGCACCGCTACTCGTGGCAGATCAGCCGAGACGGAGGGATCGTCGTGACCGGGTTCGATGTGACGGAAGTGGATGGTGACGGCAAGGTCACGCGAGTCCTCGGTTTCTTCGGCCCGCTGCCCGACAGCGACTGAGACCACGCCAAGGTCCACGAGGACCAACTGGATCAGATGCCGAGGACGGCTCGCAGACCGTCGTCGATGTCGTCGATCAGTACATCGGGCAGCTTGCCGGCCTGTTTGCCGAGGGACGTACATATCAGACGTACAGAGCGGCCCGGCCTCTACGTTGACCCCCTGGCTGGAACGGCGGCCAAGGACGCGCTACGCCCCGCTCTCTGTCGAACTCAGGATGACAGGAGTTCGTCGAGCGATTTGGAGATGGTGCCGAGGTCCGCTCGGTCGTGATGGGCGAGTCGGGTCAGGTAGGTGATCGCGACCTCGTTGCGTTCGATGATGCCGCCGTCGGTGTCCGGTGCCAGTTGCACCATGTCACCCCAGCCCATCTCGACCGTGAACGCATCCTCATGGCCGGGGATCGGCTTCAGGTTGGCGTCGGCCATCGACCGTGGCGGAGCGGTGCCGACCTCGGCAAACTGCCACGTTCCGAACTCCTCGATGGGGACGTCGGGCACGTTGATGTTGACCACGACAGGATCGACCGGCATGTCGTCGACCAACGCCTGAGCAACCACTTTGGCGACGGTGGCGGCACTGTCCCAGTGCTGCGTGGCGATCGACTCGTCCCAGCCCTGACCCTCGACGCCGAACCCGGTGACCGCCTGGCTGACGGCGATGCCGGAGATGCCGCCGTTGCGTCCGGTCAGCGCGGCGCCGACCGTACCCGAGTGGTACACGGCGCGCCCGACGTTCGCTCCGGGGTTGATGCCGCTGACGATGAGGTCGAACTGCGGTCCGAATGCGCCCAGCCGGGCGAACATCACGCACAGCGCCGGCGGACCGCTGACCTTCCAGACCGCCGTAGCCGGGCAGTCGTCGATGTGTGCCCGACGCACCTCCGGCTGGATCAGGTGCAGCGCGCCCAGCGCCGCGCCCGCACCGGAGAACTCCTGATCGGGCGCCACGACGTGGACTTCGTGGTCGCCGTCGAGGTCGCAGATCGCTCGGGCCAGGACGTGGAGTCCGATCGAGTCGATGCCGTCGTCGTTCGTCACCAGGATGCGCATGGGTTCCATCCTCGCAGCGTCATCCGAGATTCAACTGAACGGAAGATGAACGATTGACGCCTCAGGTCCGCAGCCGACCCTTCTCGTGAACAAGTGTGCGCTCAGAGCGCGAAGTTGTTCACGGGAACGGCGAGATCCGGTCGCGCCGGACCAGGTCGGTACGCTCGCCGGATGGAGCACCGCACCGATTCGTTCTGTGCGAATCCGGTGATGCGCACCCAGTGGTACGTGGTGGCCGATGCGACCGATGTGTCCGACGCTCCGCTCGGGGTGACGCTGCTCGGTGAACGGTTCGTCCTCTGGCGTGGATCGAACGGCGATGTGGCAGCGGCACCGGACCGGTGCCCGCACCGCGAGGCACCCCTGTCAGAAGGTCGTGTCGCTGACGGATGTCTCGTGTGTCCGTACCACGCATGGACATTCGATGGTGACGGTGCATGCGTTGCGGTGCCGTCGTCGGGACACGGCGCACCGATTCCCTCGGCGGCGAACCTGGCGCTCGCGGCGGTGCGCGAGCGCTATGGCCTCGTGTGGCTGTGTCCCGGAATGCCTGCTGGCGAGCCGCCGGAGATCCCGCAGGATCGCGATCCGTCGTTCCGTCGGCTGACCGCCGGCATCGAGACATGGCACGTGTCGGCCACCCGGATGGTCGACAACTTCTGCGACGTCGCCCATTTCCCCTACGTGCACGCCGGCACGATCGGACCCGATACCGATCCGGTCGTCGCGGCCGTGCACGTCGAAGCGCTCGACGCCGACTTCACCGGCTACCAGTACACCGTCGACGTCCACGACGAACTCGGCAACGACGTCCGCCAGCGCATGTCGACGGCGTTTCACCTCCCGTTCGTGGTGCGTTCGAACACGCACTACGAGAGCGGCCCTCGCACGGGGCACGACCGCGTGCTGCTGTTGTGCACCACGCCGGTCGACGACGTCACGTCGCTGTTCACGTTCGTGTCGTGGCGGAATCACGATCATGATCTGTCGACCGACGAGTTCCTCGCGTTCGACCGGGCCATCGGCGCCGAGGACCAGGTGATGCTCGAACGAATTGGTGGGGTACTGCCGCTCGATCAGTCGGCCACGGTCAGCGTGCGCGCCGACCGGCTGTCGGTCGAGTGGCGCCGCCAGTTCGCCGCGTTGCTCGCGGGCTGACCACCGCGATCAGATCGCTTCGACCGGTGTCGCCGGCATCGAGACTGTTGCCGAGCGCGAGCTCGAGAGCGTGAACAACGCGAGCCCGACGATCACCAGCACCATGCCGAGCACCTGCGGCGGCCGCACCTCCTCGCCCAGGATGAGGAACGCAAAGAAGACTGCCAGCGCGGGCTGAGCGGTTTGCATGATGCTGATCGTCGCCACCGGCAGATGCTGCTGGGCGAACACGATGCAACCGTGGCTGAGCATGCCGGTGAGGAGCGTGAGGATGACCACCACGAGCCAGCCCTTGGCCGTCAAGTCGAAAATTCCCGATCCGGCGATGATCGCCGCGATCGGCCCGGCGGTGAGTACCCCGATCGGCATCATGCAGGCCATGAAGTCGAGCGTGCCGACACCGGAGGCGCGGGCCCGCTTCGATGTCAACATGTACGTGGTCCACAGCGAGATGACGCCGATCATCAACAGATCGCCTGACAGCGACGACGCACCCTGTGCCGGGCCGAAGAACAGCACCAACGACACCCCGACGATCGAGATCAACCCCCAGCGAAGTGCGGGCCAGTTCGGTCGTTCAGCGAAGAAGAAGGCGCCCGCCGGCAGCAGCACGAGCGGCGTGAGCGCTGTGATGAACTCGGCGTGAGCGATGCTCGTCCTGTTGATCGCCGTGAAGAACAGGGCGATGTTTGCGCCGAACGCGAGTCCCGGGGCGAGCGCCAGACGCCACGTCGCCGCGGTCGGCGCCGGGCGGCCTGTGCGCACCCGAGTGAACGCGACCACCAACCACCAGCCGATCACCGCGCCGATCATGCGCCAGAACGCGATCACGGCCCCGGTCGACTCCGACCATTTGATCAGCGATGAACTCGACGAGAAACTGATGACGGCCACGGTCATCGCGAGCAATCCCAGCGAGCGTCCGCTGAGGCGTTCGCCCATCAGTGAGCGTCCGGTGGTGTGACCAGGTCGGGATGGTCGATGCGGTGCAGATCGGGCTCGAGGTAGATCACGGTTGCGTCGGGCACAGCGGCGCGAATCGAGTCCTCGGTCGCATTGATCGCTGCCACGAGGTCGTCGGCCGACAATGACGAGGCGTACTCGACTTTCGCGCCGACCAGGATTTCGTCCGGGCCGATGTGCTCGGTTCGAAGATGGATCAGCTGGTCGACGTGCGCGCTCGACTCGATTGCCGTGACGATCGCCTCGCGGACGTCGGCCGACGCCGATTCGCCGATCAGCAGGCTCTTCATCTCGACGGCGAGCACGATGGCGATGACGACCAGCAAGATGCCGATGCTGATCGAGCCGACTGCGTCCCAGCGGGCATCCTCGGTGAAGTGCGCCGTGAGCACGCCGGCGAGCGCAAAGAACAGACCGACGAGCGCACCGACGTCTTCCAGCAGGACGACCGGCAACTCGGGCTGTTTCGTCCCTCGGATGAAACGCCACCAGCTCGTGCCGGGTTGGCGGACGTGGTTCGACTCCTTGACGGCGGTGCGCAACGAGAACGACTCCAGGCCGATGGCCACCACGAGGATGGCGACGGCCACGCCGAGATTCTCGACCTCATGCGGATCGCGGAACTTCTGGATGCCTTCGTAGAGGGCGAACATGCCACCCATCGAGAACAGCACCAGGGCGACGGCGAACGACCAGAAGTAGCGCTCGCGGCCGTAACCGAACGGGTGCTCAGGTGTGGCCGACTTCCGCGCGCGCTGGCCGCCGAAGAACAGCAGCAGCTGATTTCCGGTGTCGGCCGCGGAGTGGATCGTCTCGGCCAGCAGGCTCGCCGACCCGGTGATCAGGAAGCCGATGAACTTGCTGATGGCGATGCCGAGGTTGGCGAAGAACGCTGCAAAGATCGCCTTGCGGCTGCCGTCGGTCACGTGGTGACAGTAGGCGATCGGAGCCGTGGGTAAACGAGGCGCCAAGTGCTCAGCGTTCCCCCGGACAGAGGGCGCCGGTAGCCTCGACCAGATGAGTCCCCTCGAAGCCATGACCGCGGAGACCGGTGCAGCAAGCGTCAGCGAACCGATCATCACGGTGACGCCCGAAGCGCTCGAGCAACTGCGCGAGCTGCGAGACGACGAGGTCGACGGCGACAAACTGGGGCTTCGGCTCGCCATCGCCTCCGATCCCGGCCAGGAGTTCCGCTACGACCTGTCGTTCGAGGAGTACCTGACAGCGGCGTTCACCGACGAGGTGCGCACCCACGACGGCATGAAGGTGATCATCCCGGGCGACGACGTCGCACTGCTCACCGGCGCCACCCTCGACTACACGAGCACCCAGGGTCTCGTGATCCGCAACCCGAACCGGCCGCTTGCACCCTCGGTCGAGGGGCTGACCGCCGACGACGAACTGTCTGCCGAGATCGACGCACTGGTCGCGACCGAGGTCAACCCGGCGCTCGCCGCCCACGGCGGGTTCGTCACCTACGTCGGCCACGACGGTGAAGGCACCGCCTACCTCACGATGGGCGGCGGTTGCCACGGCTGTTCGATGAGCAAGCAGACGATGCTCGACGGTGTCCAGACCATGCTCGTCGACGCCATCGAAGGCGTCCAGAGCGTGCGCGACCTCACCGACCACTCCACCGGCGAGAATCCGTTCTACTCCTGAGTGCGAGGCCTCACGGCAGGCCGTTGAACGTCAAGCTCGGTCGGCCTCGCTCCGGTTCGTCGCTGGCGCTTCCGTTCCTGTTTGCGAGGCCTCACAGCAGGCTGGTGAACGTCAAGCTCGGTCGGCCTCGCTCCGGTTCGTCGCTGGCGCTTCCCTCGCCGGGCCGCCGGCCAGCGACACTCGGTGCGGCCCAACTGGCGGTCAGCGGCGGGCGATGCGGCGCAGGGGTGGGTCCTGTTTCGGGGGTGACTTGCGGGGCGGGAGTTCGGCGAGAAGGCGGGTCGTGATCGCGGTGATCTCGGCCACCGCTCGCTCGAAGGGTTCCTCGGTGGCGGCGGAGGTCTGCTGCACGCCGCTGATCTTGCGGACGTACTGACGGGCACCGGCTTCGATCTCCTCCGGTGTCGCCGACGGTTCGAGGCCTCGAAGGGTGGTGATGTTGCGGCACATCTCAGTGCACCAGCAGTTCGGACGCGTGGGCGGCGAGGTGCGCACGAGCGACGGAACAGGTCGCCCGAACCCGCACGTCGCGGGCACGGAGGTCGTCGATCACGCCGTCCATCAACATCGACGAGTAGCCCTTGCCGCGGTGCTGCGGTGCGGTCTCGATGTAGGGGATGGTGATCGTGTCGTCGCTGGCGGAGAACTCGGCGAACGCGACCACCTCGTCGTCGACGTCGAGCTCGTAGCGGCCACGGTCGTCGTGGCGCGTGACGGTGCTGGAATCCATCGCGAGAGTGTCGCGCAACCGGGCTCCGGTGAAACGTGTGGCAGGCTCGCGAGATGTCCGAAACTCCCGGCGCCGCCGAGCTGTATCGGCTCGCTCACGCCTCGTTCGTCAAGTTCGCAGTGACGATGTCGGACGACGACTGGCGCACGCGCGTTCCCTGCACGCCGGAGTGGACGGCGCGAGACGTGTTGTCGCACGTGTCCGGTATCCCCGACGACGCGTTCGCGGGGCGGATGGAAGGGGCGCCGGGTGAGGCCTGGACGGCAGCGCAGGTCGAACGCAACCGGCACGCCAGCGTCGACGAATTGCTCGATCGCTGGAGCGAGCAGGCGTCCGGGTTTGCTGATGTGATCGAGTCGATGGGCGAGACGCGGCCGCCGTTCGACCTGCACAGCCACGAACACGACCTCCGCCAAGCCCTCGGGCGGCCGGGGGAGCGATCGAGCGTGATCATCGAGACCGCAGGGTTCGCGTTGGCGTCGGTCGGCGGCGTCGACGTTCGACTCGACGTCGAGTTGGCCGACGGCCGCACGGTCGTCAGCGGCGATCCCGGCAGCATTTCTGCTGTCAGCTTGTGCGGCGTGACGGTGTTCGAGCTGTTCCGTTCACGTCTCGGACGTCGCAGTCGAGAACAGGTCCGCAACTACGACTGGACGGGTTCCGACGCCGACATCGACGCCGTGCTCGGACGCTGGTTCAGCTTCGGTCCGTCGCCGCTGCCGATCGACGAGTGACCGTTGGCGACCTCAGGCTGGCGTTTCGAGTGCCTGCTCGAAGTCGGCGACGATGTCGCCGGTGTCTTCGAGCCCGATCGACACCCGCAACAGGCCATCGCTGACGCCGGCGGCGAGCTTCTCGTCCGGGGTCAGGCTCGCGTGCGTCGACGTCGATGGATGGCACACGATTGTTTCGGGACCGCCGAGCGAGGTGGCGACGCGAGCGACGCGCAGCCGACCGAGCAGTGCCGAGGCCGTGTCACGGTCGGCGACCTCGAACGACAACACCGTGCCGTACTGTCGGAGCTGCTTGGTGGCGAGCGCGTGCTGCGGATGCTCGCTCAGGCCGGGATAGTGCACGGCGACGACCTCGGGATGGTCGGCCAACGTGATCGCCAACGAGCGCGCCGTCTCGTTCTGCTGGCGTGTGCGCACGCCAATCGTTCGCAGGCCGCGGAGAGCGTTCAACGCATCGAACGGTGACGGCGTGGCCCCGTGGAGCACCGAATAGGCCCAGATCTCGCCGAGCAGGTCCGCGTCGCCCGAGATCACGCCGAGGGTCGCGTCGTTGTGGCCGGCGATCCCCTTGGTGGCCGAGTGCAGCGAGATGTCGACGCCGTGGGCGAGCGGCTGTTGGCCGAGCGGCGTGGCGAACGTCGAGTCGACCACCGTGAACGGGCCCCTGATCGCGCCGAGTTCGTCGAGGTCGGCCAACTCGAGCAGTGGATTCGACGGCGTCTCGGCGAGCACCAGCATCGTGCGGCCGGGCTCGACGGCTTCCGTGAACGCGCCTGGCGTCGCAACGTCGACGTAGGTCACGTCGATGCCCATCCGGCGACACGGCCCCTGGAGAAAGGCGAGCGTGCCGGCGTAGAGCTGGCGCTGGGCGACGATGTGGCTGCCCGACGAACAGAGCGCGAAGACCGTTGAGGCGATCGCACCCATCCCGGACGCGAACGCAAGTGATTCCTCGGCGCCTTCCAGCTCGGACATTGCCTGCTCGAACGATCGGACCGTGGGGTTCGAGTAACGCGAGTAGAAGCCGTCGTGGCGCAACGAGGTGGCGCGGCGATGAGCGTCGTCGAGGCTCTCTGACTCCCATGTACTCGACGCCCACAGCGCCGGTGCGAGCGACGATCCGCTCGCCGCCCGGCCCGCGGTGATCGCCAGGGTCTCCGGCGCCACATCTGAAGCGGCCGGAGTCTGGTACGGCGACGGTGTCTCGCTCGACATGGCTGACGACGCTACCCGCGCCCACGTACACGTGGTGTCTGGCACCAGGTGTACGTCACACCCCGAGTGCGGCGAGGACGACGTCGTGGAGGAGGCGGTTGGTGCTGATCGCCGTCTCGTGCTCGTGGGTCGGAGTGCCGAAGCGATCGGTGAGGCTGCCGCCCGCGGCCTCGACGATCGGCTTCACGGCGGCGATGTCGTAGGGCGCAACTCCCACCGCGTCGACGGCGACGTCCATCGCTCCCTCGGCCACCAACATGTGCTGCCAGAAATCGCCGACACCGCGCGAACGACGCGCCCGCTGTTGGAGTCGCACGAGTGCGTCGGTGAGACCCAGTGCATCCCAGCCGTGGTTGTGGGTGATGCTGACCTGCGCCTCGGCGAGATCATCGACGGTCGACACCACGATGGGGCGTTCGTCGCCGAACACGCTCATCGTTGCGCCGAGGCCGAGCCCTCCCCACCAGCGGCGCCCGAGCGCCGGCGCCGACACGACGCCCATCACGGCGCCGCGCTCGACATGGGTGAGCGCGATCAGCGTCGCCCAGATCGGGATGCCGCGCACGAATCCCGAGGTGCCATCGATCGGGTCGATCACCCATCGCCATGGCGACTGCTGATCGCCGGCCACCCCATGTTCCTCACCGAATGCGCCGTGGTGCGGCCGCTCGCGCACCAACTGGTCGACGATCATCGTCTCCGCCCGGCGGTCGATCTCGGTGACCTCGGTCTGGTTGCGCTTCCAGTCGATGGTGAAGTCGGCTTCGTGGAAGTGCGGCAGCGTGAATGCGTCGACGAGGTCGGCGACGTCGAGGGCGAGCGCGAGATCGTGCGACAGGTCGAGTTCCTCGAGGTCCCTCACGACACGGCTCCCGCATCGTCTCGCTCTGTCGCATGGAAGTCGGGACGCCGTTTCTCCTGGAGCGCCGCGAGGCCCTCGGCGGCGTCGGGGCCGAGGAAGTTGAGCATCTCGTAGGCCAGCGACGCTTCGAAGTTCGGCAGCGCTTGGCGCAGCCAGTGGTTGAGTGCCCGCTTGGTCATCCGGGTCGCGTCGACCGGTCCAGCGGCGAGCTTCTCTGCCACACCCATCGCCGTCGACAACACCTCGTCGGCGGGAACGGCCTTCGACACCAGGCCGATCCGTTCGGCCTCGCGTCCATCGAGGAAGTCGGCAGTCAGCAGGTAGTACTTGGCCTTGGCCATGCCGCACAGCAGTGGCCAGATCGCCACGGCATGATCGCCGCCAGCGACGCCGAGACGGATGTGGCCGTCGGTGAGCTTGGCGTCCTCGTTGATGATGCTCACGTCGGCCATCAAGGCAACCGCAAGTCCCGCGCCAACCGCCACGCCGTTGATCGCCGACACGATCGGCGTGTCGCAGTCGATCATGGTGCGCACGATGTCGCCGGCCTCGCGCATCACCCGGATCGTCTGGGCGTAGTCGCCGACCTGCTCGGCGATCCAGTCGAGGTCGCCGCCGGCGGAGAATGCCGTGCCGGCGCCGGTGACGACGACGGCGCGTACTGTCGGATCGTCGTCGATGGTGCGGAACACGCGCGACAACTGCAGGTGCATGTCGGGCCCGGTGGCGTTGAGTCGCTCGGGGTCGTCGAGCGTGATCAACAGCACCCCATCCGACGGACGCTCGAAGCGAAGGTGGGTGTAGGAGGCGTACGGATCGGGTGGTTCGCTCACGTCGCCAACCCTACGACTCGAAGGTGAAACGGGCTTCTGTCTCGCCGTCGACGATCTCACCGGTCGGGACGAACCCGTAGCCGAGATACATCGGCTCCGGTGACCCCTTGCCGGGCGTCCACGACGTCAGCAGCGATCGGTCGCCCCACGCCCGGCATTGCTCGACGACGAGGTCGAGAGCGGCTCGTCCGATCCCTCGCTGTTGGTGCATCCGGTCGACGAGCAGCCTCCACAGGTACGGCTCCGGATGAGCGTCGGTGGTCAGCGCGACCATCACGAAGCCCACGAGCTCACCGTCAGCCTCGATCGCTCGCATCCAGGGAACGACCGGCGCACCGTCGATGACCTCGGGAAACAGCGCGTCGGCGAACGACGCGCGCACGGGGCTCACGAAGCGTTGCTGGGTCCGATGGGTAACGAGTCGGTCGACTTTGAAGTAGTTGTCGGTCGTGATGTCCACGAGTCGGACCGTGGTCGGCGCATGCCGTGGCCGATCTCGCCACGCCTCCCAGTCGTCGCGCACCACGCCGTAGATCCAGTCGTCGGAGTTGTCGCCGTCGAGCCAGAACGAGAGCCTGGTGTGCCCCTCGAAGATCATCCCGACCCGTTCGAGCACCATCGCCGACGCCGGGTTGTCGGGATGGAGCATTGCCTCGATGCGGGTGACCCCGAGGTCGTCGAACAGGTACCGCACCAGCTCGGTGGCGGCCTCCACCGCGTAGCCATTGCCCCAGGCGTCGCGGGCGAGCGTGTAGCCGATCTCGGCAGTGCGGCCTTGCCACGTCAGGTGCACGACGAGGTCGCCGAGCACGGTCGAGTCGTCGGGGTCGGCGATCGTGAGCATCCACCACTCGCCGTCGGCCGGCCCGTCCATCGCGACGATCTCGGCCACCATCGTCTGCGCTCGCTCGAGCGGATATGGCGTGGTCCAGTTCTGGTAGCGGGCGACGTCCGGATCGCTTCGACGAGCAGCGATCGACGCTGCATCGTCGGTGCGCATCGGGCGCAACAACAAGCGCTCGGTTCGCAGCGGTTCGAAGCTCATCCGGCGAGAGTACGCCGCCGCACCACAGCGTCGATCAGCAGTTGTTCCCCGAGCCCGGGTCTCGCGGAACCAGCGTGGTTCCCGGAGACCTGGGCTCGGGGGACTTGCGAGGTCAGGTCGCTCGGGCGAGGGTGACGACGCTGTCGACGTCGAGGCCGAACCTCGACAGGATCGCGTCGGACTTCGGATCGTGCGGGATGAACTTGGTCGGCAGGCCGAGCACGTCGACGTGCGTCGACTGGTCGATGGCGCAGATCGCGTCAGCGATCGACATGCCGATCCCGCCGTCGCGGATGCCATCCTCGATCGTGATCACCCGATCGTGGGCTGCAGCGTCAGCGATCATCTGGGGATCGAGCGGAGCGCAGCATCGTGCGTCCCAGACGGTCACCTGCACACCGTCGGCCGCCAACGTTCGCGGCGGCCTTCTCGGCGATCTCGAGCATCTTGCCGATGGCGATGATGCACGTACCCGACCCCTCGGACGCCTTGCGAGCCGAGAGTCCCGAACCGACTTCGCGTTCGCCGACCTGTCGGGCCGCGCCGCGGGGGTAACGGATCGCGATCGGCCCGGCGTCGGCCAGGGTCACTGCGTCGTGCATCATCTGCGCGAGTTCCTGCGCGCTCGACGGAGCGAGAACCCGCATGCCGGGCACCTTCGACAACAGCGCCATGTCGTACACGCCGTGATGGCTGGCGCCGTCGGGCCCGGTGACGCCGGCGCGGTCGAGACAGAAGATCACCGGCAGCCGGTGCAGTGCCACGTCGTACACGACTTGGTCCCACGCCCGATTCAGGAACGTCGAGTAGATCGCCACGATCGGTCGCAGCCCGCCCATCGCCATGCCGGCGGCACCGGTGACCGCGTGCTGCTCGGCGATCCCGACGTCGAAGAACCGGTCGGGGAAACGTTCCTGGAACGGCAGCAGTCCGGTCGGGCCGGGCATCGCAGCGGTGATCGCCACGATCCGGCTGTCGGCCTCGGCCTCCTTGAGGATCGCCTCGGCGAACGACTGGGTGTATCCGGTCGACACCGCCTTGGGAGGTCCGACGAGCGGATCGAACACCGGCGCATCGTGGAGGTGCTTCTCGTCGTCGTCCTCGGCAGGGGAGTAGCCGCGACCCTTCTGGGTGAGGACGTGCACGAGGATCGGACCCTCCTCGGACAACTCGATCGCGTTGTGGAGCGCATGCTCCATCTCTTCGATGTTGTGCCCGTCGAACGGGCCGACATAACGCACGCCGAGTGCCTCGAAGAACGACGGCGGCTGGAGGAACTCGCGGACGCCGGCCTTGAACGCGTCCATCGCCGATCCGGCCTGGTGGCCGACGACGGGAAGATGCCCGAGGAACTCCTCGAGGCGACGTTGGCGACGTACGTACACCGGGTTGGTGCGGATGTCGGTGAGCGCGTGCGACAGCTTGTCGGTGACGCGATCGGTGACGCTCGGGTGGTTGGCCTGCTCGTCTCGGCTCTGGGCGCTGGCCGAGAGCATCGACACCGTCGGCGCATACGAGCGGCCGTTGTCGTTGAGGATGATGATGACCTGTTTGTCGCCGTGACCGATGTTGTTGATCGCCTCGTAGGCCATCCCGCCCGTGAGCGAGCCGTCGCCGATGACCGCAACGATGTGGCGGTGCGGGTCGGTGCCGAGGTCGCGGGCCACCGCCATGCCGTACGCGTACGAGAGCACGGTCGACGCGTGGCTGTTCTCGATGTAGTCGTGCTCGGATTCCTCGCGGCTGGGATAGCCCGACAACCCGCCCTGCTGACGCAGCTGCTCGAACTGCTTCTGGCGGCCCGTGACGATCTTGTGGATGTAGGCCTGGTGGCCGGTGTCCCAGAGGATCGCATCGGTCGGTGACTCGAACACCCGGTGCAGCGCGAGCGTGAGTTCGACGGCCCCGAGATTCGAACCGAGATGGCCGCCGGTGTCCGACACCGCCGACACGACGAAGTCGCGGATCTCGCCGGCGAGGTCGCGAAGTTCGTCGTACGACAGGTCCCGCAGATCAGCGGGTTGGCGGACTCGCTCCAAATACATGCACCTGCGACGCTATCTCCACTGCCGCGTCGGCGCGTGACGGGCCCGTACAGTCGGCCGCATGACGCTTCCCGCTGGATCCCCGTTCGACCTCACCGGCCACGTGGCGGTGGTGACCGGTGGCAATGGCGGCATCGGGCTCGGGATGGCCGACGCGCTCGCCGCGCACGGTGCCGACGTCGCCATCTGGGGCACGAATCCCGACAAGAACGACGCTGCGATCGAGCGGCTCGGCCGCCACGATGTCGAGCTGTTGTCGATCGTGTGCGATGTCGGCGACGAAGACGCGGTGGTGCAGGCGATGGCCGACACGATCGGCGAACTCGGTCGGGTCGACTCGTGCTTCGTGAATGCCGGCATCGGTGGCCAGGCACCGAGCTTCGTGGGGATGACGTCGGACGAGTGGCGGCGCGTGATGCGGGTGAACCTCGACGGTGCCTTCTTCACATCGCGCGAGGCCGCCAAGCACATGGTGGCGCGCCACGGTGATGGCGACGAGGCGGGCGGCTCGATCGTGTTCACGACCTCGGGGTCGGCGTTCTTCGGTCAGCAGTCGGGGCAGCACTACGGCGCGTCGAAGGCGGGTGTCAACTCGATGATGAAGGCGATTGCGGTGCAGCACGCTCGCCACGGAATCCGCTGCAATTCGGTGCTGCCCGGCTGGATCGAGACCGACATGACGGCGGGCGCATTCGGTTGGGACAAGTTCGTCGACAACGTGCTGCCGCGCGTGCCGATGCGTCGCTGGGGCACCGCCGACGACTTCGGCGGCCTCGCCGTGTACCTGGCGAGCCGAGCATCGAGCTACCACACCGGTGACGTGATCACCATCGACGGCGGCTACCACTCCTTCTGACCCGCCGAGTGCGTGGGCCGGCCCCATCACGTTTGCGTGCAGTTCCGGATGACCCGTCCCATCCGAATCTGAGCGCAAACGTGGGGTGACCGGTGTTGCACCGTTTGTGTGGCGTTCCGGATGACCCGTCCCATCCGAATCTGAGCGCAAACGTGGGTGGCTTGGTGCGGCCATCGCCTCGGGGGCGGGTGGCGGCGTCCTAGATTTGGGCGATGTCCGACTCGCAGTCTGTGCCGACGCGCCCACCCGCTGTCGCACCCGGAAATGTTGCGGTGATCACGGGTGGCGCGAGCGGCATCGGTCTCGCCGTTGCCGAGGCGATGATCGCTGAAGGGATGAGCGTGGTGCTCGCCGACATCGACGCGCCGAAGCTGCGCGACGTCGAGGCGCGGCTCAGCGAGGACGGCGCGTCCGTCGCAACGATGGTGTGCAACACCACGGCGGAGGAAGAGGTCAATGCGCTGATCGAGTACGCACTCGAGCAGTTCGGTGCCGTCCACGTGATGTTCAACAACGCGGGGATCGCCGGCGTCGGCGACGCCTGGACCGACTCGATCGACCTGTGGCGTCGCGTCCTCGACGTCAACGTGCTCGGCGTCGTCCACGGCATCCGCGCGGCGCTCCCGGTGATGCAACAGCAGGGCGTCGGCCACATCGTGAGCACCGCCTCGCACGCCGGCCTCAACGGCGCCCCGGGCATCGCGCCATACGTGGCGAGCAAGCACGCGGTCGTCGGCCTCAGCGAGAGTCTGTTCCTCGAGCTCGAACTGCTGGGGTCGCCAGTCGGTGCGAGTGTGCTCTGCCCGGAGTTCGTCAAGACCGACCTGATGAGCAAGGACAAGGAGCCCGAGACCGTCGACTCACCGATGGCCCAGTTCATCAACCAGGCACTCGCTGCCGGGGTCGAGGGAGGCATTCCTGCGAGTGACGTCGCTGACGCCGTCGTCGCCGCGATCAAGGGCGACCGATTCTGGATCCTCACCCACGACTCGACCCGTGAGGCGTCAGTGGCGCGCGTGCAGCGTGCGGCCGATGGTGTGAACCCACCGATTGCTCTGCCCGTCGACCCCGCTGCTGCGCCCGAGAGCTGAACGGACTCCGATGGGCACGTCCACCTCCTCGTTCGGCGTCGGCAAACGCGAGTCGCACGACTCGACCGACTTCTACGCGCGCTTTGCGCCGCCCGAAGTGAGCGACGACGACACGCTCGGCGAGCCCGGCCAACTCGACGTCATCCACGTCGGTGACGCCCGCGACATGTCGGCGGTGCCCGACGCATCGGTGGCGCTCGTCGTCACGTCGCCGCCCTACTTCGCCGGCAAGGAGTACGAGACGGCACTCGGCGAAGGCCACGTGCCCGGCGACTACATCGACTACCTCACCATGCTTCGCGACGTGCTTGCCGAATGTGTCCGCACGTTGGAACCCGGCGGGCGGATCGCTGTGAACGTCGCGAATCTCGGCCGTCGCCCGTATCGGAGCCTGGCCGCCGACGTCACCACCATCCTCCAAGACGACCTGCGACTGCTGCTGCGCGGCGAGGTCATCTGGCAGAAGCAGCGCGGCGCGAGCGGATCGTGCGCGTGGGGCTCGTATCAGTCGCCGGCGAATCCGGTGCTGCGCGACACGACCGAGCGGGTGATCATCGCCAGCAAGGGCCGCTTCGATCGCGTGGGTCGGGGATCGGCGTCGCCCGGCGAACCGGGTACGGCCACCATTCCCGGCGACGAGTTCATGGAGGCCACGCTCGACGTGTGGGAGATTCCCGCCGAGAGCGCGACTCGCGTGGGTCACCCGGCACCGTTCCCGGTCGCGCTGGTCGAACGCTGCATCCAGCTGTTCACCTACGACGGCGACGTGGTGCTCGACCCGTTCATGGGATCGGGGACCACGGCGGTGGCAGCCGTGAACACCCACCGCCACTACGTCGGTTACGACACCGACACCGAATACGTGCACCGCGCTCGCGAGCGGGTCTCGTCGATGGTGCCGGTGGCCGCACGCGACCGCCGCACGCTCAAGGAGATGGGTCGTACATTGCTCGACGAGGCCGGCTTCGTCGACATCGAGGAGAGCGCGCGGATCGCGCCAGGCGTCACCGTGAGCTTTCGGGCGACCGGGCCGGACGGAGTTGTACGGCTCTTCGAACTCGCGGGTGCGCACACGCCTGCTCGCCCAGGCCTCTCGCGGCTCGACGTCGTGTGGCGGACCATCGCCAAGGCCGCCATCGCCCGCGAGACGCACCCGGCGACCGCGTTCGTCGTCCTCACGTCGGGTTCGGTGCGAGGCGGTCCGCTTGCTGCAGTGGTCGGCGACGGTGGACCGATCACCGCCGTGGTCGACGTGACGAGTGACGAGGCGCACGACCGCCTCGTCGCTGTTCGCGTCGAGTGAGCGCCGCCGAGGTTGCCGACGCCGTCGACCGGCGGGCGCTGCGATCGGTCGCGGTCCAGTTCTTCGCGAACGGCACGGTGTACGCCACGGTCATCCCGCGGCTGCCCGACATCCGCGAGCGCGTCGACATCTCGATCGGCGCGCTCGGACTCGTCCTCACCCTCGGCAGCGTCGCCAGCCTCGTCGGCTCGCTGTTGGCCGGTCGGGTGATCGCCCGGTTCGGGAGCCGAAAGGTGATGATCTACGGCACTGCGTGTTCGATCGCGTTCCTGCCGTTGATCGGGTTCTCGACGGGACCGGTGCTGCTCGTGGCGGCGCTGTTCGGCTTGCTGTTCTTCGACGTCTTCATCGACGTGGCGATGAACGTGCAGGGATCCGCGCTCAGCGCAAGGCGCCACACGCCGGTGATGAACCGCCTGCACGGATTCTGGAGCTTGGGCTCGGTCACCGGTGGCGTCATCACCGTGCTCACCTTGCGCGCCGGGGTGAGCACGCCGGTGCACCTGACGACGGTCGCCATCCTGCTCGTCGTCGCGCTCGCGTTCGTCGCCCCCGGGTTGCTGCGCCGCGACGAGGCACCCGAGCTCGACGAGGCAGCGGCCGCAGCGGGCACCCCGCCGCTCAGACGGGCGCTCAGCTCCGCGTCGTTGCTCCTCGCGGTCGGTGGAGCGATGGCGATGACGATCGAGATCACCAACGGCGACTGGGCGTCGTTTCGCCTCGGCGACGATCTCGCAGCTCGGCCGAGCGTCGCCGGCTTGGCGTTCTTGGCGTTCACGTCCGGCATGACGATCGGTCGCCTCGGTGGCGATTGGCTGCAGGTCAGGGTCGGGCCGACGAATCTGTTCCGGCTGTCCGCGCTGATCGCCGGGACGGGCTCGGTGCTCGCCACCCTCGTTCCGAACGTGGCGGTGTCGATCGTCGGCTTCCTGATCGCCGGCCTCGGGACGTCGGTGCTGTTCCCGCAGCTCTACGACCGTGCCGCTCGCTCGCCGGGACCGCCCGGTTCGGGGTTTGCGTCGATGCTGATCGGCCAACGTGGCGCCGGGCTGGTCGCGCCGCTCGTGGTCGGCTGGCTTGCCAACTCCGATGCGCTCGACGTCGGCCAGGCGATGGCGATCGTCACGATCCCCGCCGCCGTCGTGGTGTTCCTCACCACGCTGGTCCCCAACGCCAGGTCCGACTGAGCCCGACCGAGTCCGACCGAGATCGACTGAATCGACGGAGCATCGACCGTCGCAATTCGGCGGCCGATCGTGACCAATCCGAAATTCGGAGCGGTCATCGCGCCAGACGCGACGGCGGCTCCGAATTTCAGTGGGGCACGGCGGTCAGAGCGGTTCGACGATGAGGTCGAACTGAAGGTGTCGCCACGAGTCGATGACGTCGAGGCCGTCGGTGAGGATGGCGCGGGCGAGCTCGCCCTTGGCGGCCTTGGCGAAGTGCCCGCCGGGCTTGCCGGTCGGGTCCACGAGCGTGAGCGACACGCCGTCGAGCCCGTCGAGTACCAGCGCAGCGCGGTGTTCCTGGGGGAGGAGATCGACGACGAAACGTCGACGTGCGGTGCGGGCGAGTTCGGCTGACAACGACTCGCGCCACCACGTCGACAACTTGCCGAGTGGTGCCAGGTTGGTGCCCATCTTCAGGCGGTAGTCAGGCACGGGATCGTCGGCGCGCACCAGCCCGAGCAGCCCGGACACCACCGTGATCTGCTTGTAGGCATCGGGGCGCAGTGACGCCGGATCGAGGTGATCCCACACAACACCGGTGTAGCGCTGCCAGGCCGGAAGCACAGGGGCACCGATGAGCGAGGTGTTGGCCGACTGGGCGCGCAGCAGATGGTCGCCGCGCACGCCGAGCAGTTTCTCGTCGCCGCCGTGGACCGCTGGCGAGCGCCGCCACGATCTCGGCTCGCCGGTCACCGAGGCGGGAACCGAACGAACCGGTCTCTGGCACCCAGGCCGCTCGCCGCCGGTTGCCGCCTTCGGCCTTGCCCTCCGAGGGCGGCAACAGGAGCATTGGAACATTGTTCGAAAAAGTTGCCCGCTCACTGGTCACGGCCCCACTCTGGCCTCTACAGTCGAAAATATGCGTGTACACCTCGATGCAGAGAAGTGCCAGGGCCACAACCGTTGCTACGCGTTGGCGCCGGAATTGTTCGATGTCGACGACTATGGCCAGGCCATGTTGCTCGTCGAGGGTGATGTGCCCGCGGAGTTGCAGGACAAGGCCCGTCTGGCCGCCTCCAACTGCCCCGAGTACGCGATCACCATCACGGAGAACGGCTGACATGAGCATCGACGAGAGCACGAGCACCGTCAACGAGAACATGATGGCGCCGGACGTCCGGATCGACCCGGACACCGGCAACAAGATCATTTCCTGGGACCGCAACGGCGAGACCATGGAGTTCATCGTCGGCAGCCGCCCCGAAGGCACGGATGTCTGGCAACGGGTGCCGTACGACGCCGCCGATTACGGCCCGGTGGCCGACTTCGCGACCGACTTCGACCACGCCGATCCTGCCTACAACCCCAACGCTCCCGAGGTGTGGAAGTCAGTCCGCGAGGGTGGGTGCCCGATCGCTCACTCCGATCGGTACGGCGGCATGTGGGTGCCGTTGACGCACGACACCGTTCACGAGATCGCTTACGACACCGAGCATTTCTCGAGCCGGGCAGTCGTGCCCGGCGTCGGGCGACCCGGCGACCGGGCGTTGCCAGCCCCGATCGGCCTCGCGCCACCGATCACCAGCGATCCTCCTTTCCACGCCATCGCCCGCCGACTGCTCTTGCCGGCGTTCGCGCCGAAGGTGATCGAGCCATGGGAGAGCGAGATCCGACTCCTGTGCCAGCGGTTGCTCGACGAGATGGGAGAGATCACGCCCGGTGAGACCGTCATCGACGCGGCGATCCAGTACGCGCAGCACATCCCGGTGAACGTGATCGGTCGGATGCTCGGCTTCCCGCAGGAGGACGAGGAAATGTTCCGCGAAATGGTCCATGAGGTCCTCGAGCGCATCAACGAGGAGCCGGGGACGCGGCAGGCTTCGAACGACTTCGGCGCCTACGTCCAGGGCCAGATCGCTGACCATCGTGAGAACCCTCGCGATGACCTCACGGATTTCCTCATGAACGTGGAACTCGATGGCAACAAGCTCGACGACGAAGTCGTCGAGGGCATGATCATCCTGCTGCTCGTCGCGGGCGTCGACACGACCTGGTCGGCGATCGGATCGTCGCTGTGGCATCTCGCTCAGCATCCGGAGGATCACCAGCGCCTGCTGGACGACCCCGAGGTCATGACCTTCGCTCTCGAGGAGTTCCTGCGGGCGTACGCGCCCGTCACGATGGGCCGGCTGGTGACGGAGGACCTCGACTTCCACGGCTGCCCGATGAAGAAGGACGACTGGGTGCTGCTCTCGTTCCCGGCGGCCAACCGCGATCCGCTGAAGTTCGAGGATCCCGACGCGTTCGTCATCGACCGTGCCGAGAACCGGCACGCAGCCTTCGGGCTCGGCATCCACCGCTGCGTCGGATCGAACCTGGCCCGCCTGGAGCTCAAGGTCGCCATCGAGGAGTTCATCAAGCGCTTCCCGCGTTTCGAACTCGCCGGTGAGACCAGGTGGAGCGTCGGCATGGTCCGCGGTCCCCGCGCGATCCCGGTCCGCATCCTCGAGACCGCCTGATTACAACAGGGGTCAGACCCGCGATGTAATCGATCGTCGATTACATCGCGGGTCTGACCCCTGATGTAATTCACACGAACGTGCTGGCGAGCGACGCTGCTGCGCACGCCGACATCACGGTGGCACCGGCGTAGACGCTGCCCCATCGCCAGCCCAGCGCACGCGTCTCCAGTGCGAACGACGAGAACGTCGTGAGCGCGCCGCAGAAGCCGACGCCGACGATCGTCCGCGCGTCGGCTCCCAGGTCGGAGGCGGCGACGAGGCCGAGCAGCCCGGCGCCGATCGAGTTGACCCACAGCAGCGACACCCACGAGCACGCGAACTGAGCGACGAGGTGACGTCCGAGCGCGCCGATGCCCGCCGCAACGACGAAGAGCACCGGCGTCACTCGCCGACCTCCACCGGGCGATGGGCGACGAACGTCGCGCCGATGCCAACGGCGAGCGTGACAGCGCCGTACAGCACGGCCAGCGGGAGCCGGTCGGCGTCGGCGAAGTCGTTCAGTTCGACCGCGAGCGCTGAGAAGGTGGTGAACCCACCGAGCACGCCGGTCACGGCGAACGCCCACGCCACCGTGCCAACCGCCAGATTCCGTGCGGCGATGCCGATCAGCAGACAGCCGACGACGTTCACGATGAGCGTCGCCCACGGCCAGGTTCCCGCGACGTGCGCTCCATCGACGCTGCCGACGAGTTCGGCGACGGCCCAACGGCATGTCGCGCCGATCGCCCCACCGACAGCGATCGCGGCGGTCAGCTGTGGAGCGAACGGACGATCGGCGATCTGCACCTCCCGTTCGTAGCAAACCGGCGGGGGGTCACACCGGATTCTCACCGCGTGCGAGCAGACTGAGGCCCGTGACGGACACATCGACTGCTCGGATCCTCGTTGCCGAGGACGACCGCGCCGTGCGCGAATCGCTCGTTCGTGCGCTGCAACTCGAGGGGTACACGGTTGCGTCGTCGAACAACGGCGCCGAAGCACTCGAAGCGATCCGCCAGTCCGAGCCCGATGTGCTGCTGCTCGACGTGTCGATGCCGATCGTCGACGGCCTCACGGTGTGTCGGGTCCTGCGCTCCGAGGCCAGCAAGCTTCCGGTGCTGATGCTCACCGCCCGCACCGAGACCAGCGACCGCGTGGCGGGCCTCGATGCTGGTGCCGACGACTACCTGCCCAAGCCGTACGACCTCGATGAACTCCTCGCTCGTATTCGCGCGCTGCTTCGGCGGTCGGGATACGGCTCCGATGATGCCGAGCAACCCGAGGGTGAGCTCGTGCTCGGCGATCTCCGGCTCGACACGTCGGGTCGGCGAGCGTTCC
Source organism: Ilumatobacteraceae bacterium (assembly GCA_963741755.1). Classification (GTDB taxonomy): domain Bacteria; phylum Actinomycetota; class Acidimicrobiia; order Acidimicrobiales; family Ilumatobacteraceae; genus Sva-07. The sequence goes on along the minus strand of CAVUJG010000007.1, from coordinate 216,955 downwards.
GCGGCGAGCGAGAGGTCCAACTCTCCAAGACCGAGTTCGACCTGTTGGCGTTGCTCGTGGCGAACCGTGGGATCGTGCTCGACCACTCGACGATCTACGACCGCATCTGGCACTACGACTTCGGTCCCGACTCGAAGAACCTTGCGGTCTACATCGGCTATCTCCGACGCAAGACCGAAGCCGAGGGCGAACCGCGCGTCGTGCACACCGTGCGCGGGGTCGGCTACACCGCCCGGATCGACGGCTGATGGGGCTGCGCTGGAAGATCGCGCTGTCACTTGCGCTGGTGGCGATGATCGCCACCTTCACCGTGGGCCTGATCGGGTATCGCACCACGAGCGCCCGACTCGTCGACGAGGTTGATCGCTCGATCACCCAGGCCACCGGGCAGATGATCGGGCGGGCGGTCGACGGTCGCATCACGATGCCGACGCGGAGCCTGCTCGAGGTGTACGCCGTGCGCGTGCTCGATGCGAGTGGTGCGTCAGTTGCGTCATCGTTCCCCGACGACGCCCCGATCGACGAAGGTGCGTTGAACGTGGTTGGAACGCCGCGCTCGATCGATCGCGAGACACTGACCGTCGATGACGAATCGCTGCGGGTCCACACGATCGGCCTCGCCAACGGTGCCCTGCAGGTCGCCCGCCCGCTCGATGAGGTCGACAGCGTGCTGAGCGACCTTCGCCAGCGCACGTTGCTGCTCGTGGTGCTCGTGTCCATCGCCGCTGCGTTGGTCGGCTGGTTGATCGCCGGGACCGTCGCCGCGCCGATCCGACGTCTCACGGGGGCGGCCGAGGACGTCGGTTCGTCGGGTCGTCTCGACGTCGAGGTCCCGGGCACCGGCACCGACGAAGTGGGCCGTCTCGGCTCGGCGTTTCGCAACATGTTGAGCGCGCTCGCCGTGTCACGCGCCGAGCAGCGGCGGCTCGTGCAGGACGCTGGCCACGAGTTGCGCACCCCGCTCACGAGTCTGAAGACGAACCTGTCGGTGTTGCGTCGGCATCCGGAGATGTCGCCGGAGATGCGCGACGGCGTGCTCGACGACCTCGACTCCGAGGTGACCGAGCTCACCGAACTGGTCAACGAGCTCGTCGCAGTCGCATCTGGCGAGCTGGAGCAACAACCGAACGAGCGGATCGAACTCCCGGCGCTCGCGAGCGACGTCGCCGAACGTGTCGGCCGCCGGCGGTCGCGTGACGTCGTCGTCGACGTCCGCGATCCGGCCGTCGTCGACGCACCACGATCGGCGCTCGATCGGGCGATCACGAATCTCGTCGACAATGCCTGCAAGTTCGACATGAGCGGAGGGACGATCGACGTGGTCGTCGACGGCGGTTCGCTCACGGTGCTCGATCGTGGTCCGGGGATCGAGGCGGGCGACGAGGAACGGATCTTCGACCGGTTCCATCGGTCTGAGTCGGCGCGCTCGATGCCCGGCTCCGGCCTCGGCTTGTCGATCGTGCGCGATGTCGTCGACCGGGCCGGGGGTTCGGTGGCCGCAACACAACGCGACGGCGGCGGCGCGGCGATCGGCTTCACGCTGCCGGTGTCGCCTGACTGGACATCGTCGCCACCGTCGCTGTGACGCGACTCGATCGTCTCAGGTTTGCACCGACTCTCGCCGGTGGCCGGCGCTGAGCTGAGTGAGTTCTTCTTCGGCGAGTTGGTCGGGCTTCACGACGGCGACGGTCACCTTGGTGAGCGCGCGAAGCGTCGAGGTGCGAACCCCGCCCTCGAGTGCCGCACGTTCGCCGAGGATCGCGCCCGGGCCGAGCTCGGCGATGGCCGCACCGTCGACCTCGACGCTGACGACACCGTTGAGGAGCAGGAAGACATCATCGCCCTCCGACCCTTGTTCGGTGAGCAGTCTGCCCTCCTTCACCTTTCGGATCGACGACCTTGCGCCAACTCGCATGATGTGGCCTGCGAGTTCGCGTTCGAGTGCGGTCTCGACCGCTGTCACCAGTGCAGGTGAGTCCTCGTCGCCCCACGGGGTGTGCTTGCCGAACGAGTGGCGCCACCACTCCTTGAAGTCGGCCATGCCGGCCTTGGCCGTGAGGGTGCCGTGTTGGTCGTACACCCAGTGACGAGGGAATGTACTTGCGCCGACCAGTTCGAACTCCGTGAGCCCGTCGGCATGGATCGTGAGTGCGAGCGTGGTCCACACCGTCGGCGCTTCGAACTTGAGAAAGGGCGGCTTGTTCACCCGGCGTGGTGCCGGAAGCGCCGTGTGGCCGCCCACCGTCTGCACGAATCGAGCAGATGTGGGGGTCAGCTCTACCGGCCGGCGGAGATCGTCGAACGCAACAGCCGCAAAGGTGGCCTGCTTGGGGCCGACCGCAACAGTGGTGGCGCCCATGAGGCATCCGCCCTCGTAGCCCGCGTCGACGATGCGGCCGTCGATGACCTCGATCCATCCGCCGAGCCGATTGGCGAAGCGGAACCGGTCGGCGGCGCGGAGCGCTTCGAGATCCTCGATCAGGTCGGGGGGCGGTTCGTCGTAGTGGGTGAACCCCGTGCCGAAGACCGCCTTGTTCAACCCGGTGACCGCCTCCGAAGGAATCCAGCTGAGGCTCGTGACACTCGATTCAATCCTCGTGTTCGTCATGACGCCACCGTGAACTCGTGGACCATGCCCTGGGTGAAGTGCGGCGGTCCGTCACCTTCGGCGGCCCCGACCGATCCGGTCGGGATGAAACACACGATGGCGTAGCGGCCGGGTTCGCTGAGGTTCCATGACACGGTGTCGGACCCTCCCGGGGGAGCAAACGTCGCATTGACCGGAGTGATCTTGCTGAACGCCTCGTCCTCGGGGAGTTCGAAGAGCTCGTCGATCGTCTCGGTGGTCCCCTCGTTGAAGCGCAGGGCAAACATCTCGTGTTGTTCCTGCCCGTCGTTGCTGAACTCGACGACGTGGTAGCCGGTGGACAGGTCGTCCGGCGCCCCGTCGAAGTCGTAGTCCACGGCGGTCACGCCGAGCTCTTCCACGGCGCAGTGGTCGCCGGCCCAGGCGATCGTGGCGCTGTAGAGCTCGAGTGCTTCGTCGGATCCTTCGGCCTCGGGGTCGGCAATCTCCGCTTGCGCCGCCGTTTTGAGGTCGACGATCGTCTGCTCGATCTCGGGATCGGCAGCGGCGATCGCCTCGTCGAGCGCGGCGTTGACCGAGTCGGCGTCCCCGTCCCCGGTGAACAGGTAGTTGATCACCGCGGTGTCGGCCGCAATCCACTCGTCGCAGCCCGCTGCGGCCTCCGAACCGGCGTCGTCGTCAGAGCCGCAGGCGCCGACGAACAGCAGTGACGCGGTCCCGATGGTGAGCATGATGTGGTACTTCTGCATGGGCCCTCCCTCTGTCGAATGGGCCGGTCACGTCTCGGCCCGCACATCGAACGTACGGATCCGGGTGACAGAGTGGGAGGTGGCAACCCAGTGTGTTCGCCGGGGTGCCAGCACCACTCGAGAAGTGACGCTCACGTCCTTGCGGCAGTGCCCGCAACGTGGTCTGATCGTCGGATGCAGATCGCTCGTGACGTTGCCGTGTCCACCGGGCGACGGTGCTGGCAGACAGATGACGGCCGCTCCGCGCCGTCGTCGTCGTCGGCGCCGGCCCGAACGGACTCGTGGCGGCGATGCCCTTCTGGCTCCGGCGGGACGTGACGGTGTTCGAGGCCAATGCGCGACCCCGGGCGGGGGCACCCGCACGTAGGAGTTGACGCTGCCCGGTGTGCTGCACGACGTCTGCTCGGCGATTCATCCGTTGGCGCTTGCGTCGCCTGCATTCCGTCCGTTCGCCGAGACCGATCACCCGCTGCGGCCACGGGCTCGACTGGATCCATCCCCCGTGCCGCTCGCCCACCCCCTCGACGGCGGTCGTGTCGCGGTGCTGCACCGCTCCGTCGACGACACCGCAGACGGGCTGGGCGCCGACGCTAATGCCTACCGCCGGCTGTTGAGGCCGTTCGTCGAGGCCGGGTTCGAACTGACCGACGGCCTGCTCCAGCCGATCAGTTCCCGCGAGCATCCCGTCCGTCTGGCCCGCTTCGGGTGGAGCGGCTTTTGCCGGCGCCACCGTGGCCTGGCGCGGGTTCGAGGCCGACGAAGCGCAGGCGCTGTTCGCCGGACTCGCCGCGCACTCGTTTCTGCCTGCGGTCTCCGGCCACGGCGGCGTACGGACTGGTACTGGGCGTGCTCGGCCACGTCGTCGGCTGGCCGATGGCCCGGGGTGGCTCGCAACAAATCGCAGACGCCCTCGTGGGGGTCATCGAGCTCCGCGGGCGTCGTCGAGTGCGATCGTCGCGTCAGCTCGCTCACCGATACCGCCGGCCGAGCGAGTGATTCTCGACCTCACGCCGCGCCAGGTACTCGATCGCCGGTGATCCAGCACCGACGCTACCGCAAAGCGTTGCGGCGGTTTCGGTACGGGCCGGGTGTGGTGAAGGTCGATTGGGTTCTCGACGGGCCGGTCCCGTGGACGAACCCGCTGTGCACAGGCGGGCACGGTGCATCTCGGTGGCACGTTCGACGAGATCGCCAAGGCCGAGGCGGATGTCGTCGGTCGCCGATCCCGATTGGCCGTACGTGCTGATCGCACAACAAACGCTGTTCGATCCAACCAGGGCGCCCGACGGCGTGCATGCCGTGTGGGGGTACTGCCACGTGCCAAACGGTTCGACGTTCGACATGACCGATCGAATCGAAGAGCAGGTCGAGCGGTTCGCGCCGGGATTTCGTGATCGGATCATGGGGCGTCACGTGATGAAGACCCCGGCGATGGAGGCGTACGACGAGAACTACATCGGTGGTGACATCAACGGCGGCGTAGGCGACGTCGGGCAGTTCGTCCCCCGCCCGACGTGGGGCCTGCACCCGTGGCGGACCCCGATGGACGGAGTGTAGCTGTGCTCCAGCTCCACCCCGCCGGGCGGCGGCGTCCACGGGATGTGCGGTTTGCATGCCGCCAGGAAGTCATGAGGAGCTCTCGATGACCGAACTGGAACGCGTGACGGTGATGATCGTCGACGACCAGCCGCCGTTCCGCGCCGCGGCCCGCGCGGTCATCGACCGGGTGAAAGAGTTCGAGCTCGTCGCCGAGGTCGCCTCCGGCGAAGAGGCCGTCGAAACCAGCGCCGACATCGCCCCGAAGCTCGTGTTGATGGACATCAACATGGGCGAGCTCGACGGCATCGAGGCGACACGAATCATCACCGACACCGACCCGAGCGTGAAGGTGATCCTCGTTTCGACCTACGGCCTCGACGACCTTCCAGCAGGGGCTCGAACCAGTGGTGCGATCGCCTACGTCAACAAGGACGAACTGTCGCCACGCGTCATCCGTCGCCTCTGGGAGTCCGGCGGCGACCCCGACTGGACGATTTCAGCAGGGGTCTGACCCCTGCTGCAATCGTCACTCGGTTCGCAGAAGTTGGGCCGGACGAACTCGGCGAGTCGCGACCAGGAGGGCGATCGCCACCGATTCCGAAGCCCCTGATCAGTCGACACGCAACGCCACCCATCGTCAGGTCACTCCACGGAGGCAAGCGGGATCGTTCCCGTGATCGTCGTACCCACTCCCAGCGCAGAGGTCACCTCGATCGTGCCGCCGAACGCTCCGAGGCGGTCGGCCATGTTCACGAAGCCGTGGCCGGCAGCATTTCCGAGCATCTCGAATCCTGCTCCGTCGTCGCGGATCTGGAAGCGCAGAGCACCATCGGCCTCGGCGACGTGCACCGTGGCACTCGCATCGTCACCCGCGTGTTTGCCGGCGTTCTGGAGCGCCTCGAGTGTGCAGAAGTACACTGCCGCCTCGATGTCGTTGCCGTAGCGGCCGACACCGTCGAAGTCCACCGTGGTCGGCAGCGCCGCCCGACCCGCGGCGGCCGGGAGCGCCTCGCACAGCCCGCCCGACACGAGCAGCGGCGGGAAGATGCCGTGCGCGAGCGCTCGGAGTTCGGCGATCGCGGTCTGCACGTCGAGTTTGATCTCGTCGATCATCTCGATCGCGTCCGCGGCGTCGTCGTCCTCGACGGCATCTCGCGCCAGCCGGAGCTTCACCGCCAGCGCTACCAGGTGCTGCTGGGCGCCGTCGTGCAGGTTTCGTTCGAGCTTGCGCCGCTCACTGTCGCCGGCGGCAACGATGCGGGCGCGTGACTGCTGGAGCTCCTGGTTGCGCACTTGCAGCTGGTCGAGGCTCGCCTGCAGCGCCGTGTCGAGCTGCACGTTGTGCAGCGCGAGCGCGATCTGACGGGCGATCTCGGTGAGCACGGTGTCCTCGGTCTCGCTGAACGGCTCAGCGTCGGGCTTACGGGTCACCACGATGAACCCGAGCAGCATGCCGGCGTGCGCGAGCGGAGCGACGCGCATCGCTGCGCTGCCGCGGGGCCCGACGAGTTGGGGCACCCAGATGTCGAGCCACGTGCCACCGCTCACCCCGGCGCGGGCGACGACAGGGAGCTCCTTCGGACCGATAGCGACCGGTGGGGGCTGGCGGTGCGGGACGCCGGCCGCTCGTTCGTACCGCCCGGCCTGGCCCGTCCACACCTCGGCCGATTCGAGCACCATCGAGCGGCGCAGGTTCTCGGCGAGCTGCAAGAGGAGTTCGTCGAGCGGGATCGAGCGGGTGAGGCGTTGCCCGAAGGTTCGCAGCGTTTCATCGGGAGCGACGCGGGCTCCGTACACGAGGCGGTTGGCCCGTTCGGTGAGCCAGCTCCGTGCCGGGAGGTACAGCAACGCCGCGATCGCGGCGGCCACCATCGACAGCAGCAGCAACGATCGCTCGCTGCCGCGCGGTGTGCGTCCGAGCCCGAGCACGACGATCACGTAGACCACCAGGATCAGCACCGTGAGGCCGGCGAGCGCGACGGTGTGGGTGAGGAGCCGGTCGACCCTGGCGACCATCTTTGGCAGTGTTCCCGCGATCACTGCGACTGGTACCAGCCCGGTCATCGCCAGCGCCGCCGTGCCCGGATCGTCCGGCCAGTCGGCCAACAGCCGCAACGCCGTCATCACGAGGACGCCCTCGGCGGCGACGGTCAGCCCCCACCCCAACCACTGGATGCGCCGCCGGTCGATTGCACCGGCCGCCCGGTACCGGAGGTAGGCGGCGGGGACTCCGGCGCAGAGTGCTGCCGCCCACAGCAGCACGATGGGCCACACCGACATCGTGTCGAGATCGATGCACAGCGCCGCCCCGACGGCGAGGCCGACCACGTAGCCGGCGGCCACACTCCATCGCCGTCCGGCGCTGGTGAGCCGCCCATCGGGCAACGCCACCAACAGGTGCAGAGCGAACGCGGGCAGCAGCCCGAGCGCAAGTCGCATCGCAATGGCGGCTGCTTCGTTCGTCGTGTCGGCACTGGCCACCAGCGCCTGCGCAACACACAGCACTCCCGCAGCGACGGTACCGGCCAGCACGATCGGCCCGAGCCGGTCCTGGCGTCGCTTGACGCCGAGCGCCACGCCGGCCGCCGCCCACAGCGCCACCAGGATCGCCCCGACGACCTGCGTTGCCGTCGGGCTGCTCGTCACGATCAGTCCGGCGCCCGCCAGCCCGATGGCCACGGGCGCTGCGAGGACGCACCACGCCGGCCTCAGTTCGTGTAGCGCTCCTCCGGGAGACTGCCGAACATCGTCGGGTCGATCGCCGAGCGAGGGATGCGCGCGGGCACTCACCTCGGTTCCGGTCGGCACGTCGGTGCCGGCGATGACATTCATCGGTACCAGTCGAGCGGATTTCGACAACGGCGGCAAGGGTGTCCACCCTCGACCCTGCAGGGGTGCCAGCATCACCCCGGTGTGATCGGTTGGGGCCCGGTCGCGACGCTTCACTCGGTGCGCAGCTCTCTCGCGAGTCTCAGATGCGCCAGACGTATCGATGGCCAGACGGCGAGGACGACGACCACCATCAGCGCAATCACCGTTGTCACGGCGATGATGCCCCAGCTGTCGGGGACGACGAACTCGATCGGTGTGTCGTTTGCAACCGTGCGCCACACGGTGCGCCCCACCGCTAGTCCGAGCGGGAGGCCGATTGCGAGTCCGACGACACCGATCGCGATCGCTTGGACGAACACGATTGTCGCTGTATCGCGTGGTCTCATGCCCAACGCGCGCAACATCGCGACGTCGTGTCGACGTCGCCGTGCGGTCGAGGCGAGGGTGTGGGCCACCGCACCGACGGCCAGGATGGCCAGGAAGCCCGCCAGATACAGCGGCATCGCTTCCAGTTCGCCGAGTTCGGCGCGCTCCGTCGGCGGGAAGATCGGTCCCTGGCCGAGTTCGACGTCACGACGTCCGAGTCGGTCCACCACCGCCTGGGGGTCGGCGTCCGGCGGCGTCGACACGAACCCGAAGTGGAAACGGAATCCATCGAAGAGTTCGTCGTAGGTGTCGGGCAGCACCCACCCGCCCGTCGAGTAGCTGTTGTGTGGCCCGATCGGGACGAAGGCGATGCCCGTCACCGTCAGTGTCTTGGACCCTGAGGGCCCTGTGAGCGAGATCGTCCCGCCGACATCGACGTCGGCCTGCCTCGCCGTCAGCGGTGCAAGCGCGATGTCCGACGTAGCGGTCGGCAGCCGACCCTTGGTGATCACCACGTCGATCGGGTCGCCGATCGGGTGGTAGTCGAACAGCGAGACCGACCCCGACGCACTGTTCGCCACGTCGTTGCGGGCGTCGAGTAGGCCATCGACGGCAGGATCGGCGGCGATCGCTGCGAGCGCCTCCTCGGCATCGACGAGGTCGTCTCCGCCGAGCCCGAAGAAGGCGACGAGTTCGTACTTCTGCCCGAATCGCTGGTACCCGTCGGTGGCGTCTGTGATCCCGCTGGCGAACGTGAGGGCGGCGGTGACACCAGCGATTCCGAGCGTGGCGCCGACGAGCGCAGGGATGCCCGACGCGGAGTTGCGGGTCGACTTGCCGGACAAGGCGAAACGCGTGCCGATCCCGAGGGTGATCGGCCACGTCGCCGTCGCGGTCTCGATGCGTGACACCCGTGATCTCGACTGGGTGCTCCGGCGCGCCGTACGGAGCGCTTCGACGCACGTGACGGCAACGAGGAGCGGGACGATGAGGAGCGCGGCGAGGAGGACGAGCGGGTCGAGCGACGTGCCTGGCGACGGCTCGACGAGTGCGGCGCTGCCGATCGGGAACCATCGTGACGCCCACCACGCTGCCGAGGTGCCGAGGAGCACGCCGACGATCGCGGCCGCCACCGGCCCTGCCGAGACGGCGAACCGCATCTGTCCTGGCGACAGCCCGAACGCTCTCATCACCTCGAGATTGGCGAACGACGTAGCGCAGTACCGCGAGATGGCGACGCCGAGCAGCACCAGGGCGGCGAGGAGTGCGACCATGGAGAGCAAGAGCAACACGCGGGCCTCGAAGGCAGTGACGTCTCGGGTGTGACGCGCCTGGTCGTACAAGTTGACGAACTCGACGTTGTCGATACCCGTCACGTTCGTGAAGTCGCGTTGGAACTCGTCGAGGCCGGCTTCGCCGTCGCGGAGTCGTACGAGCGCGTTGACCGAGACCGCATCGGTCGTCCCGATGATGTGGTCGGGGTACTGCAGGTACAGGCCGGGGGAGGCCATCACGGCGCCGAGCGGCGTGTCGGGCTGGTCGTGGAACCACGCGGAACGGATGACGCCGACGATGGTTGCGTCGACGGTCGGACCCCGTGGGTCGCTCTCGTCGTAGGCATTGAGCTGGTCGGCGCTGGAGAGGTGCAACGTGACAGGGTCGCCGACGTGCACGTCGAAGGAGTCGACGAAGCTCGACGACACGACGACTTCGTCGGCGCGCGTCGGATCAGGAAGTCGGCCGTCGAGGAGTACCGGTCGTTCGAGCGCGGTCCACACTTGATCGTCGACGAACGGGAACGAGCCGAGTGACGAAGGATTGATGTCCGGGTCGTCGGTGACACCCTCGACAGCGAACCCGGACACGGCGAACGCCGCGACGGACTCGACCTGCGGTATCGCCCGTACGACATCCCAGTCGTAGGCGCCCTGGTTGAGAAGCACCATCAGTGTTGCCGGATGGCTGACAGCCACGAGTCGGTCCATCGCCGTCGTGCCGCGCCGCGCCCCGGCGGTCGTGGCGGCCACCGCTGCGGTTGCGAAGGCGATCAACAGCAACAGGCCGACCAGTGCTCGCCACCGGCTCCGCCATTCGACCCGGAACCACATCCAGACGGCAGGCATGTCCGGGGCGCTCAGCCCAACCCGTCGTCGTCGACGCGACCGTCCTTCATCCGCACGATGCGTTCGGCGGCATCAGCGACGGGCTGGTCGTGGGTGACCATCAAGATCGTCTGGCCACCGTGATGGAGGCGACGGAACAGCTCCAGGATCTCCTCGCCTCCCTCGCTGTCGAGTGCACCGGTCGGCTCGTCGGCGAGCACGATCGTCGGCTCGTTGGCCAGGGCCCGGGCGATTGCCAGCCTCTGGCGTTGCCCGCCGGAGAGCACTCCCGGTGCCTGTTTGGCCTTGTCGCCGATCCCGAGGAGATCGAGCAGATCGCGGGCACGCGACTCGGCCACTTTGCGCTTACGGCCGGCGATCACTGCGGGCATCACGACGTTCTCCAGCACCGTCATGCCTTCGAGCAGGTTGAAGAACTGGAACACGATGCCGACGTGCTGGCGTCGCATGATGGCGAGCGCGTTCTCGTCCTTGCCGGTCAACGATTGACCGGCGATCACGACCTCGCCCTCGTCGGGGACGTCGAGGCCGGCGACGAGGTTGAGCATCGTCGACTTCCCGCAGCCCGACGGGCCCATCACGGCGATGAATTCGCCGTTTCTCACCGTGAGGTCGGCGCCGCGCAACGCCCGCACTGGAGCGGTGTCCTGCTCGAACGTGCGATAGACGGCGTTGACCTCCACGGCGGGGCGCGTCGAGGATGGTTCGTCGGTCGTCCCGGGGACCTGCGGCTCGAGTTGGACGGGATCGAGCGAGGTGGTCGTGTCGGTCATGTCGGGGCTCCTTCGGAATGCTGGACGGTCGGGGCCAGCTCGGGTCGAGGGAGGCGGTACGGCACGACGGGTGTGTCGCGACCCTTGACGAGTTGCGAGTCGAGCCGCTCGAACTCCGCCGGCAGCGCCGTGAGCGCGATCCAGGTCGGTTCGCTCAACACCGTCTGGCCGGGCTCGGCGAACTGTTGGAGTCGCTGGCAGAGATTGACGGCGTCGCCGACGAGCGTGTACTCGACGCGCTCCTCGCTGCCGAGCAGCGCCGCGGCGACCGTGCCGGTGCTCAACCCGATGCCGAGCCCGAACGGTGTGCGACCCTCGCTCGACCATTCGTCGTTGACCACGTCCTGGTTCCGGTGCATCGCCATCGCCGCCGCGAGTGCTCGATCGGGGTGGTCGGGCGTGGCGACCGGCGCGCCGAAGACCGCCATCACTGCATCGCCGACGTACTGCATGACGGTTCCTCCCTCCGAAAGAATTGCACGATTCATCTCGGCGCGGTGACGGTTGAGCTGCTGCGCCAGCACCGCTGGGTCGGCGTGCTCGGCGATCGTCGTGTAACCGCGGATGTCGCTCATCACGACGGTGACCTCGAGCGTCTCGGTTTCACCGACGGCGCGGCCCTGCGCGATCAGCTGATCGGCCACGCCGGTGGGCAGGAGTCGGCTGAGGCTCTCGCCTTGCTCTTCGCGTTCGACGATCGCACGATGGAGCCGGCGGAGCCGATCGAGCGCACCGGCGTGGCCGCTCGACACGCCTTCGGCGAGATGCACGAAGAGCCGTTCCACCCGGTCGGCGACGGCTGACGGCGTCGTGTTGAGTGTGCCGGCGATCGACTTGATCGTGCGGCCGCTGGCGATCATCTCGAGCAGTTCGTCGTCGTCGGTGCTCAACCCGCCCGTGCGCCGAACGGGGTTGATCAGCGCCGACACGATCACCGGATCGAGCATCGAGCCGCCGGTTGCCACCTCGCGGATCGCCCGTGCCAGCTGATCACCCTCGGCGATGCGGTCCTTGAGCAGGTACGCATACCCGGCGGAGCCTTCCGCGAGCAGTGAGACGGCGTAGTCGGGATCGTCGTACTGGCTGAGGATCACGAAGCCGGTGCCGGGATGGCGCTTACGGATCTCCTTGCAGGCGTCGATGCCCTCGGACTCGAAGTGCGGCGGCATCCGGATGTCGCTGACCACCACGTCGGGATGCGTGTCGATGGCTCCGGCGACGAGCGTGTCGTAGTCCTCCGCGACGCCGATCACCTCGACGTCTGGGTCGTGCTGCAGCATCGCGCTCACACCGGCTCGGATGATCGCGCTGTCGTCGGCGAGGAAAACGGTGATTGCCCCCATGGGAAATCATTGTGCTGATCGGGGGTGCCGTAGGCGAGGGCGCCTCCCTGCGTTGTGATGGGGGTGCCAGCAACACCCTCGATCTGCTCCTTCAGGCGTCGCGATCTGCCAGGTAGAGCAGCACGGCCTTGACTCGCCGGTGGACGTCCGGCTCCTCACCCAAGCTCAGCTTCGAGAACAGCGAGTTGATGTGTTTCTCGACGGCGCGCTCCGACAGGACGAGCGATGAAGCCACAGCAGCGTTGTTCTTGCCTTGCGCGATCTCCGACAGCACCTCCAATTCGCGCGGTGTGAGGTGCTCGAGCGGTGAGTGCTTCCCGCGGCCCCGTGCGTCGACGAGCGACTCGACGACGAGTGGGTCGATCACGGATCCACCCGTGGTGACCTCGTGAATGGCTCGGACGAGTTGGTCCACATCGGACAGACGCTCTTTGAGGAGGTACGCCCGTCCCTGTGACCCGCCATCGAAGAGTTGCAGTGCGTACGACGGCTCGACGTACTGCGACAGCACGACCACGCCCACATCGGGGTGGAGTTCGCGCAGCGTCGTGGCGGCCACGATCCCTTCGTCGCTGTTGTTCGGGGGCATTCGAATGTCGGTGAGCACGGCATCCGGCCGATGGGTCTCGACGGCCGCCAGAAGTTCAGGCAGGTCGACACACAGTGCGACGATCTCGATGTCGTTCTGCCTGCCGAGCAGCTTCTCGATTCCCTCGCGCACCAGGAGCGAATCCTCCGCCACGACGATGCGAGTCACCATTGCTTCAGACCCTACTCATGCCTGAACATGGCCTTGCCGATCTCCTCACCGTCGCCTTACGCCGCTCCGTCAAGATCTTCACCGAGGGCGTTCACCATGAGCGTTGTCAGCGACGATCCGGTCGCCGACCAACCGTTGAAGGGAACACGACATGAGCAACGAAATCGAAGAAACCAAGTCAGGCGGACGTCGGGCATTGACCATTGGACTCGCGGGCGGACTGCTCGCCGGCACGGCTGCGGGACTCGTGTTCGGAGTTCCGGGCCTCTCGAGCGCTGCATCCGATGTCGCGTCGAGCCTGCTGCCCTCGTGCAGCAGACCGACGAGGACCCGGCTGTCCCGGCTGACGCGCCCGATGCGCCGGAGATGGGCACACGGCTGCGGGAAACGCTGCAGCCGCTCGTCGATGACGGCACGATCACTGCCGAGCAGGCCGATGCTGTCACCGCTCATCTGGTCGAGAGCCGACCCGAGCGCGGCGAGGGCGAGGGCCACGGGCCGGGCGGTCACCGAGGCGCGGCCGGGCATGTTCGCCCGCGGCGTCGGCTCCGAGGCACTGACCGATCTGCTCGGCATCGACGCCGAGGAGCTCCGCACACAGGTGCGTGACGGTGCGACGCTCGCCGAGATCGCACACGGCGCAGGGCATCGAGGTCCAAGCCGTCGATCGATGAACTCGTCGCCGAGCTCGACGAGCGCCTCGACCAATGCCGTCGAGAACGGCCGCATCGATCAGACCGAGGCCGATCAGAAGCTCGCTGACGCCGAAGTCGAAGATCACCGACATGGTCAACAACGGTCGCCCCGAGCGCGGCGCCCCCGACACCGAAGACTGACGTACCGAACGAGTGAGACATCCACGATGGACGCACACGTGGTGTCTGACATCAGTGTACGTCGTGCGGGGTGGCCCGTACGTTCGGCGTGCCGGCAGCTCTAGCGTCTCGTCACGTGATCTGCGTCGACGTCGCTGGAGTTGGCATGGCCCAACCCGACAAGGTGCTCTTCGAGGATGTTGCGGTCACGGTCTCGACCGGTGACCGGGTCGCCGTGGTCGGTGTCAACGGCTCGGGCAAGACGACGCTGCTGAAGATCATGACCGGGGTACTGGCCCCCGACGAGGGCGACGTTCGGTTCGGTCGAGGGGTCAGGATCGCCTCGCTGGAGCAGGATCCGGTGCTTCCCCCCGGCACCGTTCGAGAGTTCTTGGGCGACTCGTGGGAGGTGGCCGCGGTCGCAACGAAGCTCGGTGTGCAGCCGCTGCTCGATCGTCGCACTGACGAACTGTCCGGCGGCCAGGCGAAGCGGGTCGCGCTGGCGAGGATGCTCGCCGACGACGAGCACGGCGACCACGACATGGTGGTGCTCGACGAGCCGACCAACCACCTCGACCTCGAGGCGATCGAATGGCTCGAGTCGCGCCTCGTGAAGATGAACTCGGCGCTCGTGCTCGTCACGCACGATCGCCATGCGCTCGATCGGCTGACGACTGCCGTCGGGCCGAGCAAGGTCGTCGAACTCGACGGCGGACGCTGCTTCGTCCACCAGGCCGCCGCCGGTTCGAGCGCCTACGCGACCTACCTCGACGCCCGAGCGGAGCGCATCGACCGCGAAGTGCAAGAGGAGTCGACCCGCAAGATCCTCGCTCGCAAGGAACTCGCCTGGCTGCGCCGGGGTGCTCCCGCCCGCTCGACCAAGCCGAAGGCGAGGCTTCGGTCGGCGAACGAGATCGTGTCCGGTGGCCCGGCGCCTGTGGGCGTGCGCGGGACCGAGCTGCAACTCGGTGGTGGCACCGCTCGGCTCGGCAATCAGGTGGTCGAACTCGAGGGTGTCGCCCAGCGGTTCAACCTCGGCCTACCCGACGAGCTGACCGTGTTCGAGGACGTCGATCTGCTGATCGAACCGGGCGCCCGGCTGGCGGTTGTCGGGCCGAACGGGTCGGGCAAGTCGACGCTGCTCGACATCATCGCCGGGCGCGCTGACCCTGCCGCCGGCACGGTCAAACGGGGCAAGACGGTCGTCGTCGGATTCGCCGACCAGCACTCGTCCGACCTCGATCAGAACGCCGTCGTTCGCGAGCTCGTTGCGGGGCCACATCGCGAACCCGACTTCCGTGATCGGGCCTTGCTCGAACGGTTCTGGTTCGACTCGACGGCGCAATATGCCCCGGTGCGGATGCTGTCGGGCGGCGAACGACGGCGTCTGCAGCTCGTGATGGTTCTCGCCACCGAGCCGAACCTGCTGATCCTCGACGAGCCCACCAACGACCTCGACCTCGACACGTTGCGATCACTCGAGGCGTTCCTCGACGACTGGCCCGGCGCGCTCGTTGTCGCCAGCCACGACCGTGCGTTCCTCGACCGGGTCGCCGACCACGTCCTCGCAATCGACCCCGGCGGCACGGTGCGCCGTGTCCCCGGCGGTGTCGCCGGCTGGCTCGCCGAGCGTGTGAACGAGTCCAAGGGATCGGCTGCGAAGCCGTCACCGACCGCCCCGAAGCAGGCGTCTGCGCCGAAGCCGAAGGGCGCGCCGAGTCAGTACACGGTCGGTCGCCAGCTCCGCGAGACCGAGCAGGCGATGACCAAGGCGCAGAAGCGCGTCGATCAGCTCACCGAACGGCTCGCCACGGCCACCGATCACGCCGAGCTCCACACGATCGGCTCCGACCTCGCCACCGCACAATCCGAACTCGACGAGCTCGAGTCGCGCTGGCTCGAACTCGCCGAACTCCAGAGCGGCTGAGTCCCGCGCCTCCCGAGTCGGAAGTCAACTGCGCGACTTCTGCGGATCTGCGTTTCGACTTGTTCACGACAAGATCCGCCGAGAAATGCACGTGTCGGCCATCGGGCCGCGGCCAACTCGGCGTCGGCGGTCTTGCGGACCTTGTCGGCGAGGTTGTCGGGCAGTGGCTGGTAGCCGTGGTGGTCGATCTCGAACGAGCCGCTGGCCCCGCTGAGCGAGCGCAGGTCGAGGGCATAGCGCAGGATCTCCGACGTCGGTACGAGCGCGTGGATGGTGGTGATGCCGGACTCGTCGGTGTCGGCACCTTGCACCTGCGCCCGACGCGAGTTGAGGTCGCCGAGCACGTCGCCGTGATGGACGGCAGGTACCTGGACGTGGATCTCGCTGATCGGTTCCAGGAGGTCGACGCCGACCTGGTCGATGGCCTCGCGTAGCGCCATCGCGCCCGCCATCTTGAAGCTCATCTCCGACGAGTCGACGGCATGGTGCTTGCCGCCGGTGCACACCGCACGAACATCCACGATCGGGAAACCGTCGCGCCCGCCCCGTGCCATTGCCTCCTCGATGCCGGAACCGACTGCCGGCACGAGGTTCTTCGGGATGACACCGCCGGTCACCTCGCTCACGAACTCGAACCCGGCGCCTGCGGGGAGTGGCTCGAATCGAACGGTTGCCACGCCGAACTGGCCGTGGCCGCCACTCTGCTTCTTGTGCTTGCCCTCCACCTCGATCGGACGCCGCCAGGGTGGCCCGATAGGCGACACGAACGTCATCGACCTCGAGCTCGACTCCGGCGCGTTCGATGCGAGAGATCGCAACACGTACATGAGTTTCTCCGCCACCGCTCAGGATGGTCTGGCCCGTCGAGTCGTCGTGGCGGACTGCGAGGGTCGGGTCTTCGATCACGAGACGGTGCAGCGTCGTGGCGAGCCGGTCTTCGTCCGACTGCTTTGCGGCAGCGATCGCGACGCCGTACACCGGGCGGGGAAGCGTCGGCAGCATCGCAGTGACCGGCGTGCCGTCGGGCGCCAGCGTGTCGCCGGTGCGGGTGTCGGCGAGCTTGGTCACCGCCACGATGTCGCCGGCACCGACCGAGTCGACGTGTGTCTGCGAGTTCCCGGTGAGCGAGATCAGGTTGTGGAGTCGTTCCTTGGCGCCGGAGCGGGAATTGACGAGGACGTCGTCGGCGCGGAGCGTCCCGGAGAGCACCTTGAGCAGTGAGATCTGGCCGAGGAACTCGTCGACGGTGGTCTTGAACACGAGTACGAGCGGCGCTGCACCCGGGTCGGGGACCACCTCGACGATGTCGCCGGCGGCCTCGACGGTGGCCGGCCCCGCGTCGCCGGGTGCCGGGCCGACACGGCAGATGAAGTCGGCGAGTTGGTCGGCGCCGATCGGTGTGGTGGCCGATCCGCACAGGACCGGGAACGCGAGCGCACGATCGACCGCTTCGTGCAGGAGGCGCTCGAGTTGATCGGGCGACGGCTCGTTGCCCTCGAGGTACTGCGAGAGGAGGTCGTCGTCGAGTTCGATCACGTCGTCGACGAGGTGCTCGTGTTCGACGCGTTCGGTCTCGGCGAGATCGGCGGGAACGTCGGTGGGTTCGGCATGACCGGAGTCGTAGACGAACGCATGATGGGTGAGCAGATCGGTCACGCCGTGGAAGCTCGACTCGGCGCCGATCGGCAGCTCGGTCGGGTCGGCGTGTGACCCGAAGGCGTCACGCACCTGCGCGAGCGTGCGGTCGAATGACGATCGCTCTCGGTCGAGCTTGTTGACGAACACGATCCGCGGGATGCCGAGCTGGGTGGCGTGGCGCCACAGTACGAGATCCTGCGACTGGACGCCGGCGACGCCATCGATGACGAACACGGCGAGGTCGGCAGCGGCCATGCCGAACAATGCCTCGCCACGAAAGTCGGGGTAACCGGGCGTGTCGATGAGGTTGATGCGATGATCGTTCCAATCGAACGATGCCAGCGACAGCGAGATCGACTGGTGACGCTCGCGCTCGTCGGGATCGTGATCCATCACGGTCGACCCCTTCTCGATCACCCCCGCTCGGGCGATCACCCCAGCTCGAAAGAGCAGGGCCTCTGCCAAGCTCGTCTTGCCGCTGCCCTGGTGCCCCACGAGCACCACGTTCCTGATCTGTTCGGTCGGCCGCATCGGGACCCCTTTCGTGCCCGACCAGTTTCCACCTCGGACATCCTGTGCGGCAACCGACCAAGGGCCCGAACGTTGGAGTCAGATGTCGGCCGGCTCCGCTGTGGCGGCGACGTCTCGCGCTGCGGTCGAGATCAATCGGGCGATGTCGACGTCGAGCGTGGTCAACCCGCCGGTGGCGTGGGTGGTGAGCGTGATGTGGACGGTTCCGGGGTACCGGATCTCCATGTCGGGGTGATGCTGGTTGTCCTCAGCGATCACCGCAACCGCTCTCACCAGGTCGGCGCCGGCGAGGTAGGTCGGCGCACGGAACACCGCAGCGATTGCTGGACCGTCGACGACCGTCCAATCGCCGACCCCCTCCAGTGCGGCGAACTCAGCGGGTTGAACCTCGGTGTACTCCATCGCCAGAGTCTCCCACCCGCAACCCTGTGTTTCGGACCCGACCCCGAAAGACAGGGTGCGACACCCGCTCTCTAGAGTGGGCCGCACATGACTGACGACGAGCTGTTCGCCGACGACATCCCGCATCCCGCCGACGCAGCGTCGCCCGGTGCGCTGGTCGATCCGTTCGGCGGCAACGGTCCGTCGCCGTTCGCCGAAGGTCTCAACCCCGATCAGCTCGACGCCGTGGCGCACGAAACCGGTCCGTTGCTGGTGATCGCCGGCGCCGGGTCCGGCAAGACCCGCGTGCTCACGCATCGCATCGCGCACCTGATCCACACCGGTGTGCACCCGTCGAAGATCTTGGCGATCACCTTCACGAACAAGGCCGCTGCCGAGATGCGCGAGCGGGTCGGCGCGCTCGTCGGCCCGGTCGTGAAGACGATGTGGGTGTCGACGTTCCACTCGGCCTGCGTGCGCATCCTGCGAGCCAACGCCGACGCGCTCGGCTACCCCCGCCAGTTCTCGATCTACGACGCCGCCGACTCGAACCGCCTGACCAGCTACGTCATCCGCGACCTCGGCCTCGACGCAAAGCGGTTCACGCCACGCGGCGTGCACGCGATCATCAGCCTCTGGAAGAACGAGCTGATCGACCCCGACGAGGCGCAACGTCGGGCCCAGAACATCTTCGACCGCAAGCACGCCGACGTCTATGCCGAGTACCAGGCCCGTCTGCTCAAGGCCGGGGCGATGGACTTCGACGACCTGCTCACCAACACCGTCAAGCTGTTCCGCGAGCACGGCGACGTGCTCGAGCACTATCGCCAGCGGTTCCAGCACATCCTCGTCGACGAGTACCAGGACACGAACCAGGCCCAGAACGAACTCGTGCTGTTGCTCGCCGACGGCCACCGCAACGTCTGTGTGGTGGGTGACACCGACCAGTGTCTGCCGCCCGGCACGTTGGTCGACGGTCCCGCCGGCCCGAGACCGATCGAGGAGGTCGCAATCGGAGACGTGATCCTCGGTGCTGGCGGGCACCCACACGCCCAGGCGGGCACGGTGACGCACGTGCACGAGGGCAGCTACGACGGTCATCTGGTCGAGATCACCGCGGCCGGTAGCGCCGTCCGGGCAACGCCACACCACCTGGTGCCGGCCCGACTGCTTCCACAACAGGGCCAGTGGTTGGTGTACCTGATGTTCCGAGCCGACCGGGGGTGGCGCATCGGGCGAACGGTCGGTGCCCGGCCACCACGCGGCGGCAAGTTGCAGCACGGCCTCGTCGTGCGCACCAATCAGGAACACGCCGACGCTGCGTGGATCCTGAAGGTGTGCGACTCGATGGCGGAGGCCGCGTACTTCGAGTCGTACTTCGCTGCAGAGTACGGGCTACCGACGGCCTGTTTCCACGACGCCGGCCGATCGCTCGCAATGGACGACGCATGGCTGCGGCGGCTCTACTCGTCGGTCGAGACCGAACTGCGCGCCAAGCTGCTGATGGAGGATCGCCTGCTCCATCGCGAGTTCCCCCACCATCGTCCCCAGAACGGTGCCCGACGGTCGGCGATCAATCTCACGATGTTCTCCGACCGTCGCACCACCGTCGGCTACCACCGAGTCCAGTGGTCGTCGAACCGCGCCGATGTGATCGACGCGCTCGAGCGTGGCGGCGTGAAGCTGAGGGCCAGCAAGCACCGTTCGCTGCGATACGAGACGTCGTGGAAGGACTACCGGCAGGCGCTCGCTGACGCGAAACGCGTGGCCGCGATCGGCGGCCTCGACGTCCGCCGTCGACTCGCTCACGACGGAACCACCTACGACCTGATTCCGTTTGCTCACGTTCACCCCGGCATGGAGGTGCTCGTCCGCGATGGCGATCGGTGGATACCTGCCAATGTCGACAGCGTCGAGTTCGTGCCGTACAGCGGCCCGGTGTACGACCTCGACGTCGACGTTGCCCACAGCTACGACGCCAACGGACTCCTCGTGCACAACAGCGTCTACAAGTTCCGTGGGGCCGACTTCCGGAACATCTTGGAGTTCGAGGAGGCGTTCCCCGACGTCACCACGGTGATCCTCGACCAGAACTACCGCAGCACGCAGACGATCCTCGATGCAGCGAACGCGGTGATCGACAACAACGTCGAGCGCAAGCCGAAGTCGCTGTGGACCGACAGCGGCATGGGCGAGCGCATCGTCCGCTACCACGCCGAGGACGAGGGCGATGAGGCCACCTGGGTGGCCGGCACCGCCCGCCAGCTCCACGCCGACGACGCCACCAACTTCCGCGAGATGGCGGTGCTGTACCGCACGAACGCACAGAGCCGGGTGGTCGAGGAAGCGTTCATGCGTCTCGGCGTGCCCTACAAGGTGGTCGGCGGCACGCGCTTCTACGACCGGCGTGAGATCAAGGATGCGATGGCGTACCTGAAGGCCGTCATCAACCCGGCCGACGAAGTGAGCGTCAAGCGGGTCCTCAACGTGCCGAAGCGGGGCATCGGTGACGCCAGCGTGGCGAAGCTCGACTCGTTCGCCGGTGCGGAAGGGATCGCGTTCGTCGAGGCGCTGCGCCGTGCCGACGAAGCCGGCATCACCGGCCCGGCCGTCCGTGGCATCGCGTCGTTCGTCGATCTGCTCGACACGATGGCCACCGTCGTCGCCGACCCCGACCAGGGCCCCGGCGACGTGCTGCAGGCGGCGATCGACGGTTCCGGCTACCTCGCCGAGCTCGAGGCCGAGGACACGATCGAGGCGCACACCCGAATCGAGAACCTCGGCGAGCTCGTCGGCTCGGCCCGGGAGTTCACCGTGATGGACGAGTTCCTCGAACAGGTCGCGCTCGTCGCCGACACCGACGACCTCCCCGACGGTGAGATCGAGGACCAGGTGGTGCTGATGACGCTGCACTCGGCGAAGGGCCTCGAGTTCCCCGTCGTGTTCCTCGTCGGCTGCGAGGAGGGGATCTTCCCGCACATCCGGGCGCTCACCGAGCCGGCCGAGATGGAGGAGGAACGCCGACTCGCCTACGTCGGCATCACTCGCGCCATGAAGCGGCTCTACATGTCGCACGCATGGAGCCGCCAGCTGTTCGGGTCCACGCAGTACAACCCGCCGTCACGCTTCTTCGACGAGATCCCCGCCACGCTGATCGAGTCGAAGGGCAACATCAGCGGCCGCTCCACCTACGGACGCCAGAGCTATCGGCGACGGGATTCCGACTACGGCGACCCGCCGCCATACCGCCGAGGTGGAGGCAGCGGCGGCGGCGGTCGCGACATCAACGCCGACATCCTCGACGCCAAAGCAGCCCAGGAGGAGCATCGTGATCGAGTCGTCGAGGCCGCCATCCGGTCGGGCTCCAAGCCGGCGGCGACGCCGACGAACAGTCAGGAACTCGGCCTGCGCGTCGGCGACGACGTCGAGCACCCTGCATTCGGCAGCGGTGTGATCATCGACATCTCCGGCTCCGGGCGAGAAGGCCGAAGCCACCATCAACTTCCCCGGCGCCGGCACCAAACACCTCGCCCTCGCCTGGGCCCCCCTCAAGAAGCTCTGAAGCCGCGCGGCCGATCGCATCTCGTGAACAACTTCACCTCTCAGAGGTGAAGTTGTTCACGAGAACGGCGGGGAGGCGGGTCAGGCGCGCGGAGCGAGGATCATCTGGGTGCAGCGGAACAGCGCCATCGTGCGCTCGGTGCCGGCGTTGGTCACCTCGGCGTCCCACACGTGCGTGGTGCGGCCGAGATGGGTGGGCGTGCAGCGGCACACGACGAGATCGCCGACGCGTGCGCTCGACAGGAAGTTCGACTTCAGCTCGATCGTGGTGAACGACTCGCCGGGGCCAAGGTTGTGCCCGCATCCGATCGCGGCGCACGTGTCGGCAAGTGCGATCACCGCCGGCGCGAACAAGAAGCCGGTCCCCGCGATCAGCGACTCGGTCACCGCGATGTGGCCGACGACCAGGTCGGGCGCCGAATGGTCGAACACGCATCCCATCTGACCCGGTATCAACGGCCCGAAGAACTCGTTGTCGAGTCGCGCCCGCTCGACCGGATCGGAACGATCGTCGCTCATCGGCTCACGGTAGGTGCTGTCGGTCTGCTTCTCGTGAACAAATGGTCGACCAGAGCGGCCATTTGTTCACGAGAACGGGTCAGGCGAGGCCGAGGCGTTCCATGGCCCGCTGGTACTCGACGACCTCGATGCGCTGGTTGCGTGACACCGACTCGGCGAAGGCGGTGATCTCCTCGCGTGCGCCGTTGGCGGCGGCGTGGTCGCCCATGTGGACGCCACCGAAGTGGTGATCGGTCATGATCTCGAACCACAACCGGTCCTGCTCGGCGCCAGTGGCGTCGGCGAGTTCCTGCAGCCGCTCGGTCGTCTGCATGCCCGGCATCTCCGACACGGGGGTCGGCTCGCCCATCCACTCCATCGCGGTGCGATCGGGGACGCCGCGGGCGTAACCCTCCTCGGCGAGCCAGTCCTGCATCCAGCCGATGTCGCGGGTCTGGAACATGATCACCTCGCGGGCGTACGGGGCTGCGTCGCCCTGAGGCTGGGCGTCGAGGTAGATGTTGGAGATCAGCAGGGCCTGGTCGTGGTGGTCGAGCATGTCCTGGAGGAAGCCGACGTCGACGGCGTTCATCGGTGTCGGAGGTTCGTCGTCGGCGCCGAGCGCCCAGATGGCCGCCCCGGCGAACAGTCCGGTGATCACGGCCGTCGCCAGCACGATCAGAACCAGTCGCAGCAACCGTTGGGCGGCGTCGTCGGACAGCGTCTCGTCGATGGATGCGTCGGCGCCGACGACGCCGCTGTCGGAATCGTCGAGTCGGGTCGGCGAGCGCATCGTCACAGTGTACGGAGCCAGCCGATCTGACGAACCGCAGCGCTCGCCGTAACCTTGCGGCGCCATGATGCGTCGATTCGTCCTCTCCGCTGCTGCTGCGACGGCGGCTGTGCTCGCCATCGGCGGTGTTGCGTCGGCGCACATCGACCCTGACCCGACGGAGGCCCAAGCCGGGCTCGCGTCTCACCGTTGGATTCACGGTGGAGCACGGTTGCGAGGGCTCGCCGACGGTGCAGCTCGACATGCGCCTGCCCGAGGGCGTCACCGACCCGGCCGCCGAGCCCGTCGACGGATGGGATGGCTCGATCGAGACCGTCGACGGTGATGTCATCGTGACCTTCGCGGGTGGACCGCTCGCCGACGACGTCGAGGGCACGTTCTCGGTGACGATGACGCTGCCGCCGACTCCCGACACGACCATCTACTTCCCGTTCGTGCAGCGCTGCGAAGTCGGCGAGATCCGGTGGATCGGCATCCCCACGGAACCGGGCCAGGAGCTCGACGAACCGGCGCCAGCGATGGCGCTCATCGGACCGGTCGCTACCGTGCCGACCACCGTCCCGACCACGGCGCCGGTCACCGAGCCGACCGAGCCGGAGGCCATTGCGCCGGAGACCAGCGAGGCCGACGCCGCCGAGACGACCGAGGCTCCCACCACGACCGACGTGTCGCCCGAGACGAGCGCAGCGCCCGCCACGAGCGAGCCGATCTCGACCGGCATCGACGAGGACGGTGACCCCCGAACCGGCACGATCATGTTCATCGTGTCGATCGCCGCCGTGCTCGGGCTCGGCGCCTTCGTCGTCTATCGGTCCCGTCAGGCCCGGGCCAACAGTTCACCTGACGCCACCTGAATCGAACCGCCATGCCTCCCTCTGAGTTCCCGCTGTCGGTCCGTGGCCGATCCGCCGCATTGTTGGGTGCCGTGATCATGGTGCTGGGCCTCCTGCTCGGCGCCGGTACGGCATCGGCCCACGCCGAACTGCTGTCGTCGTTCCCGGCCAATCAGCAGCTCCTCGAGGAAGGGCCGACCGAGATCGCGCTGCAGTTCACCGAGGCCGTCGATCCCATCGAGCCCGGTATTCGGCTGCTCGACGCCAACGGTGACGAGGTGGAGATCGGCGCTGTCGACCAGACCGCCGGCTCCGATCGGATGCGGGCATCGATCCCGACGACGCTCGCCGACGGTACCTACGTCGTTGCCTGGCAAGGGGTGTCGGCCGATTCGCATCGCGTGCGCGGCTCGTTCACGTTCTCGGTCGGTGTGCCGTCGGCGGTGACGCCCGGTGTGGTCGACGGGCTCTTCGACGGTGGGGCCGACAGCAGCTCCGACGACATCATGCTCGGCATCGGACGGTTCGTCAGCTACGCCGGCGTCGGTCTGCTCGTCGGGGGGCTGGTGCTCGCCCTCGCGTTGACCCCCTCGGTGATCGGATCTCGCCGTGTGGGCATCCTGCTCGTCGTGTCGGCCGAGGTCGCGCTCGTCGGCACGCTGTGGATGATCGCCGCGCAGGCGAACCTGATCGGCGACTCGTTCCTGGCGTGGGGATCGGTCGCCGACACCCAGTCTGGTCAGTGGTGGATCGCCCGGCTGGTCGTGATTGCGCTGTTCTGTGTGCTGATCCCGCTGCGGTCACGGTTCGCCGTACGCGGTGGCCTCGCCGTGGTGGCAGCGCTCGCGCTCGGCGTGTTGGGCGTCGTTGCCGCCGGTGGCCACGGGATCTCCGGCGACTCGATCGCCGTTGGGTTCGTGGCCACGCTCGTGCACCTCGCCGCGATGTCGATCTGGCTCGGTGGCCTCGCGGTCGTGTTGGTCGCACCGCCACGCGGCGAGTTCTGGGCGACGATCATCCGTTTCTCGCCGTGGGCGCTGGGGTCGGTCGTCGCGCTCGCCGTCACCGGTGGCATCAACGCGTGGCGTCAGCTCGGCACGATCTCGGGCATCACCGAGTCGAGCTACGGACGCTGGCTGGTGATCAAGCTCGTGCTCGTCATCCTCGTCGTCGGGGTGGCGGCGTTCAGTCGGCGGATCGTGCACACCCGTGGTGATGACGCCAGCACGCTTGTTCGTCGTTCCGTCGGATTCGAGATCGCCGGCATCGTGCTGATTCTCGGCGCGACCGCTGGGCTCGTGAATTCACCGCCCCCGGTCGAAGTGCCCGAGATCGTGTCGGTGTCGGCGGTGGTGGGCGCCCGCGTCGCCCAGGTCGAGTTGGAGCCGGCCGTCACCGGTGGCACCGAGATGCACGTCTACATCACGTCACCGTCGGGTGCGCTCGACCGCGCCGACGAGATCTCGGTGCGCGCCGAACTCCCGGAGGCCGACATCCCGCCGTTCGACGTCGAGGTCTTCCCGGCCGGCGCCAACCACGTGGTGGGCGCCAACCTCAACCTGCCGGTCGCCGGTCTGTGGACTTTCGAGGTCACCGCCCGCTACGGCGACTTCGACGAAGTGGTGTTCGTGGTGGAGATCCCGGTCTCGGACTGACACGGGGTTGCGCTTTCATTCTCATTCGGTAAGAATGAAGCCATGTCGTCATCCAACGCACACGATCACGATCACGGCCTCGGCCGGGCCGGCGAGCGGCACCGCGGCCGGTTGGTCGCCGCGTTCGCCGTCATCGCGACGTTCTTCGTGGTCCAGGCAGCGGCCGCGGTTGCGACGAACTCGCTCGCGTTGTTGTCGGACGCCGGCCACATGCTCACCGACGTGGTCGGCATCGGGATGGCGCTCGCTGCGATCGGCCTCGCCACCCGTTTCGAGCGTCGCGGAGCCTCGACCGTATCGAGGCACACGTTCGGTCTCTACCGTCTCGAGATCCTCGCTGCGTTCGTGAACTCGCTGTTGCTGTTCGCCGTCGCCATCTGGGTGATCGTCGAGGCGATCCGCCGACTGGGCAGCGAGCCCGAAGTGCTCGGCGGGCCGATGCTCGTCGTCGCCGTCCTCGGTCTCGTCGCCAACCTCGTCGCCTTCGCACTGCTGCGGTCGGGCGCGAAGGAGTCGATCAACGTCGAGGGCGCCTACCTCGAAGTGCTCGCCGACACCGTTGGTTCGGTCGGCGTGATCATCGCCGCGGTGCTGTTGGCGGTGTTCGGCTGGACCTGGGTCGACTCGGTGGCCGGCGTGCTGATCGGTCTCTGGATCCTGCCGCGAACCTGGCGGCTGGGTGCGAGCGCCGTGACGATCCTGCTCCAGGCGGCGCCGAACCACGTCGACCTCGACCGACTCGCTGACGAGCTCTCCTCGATCGACGGTGTCGTCGACGTGCACGACCTCCACGTCTGGACCCTCACGTCCGACATGGACGCTGCATCGGCGCACCTCGTGATGGCATCGACGGCCGACTCGCACGGAGTACTCGACGATGCTCGTCACTGTCTGGCCGAACGTCACGGCATCTCGCACGCCACGCTGCAGGTCGAGCCCGATGATCACGAGGGCTGCGAGCAGATCACCTGGTGATGAGATCTTCTGCGCAGGCCTCCGACCTGCAAGAATCGTCGGCGTGAAGGCAGCACTGTTGGTCGAGAGTTTGACGGGGAACACATGGGAGGCGGCCGAGAAGGTTGCCGACCTCCTGGCGCAGGAGCGCTGGACCATCACCGGACTGTCGAAGGTGAAGCAGCCGGACCACGCATCGATCCAGCAGGCCGATCTGATCCTGGTCGGCACCTGGGTGCACGGAGCCTTCCTGTTCGGCCAGGCTCCGTGGGCGGTGTCGAACATCGCCAACCTGCCCACGATGCGGGGAAAGCGTGCGGCGGGGTTCTGTACGTTCGCGCTCGATCCGGGCAAGTCGCTCGACAAGCTCGATCGTGCCCTCGGCGACACCGGCGCCTATGTCATCGGCGGACTGGCGATGAGTCGCAGCAAGCTCGGCCAACACACCGAGATCTTCGCCGAGCGTCTCGTCGACGCCATGGCCCTCGGCTGACTCCGACTCGCACGTCCGCACCCACGTTTGTGCGCTGATTCGGATGGACCGCCCCATCCGGAATGCAACGCAAACGTGGGTTTCACGTCAGCTGGGTTTCAGGTCAGCTGGGTTCAGCTCAGCTGGGCGCGGTGGTCGAGGTGACGCCGACGAGGTCGATGAAGAGCACTCGCTGGTTCTCGACCACCGGGAACACCCCGGACTCGGGAGGTGACAGGTCGGCGACGGTGATCGTGACGCCGTCGCAGTCGATGAACTCACGGGTGCCCTCGACCTGCTCGACGGGGCAGTCCGGTCGGCCGATCGGGTACGCGTAGAAGATCCGCCAACCTCGCGTCGGGTCGGAGCCCTCGTGGTCGAGCACCAGCGTGCGTTCGCCGGTCGTGGTGTTCAGCCCGGGAAAGATGATCGGGCCCTCCTCCTCGACGATCTGGGCGGCGTTCTGCACGGACCCGACCTCGAACCGACTCGGGGCCAAGCGATCGGTCACCTCGACGCCGCCGCCTGAGATCCATGCGGCGATGCCCCAGGTCACGAGCGCGAGCAGCACGAAAAATGCGATTCCGCCGAGGACCGGCACGACCGCACGTGCGAACGGCGACTTCAACCGAACCGGCTGGCGAGCGGCGGAATTCGACATCGGCCACAGTCTGCCGGGGAACGACGGCGATCTCGTGAACAGTTCCACCTCCACGAGGTGGAACTGTTCACGAGATGGGACGCAGCGCGGTCGACCGCCGTTTCGGCGCATCGCGCCGACGTGCCCTATGGTTCATCATTCGTGAAGCGCACGTATCGCATCGTCGTGGCGAAACCCGGGCTCGATGGCCACGATCGGGGAGCGAAGACCATTACCCGCGCGCTGCGCGATCACGGCTTCGAGGTCATCTACACCGGACTGCACCAGACCCCGGAGCAGATCGCCGAAACCGTCCTGCAGGAGGACGCCGATGGCGTTGGCCTCTCGCTGCTGTCCGGGGCACACCTCACCTTGTTTCCCCGGGTGATGGACGAACTTCGTAGCCGTGACCTGGGTGACGTGCTCGTGTTCGGTGGCGGGGTCATTCCCGATGCCGACGCCAGAGCGCTCCGCGAACAGGGCGTGGCCGAGATCTTCGGTCCCGGTTCGTCGCTGAAGGCGATCGGCCAGTGGCTGGAGACGACGCTCGACGAATCCGAATCCGACTGACCGCGGCCGCGGTCGGTCATCAGTACGCAACCGTACGCAACCAGAAAGCGAGTGACCCCGACGTGGACCTCTTCGAGTACCAGGGCAAGCAGTACTTCGCCCGTTACGACATCCCGGTGAGCCCGGGCGGGCCGGCCGACACGGTCGACGAGGCGGTGAAGGAGGCCAACCAAGCCGGCTACCCCGTGGTGGTCAAGGCGCAGGTGCAGGTGGGTGGCCGTGGCAAGGCCGGCGGCATCAAACTCGCCGACAACGAGGCCGAGGTGCGCGAGCACGCCGGCAACATCCTCGGCATGGACATCAAGGGCCACGTCGTCAAGCGGGTGTGGATCGAGAGTGCCTCCGACATCGACGAGGAGTACTACGCCAGCTTCACCCTCGATCGGGCCGCCAAGAAGCACCTGCTGATGCTGTCGGCCGAAGGTGGCGTCGAGATCGAAGCGGTTGCCGAGAGCAACCCCGATGCGATCGTCAAGCTGCACATCAACCCCGTCGATGGGCTCGATGCCGCGACCGCCCGCCAAGCCTGCGTCGACGCGAAGCTGCCCGAGCGGGCGCTCGACGGCGCCGCTGACATTCTTGTGAAGCTCTACCGTTGCTTCACCGAGGGCGACTGTGACCTCGCCGAGATCAACCCGCTGATCCTGAAGCCGACCGGCGAAGTGCACGCCCTCGACGCCAAGGTCACGCTCGACGAGAACGCCGAGTTCCGTCACCCCGAGTGGGACGCCTTCCGCGGCCTCACCGAGATGGACGAGCGCGAGAAGATGGCTGCCGAGAAGGGCCTGCAGTACATCGGCCTCGACGGCACGGTCGGCATCATCGCCAACGGCGCCGGCCTCGCCATGTCGACGCTCGATGTGGTCAATCAGGTCGGTGGATCCGCCGCCAACTTCCTCGACATCGGCGGCGGTGCGAACGCCGACGTGATGGCCGGCGCGCTCGAGGTGATCAACTTCGACGACAAGGTCCAGTCGATCCTGATCAACATCTTCGGCGGTATCACCCGCGGCGAAGAGGTCGCCAAGGGCATCGTCGAAGCGATGGGTCGCGTCGACCTGCGGGCGCCGATCGTGATCCGACTCGACGGCACCAACGCCGAGGAGGGTCGCCAGATCCTGCTCGACGCCGGCATTCCCGCCGACAAGCTCCAGTCCGAACCCACCATGCTCGACGCCGCTCGTGCGGCCGTTGCGAAAGCGAAGTGAAGTAGTCATGGCCATTTTCGTCAACGAGAACACCAAGGTCATCGTCCAGGGCCTCACAGGCGGGCAGGGCAAGTACCACGGCCTGCGCAACCGCGACTACGGCACTCAGGTCGTCGCCGGCGTCACGCCCGGCAAGGCCGGCCAGGACATCGATGGCATCCCGATCTTCGACACCGTCGCCGACGCTGTCGCGGCGACCGGTGCCACCGCATCGTTCGTCGCCGTTCCGCCGAAGTTCGCCTCCGATGCGATCCTCGAAGCGGCGGCGGCCGGCATCGAGTTCATCGTCTGCATCACCGAGGGCATTCCCGCGCAGGACGAGGCAAAGGTCTACAACACGCTCGTGCGCGATTTCCCGAGTACCCGACTGCTCGGCCCGAACTGCCCCGGCATCATCAGCCCCGGCAAGTGCAACATCGGCATCACCGCCGGCGAGATCGCCCAGGTGCCTTCCGCCGACGGCCCGAACGTGGGCATCGTCAGCCGCTCCGGCACGCTGACCTATCAGGCGCTCTACGAACTCAAGCAGAAGGGCATCGGCGTGTCGACGTGTGTCGGCATCGGCGGCGACCCCGTGCCCGGCACGAACTTCATCGACTGCCTGGCCGAGTTCCAGGCCGACCCCGAGACGCACGCGATCATGATGATCGGCGAGATCGGTGGGTCGGCAGAGGAAGAGGCCGCCGAGTTCATCAAGGCCAACGTCACCAAGCCGATGAGCGCCTACATCGCCGGCGTCACCGCGCCGGCCGGCAAGAAGATGGGCCATGCCGGCGCCATCGTGTCGGGCGGCAAGGGAACGGCCCAGGGCAAGATGGATGCGCTCGCCGCAGCTGGTGTGAAGGTCGGTCTCAACCCGACCGAAGCGGGCGAACTGATGGCCGAGATCGTCGCCTCACTCTGAGCGCTGCTCGACAGCACGACGCGCCCGAACAGCGTGACAGATTCGGAGCGAACCTCGCGCCCAGCGCGAGCCTCGCTCACGAATTTCGGCGTTTTCAGGCCTGGTTGCTGGTGCTCAGGTCGCAGGTGGGGCGGGAGGTGTCGGCGGCGCGGGCGGTGCCGGGGGTGCCGGTGGGGGATCCATCGGCGGTGGTGGCGGGGGAGCATCGTCTCCCTTGGCGCCGTCTCCCTTGGCGAAGCTCGACTTGAGCTTGTCGACGTCGGTCAGGTCCTTGAGCGTGCCGCCCGAGGCCTGGAAGTTCAGGTAGCCACCGGCGGCTGCAACGAGACCGGCCAGCACCGACAGGATCATGCCGATCCCACGACCGACGTCGCCGCCCGCGGATTCGATCGCATCCTTGCCGTCGATCGGGTTGAAGATGAGTCCGCAGCAGCAGCAACAGCGCGGCGAGGCCGGTGGCAACGAGCAGGATCAGCGGCCACGGCGCCTGGTCCGCTTTCAGGATGCCTTGGACGAGCAGGACGGTGATCACCGCGCTGGCGATCACCAGGAACCACGGGATCGTGCCGGTGAAGAAGAAGTCGAAGACGTTGCCGCCGGAGCTGGAGAAACCGAAACCGGACACGGTCACCCAGTTGAAGAATCCGAAGATGAAGATTCCGATGCCACCTCCGATCATGAGCCAGTCGGATGTCTTGAATTTGCTGAAGTCCATGGTGAATCCCCTCCGGAATCGCGGGTGTGCGGTTCTCCCCGAACGGCACCGTAGCCCTGGTGTCGACACCGACCGCGCACCTCACTGGTAGTGGCGGTCGTGTTGTCATGTCTCGTCGCGGCGACGCGTTGGCTACGGTCGCGTTCGTGCCCACTGCGCTGCTCTCCGTCTACGACAAATCCGGCATCGTCGAATTCGCCGAGTCGCTCCACCGTCTGGGGTGGTCGCTCGTGTCGAGTGGCGGCACCGCCCGAGCCCTCGCAGACGCCGACGTTCCGGTCACCGATGTGGCCGAGCTCACGGGGCTGCCGGCCATTCTCGGGCATCGAGTGGTCACGCTGCACCCGAAGATCCACGGCGGCATCCTCGCCGACCCCACCGACGCCGAACACGTCGCCGACATGGAGCACCACGGCATCGAGCCGATCGACCTCGTCGTGGTCAACCTGTACCCGTTCTCCTCCGACCCGAGCATCGGGCTGATCGACATCGGGGGACCGGCCATGGTCCGTGCGGCCGCCAAGAACCATGCGCACGTCGGTGTCCTGGTCGACCCGGCCGACTACGAGTCGGTGCTGAGCGAGCTACGTGACGAGGGTTCGCTCACCGACGCCACGCGGCATCGTCTCGCGCGGACCGCGTTCGCCCACACCGCTGCTTACGACGCTGCGATCGTCACCTGGTTCGACGAGACGACGTCGGCTGATGGCGACGACGTGGCACTCCCGACGTCGATCCACCTCGCGCTCGAACTCGCGCAGCCGCTGCGCTATGGCGAGAATCCTCATCAGCAGGGCGCCCGATACCGCCAGGCAGGGGCGACGAGTTGGTGGGATTCCATGACTCAGCACGGTGGCAAGGAACTCAGTTACCTCAACGTGTTCGACACCGAAGCGGCGTGGCGACTCGTCCACCGTTTCGACGAGCCGGCGGTGGTGGTCGTCAAGCACGCCAACCCCTGTGGGGTGGCGGTCGCCGACGACATCACCGAGGCGTACATTCGCGCCAACGCCTGTGACCCCGTCAGCGCGTTCGGTGGGATCATCGCTGCGAACCGCACCGTGACTGCCGACATGGCCACAGCGATCGGCGACGTGTTCACCGAGGTCGTCGTTGCGCCCGACTTCGAGCCCGAAGCGCTCGAGATCCTCGCCGTCAAGAAGAACCTGCGGGTGATGTCGGCCAACGCGGCATCGCCGCTGCCGTTCGATGTCCGCCCGGTCGACGGTGGTCTGCTCGTTCAGCAGCCGGATCCGATCGCAGGTCGCAGCGCCGAGTGGCGAGTGGTCACCGCTGCCCAACCGACCGACGCTCAGTGGGCCGACCTGGAGTTCGCGTGGCAGGTCTGCGCAGCGGTCAGCAGCAACGCGATCGTCTACGTCAAGGACCTGCAGGCGTTCGGTATCGGTGCCGGCCAGCAGAACCGTCTCGATTCGGCTCGCATCGCCGCCGAACGGTCAGCCGGCCGGGCGACAGGTGGCGCCTGCGCGAGCGACGCGTTCTTCCCGTTCCGCGACGGCCTCGATGCTGCTGCTGGCGCCGGCATCGCGTGCGTCATCCAACCTGGCGGCTCGGTCCGCGACGACGAAGTCATAGCGGCCGCCGATGAACACGGCATCGCCATGGTCTTCACCGGCCAGCGCCACTTCCGCCACTGAATCGATTGGTACGGCCTCACGGCACGCAGGAGCGTGACGATCGAGGTCGGCCGGCCGCCAGCCTTGGTCGCTGGCGCTCCCGGCGGCGGCCGTGCCTGACCTGCTCAGGCGGAGGCGGGTTCTGCGGCGGCACCGAAGTTGTTCGGGCCGCTCGTGCCTTCCAT
Source organism: Ilumatobacteraceae bacterium (assembly GCA_963741755.1). Lineage (GTDB taxonomy): Bacteria > Actinomycetota > Acidimicrobiia > Acidimicrobiales > Ilumatobacteraceae > Sva-07. Next base: position 183,966 of record CAVUJG010000007.1, on the reverse strand, counting down.
GATGTAGAAGACGAGCAGGATGATCCACCCGACGAACGGGATGAGACCGATGAGCAGGAACCAGCCCGACTTGTCGGTGTCGTGCAAACGGCGGATCGCCAGGGCGATGCTCGGGACGATGACGGCAATCGCGTAGCCAATGTAGAGAATGAAGAAGATCGACGAGATCGACATCAGGATCGCGAGCACGATGTAGACGATGATGTTGGCGAGCGCGAACCACCAGAACTCTGCTCGGCCGGCTCGGCCGTCGAACTTCGCGTACCGCTGAGTTATCACGGTCTTCCAGATGTTGATCATGTCCATGTGTCTGTGTCCCCTCGTTCGTTGACCCGGCCGGGCCAGGGCGCAAGGTACACCTGGTAGCGGGCATTCTGGTTGACCCTGCGTGTGGCTGCCGCCGTGGCGCTGCGGTCGATAGTTTGGGCGAATGGCCCGGATCCCGGATCTCCTTGCGAGCAAGCGGACGCTGTCGTTCGAGTTCTTCCCACCGAAGACGCCCGCCGCGAACATGACCCTCGGGCGCACCGTGGCCGCCATCGAGTCGCTGCATCCCGACTTCGTGTCGATCACCTACGGCGCTGGCGGCTCCGATCGCCACCGCACCGGCGACGTCGTTGCCTGGATGATCGGTGAAACCACATGGACCCCGATGCCGCACCTGACGTGCCGTGGCCATCGACGTGACGACGTCGGTTCGTTGCTCGAGCACTACGCCGAACTCGGCATCGAGAACATTCTCGCACTCGGCGGCGATCCACCGGCCGGTGGGGTCGAGGAGCCGGGCGACTACCTCTACGCGATGGACTTGCTCGAAGACGTGGTGGCGGCAGGCACGTTCGCGGTCGGCGTCGCGGCACATCCCCAAGTGCACCCTCGTTCACCGGATCGCGCCACCGACCGGCGACACCTCGCCGCCAAGCTCTCGATCGCCGACTTCGCGCTCACGCAGTTCTTCTTCGACGCCGAGCACTGGGTGCGCCTCGTCGAGGAGCTGTCTGCGCTGGGCGTCGACAAGCCGGTGCTGCCGGGCATCATGCCGATCAACAACAAGGCGATGGTCAAGCGGATGGCAGAGATGAGCGGCGCGGCGCTGCCGGGCTGGCTGGCCGACCGCCTCGACGCCACGGATGATCCCGAGGAGGTCCGTCGCATCGGGATCGACGTCGCCACACAGCTGTGCGCCGACCTGATCGACGCGGGAACACCGGGTCTGCACCTCTACGCACTCAACCGGCCAGAGTCGGTCGTCGAGATCTGCCTGAACCTCGGCCTGACCACCGCTTGAGCGATACTGGTCACCACATGACTGCCACCGCCGACGCATCGGATGTACCGACGCGTACCTCGACGCGGCCAACAGGGCGGGCGCGTCGTCGATCGGGGTCCGCCGACATCAGTCGGGTCCCGTACCTCCCCGGTCTCGACGGCATGCGGGCACTCGCTGTCGCGGCAGTGATGGTGTACCACGCCAACCCCGATTGGCTGCCCGGCGGCTACCTCGGCGTCGAGGTCTTCTTCGTGATCTCGGGGTACCTGATCACGCTGCTGCTGATCTCCGAGAAGGAACGCACGTCGACCGTCGACATGAAGCAGTTCTGGTTCCGGCGAGCGCGCCGCCTCCTGCCGGCGCTGTTCACGATGCTGATCGCCATCACGATCTGGACATCGCTGTTCGATCGATCGGCGCTGGGAAAGCTGCGCGGCGACGTGATCGCTGCGCTGCTGTACGTCTCGAACTGGTACCAGATCTGGACGGGCGCCGGCTACACCGCGGCCAACGAGTTCGCCCCGCTGCGTCACCTGTGGAGCCTCGCTGTCGAGGAACAGTTCTACGTGGTGTGGCCGCTCGTGATGTTCGCCCTGCTTCGCGGCGGGTCGCGGAGAATCGCCGACATCAGCCGCTGGCTCGTGCTGGCGGCGCTCGGCATCACCATCGTCACCGCACTCGTCTACACGTCGGGTCCGATCGGAACGCCGGAGGTCACACCGGACGCGTACTGGTCGGTGTTCGGTCGTGAGATCTCGAAGTTCGACTGGTCCTACCTCGGCACGTTCAGCCGTGCGGCGGGCCTCCTGCTCGGCGCCGCGTTCGCCATGGTGTGGCGTCCGGTCGCGGTCATGCGTGGGCCACTGCGCACCAAGGGCCGACTCCTCGATCTCGTCGGGCTGATCGGATTCGTGGCACTTGCCGCCATGGCCTGGTTGATGTGGCTCATCGGCCCCGACGGTGGCAACCCGTTCCTCTTCCGAGGCGGGTTCCTGCTGTGCGCGATCGCGACGTTGATGATGGTGGCCGCCGTCACCCACGAGCGTGCCGTCACCTCGAAGGTGCTGAGCATTCCGGTGCTGCTGTGGATCGGCACCCGGTCGTACGGGCTGTACCTGTACCACTGGCCGATCTATCAGATCATCCGCGACATCGCCGGAAACCACCTGAAGTTCTACGAGTTCGTGTTCGCCATGATTCTCACCGGCATCATCACCGAACTCTCGTACCGGTTCATCGAGACGCCGATCCGAAAGGGCACGCTCGGTGCGTCGCTGGCTCGCATCCGCCGCTCGCCCGTCTCGGGGCCCCGCACCGCGTTGTACAGCATCGGCGCCGTTGTCGCAGCCCTCACGGTGTTCGCCGGTGTGAGTCTGGCAACCGCACCCGTCGAAGAGAACGAGGTGCGCCAGACACTCGACGAGGGTGCCGAGTTCACCTGCGATGTCGTCAACGATCCGACGTGCTCGGGCGACGACGCCACCGATCCGGCGGTTGTCACCGACGTGTCGACTGCGCCAGCGGACTCGACCGATCCCTCGGGTTCCGCGGTGCCGCCGGCCGTCGTCGAGACGACCACGACGACCACGGCACCGCCGGTTCCGATCGCCCAGTTCGCACTGGGCGACTCGGTCATGCTGGGCGCCGCCGGCGAACTGGCGACTCGGGGCTACACCGTCGATGCCAAGGAGAGCCGTCAGTTCTCCGATGGCCGCGCGATCGTCGAGCAGTTGCGTGATGACGGTCGGCTCGGCGATGTCGTCGTCGTCCATCTCGGCACGAACGGCAACATCGATCCCAACGACCTGACTGCGATGATGGACGCCCTCGCGGGTGTGCCGCAAGTGCTGCTCCTGACGATCGATGTCGATCGTGAGTGGACCGCCGGCAACAACGACCTGATCTTCAACGCAGCGAGCACGTATCCGAACGCATCGGTGCTCTACTGGGCCGACCTCGCCGACTCCTGCCCTGGTGATTGTTTCCAGAGCGACGGCTACCACCTGCGCCCCGACGGCCAGGCGTACTACGCAGCGTTGATCGACGGAGCGCTCGAAGCCCCAGCGCTGACATCGTCGGCATGACGCTGATGGCGCAACGTGCTCGGCGATACTGGATGATCCATGTCCACGCTCGCCCCACCCCGGGTGGAACCGGTCTCCGACGACCGCGCTCACATCAGTCGGGTCCCGTATCTTCCGGGTCTCGACGGCATGCGGGCGCTCGCCGTGGTGGCGGTGATGGTGTACCACGCCAACAGCGATTGGCTGCCCGGGGGCTTCTTCGGCGTCGAGATGTTCTTCGTGATCTCGGGGTATCTGATCACGCTGTTGCTGATCTCCGAGCGCGAGCGCACGTACCGGATCTCGCTGCGCCAGTTCTGGATCCGCCGAGCGAGACGGCTGCTCCCGGCGCTGTTCACGATGATGTCTATCGTCGTCGTCGTGGACGGCCATTTTCAAGTACGAAGCGCTCGGTGCGCTGCGCGGCGACGTGATCGCCGGATTCTTCTACGTGTCGAACTACTACCAGATCTGGGTGGGCCAGGGCTACACCGCCGCCGGTGACTTCGCCCCGTTGCGCCATCTGTGGAGCCTTGCGGTCGAGGAGCAGTTCTACCTGTTCTGGCCAGTCGTCATGATCTTCCTGCTCGGTCGCAACGGCACCCGTCAGGTCGCCGCCGTCAGCCGGTGGTTGTTCGTCGCTGCGGTACTGCTCACGGTGGCGACTGCGCTGCTCTTCTACCCCGGCCCGATCGCCGAACCCAATGTCACGCCTGACGCGTACTGGTGGATCGGTGACCGACCGATCAACAAGATCGACACGCTGTACCTGGGCACGATCAGCCGGCTCAGTGGCATTCTGCTCGGCGCAGCATTTGCCATGGTCTGGCGGCCCCTGGCCGATCGTTCGAGGACCGTTGCGCTCGAAGGGCAGCGCTGTTCGACGGGCTGGCGTCTCGTTGGCGATCATCGGCCTCGGATGGCTGTGTTGGAACACGTACCTCGTACACCGAGCGGCGCCGATCCGCTGGTGTTCCGTGGCGGGCTGTTCCTCGGAGGCTGGCGCACGCTGGTCATCATCGCTGCGGTCACCCATCGCGGTGCGTATGCCAATCGAGTGCTCGGCAACCGTGGTGTTCCTGCTGGATCGGGCACCGGTCCTATGGCTTGTATCTGTACCACTGGCCGATCTACCAGATGATCCGCGGGGTGGCGGGCAACAAGCTGTCGGTGCGTGAGTTCGTCTTCGCATTGATGCTGACCACCATCGTGACCGAGTTGTCGTACCGCTACGTGGAGACGCCGATCCGTCAGGGGCGATTCGGCCTGCGGTGGCGATCGGATCTTCGCTGGGGACATCGCCGTGCTCCCAAGTTGCTGGCCACGGGCGCGGTGCAATGGCGGCCACGGTGCTCGGCCTCGTTCGTCGGGCGCGGTGTTGCTGACGCGCACCACTCGAACAGAATGAGATCGCCCAGGCGCTCGATGCTGGCGAGGAGTTCACCACCGACCTGCTCGCCGTCGACGACATCCCGGTTGCGTCGACCACCACGACGAGCACCACCACGACGACCACGACGACCACAGCGCCGCCGATCACGACGGTGCCGGGCGTCCTCGATCCGACACTCGATCCATCCGGCTCGGTCGTCGCCGATGCGTCGAGCCCGCCAACCACTGCGCCGGCGACGACGTTGCCGCCCACGACCGTGCCACCGACCACCTTGGCGCCGGTGGCGGTCGGTCAGCTCGGTGTCGTGTCCTCCCTCGACGGCCTCGCTCCGCTCGCGATCCCTCCGACCGTGTCGGGTTTCCCGCTCGTAGCGCTCGGTGACTCGGTGATGCTGGGTGCGGCCGAGGAACTCCAAGCTCGCGGCTTCCAGGTCGACGCGTTGCAGAGCCGTCAGATGAAGGCGTTCGTGCCCACGATGCAGACGCTGAAGGACAACGGAACGTTCGGTTCGGTGGTCGTGGTTCACCTTGGAACAAACGGCGGATTCAGCCAGGAGACGCTCGACGCCATGCTGGCCACCGTCGCTGACGTCCCCGTCGTGCTGCTGCTGACCGGTAAGGCGGATCGCGGGTGGATTGCCGACAACAACGCCAAGCTCCGATCGGTTCCGGCAACGCATCCCAACGTCACCGTGGTCGACTGGGAAGTGCTCTCGGCGACGTGCGAAGGCCGCTGCTTCTACGACGACGGCATCCACCTGACCCAGTCCGGCCAGAACTTCTACGCCGACGTCATCGGCAAGGTGCTCGCCCAACCCTGAGCCCGAAAAATGTAGCGATCGGTTCGCCCAGCGCAGCTTTCACGGCATTTTTCGGGCGGGTGTGCGCTTGGGGGGCGGTGGGTGGCGGGCGTACGCTCGAACCATGACCACTCCAGTTCGTGTTGCCGTCACCGGTGCTGCTGGCCAGATCGGCTACAGCATCCTCTTCCGTATCGCATCAGGCTCGATGCTCGGCCCGGACACCCCGGTCTCGCTGCAACTGCTCGAGATCACGCCCGCGCTCGGAGCGCTCGAGGGCGTGCGTATGGAACTCGACGACTGTGCATTTCCTCTGCTCGACAGCGTCGTGTGCACCGACGATGCCGACACGGCGTTCGGCGATGCCGACGTGGCGATCCTCGTCGGTTCGATGCCGCGCAAGGCAGGCATGGAGCGCGCCGACCTGCTGTCGGCCAACGGTGGCATCTTCAAGCCACAGGGAGAGGCCCTCTCACGCTCGGCCACGCCGGCGGTGAAGATCCTCGTCGTCGGCAACCCGGCGAACACCAACGCACTGATCGCTCAGCGCAACTCGGCCGATCTCGATCCGCGGCGCTTCACGGCGATGACCCGCCTCGACCACAACCGTGCGAAGGCTCAGCTCGCGCAGCGCCTCGACGTCTCGGTGAACGACATCACCAAGATGACGATCTGGGGGAACCACTCCACGACGCAGTACCCCGATCTCTTCCACTGCGAGGTCAACGGCAAGAACGCGTTCGACGCCGTCGGCGACCACGACTGGTACGAGAACTCCTACATCCCGACCGTCGCCAAGCGCGGTGCGGCCATCATCGATGCGCGTGGTTCGTCGTCGGCGGCGTCGGCAGCGTCAGCGGCGGTCGATCACATCCGTGACTGGACGCTCGGTACCCCCGAAGGTGACTGGGTGTCGATGTCGGTCGTGAGCGACGGCAGCTACGGCGTCCCCGAGGGAATCATCTCGTCGTTCCCGTGTGTCTGCAAGGACGGCGACTACGAGATCGTCCAGGGCCTCGAGATCGACGACTTCAGCCGTGCCAAGATCGACGCGAGCGCCGACGAACTCGTGAGCGAGCGCGATGCGGTTGCCGAACTCGGCCTGATCTGATTCGCCTGCGATCATCGCTCGGTTCCGCTGGAGCGACCGGCCGATCGCGAGGCGCCTCGTCGAGGTCCGTCGCGACGCGCAGCGTCGGCTCTACCGCCTGCGCGCCGAGCCCTTGCGAGAACTCGATGAGTGGCTCGAGCCGTACCGCGACGAACTGGCCCGCCGTCTCGATTCTCTCGAACGCCACCTCGAGCGCACCGCCGCTCCCATCTCTGCGAAACCGACGAACCAGAAGGAACGACCCGCATGACTGACGACATCACCACTCGCTTCGACGGCGTGCTCGAACGCACCGCCGACGGAGGCGTCATCCGCTTCGAACGGCACCTCGCCTACGGCGTCGGTGACGTGTGGAACGCCATCACCCTCCCCGACGTCCAAGAGGCGATCGACAACTGCTACCTCGTCGGGCTCCAGACCTCGCTTGACCGGCTCACGCCAGCCCTCGCAGGCCGGCCCGCACCGTGGGACTGGGACACCTTCGGCGCCGACCGGGACCACTACGCCCGCCTCGGCCTCGCCGCCCCGGTGGGTGCATCGTGAGCAGCCCAAGCGAACAGCTCCTGCGAGTGCAGAACTTCATGCTGTCGACCGACGGCTACGGCACTGGCGAGGGGCAGAGCTTCGAGCGACCCTTCGGCCACGCTGACCCGGCAGTGCTCGCGGCCTGGGCGGGAGCCACGGCGAGCTGGCCCAATCGCACCGACCCGGGCGGTACCCGTGGCCTCGACGACTACTTCACTCGTGACTACACGAACAACATCGGCGCCGAGATCATGGGACGCGGCAAATTCGGTCCACAGAAAGGGCCCTGGGAGGACCTCGAGTGGGAGGGCTGGTGGGGCGACAACCCACCGTTCCACACGCCGGTCTTCGTACTGACCCACCACGAGCGACCCACCATCTCACTGTCGGACACGACCTTCCATTTCATCGACGCAGCGCCGACGGAGGCTCTGCGACAGGCGAAAGCCGCCGCTGACGGCAAGGACGTGCGTCTCGGTGGCGGCGTCTCCACGGTGCGCGAATTCCTCGACGCCGACCTCGTGGACACCATGCACGTCGCCGTCGCCCCGGTGGAAATCGGCCGAGGTGGCAAACTCTGGGATTCACCCGACGACCTGCTCGACCGCTTCCACCACGAAACGATCCCGAGCCCGAGTGGCATCATCCACCACCTGTTCTGGCGCCGGTAGTGCCACACGACGAGCTCAGCCTGATCTGACCGCACGCAGCCTGTTCGTCCAATCGCGATCGGGTGGCTCCGCTATGGTGCCGCGGGCCGATGGGAGGCGACGTGGGTGCAGCAATCGGACAGATTCTCGGGTTGGCGGTCGGCGTGGCGATCAGCCCGGTACCGATCATCGCAACGATCCTCATGCTGTTCTCGTCCCGGGCGAAGAGCAACAGCGTCGCGTTCCTCGTCGGGTGGATCGTCGGGCTGGTCGCCGTCGCCACCATCGTGTTGCTGATCGAGTTCGAGGGATCCGACGGCACCAACGACGTTGCAGGTTGGATCAAGGTCGCCGTCGGTGTGGTGTTCCTCCTGCTCGCCGTCAAGCAATGGCGAAACCGTCCGCACGACGGCGAGACACCACCGATGCCGGCATGGATGGCATCGATCGACGACTTCACCGCCGTCAAGTCCTTCGGACTCGCTGCGCTGCTGTCGGGGCTCAACCCGAAGAACCTCGGCTTGACAATCGCCGCTGCGAGTTCCATTGGCGCAGCGGGCCTGACGGGGAGCGAAGAGGCCGTCGTCGTGGCCGTGTACGTCCTGATCGCGTCGTGCACTCTGATGGTGCCCGTCGTCGGCTATCTCATAGTGGGCGACCGCATGCGGCCAACGCTCGATTCGATGAAGTCCTGGCTGCTCGTCAACAACGCCGTCGTGATGGCCGTGCTGTTCGTGGTGCTCGGTGCCAAGGTGCTCGGCGACGGCATCAGCATTCTCGCCGCCTGAGGTCGTCGATGGCGGCGTCTGCGACAACGCAGCGTTGCGTCAGCTGGCTGTGAATTCCAAACCGACCTCGTCGGCGCCCTCGCCCGAACGCAGCGACAACTTGTCGCCGTCGATCTCGTAGGTCACCTCGCCCTGCAGGACCGCCAGGACGCTGTTCTCGAGCCGAGTGAGCTCCTCGTCGCAGGCCATCCTCGTCAGGGCGATCGGACCGAACGTGATCGTGGTGTCGGTGATCTCCACGGTCGACGATCCGGTGTTGCAGCCGGTGTCGATCTGCGCCTGGTCGTCGGTGATCGTCATCGATGCCTCCGAGTCGACGGCGCTCACGGTCACCGCCTCGTTGGCGACGGTGCCCGAGACGACCCACGTGGTGCCGACGAGTCCTGCGGGCTCGACCTCGTCGAGGGTGATCGTGGTGTCGTCGCCGGTGAGGCTGAGCGTCGACCCGTCGAGGCTGATGGCCGGCGATGCCGACAGGAACTCGCTCAACCACGTGTCCTGAGCCATCAGCGGCTCGTCGCATGCCATCATCGTCATCGCGAACTGTCCGGCGACGAATTCGCCGTCGGTGATCTCGTAGCCACCGTTCAACGTGTTGCATCCGGCGTTGACGCTGACGGCGTCGTCGTCGAACGCCATCGTGATCTCGGTTCCGTCGACGAGGTCGTAGCCGGTCACGTCGCTGGAGGCGAACCTCAGACCGGAGAGTTCGTCGGCGGTTGGTACGTTGGCCGAGTCGGCGCTGCCGTCGTCGTCGCTGCCGCAGGCGGCAACGGCCAGGCCGGCCAGCGCCAGCAGTGCAATGGTGGTGCGAGGGGTCATGTCGATTCGACGCTCCTGAAGCGAAGTTGGTTCCCTCGGCGATCGCCGAGGGAACGAATCATGACACGGCGACGGCGCAGGAAATGCGCATCATCTGGTCGACGCCCGCCTTCAGTTCGGCGTCGCTGATGCGAACCGTGTCGCCGCTCTCGCCGAGCAGGTCGCTGACGGTCATGATCGCCAGCGATTCGATGCCCTTGACCGCCGCGATCGTGTACAGCATCGCTGCCTCCATCTCGACGCCGATGTGGCCGAGGCGCTTCCAACGAGCGAACGTGGTGGGGTCGGGGTCGTAGAAGATCCCGGACGTGACGACGGGTCCGACGTGCACGGCACCGGCCGAGCTCTCCCGGCTCAGCCGAGCCGCAGTCTCGACCAGGGCGAACGTGGCGCTCGGCGCGTAGCCCTCCATCGCGGCGTAGCGGAACGGAGTCTGGTCGTCGCTCGATGCGGCGAGGCCGACCACGGTGTCCCCCATCGCCATGCCGTCGCCGAGCCCGCCGCAGGTTCCGACGCGGACGAGGCGCGTCGCGCCGAGCATGATCAGTTCCTCGAACACGATCCCGGCGCTCGGGCAGCCCATGCCCGTCGACTGCACGCTGATCGGCTCACCCTCGAAGGTGCCGGTGTAGCCGAGCATCCCTCGTTCGGCGTTGACCTGTCGGAAGCCTTCGTCGAAGAAGGTCTCGGCGATGTACTTGGCCCGAAGGGGATCGCCGGGACACAACACGTTGGGGGCGTAGTCACCGGGCTCGGCTCGCAGATGAATCGGCATGCGCCGAGCGTATTCGCCGCGGGCTATTTCAGGAATTTGCTGGTCGTGTTGTCGGCGAGCACCTTGCCACCGGTCTGGCACGTCGAGCAGTAGTTCACCGTGTAGCCGGAGTACTCGACGGCGCGCACGACGTCGCCGCAGTCGGGGCACGGATCGCCGGTTCGGCTGTGCATGGCGCTCGGCCGTTCCTTCGACGAACTCATGTCGCCTCGGCTCCGTTCGGCGGCGAGACCTTCTGCGATGCACGAGTTGATCGCAGCCGCCACGTCGGCCGCTCCCGCCGCTGCGAGCTTGCGGGTGTTCGCAAACGGCGAGACGCGCGCCCGATGGCAGATCTCGTTGGCCAGGCGTCGTCCGATGCCGGCGACCATTCGTTGATCGCGCAGGAAGCCGTGGACGCGCATCGAGTTCGCTGCGAACAGTGCGGCGAGTTGCTCGGCCTCGATCCCGGCCGCCTCGGGGCCGAGCTTGTCGAGCGGCGGTGAAGTGAGCGCCGTTGTGGTGGGCGCGCACCAGACGCCGGCCCGCCGCTCCTTGCCCTGCTCGGTGAGCAGCAGCGCCGTCTCGTCGATCGATCCATCGTCGCGTTCGATCGGCTCGAAGGTGAAGCGAGCCTGACCGCCCCGGGGCTTCACCGACCGCTTGTCGTCGGGGACGAGGCGGCCGCCCTGCATCAGGTGCACGACGAACGTGATCGGCTCGAACCGCAACAGCAGGTACTTGCCTCGACGCCCGACGTCCAGGAGCGGAAGACCGAAGGCCTCCGACGGTGCGGGTACTGCCGTCTTCAACGCCGTGAAGTTGAACGGCGTGAATCCCGTGAGCGTCCGTCCGGCGAACTGCTCGGTCAAGCGTTCGGCGTGCGCCTGGATCTCCGGCATCTCGGGCATGGCGAGCTGGCTGTCACTCGTAGGTCGTGCGCTCGCGGATCGTGGCGAAGACGGCGTCGAGCGCTCCGAACACCGGCTGCGAGTCGAGCAGCTTCTGCTGGTCGCCGTAGAGACGAATCCGACCGCCGATGAACGCCTCTTGCGCGTTGAGTTCGCCGGTCGCCACCGCGACCGCGGTGTCCCAGTCCTGTTCCATCTTCACGTCCTCGGGCTCGGCTGGTCCAGCCCCGAACGACGCCTGCCCATCGCCGACGCTGAGGTGATAGATCACGTCGCCTTCGGGGCCGTCGCTCACCACCTGTGTGACGCCGATGCGGTGCGTCTCGGCGATCTCGCGCATGCGGTCGCTTGCGCCAACCTCCGTGGTGAGTTCGGTGATCCAGTCGAGACTGAGGTAGCGGATCATGGTCCGTAGTCTGCCTGATGTGCCCGGTGACCGCGACCATCTCGACCGGAACGACGAAGGCCGACACGTCGACGCGCCGATCGAGGAATGGGTCTTCGCCGCGTGGATGGCCGATGGGACGATGGGGTTGATCTCCGGGCATCGGATCGTCGGTCGAACGGCGTGGTACTGGTCGGCGTTGGCGCGACCGGGCCGCCCGCTGTTGCACATCACCGACTTCTCGGTGCCCGTTCGAGCGGACCCGTTCATCGTCAAGGGTGAGGCGCTCTGGGCGGAACACACCTGCGACGATCCGATGGCGCAGTGGTCGGTCGGCAACGAGACGTATGCCTCGGCAATCGACGACGCCGACGAAGCGCTCGGGCTGGCCTACGGCGATCCCACCCCGATCGCGTTCGACCTCGAGTGGTACGCGACCGGGCCGCCCAGCCCGCTGGAACCCGCCGGTGACCGGGCCGCAGTCGATGTCGGCTACGAGCAGGTCGGTGTGGTGCACGGCGCCATCGAGATCCTCGGCGAGCCACGCCTGGAGTTCGCGGAGATTCCCGCCCATCGATGGCACCGCTGGACCACTGACGCCGCTCCCGGCAGCACGGGGTTCGGGCCGCTGGCGCTGCCGGAGGTACGCGCCCACGCCGGTGTGCGGGCGCCGTTCTCGTTCCCCGACGGCAGCGTCAGCGACCTCGTGCTCACCCCTGAGGGCTGGGCCCGGCGAGCTGGCCGTCAGGCGTGACCGCATCGGCGGGACGCTCCGCTGCCGGCGCCTCGACCGTCGGCCGGTCGTCGCGCCCACCGCGTCGACCGCGACGGGCTACCAGCCACACCACGGCGAGCACGACGGCGGCGGTGCCGAGGAACGGTGCCGCGACGGCGAGCACGAAGCCGATCGCGAACAACGCACCGACGAAGACGTCCCACCCTGCACGCCACGCATCGCCGATTCCCTCGATCGAGTCGTCCTCGGTGGCCACGACCTCTGCGACGGGCGCCTCGTACTGCAGTTGGATCGTCAGCGTCGAGCGGTCGACCCGGTTGTCGAGGTTGCGCTGACTCGCCAGCAGCTGCTCGAGTGCGATCGTCCGTTCGCTGATCACCCGCTCGATCTCGACGATGTCCTGGAACTCGGTCGCGTCGACGAGCAGGTTCTGGAAGCGGGCGATGACATCGCGCTCGACACCGATGCGGATGTCGAGGTCGACGAGTTGATCGAAGACATCGGTCGTGTCCTGGGTACGCCCCGAGAGCCGACCAACCGTCGCACCGAGGTCGGTGATCAGCGGCTCGAGGTCGGCAGGCGGCACCTTGACGACGAAGTAGCCCGACCCGTCGACGCTGCCGTCGTCGAGTTCGTCACCGATGTTCACGTCGGCGGTGAAGACGCTCGCACCGTTGCGTTGCACGGCCGCGAGCGTGTCGGCGACGGCGGTCCGGATGTCCGGTGTGGCCACGACCACCCCGGCGGTCGTGGCGAGCGCCTGACCGGTGGGCAGCGGCGTTCCCGGCGCTTGCTCGAGGGCGGCCGCATCGCCGGCGGACTCGGTCTGCTCGGTTGCCCCGGAGCGTCCCGGCGCTGCCTCGCCGACGGTCGGCGCGTCGGTCTCGATCGCCGGCGTGAACTGTGACTCCGATCCCGAATCGTCGTCGCTGCCACATGCCGAGACCCCCAGCCCGACGAGAACCATCAAGGTGACCCCAGTGAATGCTGTGTTGTATCTCCCCATGGACCTTCGACGCCGACCGACGCCGACCGGTTCCATCGAGCGGCAATTGCAGCAGGGGTTCGACCCCTGGTGGAATTCAGGCGTCCGGGGAGAACGGGGTGCCGGCGTTGCCCGAGGTGAGGTCGCCGAGGGTGAGCGACTCGTAGGCGATCTCAGGATTGGCCCGCACCGCTTCGTCGAGTTTGCGGGCGTCGTCGCCGACCAGGATTCGCCACCGACCATTGCGGACCCCATCGAGGATTTCCGTGCTGGCCTCGGCAGCCGACATCGGTGCCTGGTCGCGGAACATGTCGGACATGAGCTTGACCATCTCGGCGGCTTCCATGTCGACCTCGTGGCCGCCGTGGCGCAGCGAGTTCTCGACGATCGAGGTGCCGATGTGGCCGGGCATCACGACTGACACCTTGACGTGCGGTGCGTTGACCCGCAGATCGGTGATCAGCGCCTCGCTGAACCCCTTCACGGCGAACTTCGCCGCCGAGTACGCCGTGTGCGGACGGTCGGGGCCGATGCTCGCCCAGAACCCGTTGACGCTCGAGGTGTTGATGATGTGGCCCTCGTCGGATGCGATCAGCAGCGCCATGAACGCGCGCACGCCGAAGTACACCCCACCCCAGCACACCGCGAACGTGCGATCCCAGATCGCACGCTCGTCGGTGATCACGGAGCCACCACCGCCGATGCCTGCGTTGTTGAACAGCAGGTTGATGTGGTCGGTGTCGTGCGCAGCGACGACCGCGTCGCGGAAGGCCAGCACCGACGACTCGTCGGACACGTCGCACAGATGGGTGGTGATCACCGTTCCAGACGGCGCAACCTCGAGCGCGAGGCGCTTGGTCTCGGCCATCTCCTCGACCGACATGTCGCACATTGCGACGTGGCACCCCTCGGCCGCCAACTGCAGGACGAGTTCGCGTCCCATTCCGCTGGCGCCTCCGGTGACAACGGCGATCTTTCCTTCGAAGCTCTGCATCGGAGCATGCTCGCACAGCGACCTCGTCGACTGCTTCACTGGGAACGTGGCGTACACCGGCGACATTCTCGACGACTTCGCAGCGTCCAAACGCGGCCCGACCTATCCCGACGTGACGGTCGAAATGGGCATGCTGGTCGAGGACCGCGCCTCGCATTTCTGTGGCGATGTCGTGCGCTGGAGTGCCGAAGGGGTCACCCTGCAGGACCGCAACGACTACGTCCGCCACTTCACCTGGAAGCCCGGTGGCTTCCTGATCGAGGGGCGGCCCGTCACGCTGGTGCGCCCCGCGACCGCAAAGGCTGCAACGCAGCGCATCACCGCATCGGGCTCGGTCGCCGGCGATGGGCGGGCCCGCGTCGCGGCGGCCAGTCGCATCTGGGTCGAGGGCAAACATGACGCCGAACTGCTCGAACACGTCTGGGGCGACGATCTGCGCGAGCTCGGCATCGTCGTCGAGCCACTGCACGGTGCCGACGATCTCGCCGCTGCCGTCGTCGAGTTCGGCCCGTCATCGCAACGGCGACTCGGTGTGTTGCTCGATCACCTCGTACCCGGTTCGAAGGAGACTCGGATCGCGCAGACCGTGCGCGACCCGAACGTACTCATCACGGGGCATCCGTTCGTCGACGTGTGGGCCGGTATCCGCCCGAAGGTGCTCGGCCTCGACGAGTGGCCGGACGTGCCGAAGAGTGATCGACCGTGGAAGGAGGGGATGTGCGCGGCGCTCGGAGTGCCGTTCGACGGCTTCTGGCCGAAGCTGCGCAACCGGGTCAACACGTTTGCCGACCTCCGTCCCGAACTGGTCGGCGCCGTCGAGCAACTGATCGACTTCGTCGCCGAATAGTCCCACGTTCGCGCTCGCAAGCCGAAATTCCGGAGTGACATCGCGCCAGCGCGATGGGCGCTCCGAATTTCGGCTTGAGACGCGCCTTGCGATCAGACGAAGGCGGTGGCGAACACCAGGCTGACGATCGTCATCACCTTGATGAGGATGTTCATCGACGGGCCGGAGGTGTCCTTGAACGGGTCGCCCACGGTGTCGCCGACGACGGCTGCCTTGTGCGGGTCGCCGCCCTTGCCGCCGTGCGCGCCGGCCTCGATGTACTTCTTGGCGTTGTCCCACGCGCCACCCGAGTTGGCCATGAAGATGGCGAGCGCGAAGCCCGTCACGAGCGCACCGGCGAGCAGTCCGCCGAGCGCATCGACGCTGATGAACCCGACGACCAGCGGAACCACCACCGCGAGAGCGCCCGGTGCGATCATCTCGCGCAGCGACGCCTCGGTGGAGATCGCAACACAGCGTGCCGAGTCGGGCACCACGCCGGGCAGACCTTCGCGAAGGCCGGGGATCTCGCGGAACTGGCGGCGCACTTCCTCGATCATCTTCTGTGCGGCACGACCGACGGCGTCGATGGTCAACGCGGCGAAAAGGAACGGCAGTGCCGCACCGATGAACAGGCCGATGAACACTTCGACCTTGCCGATGTTGAGGTCCAGTGCCGCTGTTGGGTCGGCATCGAAGATCGCGAACTCGAAGCTCTTGAACAGCGCCAGCGCCGTCAGTGCCGCCGAGCCGACGGCGAAGCCCTTGGCAATGGCGGCGGTCGTGTTGCCGAGCGAGTCGAGCGCGTCGGTCACCTGGCGGACCGACGGGTCGAGTTCGGCCATCTCGGCGATGCCGCCCGCGTTGTCGGCGATGGGACCGTACGCGTCGACGGACACGACCACGCCGGTGGTCGCGAGCATGCCGATGGCGGCGACGGCGATGCCGTAGATACCGCCGAACTCCTCACCGAGTCCGCCGAAGGCGTCCGGGTTGAAGGCGAGCTGGCCACCCCAGTAGGCGACGCCGACGCCGATCAGGATCAGCGCCACCGATGCGGCGACCGACACCATGCCGGCGCTGATACCGGCGAGGATCGTCGTTGCGGGGCCGGTCTCGGACTGGCGAGCGATCTTCTTGACCGGCGCGAACCCGTCGGAGGTGTAGTACTCGGCGCACTTGCCGAGTGCCCAGCCGACGATCAAGCCGCCGATCACGGAGATCGCCAGACCGATCGGGGCGTCGAAGTCGTCGCCGGAGAACAACCAGTAGGCCATGCCGACCGTACCGAGCGCGGTGATCACCATGGCGACGTTCGTGCCCATGTGGAGCGCCCGGGACAGGGCGTGCGAGTCGGTGGAATTGCCACCCTTGACGAAGAACGACCCGATGATCGAGGCGATCATGCCGACGAAGGCGATCGCCATCGGGAAGACGAGGAGGCTGATCACGCCAGTTTCGCCGGCCTGATCGGCGGTCAGGGCGAGAGCGAACGCGGTCAGCGAGATCGGAGCGATGATCGAGCCGGCGTACGACTCGAACAGGTCGGCGCCCATGCCGGCGACGTCGCCGACGTTGTCACCCACGTTGTCGGCGATGGTCGCCGGGTTGCGGGGGTCGTCCTCGGGGATGCCGGCCTCGACCTTGCCCACGAGGTCGGCGCCGACGTCCGCGGCCTTGGTGTAGATGCCGCCGCCAACGCGAGCGAAGAGCGCGATCGACGATGCGCCGAGGCCGTAGGCGGTGAAGATCTCGAAGGCCTCGTCGACCTCCATCCACACGACGAACACGAGGTAGGTCATCATCAATCCGAGCAGCGCCAGACCCGCCACCGAGAAGCCCATGACGGCGCCGCCGCGGAACGCGACCGGCAACGCCGCTGCAGGACCGGACTTGGCGGCCTCGGTCGTGCGAGCGTTCGCCATGGTCGCGACCGTCATGCCGGCGTAGCCGGCGGTCGCGGAGAGCACTGCGCCGAGGAGGTAGGTGACCGAGGCGAGCGGATTGATCACGACCGCCAGCAGGATCATCATCGCGACGACGAAGACGGAGACCCACTGGTACTCCTTCTTCAAGAAGGCCTTCGCACCGTTCTGGATCTCGGTCATCAAGAAGACCATGCGCTCGTTGCCGGGCGATTCCTTCTCGACGGACTTGTAGTAGTAGAACGCGAGCACGAGTGCGGCGATGGCCGACACTGCTGCGAGATAAGGAACGACGTCCACGGGCTTCTTGCCTCCTGAGGGCGGTACGAGAGTGATCCTGGTCGGAACGATCCGAGGGACCGGACCATGATGGTCGGCGGGGCAGGTTAGATCCCAACCGAACGGAATCCACGCATCGGTGTGTCGTTCGTTGCACCGACGAACCCGAAGGACAATTGGGTGGTCGCCCACGG
This sequence comes from Ilumatobacteraceae bacterium, assembly GCA_963741755.1. Classification (GTDB taxonomy): domain Bacteria; phylum Actinomycetota; class Acidimicrobiia; order Acidimicrobiales; family Ilumatobacteraceae; genus Sva-07. Next base: position 166,556 of record CAVUJG010000007.1, on the reverse strand, counting down.
GCGGCGAGTAGCGTCGCGGCAATGGCACAAACGTTGAACCGCGGGCCCGTCTCGGGGACCGCAGTCAAGCCGCCGTCGAAGAAGAAGCCGTTCGTCGTCGACTTCTACTCCACGGCCGTCGGCAAGAAGTACGTGATGGCGATCACCGGAATCATCGGGATCGGCTTCGTGATCGGTCACATGATCGGCAACCTCAAGATGTACCTCGGAGTCATCTCCGAGGGCGATGAGCGTCTGTACGACATCGACATCTACGGCGAGTTCCTCCGCGAGCTCCTCGTGCCGATCCTGCCGCACGGCATCTTCCTGTGGATCATGCGTGTCGTCCTGATCGGTGCTGTCGTCCTGCACATCCACGCGGCGTACTCGCTCACCGTGCTCAACCGAAAGGCTCGCCCGGTCAAGTACCAGTCGGCGCGTGACTACCAGGTGGCCAACTTCGCAAGTCGCACGATGCGCTGGACCGGGATCATCGTGGCCCTGTTCATCCTGTGGCACCTCGCCGACCTCACGTGGGGTTGGGCGAACCCCGACTTCGTGAAGGGCGCGGTCTACTACAACATCGACACGTCGCTGTCTCGTCTGCCGGTCGCGATCCTGTATGTCGTCGCCAACATCGCACTCGGCATCCACCTGTTCCACGGCACCTGGTCGTTGTTCCAGTCGATGGGTTGGAGCAACCCCCGATTCAACATGTGGCGTCGATATCTCGCCACCGGTATTGCAACGGTCGTCGTCGTGGGCAACTGCTCGTTCCCGATCGCCGTGCAGGCCGGGATCATCGACTACGACCCGAACGCCGTCACTGTCAGCCTGGAGGAGGCAGCCGAATGAGCATGACACTCGACTCCAAGATTCCTGAAGGTCCGTTGGCCGACAAGTGGCAGAACTACATCGCCAACCAGAAGTTGGTGAACCCGGCCAACAAACGCAAGTTCAAGATCATCGTGGTCGGCACCGGTCTCGCCGGGGCATCCGCGGCAGCGACGTTCGGTGAGCTCGGCTACCAGGTCGAGGCGTTCACGTTCCACGACTCGCCGCGACGGGCCCACTCGATCGCCGCCCAGGGCGGCATCAACGCCGCGAAGAACTACCAGGGCGACGGCGACAGCGTTCATCGCCTGTTCTACGACACGGTCAAGGGCGGCGACTTCCGCGCTCGCGAAGCCAACGTCCACCGCCTCGCCGAGGTGTCGGTCGACATCATCGACCAGATGGTCGCCCAGGGTGTGCCGTTTGCACGCGAGTACGGCGGTCTGCTCGACAACCGCAGCTTCGGTGGCGCCCAGGTGAGCCGCACCTTCTACGCCCGTGGCCAGACCGGCCAGCAGCTGCTCATCGGCGCCTACCAGCAGCTCGCCCGCCAGATCGGCCTCGGCAACGTCAAGTTGTGGAACCGCATGGAGATGGTCGACGTCGTCAACATCGATGGTCGATGCGCCGGCATCGTCACGCGCGACCTGATGACCGGCGAGTTCTCGTCGCATTCCGCTCACGCGGTCGTGCTCGCCACCGGCGGCTACGGCAACGTGTTCTTCCTGTCGACCAACGCCATGGCGTGCAACGTCACCGGCGCCTGGCGCGCCCACCGTCGCGGCGCGGCGTTCGCCAACCCGTGCTACACCCAGATCCACCCCACCTGCATCCCGCAGGCCGACGACTTCCAGTCGAAGCTCACGCTGATGTCCGAGTCGTTGCGCAACGACGGCCGCATCTGGGTGCCGAAGAACGCCGACGAGACCCGCGCGGCCGACCAGATCCCCGAGGCCGACCGCGACTACTACCTCGAGCGGATCTATCCGAGCTTCGGCAACCTCGCGCCGCGTGACGTGTCGTCCCGCGCCGCCAAGCGCATGGTCGATGCCGGCCAGGGTGTCGGGCCGCTCAAGAACGGTGTGTACCTCGACTTCGCCGACGCGATCGGCCGTCTCGGCAAGGACACGATCGAAGAGCGCTACGGCAACCTGTTCGAGATGTACGAACGCATCACCGGCGAGAGCCCGTACGTGGTGCCGATGCGTATCTACCCGGCCAGCCACTACACGATGGGCGGCTTGTGGGTCGACTACGAACTGCAGACCACCATCCCCGGGCTGTTCTGCGCCGGTGAGGCCAACTTCTCCGATCACGGTGCGAACCGCCTCGGTGCATCGGCGCTGATGCAGGGCCTCTCCGACGGCTACTTCGTGTTGCCGTACACGATCGCGCCATACCTCGCCGACCTGCTCAACAAGCCGGTGCCCGACACGAGCCACCCCGAGTTCGCCAAGATCCAACAGGAGGCGACCGACCGGTTCAAGCAGTACATGGCGATCGGCGGCACCAAGACCCCCGACCACTTCCACCGCGAGCTCGGCCAGATCATCTGGGACTACTGCGGCATGGACCGCAACGCCAACGGTCTCGAGAAGGCGCTGTCGGAGATTCCGGCGCTGCACGAGGAATTCAAGAAGGACCTCAGGGTCACCGGTTCGGATACGAGCATCAACCAGACGCTCGAGAAGGCCGGTCGTGTCGACGACTTCTTCGAACTCGGCATGTTGATGTGCAAGGACGCACTGAACCGTGAGGAGAGCTGCGGCGGCCACTTCCGTTCCGAGCACCAGACCGACGAGGGCGAGGCGCTGCGCAACGACGACGACTTCGCCTACGTCAGTGCCTGGGAGTGGACCGGTGACCCCTCCAACCCGATCGAGAACAAAGAGCAACTCGAGTACGAAGTCGTCAAGTTCGCAACCCGGAGCTACAAGTGAGCACACTGACCAACCTCACCCTCAAGATCTGGCGCCAGGACGGCCCCGACGCGCAGGGCCGCTTCGAGAGCCACCAGATCCCCGAGATCAGCGACGAGGCATCGTTCCTCGAACTGCTCGACATCCTGAACGAGCGCCTCATCGAAGAAGGCAAGGAAGCCATCGTCTTCGACCACGACTGCCGCGAGGGCATCTGTGGGACGTGTTCGTTGATGATCGACGGGTGCGCCCACGGCCCGCAGAAGGGCACCGCAACCTGCCAGGTGCACATGCGAGTGTTCAACAGCGGTGACGAGATCGTCGTCGAACCGTGGCGTGCGGCGGCGTTCCCGATCATCAAGGATCTGATGGTCGACCGAGCCGCGTTCGACCGCATCATCGAGGTCGGCGGCTACATCACCGCACCCACCGGCGGTGCACCCGACGCCAACCTGATCCCGATTCCCAAGCCGGTCGCGGATGCGTCGATGGACGCCGCGGCCTGCATCGGTTGCGGCGCTTGCGTCGCTGCATGCCCGAACGGCGCGGCAAGCCTGTTCACGTCGGCGAAGCTGGCCCACCTGAACCTGTTGCCGCAGGGCCAGGCCGAGCGCTACAAGCGTGCCGAGGCGATGGTCGAGACGATGGACGAGTACTTCGGTTCGTGCACCAACCACGGCGAATGCCAGGCGGCGTGCCCGAAGGAGATCTCGATCGACAACATCGCCACGATGAACATCGACTATCTGAAGTCGAAGTTCAAGAACCGCAAGTCGCTCGCTCGATAGCGCCTACCGTCATCCACCTGTCGACGGCAGGTGTACCTTGCGCCATGGCAGAGAACCCGCAGATCGCAGCGTGGAACGGCGAGTCCGGTCGAGCGTGGGTCGAACACGTCGATCAGTTCGACTCGATGTTGGCGCCATTCGGCCGTGCGGTCATCGACCGTCTCGAGCTCGGCACGGGCGATCGTGTCCTCGACATCGGGTGTGGCGTCGGTGCGACGACGTTGGCGATGGCCGCATCGGTGGCGCCTGCGCTCGTCGTCGGTGTCGACATCTCCGAGCCGATGCTCGCAGCAGCGCGTACGCGTGCCGCAGCGGTGGGATGCTCCAACGTGGAGTTCCGGCTGCACGACGTGCAGGACGAACCATTGGAAGCAACATCGTTCGATGTTGCGTTCTCGCGATTCGGAGTGATGTTCTTTCCCGAGCCCGAGCGGGCATTCGCTCACGTGCGCCGCGCGCTCGTGGACCGGGGCCGGCTGGGGTTCGTCTGTTTCCAGGGTCCGTTCGACAATCCGATGATTCTGGGGCCCGTGATGGCAGCGGCCGCTCATGTCGAGATGCTGCCACCGCCGGGCCCAACCGAGCCCAGCCCCTTCTCGCTGGCCGATCCCGAACGAGTGAGGTCGTTGCTCCATGCGGCCGGGTTCGGCGACATCGTGATCGAGTCGGGGCCGACGTCAGCGGACCTCGGCCCAGCGGACGACCTCCAATCCACGGCCCGCCGGGCGCTCGAACAGAATCCGGGCATCGCGCCCGGCCTCGCTGCGGCGGTGCCCGCGACGCGCCAGGCGGCCATCGACGCAGCGGCCGATGTGATGTCACGTCATGTCGTCGACGGCCGCATCGTGATGGCGGCGTCGACGTGGGTCGTCACCGCACGCGCAGCGTGACCCGGAATCCGTCCTCGAGTTCGAGGTGTCAGTCGGCTTCGACCGTCGTGGTGTAGCAGTTGATGCTCGTGACGTCACCACTCGTCAGTGTCAGGTCGAGGGTCATCGGGCCACTGGTATCGGGTATCTCGAGGCGGACGCGGCCGACCTTGACGACGTCGTCGGCAGGAATCGCACCGCCGAATCGCCAGCGGTGCTCGCCGCCGGACCACGAGGCGACGACATCGACCACGGCGAAGTCGAGCGGCTCGCGGAGGTCGCTGACCACATGCACATCCAGGTCGAGTCGTTCGCCGGGCCGGACGTCAGCAGGCAACGGATCAGCGATCACGAGCACGGGCGCGCAGGAAGCAGCGACCGTGGCGTGCGCTGCCTTTGGCCGGCGTTCGTGATCGAGGACGCTCGACGAGATCGACGCCCCCGAATCGTTCAGCGACGAGAAGCAGAACCCGCCCGTCGGGCGGTACTTGAGCCGACGTAGCGCCTCGATCTGGACCTTCAGCACGTGCGCTTGGTAGTACTGCAACGCGTCGCGCCACTCCTCGAACCCGTCGAAATCTGTTGGCGGGAAGCTCCGCTCGACCACGTCGCGTTGATACCCCGTTTCGAGCTGCACACGATCCCAGTCGAGACTGGGCCACTCGTACGACGCGAGTTGATCGTCGATGAACTGCGCGTCGGCGGGCGGCGAATCCGACCCGAACTCGCTCACGAATCGCACCATCCGCGGGAGCCGAGCAGCGAAATCGGCGAGGTCCTCCGATTCGCCGTGACGCCATCCGAACCACAAATGGCTGTCGGTGCCGTCGAGCTGCGGGAGGTGCGGGACGACGCCGGAATGCGCAACGACTCGGCGGCTCGAGTCGGCGCGCTCGAACGCCCGCTTCACCCAGCGGTCGAGCACCGACTTGTTCCACGAGGGCAACTGCTTGGCCGCAACCGTGCGGGCGGTTCCTCGCCAGCCGGACGCAGCGACTCCTGCATCAGTGACCGACGGGTCGTCGTGCGCGGTCCACATTGCGATCGATGGATGGTGACCGAGCGAATCGACCGCAGCCCGAGCCTGTTCGACCGCCTGTTGGCGAACCGAACGAGCGTGACCCCACTGCAGTGGGAAGTCCTGGAGCAGCAGGATTCCTGCGTCGTCCGCGGCGGCATACAGCGCCCGGTCGGCAATGTGTCCATGAACACGGAGTGCATCGAGGCCGAGCTCGACTGCGGCTTGCAGGTCGGCGCGGATCATCTCGTCCGTTGCGTTGGCCGGCCCGGTCGTCGTCGGAAGCAGGTTCGCCCCCTTGAGGAAGAGTCGCTCACCGTTCACCGAGCAGACCCAGTCATCCCAGATCACCTGTCTGAGTCCCGTGCGGCGCTCGCGACGATCACTGACCTCGCCGTCGACGACGACTTCGACGGCGACGTCGATGAGCGGTTGATCGCCAAGCGCCCTCGGCCACCACAGCGCGGGATCGGTGATGTCGACCGTCCACTCGAAGTCGTTCTTGCCGGCAGCGATCGACTGGAGCTGTTCGTCGACCTGTTCGCCATCGACGTAGGTGCGCATCGTCACGGGGGTCAACCGATCGCTGTCGATGCGCGTGGAGATCCGAAGATGCGCTCGTCGGGCGTCGGCATCGCGACACAGCACCCGGAGACGATCGATCTGAACCGGTCCGGTGTCATAGAGGAACACCGGGCGCCAGAGCCCGCCGGGGTTGCGCTTCGGGCCGATGCCGTTCGGGCTCTGGAACACACCGGTGATGTTTCGACGCCCGGTGGTCCCGGTCTGCGGCGAGCACGTGACTTCGATGGCCAGCACGTGGTCGTCACCGAATCGCGACAGCGATGTCACGTCGAAGCTGTGGCTGAAGAAGTAGCCCTCGGGGTCGCCCAGGTAGGCACCGTCGAGCCAGACATCAGCCTGGTAGAAGATCCCGTCGAGGGTCACCCATCGGCGGCGTCCCTCCGGCGGCGGCGAAGCGGCGAACGAGTGGCGATACATCAGTGGCCCGTCGCTCGTGGCGAACTCCGGCTGGTCCTGCCAGTGCCCCGGCACCGCAACCTGGGTCCAGTGAGCGTCGTCGGTGTCGAGTCCGATGCCGTTGCGACGGACGTCGTCGTCGGCTTCGGCAGCCAGCCAGACGCCCTCCAATCGCATCAGCCGATCGTACGCCGGGACATCGGTGCCCGCCGTCTCCCATCCGCCAGCCCACCGATGAGCCAAACCGCCGTATACGGTCGGTTCGCTCATCGCACCGCGCGAACCCGCTCCACCGATGAGCCAAACCGCCGTATACGGTCGCTTCGCTCATCGCAACGATGGTCGTGGGTGCGGCGAGAACGAGTCGTGCGCTCGCATGCTCACGGTCGCGCCGTCCGCGGTAGGTTCGTCACATGGCTGACACGGATCGACCGCAGGCGACAACGGTGGGGGAGCTTCGGGCTTCGGGCTGGGTGTCGCGGCCCGTCAAGCAGGAGGTGCGCGAGCACGCCATCGAGAAGGTCGCCGCCGGCGAGCCGTTGTTCGACGGGGTGGCGGGCTACGAGGACACGGTGATGCCGCAGCTCGAGAACGCGCTGCTTGCCGGTCACGACGTGATCTTCCTGGGCGAACGCGGGCAGGCGAAGACCCGCATGATCCGCTCGCTGACCGGGCTGCTCGACGAGTGGATGCCGATCGTGGCGGGCAGCGAGATCAACGACGACCCCTACCAGCCGGTGTCGAAGCACGCTCGCGACCTGGTCGAGGAGTTGGGCGACGACACGCCGGTCCACTGGGTGCACCGCAGCGAACGGTTCGGTGAGAAGCTGGCCACGCCGGACACGTCGATCGCCGACCTGATCGGCGAAGTCGACCCGATCAAGGTGGCCGAGGGCCGGTACCTCTCCGACGAACTGACCCTTCACTACGGACTCGTGCCGAGGACGAACCGCGGCATCTTCGCGATCAACGAGTTGCCCGACCTCGCGGAGCGAATCCAGGTCGGCATGCTCAACGTGCTCGAAGAACGCGACGTCCAGATCCGCGGCTACAAGATCCGCCTGCCGCTCGACGTGATGTTGTTGGCATCGGCCAACCCGGAGGACTACACGAACCGTGGCCGCATCATCACGCCGCTCAAGGATCGCTTCGGCAGCCAGATCCGCACCCACTACCCGCTCGAGGTGCACACCGAGGTCGCGATCATGCGACAGGAAGCCGTGGTGCTCGACATCACCACGGCGCAGGGCCGCGTCACCGTCGACGTGCCCGAGTACCTCGCCGACGTGGTCGCGACGTTCAGCCATCTGGCGCGGGCGAGCAACCATGTCAACCAGCGGTCTGGGGTGAGCGTGCGCCTGAGCGTGGCGAACTACGAAGCGCTCGCGGCGAATGCGCTCCGCCGAGGCCTGCGTTCGGGTGAACGTCACATCGTCGCTCGGGTCGACGACCTCGATGCGCTCGCCGCGAGCTCGATGGGCAAGATCGAGATCGAGTCGATCGAGGACGGTCGTGAGGGCGCGATCATGGAGAACCTGATCAAGGGCGCCGTGCTCAGCGTCTTCAAGGACGTGGTGCCGCCCGAGCAGACCCGGGCGGTCGTCGACGCCTTCGAGGCTGGCGCGGTCGCTCACACGGGCGAGGGCGTGACCAGCGAAGAACTCGCTCGTCTCGTCGAGGACGTCGATGCACTGCGCGCTCCGGTGGCGGTCCTCACCGGTGGCGACGAGTCACCGGCGGCGGTCGGTGGTGCCGTCGAGTTCGTGCTCGAAGGCCTCCACCTCAGCAAGCGGCTCAACAAGGACGCCTCCGGCCCGAGCTCCACCTACCGCGGCCGCACCTGACCACGCCGCCCTTCGACCGGTCCCACCAAAATTCGGTGAGATCGTCGCGCTGGCGCGATACCGCTCCGAATTTCGGGTGGTCGACCAAAATTCGGTGAGATCGTCGCGCTGAGCGCGATACCGGCTCCGAATTTCGGGTGAGTGGGTGGGCGGGCGCGGGCCGGACGATCGGAGTGCAGATCGTCAGCCGAGGAAGGCGGCGCTGGACGGCGTGGGGGCGCGGTCGGCGTCGAGCAAGCCCGCGGGTGAGTCCGGGCCGGCGATGCCGGGCTCGACGAAGGCGACGTCGATCGGAACGCCGTCGGCGACAGCATCGTCGAGGACTGATCGCAATGCGCTCACGACCTCGCCAGCGGCATCGGCGTCGTGGTGGCCGGCACTGAAGCCGCTGATGACCAACGAGGTGTCGGCGGCATCGGCAGCTTCGCGCAGCTCGCCGCCCCATCGGTCGGCGGCACGGGAGAGTGCGGCGACATCCACCGGATCGTCGACCTCCCACTCGCCGGTCAGGACGGCGCCGAGCAGGTCGGACGTGCCCTCGTATCGCCTGACCGTGTTGCCTCGTTCGCGGAGATCGACCGCGGCGACAACCGGAGGTCCTCCGGCGAGGATGCCCCACGTGTCGATCCACGTTTGTTCGGGCGCCCCGGCGGGAATGCAGGCGAACGGCACCCATCCTGCGACGAGGTCGCCGAAGCGGTCCGCCGCACGCTCGACCCAGCGGGGCCACCAGGCGATGAACGTCTCGTCGTTGCCGAATCCTCCGTCGTTGTCGAACCAGCGAGGGATGGAGGATTCGTGCAGGCACGCCCACGGCCGCACGCCGATCGCGTCCGCGGCCAGCAGGATCTGGTCCAACCACTCCGCCCAATCGGCGTCGAAGGTGCCCGGTTTCGGTTGCAAACGGGCCCAGTCGAGCGCGATCCGCACGTCGGTGACGCCCAGGTCCTGCAACGCTGCGAGGTCGTCGGGCCAACGTGTGCGAAAGCCGTTGCCTGCGGTCGGGCCGCAGTCGGCGGTGTCGGCGTGTCCGAGCGTTGCGGACGTGGTGAGGGCGGCGCCTCTGCGGAACGTCATCAGTGGTGTGTGGTCGACGGGAGGCGCTCGGTCAGATGAACGGGCTACGCGTCCAGAGTTCGGACGAGTCGAGGTTCGCCGACTGCGGCGTGCCCGTCAGGCTGACGACTTCGATCGGGCCGGGGAATCCGCGGAGTTCGACCTCGCCGTACGGTTCGGCGGCGACCCCCTCGGGCAGGCGTTGGAGCTGCATCGTGGGCATCAGCACCTGCACCCCTCGGGCGTAGTCGCAGAGGCGGGCCGCCATGTTGACTGCGGACCCGATGTAGTCGTCGCCTTCGAACAGCAGTGCGTGGCCGGTCGCCAAACCCGCTCGAATGGTCAACGGCGCACATACGTCGGTGGCTCGCTGTTCGAGGTCGAGCACGAAGTCGATGGCGTCGCGTTGGTCGACGGCGACGACCATGCAGCCGTCGCCGAGCCACTTGGCGATGCGCACGCCGCGGTCGGAGGCGACGGTTCGCACGATGCCGCGGAAGGTGCTCAGGATGCGGCCCGCGGCGTCGTCGCCGAACGCGGCGGTGTAGTTCGTGAAACCAGACAGGTCGACGAAGACGAACGTGCGGGGGACACGCATAGCGACGATGTTACGTGCTCCGAGCAGCGTTGCGGGGGACGACCCGTTAAGTTCCAGTCATGGCGAAGCGGTTCGAGTACTCCCGGTGGGACGGAACCCAGACGGGTTTCGAGTTCGACGCCGACGCGGCCTTCGACGAGCTCACCGATGAGCTGCTCTACCACGGTGATGTGAACGCGGCGCTTCGTCGGATGATGCAGGAAGGTCTGCGCGACCGCAACGGCGAGCAGCTCCAAGGACTGCGCGAGCTCCTCGAGCAGCTTCGTGCCGAACGTCAGAAGCGGTTGGAGAACTCCGATCTCGGCGGCGTCTACGACGAGATCAAGGCGCAGCTCGACGACATCATCGACGAGGAGCGTCACGCGATCGACAACGCCCGCCGTGACGCCGAGAACTCTGGTGACGAACGCCGGGCCGAGAACGCCCGCGCCGCAGCCGAGGAACGCAACATGCGTCTCGATCTGATGCCCGACGACCTCGCCGGAAAGGTCCGCGAACTCGACGCGTACAACTTCGAGTCGAAAGAGGCCAAGGCGCGCTTCGACCAACTGATGGAGCAGCTCAAAGAGCAGCTGATGCAACAGATGGTCGATCAGATGTCCGGCGCGATGCAGAACATGTCTCCCGAGGACATGGCACGGATGAAGGACATGATGGCGGCGCTCAACGAGATGCTCGAGAAGCACCAGCGCGGCGACGATCCCGGCTTCGAGCAGTTCATGGAGGAGTACGGCGACTTCTTCCCCGAGAATCCCGAGACCGTCGAGGAGCTGCTCGAGCAGATGGCCAAGCGCATGGCGGCCATGCAGGCGATGATGAACTCGATGACGCCGGAGCAGCGGGCGCAACTCCAACAGCTGTCCGACCAGCTGATGGAGGACATGGACCTCCAGTGGCAGATGCAGCAGCTGTCAGGAAACCTTCAGCAGATGTTCCCACAGCTCAACTGGAACCAGAGCTACGACTTCGAGGGCCAGGACCCGATGGGCTTCCAGCAGGCGATGCAGGCCATGCAGGACATGGGCGACCTCGACCAACTCGAGAACCTCCTGCGCAACGCGTCGAGCCCGGGCGCTCTCGCCGAGGCCGACATGGACCGCGTGCGCGACCTGATGGGCGACGATGCCGCCAAGTCGCTGGAGCGTCTGGCCGAGCTGACCAAGATGCTCGAGGAAGCCGGCCTGATCGAGCAGAAGGAAGGGCGTCTGGAAATGACGCCCAAGGGCCTGCGCAAGATCGGCGCCAACGCGCTGCGCGACCTGTTCTCGAAGCTGGCCAAGGACACGCTGGGGCAGCACGAGACGAGCAACCTCGGCCAGGGTCACGAGCGCACCTACGACACCAAGCCGTATGAGTACGGCGATCCATTCCAGCTCGATCTGAACCGCACGATCCGCAATGCGTTGCGGCGCAGCGGTGGCGGCACACCGATTCAGCTCGATCCGTCCGACTTCGAGATCGAGCGGATGGAGCATCTGACGCGCTCGTCGACGGTGTTGATGCTCGATCTGTCGCTGTCGATGCCGATGCGCGACAACTTCCTGCCGGCCAAGAAGGTCGCGATGGCACTGCACAGCCTGATCACGTCGCAGTTCCCACGGGATTATCTGGGCATCGTCGGATTCTCCGAGACGGCCCGGATTCTCACCGCCGAGCAACTCCCCGAGGTGTCGTGGGACTTCGTATACGGCACGAACATGCACCACGGCTTCACGTTGGCGCGCAAACTGCTCGCCCGCGAATCGGGCACCAAGCAGATCATCATGATCACCGACGGCGAGCCGACGGCGCACATCATGGACAACGGGATGCCGTTCTTCAACTACCCGCCCGTGCGTGAGACCGTCGAGGCCACGCTGCGTGAGGTCGTGCGCTGCACCAAGGAACAGATCCGGATCAACACCTTCGGCCTCGGGGCCGATGGTTCGTTGCGGCACTTCATCGAGCAGATGACGCAGATCAATCGAGGACGAGCGTTCTTCACGACGCCGGAGGATCTCGGCGACTACGTGCTGGTCGATTTCATGCAGGGCAAGCGCGAGCTCGCCCGTCGCGGTCGCCGCGCCGGCTGAATCGCGCGCACCGCGCGAATCTCCGGAAATCCGCCCTTGCGAAATTCCTGTGTGCTATGGCAGAATGACGCCACTGTAATTACGTCACTGTCGATCATTCGTTTGGGGGCGGGTGATTGCAGACACATTCGATGCCTCCGGGCCCGCAGGGAGATTCTCCACATGCAGTTCATCACCACATCCAGCATCACGGTCAGCGCCGTCCCGGTCGAACCCGATCCCGACTGGCACGACTACGCGAACTGCCTGGGGGTCGATCCCGATCTCTTCTTCCCCGAGCGTGGCGCCTCGACCCGTGAGGCCAAAGAGGTGTGTCGCGGGTGCGAGGTCCGCCATGACTGTCTCGAGTTCGCGTTGCAGAACGGTGAGAAGTTCGGGATCTGGGGTGGGTTGTCCGAGCGTGAACGCCGTCGGATTCGCCGCCAGCGCGCGCAGGTCGCCCGCAGCACGATCACCGCCTGAGCCTCGGCGCCGGCACAAACCTTCCGGGCGCGCAGCGCGTGCCGTGTTGAGGGGCTAGCGTGTTGGCATGCCTGGTGGCCCCGAACTGATCATCATCCTGGTCGTGGTTCTCGTGCTCTTCGGCGGCTCGCAGCTGCCCAAGCTCGCCAAGAACCTCGGCAAGGCGCAGAAGGAATTCAAGGACGGCATGGCTGAGGCCAACAAGCCCGACGATGCCGGTTCGACCACGTCGAGCACGCACGTCCGACGACTCCAAGTAGTCACGCCGACCCGCACGGTGACCCACGCGCTGTGGGCCCGGCTCGATCGAACTGCTCAGCGATGAGCGAAACGACCGGATACGGCCGTCTGGCTCATCGGTGAGTGTGAATCGCCTGCTGCGATGAGCGAACTGACCGCATGCGGTCACTTGACTCATCGCGGGCGGGGTGTCAGACGGTGGCGTCGACTCGCCGGCTCTTGAGGATTCGTCGGCGTTCGCGTTCGCTGCAGCCGCCCCAGACGCCATGGTCGATCCGCTCCTCGAGCGCGAACTCGAGACATGTCGAGACGACGGGGCAATCCCTGCAGATCTTGCGGGCGCGGTCGACGCCGACCCCATCGCTCGGGAAGAACGTGGCGGGCGGGTGCAGTCGGCAGTTGCCGTCGGCCATCCAGGCTGTTGCCGAGTCGGGGTCGTGCGGAACGTGGGCCGTCTCGACCGGGATCTGCTTGGAACGACTGGGGAGCTTGGCCATGATGACCCTTCCTGCGGGAGGTTGTTCGTGTGTGGAGTACTGATTGGACGCTCGGCACGTCGGTTCGGTTCCCGGAATTCTGTGCGGACCGCTTCAGTGTGGAGGTCGGAGGTAAGAAGAGGTTGGGATCGCATTGTTGCGTGCCTGATGGCAAATCGTAACACGTCCGTAATGTGAATGCGAGAATCCGTACGCCCGACCGGAGCCCGCTCGGGCCGATAGAGTCGGCAGCCATGACCGACCTCGCCGAGACCCAGGCCCCGCGGGCCCATGCCCGCATCGTGTACCACGGTCCGGTGGCGCCCCACTGGGAGGTCTACGGCGACTGGGGCGACCGTCAGACGCTCGACGAGTTCCGGGCTCGAGTGCTTGCTCGGCTCGTGCTGCTGCCCCGTGACGACCCGCAGTTCCGTCGCAACCGTGAACGGATCGTGCGTGATGCCGAGCGCGAGTTGATCACCATCGAATGGGACCTCGGCTACGCCGAGGACGACAACTGATCGACCTCGACGAGTTCGAGGCGTCCCACGTGGGAACGAGCCACCGGCGATGACCGACGAACGCTTCTTGAACCGGGAGCTGAGCTGGATGCGGTTCAACGACCGCGTGCTCGAACTCGCGGGTGAGTCCGGGATCCCCCTGCTCGAGCGGGCGAAGTTCTGTGCGATCGCGGCCACCAATCTCGACGAGTTCTTCCAGGTACGCGTCGCTGCGCTCAAGGATCAGATCATCGCCGGCATCGACCGACTCTCGCCCGATGGTCGGACTCCGGCGCACACGCTCGGCGAGATCGGCCATCGCGTGCTCGAATTCGTCGACCGGATCGACGGCACGTTCGTCGATCGGTTGGTCCCCGAACTGCGCGCTGCGGGAATCGACATCATCTCATGGGACGATGTCACCGACGACGAACGCGTCGAACTCGACGACTGGTTCGACGAGCGGGTCTTTCCCGTGCTCACCCCGCTGGCCGTCGACCCCGGGCACCCGTTTCCGTACATCTCGGACCTCGCGCTCTCGCTGGCGGTCAACGTGGCCGACCCGGAGACCGGTGACCGACGCTTCGCCAGGCTGAAGGTGCCGCGGCTGTTCCCGCGGCTCGTTCCGATCGCTCCCGGCCGGTACCTCCCCGTCGAGCAGCTGATCGCTGCCAAGCTCGACCGGCTCTTCGTGGGGATGATCGTCGAGGACTGGGCGCCGTTCCGAGTCAGTCGCAACGCCGACCTGACGCTGGAAGAGGAGGAGGCGGACGATCTCCTCGAAGCCGTCGAGATGGAACTCCGTCGCCGGAGGTTCAACAAAGCGGTTCGCCTCGAGGTCTCACACGACATCGGCGCGGAGGTGCTCGAACTGCTCGTTCGTGAACTCGAACTCACGATGGACGACGTCACCTTCCATCGTGCACCGCTCGACCTGAGCTTCCTGTGGCAGCTGCTCGACCTCGAACGACCCGACCTCAAGGACGAGCCGTGGCCGCCCGTGACAGCGGGTCGGATCCTGGCCGCGGAGGAAACCGATCGTCCGATCTTCGACGTGATGCGCCATCGAGCCGTGATGGTCCACCATCCTTACGAGAGCTTCGTCACGAGCGTCGAGGCGTTCATCTCCCAGGCGGCGGTCGACCCGAAGGTCCAGTCGATCAAGATGACGCTGTACCGCGCCGGCGGCGACAGCGCCATCATCCGCAGTCTGATCCGCGCCGCCGAACGTGGCGTTCAGGTCGCAGTCCTCGTCGAACTCAAAGCTCGCTTCGACGAGGCCAACAACGTGCAGTGGGCGCGTCAACTCGAACGCTCCGGGGTCCACGTCGTCTACGGCATGGTCGGGTTGAAAACCCACAGCAAGGTCGCATTGGTCGTTCGCAACGACGGCGACATGTTGCGTCGCTACGTCCACATCGGCACCGGGAACTACAACGCGAAGACCTCGAGGATCTACGAGGACATCGGTGTACTCACCTGCTCGCCCGACATCGGCGACGATGCCACACAGCTGTTCAACCACCTCACCGGCTACAGCCGATCCGAGGACTATCGCAACCTGCTCGTTGCGCCACGCGACCTGCGGCGACAACTCGTCGACCTGATCGAGCACGAGGCATCCTTCGGTCCCGACGGCCACATCATCCTCAAGTGCAACTCGGTGGCCGACGACGAGCTCATCGAGACGCTCTACGCCGCCAGTGCGCAGGGAACTCGAATCGACATGATCGTGCGCGGGATCTGCTGCCTGCGCGCCGGCGTTCCCGGCCTCTCCGAGACCATCCGGGTTCGCAGCATCCTGGGTCGCTACCTCGAGCACAGCCGCATCTACCGGTTCGCGCACGGCAACGTCGTTCACGGTGAGCGTCTTGCGACGGCGACGTCCGATGCGGTCTTCCTCATCGGCTCGGCCGACCTGATGCCACGAAACTTGAACCGTCGAGTCGAGGTGATGGTGCCGATCGAACATCCGCGCCATACCGCGGCGCTCGATCAGGCACTGGAGTTCGCGCTGGCAGACGACGTGGTGGCCTGGGAGCTGCAACCCGATGACTCGTGGGCTCGCGTCGGCCCGACGAACGTGTTCGAGCCGCACAGCCAAGAGCGGATGTACCGCTGGACGGTTGCGCAGCAGCTCGCCGGCCGCTCTTGAGCGATTCCGGCCAGTGTTGGTCGGAATGACAGTCGCTGTTCACCTCTCGTTCACCTGAAGCAGGGTTGCGGTTCATCTGGGGTGTCTACGGTGCCCGCCGATGCCGACGACAGTCGGTGTCGCGTGAACACCACATGACCAATCAACCACCCCCGAACGGAGTTGGAAGCGTGAACACTCCCAAGCGCCGCATCCTTGCCGGTGCCATCGCATTGACCCTCGTCGCCGCCGCCTGCGGCAGCGACGACGCCACCACCGACGAAACGTCGGCCCCTGCCGAGACCTCGGCGACCACGGACGACATGGCGACCGAGACCACCGAAGGCGACATGACCGAGACCACCGACGGTGGCGAGGCCATGGTCGAAGTATCCGGCACGCTCGTCGGCGCCGGCGCTTCGTCGCAGGCCGCTGCCATGCAGGGCTGGCAAGCTGGTTTCCAGGCGGCGAACCCCGACGTGACCGTCGAGTACGACCCGGTGGGCTCCGGCGGCGGACGTGAGACGTTCCTCGCCGGCGGTACCGACTTCGCCGGATCCGACTCCGCGTTGAACGAGGAGGAGTACGCCACCTCGATCGATCGCTGCGCCGGCGACCAGGGTGCGATCAACCTGCCGCACTACATCTCGCCGATCGCGATCCCGTACAACCTGCCGTCGCTCGAGGGCGAAACGCTGAACCTGTCGCCCGAGGTGATCGCCGGCATCTTCGCCAACGAGATCACCGTGTGGAACGATCCGGCGATTGCCGCCGACAACCCCGACCTCACGCTGCCGGACACCACGATCAACCCGGTGCACCGCTCGGACGACTCGGGCACGACCAAGAACTTCACCGACTACATGTCGAAGTCGGCTCCCGACGTGTGGACCTACGGCGCCATCGAGCCGTGGGACACCGAGGGTCCGGGCGGCGGTGAAGGTGCACCGCAGACCTCTGGGGTCGTGGCCGCAGTCGCCGCCGGTGAAGGCTCGATCGGCTACGCCGATGCCAGCCAGATCGGCGACCTGCCCGCCGCCGCAGTCGGTGTTGCCGGCGAGTTCGTTCCGTTCTCGCCGGAAGCCGCGGCGAAGATCGTCGACTCGTCCGAGCGCTCGACGGGCCCGAGCGGGCTCGACTACACGATCATCGTGAACCGCACGCCCGACAGCGCCGACACGTACCCGATCGCGCTCGTGTCGTACCACATCGTCTGCTTGCAGTACGACAGCCAGGAGAAGGTCGACCTCGTGAAGGCGTTCATGACCTACGTCGGCTCCGACCAGGGTCAGGCCGATGCCGCCGCCGCTGCTGGTTCGGCACCGCTGTCGGCCGAGGTCCAGGCCGAAGTCGAGAAGTCGATCAACGAGATCAGCGTCTCGTCCTGACCTGCGCTCGGTCTACCCCCTGAGATGAACCGGTTCCGGGTCCACTACCGTGGACCCGGAACCGCTCTCTGTCTCTCTCTGTCTGCTCACCCACCCATGCCGGTCGTTGACGCCCGGTTCGGAGGACCCCTCACGTGACGATCACGGATACGCCACCCGGCGGCGACACCATCGCAACCCCGACCGAGGGGACGGGCAAACTCGGCGACCGCATTTTCGGCGGCATCTCGCTCGGTGCCGGCATCCTCATCCTGGTCACGCTCGCGGCAGTGGCGCTGTTCCTCTTCGTCGAGGCGTGGCCCACCTTCGGCGCCGATCCGGGGACGTTCAACGAGTCGTTCACGTCCTACGTCGCCCCACTCCTGTTCGGCACCATCTGGGCAGCGTTCCTCGCGCTGCTGCTGGCGCTGCCACTTGCAGTGGCGGTTGCGCTGTTCATCAGCCACTACGCACCGAAGCGGCTGGCGGTGTCGTTCGGTTACTTCATCGATCTGCTCGCGGCGATCCCGAGTGTGGTGTTCGGTCTGTGGGGCATCGCGGTGCTCGCACCGATCCTCTCGCGCAGCGTCTACCCATGGCTCGAGGACAACCTCGGGTTCCTGCCGTTCTTCGCAGGCCCAGCGTCAACGAGTGGACGCACGATGATGACCGTTGCGGTGGTGCTCGCGGTGATGATCCTGCCGATCATCACGGCGATTTCGCGCGAGGTCTTCCTCCAGACGCCGCGGTTGCACGAGGAGGCATCACTCGCGCTCGGCGCAACCAAGTGGGAGATGATCCGTCAATCCGTGTTGCCGTACGGCCGATCCGGTGTGATCAGCGGCGCCATGCTCGGGCTGGGCCGGGCGCTCGGCGAGACGATGGCGGTGGCGATCATCCTGTCGCCTGCGAACATCATCACCGTCAACGTCATCAGCAACCAGAACCCGAACACGATCGCTGCGAACATCGCGTTGAAGTTCCCCGAATCCGCCGGGCTCTCCGTCAACCGGCTGATCGCCACCGGTCTGGTGCTGTTCTTCGTGACGTTCATCGTCAACGCATTGGCACGTCGGATTGCCAACACCGGATTCTCGGGAGCCGACGGATGACTCTCACCGAGCAGCGCCCCGCACCAACCGAGCCATCGTCGTCGATCACCGCGAACAGGATGACGCGCATCCAGCTCGGGGCTGTCGGTGTCGTCGCCCTGGTGGTGGGCGCACTGTCGTGGCTCTCGGCCGGCTCCCCCAACTGGGCTCGCTGGATCGTCGTCACGCTCGTCACCTACTGCGTGGGCATCTACGTCGTGTCACGCATCGTCGAAGGGCGCCGTCAGGCGCTCGACCGGCTGATGCTCGCACTGGTGACCAGCGCGTTCGCACTGGTGGTCATGCCGCTCGCCTCGGTCATCTGGACCGTGATCGAGCGCGGAACGAACCGCTTCGACGTCGAGTTCTTCACCGAGACGATGCGCGGCGTCACCGGCGAGGGTGGCGGGATCTACCATGCCATCATCGGCACTCTCATCGTGACGGGGCTGGCCACGCTGATGTCGGTGCCGTTCGGTCTGTTCACGGCCATTTATCTGGCCGAGTACGGCCATGGGACCAAGCTGGCGAAGGCAATCCAGTCGATGGTCGACGTCATGACTGGAATCCCATCGATCGTCGCTGGTCTGTTTGCCTACGCGATGTTCGAACTGATCTTCGGGCCCGGAACCCGTTCTGGCATCGCCGGGGCGGTGGCGCTCACGGTGCTCATGACGCCGGTGGTCGTGCGGTCGTCCGAGGAGATGTTGCGGCTGGTTCCCAACGAACTGCGCGAAGCCTCCTATGCGCTCGGTGTGCCGAAATGGAAGACGATCGTCAAGGTCGTACTGCCGACGGCCATCGCCGGCATCATCACCGGCGTGGTCTTGGCCATCGCCCGGGTGATCGGTGAGACCGCGCCCCTGCTGGTCACCGCGGGTCTCGCCCAGGGGGTCAACTGGAATCCCTTCGATGGCCGGATGACCACCCTGCCCGTGTTCACCTACTACCAGTACGTCCAGCCGGGCGTCCCACCGTCGAATGGCCAGGACCGCGCCTGGGCGGCAGCGCTCGTTCTGATCCTCATCGTGATGGTGCTCTTCACGATGGCTCGTATTCTCTCCCACGTACTCAAGCCGAAAGGCCTTCGGTGAACCGATGACCAACGTCAAATCCAGCTCCAGTGAGGGGACTGCCACCATGACCGATCGGGTCGACATCCTGGCCGCCGACGTCGACGCCTCGGGCACCGCCGCGCACACCGGGCCGGACAACCGGATCGTCGTCGAGCACCTGAACATCTACTACAGCTCCTTCCTTGCGGTGCGAGACGTCAACATGGTCATCGAACCGCGTTCGGTGACCGCCCTGATCGGCCCGTCGGGATGCGGCAAGTCCACCTTCATCCGTTCACTCAACCGGATGCACGAGGTAATCGCCGGAGCACACGTCGAAGGCGCCGTCTACGTCGACGGCGAAGATCTCTACGGTCCCGGTGTCGATCCGGTGGCGGTGCGACGCAAGGTCGGCATGGTGTTCCAACGGCCCAACCCGTTCCCGACGATGTCGATCGCGGACAACGTGTTGGCCGGTAAGCGCCTGAACAGCAAGCGGATCAACAAGTCCGACGCCGAGGATCTCGTCGAGAAGTCGTTGCGCGGTGCCAACTTGTGGGAGGAAGTCAAGGACCGTCTCGACAAGCCCGGTTCCGGATTGTCGGGCGGTCAGCAGCAACGTCTGTGCATTGCCCGTGCGATCGCTGTCGAGCCGGAGATCCTTCTCATGGACGAGCCGTGCTCGGCGCTGGACCCCATCTCGACGCTGGCGATCGAGCAGTTGATGAACGAGCTCAAGAGCACGTACACGATCATCATCGTGACCCACAACATGCAGCAGGCGGCGCGTGTCTCGTCCCGCACGGCGTTCTTCACGATCGACGGCACCGGTCAGCCGGGCTATGTCGTCGAGATGGACGACACCGACGTGATGTTCTCGAACCCGAAACAGCAGTCGACGATCGACTACGTGACGGGACGGTTCGGCTGATGAACGAGTTGCGCTCCGAGTTCCATCTGCAACTCGACGAGATTCAGGCCGGAATCGCTCGAATGTCCGCCGGGGTCACCGAACTGGTCCCTCGTGCCACCGATGTCCTGCTCTCGATGGACCTCGAGGCCGCCGAGTACATGATCCTCGGCGACGACGAGTACGACACGCGCGCCCTCGAACTCGAGGAGCGGTGCTTCAAGGTGATCGCTCTGCAGGCACCGGTGGCGACCGACCTACGCGCCGTGATCTCGGCGATCAAGATCATCGCCGACGTCGAGCGTTCCGCCGACCTGTGCGTGAACATCTGCAAGGCGGCCCGCCGGATCTACGGCCATGAGCTCGACCCGCATCTGCGTGGTGTGATCCAGAAGATGGGCGATCAGGCCCAGGTGCTCTTCAAGGAGGCCACCGAGGCCTATCTCAACCTCGACGGTGTGCGCGCCGCCGCGCTCCACGACATGGATGCGTATCTCGACGATCTGCATCGGCAGTTCATCCAGGTGATCTTCGAGAGCCATGCCAACGGCAACATCGATCTGCAGGTCGCAGTGCAGCTGGCGGTCGTCGCACGCTTCTACGAGCGGATCGGCGATCATGCGGTCAACGTCGGCGATCGGACTCGCTACATCATCAACGGCTGGCTTCCGGAGCGCCCGTACCCGGAGAGCGACAACGATCCGCCCAACGTTGTGGTGGTTCCCGACTCCGACAGCGCCTGAGCATGATCGTCGCCGTCGGGGTCGCCCTCGTGCTCGGGATCGCAGTTGGCTTCGGCGTTTTCCACTGGGGCAGCCGAACACGAGCCCAACCCCGCGACATCCCGGCGAACGACGGATCCGCAGCGAGCGAAAGCGACATGGTGGGATCTTTGGCTGAAGCAGTCGAGCGTCTCGAGATCGGCGTGCTCGTGTTCGATGACGCGGGCCGTGTCGGCTACCGAAACGCAGCGGCGACGTCATTCCGGGGTACCCATGTCGGCGTCCTGCTCGACGGGCACGTCGCCGAGGTGGTGCAGGGATCGCGCGCCAACGGGGTCAATGTCGCCATCGTCGAACTCCACGGCCCGCCCAAGATCTGGCTCGAGATCTCTGCCTACTCGCTGCCGAGTGCCGGCGCCGTCGTCACGATTCGCGATGTCAGCGAACGCGTGCGTACCGACACGATGCGCTCTGACTTCATCACCAACATCTCCCACGAACTCAAGACCCCGGTCGGCGCGGTTGCGGTGCTTGCCGAGGCCCTCATGGAAGAAACCGACCCCGCCGTCGTGCACCGACTGTCCGACCATCTCGTCGAGGAGGCGCACCGCGCCGTTCGCACGATCGACGACCTGCTCAAGCTGTCCGAGATCGAATCGACGAGCATCGGTGACGAAATCGTCGAACTTGGCGTTGTCGTGCAGTCGGCCGTCGCACGCGGACGCGTCGTCGACGGCGGCCGGGGCGTCGAGATCACCTCGCTCGACGTGCCCGACGGGTTGTGGCTTCGCGGCGACGAGCGGCAGTTGATGTCTGCCGTCGGGAACCTCGTCGAGAATGCCGTGAAGTACAGCTACGCAGGTGACGTCGTCCAGGTCCGAACCCGTGTCGACGAGACCGCGGTCGAAGTGATGGTGGCCGATCAGGGCATCGGCATTCCGACACGGGACCTCGACCGGGTTTTCGAGCGCTTCTATCGAGTCGACAGGGCACGCAGCCGTGAGACCGGCGGCACGGGACTCGGCCTGTCGATCGTCCGTCGCGTCGCCGCCAACCATGGCGGCGAGGTGCTCGTGTCGTCGCAGGAAGGCGAAGGCTCGACGTTCGTGCTGCGACTTCCGGCGTCGCTCGTGGTGCCACCGCCAGAACGATCCCTGATCGATCTCCACGAGGAGCAACAACGTCGTGAGTGAGGCAACGGTCCTCGTCGTCGAGGACGAAGCGAGTTTCGTCGAAGCGTTGACCATCGGTCTGCGACGTGAGGGGTTCGACGTCGTCGTCGCCACCGACGGCGCGCAGGCGCTCGAACTCTTCGACGCGACGCAGCCCGACATCGTGCTCCTCGACGTGATGTTGCCGAAGATCAGTGGCATCGACGTCTGTCGACAGCTCCGCAAGCGAACGCAGATCCCGATCATCATGGTGACCGCGAAAGGTGCGGAGATCGACACGGTCGTCGGCCTCGAGGTGGGCGCTGACGATTACGTCACCAAGCCGTACCGCCTGCGTGAGTTGGTGGCGAGGATGCGTGCTGTGCTCCGCCGTTCCGAGTTGAACGGCGCCAACGGGCCAGCGGTGGCGATCATGCCCGGTGTGGTGCAGGTCGGCGATGTGATGCTCGACCCGGAGGAGCACCGTGTCTCGGTGAGCGGGCACGATCTGGCGCTGCCGCTCAAGGAGTTCGAGCTGCTGCACATCTTGCTCGCCAACGCCGGACGAGTGCTGCCGCGCGAGACCCTGATCGACCGAGTGTGGGGGAGTGACTATGTCGGTGACACCAAGACGCTCGACGTGCACGTGAAACGCCTGCGCGGCAAGATCGAGGCAGACCCGACCATGCCGACCCGGATCGTGACGATCCGTGGGCTCGGCTACAAGTACGAGCGCAACTGATCGCATCCGAACCTCGCCGGCTGAGCTGCCCGGCCCGGGTCGCGTAGCATCGGCTCGGTGGAACGGGTCAATGCTGCGCAGCGACCGACCGCGTCGAAGTTCCGTCGGCTCGCCATCACTCACGCTCTGATGGTGGGCGGCGACGCCGCCATGGTGGTCGCGCTGGCCGACTCGTTGTTCTTCGACATCGATCTCGACGCCGCCCGTTCGCGTGTGTTGCTCTTCCTGGTGATCGGTTTCGCCCCGTTCCTCGTCGTGGCGCCGCTGATCGGTCCGCTGATCGACCGTGTCGCCGGTGGTCGGAAGTTCGTCATCCAGGTCGTCGCGCTGTCGCGGGTGATCCTCACGTTGCTGATGGCGCAGTACCTCGACGCTCTCGTGCTGTTCCCGCTCGTGTTCGCGTCGCTGGTCTTGCAGAAGACGTACGCCGTGTCGAAGTCGGCCATCGTTCCATCCACCGTTCGCTCCGAGACGGAGCTCGTCGAGGCGAACTCGAAGCTGGGTCTCATCGCAGGGATCACCGGAGCGATCGCTGTGATTCCGGCCGGGATCCTGCTCAAGGTGATCGGAGCCCCGGCGACGCTGGTCTACGGGGCAGTTCTGTTCGTCGGAGCGCTCGTGGCCGCCACGCGATTGTCCCCGGACGTGGTCGCCTCAGACGCCGCCGACGCTGCCGAAACGACGGAGTTGCACTCGTCGAACGTCCAGCTCGGGGCCATTGCGATGACGGTGCTGCGCGGACTCGTGGGGTTCACGTTCTTCCATCTCGCATTCTGGCTTCGTTCGCAGGATCAGGGGACGCTGTGGTTCGCTGCGGTCGTTGGTGTCTCGGCGCTTGCCTCGATGTTCGGCAATGCGGTGGCCTCGATGCTTCGAGCGCGTGTGCGCGAAGAGACGATGCTGACCACCGCACTGCTCGTCTGCGCAGGAGCCGGCCTCCTCGTGTCCGTGCTCGGTGGACCGCTCGGTGCGGTGGTGCTCGCCGGTGTGTTGAATCTGATGGCGGCACTCGGACGGCTCAACTTCGAGAGCATCGTGCAGCGCGACGCGCCGGACGCGAACCAGGGCCGGGCCTTCGCGGTCTTCGAAACGCGCTTCCAGCTCGCCTGGGCGATCGGCGCATTCATTGCCGTTGCGCTCCAGGTGTCCGGATCGATCGGGTTCCTGATCGTGGGATCGGTGGCGGTGGCCGCGAGCATCCACCTGTTCACCCGCGGTCGCACGGACGGCAGCCGCCCGTCGGCGGTCAGCCGTCGGCGACCCGGGCGAGCCAGAGGCCAGGCGCCTCGATCTCGTTCGGGGTCGGCACGGCCGTCGGATCGCTGAACAGCGGCTCGAGGCCGTGTTCACCGGCGCGATCGACCACGCCCTGCACGAACGTCTTGCCGCGTGCGGTCTGCTCGGCACCGAGACGGATGCCGAGCAGTCGCTCGACGAAGATCTCGTCGGGTGATGCCTCGGCGCGACGTCGGCGAGCTGCTTCGGCGATTTGGAGAGCGCTGCCACCGATGATGCGGACGGCGACGGCGTCGACGACCCAGTCGATGACGCCGATCGTGACGGCGACGGCGGCGTCGAGTTCCGGTTCGAGCGCCAGTTGCTCGGGCGATCGGACGGCGCCGAGCAGCACTTCGGGGTCGCCGAACGCCTGCTGCATGGCGGCCATGGGATCGCTCTGGTCGATGTCGAGCGACGTCAGCTTGTCGGACAGCGCGGACGGGTCGGGGCGGAATCCGCCGACGTGGCGTTGCACGAGCGATCGCAAGTGGTCGGCGATGTGGCCGACCGAGAACAACGTCAGGCCGGCCAACTCGTGAGCGAGCACCCACAGCCGCATCTCGTCGAGTTCGATCGACCAGGCCTCGGCGAACGAGTCGATGTTCGCCGGTACGACCACCATCGCCGGGGTGGCACGTGGGATCGGGAGGTCGTAGACGCCGAACGCCCGGCGGGCGAGGTTGCCGACCATCGAGCCGACGCTCATCCCCATCATCGCCGGTGCCATCATCTTGCCGAGGCCGGCCATCATCTGAGCCATCGGATCGGCGGTCATCTCGGCGGGGAGGTCGTCGGTCCCGCCGAGTGACGTGGCGAGGTCGGTGAACAACGGGCGGTAGGCCTCGAGCGTCTGCTGGGCCCATTGTTCCGGCGTCGCGACGTCGGGTTCGGTCGCCGGAACTTCGATTGCCATCACGTCGGCGACGTGCAGTCGGGCGATCTCGGCGAGCTCGCGGTACTTGATCCGCACGGTCGGGTCGACGTTGCCCGACGTCGACACTCCGGTGCCGGAGAGCAACCCGCCCCCGTTGGCCGCAAGCACGGCGAACTGGCGGGCGGCATCCCAGTTCAGCGGTCCTTGTCCCGACAATGCTCTCGACAAGTCGCCGAACAGCGGCATGCCGGCGAACGGGTCGATCGATTCGCCGGGATCGTCCTCGTCGGCCATGCCCCGATGCTACGGGTTACGCCGGTGCCTGGCACCGCGCCATCCGCACAGAGTGCTCGGCACCGGCGTCACCGGTTGGCAGACGCGATGGCTATCGTGCGGGCGATGGATGGCCCCGCCGACCGTGCCGTGGTCGTGCTCACGGGTGCGGCCGGCTCGCTCGGTCATCGTGTCGGTGCGGTCTTCGAAGAACACGAGGTCGTGCTCGCAGACTCGCTCGACGACCTCGACCGATCGGAGCTCGGCGGGTTTGGCTGCGCTGCGCGGATTGCGGCGGTGGTCGACCTCGGCAGCAGCGACTACGACAACCGGGCGGCGCGGCGCGAGAGCGCAACCGAGTCGGCGGCGTCCACATTGGCCATCGCTGACCGAGTCGGCGCTCGCCACGTCGTCTTCGTCTCGTCCGCCCTCGTCTACGGCGCCGCTGCGAACAACCCCGTTCCGCTGACCGAGGATGCAACGCTGCGACCCGACGTCGAGTTCGTGTTCGCTCGGCAGCTCGCATCCGCCGAAGAACTGGTCGAGCAGTGGCGCACGGCGCAACCCGGCCGCACCACGTGCATCCTGCGGCCGGCGGTGTCGCTTGCGGCCGGCGACAGTCCTCGTCTGGCGACCGCGCTCGTCTACGGGTTCGGCCGCCGGCTGGCCCAAGCCGATCCGCCGTCACAGTTCCTGCACCTCGACGACCTCGCAACCGCGGTTGGCGTGGGCGTCGAGCGGCGCCTCGACGGCGTCTTCAACGTGGCTCCGGACGGATGGGTGCCCGGCGAGCGCGTGCGTGCGTTGTCGGGCGAGCGACCGCGGCTCCCGCTGCCCGAACGGATCAGCGAGCTCGTTGCCGGGCTGCGTTGGCGGTTTCTCCGGGGACCGATCCCGCCCGGGCTCCTGCCGTACACGGTCGAACCCTGGGTCGTGTCCAATGGTCGCCTTCGGGCCGCTGGGTGGACGCCGACCGTCACGAACGAGCAGACCTACGTCGAGAGCACCGAGGCGCCGTGGTGGACCATGGTCTCGCCGAAGCGACGCCAGGAGTTGGCGCTCGGCGGGGGTGTCGTCGCGTTTGCCGTGGCAGCAGTGATCGCCGCGATCGTCGGCGGGCGATGGTTCAGCCGTCGACGAGGCTGAGGAGATCGCCGTCGCTCATGCGGGCGACCAGGTCACCGCTGTCGTCGAACACGACCGAACCGTCGGGCACGTGCATGTGCTGTGCATCGTCCCAGGTGACCTGGTAGGTCACCGCTTCGGTGCGCACGAACACCGTCTCGTCGGCGTCCGGTGTGGTGTCGGCCACCTCGGTGCCGTCGACGTCGAGCTGCGGCCCAGGGGTGACCGCATGTGGGAACGCCACCAACGACGTCGTGAGCACGGGGCGGATCGCGATCGGCTCTGCCGCTGTCGCTGGGGCCGTCGCGGCGGTCGTCGCCGGAGGCTCAACGACCGCACGAGCGGTGATCGGCGTGGTCGTTGCGCTCAGCGCAACCGGGCCGCTCGATGTCCTCGGTGTCATCGCCACGACCAACGCGGCGACCGCCAACACGGCGAGGGTTCCACCGCCGAGCGCGAGCAGATTCAGGTCGGAGCGTCGTGCGGAATCGTCGACGTCGAGACGCGTCGGTCCGAGTTCCGAGGGATGCCGCCACGATCGCTCGTGCGGGGGCAGGGGACCAGGCTCCACGAGCACGAGATCGTACAACGCTGCGTAGGGCCGCCGGCCGCGGGCCGCCGGGCGGGGTGTCGGCGTCGCTACGCTGCCAGCGTGGATCAACCCCTCGATGGTGACGACTGGTTCGGTCTCAGCGAGACGGAACTCCCGATCGGCGCTGCCTACGACTGGGCGATCCGGCCGCAGTGCGGTGCGGTCGTGTTGTTCAGCGGCACGATCCGTGATCACGCCGATGGGCGCACTGGCGTCGAACACCTGACGTACGAAGCGTACGCCGAACAGGTGGTGCCTCGCTTCGCCGAGATCGGCGCCGAGTTGCGTCGTCGCTGGCCCGACACCGGACGTCTCGCGCTGCTGCACCGCGTCGGCCGCCTGGAGATCGGCGAGTCGTCCGTCATCGCCGTGGTGTCCGCGCCACATCGGGCCGAGGCGTTCGAGGCCGCTCGCTTCGCCATCGACGCACTGAAGGAGTCCGCTCCGATCTGGAAGCACGAAGTGTGGGCAGACGGTGCCGATTGGGGTACCGGTGCGCATGACATCCGTGACGCCAGTGCAGTCGGGTCGCCGGAATGACCGTTGCCGTCATCATCGGTTTCGTCGTGCTTGCCGTCGTGGTGGCGTTCGTCGCGACAGCCGCCGGGCGCAGCCGACAGCCGCCAGACGACATTGCGTCGTTCCGCCGCCAGATCGACGCGTTGTCACCGGAGGCGCGGCGCCAGACGTCGGATCGGATGAAACCATCCGAGCGTGCCGCGAGCGGCGATGATGGTGGCGATGACACGTGACGTCACCGCGCGCGGCGCGGCATACCGCCTTCGGCGAGCCCAGGTGAGCGCACATGGCGCGTGACCTCGCCATCGACCTCGGCACGGCGAACACGCTCGTCTACATGAAGGGCCGAGGCATCGTGCTCAACGAGCCGTCGGTGATCGCTCTCAATCGCCAGACCGGCGAGGTGCTGGCAACGGGCCGAGAGGCGTGGCAGATGATCGGTCGCACCCCGGGCTACATCGTGGCCGTGCGTCCGTTGCGCGGCGGCGCGATCACCGACTTCGAGATCACCGAGCGGATGATCCGGCTCCTCCTGCAACGCGTCGGTGTCAGCCGGTTCACCCGACCGAAGGTCGTCATCTGTGTGCCGTCGGCGATCACCGAGGTCGAGCGACGGGCGGTCACCGATGCCGCCCGACGTGCCGGCGCCGCTGATGCGAACCTGATCGAACAGCCGATGGCTGCGGCGATCGGTGCCGACCTGCCCATCGACGAACCCGTTGGCAACATGGTGATCGACATCGGTGGCGGCACGAGCGAGACCGCCGTGATCAGCCTCGGCGGCATCGTTGCGCTCGAAGCGGTTCGAGTCGGTTCGTTCGACATCGACGCCGCGATCCAGAACTACGTGCGACGCGAGCACGGCATCGCCATCGGTGAGCGCACGGCCGAGGAGATCAAGGTCGCCATCGGATCCGCCGATCCCACGCCCGACGAGCACCAGGCCGAGGTGCGTGGTCGTGACCTCATGACCGGGTTGCCGAAGACCGTGTTGCTGACGCCCGAGGAAGTGAGGTACGCGATCGAAGATGTCGTGTCGTCGATCGTTGCATCGGTGATCCGCTGTCTGTCGAAGGCACCGCCGGAGTTGTCGCAGGACTTCCTGGTGCGCGGGATGTACCTCGTCGGCGGCGGCGGGCTGCTGCGCGGATTGGCCGAACGCATCGAACGCGAGACCGAGGTGCCGGTCAAGATGTCGAACGTGCCGCTCGAGGCGGTCGTCTTGGGAGCCGGGCATGTCATCGAGCACTATGAGGCCCTGAAGGGCATGTTCATGGGTGCCCGTCGCTGAACGGAGAGACAGCGTGAGCGAGACCACCGGTCGACACGTCACCGACATCGACAGCCTGATCGAGCAGTTCCGGTCGATGACCGCCGAGGAGATCGCAGCGCGAGGCTTCACGGTCGAGGGCACGTTCGACCAGGTCGACGACCCGATCCTGCTCGGACCCGACGGCCTTCCGGTCAACACCTGGCAGGAGAGCTATCCCTACACCGAACGCATGTCGCGCTCCGAGTACGAGTCGCTGAAGCGCGACCTCCAGGTCGAACTGCTCAAGGCGCAGGACTGGATCAAGTCGACCGGTCACAAGCTCGTCATGGTGTTCGAGGGCCGCGATGCGGCGGGCAAGGGCGGCACGATCAAACGCTTCCTCGAGCACCTCGACCCACGTGGCGCCGAAGTGGTGGCGCTCAGCGTGCCGTCGCAGCGCGAACAGGGCGAGTGGTTCTTCCAGCGCTACGTCCGCCACCTGCCGACGCGTGGTGAGATGCGATTCTTCGATCGTTCCTGGTACAACCGCGCCGGCGTCGAGCGGGTGATGGGCTACTGCACTCCCGAGGAGTACGAGGAGTTCCTGCGCACGGTGCCGCAGTTCGAAGAGATGATCATGAACTCCGGCACGACGTTGATCAAGCTGTGGTTCTCGGTGTCGCGACGCGAACAGATCGCCCGGTTCACGATCCGACGGATCGACCCGGTTCGGCAGTGGAAGCTCAGCCCGACCGACATTGCGTCGCTCGATCGGTGGGACGACTACACGCAGGCGAAGCTCACCATGTTCGAGCGCACGTCCACCGAGCGAGCGCCGTGGAACATCGTGCGCAGCAACGACAAGAAGCGCGGTCGGATCAATGCGATGCGTCACGTGTTGAACACGCTGCCGTACGAGGGCAAGAACCTCGACGTCGTCGTACCGCCCGATCCGTTGATCGTCGGCACCCCCGACACCCTTCCCGACCACGGCGAGACCTGGTAGACGTCCATCTGGTGCCGGGGCCGTGAGCGAGTCGGGCGCGCCTGCTGGGTTGGGACATGGGGTTGCGATGAGCGAAACCGCCGTATCCGGTCGGTTCGCTCATCGGTGGGAGATTCTCGGGGGTTGCGATGAGCGAAACCGCCGTATCCGGTCGGTTCGCTCATCGGTGGGAGATTCTCGGGGGTCGCGACACGGCAGTGGTTCCCGATCCGCTGACGCCCCAGGCCCAAGGTAGGCGTACTGGGAAACTCGTGCGACACGGCTCGCCGCGTGCGCTACGTTGGCGCCTGTCCGTCGATCGAGAGGAGGAATGCACATGACTGTCGTTGCTGCTTCCACCTTCGGTCGCGCGTCGTGCTGATCCAGCCGACCTGAGCCTGCGCTCACCTCGCTTCTCCCACGTTGCCGTGAGCGGCGCGACCGAACTTCGTCCACTGTCGTCGTTCTCCCGCGCCCGAGGTGCAGTCCCGTGTCCGAATCCCTGTCCGATCAACCATTCCGTCAACCAGCCTGGCTCGTCGCCGAGCCCTACACCGACGTCGACCACGGCGTCGTCAAGAGTGGGAAGGAGGCCCAGGTCAACCTCGTCGAACGCATCGGCGACGACGGCCGCTCATGCCTCATCGCCCGCAAGCGTTACCTGCCACGCCACGTCACCCAGAAGGGCCAGCTCGAAGCGCTCGGTGTGCAGCGAGCCTCGACCTTCCGCCACGATGTCCAGTACCGGGAGGGTCGCCAGTTCCGCAAGACCCGCGACCGGCGGGCGATCGAGCGGATGTCGACCTACGGCAAGAAGCTCCTGCAGGACCGGTGGACCGGAACCGAACACGACGTCATGTCACGCCTGTGGAGCGCGGGCGTGTCGGTTCCGTATCCCATCGGCTTCGCCGACGACGTGTTCGACCTCGAGTACGTCGGCAGTTGGGAGATGGCGGCACCGCAGCTGTCCGCGGCTCGCCTGTCCTCGCCGCAACTCGCCGACGCGTTCGAGCAACTGCTCGAAGGCCTGCGCGCCATCACCGCGGCCGGTCTCGCCCATGGCGATCTCTCGGCGTACAACCTGCTGTGGTGGGAGGAGCGACTGTGGTTCATCGACTTCCCGCAGTCGATCGACATCGCCGCGAACCTGCAGGGTCTCGACTTCCTGCACCGCGACGTGCTGAACGTCTGCGGCTGGTTCGAACGGCGAGGATTCGACGTCGACGCCGAGGAGGTGTTCGCCGATCTGCTCAGCTTCCTGTGACCCCACCGCCTTCGGCCTGCGATGAGCCAACCGACCGTATACGGCGGTTTCGCTCATCGGTACGGTGGTATCTCGGCCTGCGATGAGCCAACCGACCGTATGCGGCGGTTTCGCTCATCGCGGGAGGTGCTCGGGTGTCAGCCGGGGATGATGCGGGCGACCGTGCCGCCGTTGGACACGGCGAACAGCTCGCGTTCGGGGCCCTGAGAGATGGCAGCGAGGCCGTTCAGGTCGGCGATCTCGACGACGCGGGGCTCGGTCGGCGGGGCGGTGGGATCGAGCGCCCAGATCTGGCCGGTGCAGTAGTCGCCGAAGAGGTACCAGCCGGCGAGATCCGGCACGGCATCACCGCGGGCGACAGCACCGCCGGTCACCGAGCACCGTCCGTCGGCATGGTCGTAGACGAAAAGCGGCGCCAGCGCACCGTCGACCGGCTGATCGCTGTTGAATCGTTCGAACCCTTCGAAGGCGCTCCAGCCGAAGTTGGCACCGCGGGCGGCATTGGCGCGGTCGGCCGCGACCGCATGATTGAGCTCTTCGAAATCGCCCTGGCCGACATCACCGATCCAGAGGTCGCCGGTCTCGGGATCGAACGAGAAGCGCCACGGATTGCGCAGTCCGTACGCCCAGATCGTCGGGTCGGCCGCCTCATCGCCAACGAACGGATTGTCGGCGGGGACGGTGAACGGCTGATCGCCGTCGGCGAGCGGGTCGATTCGCAGGATCTTGCCGAGGCGGCTCGACAGGTCGAGGGCATGGCGTTGCGGGTCACCGCCCGAGCCGCCATCGCCCACGCCGATGTACAGCAGCTGGTCGGGGCCGAAGGCGAGCTGACCGCCGTTGTGGTTGCTGTAGGGCTGATCGATGCTGAGCACTTCTCGGAAGCTGGCGAGATCGAAGATGCCCGTGGCCGGGTCGACGGCGAATTCGACGACGACGGTGTCGCCGTCGTTGTTCGTGAAGTTCACGTACGCCAGGTCGGCAGTGGGGTGGAACGCCAGGCCCAGCAGCCCCTGTTCACCCTTGGCGTCCGTGAGGCCCGTGATGTCGAGCACGATGTCGGTCGACAAGTCGCTGACGGCCACGACGCGTCCTGGCTGCTCGACGACGAACACATCACCGAAGCCAGGCCGGTGGGTCACCTCGACGGGTTGATCGAACGTACCGATCTCGAACAGCCCGATCGCCGGCTCGGGCAACGGCCCGGTCGGCGCGGTGGTCGTGCTCGCTGATGGCGCTGACGATGCAGGAGCACTCGGTTCGGTGCTCGGGGCCGTGGTCGGCTCGACCTCCGCCGGAGTCGTCGTCGGAGCTGTCGAGGCGGTCGCAGCAGGTTGGCCGATCCCGAACGAGTTCTCACCACCGTCGGATCCGCACGCCACGAGGATCAGCGCAGTGGCGGCGGCGATGGCGAGCGGGATTCGTTTCATCCCCCGATTCTCTCGCGATCGCCGGCCATCAGCTCGTCAGGCGAGTGAGTCCTTCTTGGACCACGCTGACCGCCAGGCGACCATCGCTGGTGAAGATCGATCCCTGGGCCATTCCTCGGGCTGATGAGGTCGACACGGCGGATTGCGCGTACAGCAGCCAGTCGTCGGCTCGAAACGGTCGGTGGAACCACATTGCATGATCGACGCTCGCCATCTGCATGCCAGGTGTGTCCCAGTCGAGTCCGAACGGCAGCAACGTCGTGTCGAGCAGGGTCATGTCGCTCGCGTAGGTGACCACGCAGGCATGCAGTACGGGATCGTCGGGCAGGACACCGTCGGCGCGCAGCCAGACGTGCTGCTTGGTCGTCGACTGGCCACGTCGGCTCGTCGGATCGCCGTCGACGTAGCGCAGGTCGATCGGCCGTGGCCGGTGATACCAGTCGCCGATCTGCTCGGCGTACGGGGCCATGCGGGTGTGGAAGTCCGCCAGATCGAGCGGGTCGCCCATGCCGTCAGGCATCGCGAGCTGGTGATCGGGCCCGGGCTCGTCGTCGTGGAAGCTCGCCTGGAGGTTGAAGATCGCCCGGCCGTGCTGGATCGCCACGACCCGTCGTGTCGAGAAGCTGCGGCCGTCGCGGATGCGGTCGACCTCGTACAGGATCGGCACCGTCGGGTCGCCGGGACGCAGGAAGTAGGCGTGCAGCGAGTGCACGAGCCGACCGCGTTCGTCGATGGTGCGAGCTGCGGCGACGAGCGCCTGGCCGGCGACCTGGCCGCCGAAGACCCGTTGGCGGTTCTCGTCGGGGGAGTTCCCACGGAAGAGGTTGACCTCGATCGCTTCGAGGTCGAGCAGTCGGACGAGGTCGTCCAGGGCCGACTGGTTGGGGGCAGTGCTCTCCATGACAGGCGCCATGTTGGCACGTCGTACAGTCGTCGCATGACGTTGCTCGACATCTCCGCCGACGAAGTACTCACCACGACCCGCGCCGTTCGCAAGCGACTCGACTTCTCTCGACCGGTCGAGGACGAGGTGATCCGCGAGTGTGTGGCGACCGCAATGCAGGCGCCGTCCGGGTCGAACCTGATGACCATGCAGTTCGTCGTGGTCAAAGACGCCGACAAGCGCCATGCCATCGGCGAGATCTACAAGCAGTGCTGGGCGATCTACAGCTCGATGCCGTTCTTCGCCGGTGCGATCAAGAAGGACGGCGAGTCCGAGCAGGCCCAGCAGGATCGAGTCGTCGATTCCGCGACCTATCTGTCCGAGCACATGGCCGAAGCGCCAGCGCTCGTGCTCGGCTGCACCGCCGGCCGCGTCGATGGCGCGCCGGCGATGATGTCGGCGTCGTCGATGGGCAACATCCTGCCCGGGATGTGGAGCTTCATGCTGGCTGCGCGCGCCCGCGGGCTCGGCACCGCGTGGACGACGATCTCGCTGATGATGGAGAAGGAGGTCGCCGACATCGTCGGCATCCCGTTCGACGACATCCAGCAGGCCTGCCTCACGCCGCTCGCGTACACCGTCGGCACCGACTTCAAGCCGGCGATGCGTCCCGACCCCGACACGATCATCCACTGGGACACCTGGTGACGCCGGAGCGTCGAGAACTGGCGCTCGCGACCAAGGGGTTCATGCCCGCCGACGAAGGCGACGCGCTGTGGGATGCGGCTGTCGCTGCGAGCAAGGCAGTGCCTGGCGCGCCGATGCTCGAGGTCGGCTCGTACTGCGGCCGCTCGACGATCTGGCTCGGCGACGCCGCCGAACGCTGCGGTGTGGTGCTCTTCGCGATCGATCATCACCGGGGGTCCGAGGAGAACCAGGCGGGGTGGGATCACCACGACATCGAGGTCGTCGACGCCCGGATCGGCAAGATGGACACCCTGCCGTTCTTCCGGGCGGCGATCCACGACGCGGGGCTCGAAGACTCGGTGATCGCCGTCGTCGGCAGGTCGCCGCTGGTCGCCTCCGACGTGGACCACGCCGCTGTCATTCCTCTTCATCGATGGCGGTCATGGCGAGGAGCCCGCTCGACTCGACTACGAGGGCTGGACACCCCACGTGGCGATCGGCGGCACGCTCGCCATCCACGACGTGTTCCCCGATCCCGCCGACGGTGGGCGACCTCCGTACGAGCAGATCTTCCGGCCGGCGCTCGAGTCGGGTCGGTTCCAGCTCGTGTCGGCGACGGGTTCGCTACGCGTGCTGCGTCGTGTCGACTGACGCCCGCGCCTGCGACCATGCGCCGTACTGGCGCACGACCACGAAGCGTTTCCGGTCGACGTAGAGCAGCAGGAAGGACCCCACCGACATCACACCGGCGGCGACGAATCCGAGCGTGACCGCCGACCCGGCGGCGATCAGGGTGCCGCCCATGATCGGCCCGAAAACCCGTCCGAGGGCCATCACTGCTTGTGCATCGCCCGCTCGTTCCTCGGGGAAGTTCGACCGTTCTGCGAGGAGGTTGAACGCTGCGGGAATACCCATGAAGAAGACGAACCCCCACCCGACGAGGGCGGCGCCGAAGATCAGCCCGCTGCGCGAGGCTGCGATGGCGAGCGCACACATGGCGGTGGCGAGGAACCACACGCCGGCGGGACCGCGTCGCCCGGTCCAGCGCGCCGATGGGATTGCCGCGAGGGCATTGCCGCTGAACAGCAACGAGACCGTGAGTGGCGACAGTCCGTCGAGGTCCTTGCCGATCGCCGCGCTGTACACGAACACCGATGAGCCTCCCAACGTGATCGTGCCGAGGGCCAGCAGGATCGCTCGGGCGGCGCGTGTCGGAGTGTGCCGGGTGCGGTGCGGACGGAGCCGATCGACCCGTGGAACTTGACGAAGCCAGATCAGCGGCGTCGCGGTGATCGCGGCAAGCAGCACGAACAACCACGTCAAGCCGACCGATTCCAGGATCAGGGCGATCAACGGCGACATCACCACACCGACGAGCGGGCCGACGACGGCGACGTCACCGGTCTTCTCGCTGTCGCCGAATGCCGCCTGCCAGGCGATCCATGCCGCGAACCCGAGCGACAAGCCGCTCCCGAACCGCATGAGCGCCAGCATCTCGAAGGTCGGAGCGGCCGCCGAGCCGAGGTTGGCGATGACACCGATGAGCGTGCCGATCACGAACACCGACCGCACCGGGCGGAGGAATCGACCGCCGACCCATGATGCCAGCACGAACCCGGCGAGCTGGGCCGTCGACATCCATCCGGCGGTGCTGACGGCGATGTCGTATTCGTCGGAGACAGCGGACAGCAGGAACGGTGTCGCCGTGAAGACCGCCGTGCTCGACGCGATCGCCACCAGCAGGGCAGCGGGCACCGAGGGCCGAGCCGCTTCGAGAAGCCGGACCGGTACCTGGAATGCCACGGCCGAGCGTCAGCCGATCATCACTCGCCGAACTCGCGACGCAGGTCGTCTCGAGCGGCAATGATCAGGTCGCGCACCTGGGTTCGCAGGGCGGGCATGTCGTCCATGGTGAGGCCGTCGGTGCTGACGGGTTCGAGGACGCGGACCTCGGCCTCGGCGTACCCGAGTCGCCAGTCGTGCTTGCGCAGCGCATCTCGGGTGCCATGGACAGCGAGCGGCAGGATCGGTACTTGATGCTCGATTGCCAGGCGGAATGCTCCGGACTTGAACTCGCGCAGCTCGCCGGTCCTCGATCGGGTTCCCTCCGGGAAGATCATCACCGAGACCTTCGAGTTCAGGCGTTCGCTCGACGCTGCCAGCGCCTTTGCCGTCGACTCGGCGTCCCCGCGCTCGAGTGGGATGTCGCGTGCGAGCTTCATCATCCAGCCGACGAGCGGGATGCGCAGGATCTCGATCTTCGACATCCACTTCATCTCGGTGGGCAGATGCGAGATCAGCAGGATGTCGACGAAGCTCTCGTGGTTCGACACGACGACGTAGGGGCGGCGCATGTCGTCGGGCAGCGTGCCCGACGTGCGGAACTTCCACAGCGGGGTGAGGCGTTCGTGGACGACCGTGAGTTTGCGGAACAGGTAGCCGGCCGCGTAGGCGCCGTGGTCGAACGGCATGGTGACCAGCCGGACGATCGCCACCATCGGCGTCCACACGATCACCACCACGCCGAGCACGAACCAGCTCCAGATCGAGAACACCGTGCGTGCAAACGTCGACTTCATCGAGAACGCAACGTAACAGTCGACCCGCAGGGTTCCTGTCCCGGACCTCCTCCACGATGAGCCAAACCGCCGTATCCGGTCATCTCGCTCATCGCATTGCTGGGTCCGGTGTGTGCGATGAGCGAAACCGCCGTATCCGGTCATCTCGCTCATCGCAGCGGGGGTGGGAGGACTCGGGCGAGTTCACCGGTGCGAGCAGGGTGAGCCGCCGAAGGCGGCGAACTCGGAGGGCGGAAGCGGGCCCGCCAGGGACCCCGTCCCGATCAGAACGACCCCGCCCCGACTAGAACGGTACGAAGACGTCGCTGGCGGGGGTGGCGCGGGTGATGGCGTCGACGGCGAGCACGACGGCGGCGGCGGTGTACGAGGTGTGTTCGTCGAAGGGGAACAGCACCGGTTCGGGGTACACGATGCCGGTCCAGTACGAGCCGTCGTCGCGTCGATGGGTGCGGGTCCACATGAGCAGGTCGGTGGCGGTCGACATGTCGCCCATCGAGGCGTACGCGAGCGCGCACTCGGCGGTCTCCGATGCGGTGATCCACGGCTCGTCGCTCACGCAGCGAATGCCGAGGCCTTCCATCGCGAAGGTCTCCCACCCTTCGGCGAGGCGCGCCTTGGCGGCTTCGCCGGTCAGTACGCCGGTGAGCACCGGGTAGTACCAGTCCATCGCCCAGCGGGTCTTCGGTTCGAACGCGTCAGGCCGGGTGCGCACGGCGTGGGCCATCACGTCGGCGGCCTCGATCCAGTCGGGGCGCGGTTCGCCGACGCGCTCGCCGAGGCGGGCGCCGCAGCGCAGCGAATGTTGAATGCTCGACGTACCGGTGAGTAGGGCGTACTCCCATGGTCGGGCGTCCGGTTCGACCGCCCAGAGCGGCAATCCGTCGTCTCGTCGATGGCCGAGCACGAACTCGAGCGCTCGTTCGACGGTCGGCCACATGCGCTCGGCGAAGGTGCGATCCCAGGTGAGTCGGAGATGATGGCTGACACCGGTGGCGATGTAGGCACACACGTTGGTGTCGAGCTTGGCGTCCTCGATCGATCCGTCGCAGTGGTAGTACGCGTGCCACGAGCCGTCGGGGCGCTGCGTGTCGACGAGCCAGTCGTAGGCGCGTTCGGCCTCGTCATGGAACCCGCCGACGTCGAGCGCCATTGCGGACTCGACATGGTTCCACGGGTCGCAGTGACCTCCGGGGAACCACGGGATCATCCCCGTGTCGAGCTGGAGCGATGCCAGGTGGTCACCGGTGGCCTGCAGCTCGTCGACGCTGAGGACGCCCGGGAGATGCGCGACGTGCTTCACCGCCGCTCCAGTACATCGGGCGGGCGACCGTTGAGCTCCTGCTTGACGCCGTAGAAGACGATGCTCTTGCCCAGCACCGGTGAGAGCACCCGGTCGGCGACCTGGGTGACCTTCGGCTGCTCCATGATGTCCCATTCGAGGAACTCGCGGTACTTCTTGACCGCCGGGTTGTCGTCGTTGCGAGGCCCGACAGCACACTTGAGCCACCAGTACGGCGAGTGCAGCGCATGGGCGCGGTGGTGGCCCTGGAGGTCGAGTCCGGCGGTACGGAGCTTTGCCGACAACTCGGTGGCGCTGTAGATCCGGACGTGTCCACCCTCGCTCTTCGGGGCGTGGTACTCGTCGGACAGCATCCAGTTGATCTTCTCGGGGAACCAGGCCGGCACGGTCGCAGCGAAATGCCCGCCTGGCTTGAGGACCCGAACCATCTCGGCGATTGCGGCAACGTCGTCCTGGATGTGTTCGAGCACTTCGGAGGTGATCACGACGTCGAAGGATCCATCGGCGAAGGGCAGCTTCGTAGCGTCGCCACGCAACACGCCCTTGAAACGGTCGATGTCGATCTCGCCCGCGTCGACCATGCCGCCGAGCGTGGCGCGGGTCTGCACGACCTCGTCCTCGGCGTAGTCGAGCGCGACGACGTCGGCGCCGCGACGGGCACATTCGAACACGTGGCGGCCGAACCCGGCGCCGACGTCGAGCACACGGTCGCCGGGCGCGAGACCGAGCTGGTCGAACTTGATCGTCAACATCTCAGATCCGTCCGTTGGCGCGCAGCTTGGCGACGTTCTGGGGCATCGCCAGCACCTCGCGGTACTGCTCGACGGTCTGCAGAGCGCACAACTTCCAGGTCCAGCGATCGAGCACTCGCTGACGACCGGCGGCTCCGATGCGCGCACGCAGTTCGGGGTCGTCGAGGCCACGGGCAATCGCCACAGCGAGCGCGTCCTTGTCGCCGGCGGGGCACTGCAGCACGGTGTCGCCGTCGGCGCCGGTGACCTCGGGGAGCGCGCCGCCGTCGGTGGCGACCAGTGGCGTGCCGGTGCACATCGCCTCGATGGCGGGCAGGCTGAAGCCTTCGTACAGGCTCGGCACGACGGCCATCTCGGCCTCGGCGTAGAGCTCGACGATGCGTTCGTCGGTCACGCCGGACACGAACTCGATGTGCGGGGCGAGGCCGTACGAGTCGATCAGGTCCATCGAGTGTCCGGGCCGCGGCTTGCCGATGATCGTGAGGGTGACGTCGCGCTCGGTGCGCAGCTTCGCCATCGCTTCGAGCAGGTACGACAATCCCTTGAGGGCCACGTCAGCCGAGGCGGTGGTGATCAGACGCCCCGGCCGGCGGGTGACGTGATCGAGGGGCTTGAACAGGTCGGGGTCGACGCCGACGGGCACCAGGCGCATCCGATCGACGTCGACGCCCATGTCGGTGTGGATGTCGTCGATCGAGTTCTGGCTCACCACGACGATGCGCGGCATCTTCGAGGCGACCTTGCCCTGCATCTTCACGAACGAGTACCACCGGCCGACCGACAGCTTCCGCGGAAATGTCTTCGCGTGGCTCATCTCGAGCTGGCGGTCCTTGGTGATCGGGTGGTGCAGCGTGACGATGGTGGGGATCTTCTCCTCGATCTTCAAGATGCCGTAGCCGAGACACTGGTTGTCGTGCACGAGGTCGAACTCGCCGGCGCGCGGCCCGAGTTCGCGGGCTGCGCGAGCGCTGAACGCACGTGGCTCGGGGAACACCCCGGTCATGAACCACGCCATTTCGAGGGCGTCCTCGCGGGTCTTCAGCTCCCAGAATCCGGGGAAACGACCGGGGAAGTAGTCGTTGAAGGTGTCGAGGCTCGGGAGCTTGGTCAGCGTGATGCGCTCGTCGAGGATCGGGTACGGCTGGCCACCGAACACCTCGACGGTGTGACCCAGGTCCGCGAGGGCCTTGGTGAGGTGACGGGTGTACACGCCTTGGCCGCCGACATGTGGTTTGCCGCGGTAGGTGAGGTACGCGATCTTGAGCGGTGCGTCAGGATCGAGACCGGCGTGCGACATCCGAGCGAGGCTATCGGCGCTCGATTACCACCCGGTAACGCAACGAAGGCGGTGTCTCACCAGGAGATGGTCATCGCGCGGGTGAGGGGAGACGTCGGCGTGACGACATGGGCTTCGAGGTTGAAGGCGTCGGGTGGACCTGACTGCGGCTCGACGCAGGTGGCGTCGGTGGGCTGGTCGTAGACGACCCAGTGATCGCAGTCGGACGCGACTCGCACGACCGGCGCGATGCGTCGCGGGTAGTGCAGTTCGACGGGCCCGTCGGCGAGGAAGCAGTCGTCCCAGGGGCCGTCGGCGGGGTCGACGAGCGCTCCGGTCGGGAGTCCGAATTCGTCGCGCTCGTACATCGAGGTCGGCGAGAACTCGAGCCGGTCGGGCTTGCGGAACCACGGGTGCCAGCCGACCTCGGCCGGGAATGAATTGCCGGACGATTCGACCGTCAGTCTCAGCTCGACTCGGTCGTCGAACAGTTCGATCGCTTGCGTGACGCTGCCGCCGAAACCCCACTCGAGGCTCCGGGTCGCCGTCCACGAGGTGTCGGACACCTCGTCGACGTCGGGCCAGTTGCGGTCGTAGACGAGCCCGTGGATGGCATGGGACCGTTCCGGTCCGTCTCCGTCGTGGTGGTTGATCGCAAGGAGATGCTCGACCCCTTCGAACGTGAAGCGGCCGCGGCGGATCCGCCCGGCCCAGGGTGCCATCGGGTAGCACCCCCACGTCAGCGGATGTGGGCCGTCGAGCGGTGGGACGTCGACGAGGAGCGGTTGGCCCTCAACGGTGAGCTGGCCGAGTCGTGCGCCGAACTCGGCGAAGACGGTCAGGGTGACGTCGCCGACGTGCAGGGTCGCTGGCTGTTCGCTCATCGGGCGATACTGGCGCGATGCGAGCGCTCGTGCAACGTGTGATCCGAGCTGAGGTGACGAGTCGGCCGTCGCCCGACGTCGCCTGGGAGGTTGCCGGCTCGATCGGCCCCGGCCTGTGCGTACTGATCGGGGCCACTCATTCCGACACGGTCATCGAGGCCGACAAGCTCGCTGACAAACTGTGGGGACTCCGCATCTTCGACGACGACGACGGCGTGATGAACCGCTCCGTTGCCGACGTCGGCGGGTCGCTCCTCGTCGTGAGTCAGTTCACCCTCTACGGCGACACGGCCAAGGGACGTCGGCCGAGCTGGATTGCCGCGGCCCGCCCGGAGGTGGCCGAGCCGCTCGTCGAGCGTGTTGTCGAACGACTCCGGTCGCTCGACGCCACCGTCGAGACCGGGCGGTTCCGCACCGACATGCGCGTCGAGCTCGTCAACGACGGCCCGGTCACGCTGATGCTCGACGTCGACTGAACAGCGCGTACATCTGGTGTCCGACACCGGATGTACCTGCTACGCGGTGGGCAGGGAGCGGCGGGCGAACCAGAGCGACAGGCCCAGGAGTGCGAGCAGCGCTGCGATGATCGGGCCGTCGCCGAGGTTGGTGTACCAGGTGAAACCCTCGCGTAGCTCCACGGGTGCGTAGAGCACTCGTTGCTCGCTGACGGCCGTGCGCTGCAGCACGTTGCCGTCGGCGTCGACGATCGCGGTGAAGCCGGTCGGCGCCGCCTGAACGACCCAGCGCCCATTCTCGATGGCTCGCAGGCGGCTCGACGCGACCTGCTGGCTCTGCACGATCGTGCCGGTGTAGCTCGCTCCGTTGGTCGGGTTGAGGATCGCTTCGCCGCCGGCCTTGACGCCCTCGCGGGCGCGTCCGGCGAAGAAGACCTCCCACGAGATCACGACGCCCAGCCGTGTGCCGTCGGGAAGGTCGACGTAGGCCGGACCGGTGCCGGCGTTGGCGTCACGGCCGACCTGTTCGATCGGAGCGCCGAACGCTTCGAGGATCCCGCGCAGCGGCACATACTCGCCGAAGGGCACTCGACGAACCTTGACGTACTGATCGACGATGTCGCCGTTCGCGGCCACCACGATCTGGGAGTTGATGCGCGGATCCTCGGTGACGCCGACGGCGAACGGCGCGTCGAGCCGTTCGGCCTCGGCAGCGATGGCGAGGTACACGTCGGATCCGTCGAACACCGAGACGTCGATCGTGTTCTCCGGCCACAACACCAGGTCGAGGTCGGCGTCGTCAGGGATCGCTCGAGTCGCCTCGAGGTGGCGCTCGGTGACCAGGCTCGACGGCACCTCGAGCGCGCTCGTGCCCTGTTCGCCGCCACCCTGCACCGCCGCGACCTCCAACTGCTCTCCCGTGTCGTGACCCCGCGGCGCGACGACGCTGAGCAGCACGATGACGACGACGGCGAGGAACGCGAGTGCCCCGTGCGGCTCGCCTCGTGCTCCCGGCCGGAACCGGCGGGCGAACGCAGGAACACCGGGCGCAGGTCCGGCGAGCGCGAATCCGAGCTGGAAGACCACCCAGGTGATCAGGATCACACCGCCCACGCGAACCACACCGACGAGCGGACCGCCGACCTGCGACATGCCCATCGTGGCGAGCGGGATGCCACCGAACGGGAACGAGAACCGCACCGCCTCGACCAATGCGTGCGCGGCTGGACGCCCGATCACACGCCAGATCCCGATCGGCGCCACCAGCGCCGCGCCGGCATGGAACAGCGAGAAGACGAGACCGGCAACGAGGTAGCCCGGCAATGTCAGCTGGACCATCCACCCCATGCCCAAGTACATCCATCCGGCACCGAACAGCAGACCCAGGCGGAATCGGTCGCGACGCGCGGGCGCTGCTCCGAGTGTGATCTCGAAGAGCACGACGCCGATGATCGCCAGTGGCCAGAACCCCCACGGGGGCATCGACAACGCCACGAGGACGCCGGATCCGAGCGCGAGCGCGGGCCGTGCGATGCGCTCACGAACGGAACGCGCGGGGCGCTCGTCGAGCGCCGGTGACTCGGAGGTGTCGTCGGTCAAGTCGCCAGCGCCAGATTGACGACGATCCGCTTGGCTGTCGATCCGAGCGGATGGCAGGCAAACAGCGTGGCCGTCGGCGTATCGGTCGGGTCGACGATCCACAGCGAGTCGGGTGTCACGATCTGCGTGCCGGTCACGTGATAGGTGAAGGTGCCATCGGCCGTGGTGAAGACCACCTCGTCGCCGGGGGCGAGCGCATCGAGGTGTCGGAACTCGGCGCCATGGCTCGTGCGGTGGCCGGCGACGACGACATTGCCGATCTGGCCCGGCATGCCTGACCC
This sequence comes from Ilumatobacteraceae bacterium, assembly GCA_963741755.1. GTDB lineage: Bacteria > Actinomycetota > Acidimicrobiia > Acidimicrobiales > Ilumatobacteraceae > Sva-07. Next base: position 123,460 of record CAVUJG010000007.1, on the reverse strand, counting down.
CGGCCAGTGTCCGGGCCCGCGATCGAGCGTGGTGAGGCGGATCCCCTCGTGCAACTCCGAATCGAGCCCGATCTTCGGGATGGCGATTCGGCCGAGTTGCGGGTTGTTCTCGCTGCCGCGCTGATCGAGTGGCGGCGCGATCGGCTGGGTCATCTGCAGCGCCAGCGTCGTGCGTGGTGGTCGTTGTTGTTGTCGTCGTGGTCGTTGTTGTCGTCGTGGTCGTGGTGGTGGGCGCGGCGGTGGTCGTGGTCGTGGTGGCCGAGTCGGCGTTGAACGACGCCACCGTGTTGGGCGAGCGGTCGAGGTCGACGGCGACGACGGCTCCGACGACACCGACGACCAGCAACGCGACGATCAGCGGCGCAACTATCCGGCGCCGGCTGCGATCTTCGGGGTCGCTCGTTGGGCCCATCGAGCGCGATTCTGCCAGAAGCTGAGCGGTTGCGCTCGCGCGAGCGGCGACGGAGTTGGCTGCTCGTACGCAGGCCGGAATGCCGATGCCGCGGAACCCGGCACCGGTCACGAAGATGCCGGAGGGCAGCGCCGCCTCGACGGCGTCGACCCACTCGCTGTGGTGCGGGCGGTACTGCGCGAAGGCCGCCGGCCAGCGTGTGATGCGGATCTCACTGGGTTCGAACCGGATGCCGAGGTGGTGTTCCAGGTCGTCGAGCACCACGCGCAGGACCTCGTCGTCGTCGAGGTGCATCACGGCCATCCCGTCGCGCCCGATCGACACCCGCAGGATCTCACCACCGGCAGGCGGACGCCAATGTCCCCACTTCTGGGAGGCGAACGATGCTGCGGTGACCCAGCGTTGGTCTGGCTTGGGGACGAGGTACCCGCTCAAACCGCGGAGGCGTTCGGGCCACTGATCGGCACGCACGTGGAGCGTCACCATGATCACGTCGGCGGTCTGAGCCGAGCCGAGCAGCCGTGCGGCATCCGGTGCGTGCTCGGCGAGCGCCGACGCGGTCGCGGCAGCGGGCGTCGCGAACACGACGGCGTCGAACGTTGCGCTGTCGTGACCGGGCGTGTCACCTGCCCGTTCGGACCCGACCCCGACGGGGAGGCAGAGCGACCACGAGCCGTTGCCGGCCGGCACGACCCTGGTGACCGGCGCGTCGGTGATGATCAGCCCGCCTGCCGCGACGACGGCGTCAGCAGTCGCGCTGGCGAACGCGCCGATACCGCCGCGGGGCGTTGCGAAGATCGGGCTCGACGCCGCTGTGGCGGTGCCGGCCTGGGAACGCCGTTGCCGTCGCGCTGCGAGCAGCACGCTCCGGCTGCCGTTGGCGAGCGCGGCGAGCTGGGGCACCTCGGCCAGGCTGAAACGATCGGTGTCGGCGGCGTAGATGCTGCCGACGAGCGAATCGACCAAGCGATCGTGTACCTCGTCGCCGAAACGCGCTCGGACGAACTCGCCGATCGAGTCGGGCTCGGTCGAGGTGCGCGGCAGGAACGGCTCGAGCGCCGCGCGGGCCTTGCCGCGCCACGACAGCAGTCCGGTGGTCGCGAGGGGCAGGAGCTTGCCGGGCAGGCCGAGCATCAACCCGTCGGGGATCGGATGCAACCCGTCGTGCCACACCGCCGCGCCGACGGGTTCGGGCGAGATGAGGTCGTCGCCGAGGCCGATGCGCCTGGCCAGTGCCACCGCCTCGGGTACTCGGGCGAGAAATGCGTCGGCGCCTTCGTCGACACCCGTGACGCCGGCGAAGGGCGATGCGTCGATCTTGCCACCGACGCGTTCTGCGCTCTCGAAGACCGTGACGTCGACGGCATCGGTGTCAGCGAGCGTGAGGGCGGTCGCCAGGCCACTGATGCCGGCACCGACAACGGCCACACGGGCTGAGGCGTTCATGGAACGATGGCGCGCACCCGGTCGGCGAGGGCGGCCATGATCGTGGCGTCGTCGTTCACGCAGGCAGTGCGGTCGAACGCCAGGCCGTTCGACGTCGCCCGGGCGGACGCTTCGATGTCGAGGTCGTAGAGCACTTCGAGGTGATCGGCGACGAAGCCGCACGCCGACACGATCACGCCGGCCACGTCGTCGTTCGCGAGCGAGTCGATGACCTCGAGGATGTCGGGGCCGATCCACGGCTCGGGGGTCCGTCCGGCCGACTGCCAGGCGATCTGCCAGTCGTCACCTTCGACGAGACCGACGCTCGCGGCGACCGCTTCGGCTGTCGAGCGCAACTCGTCGGGATACGGGTCGCCGGCGTCGATGATCCGCTGCGGCAGCGAATGCGCCGTGAACAACACCCGGACGCGACCTCCGGTGCGCTCGCGCATTGCGGTCGACGCGGGCAGCGAGGTCGGCTGCGAGGAACTCGACGAAGGCGGGTTCGGTCGCCCAGCTCTCGATGCCGGCCACGGGAATGTCGACGCCCGACTCGGCGACACCCTGGCGGGTGCGGTCGAGGTACTGGCCGATCGAATACGACGAGTAGTGCGGGGCGAGCACCAGACCCACAACCGATGTTGCGCCGTCGGCGGCGACGCGCCTCGCGGTGTCCTCGACCTTCGGGTCGGCGTGCTTCAAGCCGAGTGACACCTCGAAGCGGCCGGGTTCGGCGGCATCGAGTGCAGTTTGCAGGGCGTCGGCCTGCGCCTCGGTGAGTTGCGCAAGGGGTGACACCCCGCCGATCGCGGCGTAGCGGGCGGTGAGATCGGCCAACGCTTCGGGCGTGGGCGGCCGGCCGCGTCGGATGTCGGTGTAGTACGGCTCGATCTCGTCGGGCGTGCGTGGCGTGCCGTAGGCCATCAGGACGACAGCGACTCGGTCCATTGTCATGAGCCCTCGGTTCCGTCGGTGATCGTGGTCCGCTCGTGCACGAAGTCGACGACGGCGTGGAGGACAGCGGGGTCGGTGTCGGGTTGGACGCCGTGGCCGAGGTTGAAGATGTGACCCGGGTGCTGGCCGCCGGCGGGGAGTTCGTTGTCGCGCAGCACCTGGGCGGCGCCGTCGAGCGCGGGCTCGCGGCCGGCGAGCACGAGCGCAGGATCGAGGTTGCCCTGCACGACGAGATCGTCGCCGAAGCGCTGGCGAGCGTCGGCGATCGGGGTGCGCCAATCGAGACCGAGCACCGTCGGCCCGGCGTCGAGCATCGATCCGAGCAGATGGTCGCAGCCGATGCCGAAATGGATCGCAGGGGCGTCGGGGTGGCGCCGTCGCAGTTCGCGGAACACGTGACGCGAGTGCGGCAGGACGTATCGGTCGTAGGCGCGCCGACTCAACGATCCCGCCCACGAGTCGAAGAGCTGGTACGCGGCGGCACCGTGCGACAGCTGCGCGTCGATGAAGGTGATCGCGGATTCGGCGAGGCGTTCCATCACCTCGTGCCAGAGCACCTCGTCGGTGTGGATCAGTGCCTTGGTGTGGCGATAGTCCTTGCTCGGGCGCCCCTCGATGAGATAGCTCGCCACGGTGAACGGTGCACCGGCGAACGCGAGCAGTGGTACCTCGAGTTCAGCGACGAGCAGTTCGACGGTGTCGATCACGTAGGAGATGTCGTCGAATTCGAGCGGCCGGAGTCGTTCGATGTCGTTGCTCGACCGGAATGGGCGCTCCGCGACCGGACCGGTGCCGGGCGCCACGTCGATGCCGAACCCGACGGCGTGAGGTGCCACCACGATGTCGCTGTAGAGCACGGCGGCGTCGACGCCGTAGCGGCGCACCGGTTGCATCGTGATCTCGGCGGCGAGCGCCGGCTGCTTGATCGCGTCGAGGATCGAACCGTCGCCTCGCACCGCCCGGTATTCGGGCAGCGAGCGACCGGCCTGGCGCATGAACCACACGGGCGTGTGGTGGCCGGCTCGACCGGCGGCGGCGTCGAGGAACGCCTCGTTCGGGCGGGGAGTGGTGGACGGAGCGAGTGGCGCGTCGTCGGGTGCGGCGAGGGCATCCATCGCTGATCGACGCTATCGCCGGGTCGGGAGTGCGGGCCCGGCCGATAGCATTTCGTGACCCGTTATGACCCAGCAGCACCCCGATCTCGCTGACGAACAGGCCTACATCGACCACGCGTACGAGTGTCTCGACACCAGCCGCGAGGCGGCCTGGCGCATGCGGGACATGACCGAAGCCGACCTCGGCGGCACCTTCCAGGCACGTTTCGAGCGCAACGCGTTCGACGAGGCGCTGCTGAAGCGACTCGCCGATCTCGACCTCGGCGATGCGTCGCTCGTGTTCGGACGCATCGACCGGTCGGCCGAGTCGCCCGACGCCGTCGAGAGCTTCCACATCGGTCGCCTCGCTGTTGCCGACGAGGATCGTGAACCGGTCGTCGTCGACTGGCGGGCGCCGGTGGCCGAGCCCTTCTACCGGGCGACGGGTCGCAGCCCGATGGGGTTGTTGCGGCGCCGCCACTTCGTCGTCGAGGGTCGCAAGCTGCTCGGCCTCGAGGACGAACTGTTCGGCGAGGGGCACCTCGGCCTCGGCCACGACGAGGGCCTCGACGGCTCTGTCGGCCGATCCGGTGACGATGGTGATGGTTCGGGATTGCGGGGCTACTCCACGTTGCTCGCGGCGCTCGAACGTGGTCGTACGGGCACGCTCGGCGACATCGTCGCAACGATTCAGGGTGAGCAGGACGAGATCATCCGGTCACCCCAGCACGGCGTGTTGGTCGTGCAGGGTGGGTCCTGGCACCGGCAAGACCGTCGTCGCGCTGCACCGCGCCGCGTACCTGCTCTACACGCACCGGTTCCCCCTCGAAGACCAGGGGGTGCTCGTGATCGGGCCGAACCGGGTGTTCCTGCGATACATCGAGCGGGTCCTGCCGTCGTTGGGTGAGGCCGGTGTCCAGCAGGTCGTGTTGTCCGATCTGGTGCCCGGCGTCCAGTTCCTGCGCCCCGATGACCGGGCCGATGCCGACACCCCGCTGGCTGCTCGGATCAAGGGCGATGCTCGCATGTCCGACGTGATCGATCAGGCCGTCAACGACCGCGAACGGCCCATCCGTGACGACCTCGTGATCCCGTTCCGCACCGGCTACGTGCGCTTGCGAGTCGACGAGTCGGTGCGGATCGTCAGGAACGCTCGTCGCCGGTTCCGTCGCCACAACAGCGGACGCAAGTTCGTCGAGAACGAGGTCTGGTCGGCGCTCGCAGCGACGTACCGCGATCCCGAGATCGGGCCGCGCGAGGTCAAGGACACGCTGCGCGGCACGCCGGAGATCCGTGAGGTGCTCGACCGGATGTGGCCGTTGCTCACGCCGGCGCAGCTGCTCCACGACCTGTTCGGGTCGAAGGGGTTGCTCAAGCTCGCCACGCGAGGTGTGCTCGACGAGGCCGAAGCGTTGGCGCTGTTCCGGCCGCGATCCGAGTCGGTCGACGACGTCCGCTGGACCCCCGCCGACGTGGCATTGCTCGACGATGCCCGTGACGTGCTCGGCCCGAAGCCGGGCCGCAACGGCAAGATCGACGATGCCGACGAGATCCGGACCTACGGACACATCGTGATCGACGAGGTCCAGGACCTGACGCCGATGCAGTTGAAGATGGCGACGCGCCGTTCGTTGAACGGAGCGATGACGATCGTCGGCGATCTCGCACAGGCGACCGGACCGCTCGCGCCGACGGATTGGCAGGACGTGCTCGACCACCTGCCCGACCGCAAGCCGTCTCGGGTGATCGGGCTGTCGGTCGGCTACCGGATCCCCGGCCAGATCATGGAGCTGGCGAACAAGGTGATGGCGGCAGCTACACCGACGCTGCGTGCGCCGCAGTCGGTGCGCGTCGGCGATGCCGTGCCAGTGTTCGTGCGAGCGGACGGATCACTCGGTGCCGCCGTCGCCGACGAGGTTCGCTCGCTCACGACCGAGCTGCCCAACGCGAGCCTCGGTGTGATCGCACCCGACTCGATGATCGACGACCTGTCCGAACATCTCACTGCTGCAGGGGTGAATCACGGCACCGCGACGCGTACCGGCCTCGACGAGGGAGTCACGCTGGTTCCCGTCAGTGTGGTCAAGGGGCTCGAACTCGACGCGGTTGTCGTGGTCGAACCGTCGCGCATCGTCGACGATCACGAACACGGAATGCGGTCGCTGTACGTGGCGCTCACCCGTCCGACCCAGCGACTCAGCGTCGTTCACGCCGACGACCTCCCCGAACCCCTCCGCTGACGTACACGTCGTGCCAGGGGCGCCAGCGGATCGGTCGCACGGGCGCGACGTGCGTTTCCCACCGATGAGCCAACCGACCGGATATGGCGGTTTCGCTCATCGCACTCCGCACCTCCGACAACACCTTCTTCCGATGAGCGAGGCGACCGGATATGGCGGTTTCGCTCATCGCACTCCTCGATCGCGTGAGGTGTGCGCGTTGCGCCAGGTTCCGTCCGATCCGCTGATCTCCAGGTACATCGACGTCTCGTACGATTGGCGGCAATGGCTGCTGCGACGTTCACCGAGATTCCTGAGCTCGATCTCGCGGGGTGGGCGACCGAGCCCGGCGCGTTCGCCGATCGTGTCCGTGACGTCTGCCATTCGATCGGCTTCTTCCAACTGGTCGGCCATGGTGTCGACGCCGAGTTCATCGAGCGGCACATCGAGATGCAGCGCCGGTTCTTCGCACTGCCGGAGTCGGCCAAGGCGTCGATCGACAAGGCGCTGTCGCCGCACTTCCGCGGATGGGAACGTGTCGGCGCCGAGTTGACCGGCGGTCGCCCCGACCTGCGCGAGCAGCTCGACCTGTCGACGGAGAATCCGGTTCGAGGCCTCGATCTCGACCCGCCGTACCTCCGCCTCGACGGTCCGAATCAGTGGTTGGCGGAGGACGTGCTGCCTGGGTTCCGAGCGCACATGGCCGAGTACTTCGACCGGATGTCTGCGGTCGCCGACACGATGCTCGCCGTGTTCTCGGTCGGTCTCGGTCTGGGCAGCAGCCATCTGCACGACGTGTTCGGTGCCCGCCCGTTGTCGTTCGTGAAGCTGATCGACTATCCGCCGACGCCGCCGGATGGCGCCGGCGTCAATCCGCATCACGACGCTGGTTTCCTGACGTTGTTGCTCCAGCACGACGCCGGTGGCCTCCAGGTCAGCAACCCGGATGGCGAGTGGATCGACGTGCCGCCGCGTCAGGACGCCTTCGTCGTCAACATCGGCGAGATGCTTCAGGAGATGACCGGCAACTACTTCGTCGCCACGACCCACCGGGTCATCGCCGACCAATGGCGGCAGTCGTCGGCATGGTTCCACGGTCCTGATCTCACCACCCGGCTCGACCCGCTCCCGCTGGGTTCGGCGTTCGTCGAGGCGGTCGAGGCGAGTCCGCACCACGCCGGGGCCGGTTTCATGGCCCGGCGGGGTGAGATCGAGTCCGGCATCGATGGGATCGACAGCCGACAGGGAGCCGGCGTGTACGGCCAACAGTTGTGGAACTACTACTGCCGCAGCTACCCGGACAACGTCGCCCGCCACCACCTCGACGCGATCACCTGACTCGCCTCGCCGGCGTGACCAGTGGGTCAGCCGTCGTTGGTGTAGCGATCGACGAGGTTGTCGAGGAGCTGGAACGCCTTGTCGCCGTCGGCGGGACGAATGCGCACGACTGCGGTCTTGGCCATGTCGACGGTGGTGTCGATCCCGCCGACCAGCTCGGGGCGTGACGACTCGACGTCCGGTCGCGCAACCACCCAGATCGCATCGATGCGCTGGAGCGTCGCCTTCTCGTCGCCGGCATCGCCGATCTGCGAGCTCAGCTGGCTCATCTGCGCCGACATCTCGGCGAGCAGTTCCGCCGTCGTGCCTTCGATCGGCAGCGTGGTGGTCGGCACGGTCTCGAATGATCCCTCGACGTTGACCTCGCCATTGTCGGACTCGACCTCGACGACGGTGTCGGCGCACGAGGCGAACAGCACGGCGGCGAGGGCAACGGCGGCGAGTCGGAAGGGGCGGCGACGAGTGGTCACGAGGTGACCAAGATACGTTCGCTTGCGAACGATCCGACCCCGATGTGACGACCGCCGATCTCGACGGTCAAGGTCCCGTCGGGCGAGGAGGCGGTGACCGTACCCCGATTTCCGGGCTGGATCGACGACTCCTCGAGGAACTCGAGCAGGCCGGGTTCGAACTCGAGTTCTTCGGTGATCCGCCGCACGGTGAACGGCGAGCCGACGGTGACTGCGGACAGCGGACCCGAGTCGGGAGCCTCGTATCCGGAGCCCGGAATCGGGTTGCCGTGCGGACAGGTCGTGGGGGAGCCGAGCAGGTCGTTGAGGGCCCGTTCGACCGAGTCGCTCATGATGTGTTCCCACTTGCCTGCCTCGTGATGCGCCTCGGCCCAGCTGAGCTTGAGCACGTCGGTGAGGAACACCTCGGCGAGGCGATGGCGACGCACGACTCGTTCGCCGAGGCGGCGACCGTCGTCGGTGAGGCGGATCCCGTCGTCGGAGGTGATCAGGCCCTCGGCCTCGAGGCGCTTCATCATCTCGCTGACCGCTGGCCGAGACACTTGGAGCCGTTCGGCGATGCGGGCCTGGATGACCTCGACATCGTCCTCGTGCAGCTCGAAGATGCACTCGCAGTACTCCTCGAAGGCGGGATGGTGTTCACCGCTCGCAGGCATTCCCCGATCCTACCGGCGCCTCCGATCCGCCCGCCCCGCAACGTTGGGCACATCTGGTCCGTCTGATCGCACCCCAGATTACACACGGTCGGAGCCCCGCGTGGCCCTGCTCGGGGTGCGACGCACGGCTGTAAGCGAATTGAAAGTACAGCCCACGACGATGTTGCCGTCGACGAAACGACGACGGTACCGATCCAGCAGCGACCGAAGGGGAAACAGCGTGAAGACGGAGAACACAGACGTGAACAGCGGCGGAGCAACACGACGGCGCAGCCGGTTGCTGCAGCGGTCCGGACGCGGCGCCGGCGCATCCCTTGCTGCGCTGGCCCTGCTCGCCACCGCGTGCGCGAGCGACGATGACGATGCAGCGCCTGCGGTGTCCGAGGCGCCCGGCACGACCGAGGCGCCGACCGCCACCGAAGCGCCGACCACCGTGGCGGACACGACCACCACCACCGAGGCGCAGCCTCCGGAGGAGCCGTTCGACGTCTCCTCGCCTCGCTGGTCGGGAATCCAGCGGCGACCAACTCGCTCAACGGCGTCTCGGTGTCACCGGTCGACGGCAATGTCTACGTCGCCAGCGTCGGCGGTAGCGAGATCACGATTCACGATCCCGAAACCGGCGAGGTCCTCGATCGGCTCGGCCCCGACCAGGGCGTGAACGGGCCCGACGACGTGTACGTCGCCGACGACGGCACCGTCTACTGGACCGACCTCCTCGTGGGCAATGTCGGAATGATCTCACCGAGCGGTGAGACGAAGACGCAGCTCGTGGGCCCGGGGGTCAACCCGATCACGATGTCCGACGACGGGCGGTTGTTCGTCGCTCGGATCTTCCTCGGCGACGGTCTCTACGAGCTCGATCCGATGCTCGAGGCCGACCCGATCCCGCTCGACGAGACGCTGGTCGGACTGAACGCATTCGACTTCGGCCCCGACGGGCTGTTGTACGTGCCGTCGTTCTTCACCGGCGAGGCGGTGCGCATCGACGTCGACGCCGATGTGATCGAACCCGAAGTCGTCGCCGACGGCTTCGGCATTTCGTCAGCGGTGAAGTTCAACTCGGCAGGCGAGGCCCACTTGGTCGACCTCGCGGCTGGTCAGGTGTTCAAGCTCGACCTGGTCGGTGACGAACACGAGATGCTGCTCGACATCGACGGCACGATCGACAACATCGCCTTCGATGCCGATGATCGGCTGTTCGTGATCGCCGGCAACGACAACCAGATCATCCGCATCGACGCCGACGGCACCACCGAACTCGGCGAGCCCGGCCTCGGTCTGCCGGGCGGTGTTGCGGTCTCGCCCGACGGCACGGTCTGGGTCGCCGACTTCTTCGCGATGCGCGGCTTCGATCCCGACGACCTGGCGACCTGGTCGACGTCGTTCTACGACGTGTTCCCGGCACCGGGTGAGGGCTTCGCCGGCGCCGGGACCGTGTCGGCGGACGGCGACGACCTGATCCTGTCGAACGCGTTCTCGGGATCGGTCCAGGTGTTCGACCCGGCGACGGGCGCCGTTTCGCAGGACGTCCGCACCCTCGTACTCCCCCTCAACGCGATCCGCCACGGCGACCAGCTCGTTGCCGCGCAGGCCGGTGCGGCCAACGTCGTCGACGTCGACGACCCCGAGACCGTGGTGATCGGCGAACTCGGCCTCCCCCTGGGTCTGGCGTCGGATGGCACCACGCTCTACGTGGGCGACTGGGCGACCGGCGACATCTGGGCGGTCGACGAGACCGGTCCTCGTGTGCTCGTCTCGGGCCTGTCGTTCCCGGAGGGCCTCGCCATCGACGGTGACCGGCTCCTCGTGGTCGAGACCGGGATCCAGCAGGTGACGGCGGTCGACGTCGCGACCGGCGAGACATCGGTGGTCATCACCGGGCTCGACTACTCGGCGGTCGGTCCCGAGGGGTTCTTGCCCTTCGGGTCGTTCGCCGGCGTCGCCGTCGGCCCCGATGATGCGATCTACGTCGTCGACGACGGCCTCAACAGCGTGTACCGCTTCGAGCGCTGATCGTCATGCGGCCGCGGCGGACATCCGTTCCGCGGCTTTCCGGGCAGCGCGGGCGGCGGCGTCGAGTTCGAGACGCTCGCCGTCCGCAGCGGCCTGCCGGGCTTCGTCCTCGGTCAGCTGGGACGCGACCCAGATCGGCAGGTCCGGGTTGCGGGCCACCCGGGAGAACGGCGTGACCCCCGAAGAGCTGACCGCCGCCCACAACATCTCGGAGGCGAACGGATCAATGCGCACCATGGCGAGCATGTTCGCGATCACCTCGACGCCGTGCCACACCATGTGTGGCGACCGGAGCCGGACCATTCGCTCGATCATCTCGGCAGCAAGGGGCCCGGCGCGCTGCGGTTGCTGGTCGAAGCAGTGCTGGAGCGCCATGAAGTTCTGGCCTTCGGCAATGGTGCGAGAGTTGTTGGAGGTCAGGGCGATCCGGTAGATCGCCTCCTTGTTCCAGCGTGCCTCGGAGCTGGTTCCACTCGCCATCGAAGCCGACAGCATGCACCGGGCGAAGACACGCAGCGTCGGATTCCCCAGGTCGTCGACGGCGTCGATCATCTCCGGTGTGACCAGACGCAACTTGGCGAAGGCGATCAACGCCGGATCGCCGCACTCCTGTGCGGATTCGAGCAGTAGCTCGCCCCACCGCACCTCGGCGGCATCGCGGACGATCCTGATCGCGTACAGCGTCGCCTGCATCCGAGCGTCGTCGATCGTTGCTTCCTGGAGTGGGCCGAGGATGGCGTCGCAGTCCACGCCCTGGTCGAGGTGAGCGAGTTGGGCCGCTGCAGCAGCCGCCACGCCCGGCGCGTCGGTCGGATCGAGGGCGAGGCCGCGGAGCGCGTCGATCGCCCATTCGCCGGGCTCGTTGAACGCGTTGACGGCGATGGCGAACGCCATCTCGGCCATGATCGCATCGAGCCGGCCGACATCCTCCCGCTCGATCAGCAGCCGGACCGCTTGGCGGACGTGCGGGAGCTCGAGATGAATCCGATCCCACCACGACGCCTCGTCGGGCCCGCGCAGTCCCCTGGCGGCGTCGATCGCAAAGGCGGAGAAGTGGTCGACGTAACAGCACTGAACCGACTCGGGCGCGCCGGACCGCAGGTGCTGACGGATCGGTTCGAGGACGCGGAACCGCGCCCGCCCGTGGTCACGGCTGATCAGGCTGTGCTCGACCAGCTCGCCGAGACCTGCGACCACCTGCTCACCGCCGATCCCGTCGGCGGACAGCACGGTCTCCGCACTCGCCAGGTCGAAGTCGCTGACGAAGACCGTCGAGCGATCGAGCGTGTCACGTGCCGTCGACGACAGCTGGCCGAGCGACCAGTCGAGGGCGGTCGCCAGCGACGGGTAGTTGCGACTCCCTGCCCCGGGATGGATCTCGGTCGAACTCGTGAGCAGCTGCGGCTGGTGGTCGAGACGCCGGGCGATCTCGCCGGGCGCGAGCGCCCGTGTGCGTGCGGCCGCGAGTTCGATCGCGAGGGGATAGTTGTCGAGCACCGCACACAGGTCGGCGCACTCGTCGTCGGCGAACGGCCCGGCGCCCGCCTCGGCGATCCTGGCGACGAGTAACCGGTGCGCGGCGTCGTCGGGCAGCCGCTCCAGTGTGATCACCGACTCGGCAGGCAGACCCAGTCGAACGCGACTCGCAGCGAGGATCGCTGTGGTCGTCGACCCGGTTGCCGCCGAGTCGGCGAACGCTGCGGCGGCGGTGGCGACGTGCTCGCAGTTGTCGAGAACGAGGAGCGCCCGGCGCCCGTCGAGGTAGTCGACGATCGTCTCGGCGGCCGACGGACTCAGCTGTTGTCCGAGTCCCAGGGCGGCCGCGACGGCTGCGGCAACCTCGTTCGAACCCTCGGGAAGTGGCGCGAGGTCGACGATCCACACGCCGTCGGCGTACGGGCCTGTGTCGAGGCATCGGCGCGCTGGCCGCGGCGAGACAGCGGCTCTTGCCGATCCCACCGGTGCCGACGACGGTGACGACGCGACCCGGGTGCAACGCGTCGACGACGGTCCCGACTTCGGGACGCTCCACGAACAGGTTCGGTTCCGCGCGGAGGTTGTCTCTCGGGAGCGCGACGTCCGGCGCGGTCGTCGCCGCAGCCGCCCGATTCCACGGATCGAGTTCGTCGTCCTGTTCGAGAATCCGACGGTGCAGCGATTGGAGCTCGGGCCCGGGGTCGACGCCGAGTTCCTCGACGAGGAGGTCTCGGGTTCGTCGAAAGGCGGCGAGAGCCTCGGTCTGGCGTCCCGAGCGGTACAGCGCGAGCAGGTGGAGGGCACGGAGATCCTCCCGGAAGGGGTGCTCCTCGGCCAGCATCTCCGCGTCGGCGCAGCACTCTCGATGCTGACCCAGCCGCAGCCGGGCATCGAGCAGCATCGACTGCGCCCGTACCCACGCATCTCGGAGCGAGACCAGGTGACTGTGGATGGGCCGAAGATCGCCGAGCTCCCCAACCGGATCGCCACGCCACAACACCAACGCCTCCCTGCACCGCTTGATCGCCTGAGCCGGATCGTCGTCCAGCACGCCTGCTGCCGCGTCGATCGATCGCTCGAACTCGACCGCGTCGACCGTGACGCCCATCGACGCCAGGACGTAGCCAGGTCCTTCGGTCCGGAGATCGACCGACGAACCCAACGCACGACGGAGCCCGGAGACCTTGACCTGGACCACGTTGCGTGCGCTCTTCGGAGGAGTGTCGCCCCACAGCGCCTCGAAGAGCGTGTCGACCCGCACGACCTGGTCGAGGTGATGGGCGAGTGTGATCAGCACCGCCTGCGACTTCGGCCCACCCACATCGACCGGTACTCCGTCGCAGCTGACGAGCAACGGTCCGAGCACGCCGATTTCCACGGCCGAGCGCTCCGCCTCCACCTCGCAACTCTCGCACACTCGGGCCACACGTGCTCGCTTGGCACCGGGCCCAGCACTGGTCGGTGTGGTGTCGCGTTCAGCGCTGCAGGCGGCGCAGCCAGCTCTCCGCGTAGCGCAGACGTCGTTCGAGTTGCTCCGTCGTGGCCGTCGCCACGCGGGTGACGCCTGCGAGACGGTTCATCTCGCCCTGCACCTTGGCGTGGCCCCACCCGGTGATGTCGACGAGCCGCTTGGCGATGTGAGCGTTGCGCGTGCGCAGGTCGTCCTTTCGCTCGGCGACGCTCAGCGAGCCAGACGGCACCAGCCCGGCCGCCGTCGGCACCTCGGGAAGGTCGATGCTCAGCAGCGGGTCGGCGACGAACAGCGGCTCGGCGATCTCGACCTCGTCGTCGTAGCGGGGGGCGTGGAGGTCATCTGGCGAGAAGTGCGGCTCGAATCGGACGCCCTCCTCGGTCACGGTGTGCACCGTGATGTCGGTCGCGGTGGCCGACACGACGGCGAACAGTGTGAGTTGCTCGGCGGCATCGTCGGGGTGCACCTGGTCGTCGAGCCCACCGTCGAGCTGGAACTCGTCCTCGTCATCGGAGCCCGGAGGCCGCAGCACGTGACGACGGGCCTCGGCGATCTCGAAGGCATGCGAACGCAGGCGAGGGTCGTCGGGAATGTAGACGTACGCCTTCTGGCTCGGTCGCCCCGCCTGCCATCGAACGAACCGGCCGACTGCCTGGCGGAAGAACAGCTCGGTCGACGTGGTGGTGGCGAACACCCCGACGCGCAGGCGTGGGATGTCGACACCTTCGGACACCATCCGTACCGCTACCAGCCAGGGGCGGTCGTTCTGGGAGAACTCGGCGATCTTCTTCGAGGCGGTCGGATCGTCGCTGACGACGACGTCGGCCGGCGTGCCGAACCGGTCACGCAGGAGGCGGGCGATGCCCTGGGCGTGCTCCTGGTCGATGGCGATCACCAGCCCGCCGGCGTCGCGATGGTCCTGACGGATCGACCGCAGCTGCTCGTTCGCTCGGGCGAGCACGCTCGGCATCCACTCGCCTTCGAGGCTCAGCGCGGTGCGCAGGCGCATCGACACCTGATCCTTGGTCAACTCGTCCTGGAAGCTGGCGTTGATCACGTCTCCCGACGCTGTGGTCCACTCCATCTCGCCGTCGACGCGGGGGAAGTAGACCGGGCGCACGACGCCGCCGTCACGAAGGGCATCGGCGTAGCCGTAGGTGAAATCGGCGTGGGCCATGTCGCCCTCGCCACCGCTGGCGTCGTAGCGCACGAACGGGATCGGGACGGCATCGCTGCGGAACGGTGTGCCCGACAGCGACAGGCGTCGAGCGGCGTGGCCGAACGCCACCCGGATCCCGTCGCCCCAGGCCCGTTCGTGGCCGGCGTGGTGGATCTCGTCGAGGATCACGAAGCCGTCGGCCGACAGTCCGGCGAGCTTCGCCGCCGTGTTGCCGGTGGCGATCTGCTGGTAGGTGGTCACCAGGCCGTGGACATCGCGGGCGAGGCCGTCGCCGGGGCTCCAGTCGGGGTCGAGCTGCAGGCCGAGGCGGTGGGCAGCGAGCGACCACTGGACCTTCAAGTGGCTGGTCGGAGCCACCACCACCAGCGTGCGCGGCTCGTCGGCGAGACTGGCACGGGCACACGTGAGGGCGAACGTCGTCTTTCCGGCTCCGGGCGTGGCGACCGCGAGGTAGTCCGGTTCGGGGCTGGTGCGGAACGCCTCGTACGCCGCACGCTGCCAGGGTCGGAGGATCACGGTCGGCATCGGAGCCGTCGAGTCTGCCGCGCTCGGCCCCGCCCCCAACCCTCACGCCGGAAAAACCCGAGCCAGCCCGAAAATGTCGTGGATCTGTGCGTTCAGCGCGACAAATCCAGGCACATTTTCGGGCGGAGGGTGGGGTACGGTCGGGGGCGATGACCGATCAGTGAGCCGCCCACCGTCCGCTCGTAGCCTGTTCGTTCTTCCCGGAGGTGCCCCTGTGCCCGCATCGCTCATCGCCCGTTCGCTCACCGTCGTCCGAGGTCCGCTCATCGTGCTCGACGACGTCGATCTCACGCTCGCACCCGGCCGCCGGGTCGGCCTGGTCGGCCCCAATGGTGTCGGCAAGTCGACGCTGCTCGGCGCGCTTGCCGGGCGCGTGGCGCTCGACCGAGGCTCGGTCGAGATTGCCCCTCGAACTGCGAACGTCGGCTTGCTCCCCCAGGAGCCGGAGCGTTCTGCGACCGAGACCGTCCGTGAGTTCTTGGCGCGGCGCAGCGGCGTGGCTGCTGCGCAGGTCGAGCTCGATGCAGCGACCGGCGCACTCGCTGCGGCTGAGACGGGTGCCGACGATCGGTACTCGGACGCGCTCGATCGGTGGCTGGCGCTCGGAGCCGCCGACTTCGACGCTCGAGTCGGAGAAGTGTGGAGTGACCTGGGACTCGCCGAACGGCTCCTCGACCAACCGACGATGTCGTTGTCGGGAGGCGAGGCAGCGCGTGCGTCGCTCGCCTCGTTGCTGCTCGCACGCTTCGATGTGTTCCTGCTCGACGAGCCGACCAACGACCTCGACCTCGACGGCCTCGAACGTCTCGAGCGCTGGATTCTCGGTGTCGACGCACCTGTGCTGCTCGTGAGTCACGACCGTTCGTTCCTGCGTCGCACGATCACCGATGTCGTGGAGATCGATCACCACTCACATCGCGCGACCTGGTTCGCCGGTGGGTGGGAATCGTTCCTGGCCGAGCGCGAGTTGGCCAAGCAGCACGCGCGCGAACGCTTCGAGGAATACGACACCAAGCGGTCGTCGCTTCAGCAGCGGGCGCAGCGCGAGCGGGAGTGGGCGACCCAGGGCCTGGCGAAGGTGAAGAAGTCGGGCGAGAACGACAAGCACATCCGTCATTTCAAGGTCAATCAGACCGAGCAACTCGCCGGCAAGGCCGCGCGGACGCAGAAAGCCGCGGAGCGTCTCGAGGCTGTCGAGGAGCCGAGAGAACCATGGGAACTGCGGCTGACGATCCCGACTGCCGGACGCAGCGGCGACATCGTCGCGTCTGCTCGTGGCGCGGTGGTCGAGCGTGGGTCGTTCCGGCTCGGTCCCGTCGACCTCGACCTTCGCGTCGGTGACCGACTGGCGCTGGTCGGCGCGAACGGCAGCGGCAAGACCACGCTGATCTCGCTGCTGCTCGGCCGTGTACGTCCGGACGTGGGCACCGCGTCGTTGGGTGCGAGCGTCGTGGTCGGCGAGATCGAGCAGGCTCGCTCGGCGCTGCTCGGCGACGAGTCGTTGCTGGACGCGTTCACCGCTTCGACCGGATTGCTGGCCGGTGACGCCCGCACGCTGCTCGCGAAGTTCGGACTCGGGGCTGAACACGTGCTTCGCGGTGCCGCGACGCTGTCGCCGGGGGAGCGGACCCGGGCCTCGCTGGCGCTGCTGATGGCCAATGGTGCGAACCTGCTCGTGCTCGACGAACCCACCAACCACCTCGATCTCCCGGCGATCGAGCAGCTCGAGCAGGCGCTCGACACGTTCGCCGGCACCGTGATCCTCGTGACGCACGATCGTGACCTGCTCGACCGGGTCCGCTTGACCAGAACGCTCGACGTCGACCACGGCACCGTGTCCGAGCGCTGAGATCGACGCCCCAGCCCGAAAATGTGCGGAATCGGCCCCTGAGCGGGCGGATCTGTGCATTTTTCGGATTGTGGGAACCGAGCCGGGCCGGGCAGCGACCTGTCGTGTCGTGAACCACAACCGAACCAAACTCCTCCTGGCCCCCCTCGCCGCATCCGCTCTGGTGTTGTCGCTGGCCGCCTGCGGCAGCGACGACGACAGCGCGTCCGACACCGTCGCCGAGACCACCGAGATGGCGGCGGAGACCACGATGGCCACCGACGACATGTCGAGCGACACCACGATGGCCGGCGACATGGACGACAGCGGCGACGACATGGCCGAGATGCCCGGTGGAGAAGCCACCGTGGGCGACATCACCGTCACCGACGTCTGGATGCGCCAGCCGGCCGAGGGTCAGACGAGGACCGCGACGTACGGCACGATCACCAACAACGGTGACACCGACGTGACGCTGGTGGCCGCCTCTGTGCCGTTCGACGCCACCGTCGAGATCCATGAGACGATCATGGGCGACGACGGAGCGATGCAGATGCAGGAAGTCCCGGAAGGCTTCGTGGTTCCGGCCGGTGGCAGTTTCACGCTCGAACCGGGTGGGCCGCACATCATGCTGATCGACATCGATCCGGCCGACATCATGGGCACGATCGACGTCACGATGATGTTCGACGACGGGACCGAGGTCACCGTCGGTGCGCCGGTCCGACCGCTGGTGATGGACGACATGAGCGGCGACATGACGGAGACCACCGAGGGCTGATCACATCGCTCGATCGTGGTTCCCCGAGCCCTGGGCTCGGGGAACCAGGGTTGCTTGGTCGGGGTGGTCGGTAGCGTGGCACGATCGCTGCGCACCCGGTTCTGGAGGCGTTCTCGCCGGCCGTCCGCGAGTGGTTCGCGGCATCGTTCCCCGAACCGACACCGCCGCAGGTGCAGGGCTGGCCGCACATCGCGGCCGGTGAGCACACGCTGATCTGCGCCCCGACGGGTTCGGGCAAGACGCTCACGGCCTTCCTTGCATCGATCGACCGACTCACCACCACGCCTCGCCCCGAGGAGCGCTCGCACCGCACCCGGGTGCTGTACATCTCTCCGCTGCGGGCGTTGGCGTTCGACATCGAGAAGAACCTGCGGGCACCGCTCAAGGGCATCGAGCTGGCCGCCGAGCGACTGGGGCCGGCGAGCGTGTCGGGATTCGTCGCGCCCGAGGTCGGCATGCGCACCGGCGACACCGCGGCCAACGATCGCCAGAAGCTGATTCGACGTCCACCCGATCTGCTGATCACGACGCCGGAGTCGCTGTACCTGATGCTCACCTCGTCGGCGCGCGAGACGCTCGCCGGTGTCGAGACGGTGATCATCGACGAGATCCACGCGATGGCGACCACCAAGCGCGGCGCGCACCTCATGCTCACGTTGGAACGGCTGGAGGAGGTCACCGACACGCCACCACAGCGCATCGGGCTCTCCGCGACGCAGCGCCCGCTGGAGGAGGTCGCCGAGTTCCTCGGTGGGTGGGCGGAGCCCGGGCGCAGACGGCCGGTGCAGATCGTCGACGCCGGTATCCGCAAGCAGTTGGAGATCGAGGTCGTCATCCCGATCGAGGACATGTCGACGCTCGGCCAGGTCAAGGTCGAACTCACGCCCGGGCCGGCGACGTCGGCGCTCACCGAGCGGCGCACGTCGATCTGGCCGAGCATCTATCCCGAGATCCTCAAACGGATCCTCGCCAACCGCACCACGATCATCTTCTGCAACGCCCGCCGGGCTGCCGAGCGCCTCGCGGCGAAGCTCAATGAGCTGGCGATCGAGGAAGGTGTGCCTGGCATCGTCGACCCGGTCACCGGCGAGATCCTCGACGAGCTGGTGCGGGCCCACCACGGATCGCTCGCCCGCGAGCAGCGGGTCGTCATCGAGGACCGCCTCAAGCGCGGCGACCTGCGGGCGATCGTGGCCACGTCGTCGCTGGAGTTGGGCATCGACATGGGTGCGGTCGACCTCGTGATCCAGGTCGAGTCCCCGGGCGCCGTCAGCCGCGGTCTGCAACGCATCGGTCGTGCCGGCCATCAGGTGGGTGAGCCGTCGCGGGGCTCGATCTTCCCGAAGCACCGAGGCGACCTGCTCGAAGCGGCAGTGGTCACGCGCCGGATGATCGACGGCGAGATCGAGTCGACCCGCTACCTGCGCAACCCGCTCGACGTGCTCGCCCAGCAGATCGTCGCCCACGTGGCGATCGTCGAGGAGTGCTCGGTCGGAGAGGTTGCCGCGATGGTGCGGCGCTGCGCGAGCTTCGCCGACATCTCCGACGACCTGCTGTCGAACGTGCTCGACCTGCTGTCGGGCCGCTACCCGAGCGAGGAGTTCTCGGAGCTGCGCCCGCGCATCGTGTGGGACCGCATCAACGACCGGCTCCGCGCTCGCGACGGCTCGAAGCGCCTCGCGGTCACCAGCGGTGGCACGATCCCCGACCGGGGCCTCTTCGGCGTGTTCCTCCCCGACGGCACCCGCGTCGGCGAACTCGACGAGGAGATGGTCTACGAGAGCCGCCCGGGCGAGACGTTCGTGCTCGGCGCGTCGACGTGGCGAATCGAGGACATCACGTTCGAGCGCGTCACCGTCAGCCCGGCGCCCGGCCAGCCCGGCAAGATGCCGTTCTGGCACGGCGACCGCCCGGGCCGTCCGCTGGAGCTGGGCCGGGCGCTCGGCGCGTTCGTCCGAGAAATTCACGACCTCGACGACGCGGCCGCCACCGAGCGGCTGATGACGCACTACAACCTCGATGCGTTCGCTGCCGGCAACCTCAGCCAGTACCTCGCCGAGCAGGTCGAAGCGACCGGGGCGGTGCCCGACGACCGCACCGTGGTCGTCGAGCGCTTCCAGGACGAGATCGGCGACTGGCGCATCTGCATCCTCAGCCCGTTCGGCACGCCGGTGCATGCGCCGTGGGCGATGGCGATCGAGCGCCGTCTGATGGACCGCTACGACATCCCGGTCGAGTCGATGTGGGGCGACGACGGCATCGTGATCCGCTTGCCCGAGTCGGCGGTCGAGCTGCCGATCGAGGCGCTGATGATCGACCCGGAGGACATCGACGAACTCGTCGTCGAGACACTGCCGCAGACGGCGCTGTTCTCGGCGCGGTTCCGCGAGTGCGCCGGGTCGGGCGCTGCTGCTGCCGCGCCGCCGTCCCGACCGCCGCACCCCGCTGTGGCAGCAGCGCCAACGGGCGGCGGACCTGCTCGCGGTGGCGGCGAAGTATCCGACGTTCCCGATCCTGCTCGAGACGTCGCGCGAGTGCCTCCAGGACGTGTTCGACGTGCCGGCGCTCCGCGAGGTGCTCGGACTGCTGCGGTCTCGGGCGATCCGGGTGGTATCCGTCGACACCGGCAAGGCCAGCCCGATGGCGTCGAGTCTGCTGTTCAACTGGATCGCCGCATACATGTACGAGGGCGACGCCCCGCTCGCCGAACGGCGCGCCGCCGCCCTGGCACTCGACCGCGACCTGCTCCGCGACCTTCTCGGCGCGGAGGAGTTGCGCGAGCTGCTCGACCCCGAGGTGCTCGCCGACATCGAACTCGAGCTGCAGTGCATCACAGAAGGGCGCCGGGCCCGCTCGGCCGACGAGCTGCACGACGTGTTCCGCAAGGTCGGCGACCTGAGCGCCGACGAGGTCGAACTCCGCTGTGAAGCCGACGGTGTCGGATGGCTGTCCACGCTCGTGGCCGAACGACGGGTGATCGAGATCGCGCTCGGCGGTGAGACTCGCTACGCCGCCGCCGAGGACGCCGCCCGCTACCGCGACGCGTTCGGATGCTCGTTGCCGCTCGGCCTGCCGATGGCGTTCACCGAGCCGGTCGCCCGTCCGCTGGAGGAGATCGTCGGCCGCTACGCCCGCACGCACGGGCCCTTCCTCACCGCCGATGTCGCCAGGCGTTTCGGTGCACCGCCCGAGCGGATCGCCGGGGCGCTCGCGGCGCTGGAAGGCGACGAACGACTGGTCGTCGGCGAGTTCCGCCCCGAGGGTGTGTCGCGCGAGTTCTGCGACGTCGATGTCCTGCGCCAGCTCCGCCGCCGGTCGCTCGCCGCGCTGCGCAAGGAGGTCGAGCCGGTCGAGCAGGAGGCGTTCGCACGGTTCCTTACGGCGTGGCACGACATCCCCGCCGGGCGCCGCGGCATGGACGCGCTCGTCGAGACGCTCGGCGTGTTGTCCGGAACGGCGCTCGTGGCGTCCACGATCGAGACCGATGTGCTGCCGGTGCGAGTGGCCGGATTCCGAGCGCCGATGCTCGACGAGCTCTGCACCGCCGGCGAGGTGATCTGGATCGGCGCCGGAGCGCTCGGTGCCCGCGACGGCCGCATCCGGCTGTGCTTCGCCGACCAGTTGCCGCTCCTCGCTCCCGGCTGGGAGCAACGCGAACCGGCCGAGGGCGCGCTGCAGGAAGCGATCCGCACGCTGCTCGCCGAGCAGGGAGCCAGCTTCTGGGGCCAGATTCGCGGTGCCGCTCCCGGCGCGCAGGACCAGGAACTCCTCGCCGCGCTCTGGGATCTCGTCTGGGCCGGCGAGGTCACCAACGACTCGCTCGCACCTGTGCGCTCCGTCATCGGCGGCGCCAAGGTGAAGTCGGCGGCCAAGGGCCGCGCCGCGTACGCCAGGAGCCGACCCCGGCCGGGTCGCCTCACTCGCATCGGCCCGCCCGCCGGCCAGGGGCGATGGAGCCTCGTGGCGCCCCTGTTGCTGCCGGCGCCGACACCGACCGAAGCTGCGCATGCCCAGGCGATGCAACTCGTCGAGCGCTACGGCGTGGTCACCCGTGAAGCGGTGATGGCCGAGGGGCTCGTCGGTGGCTTCAGTGCCGTGTACGGGGTGCTCAAGGTGCTGGAGGAACGCGGCCAGGTGCGCCGCGGCTACTTCGTCGACGGGCTCGGCGCCGCCCAGTTCGCGGTGCCCGGCGCGGTCGACCGCCTCCGCGCCGCCCGCGAGACGCCCGACCCGATCATCCGCCCCGACGACGTCCCCGATCCGGTCGTGCTCGCGGCGACCGATCCGGCCCAGCCCTACGGCGCGGCGCTCGAATGGCCTGCCACCACGGGCCGACCGGCCCGCAACGCCTCGTCGATCGTCGTGCTGCGGGCTGGCCGGCCTCTGGTGTGGTTCGACCGGCGCGGCCATCATCTCGTCACCTTTCCTGATGCGCTCTTCGACGTGGCGTGGACGGGAGCACTGATCGACCTCGTCAAGTCCGGCCGCACGAAGACGGTCGAGATCCGCAAGATCGACGGCGATGGTCTCGCCGACGCGCCTGCGGGCCTCGTCGACCTGCTCCGCTCTGCCGGTTTCGCAGACGGCTACCGGGGTCTCGTCGTTCGAGGCTGAGGTCGCCGAACACCGATTCGGGACGGCGGCAGAAAGTTCACCCGATCTGGGGGGCGCCATCACCGACCGGATCGGCCACGATCCACGTGACGTCGCAGAGACTCTCCCTCGGTCATGCCCCCACCTTCATCCTCGCTCGCCCAACTGCTCAACCCCATCGCCGCACTCCGGACCGGCATGCGGGTATTCGGCAACGCCGAAGGCCGTATGCACCGCCGTGTGGACGTGTCCGACGACGGTCATGCCCACATCGAGATGCGCGGCGCCGATCGGCCGGAGCATGCAGCGCTGGCCGCCGACGCGAAGGCGGCCATCGAGCGACTCGACGGTGTCGAGTGGGCCGAGGTGGACGCCGTCGTGGGTCGCCTCATCGTGGTCTTCGACCCGGAAGCGATCGAGGCAGATGACCTGATCGAATCGCTCGAGACGGTCGAGGAGCTCCACGACGTCGCCGACGAGCGGTTCCCCCACGATCGACCGGACCATCCAGCGGATCGCCTGCCGGTCCAACTCAACGTGTTCGGCATCGTCGCCGATGTCGCCGGACTCGGCTACGCCGGTGCTGCGCAGGCCCTGCACTTCATGCGTCTGCCCTCCGAGATCCCCGGGCTCGTGAGCGTTGCCGACAATTCGCCGCGCGTCCGTCGGTTCCTCGAAGGCCGGCTCGGTCCGCCGGCCGCCGAGGTCGTCATGACCACGACGAACGCTGCGGCGCAGGCACTCGGGCAGGGTCCGCTCGGCCTCATCGTCGACATCGGTCACCGATCGATCAAGCTGGGCGAGCAGCAGTCCCGCAACGCCACCTGGAACCGGCGCGAGCCGGAGTTGGTCCAGGGACGCCACAGCGTCGGCCATCCTGCCGAGCGCCTCGAAGCGCGGCCGGTCCCGCTTCCGAAGGGTCCGATCGAGACATACTCCGATCGCGCCGGGCTGGCGTCGCTCGGAGCCATGAGTGTGGTGCTCGGCGCGACGAGGGACCCACGGCGAGCCTCGAAACTGCTGCTCACCGGCATCCCGAAGGCAGCAACACACGGCCGCGAAGCCTTCGCCGCCGAGTTCGACCGGGTCTTGTCGCAGCACGACGTGCTGACGATGGATCCTCAGGCCCTCCGACGGCTCGACCGGGTCGACACCCTCGTGATCGAGGCTCGAACCGTCACCTCGGAGATCTGGGCGATTGCCGACATCGTCGGTTTCGGCCACGACACCGATCCCGTCGAGACTGCGAGACGTACTCACACACTGTTCGACCGCGACCATCCGTCGGAGCAGCGGAGCTGGCGTAGTTGGCGGCTCCAACCGCTCGAGCAGACCGGATCCGTGCTCCCACGTGGCGCCAAGAATCGCGCTCGCCTTCTCGGGGCCGGCGGACGAAAGGTGCTCGGGCTCTGGAAGCACGACACCCTGCTCGCCCTGGTCGCCATCCAACCCGAACCCGTAGCGCTCGCCGACGAGATCGTCGACGCTGCCCGTGACGCCGACGTCGAGGTACTGCTTGCGGGCGGGACCGATGCACTCGCCGCCCGGCTCGGGATCGAGCGTCAGCTCACGGCCACAGCGCTCGTCGACGAGATCGGTGACCTCCAACGCGACGGGCACGTCGTCATGTATCTCGGTTCGAGGTACACCGGTGCTCTCAGAGGCGCTGACATCAGCCTCGGTGTGGAACGCGAGGGCCATCGCATCCCGTGGGGCGCCCATCTCGTGGTGGGAACGGGCCTCGAGAACGCGTGGCGGGTCGTCAGCGCGGTCGGCACCGCCCGCGAGGTGAGCCGCCGCAGTGCGCTCCTCGCGCTGTCCGGCGCGTCGACCGGCGCCCTGTGGTCGCTTCTCGGCCCGCCCAGAACGGCAACCGAGCGGGCGCTGCTCCCCATCAACGGCACCGCACTGGTGTCGGTGGGTCTCGGCGCCGCATCGGGTCGCCGAGCCGGTGGTCAGCGGCCACCGAGAACGGCGCCACGAGACCCCTGGCACGAGCTCGATGCGTCCGAGTCGCTCGCCCGGCTCGGCACCACGGCGGATGGTTTGGAGGCAATCGAGCGCGACCGTCGGCATGCGGCCTCTTCGGCACGCGTCGTCAAGGGCCCGATCGGCTTGGTCCAGGCGCTCACGGAAGAACTCGCCAATCCGCTCACGCCGCTGCTCGGACTCGGTGCCGCGTTGTCGGCCGCCGTCGGCTCGGCCGTCGACGCCGCGCTGGTCGGCGGTGTCGTCGGTACGAACGCACTGGTGGGCGCTGCACAGCGGATGCAGACCGAGCGGTCGCTGCAACGCTTGGAGCGCTCGGGCGACTCGATGGTCACGGTACGTATGGCCGGTGCAACCGCCCAGGTTCCCAGCGACACGCTCGTGGTCGGTGACGTCATCGAACTCCGAGCAGGCGACACGGTGCCGGCCGACAGTCGGATCCTGGCGTCGGAGAATCTCGAGGTCGACGAGTCGAGCATCACCGGCGAGTCGCTGCCCGTCGCCAAGTCGACCACCGCCACCCCGGGTGCTCCGATTCCGGAGCAGACCTCGATGCTGTTCGAGGGGTCGTCGATCGCGGCCGGCAGCGTCACAGCGCTGGTCGTGGCGATCGGCAACGACACGGAGACCGGCCGGAGCGCTGCGGCTGCCGGCGACCCACCACCGTCGGGTGTCGAACAACGGCTCGGCTACCTCACCAAGATGACCCTGCCGGTGTCGCTCGCCGGTGGGGCTGCGGTCACCGGTCTCGGCCTCATGCGTGGTCAGCCGATGCGTGACGCCGTCGGCACCGGCGTGAGCCTGATGGTCGCCGCCGTGCCCGAGGGACTGCCCGCCCTCGCCACCCTGTCGCAGGTTGCAGCGGCGCGCCGGCTGGCCCGCAACAATGCGCTGGTCCGAAACCCGAGAGCGCTCGAGGCGCTCGGACGTGTCGACCAGATCTGTTTCGACAAGACCGGCACACTCACCGAGAACTCGATCAGCCTCGTCCTCGTCTCGATCGACGGCACCGACGAACTGGTCGGCGAACTGTCCGCTGACGGTCGAGCACTCGTGGCCGCCGCAGCTCGGGCGACGCCCGCCTCCAACGGCAGCGGTCCGCTGCCGCACGCCACCGACCAAGCGATCCTGACCGCCTCCGAGTCGAGCGGCGTCACCGACGCCGACGGGATCGACGGTTGGTCTCGTCTCCAGGAGATCCCGTTCGAGTCACGCCGCGGCTACCACGTCGTGCTCGGATCGACGCGGACGTCGCGTCGCTTGATCTCGGTCAAGGGTGCGCCCGAAGTGGTGCTGCCCCAGTGCACCACTCGGCGACGCAACGGACGCTCTGGGCCGCTGAGTGAAGCGGCACTGAAGCGCCTGCACGACGACGTCGACCGACTGGGACGACGAGGGCTCCGCGTGCTCGCTGTCGCCGAGGCCTTCGGGAAGTCGAACGCCGAGATCTCGGCCGACGAGGTGCCGTCCGACCTGGAGCTGATCGGGTTCGTCGCGCTCGCCGACCCCATCCGTCCGAGCGCGGCCGCAGCCCTCCGCGACGTTCGGGCGGCGGGCGTCAACATCGCCATGATCACCGGTGACCACGCAAGCACCGCCGAGGCCATCGCAGCCGAACTCGGCATGTTGAACGGTGGTCGCATCGTCGTCGGCGCCGACCTCGAGGCGATGGACGACGACGCTCTCGACGCGATCATCACCGAGGTCTCCGTCTTCGCCCGCGTCACCCCGTCGCAGAAGGTGCGCATCGTCGAGTCCTATCAGCGCACAGGACGCTCGGTCGCCATGACGGGTGACGGCGCAAACGACGCGGCCGCGATCCGCCTCGCCGATGCCGGTATCGCGCTCGGCGGGGGCAACGGCAACGCAGCAGCGCGCGCGGTCGCGGACGTCATCGTCACCGACGATCGGATCGAGACGATCATCGATGCGATCGTCGAGGGGCGCGCGATGTGGGAATCGGTCCGTTCAGCAGTGGCAATCCTCGTGGGTGGCAACCTCGGCGAGATCGGCTTCATCCTCGCCGGAACTGCGGTCACGGGCACCTCGCCGGTCAATGCGCGCCAGCTGCTCCTGGTCAATCTGCTCACCGACATGGCGCCGGCGCTGGCGATCGCGCTGCGCGAACCACCTGACAAGACGCCGGAGCGACTGCTGCATGAGGGCCCGGACGCGTCGCTCGGTGACGCATTGATCCGCGAGATCGCGGTGCGGGCCGGCACGACTGCCGCCGGCGCCGCGGCAGCGTGGACGGTGGCGAGCATGACCGGGACGCCGACACGCGCCCGCACCGTTGCGCTCGCCGGGCTCGTCGGCACGCAGCTCGCCCAGACGCTGGTGTCAGGCGGTCGGAGCCCGACCGTCGTCGGGGCGACCGCGATCAGCATCGGGGCGCTCGTCGTGACAATTCAGACTCCCGGGTTGAGTCAGTTCTTCGGATGTCGCCCCCTCGGTCCCGTGGGCTGGGCCACCGCCACCTCGGCGGCGATTGGAGCGACCGGCCTGTCGGTCGGCGTGCCCCGCCTGGTCGAACAGGTCGGACGCCGTATCGCCGACCACGACAGCGCTGCTGGGATGCTTCGCGCCGTCCAGGCCATCGACGCAGGATCACCAAACGAACCGAATGAGCAAGACCAACCGAATGAGCAAGACCAACCGAATGAGGGAGAAAGACAATGGGAGTACTCGAGACGACGTTGATCGGTGGCGTGGCTGCAGTCGGCGGCTGGTTCGCATGGAAGAAGATGCACGACTGGAACCCTGACGGCAGCAGCGCCGGCGATGCCATTGCCCGGACCGGAACCACCGTGTCGAACCAACTGGGTCGCGCGACCGAGTTGACCGGAGTCGTCGCAGGCGGTGTCGTTCGCACCGGTGGCGAGCTGGCTGCCAAAGGCGCGGGCCTGACGGTCCGCACCGCCGGCGCTGTCGTGACCAAGGTGGTACCCGGTCGCGAAGAGGCCGCTCCAGCAGCAACGCCGACGACGGCCGCCCCGAGCACGCCGACGGCCAAGAAGACGGCAGCCAAGAAGACGGCAGCGAAGAAGACGGCAGCGAAGAAGACGGCAGCGAAGAAGACGGCAGCCAAGAAGTCGGCAGCCAAGAAGTCGGCAGCCGCTGCGACCACCGACTGACCGCCGGAAGGTTCGACAAGAGTTCATCCGGTGGCCACCGCGATGTTCCGCGAGGGTCATGTGAGTCCCATAGGTTCCACGACGCACATCGACAACTCGGAGGTACTTCACATGGAAGCGTTCCTCGCCCTCATTGCCGCTCAGGTGATCCTTCTCCTCGCCGAGCGTCTCCTCGGCCGAGTTCTCCGGATCCCCATTCGAACCTGAAGTCGACGCGGCGGCGCTCGCCGTCGTTCGACGCAATCCCGCGTGACGACGAGTTCACACCGGAGCAGAATCACTACGTCGGCGGCAACACCAAGTTCTACGGGCTGCGCTGTGAGCGACGCCGACCGGGCAACGCTCGCTCAGGCGCCGTCCATCCACGGCTCGTGCCAGTTGCTGTGGCCGAGGACCAGTGCGTCGGCCTCCTTCGGCCCCCACGAGCCGGGCGCGTACGGGTGCACCGGAGGTGGTGCGTCGACCAACGGCTGCATGATGCGCCATGTCTCCTCCACACCGTCCTGTCGCGTGAATCGTGTGGTCGCTCCGACCATCGCCGCATGCAGCAGGACCTCGTACGGCGTCGCTCCTTCACCGCCTTCGTCGGAGAACTTCATGTCGAGCGTGACCGGCTCCGCTCGTGGGGCGCCGGCGCGGTGAGCTTCCATCACGATGCGCACACCGGTGGACGGATCGAGGCGAACGATGAACTGGTCCGGCTCGGAGTGGCCCCGTCCGAGCACGTCGAAGCCGAGCTTGGGCGGATGCTTGAAGACCACTCGCAACTCGGTCTGGGTTGCCGCGAGCAGCTTGCCGGTGCGCAGGAAGAACGGTACGCCGGACCAGCGCCAATTGTCGATCTCGAGCCGGAGCGCAGCGAAGGTCTCGGTGGTGGACCCGGGCGCGACGCCGTCGACGTCGAGGTACCCCTCGTACTGGCCGCGCACGTAGTGGGACGGGTCGGCGGTGTTGACCGCTCGGAACGCAGTGACGAGTGCGTTCTTCAGGTCCTCCGATCGCCCGCCGGCGGGCGGCTCCATCGCTGCGGCAGCAACGACCTGCATCATGTGGTTGACCACGACGTCGCGAAGCGCGCCGACCGGGTCGTAGAAGTGGCCACGGTCGGCGACGCCGAAGTCCTCGGCCATCGTGATCTGCACGGACTCGATGTAGTTGCGGTTCCACAGCGGCTCGAGCATCGTGTTCGCGAAGCGCAGATACAGGATCTCCTCGAGACCCATCTTGCCGAGATAGTGGTCGATGCGGAGCAACTGGGATTCGTCGATGTACTGGTGGAGTTCGGCGGCGAGCGCTCGCGCCGAATCGAGATCGTGACCGAACGGCTTCTCGACGACGACTCGGGCGTTCCCCGTGAGATCAGCATCGTGCAGACCCTTGATGACGGCCGAGAACAAGAACGGTGGAACCTCGAGGTAGAAGACCGGGAGCGACGCTCCAGTGATCGCGGCGGCAACGCGCTGGTAGGTGGCACTGTCGGTGAAGTCGCCCTGCACGTACGACAGCCGGGCGGCGAAGCGATCGAACACTGCGTCGTCGAGCGACTCGCCGGTCCCGACGATCGACTCGCGAGCGCGCTCGACGAGTTGGTCGACGGTCCAATCGTCGCCGGCAACGCCGACGATCGGACAGTGCAGGAGCCCGCGCCGTTCGAGGCGATAGAGCGAGCGGAAGGTCATCACCTTCGCGAGATCGCCCGTGATTCCGAAGATCACCAGCGTGTCGCAGTTCTTCGTGTCGGCCATGGTCAGGTCTCCTCCTGGTCGTCGGATTTCGTGGGCGCGTCGGGGAACGGCGTCGGCTGGACGATCGATCGAACACTCGACGGAAGACTCAGGTCGCCACCGACATGCGCGGTGCTGAACTGGCGCTCGGCACGACCGCGACCGACCATCGAGCGCATCCAGCGCAACATGGTGGACAGTCGGTTGCCGTAGCCGCTGAGGAACGCGAGGTGCACGAAGAACCAGACGAACCATCCGGGCAATCCGCTGAGGCGCAGCCCGCGGACGCTGGCGATCGCCCGGAACCGACCGATTGCGGCGACGCTACCGAGGTCACGGTAGGCGAAGGTCGCCGAAGGTTTGCCGTCGAGGCGTCGCGCGATCGTGTTGGCGGCATGCAGGCCACCCTGCATGGCAACCTCGGCGACTCCGGGCAGGCGCTGATACGTCGCCATGTCGCCGATCGCGAAGACCTCGGGGTGGCCGGGCAGGCTGAGATCGTGGGCCACTTCGATCCGACCGGAACGGTCGAGCGTGGCGCCGCTCTGGTCGGCGAGCAGCTGTGTGAGCGGTGACGCCTGCACCCCGGCCGCCCACACGGTGGTGTGGGCCTCGATCCTGGACTCGGCGCCGTCCGGGCCCAGCACGTCGACGCCGTCGGGGTCGACACCGACGACACGGGAGTGCATCTGCAACTCGACGCCGAGTGATTCGAGTTCGCGCCTCGCGGCGTGCGACAGGCGGTCGCCGAACGTCGCGAGCGGTTCGTCCCCGCCGTCGACGACGATCACGCGGACCGAGGACGGGTCGATGCTCCTGAACTCGTTGCGGAGCGAACGTGTCGCCAGCTCGCGCACCTGACCCGCCAGTTCCACGCCGGTCGGGCCGCCACCGACGATCACCACGGTCAGCCAGCGCCGTCGATCATCGGGGTCGGTCGCCAGCTCGGCCATCTCGAACGCACCGAAGAACCGGCGACGCAGTTCGAGGGCGTCGTCGATGGTCTTCATGCCTGGCGCGTGGCGCGCCAGTTCGTCGTGGCCGAAGTACGACTGCCCGGCGCCGGCGGCGACGATGAGTGAGTCGTAGTGCAGCTCCAGGGAGGCGACGTTGCCCGGCGCAACAGCTCGAACGATGCGATCGTCGAGGTCGAATCCGGTCACCTCGGCGAGCAGGACCCTGGTGTTCTTCGCGCCGCGCAGGATGTGGCGCAACGGCATCGCGATCTGCCCGGGCGAGAGCATGCCCGTCGCCACCTGGTACAGCAGCGGCTGGAACAGATGATGGTTGCGCCGGTCGACGAGGGTGACGTCGACGTCCATGTGGGCGAGCCGACGGGCGGCGAAGAGGCCACCGAAGCCACCGCCGACGACGACGACCCGGTGGCGCGGTTCGGAGCTCACGTCGCCGCCCGATCGCGCAGCACGGTGGGAAGGTCGCTGGTCGAGTACACGCCGTCACCGGGCCGGCCGCGGATGAGATCGGCGACGAGGCCGGTCCAGCCAGTCTGGTGGGTCGCGCCCAGGCCTGCCCCGTTGTCGCCGTGGAAGTACTCGTTGAACGCAATGTTGCCGAACCAACGCGGATCGTTCTGGAAGCGATCGACACCGCCGAAGCAGGGCCGACGACCGTCGGCGTCGATGGTGAACAGTCCGATGAGCCGCTGACGAAGATCGGCGGCGATCTCGTCGAGGCTCGAGAATTCCCCGCTGCCCGTCGGGTACTCGACGGTGAGCTCGTCACCGAAGAATCTCGCGTACCGCTCGATCGCTCCCACGAGCAGATAGTTGAGCGGCATCCAGATCGGTCCGCGCCAGTTGGAGTTGCCACCGAACATCGACGTCGTCGACTCGGCCGGCTCGTAGTCGATCGTGGCTCGGATGCCTTCGACGTCGAGCTCGTAGGGGTGGTTTCGGTGGTACGCCGACAACGCCCGGAACCCGTGCGGTGAGAGGAACTCGTCGGGATCGAACAGGCGGGCGAGGATGCGCTTCAGCCGCTCGACGCTGGTGACACCGAGGAGCACGCGAACCTCACCGGGGTCGCCGCGCAGGGCACCCTGCTCGACCATGCCCGATCGGCCGCCGAGTTCGTCGACGAGCCGGGCGACGCCCTTGCCGAGCACCTGCGCCCGATCGAGGATCTCCTGGTCGACGATGACGGCGGCCAACGCGGGAATGATCCCGACCATCGACCGGACCCTGACCGGCACGGTGGCTCCGCTGGGTGTCACCAGCTGGTCGTAGTAGAAGCCGTCGGCCTCGTCCCAGACGCCGGACGACTCCATCGCTCGACGGATCGCCGCGAAGTGGTCGAGGAACTTGAGGATCAGATCGTCGGCCGGGCGACGCCCCGCCCGTTTCAGGATCGCGGCGATCGACGCCATCGTGAGCGCGTAGAAGGCCATCCAGCCGGTGGCGTCGGACTGCTCGAGGCGGCCGTCGACCGGGAGGTGCGACCGATCGATCGGGCCGATGTTGTCGAGGCCGAGGAATCCGCCCTCGAAGAGGTTGCGGCCATCGGCGTCCTCGAGGTTGATCCACCACGTGAAGTTGACGAGCAGTTTGTCGAACACCCGCTCGAGGAAGTCGAAGTCGCGTGCGCCGTCGATGGCGAACACCTCGAGCGCCGCCCACGCCTGGACGGGCGGGTTGACGTCGCCGAAGTCCCACTCGTAGGCGGGCAGCGCCCCGTTGGGATGCTGGAACCACTCGCGGCACACGAGGAGGAGCTGGTACTTCGCGAACTGCGCATCGACGTGTGCGAGCGTGACGCAGTGGAAACCGAGGTCCCACGCCGCGAACCACGGGTACTCCCACGGGTCCGGCATCGACATGATGTCGAACGCATCGAAGTGGGTCCACCGCGAGTTTCGTGCCGAGCGGCGAACTTCGGGCGGCGGCGGCTGGGTGGGGTCGCCGTCGAGCCATCGGCTCACGTCGTATGCGAACAGCTGCTTTGCCCACAGCATCCCGGCGAATGCCTGGCGCATCACCATCGCCTCGTCGTCAGAACATCCTGGCGGCGTCAGCGACGCGTAGAACTCGTCCGCCTCGCGTTCGCAACGTTCGAGAACTGCATCGATCTCCGCCGCCGGCGCGACCGCCTCGTTGGTGGGGCGCAGTCGCAGACGAACCTCGGTCGTCTCGCCCGGGGCCACCTCGAGCCGGTACCACATCGCCACCTTCGTGCCGATGTGATCCGGATTGACCGACGGCTCGCCGTGCACGACGTGGTCGTTGACCCCGTCCTTGGGGAAACGTGTGCCCGTGTCGGATCCGTACAGCCGCCGCTCGTTCGTCTCGTTCTCGCAGAACAGCGGCGTCGGTGCTGCGCCGTCCGGGCCGGCCTCTGCCACCAGTTCCATCGGACCGACGACCGGGTGGTCGAACACCACGGCGCCATCGTCGCGGAGCCGCAACTCCGGCTTCTCGGCGCCGACGTCCCAGCTCCACGTGTTGCGGAACCACGCTGTCGGAAGAACGTGCAGCGCCTCTGCATCAGGGCCGACGTTGGTCGCCCGCACCACCATGACGATGTCGTCGGGGCCCGCCTTGGCGTAGTCGACCTCGATGACCCAGTACCGGTCGTCGTCGAAGGCGCCGGTGTCGAGCACCTCGTACTCCGGCTGCTGTTTGTCGCGCCGGGCGTTCTCGGCGATGAGATCGTCGTAGGGGAACGCCCGCTGCGGGTAGTGGTACCGCCAGCGATTCCAAGCGTGGCTCGGCAACGCGTCCAGATACCACCAGTAGTCCTTGGCGTCCTCTCCGTGGTTGCCCTGGGCGCCGGTGAGCCCGAACATCCGCTCCTTGAGGATGGCGTCGTTGCCGTTCCAGAGCGCCAACCCGACGCAGAACCGCTGCTCGATGTCGGAGAAGCCGGCCATTCCGTCCTCGCCCCACCGGTAGGCGCGTGATCGGGCGTGATCGTGAGGAAAGTACGCCCACGCGTCGCCGTCGGCGCTGTAGTCCTCGCGGACCGTTCCCCACTGGCGTTCGCTCAGGTACGGCCCCCACCGATACCAGTCCCCGGCCTCGAGCAGGCCGTCGGCGAGCTGGCCGAACGTCGCCACACGACCGCGCTCGGCGGCTTCGTCCACCGTTTTCGTATCGGGCACGAGCGACACCGTAGTGGTCGTGCCCGGGCGGTGATTCCGCCACATCGGGTGAATCGTCGACCGGCCGATCCCGTCTACGCTCGCCGTTGGTGCAGGACTTCTCGACCATCGGGCGCGTTGCGGGTGGCAGTCCATGACCGCCGTCGAACGAGGGACGCCGGACCCCCTCGGTGCCACCGTGCACGGCCGTGGCGTGAACTTCTCGATCTACTCCCACCACGCGGAGTCGGTCGAACTCGTGCTCTTCGGCGGCAAACGCGGCAGCAAGGTCGGCCGGACCCTCACGTTGGACCCTGACGAGCACCGCACCGGCAACTACTGGCACGTCTACGTGCCCGGCGTTCGACCCGGACAGGTGTACGGCTACCACGTCGATGGGCCGTTCGACCCCGACCGCGGGCTCTGGTTCGACCGAACGAAATTGCTCCTCGATCCCTACGCGAAGGCCGTGATCGACGACGACTACGACCGGGCTGCGGCCGGGTGTCGCGACGAACCGAATCTCGCGCACGCAATGAAGGGCGTCGTCGTCGACGAGACGGCGTACGACTGGGAGGGAGACCGTCCGCTCGGATTCCCGTTCCGCGGCGGAGCGATCTACGAGATGCACGTACGCGGGTTCACCGCCCATCCCAGTTCGAAGATCCGACGGAAGCGTCGCGGCACCTACGCCGGACTGGTGGAGAAGATCCCGTACCTCCAGGACCTCGGCGTCGAGATGGTCGAGTTGCTCCCCGTGTTCCAATTCGACCCGCAGTCCGCGCCCGGCGGTCTACCGAACTACTGGGGCTACGAACCGCTCGGCTTCTTCGCACCACACCGCGGCTACTCGTCGTCCAGAAGCGTCGCCGGGCCCGTCGACGAGTTTCGCGACATGGTCAAAGCCTTGCACCGGGCGGGCATCGAAGTGATCCTCGACGTCGTGTACAACCACACCGCGGAGGACGGGGTGGGCGGGCCGACGGTGTCGATGCGGGGAATCGACAATCCGACCTACTACCTCCTCGACCCAGCCGACCATGCGCGCTACGTCGACGACAGCGGCGTCGGCAACACCCTCGACGCCAACCACTCGATCGTCCGACGTCTCGTGATGGACAGTCTGCGGTACTGGGTGCAACACATGCATGTCGATGGGTTCCGATTCGATCTCGCATCCGTGCTGTCGCGTGGCGAGAACAACGAGCCGCTCGACGACCCGCCGCTGCTGTGGGAGATCGACACCGATCCCGTGCTGGCGGGGACCAAGATCATCGCCGAGGCGTGGGATGCGGCCGGGCTGTATCAGGTCGGTTCCTTCGCGGGAGATCGATGGGCGGTCTGGAACGGGCCGTATCGAGATGTCGTGCGCCGGTTCGTCAGCGGCGCCGACAATGCCGTGGTCGGATTCGCCGACGCGGTCACCGGGAGTCCGAACGTGTTCGGCGATGCCGACCGTGACCCGATGCGCAACGTCAACTTCGTCGTCGCCCACGACGGGTTCACGCTGAACGACCTGGTGTCGTACGACAACAAGCACAACGACGCCAATGGCGAACACAACCACGACGGCAGCGACCAGAACGACAGCTGGAACTGTGGGGCCGAGGGTCCGACCGACGACGCGGACATCGAGGCGCTGCGCGCCCGTCAGATCAGGAACTTCTTCGTGCTGTTGATGTTGTCGCAAGGCCGCCCCATGTTCACGATGGGTGACGAGGTCCGCAGAACCCAGCAGGGCAACAACAACGCCTACTGCCAGGACAACGAGATCAGCTGGTTCGACTGGAGCCTGGTCGACGAACACCGCGACCTGCACGACTTCGTCAAAACGCTGTTGCGCTTCCGGCAGGACAGTCCGCTCTACGACGACGAGCGCTTCTGGGCCGTGCCGGGTGGCACCGATGTGCGCTGGCACGGGGTCGATCCCGACCAGCCGGACTGGGGTGACACGTCACACTCGATCGCCTTCGAGCTCGAATCGCCCGACAGCGGCCATCGGATCTACGTCGCGGTGAACGCCTACTGGGAACCGCTGGACTTCACGCCACCTGGGTTGCCGGACGCGCTGAGTTGGTCGCTCGCCGTCGACACGAGCCAGGCGGCAGGCATCGATGGCGATGCGCCGACGGTGGTCGACGTGCCGCTGCGTGTCGCAGATCGCTCGGTCGTGTGCCTGGTGGCCGAGCGGCGCTGAGTCGGGTCTCGGACCGGGCCTGGTGAAACGACGGCCGGTCCACCTGGCCGGCGCATTCCGTCGACGCGCCTCGCTTCAGTAGCCGGGAACGCGGCGATCCTGGACCACGTAGGCCATGATCAGCGCCAGCGGGAAGAAGAACAGGCTGAGGATGAAATAGCCGAGCCAACTGTGCCCCTTACGGCGCGCAACCCGTGCGGGCCAGAACGCGATCAGGATCCAGATGATCACCCCGATGATTCCACCGATCCACCACCACATGTGTCTCTCCTTCTTGTCGAGTGTGAGTCTGTCGGATCCCCGAGGGGAGGGTTCGCAGCAGGCTCTGGAAGTATGTCGCTCGCAACCCCGGGGACTGGTGCTCAGCCAGCGGCTGGCGGAGTCTCGGGCATGCCCTCTTCGGGCAGGAGACCTTTCTGGTCGAGGTGGTAGAGCAAGCCGAATGCCGGGAAGACGAAGAGAACCGCCAAGCCGGTTGCGATCGTGACGGTCCAGATGGTTGCCGATGTGGCGGCCCCCGCCTCGACGGTCAGGGTCTCGGGGAGCAGGTAGTCCCACTGGGCGACGCCCCACGCGACGATGACGGACACGACGGCGCCGATCGCGGTCAATCGGGCACCGCGATGCTGCGCCCGCGTCAGGAGCCAGAGCGTCGCGACCCCGCAGACTGCCGACACGATGACGAAGACGAGGCCCCGCGACAGCAGACCGTTGAAGAGGTATTCGGCATCGCTTGCCAGCACGGCGATTCCACCCAGTGCGACGGCGCCTGAAACGAGGCCGGCGCCGATCGCACGTCGACGGAAATACTCGACCATCGAGTCATCGGACAGGCGTCGTGCGTCCCACACGAGGTAGGTGGCTGCCAGGAATGCGACCACGCACACGGCGAGCACGCCGCCGAGGATCGAGGTCGGGTTGATCCAGCCGTCGACGGGGTCGCCCGCAATTCCGCCGTCGGGGACCCGGCCAGACGCGATCCCGCCGGCGATCGCGCCGAGGCAGTACGGCACCAGCAACGACGAAACTCCGAACAGCGCACCGAACGCTCGCCGGTCGCGGGTGTTCAACAGTGCGTGACGGAACGCGAAGCTCGACCCTCGAATCAGCACGCCGAGCGCGGCCAGCGAGATCGGGACGAACATCGTCAGCATGATCGATGCATAGGCCTCGGGGAAACAGGTCCACAGCACGACGAGCACGAAGA
This sequence comes from Ilumatobacteraceae bacterium, assembly GCA_963741755.1. Lineage (GTDB taxonomy): Bacteria > Actinomycetota > Acidimicrobiia > Acidimicrobiales > Ilumatobacteraceae > Sva-07. The sequence continues at coordinate 86,675 of CAVUJG010000007.1, read as the reverse complement.
TCAGCCAGACGTGGTTCGCTTCCCACACCGGGCCGATCGAATGATCGATCACGGCTCTCGGCTGCTCGCCCCGGTCGGTGCCGCCGGCGGTGAGATCCCAGAATCCTGCACCGAAATCGGCGCCGCCGAAGATCGAGTAGCCGATGATCGCAATGAACAAGATGATCGCTGCGACGGTGCTCACGGTGCGCTCACCGAGGTCTGCTCGTCGGCGTCCACCGCAGCATCCGATTCCTCGGCCGGGCCGTACGGGGTGGCGTGCACGGCGGTGGACTGCTCGCGGAAGCGTCGACTCATGCGCCGCAGTACGTAGATGGTCGCTGCGGCGAGCGCTGTGTAGACAGCGACGTAGACGATGAAGGTGATCCACACGCCGGTGTTCTCGGTAGCGGCTTCCTCGACGGTCATCAACTCGTACACGATCCAGGGTTGTCGACCGACCTCACTGACGATCCAGCCGGCCTCCATGCAGATCACGGCCACGACACCGAGCGTTGACGCAATCCACAAGAACAACTTGCTCTGGGGCATGTCGCGTCTGAACAGCCAGCTGCCACCCCACCACAGCGAGATCAGGAACATCAGGGTCCCCAGTCCGATCATGACATCCCATGCGAGGTGCACGGTGTTGACCTGGCGCACCGTGGGGATGCTCTCGGACGGGAACGAGTCGAGGCCCTGGATGACGGTGTCGCGCCCGGTACTCGGATCCGACAACCACGACGCCAATCCCGGGATCTCGAACCCACCGCTCACGGTTCCATCGGCATCGAGGCGGCCGAGGATCGTCTCGGGTACGTCGCTCGAGGTCTCCGCAACGAGTTCGATCGCCGCGAACTTCATCGGCTGGTTGTTGTACACCCAACGCGCCAGCGAGTCACCGACACCCATCTGGAACGGCAACGCGATCGCAGCGACGGTGAACGGGATGATCAGCCCCAACCGGTGATACCGGTCGCGACGGCCGCGCAGCATCCCGATTGCGTAGACCGACGAAACCAGGAAGCCGCCAACGATGTACGCCGCGAAGATCATGTGCAACGACATCAACGGCATCGCATCGTTGAAGATCACACCCCATGGATCGACATCGACCACGTTGCCCGCCGCGTCGAGCGTGAAGCCCTCCGGAGAGTTCATCCACGCATTCGCCGAGACCACCGCCGCGCTGCCGAGGATCCCGGTGAAAACGATCGGCACACCGGTCCAGAAATGCGCCCACGGCTGCAGCCGCCGCCAGCCGTAGATGTAGATCGCGATGAAGATCGCCTCGGTGAAGAAGAAGAGCCCTTCGAAGGCGAACGGAATACCGAAGACCTCACCCCATTGGCCCATGAAATCCGGCCACAACAAACCGAACTGGAACGACAACATCGTGCCCGTCACTGCACCGACGGCGAACGTCACCGCCATGTACTTCGACCACCGCTGCGCCAGCAGCAATGCATCCGCGTCGTGCTTCTTGATCCCGCGATGGTTGGCGATCAACATCATCAAGGCCCACGACACTCCGAGCGGTACCAGGATGATGTGCACCGCCAACGTGAACGCCATCTGAGAACGCGCCCACGGGACGGGGTCAATGGCAGCAACCAGGTCGAGGGCAGCGATCATCGAGACTCCCTCCGATCGGCGGGGCGAGGACAACCATCGGTCTCACATGTACGTCGAGCGCTCAACACCGGAGAAGGTAAGCCACTCACGATCTGCGCGCATCGTCCACAGTGGCTGAATTCGGGACACCGCCGACAAACCTCGGCCGGCCTGTTCAGGCGCTGACGGTCGTGCTGCCCGGATCGGTCTGCAGGATCGAGACGGCTTGAGCGCGTGTGCTGACGCCGAGTTTCGAGTAGATCGACGCAACGTGTGTCTTGACGGTTGACCGCGAAACGTATCGCTTGCGACCGATCTGTTCGAGGGTGAGGTGTGTCGCGAGTTGCTCGAGGATCTGGCGTTCGATCGATGTCAGCATCGCCAGGCCGCTCGCCCGCTTCGCGGAGCTGGTGAGTCTCCCGGTCAGTGTTTCCGAGTCCGGGAGAAGCTCGAGCGCCACGCGGGCCCGATCGGCGAATCGTGTCGCCGTGGCCCGGTCCCCCGACGCCCAGGAGGTCTCTGCACATCGAACGGCGACTTCCGCTTGGAGCCACACCATCGCTGCGGACAGATCCAGGTGCTGGTCGACCCGGGCGAGAGCCTGCCGGGCCCGATCGAGGTCGCCGCGGTGGGTCGCAACGGTCGCTTCGGCCGCCCAGAGCGCCAACGCATGGACCGGCTGCGAGACATCGGTGCGATGCAGGATGGCAGATCCCTCCTCGACACGATCGCTTGCTGCGGTGAACTCGGCGAGATCGATGTGGGCGAGCGCGAGGTGCCCGAGGAAGACGATCTCCTGGTACCCGCGGATCGAGAACTCCGCGCAGATCCGCAGACCTTCTTCGAGAACGGGGAGTGCCTCAGCTGGCCGCCCGAGGCCGACGAGCGCGTGGCCGATCGCTCGACAGCCACCGGTCATCCACGGCGAGTGCGCCGCACGTTCGAGTTCGTACACCTGGCGACCATCGCTCAGCATCTGGACGAACCCGAGGTGGCCGATCATCGCCCGGAGATTGGCGAACGAGGAGCGAATCGACGACGCCCCGTCGGGTGATGGCCCGTCGAGCGGGAACTGCTCGGCAGCGTTCACGAATCGCTGCGCTTTCGTTTCACCCAGCAGGGCGGCCACCCCTCCGGCGGCGATGCTGAACGCCGGGTCGGAGGTGATCTCGTCGCTCGTCGAGCGCTCGATCCAAGATCGAAGCGTGTCGATCTGCCCCGCCCTGATCAGCCTGGGACCATGCCCGAGCGCTATCCGGCCGGCGAGAGCGAAGTCGCCGCTGCGCTGGGCGTAGTGAAGCGCCTCGTCGATGGTGCCGTGTTCGAGGTGCCAGATCGCCGCTCTGTTCAGCAACGTTCTCCGTTCGGGGGCGCCGATCCGTTCGAACTGGTCGTTGAGGAGTTCACCGAAGAGGTGGTGAAAGCGATACCACCCGCGCTCGTCGTCGAGCGGCACGACGAACAGGTTGATCCGGTCGAGCCGATCGAGGAGTTCGTGGGAACTGTCGCGGGCGAGCATCGCGTCGCAGAGTTGTGCATTGAACCGTCGGAGCAGGGCGATTCGAACGAGGAACGAGCGGACCTCGTCCGACTGCTGGGAGAGCACCTCGTCCACCAGGTAGTCGGCGATCTCTCGCCGGCGACCCGATGGTATGACTGGGGCGCCTGAGCCCGGCGAGTTCGAGATGGCGATCCCCGCCAGCGCGATCCCGGCGGGCCACCCCTCGGTTTGATCGCACAGCGCTTCGGCGTCGGCGACATCCATCTCGATGCCCAACAGGTCCAACACCGTCGATGTGGCGTCGAGGTTCATCGCGAGTTCGTTCGGCCCGATCTCGGCGAGGTCGCCCGTCGCGCGATGTCGCGCCAACCTCAGGTCCGGGGTGACACGGCTCGCCACGACCACCTGCGACCTGTCACCGATGGCGGCGATGATCTGTTGGAGCATCGACAGGCTGGCCGGTGACACGAGGTGGTGGGCGTCGTCGAACGTGATTCGCAGCGGCTCGCGTTGGTGCATCACCGACAGCAGCATCTCGACCATCTCGGTGCCTGCCCCGGCGGCCGACCGCTCGGCCGCGGCGCGCACCTCGGGCGAGAACGGGTCCAGTCGCTCGAGACCGGCGAGCAGGCGGGCAGCAAACGCGACCGGATCGTTGTCGATGGGTTCGATGGGATGCCACATCCGGTTGCGGACCGTGTCCGCAGCGTCCAGTTGGGCGGCGAGCGTGGACTTGCCGTAGCCGGCAGGCGCTGCGATGACGACGAGGCGGGCGTCGTAGCCGTCGTGGTGCGATGTCAGCAGCGCCGTCCTGTCGACGTCGCTCGGTCGGCGCCGCGGCGGATCGAACCTCGCGCCGAAGAGCGGGGCGAGGTTCGTCGAGGCGTTCTGCGGCACGTTCTGCGGCGTGGACGACGGGGGAATCGGCACGCTCGGAAACTAGCAAGCGGTGAGCAAGTGGCCGCCGTGATCGCTCCTACGGCAGCGGCCCCACGGGAATCGCGACGCCGGCGGCTTGGGTCGCGTCGTCGCTGTGGAGTCCGGGAACCGACAACTCGGGAGACCGGTACCAGTCGAGGAAGCCGAGGACCGCTGCGCCGATGATCGCATAGGCGAGCAACACGAACAGTGGTTGGGCGATCCCGTTGCCGTCGAAGTACAGCGTGTTGCGAAGCAACAAGAACGCATTGCGCGGTGGCAGGAACGGGCCGATGCCGTCCCAGAACGGGGTGAGGTAGGCGGCGCCGTTGGATCCGCCCGACGACGGGTTGCCGAATTGCAGGATGACGATCAAGGTGACGACGATGCCGGCAGGTCCGAGGACGCGGCGCATGACGGCGGCGAAGAGCGCGACGCTGAGGATGATCAGCGACAGGATCGGCCAGGCCACCCAGAACGAGTCTTCCGGAAACCCGTCGAGCCAGAACGTGGTCACGAGGTTCAGGACCAACCCCGTGACGACCGAGAACCCGGCGAGCCAGACACCTCGCCATCGTGCCGATGCCGAGCCGACGGAGGTGGTCAGCAGCGCAGCGGACATGTAGCCGCCGATCAGCAGCACCACGAGCAGGGTTGCCGGCACCAGGGCGAACGGGTCCTTCGGGGCCAGCGGCGTGGGGGCGTAGGCCTTCACGCTGATCGTCTCGCCCGCGGACTCAGCGGCCTTCTCGAAATTGCCCGCGATGTCGAGTGGTGAGATGTCACTGATGGTGTTGACGACCATCAGCTCGGTCGACGAGTCGCTGGTGATGAGTGCTCCGTAGATCTCGCCTCGGTCCATCGCCTGGGTTGCGGCATCCTGGTCGTCGTACTGGGTGATGTCGAGGTCGAACAGGTCGCCTTGAGCGGCCTCGGCCAGCTCGGTCGGTCCGACGACCCCGAACGGCATGTCGTTCGCGATGGGTTCGTGGCCCGAGCTCATGTAGTTCACGGCGAAGAGCGTGGTGAGGATGAGCGAGAACGCAACCGGGGCGATGAGGTCCTTGGGGACGAGGCGTCGGCGCTCGGGTCGAGACGGTTCGGGACCGGCTGCCACGACGTCGCCGTGCGTCGTCGGTTCGGATGCGGGGGTCGCCCGTCGGGTCATGGCGATGATCACCACGAGGCTGACCAGACCGTAGGCGACGAGCACGGCGATCGGAATGACGATGTTGTTGCCGTCGAAGTACCGCACGTTCCGGTACAGCTCGATGGCGTGGCGGGGCGGGAACAAGGCCCCGATGTACTGCCAGTAAGTCGGGAGCAATGCGACTCCGCCCCCGCCGGCACCGGCTCCTCCGATGATGATGAACAACAGCGCGACGACGAGCGATCCCAGCTTGCCGACGACGGCTTGGATCGCAACCGCCGAGAGTCCCACCACGGCGGTCACCAGGAAGAAGCACGGTACGAGGGTCCACAGATGACTGGTCGGGAACGCACCGATCAGCGGGCCGGCGGCGATGCCCGTGATCAACGCGACCGCAGCGGCGAACGCGAAGACGATCGCGATGCGCCCTCGGGCAGCAGCGATCTGGCTGGCCGAGAACATCAACGATGCGATCATGTACCCCCCGACGAGGGTGGGGAGCAGGAGAAGTCCCACGAGGGCGCCGGTCCGGTCGGCGGTCGGAAGCGGCGCCACCGGTGTGGTCGTGAAGGTCCGGCTCTCGGTTTTGGCGGCCTCCTTGAATCCGGCTGAGACGTAGACCTCGCCGAAGAAGCTCTTCGCCGGGACCGTCACCAGCAGGTCGGTTGATGAACCGACCACGTAGCCCCCGTAGATGTCACCACGCGCCGCAGCGTCCATCAGGGCGGCTTCGGTCGAATACGTCTTCAGGTCCAGGCTGTACTCCTGCTGAACGGCATCGACGACCGGCGACGCCTCGGTGATTCCGAACGGCATGTCGCGAGGTGCGAGCAACTGAACGGCACTGATGAGGCACACGGCGAAGATCAGCACCAGGAGACCGACGGTCGTCAGCGCGACGATCGACTGTCTGGCCACCGCTGACTTCACGTTCTCGGGTCCGCTGTCGGTCGGGTCGTTCGAGGTCATGTGATCAGCCGTCCACGGTTTCGAATGCGCCGGCGAGGGCGCCGTCCGGGTCGGAGGCCGTCGCGGCAACGACCGTGGCGACTGCGTTCGCGAGCAGCGCTTCGACGTTCGTTCCCTTCGGATTGACGGCGACCACCACCAACCCGAACTGCCCGGTTTCCAGTACGTCGCTCATCTTGCGAACCTCGTCTTTCGGGATGTTGTGGTGGAAATGGCCGACGAAACCCCCGACGCCGGCCCAGACCGCCGTCGATGCCGCCAAGGGGCCGAGGAACACGACGCCGAGTGGGGCGGAGATGACCGCCAGTGACGCTCCGAGAACTGCCCCTCCCCACGCCAGGTGCTTCGCGGTCGAGTCGTGCCGGTCGATCCTGAGGTGGTCGTCATCATCCTTCTCCACGAACGCAATGGCGAGGTGATCGAGCTGACCGTGGTGCTTGGCGCTGCGGATCGCGTCGTGGTCCTGCTCGGCCGACGCCCTGTTGTTGTAGGTGGCAACAGCGATCGTGATGGGCTCGTTCGACGTCATCAACCTGTGCCCTTCTCGTGAGGAGAGATGATGTTCGGAAGGTACCGGTGAGGTGATGATCAGTCGCCCCCCGAAAGGGTTGATTCGGAGGGTCGACCACTGAGAACGCCTCGCCTTCCTGCCGAACTGGTGCCCGTGGATGGCGCGCTGGCTACGTTGTGTTGGTGAACGCAACGGCTGGTCCATCCGGCGGCCCGACAGCGGCGGTCGACCCACTGGTGATCGTCAAGTCGAACGAGTACCTCCGAGCGCTCGTGCTGGCCGCACTGATCGCACTGCCGGTCGCCGCCATCGCCTACGGCTTCCTGGCGCTCGTCGACTGGCTCCAGGAAGCCTTGTACAGCGATCTGCCGAGTGGGTTGGGGTTCGACTCGCCCCCGGTCTGGTGGCCCCTTCCACTGCTTGCGCTCTCGGGCCTCCTCGTCGCCCTCTGCATCCGTTCACTGCCAGGCAATTGCGGACACTCGCCCTCGGGTGGCTTCCATGAGAGCGGACCGACGATGCCGATCGAACTGCCGGGCGTCGCGCTCGCCGCGTTGGCGACCCTGGCATTCGGTGCCGTGCTCGGACCCGAGGCCCCGCTGATCGCCATCGGCAGTGGGCTGGGTGCGCTCACGATCCGAAGCATCAAACGCGACTCGAAACCGACCGCTGTCGCGCTGATTGCCAGCGCCGGAAGCTTCGCCGCGATCAGCACGCTGATCGGCTCGCCGATCGTCGCCGCGTTCCTGATGCTCGAAGTCGCCGGCCTCGGTGGGACGATGCTGGCCGTGGCCCTGCTCCCGGGCCTGCTCGCCGCCGGTCTCGGTTACCTGGTGTTCATCGGGCTCGACTCGCTCACCGGGCTGGGAACGTTCTCGCTGGCGATCCCCAACCTCCCGGCGTTCACGACGCCGACGGTCGCCATGTTCGCCTGGGCGCTCGTGCTCGGGGTGCTGTGTCCGCTGATCGGGTGGCTCGTCTACACCATTGCGCTGTCGGTTCGTACGCTCGTGCACGCCCGGCGCCTGCTCGTCACCCCGCTGCTCGGCGTGGCGGTTGCCTTCCTCGCGATCCTCTTCGGCGAGCTCACCGATCAGGGCAGCGAGAACGTCCTGTTCTCGGGCCAGGCTCAGCTGCCGGTGCTCGTGCAGCAGTCGGCCACCTGGTCGACGGGCGCCCTGATCCTCGTGATCGTGTGCAAGGCGCTGGCCTACGCGTTGTCGCTCAGCGCGTTCCGCGGCGGGCCGATCTTCCCGAGCCTGTTCATCGGCGGTGCGATTGGTGTCCTCGCCGCCGAACTCCCCGGCATGGCGCTCGTGCCGGGACTTGCGATCGGCATCGGAGCGATGTGCGCGACGATGCTGAAGCTGCCGTTCACGTCGGTGCTGCTCGCAACGGTGCTGCTGTCGAGCGATGCGTACGCGGTGATGCCGCTCGCGATCGTCGCGGTCGTGGTCGCGTACGTCGCCACGCAGCGTCTCCCGGCACCGCGCAGCTGGCTGGAACAGACCTCGGTGGCGGCGGCGACCCTCGCCTGATCGTGTATGACGCCTGGTCAGCGGCCGATCGGGCGATCGAGGTTGGCGGAGCCGGAGCGCGCGGGTAGGTCTGGAGGGACGCAACCGACATCCGAGGAGGATGACCATGCTGACCCTGACCCAAACTGCGGCCACGATGCTGACCGACGTCCGAACCCAACAGGGGATCCCCGGTGATGCGCTCCTGAGGGTCGCAGGAGCAACCGACGGCCAGGAGGGCATCTCGCTCGGGTTCGTCGACGAGCCGATGGACGGTGACCACACCGCCAGCGTCCACGGGCTCGACTACTGCGTCGCGCCCGAGGTCTCCGACGCTCTGGCCGCCGCGAAGATCGACGTGCAGGAACCCGCAGCCGACTCCAGCGGCGCAACGAGCCTCGTCATCGTCCCCGCCGACTGAGGCTTGCCCTTCGAGCTCTCGTGAATTCGTGCGGGAACAATTCCCGCACGAATTCACGAGATGCGAGCACTCACGATGGTGGCGGCACCGAGTTGTCGGACACCCAGTTGCCGTGGAAGCCGAACGGCACACGCTGGGGGAGGTGAATGCGGGCGACTTCGGGTCCGGTGATGTCCTGGCCGTCGAGGATGCACAGCTCGCTGGAATCGCTCGCCGGGTCGTAGACCACCGTGAGGATCCAGACGTCGTCTTCCGCCACACCACCGGCTTTCGGCACCACGACCGGTTCCGCACCGCCGCGGTCCGCACCGAAGTCGTGGGCCTCGGTCGTTCCCCGATCGAGGTCGTGCTTGATGATCGCGCCGTGGAGGTTCGGGCCTCCCTGGAAGATCTCCGAGGTGAAGCCGTAACGGTGTGCCTTGAGCCCGACGCCGGGATGATGGCGGGGGAACTCCTGCGGGCGATCGTCGAGTCGGGTCTCGAACACTCGCTTGGCGGTCGGGTCGATCACCCACCGGTCGAATGTCGGCAACGAGTCGGTGAACGGGCCACGTCGATCGTTGTCCATCATCCGGTCGTACCGGCACAGGTCGACCACGACGGTGCCGTCATCGGCGTCGTAGGCGTTGAGCGGGTGGAAGACGTAACAGGGCTCGACGTCACACCACACGATGTCGTCGGCGGAGCCGTTGCGCGGCAGCAGCCCCACGCGAGCGGCCCGGTCGGGCGCCCAGGTGAACGGCCACGGAGAGCCGGCGACGACCACGTCGAGATTGACGGTGACCGGCAGGTCGTACACGACGGCGTAGGTCGGCGTGAGCGACATGTCGTGCATCATCGGCATGTCGGGCACCGGAACGTCGGTCACCTTGGCGACCCTCCCGTCGGCGCCGACGACCACGTACTGGACGTGGTCGACGAGGTCGGGCCACTGGTACGCCATCGCGTGGAGCTCACCGGTGGCGGGGTCGTACTTCGGGTGGGCGCTGAAGCCGTTCGGCAGCGTGCCGAAGAAGCGGTTCGCGCCGAGCGAGTCCAATTCGTAGCCGAGTTCGACCGGCGGTGAACCGGCTTCGACCATCGCCCACGTCGTGCCCGCGAACCCGCCGACGTTCGTGTTCGCCGAGAACCCGTCGTCGCCCGCCACGAAGCGGTTGCGGTACCACTCGGCCCGGCCGCCGCGGAGGCGCACCCCGTGGACCATGCCTGCACCCATGAACCAGTGGTGGACCGCAGGGTCGATGTCGGCGCCGGGGTTCGGGCCGTTGCGCAGCCAGCGTCCCTCCAGATCGGCGGGGATCTCGCCGGTGACGGGCAACTCGAATGCGGTCACCTCCTGCTCGACCGGGGCGTAGTTGCCTGCGAGGTACGGGTTCTCGTTCGCTCGAGGTGCGCGGACAGCAGCGACGGTGTCGGTCATGTACTCCACCATGACCGATGGGTGAACATCTGTCAACCCTGCATCGCCAGACCCGTTTGCGTTGCAGTTCGGATGGACCGTCCCATCCAGTTCCGCGCTCGAACGGCGAGTTGCCGGGATCAGTCCTGTCGCCGGGTGTCAGTCTTTGGGTTGGACGGCGCGGAGGCCTGCCCATGCGAGATCGGCGACGACCTGGGCGATCTCGTCGGGATCGAACTCGTCGCCGCGTTCGACCAGGAGGCGGCTCGCGCCTTCGGCCATTCCGACCAGTGAGTGGGCGATCGTGGTCCGGTGGCGTTCGTCGATGTCGACGGCGATCAACGGGGCAACGGCCCTCGCGGCCTCGGCGGTGATCCGGATGACTGCGGCGTTGAACTCGTCGTCTCGCCGGGTTCCCGACCCGAACAGGAACCGGAACCCGTCATGGTCGTCGGCGACCCATCGGAAGTACGCGCGGAACCCGAGTTCGGTCTGGCTCTTGCCGTCGGTGGCTTCGGCGGCGGCTTTGGTGATGTTGCCGAGAAGGCGGGCGCCGACCTCGTCGATCAGCGCCTGGTAGAGGTCGCGCTTGGAATCGAAGTGCTGGTACAGCACCGGCTTGGTGACACCGACAGCATCGGCGACGTCGTTCATCGATGCGCCGTGGAAGCCGTGCGTCGCGAACACCTCGAGGGCGACGTCGAGGATCTGTTCCCGGCGGGCGTGTGCGGTGAGTCGAGGGGACATTGGTTACCCAATGGTAACGCCCGGCGAGGCAAGGCGGAATTCGGTGCCGCGCAGACTCAGAACCCGCGCTCGCGGTCGTCGCGTTCCGCAGCCTTGACGGCGTAGCCCACGATGATCGACGGTGCCAGTAGGACGCATCCGATCACGAACGAGACGATCACGAGCGTGGCCATCGTCGGTGAGAACCCGATGGCGAACGCGATGAAGAACAATGCCATCGCCAACGCCACGAAGAGGTAGCCGATGCGGTTGGCGAGCAGCGTCCACTTGGCGATCTGCGCCCGCTTGGCGCGTATGGGATCGATCTCGTCGGGCGTGGCAGCAGGGTTCGACATACAGTCGGGTCATGCTACGAGCGAGACGCTGCGGGTCATGACGGTCGATCTCACCCACGATGGATTCGTCTCGATCGTCACCCTCGACCGACCGTCGCGACGCAACGCCGTCGACCACGCCACGCTGCTGGAACTCCTCGACGTCCAGGCCGCGATCGTCGCTCGCGCGCCCGACGCGATTCGGGCGGTGGTACTCACGGGCAAACCGCCGGCATTCAGCGCCGGCGCTGACCTCAACGGGGTCGAGGAGGGCCAGTTCGCCATCGACCTCGCATCGGTGCTGCGTGGCTTCGGCCACCTGCCCGTGCCGGTGATCGCCGCGATCGACGGCCCCGCGCTCGGCGCCGGAGCGCAGCTCGCGATCGCCACCGACCTGCGGGTGGCCACGCCGACCAGCGTGTTGGGGATCCCGGCAGCCAAGCTCGGCCTCGTCGTCGACCACTGGACGATCCGCCGACTGGCGTCGGAGTTCTCACCGCCCATCGCACGGGCAATGTTGCTCGCCGCCCAGACCTACACCGCTGAGCAACTCCATGCGACGGGCGGCATCCACCGTCTGGGCACACTCGACGACGCCGTTGCGTGGGCGCACGAACTCTCACGTCTGGCCCCGCTCACGATCGCCGGCCACAAACTCGGTTTGGAACACGCCATCGCCGAACCCGGCCCCGACGACGACTTCGAGACCGCTCGCAGCGCTGCGTGGGCGAGCTCCGACGCCGAGGAAGGCCGCACCGCGTTCCTCGACAAGCGTCGTCCGGAGTTCACTGGTCGCTGAGCCCGCGGAACCGCGCAGCGACGACATTCGTCCGTATTGGGCGATAGCGGCTCACCTTGGCATGACGTAGGTTCACGTAGACATTCGTTCTGTCCCTGAGGAGCCTCGATGTCCAACCGTCCCGATCGCCATGCCCGTTCGATGCTGCCAATCCCCGATCGTCCGGCGCCGGGGCTGACCACGTACGACGCGAAAGACCCCGACACGGCGTACCCGCCGATCGAGCCGCTCCTGCCTCCCGAGGGGGCACCGAACGTGCTGATCGTCCTGCTCGATGACGTCGGTTTCGGCGCCTCGTCGGCATTCGGAGGGCCGTGCAACACACCGAACGCCGAACGACTCGCCGCCAGCGGTCTCCGCTACAACCGCTTCCACACGACCGCGCTGTGCGCGCCAACTCGCCAAGCGATGCTCACCGGCCGCAACCACCACTCGGTCGGGATGGGCAGCATCACCGAGACGGCAACGTCAGCACCCGGCAACAGTTCCGTGCGCCCGAACACGAAGGCGCCGTTGGCGATGACGTTGAAACTGAACGGCTACTCGACCGCCCAGTTCGGCAAGTGCCACGAGGTGCCGGTCTGGCAGTCGTCGCCGATGGGCCCGTTCGACGCATGGCCCTCGGCCGGTGGCGGCTTCGAGACGTTCTACGGCTTCATCGGCGGCGAGAACAACCAGTACGAGCCGGCGCTGTACTCCGGGACGACGCCCGTCGAGCCGCCCGCGACGGCCGAGGAGGGCTATCACCTCACCGAGGACCTCGCCGACCACGCCATCAGCTGGATCCGCCAGCAGAAGGCTCTGATGCCCGACCGTCCGTTCTTCGCGTACTTCGCCCCGGGAGCGACGCACGCGCCGCACCACGTGCCGCTCGAATGGGCCGACAAGTACGCCGGGCAGTTCGACGGCGGCTGGGACGCCCTGCGCGAGGCCACGTTCGCCCGCCAGAAGCAGCTCGGCGTGATTCCTGCCGACGCGGAGCTCACGGCCCGCCATGACGAGATCCCGGCGTGGGACGACATGCCCGAGGAGTTGAAACCCGTTCTGGCGCGCCAGATGGAGGTGTACGCCGGGTTCCTGGAGCACACCGACCACCACGTCGGTCGTGTGATCGATGCCATCGAGGGCCTCGGCGTGCTCGACGACACGCTCGTGTACTACATCGTCGGCGACAACGGTGCCTCCGCCGAGGGAACGTTGAACGGTGCGTTCAACGAGATGGCCAACTTCAATGGCATGGCCGCGCTCGAGACCCCCGAGTTCATGCGCTCCAAGATGGGCGACTTCGGCACGCCGGCGTCGTACAACCACTACTCGGTTGGTTGGGCGCACGCGATGAACACCCCGTTCCAATGGACCAAGCAGGTGGCGTCGCACTGGGGCGGCACCCGCAACGGGACCATCGTCAGCTGGCCGAACGGCATCAGCGAGGCCGGCGGACTTCGCGAGCAGTTCACCCACGTGATCGACATCGCGCCGACGATCCTCGAAGCGGCCGGGCTGCCCGAGCCGACGATGGTCAACGGTGTGCAGCAGTCGCCGATGGAGGGCACCAGCATGCTGTACACCTTCAACCACGCCGACGAGCCGGAGCGTCACGACCTGCAGTACTTCGAGATGTTCGGCAATCGCGGCATCTATCACAAGGGCTGGAGTGCGGTCACGAAGCACCACACCCCGTGGGAGATGGTCGGCGCGGTACTGCCGGCCTTCGACGACGACACCTGGGAGCTGTACGACGGCAGCGGGGACTACAGCCAGGCCGAGAACCTCGCTGCGGCCGACCCCGAACGACTGGCCAAGCTCCAACGGCTCTGGATCATCGAGGCCACGAAGTACAACGTGCTGCCGATCGACGACCGCGGGGCGGAGCGGCTCAATCCCGATCTGGCAGGTCGCCCGACCCTGATCCACGGCACCTCGCAACAGTTCTTCCCCGGCATGGGGCGCCTGTCGGAGAACAGCGTCGTGAGCATCAAGAACCGGTCGTTCTCGGTGACCGCTGAGGTCGAGGTTCCCGCCGGCGGTGCCAGCGGTGTGATCATTGCTCAGGGCGGCCGCTTCGGCGGCTGGGGTGTCTACTGCAAGGACGGCGTGCTGACGTTCGTCTACAACCTGCTCGGCATCCAGTGGTTCACGACATCGGCGACCGTCACCGTTCCCGAGGGCACCCACCAGGTCCGGATGGAGTTCGCATACGACGGTGGTGGTCTCGCCAAGGGCGGCGGTGTGACGCTCTACCACGACGGCGACGCCGTCGGCACCGGCCGTGTCGAGGCCACCCAGGCGATGGTCTTCTCCGCCGACGAGACCACCGACATCGGCTACGAGTCGGGCACCTGCGTCACGCCCGACTACGACGTCGACACGAGCAAGTTCACCGGGAAGATCCACTGGGTGCAGATCGACCTCGGTGACGACGACCACGACCACTTCATCGATCCCGACGAACGTCTCCGCATCGCGATGGCGAGGCAGTAGCCGCGCCCTTTCCCCGATTGGGGGGCCGGTCAACAGGTCAGCGCTTCGGCCGAGATGGCGACGTGGAGTGCCATCGAGTCCCGGGAGCAGGCCGGCCCCGGCGTCGCCGTCGTGCGCTCAGAGGTTCGGCGGGAGCAGCCGGTTGACGTTCTGGAAGAAGAAGTACAGCACGATCACGAACGGGACGATGCCGACCAGCAGGCCGACCCAGTCGCGCTTGGCCTTCTTGCTCAGCAGGTACGACACGACTCCGATCGCTGCGAGCAGCAGACCCCACAGCAGGACCTGGCTGTTCGCACCGGGATCGCTGAACCACCCTTCGGAGAACGCATCGGCGATTCCGTCGCTGATCTGTTCGTCGTCGAGGGGTTCCGGGTTGGCCGTCAGGGTCGGATCCTCGGCGATGCTGCTCGCCGGAGAGTCTCCGGCAACGGAGGTCGTCTCCGGGTCGACGACGGTGTTGGTGGGGTCGGGATCGGCTGGCTCGGATTCGTCGAGTGGTCGGCCGTAGTTGATCGTTGGTTCGGCGACCACGCCGGCCGACGCGGTCGCGTCGAGTTCGGCGAAGATGATGATCCGTTCACGAGCGGTGTACTTCGGGTGGCACGAGGTGAGGGTCAACGTCGCCTTGGTCGGGTCGGTGGTCGAGATCACCTGGTAGTCGCTGGGCGACACGATCTGCTGGCCCGTCACCCGATACACGTAGCGTCCAGCGAGGGTCGTGACGATGATCTCGTCGCCGACGTCGAGCTTGTCGACGTCGAAGAAGGGTTGTCCGAAGGTGGTGCGGTGGCCGGCGATCGCGGCGTTGCCGAGCTGGCCTGGTAGTGGCGTCTCCGGATAGTGGCCCGGACCCTTCTTCAGGTCGTCCTTCTCGACGCCGGCGACGACGATCTTGTCGACGCCGATTCGAGGGAGCTCGATGCGGGCGATCGGGTCGCCCTCGGCGACCGGGGGAAGGCTGGCGACCGGTACCGGTTCGGGTGGTTCGGTGACGGGGATCGACCCCGCGGAGGTCGTGTCGGCGGGGGTCGATTCGGCGGGGGTCGTGTCGACGGGCGCCGCCGTGGTGGGCGGTGTGCCTGCCAGGAGCTCTTCGAACTCGTTCTCCAGCGAGTTCTGAGCGCGAGCGGTCTCGATTCCGGTGCCCCACAACTGGTAGGCGACGAATCCGAACAGGAGCAGTCCGGTGGCGATCAGTGTCTTGCCGACGCCGCCGACCCACCAACGCCAGTCGTGGGGTGGGGAAGGACGATCGAACTTGCGCACCCGCTTGGGGCGCGTCGCAGCTGCTTCGACGTCCGACACGGCCACGAAACTACCGCCAGGGTGGGTGCGCGTGATCGCGGCGCCACGAGTTGACCAACACTTCACGACCTAGCGTGTCGGCCATGTCGGTCGTGGAACTCGATGACGCGGTCGCCGTGCTCGGACAGTTCCCGGCACTCGCCGGGGCCACGCTGCGGGTCGAACAGGGTGAGATCGTGCTGTTGCGTGGCCCGAACGGAGCCGGCAAGACCACGTTGTTGCGTCTCTGTGCCGGGCTCCTGCCCTTGGTGCGTGGCACCGGCACGGTGCTCGGTCTCGATCTGACGACCCATCGCGAGTCGATTCGACGCACCGTTGGCCTCCTGGGACATCAGAACGGGCTGTATCTCGACCTGACCGTCGCCGAGAACGTGCGGTTCTGGGGTTCCACGGTGGGTGCATCCGACGACGAGATGCGTGTCGCGATGCGCCGCCTCGACGTGGCGGGACGCCTCGCGGACGTCGCGGTGAGCAGGCTGTCAGCCGGCCAGAAGCGCCGAGCGGCCCTCGCCTGTCTCATTGCGAGGCGTGCACAGCTGTGGCTGCTCGACGAGCCCCACGCGGGCCTCGATGCGTCGGCACGTGACGAACTCGACGACACGCTGCGTCAGGCAGCCGCGGCCGGTGCCACCATCCTCGTCGCCAGTCACGAACTCGAACGGGCCGGCTCGCTCGCGACCCGTTCGGTCGACGTCATTGCCGGCCGGGTTCACGACGTGGTTCCCGAAGACCCGGGCTCGGGGAACCACGCCGGAAATCAGGAGGGCGGACGATGAGCACGCTGCGGATCGCTCGACTGGTGGCGGCGAAGGACCTGCGCATCGAGTGGAACAGCCGGGTGTTCGTCAACCAGGTGTTGCCGTTCGCCGGTGTCACGATGGTGATCTTCGCGTTCGCGCTCGACGCCGACTCGGTGCTGCAGCGTGTTGCGCCGGGGTTGGTGTGGCTGGCCACCCTGTTTTCCATGCTGGTGCTGGTGCAGCGAGCATTCGCCGTCGAAACGGCCGATGGTGCACTCGATGCACTCCGCGTCGCCGGCGTCGATCCCCGTGCGATCTACCTGGGAAAAGCCGCGGCCCTCGGCGTGCAGCTGCTCGTGCTGGAAGCCGTGCTGTTGTTCGCTGCGGTCGTGCTGTACGGCCAGACGATCCCCGCTGGCGGCTGGGTGCTCCTCGTCACAACTCTGATCTCCGCGACGTGCGGGCTCGCCGCGGTCGGTACCCTGTACGGAGGCCTTGCCGCAGGGTTCACCGGTCGCGAGACACTGCTCCCGCTACTCACGTTCCCCGCGGTGGCGCCCGTCCTGATCGGAGCAACACGAGCGGTCGAAGCAGCGCTCGGCACGGCAGGTGCGGTGGTGTCGGACGGCTGGCCCTGGGTGGGCCTGCTGGCCGTCTTCGCCGTTGCCTTCGGTGTCGGCGGTGCGCTGGCGTTCGGCCCGCTGATCGACGAATGAAGCGAATCCCAGCCCCCCACCCGCCCTCCCAGCCATCGTAGGAATCGGACATGACGACGACGGATCCCACGCTCAGCCAGACCGATCCCGCCGGCGCCCGACCTTCCACCGGCGCCGGAACCGGCACTCGGGGAACCCGGATCATCGGGATCGCCACGATCATCGCAATGGGCTGGCTCGTGGCGTTCGGCCTCGGCTTCTCGCCTGAGGATCGTGACCAGCGCGAAAGCGTCCGCCTGCTGTACGTCCACGTGCCGACCATCTGGATCGCCTACCTGGCTTTCATCGTCACGGCCGTCGCGTCGGCGATGTACTTCTTCGGCAAGAAGAAGTCGCTCGGCTGGGATCGTCTCGCCGGCGCCAGCGCCGAGATCGGCACCGCCTTCGTGGCGGTCACGTTGGTGATCGGCGCCATGTGGGGTCGCCTCACCTGGGGCGTGTTCTGGCAGTGGGATGCCCGACTCACCACGACGGCGCTGCTGTTCGTCACCTACATCGGGTATCTGGCTGTTCGGCGCCTCGACGGCACGCACGAGCAGCGAGCTCGACGCAGTGCGGTGATCGGCATGCTCGCCGTCCTCGAGATCCCGCTCGTTCACTGGAGTGTCCGGCTGTGGCGCAGCCTGCACCAGGAGGCCACCGTGCTCGGCACCGACGGCGACGTCAGCATGGACGGCTTGATGCTGTTCAGCCTGTTCGTCGGCGTGCTCGCGTTCTCGCTGTTGTACGTGTGGCTGATCATGCATCGCACGCGCGTGATGGCGATGGAGGACCTGCTCGACGATCGAGACCTCGACGACGCGCTCGCTGCGCGCCACGCCGAAGCCCGACCAGTCGACATCGGTGGCAACGAGGAAGGAACGGACTGATGGAGGACGCAGGATTCATCATCGGTGGCTACGTGTTGACGTTCATCACCGTGTCGTTCATGTCGTGGCGTGTCGTGCGCGCAGGAAAACGGCTCGGAAAACAGGTCCCCGACGCGGACAAGTACTGGCTCTGAACGACCAGAATGAACCAGACATGAACGACGACGCGATCGACATGGACCTCTCGCCCCGCACCCCGGTCGGCCCGGCAGCGCCCGTGCGAAAGAAGCGCAACTGGCTGCCGCTGCTGGTCCTCGGCCTGGTGGTCGTCGCCGGCGGCGTGATCGTCACGCAGTTCCTCACCCAGGCGGTCGACTACTACTGCAACGTCGACGAGATCGGCCAGCGCAGCGGGTGCGACGAGGACCGACGCATCCGTCTTCAGGGCACCGTCGACGAAGGTTCCGTCGAGCGTGTCGCCAACACGACGGTCTTCACGATCTCGTTCAACGGCGAGACGATTCCGGTCAGCTACGACGGCGAACCCGGCGGCATCTTCAAGGAGTGCATCCCCGTCGTCGTGCACGGTGTGATCGAGCAGGGCACGCTGCTCGGCGATCGGGTCGAGGTCAAGCACTCCGATGAGTACGTCGCCGTCAACGACGAGCGGGTGGCCGACGCGGAAGCAGCCGGCTGCTCGGACGCTCCCACGACGTGATGTTGTTCGCCGCGAGCATCAACTCTGCGCTCGGGCGCGCCGGCCTGCTCCTCATGCTGGCGGCGTCGGTGTTCGGTGCGCTCGCCGTGCTCTACGGCATCCGCCAGCGCGACCGCAAGCTGCTCAAGCAGGGCCCGCTCTACGCATGGATTGCCTTCGGCGGCATTCTGCTCGCCGTCGTGATGATGCAGCGGGCATTGATCACTCGGGACTTCTCGCTCGCCTACGTGCAGCAAGTCGGCTCCGCTGACACGCCGATGCTCTACAACATCGCTGCGATGTGGTCGGCGCTCGAGGGCTCGATCCTGCTGTGGTCGCTGATCCTGGCCGGATTCACGGCGGCCGTCGCCTGGCGGTTCCGGAATCGGACCGACGACGTGCTCGTCGGTTGGGCGCTGATCGTGATGTTCGTCGTGTCGGCGTTCTTCGCGATGTTGAGCTTCGGCCCGGCCGACCCGTTCTCCGCCGGAGCGGTCGGTGTCACGAGTGGACCCGGCCCGAACCCACTGCTGCAGAACCACATCCTGGTGCTGTTCCACCCGCCGATCCTGTACCTCGGTTATGTCGGCTTCACCGTGCCGTTCGCATTTGCGATCGCGGCGCTCGTCACCGGTCGTCTCGGCGAGGGTTGGCTGATGGAGACGCGCCGGTGGGCGCTGTTCTCGTGGGCGTTCCTCACCATCGGCATCCTGCTCGGCGCGTGGTGGAGCTACGAGGTGCTCGGCTGGTCGGGTGTGTGGGCGTGGGATCCGGTCGAGAACGCCTCGCTGCTGCCGTGGCTCACCGGCACCGCCTACATCCACTCGGTGCTCGTCCAGGAGCGGCGCGGGATGCTGCGCGTCTGGAACCTCAGCCTGCTCGTCGCCACGTTCGCGCTCACCATCCTCGGCACGTTCCTCACGCGGTCCGGCATCCTCAGTTCGGTGCATGCGTTCGGCGACGGGCCGGTCGGCAACTGGCTGCTCGCGTTCTTCGGAGTCGTCGTGGTCGTGTCGCTCGGGCTGATCGCCTGGCGTGGCGACCGGCTCCGCTCGCCGGGCTCGATCGACTCGCCGCTGTCGCGTGAAGGCTCGTTCCTCGCCAACAACGTGCTGTTCACGGTGTGGGCGTTCATCGTGTTGCTCGGCACATTGTTCCCGCTGCTCGTCGAGGCGCTGCAGGATCGCCAGACGCTCGTCGGCGCTCCCTACTTCGACCGGCTCTCGCAACCGATCGGGCTGATGCTGCTGTTCCTGATGGGCGTGGCGCCGGTGCTGCCGTGGCGCAAGGCATCGGCCGAACTGTTGCGCACCCGGCTGTTCTGGCCCGCGTGGGCCGGCGCGCTGGGCCTCGCGGTCGCCGTGTTCGTCGGCGCCGATGGCTGGGCGCCGCTGGTTGCGTTCGGTCTCGCCGGTTTCGCCATGGGCTCCGCAGTTCGGCAGCTCGCGCTGGCCGCTCGGCGTCAGGGATGGCGCGGGTTCGTCGGTCGTGCCAACGGCGGCATGGTCGTCCACATCGGCGTCATCATCATCGCCGTGGCATTGGCGGCGTCGAACAGCTTCACGCATTCGGCCACGCTCGACCTGCGCGTTGGCGAGGTCGTCGAATGGGGCGGCCACAGCTTCGAACTGCTGTCGGTCGACGAACGCACCAACGATCGGGAGAGCGAACGGCGAATCGCCGCCAACGTCGTCCTCGACGGCGAACAGACCTACCGCCCCGCCACGACGCGCTACCTGAACATGGGTGCCGACATCGGCACGCCGTCGGTGCGCACCGGGTGGAACGAGGACATCTATCTGACGCTTGGCCAGGGTGTGACGCCCGGCGACACCGAAGCCACGATCCGGGTGTTCATCAAGCCGATGATCCTGTGGCTGTGGATCGGCGGCGCCATCATGGCGCTCGGCACGATGTTGGCCGCCTTCCCGGGCTCGCGTCGGCGCCTTGCGATCGATCCGGTGTCGGCCCCGATCGTGCTCGACGGTCCCGATCCGGACGGCGCTGGCGACGGTCAGCCAGATGGGGACACCACCGAGACCGAGGACAGCCAGACCGAGGTGCCGGTGTGAGCGACGTGCTCGACGACCACGCGCCCGCGGACGCACCCGACGCCGACGTCCCGCGCAGCCGTGCCCGCCGGCTCGCCCCGTTGGTCGTCGGCGTGATTGCGGTGCTGATGGTCGGACTCTTCGTGGTGCTCGCCGGCGCCTCCCCCGACGACGGCGGTACCGAGCGCCGACTCACCACTGATCGGTCGCCCTGCTCCGGAAGCCACCGGAACGCTCGGTGATGGCACATCGTTCGACCTGTCGCGCCGCAAGGGCAGCTGGGTCGTGCTCAACTTCTTCGACCCGACGTGCGTGCCGTGCATCCGTGAGCATCCCGAACTGGTTGCGTTCTCCGAGGACCAAGCGACGCTGGGCACCGATGGCGCCGAGCTGTACTCGGTGATCACCCGGGGTGACCAGGACGAAATCGAGGCGTTCTTCGCCGACAACGGCGGCGACTGGCCGGCGATCTACTCCGAGGCCGACGAGTTCCCGGTGGCCTTCGGTGTCGCGCAGGTTCCCGAGACCTGGATCGTCGATCCGAGTGGCGTCGTCCAGCTCCGGCTGATCTCCACGGTCACCGCCGAGCAGCTCAACTCGATCCTTCGTCAGTATCGCGAGCAGTACGGCTGATGGCGAGCGAACTGAACCGTCGCGTCAAACGGTGGCCCGGTTGGGTCGCACTGATCTTCGTGATCGCTGGATTCCTGGCCGTGGGAGCCACACGCGACTCCGGCCCGGAGAGTCAGAGCGACCGCATCGACGAGGTCGCCAAGCGTGTCGCCTGCCCGATCTGTGACGGTGAGAGCGTGTTCGAGTCGCAGAACAACGCATCGATTGCGCTGCGCAACCAGATCGCCGACCTCGTCGCCGACAACGACCTGAGCGACGCCGAGATCATCGCGTTCATCGAGACCCGTTACGGCGCCCAGGTGCTGTTGGTGCCCAAGTCGAGCGGGTTCGATGCGCTCGTGTGGGTGCTGCCGGCGGTGGCGTTCGTGTGCGGGTTGGCGGCGTTGATCGTCGTGTTCCGTCGTTGGAAGCGCGAGGCGGGCGAGACAGCGGAGCCGACCGACGCCGACCGTGCGCTGGTCGAGGCCGCACTCGCTGCCGATCTGGAGGACAGCGGACGGTGACGGCCAGTGGCACGAGACTCGACCGTCTCGCCGACCTCGAGGAGGAGCGGCGATTCCTCTTGCGTTCGATCAACGATCTCGAGCGTGAACACGACGCCGGCGACGTCGACGACCTCGACTATCACACGCTCAAGGACGGCTACACCGTCCGCGCCGCAAATGTGCTTCGTGAGATCGAACAGGGGCGCGGCGAACTCCCGGCGCCCACGCCTCGACGGTGGAGTCGCATCATTGCAGTCACCGCTGCGGTGATCGTCGGGTCGGTCGGGGTCGGGTTCGTGCTGGCGGGAGCGTGGGGTGAACGATCGTCCGGCCAGGAGATCACGGGGCTCACGCCGGGCGACGAATCACGCATCGTGCTCACCAACGCTCGCGACGCCATGAGTGCCGGCGACTTCGCAACGGCGAACGCGCTCTTCGCCGAAGTGATCGACATGGAGCGTGCCCGCGGTCGCGAGAACGCCGAAGCCGTTGCCTACTTCGGGTGGACCCTGGCGCTGCTGACCCGTCAGAACCCCGACCAGACCAACGCCGACGAGCGCTACGAAGCGGCGGTGCTGGCACTCGGCCAGGCCACCGAGATCGAACCCGACTACGCCGACCCGCAGTGCTTCCTGGCGATCGTCGAGTTCCAGTTCCGTGGCGACGCCGATGCAGCGCTTCCGCACATCGAGCGGTGCGAGGCATCGAACCCGCCTGGCGAGGTCGCGTCGCTCGTGGCCAGCTTCGCCGACGAGATTCGCGCCGCCAACTGATCGCTCTGCGATGAGCGAAACCGCCGTATGCGGTCGGTTCGCTCATCGGTGAGGTGAAGAACCGGCGTGTGATGAGCGAAACCGCCGTATCCGGTCGGTTCGCTCATCGGTGAGGTGAAGAACCGGCGTGTGATGAGCCAAACCGCCGTATCCGGTCGGTTCGCTCATCGCAACGGTCGTCGTGGCGGTCATGACCTCAGTTGGGCGGTGGCCAGACCTTGCCCTTGGTGATCCGGTCGCCCTTGCGCTTGAGCACCCAGATGCTGGCTTTGCGCCAGTCGGCCGGCGACTGGACTTCCATGCCGCGCCGTACGAGGGCCTGGATCGTCTCGGGGATGATGTCGCCGTGGCTACACAGCACAGCGCCGTTGCCGACCTCGCCGAGCAGTTCGAGCACCGGTTCGAACGGCTCGGCTTCGGCGAGCCGGCCGTCCATCTGGATCTCGGCGCCGAGTCGACCCGCCAGCGGCTCCAGCGTCTGCACGCACCGGACGTACGGGCTCGAGAACAACGTTGTCGCTCTCTTGGCGAGCAGTCGCTCAGCAATCTCCTGGGACTGTCGCCAGCCGTGTTTGCTCAACGGGCGGGCCTCGTCGTTGCCCTCCCAGACCCGCCGCTCCCCAGCCTTGGCATGGCGAACCAGGTAGATCACGTCGGCGTTGCTCATCGGGAGTGCAACAGACTGCTCGCTCAGGTCTCGTTCGTCAACTGCTTGTGGCGTTGTGTCAACTGACGCACGAACCGAACCCAGACCACGGCGGCCACGAGGGTCAGCACGGCGGTCAGCCATCCGAGAGCACCGAACTCGTCGAGGCTCTCGGCGACCGACTCGACGTCGCCGGTCGGGAGACCACTGGAGGCGAACGATCCGATCTGGATCGCGAACAGCACCGCCGGAATGATGCCGAACGCGACGAACCAGACCCAGAGCACGGGGTTGTCGGCGGTCCGTTTCCAACCGTCGGTGCCGTCGACGCCGCCCGGCTCGGACGCCTTCCAGAGTTCGCGCAGCACGAGGAACGGGATGATGTAGAGCACGAGCGGTGGAAGGAACCAGCCGAAGATCGCAAAGAGCGGGCTCCAGGTGGTGGCGCGTCCGAACGCCCGCACGTTGCGCGCCATCCGGAACATCCAGAGAATCGTCAGCACGCCGGTGGCGAGTGTCGCGACGCTGACCAGCAGCTGGATCGAGTTGAGCGGGACGAGGGCATCCTCGAAGTCGCTCTGTTCAGTGCTTCCCGCCAGGAAGTCCGCCGCGTCCGTGGCGATCGACGCCGACAGGAACGCCGAGGCCAAGGTGCCGAGCGCAACGACGATCGTCGACACGATGATCGGTGTGGCAAAACCTCCGACCCGGCGCACCCCGGCGGTTGGCGTGGGGTGGCCGTCGTACGCGACGTAGCCCGGCGGCGGTGTCAACCCGCTCGGAGGGGGAGGTGGTGGAGGGGGCGGCGGACCGCTCGACGACGGCTCGTGGTTCGGCGGGGGAGGCACATCACTCACTGTTCCCAACGTAGTGGGGTCGCGGCCGCAGCGAACGCGCGCGGTGCGATGAGCGAGATCGCCGTATGCGGTCGTTTCGCTCATCGATGGGACGATCGCGCCGGTTGCGATGAGCGAGATCGCCGTATGCGGTCGTTTCGCTCATCGATGGGACGATCGCGCCGGTTGTCACTTGGCGTCGGACCAGCGGGCGATCACGCTGGTGTCGGCAACGAAGTGCACGTCGCCACGCAGTTCGGGTTGTTGCCATCTGGCTGCGGTCTCCTGGAGGGCATCGTCGACGATGGCGGCCACGTCGTGGGCATCGGCGAGTGGCGCGTGGACGAGCAGTTCGTCGTGGAGGCACAGCACGATCCGAGCGTCGGCAGGCAGCCGGGCTCGAACGATCACCGCCCACGTCTTGAAGAACTCGGCGGCGGCGCCCTGCACCATCGCATTTCGGCCGTACCGGCCGCGTGCGGCGGCGCGTGAACGTTGATCGCGTTCGTCGATGTCGGGATCTCCGCCTCCCGACATCTGCACCCGACGGCCGCCCCGCGTGCGCAGGTCGTTGCCGGCCTCCGCCGATCGTGCGGCATCGCTGAGGTACCGCATCGCCACCGGGTACGCCGAGTCGAGCCCGCGCAGTGCAGCGGCGCCGTGGCCGGTCGTCTGGCCGTACATCGCCCCGAGCACGGCGACCTTCGCGATCTCACGGCTCACGCCGAGTCGCTGCGCGACCGGTGCGTACATGTCGGCCTCTCGGGTGGCCGTGGCCAACGCCGTGTCGGCGGAGACCGCAGCCAGAATGCGCGGCTCGATCTGGCCGAGGTCGGCGCGTACGAACGCATGACCCGGCTCGGCGACGACAGCCGGTCGGAGGTCGGCCGGAAGGTTGTGCAGCCCGGCGGTTGCGGTCATGCGGCCGGCGGCGCCGTCGGACGACGACCACGAGCCGCGCAGGCGACCGTCGCTGCCGACGTGCTCGTCGAGCCAGCGGTAGCCGAAGGTGGTCGCAATCCGCTCCGCCTTGCGCCACGTGAGCAGGGCGTCGACCACCGGATGTTCGTCACGCAACCGTTCGAGGCGCCACGCCCGGGTGTCATCGACCTCGATGCCGGCGCGTCGCAACAACGACTTGACGTTGGCCGGGTTGCGGAGGTCGACCCCACTGCGGAGGTCGGCCGGCAGGTGCGCCAGCACGAGGTCGTCGCGTTCGGCCGCCAGGCGTCGCTCGTCGGCGGCGTCGCTGGGCCGTGGTCCGATGAATGACGCGACGATCCGTTCGGCTTCGTTGACGTCGATCGGCAGCCCAGTGTTGCCGAGCTCGACGGCGAGCAGCGACGCGGCCGACTCGGATCGAGCGGTCGCCATCGCGGCCGGACGCTCGTCCAGCAGCGCCATCTGCTCGCTCTGCAATCGGTGGACCACGAGCGCCAGGCGCGCCCATGCGGCGAGTGGTCGGGGTCCTGGCGCCAGGCCCCGTCGACCCAGGCCGGATCGAGGTGGCCGTCGGAGCGGACCGGCTCGTCCGGATCGGACGTCGTCGCGGCCACGCTGAACAGGTCGTCTGGAGCGACGACCGGGAGCTGGTCCATGTCGAGTCCGTGAGCGACGGCCCAGGTACGCGCTGGCCCAGCGCGCCATCCGCCGTTGACGAGACGATGGACGGCATCGAGGTCCGAGCAACGCGCCAGACGGATGCCTGCGTCGACGAGATAGCGCGCCGTCTCCGACGTCCACCAGACCCAACGAGGTCCGATGTCGCGCTCGAGCGACGGAGCTGGTGTCGTACATCGGCGGGTCTCCAGCGCAGCTCAACCCCTCGTGCGCCCACGGCGACGGCGCCCAGTTCGGGATCGATGACCAATGCAACCACGTCGTCGCGAACGATGTCGTCGGGTTCCATCCTCCGCTGTCTACCAGTATGGGTGTCGACTCGGTGAGCCGCCGTCGTGGTGGCGTCACCGCACGCGCCAGGACCCCTGTGCACCTGCACAGGGGTCCTCCAGCGCGCTCGTCGAGTCGGTCAGCTGCTCGCGGGTGACGCCGGGCTCACCGGTGACGCCGGGCTCTGCACGCTCACGGGGCTCTGCACGCTCACGGGGCTCTGCACGCTGACGGGGCTCGGCGGCGACATCGGCGAGTCGATCTCCGCGAGTGCTGGCGGCGGCGAGGCGGGCGACATCGGCGACATCGGCGAGTCGATCTCGACGGCGACGGGCGCCGGCTCGGGTGCGGGCGGTGCCGTGATCGGCGAGACCGGCGACGGTGCCGACAGCTGGCTGGGCGCGGCGGGGACCGGCGAGGGTGGCGCGACCCTCGCGGTCGAGGCGATCTGAGCTGCCGTGGTGGGCACGACCACCGGCGCAGACAGTCGGGGGACGCTCGCGGTCTGATCCTGGAGGATCACACCGTCGGGAATCGGCTCACCACCATCGGGAGCGGCGAAGGCGAAGCCGCCGATCGCGACGCCGGCGATGGTGCCGACGGTGGCGGCGATCTTCCAGTTGAGGGGGTTGCTGTGGGTGGTCATGTCGGATCTCCTGTGTGTCGATGGCCCGGGTCGACCGGGATGGGACCATGGTGCGAGACGGTGGTGGGACCCCGATGAGGTCGCGCTGAGAGTTCTCTCATCGAACGCCGGCTCCGACCGTCGCGTCGGCAAGCGCCAGGTGGTGCTCGATCAGGTCCAGGACTTGCACGGTGGTGGCCTCCCAGCGCGCCTGTTGGATCCGGAACGGGCCGGTGGCCAGGCCGACCAGGACCGCTGCGACCTGGCGGTCGACGTCCGCAGCGTCGAACTCGTGCGAGAGTGCATCGCGAACCCGGACGGCGTAGTCGTCGACTCGAGGATCGGCGCTGCTCGCTGCCCGGAACCTGAGGTGGCCAACGAGGGTCGCGACGTCGTCGAGCCGGTCTCCGCGACCGACGTCGTCGATGTCGAGGATGCCGGTGACATCGTCGTCGTCGACGACGAGTTGTCCCTCGTGGAGATCGCCGTGCACGGTCCCCGCCACGCTGCGCATCGGCGGCGCCGAGAGTCGTCCGACGATCTCGGCGAGCCGACCACCGGCGTCCGGTAACACGGTGGCGAGCATCGCCGCATGGTGAGGAGCGTCCTCGATGCGTGAGCGCACCGGCGCAGCGTCCTCGATGTGGACGGCCGACAGCGCCTCGAGCGTTCGGCGATAGCGATCTGGCGCCGGCAGGCGCTGGGTGCCCGACTTCAAGCGTTCTCGCAGGGTGGTTCCGCCGAGTGCCTCCATGGCGATCCATCCGGGGCCACTGCGGAGCACCGTCGGGACAGGGAGTCCGGCCTCGCCCAGGGCGCGGTGGCGTGCGATCAGCGAGGTGGTTGCCGCCGGGGCCACGACCTTCACGTAGATCTCGCCGCGGTCTCCGTGCAGGCGAACGACGGCGCGCTCGGTCGGGCGATACGCCACGACGTCGATGTGGATGTCCGAGCCGACGAGATCACCGACACGCTCTCGGGCGAGCGGTGGCGTCACCATCGTGCGCAGCTCGGCCAGGACCGGATCGAAGGGCCATCGCCAGACCCCGACCGACAGGTTGGTCCCGTCCGGCGTCATCGCCTCGATCGGCAGTGTCCCCGGGTATGGGCCGCCGATTGTCGTTGCGGCGAGCAGCGTGTCGTTCACGACGGCGCCGTTGCGACGGATCTCGCATCGGTAGCGCACGACGAGGTCCGACTCGGGTCGATACTGGACCTGGCTGGTTCGGCACGAGACGAGTGCGCCACCCTCGGCGGCCACCGCAGGGCTCAGGAGGTCGACAGCGCCCGGGCCGGTCAGGTGTGCAGCGGCGGGAAGCAGCGGATCGTCGATCGTCACGTGACGATCGTGTGAGCACCACATGTGAACGGCGTGATGCGCGGATGAGAGGTTTCTCATCCGCGGCACCGGTCATCGCTCCATGCGATAGCCCATGCCCCTGACGGTCTCGATGGCCGTCTCGCCGAGCTTTCTCCGCAGGTAGCGGACGTAGACGTCGACCACGTTCGAGCCCGGATCGAAGTCGTAGCCCCACACGTGCGAGAGCAGCTGCTCGCGCGAGAGCACCTGGTCGGGGTGACGCATGAAGGTCTCGAGGAGTGCGAACTCGCGCGCCGTCAGTTCGACCGTTCGATCCTGGCTGGTCGCGCGTCTCGAACGGAGATCGAGCTGGACCGAGCCGACCTGCAGGACGGTGGTCTCGACCGATCGGTCGTCGGTGCGGATCCGCAGACGAATCCGAGCGAGCAGCTCCTCGAACCGAAATGGCTTGGTCAGGTAGTCGTCGGCTCCCTGCTCGAGGCTGCCGACCGTGTCCTCGATGCCATCGCGTGCGGTGAGCACCAGGATCGGCAGCCGCTCGCCGCGTGCGCGGACCGTGCGCAGCACATCGCGTCCGTCGCGCCCGGGCAATCCGAGGTCGAGGATCAGCAGATCGAACGAATCGTCGCGTGCGAGCGCGACGGCGCTGTCGCCGTCGCCGACCGCGACCGTCGTGTAGCCGTTGGAGCGCAGCCCCTTCTCGAGGAACGACACGATGCGCTCTTCGTCCTCGACGATCAGGATCCGGGTCATGGCACGTCCTCCGATGAGGGATCGAGTGGGAGTTCGATGGTGAATCGTGCACCGCCGCCCGGTTCGTTCGCCGCCGTGGCCCGGCCACCATGGCCGCGCGCGATCGCATCGACGATCGACAGGCCGATGCCCATGCCCTCGGTCCGCCGGACGCGGCTAGCGGCCCCTCGAAAGCGTCGGGTGAAGAGTTGGTCGATCACCTCCTCGTCGAGCCCGGGCCCGGTGTCACGCAACCAGAGCCGGGCCGTCTCGGTCGACGTGTCGATCCCGAAGGCGACGGTGTCGCCCGGCGCGGTGTGTTGGACCGCGTTCGTCGCCAGGTTGAGCATGGCCTGGACGAGTCGGTCGCGGTCGGCGAGCACCGCAACGGTGCCCGGAGCGGGTGCTGCGTCGAGCTGCCACGACCGGTCGCCGAGTGCCATGAAGCGCTGCTCGAGCGTCGCAGCGAGCTCGCCGAGATCGACCGGGCCGAGGCGCAGGAACTCGCCACTCTCGGCCTTCGCGAGGACGAGCAGGTCGTTGACGTACCGGTTCATCCGGTCGAGCTCGTCATTGACGGTGGCGATGCTCTCGGCCCGTTCGTCCGGGTCGTCGCCGAGCAGATCGAGGTGCCCCTGCACGATCGTGATCGGGGTCCGCAGCTCGTGCGCCACATCGTCGAGGAACTGGCGCTGCTGGGCGAAGCCCACATCGAGACGCTCGACCATCGCGTTGAACGTCTCGCCCAGCTCGGCGAGTTCGTCGCTGCCGTCCACCTCGATTCGTTGTGACAGGTCCGTCTCGGAGATCCGCTGCGCCGTCGCGGTCAGCTCACGCACGGGTCGCAACACCCGGCCGGCCATCGACCAGGCGAGCGCCGCCGAGGCGAAGAGCACGACGAGCCCGGCGATCGTCAGGACCCGGACCACGACGAGGATCTCGTCGCGGTCCGGTCCAGGGAAGTGAGCGACGACGAACACGCCCGCCGTCGCGCCCGATGCGATGAGCGGAACCGCCAGATATCTGATCTCGCCGACATTGGCATCCACCGTCGCCTGAGAAGGTTCGGAGACCGACGCCCACCGCTCGATCAGCGGCTCGTCGTTCCACACCTCTTGTGGTGCATCGAAGCTGGAGAGGTGCCGGCGACCGCCGACGAAGCTGTAGAACGCCTCGTTCGCCCCCGGCACGTTGCGGCGCAGGAACGTGTCGAGGATCGCCTCGCTGTCGTCGCCGAACGGCTCCCCGGTCGCCGGATCGTTGCCGGAGGCCAGGTTCCTCAGCTCCTCGACCTCCTGCACGAGCGCGCGATCGATGTCTCGTTCGAGCCGTCCCAGCAGCACCTGGCGTGTGACGAGGATCGAGATCGCCAGTGCCGCAGCGACGAGCACGATGTAGCCGACCACGATTCGCAGCCGGATCGAGGACCACCAGCGACCGCGCCGGGTCGACTCAGTCGTCGTCGTCGCCGTCGCCGTCATCGTCGCCGTCATCGTCGCCGTCATCATCATCGTCATCGTCGTCATCAACGACGGGTGGCGCCGCAGGGGGTGGCGGTGCCACAGGTGCAGGGGGCGGCGCTGCGAGCTGGGCCGACGTCGTGGGAGCAACCGGGGTAACTGGGTCGACGCCGCTGGTCGTGGGTGGCACACCGACGGGCGATCCGTCGGTTTCGGCCGTGACGGGGACCGTGGTCGACGAGGTGAGGGTCTCGGCGATCGTGGTCGTGGGGTTGGTGGGCGGTGACGACGTGATGGTCACCAGTTCGATCGGGGTCACCTCGATCGGGTCGTCGGAGACGGCGTCGGCGAGCACGACCACCAACCCCACACCCAGCACCAGTGAGCCGGCCAGCACGACCGCGAACGTGATGGCGCGGATCGCCCGGCTCGCGGCGGGGTCACGTGGTTCAGTCATGCGGCGAGTCTGAGGGAGTCGGGAGGGAGTGCGATGAGATCCAGATGAGAACGCTCTCATCTGAGCGTGCGTTCATGCCCAACCGAGCTCGTGGAGCCGATCGTCGTCGATGCCGGCGGCGTGGGCGATCTCGTGGATGACGGTCACGTAGACCTCCTCGGCGAGCTCGTCGAGGTCGTGGCACATCTCGCACAGCGGGACCCGAAAGATCGACACGATGTCCGGACCTTCGTTGCCGGTGCGTGCGGTGTGCGGAACCCCGTCGTAGAGCCCGAGCAGGTCCGGTTCGTCGGGATGTCGGTCGACCACCTGCACTACGACATTGTCGAGCACGTGCAGCAGTTCGTCGGGGAGATCGTCGAGCGCGTCGGCGACCATTGCCTCGAACTTGTAGCGGGGTACGACGTCCATGCGAACAGAATCGCAGCAGGGGTCAGACGCCCAGCTGCACTCGCGACTCAGAGGATCTTGAGCTTGTCGGAGAAGACCTTCTTCGGCTTCATGTCGACAGCGATCTTCGAGGCCATCTGCTGGAACATCTGCGCCGCTTCCGACTCGGGATCGACGGCGGTGATCGGACGCCCGTTGTCGCCGCCTTCGCGCAACGCGGGCACCAACGGCAGCTTGCCGAGCAACGGCACCTCGAGTTCCTGGGCGAGCAACTCGCCGCCACCGGAGCCGAAGATCTCGTAGCGCTTGCCATCGTCGCCGGTGAACCACGACATGTTCTCGATCACGCCGCGTACCGGCAGGTTGACCTTGGCCGCCATCGCCGCCGACAGCGACGCCACCTTCTGAGCGGCCGGCTGTGGGGTGGTCACGACGAACACCTCGCCACGTGGCAGGTACTGCGCGAGCGACAGGGCGATGTCGCCGGTGCCGGGCGGCATGTCGACGAGCAGGAAGTCGGGCTCGTCCCAGAACACGTCGGTGAGGAACTGCTCGAGTGCCTTGTGCAGCATCGGGCCGCGCCAGATGACGGCTTGGCCTTCGGGCACGAAGTAGCCGATCGAGATGCAGCGTACGCCCCACATCTCAGGTGGCACCAGCATCTCGTCGATCACGACCGGGTCGCGGTCGGTGCCGAGCATGCGGGGGATCGAGTAGCCGTAGATGTCGGCATCGACCACACCCACCTTGTACCCCTGTGACGCCAGTGCGACCGCGAGGTTCGTGGTGACGCTCGACTTGCCGACGCCACCCTTTCCGGAGGAGATCAACAGCGGACGGGTCTTCGAGGTGTTCTTCGAGAACGGAATCTCGCGGCCCTCGGCGTGGCCATGCGCCTGGCTGGAGCCGGCGGTGGCGCCGGCGTCGCCGTGCAGCGTGCGGCGGAGGTTCTCGCGATCCTCGTCGCTCATCACGGTGAACTCGAGATCGATCGACTCGACGCCATCGAGCTCCGTCGCAGCGTCGGAGACGCGACGTGTGATCTCGCCCTTGAGCGGACAACCCGGCACGGTGAGGGCGATGAGCACGCCGACCACGCCGTTGTCGCGGATCGACACGCCTCGCAGCATTCCGAGGTCGACGATCGAACGGTGGAGTTCCGGATCCTCGACCGGGCGGAGGGCTTCGATGATCTGTTCTTCGGTCACGACGGCCATGTCCTCATTGTGGCGAGGGCACTACGAATTTGCACTACGTGGATAGGTAGAATCCGGCTCGTGCGAACGAGCCCGTCGTTCACGGCCACGGTGTCGGCAATCACGGACGCCTTCGGTGATCCGACGCGCCGCGCGATCTACCTGTTCGTCAAAGACAGCAGCTCGTCCGACCAGGCAGCTGGGGCGACGGCATCGATGGTCGCGGCCGAGGTGGGAGTACACACCAACGTTGCCCGCCATCACCTCGACAAGTTGGCCGCCGGGGGGTACCTCGAGGTCATCGCCGGCAGAGCGGCCGGAGCGGGCGCCGGACGACCGTCGAAGCGCTACGTCGCCGTGGGCGACGCGACCGTCGACGAGTTCCCGATGCGCAGTGACGACCTCGTGCTGTCGCTACTCGGTCGCGCACTCGACCGGTTGCCGTACGACGAGGCCGAGATGATCGCCGAGGAGGTTGGCGCCGAGTACGGGCGAGCGATGGCCGAAGGGCTCACCGGCGATGCGCTCAACGCCGGTCGTCGTTCGTTGCGCTCAGCGATGCAATCCGTGGCCGACGCGCTCACGGCTCACGGGTTCGCTGCGCACACCGAGGCCCGCAACGGTCAGCTCCGGATCATCAACGACCACTGTCCGTTCGGTGACGTCGCCACCGAGCACCCGGTGATCTGCGCGGTCGACCGTGGCATGGTGCGTGGAATGCTCGCCGCGCTCGTCGACGACGGCGGCGACATCAACGTCGATGTTGTGATCGAGTCGAGCGTCGCCCGCGGCGACACGATCTGCGCCACCATGGTGTGACGATTACATCGCGGGTCTGACCCCTGATGTAATCAGGGCGCGGTGATCGCCTTGATCTCGTCGGCGATGGTGTCGGTGAAGTCGTTCGACGGGATCGCGGTCTGCATCGCCATCATCTTCATCATGTCGCCCTGCACCTTGATCTTGCCGGACATGAACGCCTGCATGGCGATGGCCTGGTCCTGGTCGACGAACATCGCCTTGGCCGTCGCATAGTCGGTCGTGACCGTCGCATCGGCGTCGTCGAGCTCGCCGAGTTCCATCACGAGATGTCCCGACGACGTGTCGAGGTAGCTCTTCACCTCGCCATCGCCGAACGGCACGTCGACGATCACCTGATTGATCTTGATCACCGTGGTGACCGGCGGAACCTGGTCGGCGTACTTCTCACGGATCTCGTGAGCTGCGGCCATCCACTCTTCTGACAGGAACGGGTGCGTCATAGTTCGGTGACTGTACCGCGCTGGTCGATGCCCAGACGGCTCGTCGTGACCGAGTCGAGGAACTCGCGGTCGAGGTCGAACCCGAGACCCGGAGTCGTCGGCACGGTGACGTGGCCGTCGGTGATCGTGATCGGATCGGTGACGATGTCCCGCGCATAGAAGCGCGTCGAGGCACTGATGTCGCCCGGCAGCGTGAAACCGGGCAGCGCTGCGAGCGCTGCGTTGGCGGCCCGCCCGATGCCGGTCTCCAACATGCCGCCGCACCACACGGGTATCCCCTTTGCGAGACACAGGTCGTGGATACGGACTGCTTCGAGGTAGCCGCCAACCCGGCCGGGCTTGATGTTCGCGATCTCGCACGCTCCGAGCTCGATCGCGTCGGCGGTGCCGGCAGCGGAGACGAGCGACTCGTCGAGGCAGATCGGCGTCTCGACCTCAGCTGCGAGGCGAGCGTGGCCGATGATGTCGTCTTCGGGCAGGGGCTGCTCGATCAGCAACAGGTCGAACTCGTCGAGGCGTGCGAGATGGGCGCCGTCGGTGCGGCGATACGCGGTGTTGGCGTCGACCTGGAAGGGTGTGTCCGGGCCGATCAGCTCGCGCACGGCGGCCACCTGGTCGATGTCCGATCCCGGTTCGATCTTCAGCTTGATGCGCACGTAGCCGTCGTCGACATAGCCCTGCACCGCGGCGAGCAGCTGGTCGGTCGAGTCGTGGATGCCGACGCTCACTCCACTCGGAATGCGCGTCCGGTCGGCACCGAGGAATGCCGCGAACGACTGGCCTGTGGCGCGGAGCTGGGCGTCGAGGATCGCCATCTCCAACGCCGCCTTCGCCATCGGGTGCCCGTGCAGCTTCGAGAGCGCAGGTGCCACGTCGGCCGCGTCGATCGGGCCGGCGGCCATCAGCCGCGGCAGCAGGTGGTGGACGATCACGTGCTGGGCACCGTCGACGTACTCCGGTGAGTAGCTCGGCTCGGACAGCGCCACGCACTCGCCCCACCCCTCGATCGTGTCGGTCGAGCCTCCCGATGCGTCGGCGAGCTCGACGCGCACGAGCAGGATGTCGCGCTCGGTCTGGCTGCCGAAGCTCGTTCGGAACGGCGACACGAGCGGCATGGCGATGCGACGCAGCTCGACGCGCTCGATGGTCCAGGTCATTCGGTGCTCCCGGTCATGCGATCGTCTCACTCATGGTGGTGATCCGATCACGTACGAGCCGTCGCGACTGAATCCGAGCACTCGGTGCCCCGAGTCGAGCGCAGCAGTCAATGCCTCGCGTGTGGTGCTGCGCCACGCGGCAACCGCCGCAGGATCGGTACGGCGGAGCTCGACGATGTCGGCCGGAGTGGTGACCAGCACAGGTTCGGTGACATCGCTGCCGTCGCGGGGCTCGACGGGAATCGGCGCAGCGACGTCCCATGCCATGACCAGCCGGTCGGAGTCGTCGCCCGCGTTGATCGCGTCGGTCATCTCGCCATAGAAGGATGCCGCGTAGGCGTCGACGTCGGCGCCGAGGATCGCAATGTTGAACCATGCGTTGCGGCGCACCAGTGGGTCGAACGTCCACGTGATCCAGCGGAGTCCGTGCTCTGCGGCCCATGCGCGCTGGTGCAGCTTGATCGCCCGACCTATCCCGGTGTGACGAACCGACTCGACGACGCCGGTGATGTGACTGTGCAGCGCTCGCTCGCCGTGATGATCCGCAAGGAACCCGACCG
Source organism: Ilumatobacteraceae bacterium (assembly GCA_963741755.1). GTDB lineage: Bacteria > Actinomycetota > Acidimicrobiia > Acidimicrobiales > Ilumatobacteraceae > Sva-07. The sequence continues at coordinate 51,611 of CAVUJG010000007.1, read as the reverse complement.
AGGCGCCGACCATCCGCCCTTCGTCGAACGCGGCAGCGACGTAGCCGCCGGCGTGTGCGAGCGCAGTGAGGAGCTCGAGGTTGACCAGCGGGATCGACATCCCCCACACGTCTTGCATGAGTTGGTCGTGAGCGACGAGTTCGTCGCGCGTCGAGATCGTGCGGACGGTGATCGACTCACCGGTCATGGTGCGACCGTGTCGACGGGAGGATGCGTGGTGCCATGGGTGCCCTTGACCACGTGGTACGCCGTGCGCACCGCAAGAATCTGACGGATCTCGGGGCCGACGTCGCTCGCGAATTCGGTCCGGTAGGTCTCGTCTGTCGTGAGCACGACGGTGAAGTACATGCCGGAGAACGCCCCGAGGAACACCGACACGCGAATCAGCGGTTCGGTCAGCACGAGCGTCCGGTCGCCGAAGCCCGCGTCGGCGATCACGCGGACTGCGTCGAGTCCGGTCCAGTTGGTGATCGTCTCCGCCGTGATCGCCATGAACCCGAAGAAGATGAAGAAGCCGGTGAGCGCGGCGACGACCAGGGTGATCTGGAGCGCCTGGCCGAACAGTCCGATCAGCCCGATGTTGAAACGTTGGCGCGGACGCAGCGGGTCGAGCGTCGCCCCGGAGGTCGGGAGCTCGACCGTCGCCGCCGGAGTTCCCTCGAGCAGATCCGCGACCTCACGCCACGACTCGAACCGATTCTCGTCGCGGATGAATCCGGGAACCCGGCTGACGGCGAACACCGCTCCGAGTGAGAAGAACGTCAGCACGACCACGACGTACGCGGCGCCGTCGAGTGTGCCGGCCATCTCCCAGACCTCGGCGTTCACGAACAGGAACGTGTTGAACACGAGCAGCAGCGGCAGCGCCTTGGCGACCAACGGCCCGAGCCCGGTCAACTGTCCGCTCGACCGGCGGGCACCCCACCGCAACAGAGCTCCGATTCCGTATGACGACCAGAGGTAGATCAGCACCAGCAACGTCAGCGCCAGGATGACGCTCTCGATCGCGTCGCCGACCTGTCCGAACGCGAGTACGGGAATCGCCGGTCCGAACACGAACAGCAGCAGTTCGGGTGCGTCGATGTCGGTCGGCCGGGCGAACGCGGCCTCGCCGCGCAGCCGGTTCGACAGCACCCACGCCGCGAGCAGCATGGCGATCACCGCCGCAGCAGTGGCGAGGTTCTGGGCCAACGACCAGTCGCGAAGGTTCAGCGCATTGAGCCCGAGCAGTACGTAGGCGGCCACGAGGAGTGGGAGCGCTCGGGTCCAGGTGTCGAGGATCGACGCGTTGTCGTCGGCGTCGACCAGGTGCGGCACACCACGTTGAACGAACCACCGCTCGATCTCGTTCGCGCGCTCGGCGGGCGTCATCGCCCAGAACGTACCGGGTGACCGCAAACCGGGGGTGAACGGTTCGTCAAACTCCGTGGAAGTGGCGTGCCGAACCCGATAAGCAGATGGACCTATGGCTCGCATCCTGGTCACCGAAGAAATCGCCGACGGGGGCCTCGACCGCCTCCGCGCCGCCGGCCACGACGTCGACGTGCAGCTCGGGCTGTCCGCCGACGAACTGCTCGACGTCGTGCCGGGCGCCCATGCCCTGATCATCCGTTCGGCAACCGACGTGACCGACGCCGTGCTCGCCGCCGGCAGCGACCTGATGGTCGTGGGTCGGGCGGGCATCGGCCTCGACAACGTCGACGTCGACTCCGCCACGACGCGCGGTGTGATGGTCGTCAACGCACCCCAGAGCAACATCGTCTCGGCCGCCGAGCACACGATGGCGCTGCTGATGGCGTCGGCCCGCAACGTGCCTCAGGCGCACGCTGCGCTGGTGCAGGGCCGGTGGGAACGCAGCCGTTGGGAAGGCGTCGAACTCGCCGACAAGACCCTCGGCATCGTCGGCCTCGGTCGCATCGGCAAGCTCGTCGGCGATCGTGCCAAGGCGTTCGGGATGCGCCTCATCGCTTATGACCCGTTCGTGTCGGAGGACCGCGCCAAGAAGATGGGCGTCGAGCTGATGGCGCTCGATCAGGTCGTTGCCGAGTCCGACTTCCTCACGGTGCACCTTCCCAAGACCCCCGAAACGCTCGGGCTGATCAACCGCGACCTGCTCCTCAAGGCAAAGCCGAGTCTGCGCGTCGTCAACGTCGCCCGCGGCGGCATCGTCCACGAGGGAGACCTCGCCGAGTGCATCCGCGAGGGGATCATCGCCGGCGCCGCGCTCGACGTGTTCTCGACCGAGCCGATGACGGAATCACCGCTGTTCGAACTCGACTCGGTCATCGTCACCCCGCATCTCGGTGCGAGCACTCGGGAGGCGCAGGACAAGGCCGGCGACACGATCGCATCGATGGTGCAGCTCGCACTCGCCGGCGAGTTCGTCCCGTTCGCCGTCAACGTCAACGCCGCGGAAGCAAGCGAGACGATCCGGCCGTATCTGCCGCTCGCCGAGCGACTCGGCAGCCTGTTCGTCTCGCTCGTCGGTGGGTTGCCGTCCGAGTTGGAGATCTGCTGCGAAGGCGAGATCGCCGGCTACGACACCCGCATTCTCGAGCTGGCCGTGCTCAAGGGGTTCTTCGGGGCGATCTCCGACGAACCGGTCACCTATGTCAACGCACCGCAGCTCGCGAAGCAGCACGGGGTCGAGGTTCGCGACGTCTGCTCGGCGACGTCGGCGGACTTCGTCAACCTGTTGTCGTTGCGTGGCGGCGGGCACTCGATCTCCGGCACGCTCGCCGGACCGAAGGCGGCTCAGCGCATCGTCAACATCGACGACACGCCCTTCGACGTGCCGCCGGTCGACAACATGGTCGTCATCCAGAACGACGACCGTCCGGGCGTCATCGGCACGGTCGGGACGCTGCTCGGCAACGCCGGCGTCAACATCTCCGACATGGACGTCAGCCGCGTCACCGGCTCCGACACCGCGGTGATGCTGATCGCCCCGAGCGCCCCGGTTCCCGCCGAGGTGCTCGACGAACTCCGCGCCGCCCCCGGCATCGTCCACGTCACCAGCCTCTGACCCGATCCGAACCCGAAAAATGTGCGTGAGCGCGCTCTGGGCGACCATTTTGCTGCACATTTCGGGTGACGGTCCGACGCCACGCGAAACGTGCACCAGACGGGTCACTGAGCGACCGTTTTCCTACATTTTTCGGGGGTGGGGTGCGGTCAGGGTGGCGAGGCGGAGGGCGGCGGCGGTGCGTTCGGCCTCGGCTCGGGCGGCGTCGGCGAAGTCCGAGCCGGAGCTGGCGTACAGGATCGCTCGGGAGGAGTTGACGATCAGGCCACGCCCGTCGGCGGCGGCCCCGTGCTCGACGACCGCGCCGGCGTCGCCGCCCTGAGCGCCGACGCCGGGCACGAGGATCGGGACGTTCGGTGCGATCGCTCGGACGTCGGCAAGTTCGGTCGGGTACGTGGCGCCGACAACGAGGCCGCAGTCGCCGCGTGCCGACCAGTCATCGGCCACCAACCGGGCGACGTGTGCGTAGATCGGCGAGCCGTCGGCGACGAGCGACTGGATGTCGTCGCCGCCCGGATTGCTCGTGCGGCACAACGCGATGACGCCACCGCCGTGCTCGAAGTACGGCGCGACCGAGTCGGTGCCGAGGTAGGGATTGACGGTGACGGCGTGGGCGCCGTAGCGCCCGAACGCCTCGCGGGCGTAGTGCTCGGCGGTCGAGCCGATGTCGCCGCGCTTTGCATCGAGAATGAGCGTGACGTCTGGGTACGTCTCGCGCACGTAGCGACAGATGCGCTCGAGGGCCTGCTCCTCACCCTGGCTGGCGAAGTAGGCGATCTGCGGTTTGAACGCACATGCGAGGTCGGCGGTGGCGTCGATGATCGCCTTGCAGAACGTCTCGGTGGCATCTTGTGCGCCGTCGAGCGGCAGTGGCATCCGTGCCGGATCGGGATCGAGCCCGACGCACAACATCGAACCCGATGCGTTCCACGATGCATCGAGTTGGTGGAGGAACGTCAAGTCGGTGTCACTCTTCGATGGTGATGGCCGCCGTCGGGCACAGGTCGGCGGCCTCGCGCACCTTCTCGGCGACGTCGTCGCCGGGCTCCTCCTGCAGGATGTAGAGGTAGCCGTCGCTGCGGACCTCGAACACCTCCGGGCACACCTGCATGCAGGCTCCGGTGGACGCGCACACGTCGAAATCGACGCTCACCTTCATGTGGTTCTCCTGTCGGGTCGCTCGTGGTCGATGTCGATCACGTCTTCGACTGACGGTAGCCGTCGGCTTCGGCAGCGGCGGCAGTCGGGTAGCAGCGGTCCGCCTTGGTGCGATCGTAGAAGCGACCCCCTGGCACGTGGAAGATGCCGGACGATTCCTTCGCCTTGACCGGATGGCTCGCCGGAGCCGCACCGTCGTCGTTCGCCGACACCCACGACAACGCGGGAGTCGGAGCCGTTGGAGCTGTCCGTTCATCGGCACGCTCGGGCCAGTCGGGCCACTGCGGTGGTTCGGCTGGCATCGGGGTGGTCGCCTGGCTGCGCCGCCACGAGATCATCGCCCCGATACCGACGGCGAGCACGACGAGGATGAACGTCCGACGCAGCGCAGTTCCGATGCCTTCCATCGGTTCGACTGTAGTTCGGGTCAACGTTGGTGGCGTTCGAAGGCGCACAGCACTGCGCGCAGCGAGGCCGTCGTGATGTTCGGATCGACGCCGATGCCCCAACGCACCTTGCCGCCGTCGCTGACGGTCTCGACGTAGGCGGCAGCCTGGGCATTCGCACCCTTGCCGATGGCGTGCTCGGCGTAATCGAGCACGTCGAAGTGTCCATCGACACGATCGCCGAACTCGGCGATCAACGCGGCGACGAAGGCCTCGACGGGTCCGTCACCTTCGCCGTAGATCGAGTGGGCGACGCCGTCGATCTCGAGCTGTGCCTGGATCGAGGTGTTGCCGCCGTCGTCGCCGGTGCGGGTGTGCAGTTCGTGGCTGCGCAGACGGAATCCGGGCGCCTCGGGCAGGTACTCGGTCTGGAAGGCGTCCCACATCACGCCCGGGCCGATCTCGGTGCCGGAGTCCTCCGTGATGTGCTGGATCGTCTTCGAGAACTCGATCTGGAGGCGTCGTGGCAGGTCGAAGCCGTGCTCGGCCTTCATCACATACGCCACGCCTCCCTTGCCGGACTGGCTGTTGACGCGGATGACCGCCTCGTAGGACCGCCCGACGTGCGCAGGGTCGATCGGGAGGTACGGCACGCCCCACTGGGGGTACTGGCCGTCGTCGCCGCGCTTGGCGTCGAGGGCTTCGAAGCCCTTCTTGATCGCGTCCTGATGGCTGCCGGAGAACGCCGTGTAGACCAAGTCTCCTGCGTATGGATGGCGCGGATGCACGGGCAAACGGTTGCAGTACTCGGCCGTGCGGCGCAGCTTGTCGATGTCGCCGATGTCGAGCTGCGGGTCGACGCCGTTCATGAACAGGTTCATGGCGAGGGTGACGATGTCGACGTTGCCGGTGCGTTCACCGTTGCCGAACAGCGTTCCCTCGACCCGGTCGGCGCCGGCCATCACACCGAACTCGGCAGCAGCCACTGCGCAGCCGCGGTCGTTGTGGGGATGCAGCGAGATGATCACCGAGTTGCGCTGCTTGATCGTGCGACCGAACCACTCGATCACGTCGCCGTAGACGTTGGGGGAGTAGCACTCGACGGTGGCCGGCAGGTTGAGCACGATCGGGTTGTCGGGCGTCGGCTCGACGACGTCCATCACTGCCTCGCACACCTCGATCGCGAAGTCGGGTTCGGTGAGGGTGAAGCTCTCGGGCGAGTACTCGTAGCGGATCTTGGTGTCGCCCGCTGCGTGCTCGAGCTTGCGGCACAGCTTGGCGCCGTTGACCGCGACGTCGATGATGCCCGCCTTGTCGAGGCCGAACACGACCTCGCGCTGCAGCGGGTTGGTCGAGTTGTAGAAGTGCACGATCGCGCGCGGTGCCCCTTGCAGGCACTCGTAGGTGCGCTCGATCAATTCCTGGCGACACTGCACCAGCACCTGGATCGTCACGTCGTCGGGAATCCGGTCCTCTTCGATCAACTGCCGGACGAAGTCGAAGTCCGGTTGGCTGGCGGACGGGAATCCGACCTCGATCTCCTTGAAGCCCATCGCGACGAGTTCTTCGAACATGCGCATCTTGCGAGTGGGATCCATGGGATCGATGAGGGCCTGGTTGCCGTCGCGCAGGTCGACCGAACACCACAGCGGGGCGGTGTCGATGGTGACGTTCGGCCACGTGCGGTCGGTGAGCACGATCGGGACGAACGGGGTGTAGCGCTCGAAGGGCATCGGTGTCGGGGTGACGTTCTGGGGAGGCATCGGATTCTCCTGGAGTTCGTTGGAAAGGGTGTTCGTCGGGGTCGGGTCCGGAAAGACAGGGGGCGAAAAAGCAAGAACCCCCCGACCTGAAGGCGGGGGGTGCGGGCGAACGCGAGTATGTGGCGCTCGCCCTACATAAGCAGAAGGAGGCGGTGCCGCAACATCGTGGTCAAGGTTAGCACGGGTGTCGGCAACTCGCGCTCGTCGCGGGCCTGCCCGGTACGCTGGGCGCAACATGACTGAATCAACAGCGCGACGAGGAGCGCCCCGTGGCCGGCGTTCTCGCCCGCAGACGTCGGACCAGCCGTACGACGGTGGCCACGTCAACACCTCGAACCTCACCTCCATCAATGCTCTCCCTCCGGTCGAGGCCCCCACGGGTTTCTTCGAACTCGGGGTCCCCGAGCGGATCGACAACGGACTCGCAGCGTGCGGGTTCGCCCAGCCGTTCGCAATCCAGACCGAAGCCATTCCCGTGGCCGTCCTGGGCAAGGACGTCTGCGGGCGAGCCAAGACCGGCTCCGGCAAGACGCTGGCGTTCGGGGTGCCGATGCTCTCGCGGATCACCGACAAGGCCGCGCCATCACGTCCGCTCGGCCTCGTGCTGGTTCCCACCCGTGAGCTCGCCGTGCAGGTCGCCGAAGTCCTCGAGCCCGTTGCGCACCATGCGGGCATGCGAGTGCTGCCGGTCTACGGCGGCGCCTCGCGTCACCACCAGGTCGACGAACTGGCCAAGGGCGTCGAGATCGTCATCGCCACGCCGTTGCGCCTGATCGACCTGATCAAGTCGAATGAGGTGTCGCTCGACGACATGCAGATCGTCACGCTCGACGAAGCCGACCGCATGGCCGACGACGGGTTCACCCCGCAGGTCGAGTGGATTCTGCGCCACTGCGGCAGTCGCAACCAGACGATGTTGTTCTCGGCGACGCTCGACGGCGACGTCGGCCACTTGATCAAGCACTATCAGACCGATCCCGTGACCGTGGCGATCGACGAGGCGACCGACACCGTCGGCACGATGCACCACCTGTTTCTCGCCGTGCACCACATGGACAAGGACAAGGTGATCGGCTCGGTGGCGAAATCGATTCCCAAGGTGCTCGTGTTCTGCCAGACCAAGCGCAATTGCGACCGCGTGGCGCGCAACCTCGAGGAACTCGGCGTTGACGCCGGTCCGTTGCACGGCGACATGCAGCAGAGCGCTCGCGAGCGCGTGTTGCGCAGCTTCGCCGAGGGCAAGCTCGCCGTCCTCGTGGCCACCGACGTCGCGGCTCGCGGCATCGACATCGACGACATCGGCGCCGTGATCCACTACGAGCCGGCCAAGGACGTCAAGGACTACCTGCACCGCTCGGGTCGCACGGCCCGCGCCGGTCGTGACGGGTGGGCCGTCACGCTCGTCGAGTACAACCAGCACACGCAGATGCGGATCCTGCAGCGCGGCATGCGCCTGCCGACCGAAAAGCCGATCGAGGTGTTCTCGAACGACTCGCGTCTGCTGCACCTCCCCGAGTTCGAGTCGGAGTAGGCGCCATGGCGGCGCAGAACATGCCTGCCGCCGAAGTCGACATCGACGAGGGTCTCGTTCGCCGACTGCTCGACGATCAACACCCGGATCTCGCCCACCTGCCGCTCACGATGGTGGCCAACGGTTGGGACAACGTCATCTTTCGGCTCGGTCACGACATGACCGTGCGGCTTCCACGTCGCCAGCTCGCCGCCGATCTCGTCGTGAACGAGCAACGATGGCTCCCCGAGCTCGCGCTTCGCCTCCCGATCCCGATTCCGGCACCGCTGCGGATCGGCTTGCCGAACGACGTCTTTCCGTGGCGCTGGTCCATCGGGCCGTGGTTCGACGGCGAGGTTGCGGCCGACGTCGCGCTCGCCGATCCTGTGACGCAAGCGCATCGGCTCGGAGGGTTCGTCGCCGCACTCCACACGCCGGCACCAGTTGACGCGCCGTTCAACGCCTTTCGCGGGCAGCCGATCAGCGAGTTGCACCCACGGGTCGTCGCGAACATCGAGCGACTGGGCGCTTCGATCGACGGTGCCGCCGTCGCGACCCGATTCGCACGAGCTGGCTTGCGTCGACGACTGGCCGGGTGAACCGGTGTGGCTGCACGGCGACCTGCACTCGGCGAACATGCTCGTTCGCGACGATGCGATCTGCGCAGTGATCGACTTCGGTGACATCACCTCGGGCGACCCCGCAGTCGACCTGGCGATCGGTTGGATGCTCTTCGACGCAGACGCACGGCCGGCGTTCCGGTCGTCGGCGGGAGCGATCGATGACGCCACCTGGAGCCGAGCACAGGCGTGGGCGCTGCACTTCGCCTTGCTCTATCTCGTGCACTCGGCCGACAACCCTCGATTCACGCGGATGGGGACACATCTGCTCGAACGCCTCGCCCTCGGGTGAGCATCGGTCCCCGGCTCAACCGTTGTGGATGGCTACCGTTGCGATCTGGTGCGGGGCTCCACCGGAGTGCCGTCGGCCCGAACGAGAGGAAGTCCTGATGATCACATCCGAATCCAAGGCACTGAGCGAACGCAAGGCGATCGTGTGGGCGGTCCGGGCGATCAGCTATCTCGTCTACTTCTATCTCATCGTCGTCGAGATCATCCTCGTCATCGGCTTCTTCCTGCTGCTCTTCGGCGCCAACCCGACCGCCGGCTTCACGCAGTGGGCGTACCGCAACCTCGACCGCGTGATGGCGCCGTTCCGAGGCATCTTCTCGCCGATCGAACTCGGCACGACCGGCAACGACGTCGCCGCCACGTTCGACACGTCAGTGCTGTTCGCGATGATCATCTATGGCATCGTCGCTCTGCTGTTCAGTGCCCTGATCGGCTGGCTGTCGGGCCGGCTCAACCAGATCCATGCGGCCGAGGACGAGCTCGACCGTCAGGCCGAGATCGCTCAACAGCAGGCTGACGCCGACGCTCGCATGCTGGCCGCCCAGCAGGCCGCAGCTGCCGCCGCCCAGGCTGCTCAACAGCCCGCCGTGACGGTCGCTCCGACCACGACATCACCCGCACCGGTGGCGCCCACGCCCACGGCACCGATTCCGCCGTCCAACCCTGGGGTCTGACCTAGCCTTCGAGGCGTGACCGACACCGCTTCGACCATCGCCGCGCACACCGACCAGGTCTGGGACCAGATCGTTCCGGTGCTCGAGGAGTACATCGCGATCCCCAATGTGTCGATGGTGTTCGACCCCGAGTGGCGGGCGCATGGCCACATGGCAGCAGCGGTCGACCTGATCGCCGGGTGGTGCCGGGCCAGAACGATCCCGGGTCTCACGGTCGAAGTGGTCGAACTCGACGGCCGCTCGCCGGTGATCCTGATCGAGGTGCCGGCGGTCGGCGCCGGCTCGGACACCGACACGGTGTTGCTGTACGGCCACCTCGACAAGCAGCCGGAGATGGAGGGGTGGCGCGACGGACTGGGTCCGTGGACGCCGGTGATCGAGGGCGACCGTCTGTACGGGCGTGGTGGCGCCGACGACGGATACTCTGCGTTTGCCGCGCTGACAGCGATCGAATCGGTGCACGTCGCCGGTGGATCCCACGCCCGGTGCGTGGTGCTGATCGAGGCGAGCGAAGAGTCCGGATCGCCCGACCTGCCCGCGTACGTCGAGACGCTCGCCGACCGAATCGGTTCGCCCAGCCTCGTGATCTGCCTCGACTCGGGGTGCATCGACTACGACCGACTGTGGGTGACCACCTCGTTGCGTGGCCTGGTGTCGGGCACGCTCACGGTCGACATCGTCACCGACGGCCTCCACTCCGGCGACGTCGGCGGCATGGTGCCCGACTCGTTCCGAGTGGCACGAATGCTGCTCGACCGAATCGAGGACGTCGCCACCGGTGATCTGCTGCTGGCCGAATTGAACGTGACGATCCCGCCCGACCGGCTGGTCGAGGCTGCACAAACGGCCGCCGAGATCGGACGCATCGGCGACCACTACCCGTTCGTGGCGGGGGCGAGCCCGACCACCGACGATCCTGCCGAGCAACTGCTGGCGCGTACGTGGCGCCCCAGCCTCACCGTGGTCGGCGCCGACGGCCTGCCGCCGATCGCTCGCGCCGGCAACGTGCTGCGGCCACGGACGTCGTTGAAGCTGTCGTTGCGAATCCCGCCGACGTGCGACCCGGTTACGCGCTGCGGCAGCGGTGAAAGCGGCGCTCGAAGCCGATGCGCCGTACGGCGCTCGCGTGTCGTTCGCCGACGGCGAGTTCGGGCCGGGCTGGAACGCACCACCGACGGCACCGTGGCTCGCCGCATCGCTCGACGAGGCGTCGACCGCGGTGTTCGGCCAGCCGGCGCGCACGTTCGGTGAGGGAGGATCGATCCCGTTCATGGGGATGCTCGGCGAGAAGTTCCCCGAGGCGCAGTTCGTGATCACGGGCGTGCTCGGCCCCGACGCCAACGCTCACGGCCCCAACGAGTATCTCCACCTCCCGACCGCCCGTCGGGTCACGATGGCGATGGCCCACCTGCTCACTGCGCACGCCACTCGCTGACGCGGCGTTCGGGTGTCGGTCAGCCCGCTGACGGCTCGGCGGGGCTCTTCGCTGCCTTTTCGTCGATCCACGCGCGGACCTGCGGCAGCAACGTGACGAGGCCGATGACGCCGGCGATGGTCACCGAGATGCCGACGATCCGAAGGTTGGCGAACATCACCGCTACGACGATGCCGCCAACGATCATCGCGAGCCCTGACGCTGCGAGCGCGGCTCGGCCCGTGTTGTTGTCGGTGACCCGCACGGCCGCTCCGGCGGCAGTTGCCGTCGTGCGATCGAGCATCCGCTCGGCCCACGCGAATTCGGTCGCAAGGATGACGAGGCCGAGGATGATCACGAGTACGCCGGGGCCGGGCAGGGCGAGCATGGCAACGCCGGCAAAGAGCACGGCCGCGCCGAGAATCAGGATCATCAGGCGCTTGGCATTGCGGGCGATGAACCGGATCCATTGACCGGGTGTGTGCAGATCGGGCATCTGCTCAGTATTGCCTGCCCGGGCCCGATTCGAACCCGACGCCGCACCCGCCGATTACATCAGGGGTCAGACCCGCGATGTAATCGTCACCCGAGTGCGGTCGCCATCGTGGCGATGAGGCGGTCGACCGCGTCGGCCCCGACGTCGCCGGTCGGGATGATCAGCGTGAGGATCTGGTCGCCGACCTGCACCACCCCGAGTTGCACCGACGTTCCGGAGATCCGGATCGCTGCGTCGCCTGCGGACACGTCCTGGATGTCGGCTCCGTCGCCGGCCACTGATTCGTTGATCTGCACCACGAAGTCGAAGGCGTCGCTTCCTGTCAGGCCGCCGAGATCCTCGGGTCGCATCGATGCCACGGTCAGATTCGACACCGTTCCGGTGTCGTTGGCGTACTCGTAGGTGCACTGAGGGGTCGCGGCATCATCGGGGCTCGCCAGGAGTACATCGAGGCCGGTGTCGGCGGCGACTGACGCAACCGTGAGACGTTCGCAGATCTCGGTGGCAGTGAGTGTTGCGGTCGCTTCCGCAGACGTTTCGATCGATGGGCCCGCCGCGTCATCGGTTCCCGGACTGGCGTCGTCGCTGCCGCACGCGGTCAGTGCGATCACGATCGCAGCGGCAAGAGCGACTCGTGAATGCACGCGGCAACGCTAGCTCCCCGTCGGGTGGCCCCGTGGCTCACGAGATCAGACGGCGGTGGCGACGAACACCGGGATGACCCGGTCGGTCTTGGTCTGGTACTCGGCGTAGTTTCCGAACACCTCGACCGCTCGATCCCACCAGAGCGTGCGTTCGTCGCCGTCGGCGATGTGGGTGACGTAGTCGTGCGGCTCGGGGCCGTCCTGGATCATCACGAGCGGTTCGGCGACGAGGTTGTGATACCAGCCAGGGTTGTTCGGTGCGCCTCCCATCGACGCGACGAGGGCGTACTGGCCTTCGTGTTCGACGCGCATCAATGCGAACTTGCGAATCTTGCCGCTGCTCGCACCAAGCGACGTGACGATGATCACCGGGATCCCGGTGTCGCGCAGCGTGTTGGCCTCGCGGCCATTCGTGGCCTCGTAGGTCTCGACCTGTTCACGGACCCAGTCGGACGTGCTCGGTTCGTACTCTCCGGTCAGCGGCATGTGCGCCAGGCTACGAGCAGGATTACATCAGGGGTCAGACCCGCGATGTAATCACGCCAGCCAGGCGGGGCGGTTGGCTTCGTAGGTGTCGATCGCGTCGGCGTGGGTGAGTGTGATGCCGACGTCGTCGAGGCCGTTGAGGAACCGGTGCTGGGTCTGGGGATCCATCGGGAACGACTCGTCGATCCCGGCCGCGGGTACCTCGACCTTGAGACGTTCCATGTCGACGACGATCTGCGTCTCGGCGTCGGCCTCGATCGCGGCCCAGATCGCCTCGACGGTCGCCTCCGGCACGACGACCGGCACGAGGCCGTTCTTCGTGCAGTTGTTGCGGAAGATGTCGGAGAAGCTCGGCGCGATCACGGCGTCGAAGCCGTACTGCTGGATTGCCCAGACGGCGTGTTCGCGTGACGAGCCCACGCCGAATGCGGGCCCGGCGACGAGGACGCTCGCCTGGGCGTAGCGCTCGTCGTTGAGCACGAAGTCGCGATCGTCGCGCCACGTGGAGAACAGCCCCTTGTCGAACCCCGTGCGCTCGACGCGCTTGAGCCAGTCGGCGGGGATGATCTGGTCGGTGTCGACGTCGGAGCGCTTGAGCGGCACCCCGGTGCCCGTGATCACGTGCACCGCCTTCATGACGTGGCTCCTTCCAGGTCGGCAGGTGTACAGAACGTGCCCTTCACGGCGGTCGCCGCTGCAACACCGGGGGAGACGAGGTGTGTTCGACCCCCACGACCCTGGCGCCCTTCGAAGTTGCGGTTGCTCGTGCTGGCGGCACGCTCGCCCGGTGCGAGCTTGTCGGGGTTCATCGCGAGGCACATCGAACAGCCGGGCTCGCGCCAGTCGGCGCCAGCAGCGATGAAGATCTGGTCGAGTCCCTCGGCGATTGCCTGCGCCTTGACGGCGTGGCTGCCGGGAACGACCATCACGCGCGGCACGGTCACCGTGCGCCCCTCCATCACGGCAGCGGCGGCGCGGAGGTCCTCGATGCGGCTGTTGGTGCACGACCCGATGAACACCGTGTCGACGGCAATGTCGCGCAGAGGCGTGCCCGGCTCGAGGCCCATGTACTCGAGCGCCCGCGCGACCGTCTCCTTCGTGGTCGGGTTGTCGTAGTCGTCGGGGGACGGCACGGCCGAGTCGATCGGTGCGACCTGGCCAGGGTTCGTGCCCCAGGTGACGTGGGGCCGGATCGCGGCGGCGTCGAGGACGACCTCCTGGTCCCACACGGCGTCGTCGTCGCTGTACAGCGTCGTCCAGTCCGCGACGGCGGCGTCCCAGTCATCGCCACTCGGCGCGTTCGCTCGGCCGTTCAGGTACTCGAAGGTCGTCTCGTCGGGAGCGATCATGCCCGCCTTGGCGCCGGCCTCGATCGACATGTTGCACACCGTCATGCGGCCTTCCATCGACAGCGCCTCGGATCGCCGAGCCGCGGTACTCGATCACGTGGCCGATGCCGCCACCGGTGCCGATCTCGCCGAGGATCGCAAGGATCACGTCCTTGGCCGTCACGCCGGGCTGCAGCTCACCCTCGACGGTGACCGACATCCACTTCGGGCGCTGCTGGGGGAGGGTCTGGGTGGCGAGGACGTGCTCGACCTCGCTGGTGCCGATGCCGAACGCCAGCGCCCCGAATGCGCCGTGGGTCGCGGTGTGCGAGTCGCCGCACACGATGGTCATGCCGGGCAGCGTTCGCCCCTGCTCGGGGCCGATCACGTGGACGATGCCCTGGCTCGGGTCGCCCATCGGGAAGTTGGTGATGCCGAACTCGGCGGTGTTCGCCCGCAACGTGTCGATCTGCTTGGCCGAGATCGGGTCGGCGATCGGCTGGTCGATGTTCTCCGTCGGGACGTTGTGATCCTCGGTGGCGATCGTCAGCTCGGGCCGACGCACGGTGCGGCCGGTGAGGCGGAGCCCGTCGAAGGCCTGGGGGCTGGTGACCTCGTGGACGAGGTGCAGGTCGATGTACAGCAGGTCGGGCTCATCCGGCGCCGAGTGCACCAGGTGGCGTTCCCACACCTTCTCCGGCAGTGTCTTTCCCATCGTCTCGCTCCTTGTTCCATCCCACCATGTGGGATACAGTTCTTGCAATATGGAAAGCGTATCGGGTGTCGGGGTGTTGGACAAGGCCGTCACCATCTTGCAGGCGGTGGCTGGGTCGCCGGCGTCGTTGGCCGAGCTGATGTCCCGCACCGGCCTGCCCCGCGCCACGGTGCACCGTCTCGGCGCGGCGCTGGAGCTGCATGGTCTGCTGCGTCGGGACGGAGCCGGACGCTACGAGCTCGGCCTGGGTCTCGTGTCGCTCGGCCAGGCTGCGGCTGAGCGGTTCCCGCTCGTCGAACTGGCCCGACCGGTGCTCGACGAACTCCGGACGGTCACCGGCGAGAGCGTGCAGCTCTTCGTGCGAGAAGGAGCGCAACGGCGCTGCGTCGTGTCGCTCGAGTCACCTCACGGTCTGCGGTGGATCGTCCCGCAGGGATCCGTGCTGCCTCTCGATGTCGGATCGGCGGGACGGGTGCTGTCGGGCGAGGTGTCCAAGCATGGCTGGGTGCAGAGCGTCGGCGAGCGCGAAGCGGGCGTCGCGTCGGTCAGCGCCCCGGTGGCCGGCGCCGACGGATCGACGGTCGCCGCGCTGTCGGTCAGCGGGCCGATCGAACGGCTGACACGCCAGCCCGGCCGACGCTTCGGTCCCGCCGTGGTCGCCGCGGCCCAGCGAGTCTCGACTCCTTCTCGCGCTGATCTCACCCGGGTCGACGATCGGTCCGAACACTTGCTGCGGGGCGATGATGTCGGCGGTGGTCGGCGACGTGGCGGGCGACGCGGTTTGAGGGCGGGCGAGGATGGCGACCCTCGTCAGATGACCATCGTCGGTTGGCACGCCTCCCACGAACAGATCCCACCGAGCGAGCTGCTGCGGTGTGTGCAGCTCGCCGAGCAGGCGGGGTTCGACGCCGCGATGTCGTCGGACCACTTCTCGCCGTGGGGTGCGAGCCAGGGCGAGTCGGGCTTCGCGTGGTCGTGGCTCGGCGCGGCGTTGGCGAGGACCGAGCTGCCGTTCGGCGTCGTCAATGCTCCCGGACAGCGCTACCACCCCGCGATCATCGCCCAGGCCGCTGCGACGCTCGCCGAGATGTTCCCGGGCCGGTTCTGGATGGCCCTCGGCACCGGCGAGGCGTCCAACGAGCACATCACCGGCGGCGGTTGGCCTGCCAAGCACGTCCGCAACCAGCGTCTCGCCGAGTGTGTCGCGGTGATGCGCGCCCTGTTCGCCGGCGAGGAGGTCACCCACGACGGGCTGGTCACCATCGACCGCGCCCGCCTCTACACGCTGCCCGCCGAACCGCCGGCGCTGATCGGTGCGGCGGTGTCCACGGCCACGGCCGAGATCACCGGGTCGTGGGCCGATGGGCTGATCACGGTCAACCAGCAACCCGATGCGCTGCGCGACGTCCTCGCCGCGTTCGACGCCGGTGGCGGTTCGGGCAGACCCCGCTACCTGCAGGTCCACGTGTCGTGGGCCGACACCCACGACGAAGCGCTGGCCATCGCCCACGACCAGTGGCGCACCAACGTCTTTGCCCCGCCGGTGTGTTGGGACCTCGAATTGACCAGTCATTTCGACGAGGTCGCCAAGCACGTGCGACCCGAGGACATGCACGACCACGTCCTCATCTCCTCCGATCCTTCGCACTTGTGCGACCAGCTCGTCGGGCTTGCCGAGCTCGGCTTCGATGGCGTCTGGATCCACCACGTCGGCAAGCAGCAGGAACGCTTCATCGACGTCTTCGGCGAGCACGTCGTGCCGTCGCTGCGGGCGGCCGGACCGTTGGGAAGTATGGCGGCGCCGAGCAGGGTGGCGAGCTGATGGTCGACGTCCCTGCCACGGCCGACCTCTGGTGGAAGAACGCCATCATCTACTGCCTCGACGTGCAGACCTTCGCCGACTCCAACGGCGACGGCTGCGGCGACTTCGCCGGGCTCACCCGCCACGTCGACGACCTCGCCGGTCTCGGCGTCACCTGCATCTGGCTGATGCCCTTCTATCCCACCGCCGACCAGGACGACGGGTACGACGTCGCCGACCACTACGCGATCGACCCCCGGCTCGGCACCTTCGGAGACTTCACCGAGTTCATGGCAGTCGCCAAGGACCGCGGGATGCGGGTCATCGCCGACCTCGTCGTGAACCACACCTCCGACCAGCACCGGTGGTTCCAGGAGGCCCGCAAGAGCCCCGACAATCCGTACCGCAACTTCTACGTGTGGCAGGACGAGATCCCCGACGACGGCCCCGAGGGCGTCGTGTTCCCCGGCGACCAGACCGGCGTGTGGACCTTCGAGCCAGAGGCCGGCCAGTACTACCTCCACCGCTTCTACCACCACCAGCCCGACCTCAACGTCGCCAACGGCGAGGTGCGCGACGAGATCGCCAAGGTCATCGGGTTCTGGCTGGCGCAGGGATTGTCCGGGTTTCGCGTCGACGCCGTCCCGTTCCTGCTCGAGCTCGACGGCATCGACGAGGAGATGGAGGTCGCCCCGCACGACTTCCTGCGCGACCTGCGGGCGTTCATCCAGCGACGCCGCGGTGACGCCATCCTGCTCGGCGAGGTCAACCTGCCCTTCGAGCAGCAGCGCCAGTTCTTCGGCGACGAGGACGGCGACGAGCTGAACATGCTCTTCGACTTCATCGGCATGCAGGCGACCTACCTGGCGATGGCCCGCAGCGATGCCCGCCCGCTGGCCAAGGCGCTGCGCCAGCGGCCCGAGATCCCCCCGGACGCGTCGTTCGCCTCGTTCCTCCGCAACCACGACGAGCTGACCCTCGACAAGCTGACCGCGAGCGAGCGCGAGGAGGTGTTCGCCGCGTTCGGCCCCGACCCCGACATGCAGCTGTACGACCGCGGGCTTCGGCGCCGCCTGCCGACCATGCTCGGGGGAGACCCGCAATGGCTGCGCATGGCCTACAGCCTGATGTTCGCCATGCCCGGCGCGCCGACCCTCTTCTACGGCGAGGAGATCGGGATGGGTGAGAACCTGGCGATCGAGGGCCGGTTGTCGGTGCGCACCCCGATGCAGTGGACGTCGGCACCCGCGGCCGGATTCACCACCGCCCCCGCCGACGCCGCATGCCGTCCGTTCCCCGACGGCGACTACGGCCCCGCGGAGATCAACGTCGCCGCGCAGAAGACCGACCCCGAGTCGCTGCTCAACTGGTTCGAGCGCCTGATCCGGTTGCGCAAGGAATCGCCCGAGGTCGGCTGGGGCGGGTACCGGGTGCTGGCCGGCGGCGACGACGCGGTGCTCGTTCTCGAGTACCGCTGGAGCGACCGCACCACGATCACGGTGCACAACCTGGCAGCGAAGGCGATCACGGTGTCGATCCCTGCCGGCAAGGGCGCAGCGAGGCTGCGCGACCGGTTCGGGTCCTCCGAGCCGATCGCCGTGAAGGACGGTGCGGCCTCGGTCAAGGTCGCTGCGCACGGCTACCACTGGTTCGGCGTCGAGTCCGACACCTGACCGGCGCTCGCCGCCCACCGGTCCCCGCTGGAGCGACGGTCGCGCCACGCCCGGCGCCCGCGGAAACTCGCTTGATCCACACTCCGCTGATGCGCCATCGTGTTCATCCACACGAAAGGAGGTGCCCATGTCGATGTTCGACACCAACGTGAAGATTGCCAACGAGGCGCCTCGCGCCGTGTGCCCGCTCGCTACCTGACGGTGCGAGAGCTCCCTGCGCCGTCGGCGCTCCCGATCCTCGGATCCTTGCGTCGTCGCGCGCTCCCACCAACGTCCCGATACGGGACAGAAAGGACATCGAACGATGTTCCATGCACTTACTCCCGACAGTCAGCTGGCCGAGATCCGTGAGCGTCATGCACGGATCCGTGCCGACTTCGAGCACTCGCGGAACTTTCGCCGTGCTCGTGGCCGGCACCGGTTCCGCTCCAGACAACGACACCCCTGAGTGCCGTCGAAGCGCGTAGCGGATGGCGTCCGAGACGCCATCCGCTACGCGTCGGTACCTACCTCGGGACCCCGGTGGTCCAGAGCGGTTCCATCGATGTCGATGGATCGTGCTGTTCGTCGTCGAGGAGCCTCTGAAGTGCGTGCGCCATCTTCGCGGCTCGCTGTTTCGCCACCTCGGCGGTTGGTCCGATGAAGTGCTCGTCGACGGTCGTGGTGAACAGCTCGAGCCACCGCTCGAAGTGGGTGTCGGAGAATGGTGTGCGGGCGTGAATTGGCTCGTGGGCTCGAAGCGGGTTGCCGACGTACCCACGTTCGCCGAGAAGCTGCCATGCCCAGAACTCGGTGAGGGTGTCGATGTGCGACGGCCAGTCGACGTGCGCGGCGCTGAAGATGGGACCCAACAGCTCGTCCATCGCTGCGTATCGGTAGAACGAACGCACGAGCAACTCGATGTCGGCCCGGTCGGCCAGATCTGCACGCTTCGCCAAGTCGTGCGAAGTGAGCGGACGGACGATCACGACACGAACTGCTGCTCGGTATCGACGACGGCGGGGACCAGCAGGTTGTTCTCCTTGTGGATGTGCAGGTGCGTATCGGCTTCCATCGTCTCGAAACCGGCGAACAACGCCACATACGATCCGCAACCGTCGGCGGGTGGCGTGTAGCTGTCGGTGAGGGACCGGAGCTGGCGGAGCAGATCGCCCACGGCGTCGTGCTCGGCGAGCATCACCGAGATCGGATTCCGGATCGATCCGGACTGCATCGAGCGGGACGTCTCTGCCGTGGCGATGTCGCGCACCATCGGGAACAAGACGCGCTCCTCTCTGAGCAGGTGCGGTTCGAGTTCAGCACGGATGGTTGCGAAGCAGTCACCGATGTCGCGGAGTTCCGGATGTCGCTCACCGTGCACGCTGACGACCTTGTCCATCAATGCGCTCAGGCGGGGCAGCTCGCTCCAGAGGTACGCATGGTGGGTTGCTTCCAGATGGTCGACCAGTTCGACGATGCCCATCGTCGACCACGTGTCGGCCGGCTCGTCGGTCGCGGCATCGCCGAGCGCGTCGAGCACGGTGGCGGCGTCGAGGTCGTTCGCCGCACAGGCGTCTTGGAGTGTCGTGGAGCCACCGCAGCAGTAGTCGAGGTCGTAGTCCTCGAGTTGTCGGGCGAGCGACGGGTGAGCGGTGACGATCTCCGCCAGCGTGAGGTTCAGGGTGAGTTCGGTCATGGGATCGAGTCCTTGGGTTGGAGGGGGATGGGTGACATGCGGATGGGGGAGACCACGGCGATCAGTCGCCATTCGGTTCGATGTGGCAGCGAAGCACGCAGGGCGACTGTCGGGGGTCGGCGCGAACGAGGTCATCCACGACGATGCCGCCGATGGAATCGGCGAGCCCGTGAGCGAGTCCGAGGTGGAGGCTGCACACGATGTCGGGATCGGCGAGGGCAGTCGTCTCGAACGGGCAGGTCTGCAGAACGACATCGACGCGATCGCCGCTCCGTTTGCTCACCGGGTCGAATCCGTATCGGTTCAGGCGGTCGACCATGGCATCGGCAGGATCGGAGCGCACCGCAACGGTCTCGGGGGCCGATCCGGCGCGGCGGCCGACGTCGACGGGGGTGTCACCGGTTCGGATGATCTCGCTCAGTAGCACCGAGAGTTGTTCGTAGGGACCGGTGACGCCCCACCTGCTGTCAACTGAAGGGGGGATCTCGTACACGAGACGTGGTCGACCACGGCCCGTCGGAGCGGCCGTCGACTCGACCGCCAGGCCCGCGTCGACGAGCCGGGAGAGGTGCTGGCGAATTGCGTTGTGATGCAGCCCCATGTGGCCGGTCAGTTCGGCCACATCGACCGGACGGCGCTCGCCTGCGAGGTACCGGAAGATCGCGTGTCGTGTCGGATCGCCCAACGCGCGGGCCTGGAGTTGCTGCGTGCTCGTGCGATCGCGTGCAACACGTTCCCCATGGACATCATCGAGTTGTCGGTTCACCGATCGACGTCCTGCTCGTCGGGGGCGTAGGTCCAATCGGGTCGTTTGCGCCAGAACGACTCGTCGTAGTCGGCGCGACCACCGGTCAGTTCGACCAGCTTGGGCATCGGCCGCCGAGGGTGCGGACACCTCCCGGTCGCGATGTGGTCGGCGAACTCCTCGGGGAAGGCTCGCAGGATGCTGCTGACCATGACCAGTTCCTCGGTGGCGAGGTAGCAGCGGCTGCCGTCGGTCACGTGGTCCAACCATCTGGCGATGTCGCTGAGATCCTGGTCCGTGCCGGTCCCTGTCTCGATGCGTTCGAGGTGTTCGGTGATCGCACTCGAACCGAGCTTGCAGGGTGGACATTGGCCGCACGACTCGATCGACAGGAACCGTGAGAATCGGTAGGCCGCATCCACCATGCACGCCGTGTCGTCGTACACGATGAATCCCGCCGACCCGATCCCGCTGCCGATCGCACGGAAACCCTCGTAGGTGAGCGGCACATCGAGGTCCGCGGCGGTGATCACCGCGTTCGCGACACCCGAGAACACGGCCTTCACGGTTCGTCCCGGGGCGAGCCCACTGCCCACCGCGTCGATCACATCGCACAGCGCTGTTCCCATCTCGACCTCGCCGACATCGGGCGCGATCACATCGCCGACAACGGTCGTCACGACGGTGCCCGGCGACTCCTCCGTGCCCATCGACCTGAACCAGTCAGCGCCCCGCGCGAGGATGTGGGGGACGTTCGACAGGGTCTCCACGTTGTTCACCAACGTCGGGTTCGAACCCTGCTCGGGCAACTCGTCCACACGAGGTTCGCTCGACTGCCAGCCGAGTTGTGGGGCGGTGGCGAACAATCCGTGAAGAAATGGAGGGAGCCACCGCGGCAAGGGTTCGTTGCCCTCGATCACTTCGAGCATCGCCTTCTCTTCGCCGTACAGATACTCCTCGGGGCCGGCAACGATCGTGACCGTGCAGTTGCCGCACAGTCCGGTGGACTGGAACTCCTCGACGGCACGCGTGACCAGCTCGATCTCGCGTTGGAAGCTCGCCTTGAGACAGATGAAGGCCTCGGCGGCATCGATCGCGAACGCGGCGATGATGACACCCTCCACGAGTTGGTACGGGTTGGCACGCATCAGAGCACGATCCTTGAACGTGCCCGGTTCGCCTTCTGCACCGTTGCACACGAGATACCGGCGGCCGCCCGTTTGCTGGGCGACGCCGGCCCACTTCTGGCCGGTCGGGAAACCGCCGCCCCCACGTCCACGCAACCCCGAGCGCGACACCACCTCGATCGTGGCGTTGCGCCCGAGTGCGTGAGCGCGTCGAATGCCCGCGCCCCCATCCGACGCCATGTACTGATCGATCGAGCCAACGGCGTCGCCGGGCAACAGGAAGGTGCTCACGTCCCCGACCCTACCGGACCATCGACAATTGTTCTAGTGTAAGCTAGAACAATTGTGGAGTCGAACCGCGGCCCCAATCCTTCGAGGGAGCTGATCGTCGATGAAGACCCTGATCCGAGTCCAGAACGCCAACTGCCCGGACTGTCTGAACGCGATCGAGGACACCCTGATGGCTCGACCGCTCGTCCAGACCGTTCACATCCACGCAGCAGACGGATGCATCGAGGTCGAGCACGACCACGACGCACCGGAGGAACTCGTCGAACTCCTCGGCAGTTCTCTCCGAGGCTGGCAGATGGCCGGCAACGGAGAGATCACGCAAGTCCCGACCAACCCCGCAGTAGCCCACGTCTGTCATCTCCACGACTCACCGACCGAGCCAACTGCAATCGGACACCTCGGAGAGCTTCGACCTCGGCGGTGAATCACCCTGCTTCGCGCACCTCCTCGACGACTCGAACCCCATGCTGTAGCGGGTCGATGCAGCCTGGCGCGACGAGGTGCCGCAGGCGCGCTTGTCGCCAGGTGATGTGTCCGTCAGAGGTGCACGACGCTGAGGAGGTTGTCATGGATGTGCCGACGGGGCTGAACCATGTGGCAGTGAGCGTCGCTGCCGGCACCCTGACCGCCGAGTGGCGTACGGAACTGCTCGAGTTCTACGGGCTGTCCTCGGCTGGAGCGAGATCGAGCCGCTCCGCCTTCCCGATCTCGGTGAGTCCATCGGGCTACGTGCATCTGCGTGAGCGATCAGAGCCGATGGTCTTCTCGGGTACGAGCATCTCGGCTCGTCGGTTCGTTTCTCGTAGGAGGCGGTCAGCGACGGCCGCCGCGCAAGAGCAGCAGTCCGACGGGCCCGACGCTGGCAACATGGGCCAATGGAGTCAGACGTTGTCTCGCGGGCGTTGACGGCCACGATGTCGGTCGCGTCCGAGCTGGGACTGACCGTCGACGACGCGATCGTTGTTCAGAACGCCAACCGGCTCGCCGTGCGTCTCGTGCCGTGTGATGTGCTCGCTCGGGTCGCGGCACCGATTCGCCGGAACCATGAGGTCGCAGCATTCGAACTCGAGATGGCGCGAGTGCTCGAACGAGCCGACGGTCTGGTCGGCGGGCTCGAGCCTCGGGTGGAGCCGATCGTCCATGTGAGCGACGGCTTCGCGGTGACGTTCTGGAAGTTCTACGCCCCACTGCCTTCCGAGGACATCACGCCGGACGCATATGCGCAGGCGCTCGAGAGCCTGCATGCCGAAATGCGCCACACCGCGGTGAGCGCACCCCACTTCACTGAACGCGTCGACGAAGCACACGCAATCGTCGAGGACCGGGCACGGAGCCCGGAACTCGTGGACGATGACCGGGAACTTCTCACGAATACGCTCAGCAGTCTTCGGCGCGCTGTCGTCGACCGGAGCGCAACCGAGCAGCTGCTCCACGGCGAACCGCACGCCGGCAACCTCCTGAACACTGCGAACGGCGTGCGCTTCATCGACCTCGAGACGTGTTGTCGGGGTCCCGTCGAATTCGACATCGCCCACGCCCCCATCGAGGTTGGCCGTCGCTACACATCCGCCGACCGACTCCAGCTTCGCTACTGCCGGATACTCATGCTCGCGATGATCGCTGCGTGGCGAGCAGATCGAGACGACGAATTCTCGAATGGACGTGTGAACCGTGACGCTCTGGTCAGAGAGATCCGCAGAGCCCTCGATCACCACGGCATCGACGTGCGTCCCTGACTGCGGCGCACGCAGGATCGGCCGATGACCCTGCTCTACGAACCGTCGCGCCGCGGTGACGATCGCGAGCCGAGAGTGGGAGGGGAATCGGTCGTCGTGGGTGTCGGCAGTCGGGTTCCAGAAACGTCGAACGAGCGACGCGATGCGTTCAGGGGCGACCTGGGGTGCAGCATGGCCGAGTCCTGTCAGGTGCTCGATCGTCACGTTCCCGATGTGCCGACGCGCGATGTCGGCCATGCCGACCCGAGCCTGCCGCCATCCTGTTCGGCGCCGCGGCTTCTGCGGTGGGCGGAGTTCGTCCGCTGGGCCTTCGCCGGTGATGATCCGGCGCATTTGCTTGCGGAATACCACCAGGAAATCGTGCTCGCTCCGCCAGAGCCGAGCGGGCTGACGTCGCCTCGTAACGTGAAGCCCGTGGATGTGGAGCAGCGAACGGCAACACCTGACGACCAGGCGCTCTGCCGGGCCATCCACCATCGTGCGTACCGCGACGTGGTCGAGCGCCAGTTCGGACAGTGGGACGAAGTGCAGCAGGACGCGTACTTCGATCAGGCGTGGCAGCAACATGGCCATGAGGTCCTGGTGTGCGACGACTCGACATGTGGGTACACCGCCATCGGGTTCGGCCCCGAGACGGTTGCCATCCACGAACTCGTCGTTGATCCCGATTTCCAGGACCAGGGCGTCGGAACGCAGGTGCTTCTGGCAACCATCGGCCAGGCGCGACGCCTCGGGCTCGACGTGCGTCTGCAGGTTCTGCACGAGAATCAGCGAGCGGCGAGCCTGTACGAGCGCCTCGGCTTCAACGACGACGGCACGACGGCCACACACCGACAGATGCGTCTGAACACATGATCTGTGGAACGACCTGGTCAGCGCCGTTCGATGGAGCCGAAGTTCGGATTTCGGTGTCGCTCCATCCGTTGGTCTGTACGAGAGGAGGATCATGCACACTCGGGCGCTCACTCATGTCGCCATGAGCGTTGCCGTCGGAACGCTCACACCCGGTTTCAGGAACGACCTGCTCGACTTCTACTCGAGGCTCTTCGGATGGCAGGAGCTGCCCAGTCTCTCGACGTCGGACCGTCTGACGATCGCAGTCGGACGCGGCGCGTACATCAACGTTCGCGAACGCGAGCAGCCGATGGTTCCAGGCGCGTATGAGCATTTCGGCGTCCTCGTCCGCTCGGCCGAGGCGGTCCACCGCTTACGCGCGGAGGCTGAGACACTGGGCGCCACTCCCGGTGCCATCGAAGAGCCGGTCGAGGGGCACCCGGTCTTTCGGTTCCAGCACTTGCTCCCGATGGCCATCGAGGTCCAGTTCTTCCCGGACCTGTAGCCGTTGATCGGCCCAGGAGGCGACCCGAGAACGCATCGTGTATCTGCGTCAGCTTTGCTCCGTCGGGACGATCGAGTTGCTCAGCAGGTCGAACCGTGCGTTGCCATCGACGACGCAGCGCTGCAGGTGCGTGCCCGCCCGTACCTCGCCGCCGGCCAGCACGAGACACTGCTCGGCAGTCCCGTCGACCGTCGCGCCGGGCTCGACGACGGTGCTGCCTGCGCTCTCGACGAGATTCGCCGCCAACAGGTTGGCGGGTGTTCCGGCGTCGATTGCCAGGCCGGTGAACGGTACGAGGTGGACCTCGCCGTCGGCCAGCTGTCGCTTCCACAGGTCGCGATAGAGATCCTCGGTATCGGGTCCGATCAGGGCAAGGGTGGCCCGGTCCATCGTGGAGAGCCCGACGAACCGCCACAGGCCGTCGAAGTCGGGCGACGCACGGTCGAGCGTGACGAGAAGACGCGTCGGCGCCTGGTCGCGCCCGCCGACGAAGTCGGCCACGTCGCCGAAGAGGACCGAGTCGGCGTTGAGCACCACCACGTCGCGGCCGCCGATCCACTCCTGCATGTTGTACAACCCACCTGCTGTGCCCAGCGGCTCGGGTCCCTCCTCGAACACTCGGACACCTGGCGGTACGTGGGCGGCGAACCAGTCGGTGTGCCCGCTGACGTTCAACGCGATCTCGTCGACGAACGGACGAAGCACATCCACCGCCCGATCGAGCAGGTTCCGCGATCCGACCGGAAACGACGCCTTCGGCCGAGTGTCGGAGAAGGGCGCCAACCGGGTCCCCCGTCCGGCCGAGAGCACCACGCCGCACACGCCCATGCGGTTGACCCTAGCGAGCAGCCGTGCGTCACGATCGGACCCGTCCCGGCCGTCGTCAATCCTCAGAGTCGACCGTGCAGATGGAACGTTCACTGTCGCTGCGATCCAGACGACCCCAGCTCTTCTCGACCGCGAGGCACCGCTCGTCGGTCGGGTACTGTCCGCTGATGAGCGCCGGGGATCTCGAGCTGTGGATCGAGGACGGCATTCACGCTGCGAGGGCGTTGGTGGACCGGCGACGAAACGAAAGCGCTGGAGCACGAAGGTCCTTCATGGCACCGGTGGGGGGACGTTCGGTGGGTCCGCAGTCGTCGAGCTCGACAGTCCCGATGAGCTATACGTGGTCAAGCTCGTCAGACGCAACGACACTGCTCCCGACCATCCGATCAGCTCGCGTCAGGAGTTGGATGTCTACTGGTGTTCGTCGAATGGCTGCGGGACAAGGCTTCCCGGATGGCCATCGTGGCGTCACACTGCCGACGCTCGACGGTCACTGATAACGACCGCCGTTATCGCTCATGGCAGCCGTCGACTTCGACCGGCCGGAACATCGTGCCGTTGTTCGGGTGGTACGCGGACCTTGCAGTGTGAACTCGGACGGCTCAGTGGCGCAACGCTCGATGCCGACGCACCTCCGCTCTGGGCCACCCGGTAACTTCATCGCCTACGTAGATGGACGCTGCGCTGGAGATCTTCCCGGCGATCGCCATCGAGAAACCGGTGCCCGTCATCCGGCGAACCGGAGGAGCGGTGTGCAGCCGATCGGTTCCGGCGGCTGATCCCGACGACGAGCACATCGGTATGCGGCCCTCGAGCGAGGAGCCGACCTCGCTCAGACCACCTCGCCATCTTCAGCCGGAACGGCCATGTACGAGCGTGGGTGACCGTTCTCGTCGTCATCGACCTGGGCATACAGCGGGAGTCGACTCCACGCTCGGGCTCGGATGCGGCAGCCCGTCGTCGTCGTCTCGGCATCTTCGGCTATCTCCGATGGTACGACTTCGAGGCGTTCATGCCAGCGCTGTCATTTGTACGGAGCTTCGTCCGAGGGCTGGGCGAGACCGGAGCAGGACGATTCGCTGCAGCCGAGGTGCGTCGATGTGATCGACCTGGGATGTCGCTGCGCTTCGGCCGAAATGGTGACCTCACACGCTACACAGCGTCGGAGACGACATCCCGGCCGTCGTCGAACGGGTCTCGGGACGGTCTTCTCGAGGACGCCGCGTCTCGAGCTGGTTGGCTCCGGCGCCGACGCCATCGCGCCGGCCGCAGACACGAACACTCGCGGCGGTCGACTGCCTAGCACCGTCGGGTCGCTGCAGCGCTCACTGCAGCGGAAACGTCGCCCGTGACTGCTCGACGAGCGGCTCGCCCGGCTGCCCCCACGACCAGACGTACTCCAGCCGATCGGCGATCACGATCTCGATCTGCAGCTCGAAGCCGTCGGTTCCCCGACCGTTGGTGAACGTCGATCCGCTCGACTGCACGAGCTGACCCAGCCCGCTCAGCTCGGCGCACAGCACGTACAGCGTCGCCTCGCCCGACCACATGTCGAACGCCAGCACCGTGTGCTCGCGGTGCAGTTGCGAACCGTCCGGTGCCGTCGCGGCATAGTCGATCGTGGCGCCCATCCCGCCGAGGAGCGAGGCGATCTCGATCGTTGCGTCGAACGGGCCGCTCTCGCCGCCGTCACCGGTTCCCTCGTAACGGCCGGCGACGGCGATCAGCCGATCGATGATCGTTTCCATGGTTCAACCGTAGAACCTGCAGCGACCGGCACTTACGCAGCGGCGCCTGCTTCGCGCCACAGCCACCAGGCGAGCGGGAGCTGCATCGGCAGGCGAATCCAGTTCTGCGGTCCGCTCGCCGTGCCGACGCTGCGCGCCAGCTTCCCGTCGACGGGTTTCACCTCGACGTCGTTGAGCGCCATGTCGATGTTCGCCGGGAACACCGCCGCGGTGAGCGCCAGCAGTCCGAGGGCCGACGCTCGTCGGGTCTGCGGTACCCACATCCCGATCCCGAGAGCGATCTCGGCGGCGCCGCTGAGTTGATTGGCGAGCTTCGCATTCGGCATCCAGTCGGGCACGATCGACTCGAAGAAGTCGGGCTTCGCGAAGTGCATGACGCCGGCGGAGACGAAGAGGGCGCCGGCGGCGTAGGGGGACCAACGTGACATGGCCCCAGTCAAGCCGCCGGGCAATCGCTCGTCGCAGCCGAAGCCGATCTGCGTACGCTGGCAGGGTGACCGACACGGCCGTCAACGTCGAGGTGTTGCCGAGCAACTGGCAGGACCAGGTGCTCGCTCTCGCGAAGGAACGCGACGCGGTGATCCTCGCCCACAACTACCAGGTGCCCGAGATCCAGGACATCGCCCACCACGTCGGCGACTCGCTCGGACTGTCCCGGCTTGCTGCCGAGGTGCAGGAGTCCACGATCGTGTTCTGCGGCGTGCACTTCATGGCCGAGTCGGCCAAGATCCTCGCCTACGACAAGACCGTCCTGATCCCCGACGCAGCGGCCGGTTGCAGCCTGGCCGAGACGATCGACGCCCGCCAGCTGCGGGCATGGAAGGCCGAGCACCCGGGCGCTGTCGTCGTCAGCTACGTCAACACCACCGCCGAAGTGAAGGCCGAGACCGACATCTGCTGTACCTCGTCGAATGCCGTCGAGGTCGTCGAGTCGATCCCCCGTGACACCGAGATCCTGTTCTGCCCCGACCAGTTCCTCGGTGCCCACGTGCAGCGGATGACCGGACGCGACAACATGCACATCTGGTTGGGGGAGTGTCACGTGCACGCCGGCATCAACGGCGCCGACCTCAAGGCGCAGGTCGCCGCCGAGCCCGACGCCGAACTGTTCGTGCATCCGGAGTGCGGTTGCGCAACGAGCGCGCTCTACCTCGTCGGCGCTGGAGTGGTGCCCGAGACGAGCACCAAGATCCTGTCGACCGGGGGCATGGTCGACGCCGCTCGGGCGACCACGGCTGCCAAGGTGCTGGTCGCCACGGAGACCGGCATGATCCACCAGCTGCAGAAGGTCAACTCGACCACCGAGTTCGTGCCGGTCAACCGTGCCGCTGTGTGCAAGTACATGAAGATGATCACCCCGGCGAAGCTCCTGCGCTCGTTGCGTGACGGCACCGACGAGGTGTTCGTCGACCGCGACATCGCCGACCGTGCCCGTCGATCGGTCGAGCGGATGATCGCCATCGGCACCCCGTCGACCACCGGCGAGTGACGTGACGCCGCCCAGAACGAACCACGCTGGTTCCCCGTGCCCAGGGCTCCGGGAACCAGGGGTGCCGGCGCGAGATCATCGTGGTTCCCGGAGGCCCGGGTCGGGGGAACCACGATGAGTTTGCCGACGCGGTTGGCGGCGCCGCCGGCGACGTGGGAACGCGACGTCGATGTCGTGGTGCTCGGCTCCGGCGCCGCGGGGTTGTCAGCGGCGTTGGCCGTGCGACCGGTGCGCAGCGTGCTCGTGGTCACCAAGGACATCCTGTCGGCGGGTTCGACACAGTGGGCCCAAGGTGGTCTCGCCGGGGTCTTGGATCCGAGCGACACCATCGAGGACCACGTCCGCGACACGCTCGAGGCCGGCGCCGGTCTGTGCGACGAGGCTGTCGTGCGTGAGCTGGTCGCCGAAGCCCCGAAGTCGATCCGCTACCTGATGCGTCTCGGCGCCGC
The DNA here is from genome assembly GCA_963741755.1 of Ilumatobacteraceae bacterium. GTDB lineage: Bacteria > Actinomycetota > Acidimicrobiia > Acidimicrobiales > Ilumatobacteraceae > Sva-07. The sequence goes on along the minus strand of CAVUJG010000007.1, from coordinate 22,200 downwards.
ATTCGATCCCGAGCAGGGCGGCACCGACATCGCGCTCACTCGCGAGGGCGGTCACAGCCACAACCGAATCGTGCACTCCGGCGGCGACCGGTCGGGCGCCGAGGTGCAGCGAACCCTCGACGAATCGGCGATCGGAGCTGGCGTCGAGGTGATGGGACACGCATTCGCGCTCGACCTGGTGATGGGCACGACTGCTGACAGCCAACCCCAGGTTGTCGGTGTCCGGATCGGCAAGACCGATGAGAACGGCATCCTCGCATCGGTCGGGATCGTCACGGCTCGGGCGGTCGTCATCGCCTCGGGTGGCTACGGCCAGGTCTTCGCATCGACATCGAATCCGCCGGCCGTCACCGGCGACGGCGTGGCGATGGCGCTGCGTGCCGGTCTTGCCGTCACCGACGTCGAGTTCGTCCAGTTCCACCCGACCGTGATGTGGCGGGGCCCCGATGCGCTCGGCCAGCAGGCGCTCGTGTCCGAGGCCGTGCGTGGCGAAGGGGCCACCCTGTTCGACGCAGCGGGTGAACGCGTGATGGTCGGCGTCCACCCGCTCGAAGACCTTGCGCCGCGCGACGTGGTCGCCGCCGCGATCAGCCGTCGGATGGCCGAAGCGCCAGGCGGCGTCGATGATCACGTCTACCTCGACGCGACCCACATGGGCGAACGGTTCTACGAGCGTTTCCCGTCGATCACCGAAGCCTGCCGTGAGATCGGCCTCGACCCGGCCGTCGATCGGATTCCGGTTGCCCCCGCGGCGCACTATGCGTGCGGTGGCATCCGCGCCGGCCTCGACGGCCGCACTGCGCTGCGCGGGCTCTACGCCGTCGGTGAGGTGTCGGCGACCGGCGTGCACGGAGCGAACCGGCTGGCATCGAACAGCCTCACCGAGTCGGTCGTGTCCGGCACGTGGGTGGGCCGCGACCTGGCCTGGGAGGTGCCCGATCGTGTGCCGATGGACGTCGACGTCGATGACCCGCTCGATCACCGTCTGCTCGACCCTGCCCGCCTGCGCGAGGTTCGAGCGGTCATGTCGCGCCACGTCGGCGTCGTGCGCGACGAACTGTCGCTGTCGTCGGCCGCGGGAGCACTCGGCTCGATCGCCCGCAACATGCGCTCGGCGAAGCGTGTCGTCGTCGCCGAGATCGACGACGACGCAGTGCCCCGGATCGAGCCGTCGCGTCGGACGTGGGAGGCCACCAACATCCTCACGGTGGCCACCGCGATGGTGGCCGCGGCGTCGGCGCGAACCGAGAGTCGCGGTTGCCACCGGCGATCCGATCATCCGACCAGTCGACCCGAATGGCTACGACACCTCGAGGTCACCCTCGATGCCAGCGGCACCGTCAACGTGGAGGATCGACCATGACCGCGCTCAGCTGCAGTGACTGCGGGTTCGACGGATCGCGCTGGAGCAGCGACGACCTCGAACGCACGCTTGCCCACACCGACGACCTGATCGGCTACGTGCTCGATGGCGCCGACGAGGGGTCCGTCCCGGCGCAGGCCGAACAACCCGTCGGCATCGATGGCGATCTGGTCGTGGCCGCTCATGGCGTGATGCATCGACTCCACGAACTCGCGATGGCACGTCGCGCTGCTGGCGCGTTCGAACCGATGGCCGGTCGTATCGAGTCGTTGCAAGCGTCCGGCGGTGGCGTTCCCAAGGTGTCGATCCCGCAAGCGGAGATCGGCCCTGCCGGCATCGTCGGCGATGTCCAGGGGAATCGACGCAACCATGGCCGTCCCTGGCAGGCGATCTGCGTCTACAGCAGCGACGTGATCGAGTCGCTGCGCCAGGAGGGGCATCCGATCGTCGCCGGCAGCGCGGGGGAACCTCACCGTCTCGGGCATCGACTGGTCGCGGATGCGTGGAGGACTGACGATCTCCGTCGGACACGTCGTGCTGCGTACGAGCGCCCCGGCGGCGCCCTGTCACAAGATCGGCGACTGCTTCACCGATCGGTACTGGGACCGCATCGACCACGACGAACGGCCCGGCTGGGCCCGCTGGTACGCGTCGGTGATCAGCGGTGGCGCAGTCGCGCCGGGCGACACGGTCACCGTCACCGCCTGACGGCTCGGCCGTACACTCGCCGCCATGTTCGTGTTCCACCCGTTGTCGGAGGCGACCCGCCGTTCGCTGATCGACGGCGGTCTCGACCCCGATGCCGTCGCCGGAATCGTGCGCAATGCCGTGACCGAGGATCTCATGGGTGGCATCGACGTCACCTCGGCGGCGACGATCCCGGAGGATCATCGCAGCACCGCCATCTTCGGGGCCCGCCAGGACGGTGTGATCGCTGGGCTGCCGGTGGTGGCCGCCGTCATCGAGACCGTCTGCGGCGACGAGGCGAGTGACTTCACGAGCACCGTCGTCGATGGAGCCGTCGTCTCTGCTGGCACGAAGATCGCCGAGGTGACCGCGCCGACGCGACTGCTGCTCACCGCCGAACGCACCGCCCTCAATCTCCTGTGTCACCTCTCTGGGGTGGCGTCGTCGACCCGGCGCTGGGCGGACGCGTTGGAGGGCACGACGGCGGTGGTGCGCGACACTCGCAAGACCACTCCCGGCCTACGCGCGCTCGAGAAGTACGCCGTGCGCTGCGGCGGTGGCTCGAACCACCGGATGGGGCTGTCCGACATGGCGCTCGTGAAGGACAACCACGTCGCTGCCGCAGGCGGCGTCACCGAGGCCTTTCGACGTGTACGCGAACTCGCCGCCACGATCCCGGTCGAGATCGAAGTCGACACGCTCGACGGGCTGCGCGAGGCGATCTCCGCGGGAGCCGACGAGGTGTTGATCGACAACTTCACTCCCGATGAGATGCGCGAGGCGGTGGAGATCCGCAACGAGATGAACCCGGACGTTCGACTGGAAGCGAGCGGCGGTCTCACGCTCGACACCGCCCGAGCGGTTGCGGCCACGGGCGTCGATTTCATCGCTGTCGGTGAACTCACCCATTCCGCACGGGTGCTCGACATCGGCCTCGACCTGCGCACAGTCTGACCCCGCCCGTCATCCGGCGCAGCGCCCGATGCGACAGCGAGACGAACGCGTGCGGAGGGCGACGAGTGGCATCGACGGACACGCGCTAGGTTGCCGGCTGGGCGGAGTTGGGAGCTCCACATGTCCACTGTCCACTCCAGCGTTGCTCGGTTTGTTCTGGGAGTCGTGCTGTGCGGATCGGTCGTCGCGATTCCTGCGCTCGCTGCGGCGGCGCCGGTTGGCCGGACCACCGCAGCGTGCGATGCCATCGGCCTCGCCAGTCATCTCGTCGGTGACGGCGACACGTGGTTCGAGATCGCCCAAGACGCGCAGGTGTCGATGCGTTCCGTCCTGGAGGCGAACGACGCCACCGTCGACGAGGTCATCCATCCGGGCGACGTGGTGTGCTTGCCGCCGGGTGCCACGCCGTCGTCATCGTGCTCACCCTCGAATGCGCCGACGTATGCGGTCGAGTCGGGCGATACATGGTGGGAGATCGCCTCGCGGGCCGGGGTCAGGATGTCGACGCTGCTGTCGACGAACGCCGCATCCGAGGATCGCCTGATTCGTCCCGGTGACACCGTGTGCCTCCCACCAGGAACATCCGTCTCCTCGGGGCAGAACACCGGCTCCTCGTCGTCGGCGTCTACGTCGCGGCGTCGTCGTCGTCGACCGCCCGCTCGGCGGGCATCGAGGCACTGCCGATGCGCGGGCCGTGTTGGTTCAGCGACGACTGGGGCGACCCCAGAGGTGGCGGCCGTCGCCACGAGGGCACCGACCTGTTCGCTGAGCTCGGGAGCTACGTGTATGCCGTGGTCGATGGGACGCTCACCCGACGCGCCTGGGACCAGCCGGGCAGTCGCTCCGGCAACGCCTGGTGGCTGACCGCCGCCGACGGCTCGGGCACCTACTACTTCTACGCGCATCTCGCCGACTTCGCACCCGAACTCGGCGTTGGTTCACGCGTGGAGGCGGGCCAGATCATCGGGTTCATGGGCAACACCGGCAACTCGGCGTTCCCGCATCTGCACGTCGAGATCCACCCCAACGGTGGCGGGGCGGTCAATCCGTATCCCGTGCTCCGTCAACTCGGAGGATGCAAGACGGGTGAGCAGTATCGACAGCCTGGCGGTTGGGTGCCCGACTGACTCGATCGGCGACCAGACCGTTCAAGCGGGTCAGCCCGTGGGCTCGCCGTAGACACCGAGCAAGTCGACGACGATGATCATGTCGGCGCCGGCCGGCAGGCCGAGTTGCGGGTTGCCCTCCGGTCCGAACGCGTCCTCGGGCGGAACGATGATCGCGCGGCGGCCGCCGACCTTCATGCCGGGCAGGCCGTTGACGAACCCGGGGAAGCCTCCTTCGGCGGTCGGCACGGTCACGGGGTCGGCTTCCCAGCCGTTCTCGAGCACAACGAGGTTGTCGCCTCGGAACAACACGTAGTTGATGACCGCCGTCTGCCCGGCCTGCAATTCCTCGCCGTCGCCCTCGATGAGGTCGACGGTCGTGGTCTCGGTGGCGCCCTCCGACGCCGGGACGCCGGCCTCGGTGGGGGCATCGGCCGGATCTGGCGGCTGGATCACGGCGCGCACGTCGATGAGGAACGTCAACGCCTCGTTCTCGCCGATGATCTCGCCTCGAGCTTCAGCGCCGTAGGCGAGATCGCTGGGGATGTCGAGACGGACACGGGCGCCGGCCTGGACACCGACGAGACCCTCGTCCCAGCCGGCGATCACGCCGCCTTGGCCGAGGACGACCGGGAATGGCTCGAAGCGGTCGTAGCTGTTGTCGAACTCGACGCCGTCGCGGGTGCGTACGCCGACGTAGTCGACGATCACGGTGTCGCCTGCTTCGGCGGCGGGGCCGGTTCCTTCCTCGATCACGGTGACCTGGAGTTCGGTCGGGATCTCGTCGGGGACCTCGACCTCGGGCTTGTCGGGGTTCGTCGGCGGGCGGTGCCACGGTGTCGGAGGTTCCCGTGTCCGACGTGTCGGTGGCCGACTCGCTCGTGTCGGACGGCTCCTCGGTGGAGGCCGTCTCGTTCGACGAGGTGTCGCTGGCGTTGTCGTCGCTGCCCGAGCACGCTGCGAACAGCAGGGCGGCAGTGACGAGCAGGGGGAGGGTCCGGCGCATTGCGACGACGCTACTTGCGAAGTCCGACCGGCCCACGTCAACGATCCAACCTCTCACCGAACGTTGACCTGGCGGGTGGCAGTGGGGGTGGCGTCAGGACCGAGCCGCGAGCCAGACGGCTTCTGCTTCACCCAGCTCGGTCGACGGGGGCCCGTCGACGAACGGCCACAGTTCCGACGCAATGCGCCGATAGTTGCCGCTCGCGTTCAGTTCGCCGAGCAGGGCGTACAGGCCGAGGTTGATCCGTTGAATGAACACGAACGCCCGTGGCACCGTGGCGTACTGGCTGATCGGACTCGTCCGGTCGAACGTGTGGCGCACGATCGAGTTGGCGTACTGGCGGGTCCACGTCATGTCGGCGTCGGTGCGGACGGTGTCGTAGAAGTGCGAGAAGTAGTCGCCCACGGCCTCGGTCGACACCGGCGCATCTGGCTTGAGCATGCCGGCGTCTTCGACGATCCGCCGGAACTCGGCGTGATCGTGATCGACCGCTGCGGCCTTCACCATCGAGCCGAATGTGTGCATTTCGTCGGCGCTGAAGTGCTTGACCAGGCCGAAGTCGAGGAACGTGACCGTGCCGTCGTCGTGGAACAGATAGTTGCCGGGATGCGGGTCGCCGTTGAACGCCCCCATCCGGTACAGGCTGCGGAACACGAAGCGGAAGATCACCTCGCCGGCGCGGTCGCGGTCGGCCTGCGGTCGTCGCATCAGCTCGGCCCAGCCGAAGCCATCGGCGAGTTCAGTGGTGAGCACGTGGGTCGTCGACAGTTCGGGGACCACCTCGGGGATCCTGATGAACGGGTGGTCGCGGTAGTAGTCGGCGAACGCCTGCTGGTTGCGTGCTTCGAGTTCGTAGTCGACCTCCTCGGCGATGCGCAGTTTGATCTCGTCGACCATCTCGGCCGGGTCGAGGCCGCCGAAACCCTGGCGGAGTACAGCGCCGAGCAGGTCGGCGTTCTTCAGGTCGGCCACGATCGCCTCGCCGACGCCGGGGTACTGGACCTTCACCGCAACTGCCCGCTCGATGCCGGTCGCAGGGTCGCGCCACAGCGCTCGGTGGACCTGGCCGATCGACGCGGCAGCGATCGGCGTCGGATCGAACTCGACGAACACCTCGTCGACCGGCCGCCCGAGTTCGCGCTCGACCGTGTCGAGGGCAAGGTCGACCGACATCGGCGGAGCGTCGGACTGCAGCTGCGACAGCGCGAGTCGCAGTGGCTCGGGCAGGCCGTCGTCGAGGTAGCTCGCCATCTGGCCGAGCTTCATCAGGGCACCCTTCATGTGCCCGAGTTCCTCGGCGACCTGCTGCGCGGAGCGCAGCTCGCGGTGGCGGTCGAGTTCCTCGCGGCGCTCGGCTGAGGCGAAGGTCTTGCGAGCCGCCGTGGTGGCGTAGGTGGTTCCGACCCGCGCTCCCATGCGGGCGAGTTGGCCGTTGCGTCGTAGACGCGAGCGGTGCAGATGCCGGCCGGTGGCGGGTTGCGACTCCTCGACGCCGCGCTTCGACCGCGACGACGAGACCGAGCGTGCCGACCAGCGCGAGCGTGCCGACGGCAGCGGTGCGGGTCCTCATGCGCGCCGCAACACCGAATCGATGGCGCGGACCAGCGTGGGTGCGAACCGGTCGGCGTTCGCCACGACGGCGTCGTGCATGCCGTCGACTCGGAAGGCCTCGCTGTCGGCGATCTGCTCGAACAGCTTCACCTGGCGCCGCAACGGCACGACCTGATCGCGCATGGTGAGCACCGACGATTCCGGCACGTCGACCTCACCGAGCCACTCGGTCGAGGAGAACTTGCCGATCGCCTTGCCCGCTTCGATCACCGCCCGCCAGTCGTGATCGGCGGTTTCGCGCATCGCCCACGGCTCCCACTTCTCGGTGCGGCGCTGCAGGTACAGCTGCTCGACGAGCCACGTCTTGGTCTGCTCGGGCGTGACCCGAGCGACAGCGGCCAGCCCGGTGAGGCCCACCATGCCGAGGCGCTTCTCCCGGCGACCAGCGAAATACGGCGCCGTGGCACACAGCACGAGGCCGATCACGTTGTCGGGATGACGGCGCCACACCAGCTGGGCGATCGGGCCGCCCATCGAATAGCCGACGGGGATGAAGCGTTCGACGCCGAGTGCAGCAGCGATGTCGACCGCGTCGTCGGCGCAGTCCTCGAGCCGGAAGGGCTTCTTCGAGCGCAAACCGGTGCCGTGTCCGCGGTGATCGAAGGCGATGACGCGATAGTGCTCGGCGAGGGCGCCGTAACAGCGGAACCAGTTGAGGTCTGCCGTCGCCGTCCAACCGTGCAGCAACACGATGGTGGGGGCGTCCGGACCGGCACCGAAGTCGCGCACCATGACGGTGCCACGGTCGGGCAGCTCGACGAATCGGGCCGGCGGGAGCACCGGCGCGAAGATCTCGAGTTCGTGGTGGCCGGTGTCGGCGGAGGGGACGATCTCAGAGCTGTTCGACACGGAGCACCGTCACCGTGAGCGCACCGTTGGGTGCCTCATACGTGATGGTCGCGCCTTCCTCGGCGCCATCGAGTGCCTGACCGAGGGGCGACGACGGGCTGATCACGTCGGCGCCGTCGACCTGTTCCTCCATGTTGCCGAGCAGGTAGCGCTCGGCGTCGTCCTCGTCGTCACCTTCGTAGACGACGGTGTACACGATCGAGGCCTCGGTGATCTCGGCGTTCTCGAGGAGGTGTTCGAGCTGACGGATGCGGCCCTCCATGTGGCCCTGCTCGTCCTTGGCGGCGTGATACCCGGCGTTCTCCTTGAGATCGCCCTCCTCGCGAGCGTGTTCGATCTTGTTCGCCACCTCGATACGTCCGCGTGTGGTCAAATCTTCGAACTCGGCCTTGAGGCGTTCGTACGCCGTTGCCGACAACTGCACTGCTGCCATGGTGATCGAAGGATACCGGCGCCCTGGGATCGCGGCCCGACACCGCCCTAGGCTCCCCAGCCATATGACGCACAACATCGCAGTGATCGGCGGCGACGGCATCGGCCCGGAGGTGACGGCCGAGGCGATCAAGGTCGTCCGTGCCGCCGGAGTCGACATCGCCACGACCGAGTTCGACCTGGGCGGCCAGCGCTACCTGCGCGACGGTGAGATCCTCTCCGACGCCACGCTCGACGAGCTGCGAGCGTTCGACTGCATCCTGCTCGGCGCGGTCGGCACCCCCGAGGTCGCTCCCGGCATCATCGAGCGTGGCCTGCTGCTCAAGATGCGCTTCGACCTCGATCTCTACATCAACCAGCGTCCGTTCCTCGGCACGGCGCCCGGTGGTGACACGCCGCACGACTTCGTCGTGATCCGCGAGAACACCGAGGGTCCGTACGTCGGCGAGGGCGGCGCGCTGCGTGTCGGCACCCCGAACGAGGTGGCAACCCAAGGGTCAGTGAACACCCGACTCGGCGTCGAGCGGTGCATCCGCTACGCATTCGAACTCGCCGACAGCCGCCCCCGCAAGCACCTCACGCTCGTGCACAAGACGAACGTCCTGGTGTTCGCCGGTGGTCTGTGGGAGCGCACGTTCAACGAGGTCGCCGCCGAGTACCCCGGTGTCACGACGGCGTACAACCACGTCGACGCCGCCTGCATCTTCTTCGTGCAGGACCCGCACCGCTACGACGTGATCGTGACCGACAACCTCTTCGGCGACATCCTCACCGATCTGGGCGGGGCGGTGTCCGGTGGCATCGGCCTGGCATCGTCGGCCAACCTCAACCCGGCGCGTACCGGACCCTCGATGTTCGAGCCGGTGCACGGCTCCGCGCCAGACATCGTCGGCCAGAACAAGGCGAACCCGACGGCCGCGATCCTCAGCGCGGCGTTGATGCTCGACTTCTTGGGCGAGGGCGATGCTGCCGACCGGATCCGTGCGGCGTGCGCCGATGTCGTCACCGGCCGCGCCGAGCCTGGCACCGGCAGCACCACCGACATCGGTGACGCAATCGCAGCGCGCGTGGGAAACTGACGCATGCCCATCACACCGACCCCGAAGATCTGGATGAACGGCGACCTCGTCGACTGGGAAAAGGCCCAGGTCCACGTGCTCACCCACACGCTGCACTACGGCACCGGCGTGTTCGAGGGCATCCGTGCGTACGAGACGGCCGATGGACCGGCCGTGTTCCGCCTCACCGATCACATCGAGCGCCTGTTCAGCTCGGCGCAGATCATGGGGATGGAGATCCCGTACACCGTCGATGAACTGGTTGCGGCGACGAAGGAGACCGTGGCATCCACTGGCCTCGACTCGTGCTACATCCGCCCGATCGCGTACTACGGATACGGCGAGATGGGGCTCAACACCCTGCCGTGCACCGTCGACGTGTCGATCGCCTGCTGGCCGTGGGGTGCCTATCTCGGCGACGACGCTGTCGAGAAGGGCGTCCGGATGAAGATCTCGTCGTGGACGCGCCACGACCACAACACGATGCCGCCCGCGTCGAAGACCACCGGCAACTACGTCAACTCGTCGCTCGCGAAGGTCGAGGCGTTGAAGGCCGGCTACGACGAGGCGATCATGCTCGCTCCCAACGGCCTGGTCGCCGAATGCACCGGCGAGAACATCTTCGTGGCCCGTCACGGCAAGCTGCTCACGCCGCCGCTGTCGGCGGGTGCGCTCGAAGGCATCACGCAGAACTCGGTTTCCGCCATCGCCGGCGACCTGGGCTTCGAGGTCGTCGTCGACAACATCGCCCGCAGCGACCTCTACATCGCCGAGGAGGCCTTCGTGTGTGGCACGGCGGCCGAGGTCAGCTCGATCAACTCCGTCGACGACCGCAACATCCCCTGCCCCGGCCCGATGACCTCTGCGATCGCCGAGGTCTACCACCAGGCCATCCGCGGCAAGGACCCCCGCTACACCCACTGGTGCGAACACGCCTCCTGAACCATCCGCCCCGCATCGCGGACTCAACCCCCACCCCCGAAATGCTCACGGCGGCTCGCCGGTGGGCCTTTTCGCGCCGAAGGTCGGCTGGCCCGGTACCTGCCGAAATGTGCACGGATGGAGTCGCTGAGCGCCATCTGGTGCGCAATTTCGGGTGGCGGTGTGGGCCGGGAGTGCCTGGTGAGCGCTACGGTTCCGATCCGTGGGGATGAACGTCGGGATGTGCTTCGACCGGTCCCTCCCGGCGCCGTTCGTGGTCGAGGTTGCTGAGGCGCTCGAGGTGGCGGGCGTCGATCAGCTCTGGGTGATCGAGGACTGCTTCTACACAGCAGGAATCAGTCTCGCAGCGGCCGCGCTGGCTCGGACCGAGTCGCTGACGGTCGGACTTGGGATCCTGCCGGCCGTTGCCCGCAATCCGGCCGTTACGGCGATGGAGATCGCGACGCTCGCGCAGCTCGCGCCGGGTCGACTCGTTGCCGGCATCGGGCACGGCGTCCAGGAGTGGATGGAACAGATCGGGGAGCGCACGCCGTCGCCGCTCACCACGCTGGAGGAGGCGATCACGATCGTGCGCGGTCTCCTGCATGGCGAGACCGTGACGTTCGACGGGTCGGTGTTCACGATGCATGACGTCACCCTCGACGCGCCACCGGACGATCCCCCACCGGTGCTCGCCGGCGTCCGGGGACCGAAGTCGTTGGCGCTCGCCGGCCGCGTGGCCGACGGCGTGGTCCTCGCCGAGGGTGCGGGCCCGACGTACGTCCGCGAGTCGATCGAGCACGCAGGGTCGCCCGATCCGTTCCGGGTGTCGGTGTTCACCGCACTGGCGATCGGCGATGATGGTAAGGAGATGCGGCGCATCATGGCGCCCTTCGTCGCCGGTCTGCTCGACGGCGTCAATCCGGCACCGAATGCGCACCCGCACATCGAAGAGATCCGGGACCGTCACGCGGCGCGCGGCGTCGACGGCATTGCCGACATGCCGGCTGAGTGGTGGATCGAACTCGGAGCCATCGGCACGTTCGAGGACGCCGTCCGGCACGCCGAAGCGCTCGCGGATGCCGGTGCCCACGACGTGACGTTCTTTCCCGGCCCCACCGTCGAGCTCGCCCGCGAGGACCTCGACCACGTGGTCCGCCTCGCCGCCGCCCTCCGCTGAGCCGAATTCCCCCGAAATGTGTAGGAATCGTGCCGCTGGGCGCCCCGAGTCCCACATTTTTCGGAGTGGTTGGGGGTGACCGGTCGGAAAACGAAAGCGCCCCGGTCGGCGCTGCGGGCTTTCGCCTGCGCGCCTTCCGGGGCTGCTCGAGTGGACAGGTCCACCACTGGTCGATGGTCGGGCGTTAGCCTTCGTCTCGACCTGTTCACATCGCCCGTCTCGCCTTGCGGCGCGGCGGGCGATGCCGCGTGTCGGACTCGACACCGGTCTCCCGGTCTCGAACCCCTGGCACCGCTTCACGCTGACCCGGTTGCCCGAGCCCTCGGTCCTGGCGCCATTTGGAACCGACCTCGCTGAGTCCAGTTGGGGTGGCCCCAGTTCCTTCGGCTCCTCAACCACAACTCCGTTGCCTGCACATCGCCCGAAAGCGCTGTGCCACCTTCCACCCGAGGGTGTCAGGTCGCCCGCCACCCGAAGGCGGTGGGCGTGCCCGGTCGTCTCGCCGCACCGTTCGCCGGCTGCGGGTTGCCCCGTGCCCGTCGAACGCTCCGGCAGGTCTCCGTCTCCGTCGCCACCCGAAGGTCGCGCCGGCCCGGTCTGACCCGACGCCCGCCTCGATCTCCCGAGACGTTCGCCGACTCGTCGTAGCTCCCGGCCTCCCGAAGGAGTCCGACAGCCCGGTCCGAGGTGGCCGTGAACACTGTCCGTGCTCCGATTCCGCTTTCACCTCGTGAGCGGTGCGGGCTGGGCCGAAGCCCCCTCCTCACCGCCCCGGTTGGCATGCGCTTTCCGGAACGAGCATCAGTAAATACCCCGAATAAACCCTGGTCAAGAGGTATTTTCGAATTCACAGGGTTATCCCCGAAACTTTCTTGTTACCCCCAGGATTTCTTCCGTCGTCCACTCGTTGCCCACCGTTCATGCACAACGATGTGCACAGATCGACGAGCTTTGAGGCGCACCGATTGCATCCGGGCGCCGAACGGGGTTCAATGGTCACCGATGACGAACCAACCAGTTGCCGCCATCATCATCATTCTGTAGAACACGTGGAGCCCCCACGTGTTCGTCGAGCCGCCCTCCGGGCGGCTCTTTCAGTTCTCGGGAGCATTCATGCGACACGTCGAGATCTTCGACACCACATTGCGAGACGGCCTCCAGGTCGAGGGTGTCTCGGCCACGGTCGACGACAAGCTGCGCATCGCCGAACAGCTCGATCTGCTCGGCGTCCACTTCATCGAGGGTGGCTGGCCTGGCGCCAACCCGAAGGACATCGAGTTCTTCGCCCGCGCCCAGCACGAGCTCGCGCTTGCGACCTCGACGCTCGTGGCGTTCGGCTCGACCCGTCGTCCCCGTGGCAAGGTCGACGACGACACCACGCTGCGCAACCTGGTCGAGGCGAACACGGCCGCGGTCTGCATCGTGGCCAAGAGTTCCGAGTACCAGGTCGTCGAGGCCCTGCAGACCACGCTCGACGAGGGTGCCGCAATGATTGCCGACTCGGTCGAGTACCTCACCGGTCAAGGCCGCATGGTGCTCGTCGATCTCGAGCACTTCTTCGACGGCTACAAGGCCAACCCCGAGTTCTCGCTGCGCGCGATCGAAGCCGCCGTGGTCAACGGCGCCAGCCACCTCGTGCTCTGTGACACGAACGGCGGCACCCTGCCGAGCGAGGTCCATCGCATCGTCGCCGACGTCAAGGCCCACGTCGGTGACGATGCGATCATCGGCATCCACTGCCACGACGACACCGGATGTGCGGTCGCCAACTCGATGGCGGCCGTCGAGGCGGGCGCCGGCCACGTGCAGGGCACCCTGAACGGACTCGGCGAGCGCACCGGCAACACCAACCTCACCACGGTGATTCCGAATCTCCAGCTGAAGCTCGGCTACACCTGCCTCCCCGACGGTCGAATCGAACGGCTCACCGCCGTGAGTCATCACGTCGCCGAGACCCTCAACCGTGCCGTCAACCCGCAAGCGCCCTACGTCGGTTCGTCGGCGTTCGCGCACAAAGCCGGTCTGCACGTGTCGGCGATCGTGCGCGCCAAGGATGCGTACGAGCACGTCAATCCCGAACTGGTCGGCAACGGCACCCGATTCGTCGTGTCGGAGATGGCCGGTCGTGCAACGATTCAGATGAAGGCCGACGAGATCGGCATCGAACTCGACGGCGCCCAGATCAACGAGGTCGTCGACGAACTCAAGCGCCTCGAGCACGAGGGCTATCACTTCGAAGCGGCCGATGCGTCGCTCGAGTTGTTGATGCGTCGCGCCGCTGGTCAGGTTCGCGAGTTCTTCCGGGTCGAGTCGATGCGGGTGATCACCGACGAGTTGCCGGGCGGCGAGTTCTCGACCGAAGCGACGGTCAAGGTGTGGGTGGGCGACGGCGACGACGCTGAGCGTCGAGTGTGGGTGGCTGAGGGCAATGGCCCCGTCAATGCCATCGACACGGCGCTGCGCAAGGCTGTCGGCACGATGTTGCCGGAACTCTCGGACATCCACCTCACGGACTACAAGGTGCGCATCCTCGACGGCGCCAGCGCGACGGGCTCGACGACTCGAGTGTTGCTGTCGGCGACCGACGGCACCCGCGACTGGACGACGATCGGTGTCAGCCCGAACATCATCGAAGCCTCGTGGCGGGCGCTCGAGGACAGCCTCGTCTACGGGCTGCTCCACCGCTCGCTGCGCGCTGGCCGCCCGTCGAGCGGCGACTGATAGAAAGAACAGCGATGGCCGCCCCCAGATTCAGCCCGGTTCCCCCGACCGATCGTCCGCGGTACTACGAGTCGCCCGATCACGTGCCCGACGCGTGGATCCCCGACCGGCCCGGCGACATCGAAGGGTTCCAACCGGACGGACCGCGCCTCGGCGAGCAGGGTCCCGACCAGGGGTTCGCGTTGCGGATTGCAGCGCAACTGCGACCGAAGGTGCAGGTGCAGGCGGGCGAGCACATCGACGACGCGATCCGAGGCTGCCTCGGCGTGGCACTGCGGAGGGCGTCGATGTTCTCGCGTGCGCCGGTCGTGCACGACCTCACCATTGCGTTCACCATCTGGGGGTTCTACGACCCCAACCCGCCCGCCGAGCTGGTCCAGCTGCGTCGCGGCATGTTCGAGGGACTCCGGCTGATCGGGCACCATTACATGGAGGCCCGAGCCGTCGCCGATCTGCCGCCCGACGCCACGTTGCGGATGACCCCATCGCAGGTGGCCGATGCGTATCCGGCCGACTGGCGCACGCTCGTCGGCGCCTGATCCGCCGACGAGCATCGTGACCGAACGTCGGGTCCTGCACACCGGCGACATCGATCTGCGGGCCACGATGAAGCCGATCGGGGTGTACCCGCGCGATCCGACCACCCGGTGGACCACGAACAGCTTCGCCAAGGCGGTGCTCACGCCCGAGGGGCCGGGCACCATGTCGCTCGTATGGGACGGCAACGGGTCCACGACGGTCGAAGCATGGGGGAGTGGTGCCGACTGGCTCGTCGAGCGTGCCCCGCACTGGGTCGGTCTGCACGACGACCTCGAAGGATTCGATCCTTCGCTCCACCCGAAGATCGCCGAATGGTCGCGTCGCCACTCCGGCATCAGACTGCCGGCCGCTGGGGTGATCTGGCAGGAGCTCCTGCTCGTTCTGCTCGGCCAACGGGTCACGAGCGAAGAAGCGGTGAAGAGTTGGGCGCGGCTGGCGTATGCGTGGGGCGAGCCGGCGCCGGGGCCCTGTGAGCTGCGCCTGCCGCCGACCCCCGAGATGGTCGCGTCGAAGACGTACGTCGAATTTCATCGCTTCAATGTCGAACGACGCCGGGCTGACGCGATCCTGCTCGCTGCGCGTCGAGCGAACCGGCTCGAGGAAGCCGCTGCGATGACGCCCGCGAACGCACGCCTGCGATTGTCGGCGCTTCCCGGCCTGGGAGAGTGGACGGCAACGTCGGTGATCACTGCCTCTCATGGCGACCCGGACACGATCGTGCTGCGCGACTATGGGCTGCCGACGATGGTCAACTACGCGTTCACCGGCGATGCCCGTCGCGTTCCCGCCGACGAGGGGGGCGATGAGATCATGTGCCGACATCTGGCGCCGTGGGCAGGTCATCGTCAACGAATCGTGCGCCTGCTGTACACGGTGGGCGTGTCGGTCCCTCGGCGCGGACCGAGGTCGTTCAACCCTGACATCCGCCGCCTGTGATCGCTGCGGCACCGATGGCGGGTCGCTCGGAGGATGTGCGACCATGAATCGATGCAGTGGCCACCACAACCGGCGACGCGGCGCCGTCGCGGGACGCGACGCCCCGTCGTCGTGGGTTGGTGTCGTTCTGGCACTGTGTGCAGTGGTCGTGCTGGGCACCGAGCGGTCCGGCCCGGTCTCGGCGCTGACCGATCCGACCTGCCTCGCCTCTGCCACGCCGGACCAACTCGACGGGCTCTTCGCCCGCGAACCTGGCGGCGTCATCGGAGCCGACTATCAACGCGCCACGCCGCTCCCGGACGGTCGTGTCCTGTGGACCTTCCAGGATGCCGAAGTCCGTTTGCCCGGTGGCGGCACGCGGCTCGTTCACAACATCGGGATGGTCCAGGACGGCGCTTGCTTCGAGGTCCTGATGGGCGGAACCGACGCCGACCCTCAGCCCTGGCTGTTCGCGAACGACACCACGCCCTTCTTCCGCTGGTTCTGGCCGCTGGGAGCCGAGGTGGGCGCCGACGGCAACGTCCACGTCTTCGCCGCCGAGATGTACGAACGAGGCCCCGGCTACCTGACCCGAGCCGAGCCGACATCCACCGTGGTGGCGGTCGTCGACGCCAACACGCTCGAGGTCCGCTCGACGGCCCGACCCGGCGACGCATCCGCCTCGCTGTACGGATTCTCGATCGAGTCGGACAGCACGTGGACGTACCTCTTCGCCCACTGCCACCGTCAGTTCGGCTTCGACCCCTTCTTCGACGTGTTCATCCACGATTTGTCGTGTGCTCCACGTGTCACCGTCGCTCGGGTCCCGAGAGGCCAACTACTCGCCACACCGACGTATTGGACCGGCCGGGGCTGGAGTGCGAATCCGGCGGCCGCCGCACCGATCCTCGATACGAGCCGGATGGTCAATGCCAGCCAGTTCACGTTCGTGAACGACCAGTGGATGGCGATCACCAAGGTCGGGGACTGGTGGGGGGATCGGATCGTCGTCGAACACGCCGTGCGACCTGTCGGGCCGTACACCGTGGTCGCCAGTTGGGTGGCACCGACGAAGTGCGCCGTCGACTGCAACACCTACTTTGCAAGCTGGATCCCGACAACCGCGCCGGGGCAGCTCCTCTACGGGCTGTCGCACAACCGGTGGGACGGCATCGCCACCGAGGTGTACCGACCGACGTTTGCCACCATCGGAGCGCCGCCGAAACGTTTTCGAGAGGCGGATCGCTGCTCGCTCGGCTACTGCGGGTGAACTCGACGGCGCGCGTACGCTCTCGCCGTGCCCTTCGACCCGTCGACACACCCGCATCGGCGGCACAATCCCTTGACCGGCCGATGGGTGATCGTGTCGCCACAACGGACGCAACGCCCCTGGATCGGACAGCGATCAGCGAAGGTCGCGGTGGCGCCGACCCACGACCCGAGCTGTTACCTCTGTCCTGGCAACGAGCGCGCCGGTGGCGCCCGGAATCCCGACTACGACAGCACGTTCGTGTTCGTCAACGACTTCGCGGCGTTGCTGCCTGACGCCCCGAGCCCAACCACCGAGACCCCCGACGAGTTGTTCGGCGTGGCCGACGCCGCAGGCGAGTGCCGTGTGCTGTGCTTCTCGCCGCGACACGATCTCACGCTGGCCGACATGACGCACACCGAGGTGGTCGAAGTGATCGAGCTGTGGCAGTCGCAGCTCGTCGAACTCCAGCAGCGGTATCGATGGGTGCAGATCTTCGAGACCCGCGGTGCGATCTCCGGGGCGTCCAATCCGCACCCGCACGGCCAGATCTGGGCATCGAATTTCCTGCCCGACGAGGCCGTGCAGGAGATTGGGCGACAGCGGAACTACGTGGAGGGCCACGGGCGCCCGATGCTGCTCGACTACGTCGAGCGCGAAGTGCAACTCGGTGAACGGATCGTGACCAGCAACGACGACTGGGTCGTGCTGGTGCCCTACTGGGCGTACTGGCCATTCGAGACGCTCGTACTGCCCCGTCGACCACTGGAACGTCTCGACGACGTGACGCCGAGCGAGCGTGAGTCGCTCGCGGAGGTGCTGCAGACGATGCTGCGGGCGTTCGACGCACTGTTCGACACACCGTTCCCGTACTGCTCGGGCTGGCACAGCGCGCCGGGCACGTCGATGGCCTCCGGGTGGCAACTGCACGCTCACTACTATCCGCCGTTGTTGCGGTCGGCCGACGTCGCCAAGATTCCCGCCAGCTACGAGATGCTCGCGAACCTGCAACGTGACATCACGCCCGAAGCCGCCGCCGCTGCGCTGCGTCACGTGAGTTGACCGACGTGCATCTGGTGTCAGGAGACCAGATGCACGTACCTTGTAGCCGACTGCAAGGTTGTCCGGTAGCGTTGTCTCCATGCGAATCGGAGCGCTGGCAGAACTGTCGGGACTGAGCGCCCAGACGATCAGGTACTACGAGTCGATCGACCTGCTCCCCGAGCCTGAACGGACACCGTCGGGCTACCGCGACTACACCGTCGACATCGCCGAGCGGCTCCGCTTCATCCGCGACGCGCAGGCGTGTGGCCTGACGCTCGACGAGGTGCAGACGCTGCTGTCGATGAAGGACGCAGGCCTCGCCACATGCGAGCACACCCGGGCGTTCCTCGATCGCCACATCGCTGAGATCGATACGCAACTCGAACGACTGCATGCAGCTCGGGCCGAGATGCTCGAACTGGCAATTCGTGCCCGCGGCCTCGACCCGGCGAACTGCACCGACCCGAACCGTTGTCAGGTGATCTCGTCGTGACCGCAGTGAACTCCGACACCGGGGCGGCAACCGTTCGCTCCGACATCGCGATCGAGGGCATGACGTGCGCGGCATGCGCGAATCGGATCCAACGCGGGCTCAACAAGCTTGACGGCATCGACGAGGTCCGCATCAACTTCGCCAACGGGCGAGCAACGGTGCTGCACCACGGCACTCCCGAATCCGACATGCGCGCCGTCGTCGAACGCCTCGGCTACGTCGCCCCGATCACCGCCGATCACGATGCCGCGGAGCAACGACGCGAGGCCGACCTGCGTCGGCGGTGGATTGTCGCTGTCGTCCTCGGCATTCCTGTCGTGCTGTTGTCGATGGTCCCCGCGCTGCAGTTCGACGGCTGGGAGTGGGTGGTGGCGATCCTCGCCACGCCGATCGTCTTCTGGTGCGGTTGGGGCTTCCACCACGCGGCATGGATGAACCTGCGTCACGGATCGACCACGATGGACACGCTGGTGTCGATGGGCACACTGTCCGCCTGGACGTGGTCGACGGTGGTGCTCATCGGTGGCATCGGCGACGAGTCGTCGGGCATGGACGACATGGGCTCGATGTCGATGACCTCCAGCGGTGGCATGCACGTCTACTACGAGACCGGCGCCGTGATCGTGGCGCTGATCCTGATCGGCAAGTGGTTGGAGATCCGCGCCAAGCGCCGCTCGGGCGACGCGATACGCGCGCTCGCCGATCTCGGCGTGCGCTCAGCCCGACTCGAAGACGGCACCGAGGTGCCGCTCGACGAGTTGACCGTCGGCACCCGCTTCCTGGTGCGACCAGGCGAGAAGATCGCAACCGATGGTGTCGTCGTCGACGGCCAGTCGAGTGTCGATGCGTCGATGGTGACCGGCGAACCGGTGCCGGTCGAAGTCGGCCCTGGCGACGAAGTGATCGGCGCCACCGTCAACGCGAACGGATCGCTCGTCGTCGAGGCGACCCGCGTCGGTGCCGACACCGCACTCGCCCAGATCATCCGACTCGTCGACGAAGCGCAAGGCAGCCGCGCCGAAGTGCAACGCCTCGCCGACCGGGTGGCGGCCGTGTTCGTGCCGACTGCCATTGGCATCGCGGTGCTGACGCTGTTCGCCTGGCTTGCCATCACCGGTGACGCCAATGAAGCGTTCACCGCTGCCGTCGCCGTCTTGATCATCGCCTGCCCGTGCGCACTGGGACTCGCCACGCCGCTGGGGATCATGGTCGGCACCGGTCGAGCGGCTCAGCTCGGGGTGATCATCAAGGGCGGCGAGGTCCTCGAGGACACACGACGAATCGACACGATCGTGCTCGACAAGACCGGGACCGTCACCGAAGGCCGTATGAGCCTCGTCGACGTCGTCGCCCCCGACGCGTCGGCTGACCTGTTGCTCGGTCTCGCCGGTGCTGTCGAAGCAAGGTCCGAGCACCCGATCGCGAGATCGATCGCCAACGCCGCCTCCGAACGAGCACCACTGCCCGGCCCGGTCGAGGCATTCGTCAACCGGCCCGGCTTCGGTGTCGTGGCGACCGTCGATGGTGTCGAGGTCCGCGTCGGTCGCCGCCAGTTGTTCGACACGATGCCCGCGGCCGTCGAGCGAGCAGGTTCCGCTGCCGAACGCTCGGGCAACACGGCGGTGTTCGCCGGCCGCGCAGGGCTCGCCGAAGCGGTGCTGATCGTCGCCGACACCGTCAAGCCCACCTCGCGTGAGGCGGTCGCGGCATTCCACGATCTTGGCCTCACCGTGACGCTGCTCACCGGCGACAACGATCGCACCGCCCGCTCCGTGGGCGCCGAAGTCGGGGTCGACACCGTGATCTCCGAAGTGCTCCCCGACGCCAAGGCAGCCGAGATCGTGCGTCTCCAGGCCGAAGGGCGGCGCGTCGCCATGGTCGGCGACGGCATCAATGACGCCCCGGCGCTCGCGCAGGCCGATCTCGGCATCGCCATCGGCACGGGGACCGACGTCGCGATCGAGGCCTCCGATCTCACGATCGTCTCGGGCGACCTCCGCGCTGCTGCCGACGCTGTAGCGCTCTCGCGGCGCACGCTCGCAACGATCAAGGGCAACCTGTTCTGGGCGTTCGCCTACAACGCCGCGGCCATCCCACTCGCCGCCTTCGGTTTCCTCAATCCGATGATCGCAGCGGCAGCGATGGGCGTCTCGTCGCTGTTCGTCGTGTCGAACAGCCTGCGACTGCGCCGGTTCCACGGGTACCGCCGAAGCACCGATCAGCCCGTCTCCACCCCACCAACCAGACAACAGGAGCTCGTCGCATGAGCGTCACCCGCACCTATTCGGTCCCCGGCATCAGCTGCGGTCACTGCAAGAGCGCCATCGAAGGCGAAGTGTCGACCGTCGCCGAGGTCGAGTCCGTCGAGGTCGACATCGACGCCAAGTCGGTCACCGTCGTCGGCGGTGACGACGCAGCAATCCGTACGGCGATCGACGAGGCCGGCTACGACGTCGCCTGATTTCACCACGGGTCTGACCCGACCCTCACCACTGGTGAAATCGAGGGGCGCCGGGCCTGATGTGGCGGCGTTGATCGACGGGGGCCGCAACGGTGCATGATGTGAGCATGCAGACGCAGTTGTTGATCGGTGGCGAGTGGCGCGACGGTTCGGGCGCGGAGCGCTTCGACGTCGAGAACCCGGCGAACGAGGAGGTGATCGCATCCGTCGCGGCAGGCACGACGACGGATGCCACCGCAGCGTGTGAGGCTGCCGCCGAGGCGCAGACGGCGTGGGCCGCCACCGCACCTCGCGAGCGAGGTGAGATCCTCAGGCGCACCTGGGAGTTGATGGTCGAGCACACCGACGAGCTCGCCAGGCTGATCACGCTCGAACACGGCAAGCCGCTCGCCGACGCCCGCGGCGAGGTTGCGTACGCCGCCGAGTTCTTCCGCTGGAACTCCGAGGAGGCCGTTCGCATCCACGGGTCGCTCGGCGTCGCTCCGGCGGGCACCAACCGGATCGTCGTGCACCACCCGCCCATCGGCGTCGTCGTGATCGTCACGCCATGGAACTTCCCCGCGGCGATGATCACGCGCAAGCTCGCCCCGGCCCTCGCCGCCGGCAACGCGGCGGTGATCAAGCCGCCACGCGAGACACCGCTGACGGCGCTGCGGATCGGTGAGCTCCTGCATGAGGCCGGCCTTCCCGCCGGTGTCGTCAACATCGTGCCGACGCTGTCGTCGGGCGCGTGGTTCGACGCCGCGGTCGACCACCCGGCGACGCGCATGGTGTCGTTCACCGGGTCGACCGAAGTGGGCATCGTCCTGTTGAAGCGTTCGGCCGACCGAGTGCTCAAGACCGTGATGGAACTCGGGGGCAACGCGCCGTTCATCGTGTTCGACGACGCCGACCTCGAGGCGGCGGTCCAAGGGGCGATGGTGGCCAAGATGCGGCACTCGGCCGAGACCTGCACGGCGGCCAATCGGTTCCTCGTGCACGAGAAGGTGGCCGACGAGTTCACCCGGATGTTCGCCGCCGCCATGGCCGACGTGCGCATCGGCAGCGGATTCGACGACGGCGTCACGTGCGGTCCGATGATCAATGCGAAGGCCGTCGCGTCGATCAACGAACTGGTCACCGCAGCGGCCGACCACGGAGCACGAATCGAGACCGGTGGCGGGCCCGTCGACGGGCCGGGCCACTTCTATCCGCCCACCGTGCTCGGCAACGTCCGAGCCGGCGACGAGATCACCCGCCATGAGATCTTCGGGCCGGTCGCGCCGATCATCTCCTTCGACGACACCGACGAGATGATCGACGTCGCCAACGACACCGAGATGGGCTTGACGGCCTACGTCTTCACCCAGGACCTGCATCGTGGGCTGGCGGTCAGCGAGCGCATCCAGGCGGGCATGGTCGGCCTCAACCGGGGCGCGGTGTCCGATCCGGCCGCTCCGTTCGGTGGGATGAAGCAGTCGGGACTCGGTCGCGAAGGCGCGAGCGAGGGCATCTACGAGTTCTGCGAGACGCAGTACATCGCCACCAACTGGTAGCTCGCAGACCCGGCCAACCACGTTTGTGTGCGGATTCGGGTGACCCGTCCCACCCGGAATGCAACGCAAACGTGG
>CAVUJG010000006.1:0-299110 GCA_963741755.1 Ilumatobacteraceae bacterium | reverse complement strand
CTGAGCGGCGTCGTCGACGAGTGGCTCGGAGCCCGGTGCGGTGACGACCGGATGGTTCATCACGACGACGAGAATGCCGTCGGGGCGGACAGCGGAGGCGACCTGCTCGAAGAACTCGCGGTCGTCGGCGATCAGGTCGAGCAGACCGACGGCGACCACCTGGTCGATCGAGCCGGGCCGCACCCACGACAGGGCAGGCAGCCGGCATCGGACCACCGGGGCATGCTTGGCCGCGGCGGCCAGGAGTTGGTGCGACAGGTCGACGCCGATCGCATGGTCGCCCAGCAGGGGAAGTGCCTGGCCGTCACCGCAACCGAGGTCGAGGGTTCTTCCGCCGGTTGGTTCGATGAGCGCCTGGACGACGTCGAGCATCTCGTCGGAATCGGCGGCACCGTCCTCGGTCGCGGAGACCCACCACTCGGCGATGTCGTCCCAGTCGTCGCTCACTGCGCCTCGAGCGCAGCCTTCAGGTTGGCCATCGTCGTCTCACATGCACGTTGCAGGTTGTCGCGTCGACCCTCGATGGTGCCGGGGTAGAGCTCAGGGTGCTCCAGCAGCGGAGCGTGGAACGACTCGGTCACCACACACCATCGCCGTCCGGCTCGATCAGATAGCTCCACACCGTCGCGGACCGAAGTCGGGTGGCACCTCGTAGGAGAACAATCGCCCCGGCGTCAACTCGGTGACGACGCAATCGGCGTGCCATTCGTAGTCGTGTGCCCGGTTGTGCCCGCGGAATTTGGCGCCGACCTCGATGCGTTTCGACGGTTCGAGGAACTCGCAGCGCACGTTCTCGGGGCTGAGTTCTGGCAGCTTCGTCAGATCGGTGAGGAGGGCGAAGGCGTCCTCGGCGGAGGCATCGATGCGTACCGTTGCTGATCCTCGTGTCGGTGATGCGTTCACTCGCGTCCTTCCTGGTTGCGTGTCGGGCAGCGTAGATCGATGGATCGAGCAGCGCCTCGCTCGGTCGACGATCCGATCGCCGTGCATACTGGACCCATGGATGACAGCGACGTCGAAGAAGGCCATGTGTTCCGCCATCACGACGAAGTCGAGACCGCAGCGCCCGAAGAGGTCGATGCGTACGACCTCGACGACGACGGCAAGATCTCGCTCGCCGAGATGGGGCGGGCGAAGATCGGGATCGTCGATGCACGTCTCGAACAGATCGCCGAACACGACGGGCTCACCGGCAAGCTTGCCGAAGCGGCCCACAAGGTGCTCGACGCCATCGACAACGACGAGACCTGAGCAACGACGACCCAACCCGTCGAATGTGCTCGCAGGATCGAGCAGACTCTGGCGGTGATCGACGACATCTCGAAAGGCGTGCTGCGCACATGGGCGCGAGACGCAGCGGCCTTCGCCGACGTCCTTGCCGATCAGGATCCGTCGTGGGGGTCGGAATCCTTCCCGCTGGCTGGTGGTCGAGTCGTGTTGTGTGTGCGGGGCGGGAATGTACGGCGAGCGGCGGTCTGCTTCCGCTCTGGCAGGCGACCTCGGCGGCCGGTTGGGGCCATGAGACGGCTGCGGCGAGGAAGGCCAGCGATGCGTTCGCTCGGGCCGTCGCGGTCGTCGACGGTGACAACCTGGTTGTGGTGCGCGATTCGCGCGATGGGCGCCCGGTCGGATGCGCGAGCATGACCGTCAACGATCGAATCGCGACGCTTGGCGGAATGTCCACACTCCCGGCCGAGCGCCGACGCGGGGTTCAAGCGGCGCTCATCGTCCACCGGTTGCGGATGGCCGCCGCGCTCGGCTGCGAACTGGCCACCAGCTCAGCGGAGCCGGACAGCAACTCGGAGCGGAACCTCGTCCGCCATGGCTTCGAGCGGCGGTTCCTTGTCGAGACCTACGTTCGCCGGCCAACCGCAACAGCGATCGGGTAGCCGTCGTTCCCGAACTCGCCGAGGCCGCGCTGGCGTCCCCTGACTCGGGCCAGAAGCAACCCGGTGCCGGCGTTACGGTGATGCGATGGAGCTCACTGCTGAAGAACTTCGGGCGCTCGGCTGCCTGATCGAGAAGCAGGCGACAACGCCTGAGCACTATCCGCTCTCGACGAATGCGCTCGTCGCTGCGTGCAACCAGAAGTCGAACCGCGAGCCGGTGACCGACTACAGCGAGCAGACCGTGATGGACGCGATGCTGCTCCTGCGTCAGAAGGGCTTGGCGCGGATGAACAGCAGCGGCCGCGCCGACAAGCACCGACACATTCTCGATGATGCCGTCGGACTCGACCGCGACCAGTTGGCACTGCTGGCAGTGATGATGTTGAGAGGTCCGCAGTCGGCCGGCGAGTTGAGGACGCGAACCGAGCGGTACTCGACATCGCAGGGCACGGGTTTCGAGTCGATCGACGACATCGAGGCCGTGCTGGAACGGCTCGCCGAGGGCGCCGATCCGTTCGCCTCGAACATCGGGCGAGCCTCGGGTCAGAGCCAGGATCGCTGGGCTCACCTGCTCGGTGAGGTCGTGCCCGATGTCCACGATGCGACACCGGGCCGCATCGATCGACCCGCCGACCTCGGCCCATCACTGGCACAACGCGTGGCGGACCTGGAGGCGCGGCTGGCGAGGCTGGAACGAGAACTCGGCGTGTCGACGACTCCGTCGTCGCCCGAAGGCGTCGGGGACCCGTCGGGCTGAAGTGCCTTCCGGGCCGGACGGCGCTGTTACGAGCGTCCGAGGATCTTGCGCATGAGCCGATCGATGAGCAGCGGCTTGTCAGTCTTCTCGCCATCCTCGAGGTGTTTGTCGCAGTAGAACTGATACGGCGGTCGAGGTTCTCCGCAGGTGTAGCAGCGGTACGACTGCTTCAGCGGGTTGGGGTTTCCCATGTGGCCACCGAACACGGTTTCCACAGTACCCCACGTTCCGAATCGGGCAACGATGTCGATCCGGCCGGAGCGGCTGTGTTCTGGGCGGACTCAGGAATGACGGGGTGGTCGGTGGCCCCAGAAGCTGGGCTTCGTGAGTTGGGTGACGGTCCAGGTGGCGTCGTCGACGCGGCGCCCACCACATCCGATCTCGACGTCGAAGCCGGACGGGGACAGGCTGTAGAACGAGACCATGTGGTCGTTGGTGTGCTTGCCGAGCCCGGCGGAGATCGGCGTGTCGGTCGCCTCGTGCCGGTCGAGGGTGTAGCCGACGTCATCGAGGGTGTTCATCTCGAGCATGAAGTGATAGAGCGCGGCCTCGTCGGCGGGAACGAGCGCGAGGCTGTGGTGGCGGGGGTTGCAGTGGAGGAACACCACGTCGTGCTCTGCGCCGTCGGGCCGCCAGTAGTCCGAGACCCGGAAGCCGAGCACGTTCGTGTAGAAGTGCGTGCTGCCTGCGATGTCGGGTGTGCCGAGCACGATGTGGCCCAGGCCCTGGTCGTCGGTGGTGAACCCGCTGACTCCGGTCGGCGAGACGAATGGTTCGTGGTCGTGGACGACGCCGTGGAAGAACTCGATGGTGAACCCGCCGGGGTCCGTCGTGGAGATCAGTTCCCGGACCCGACGCTGGTCGCATTCGGCTGCCGACCCTCGATCGATCGTGAAGCCGGCCGACTCGAGTTCGGCGGCGCAGACCTCGAGCGCGTCGGCATGGGGCAGTTCCCAGCCGGCGAATGCCAGTCCCTCGGTGGTCTCGGTCGGTCGTACCGCCGCCCGGAACGGTCGGTCGTCGATCTTCATGCCGAACCCGTCTCCATGGGCGATCACTCTTGTTCCCAGCAGCTCGGCGTATCCCCGCCAGGCACCGATGTCGGCGACGTCGATCCCGATGTATCCCAACCCTCGAACGTCCATGCTTCCCCCGATGCGGTACTGCGACTCGGGGCGGCGCTCCGAGTAGTTCCGGCAACGGTAGACGTCGCGTGCCACCATGTTCCGATGATCCGGCGTCGAGACAGGGATGGTGCCCGTTGGTGATCACGTTCGAACCCGCTGACGCCGGCCGCGATCGGTCGGTGCTGACCGAGCTCAACATCGCCTACCTCGACTGGCTGGATGCGAACATCCAACACACCTTCGGGCTCGACCTTCCGGCGCTGCTGGGCCAGCCGATCGCCGAGTACGTGGCGGCCACGCTCGACAAGCTGTGCGCATCGGAGCCACCCGAGGGTGTGTTCTATGTCGTTCGTCGCGACGGAACGGTCGTCGGCATGGGCGGCGTGCGGCGCACCAACGATGGGGCATCGGAGATGAAGCGGGTGTTCGTGCGGCCGGACCAGCGTGGGGGTGGGCTGGGTGCGACCATCGTGCGACGTCTGGTCGCCGACGCGATGTCGTTCGGGTATTCGAGCATGCGGCTCGACTCCGGCCCGTTCATGACGTCGGCACACCGGCTCTACGAAGCCGAAGGCTTCCAGGACCGACCCATCTACGACGGTGCCGAAGTGCCGAGCGAGCTGCATCACAACTGGCGGTTCATGGAGCGCAGCCTGCGATGACCCACGGCCCCGCCGTGATCGAACCCTCGGCGCGTGCCCGGACGCGTGCATGGCCTGCGCCGTCGGCGGGTACACCCTCGTGGTCCTTGCCGTCAGCCCAGGAGGTCGCCCATGTCGTTCTTGCACCGCTTCGTCGATCGCATCGAGCGAACTGAGCTTCTCGACCGAGTGGCCGAGAAGCTCGCAACGGTGTCTCAGCCGCTCGCCACCCGACCGTTCGTGCGCGATGCGCTGACCGGGCGGTGGCTCGGCCACAGCGTGCACCCGGCGCTCGTCGCGGTACCGATCGGTTGTTGGACGGGAGCGTTGATCCTCGATGCGACGGCGCCCGGCTCTGCTGCAGCACGGCGGTTGGTCGGCGTCGGCGTCCTGAGCGCGCTGCCTGCCGCGTC
The DNA here is from genome assembly GCA_963741755.1 of Ilumatobacteraceae bacterium. Classification (GTDB taxonomy): domain Bacteria; phylum Actinomycetota; class Acidimicrobiia; order Acidimicrobiales; family Ilumatobacteraceae; genus Sva-07. Next base: position 294,283 of record CAVUJG010000006.1, on the reverse strand, counting down.
GACGGGGGCGGCAGACTGGCTCGACACAGCGGGAGCCGAACGCCGCGTGGGGACGGCACATGCGCTGGCCAATGACGTCGCCGTCACCGCTTTCGCGCTGTCGTGGTTCGCACGTCGTCGAGGTGTGACGTGGCTCGGTGTCGGTCTGTCGGGGATCGGTCTCGGTGCCGTCGCGGTCGCAGGGCACCTGGGCGGCCACCTCGCCTACGCGCGCGGGGTTGGCGTCAACACCACCGCGTTCCAGTCCGGACCGACGCTGTGGCAGGCCGTCGTCGGTTCCGTCGATCTCGAACTCGGTCAGCCCGCACAGGTCGACGTGGAAGGCATGGAGCTGCTTGCGCTGCGCGGGGACGACGGCGTCCACGTCTTGGAGGACCGCTGCACCCACCGCGGGGCCCCGCTCAGCGACGGAACGGTCGTCGACGGGTGCATCGAGTGCCCGTGGCACGGCAGTCGCTTCGACGTGAGCGACGGCGGCGTACGGCGGGGCCCGGCATCGGTACCGCAGCCGGTCTACGAGACCCGTCTCGTCGATGGCGAGGTGGAGATCCGTCGGAACGAACTCGGCTCGCTGCGTGCGAATCCGGTCGGAGCGTCACGCGGCCGACCGGGCTGAGCGACGCTCCCGAGGACACAACGTCTTCGATCTGCGCTGGGTCCTTGCGGGCGGCGAGCGCAGCGCCGTCGTCATTCGCGTCAGCCGGACGAGGGCCTGGCCCTCACCATCGCAGCAGTGCCGCGAGAGGACCGTCCATGGTGGCGAGTCGGGGCACAACGACGATGTCAGCATCGCTTCGCAGCGCCTCCGCGATCGCGAGATCGACGACACGGGTTCCGCTCGGGGCATCGGGGCGTGCAGAATTGGTTCTCATCGGCTCATCGACGTCATCGTCGTGGACCAGGAGCGTGTCGACTCGTGCCTGCGCGAGCATGTCGAGGACTTGGTCAGCGTTCGTTACCGCTCGCCCCGTACTCAGCTCCTCCCGCAAGCGCTCGGCGAGAGTCGTGAGGTGGCGGGCGACGTGATCGGCCACGAGACGGACCGTCTCGTCGGCGATGGCCTCGGGCGAGCCCGACTCGAGTGCGGTGACCGGGAGGTGACGCTCCAGAAGCGCATCGACGACCAGCGACTGGGCTCGAACCTCGCCAGCGACCATGATGAGCTCGATGCGTAGACGCTCGGCGATGTCTGCGGCGGCACTCGCAACGGACTCCGCATTCTCGTTCCACGTGTTCTCGGCTCGTTGCTGGAATCGCCGTTGCGACCATCCGCCCGGATGTCCACGATGGATGTGCAGCCGGTCACCGTCAACGGTTCGAGTGCTGAGCACCGTGCCTCCGTCGAAGGCGGTGATGTCCGCGCCTGCACGATCGGCCTCGATCACCATGTGCGGAACCGCCCGCTGTCGGGACTCGATGATGATGGCGAGGCGGGGGAGGGGCTCCTGATCGACGGTCGTGCGCCGCACTGGCTCCTCCAGGACTTCGATCAGTGTCGGACCGCCAATTGGCCGCACGGCCACGGCTGCCGCTCCCTGTGGATGCTCGATGCGGTCGAGGTCGTGCTCGAACGCGACGAGATCAGATTCGGGCCAGTCGCTGCTCACTTCCCCGATGGCCGAGCGCAGACGCACGTCGAGTCGATGGGCAGCATCGTGGACGGCACTCGTCATGGGATACGAGATCGTCAAGAACGGGCCCTGTTGTCCCACCACTTCACGCAAGTCGGGGTGATGGAGCGCGGCACCCATCAGTGTTGAAGAGCCGTGGCCGACTCTGGCCTCTGCGCGGAGTGCACTGCGTAATCGGGACGAGCGACTCGCGTCTCTTCGATCTCCGGTTCAAGGTGCACCTCTTGCTCCGGTGGCCGATCCGACTCCTGTCGGTCTGCACGGCGCTTGGACCGCACGATCATGGCGACGATCATCCCTGCGGCTGCGATCGAACCCAGGCCGATCCAGATGCGTCGGGTTGTCACCCGGCGCCTCTTCGTCGATGCGCTGCCGACAACACCACCGACAAGCGGTGCGGTGAAGTCGACGACGCGATCGAGGTCGAGCGAATGGAACGCGTCGACCGCTCCGTCGGACAGATCGGTGACAATGGCGCCGGCTGCAGCACCTGTGTCGCGAGCGACGGAACGAATCTGATCAAGAATCGGTGCGGTCATGAAGCCTCCTCAGTCGCTCACAGCGGTACCCCCATCGAGGGCGGTCGAAACCCTCGCCGAACGGATGGTGAGGATGCCGACGGAGTCGGCGGCTTCTTCGCCCGCGAGGTCACGCAAGCGGACGCCACCGACGATCGCTCCCGAGTTTTCGTCGACGACGGGAAGCCGTCGATGGCCCACTTCGATTCGGCTCGGGTTGCCACCGCTGATCGCCGGCTGTGGAGCAGGGAGGCTTCGATCATCGCCATGACGAACAACATGCCGACGAGCAGCAACAACGCAGTCAACAGCAAGAGACTGAGGGGGTTCATCACGTCTGCATCGTCGATCGGTCAGGGTTCCGGAAGGACAATCGGAACCTCGACGACGTTGAGTCGGCTCCCGTCTCGGGGGGAGTCCTCCCACATGATCACGGAGCCGGGCCCCGGCTGGTAATCGGACGCGAAGTCGGTGAGGTCGACGGTCACCTCGAAGCTGCCCCAGATTCCCATTCCCCCCGTGGCCGTGGTGAAGCCCTCGGTCAGCAGGACGCCGTCGCCGCCACCGGTCGTGATCGCGTACCGGACCGTCGCTTCGAAGGTGTTCGACTCGCCTCGAATCGTCAGCGGGTTCGAGACTTCGGCGCCAGGGTAGGGCTGCTCGATCAGGATGCTCGGTCGCACGGTGGCGAAGTCGTTGCGGGTGAACCCGTCGCCCACCACGAACCCGTGGGACAGGATCGGGTCCTCGGGCACGCCGTCGATGCGGAACTTCACCTGGTCGATGTCATCGAACTGGGTGACGGTGAACACGACCTGAGCCAGCCGCATCGTCTCGTCCAACGATCCACTCGATTCGGCAAATTCCGTCGAGAGGTCGACCGTCGCAGTCATGCCGTCGACGGAGATGCCGAGCACTCGCGTGCCGGGCGGGATGCTGGTGGTCATGCCGATGGTCTGTTCCACGAAGTTCACCCCGGCGAACACGGCTTCCAGGCTGTTGCGGACCGGAGTGTCCGCCGCGACCTCACGCGCGCCGGCACCGATCCGTTCCGGTGAGCCGGCCGGGGGGTTCAGCACGGTCCAGCCCCAGTAGACGTTGACGAGTGTCGTCTCGACTGGCACGGCGGTCGTCGTGGCCGCAGTCGTCGTGGTGGCTGCAGCAGTCGTCGGGGATGCGGTCGTCGTCGGGGCTGGGGTGCTCGTCGTCGTAGCAGCCGTGGTGGGCTCCGCAGTTGTAGCCGTCGTCGTCGATGCTGATGTCGTGTCGCCATCTCCGCCGCATGCGGCACCGAACACACCGGAGCCCAGGGCGACGACGCCGATCAGGGCGACGCACCGACGAGAAGACCTGACGGACATGACGAACCTCCTGGAATCAGCGTCGCGCCCGCTGGAACGGTCAGCCCAGAGTCGAACGTCAGCGCGCCGCTCCTCGTCCGACGTCCGGCGACGCCGACGGGACGCCGAGCCAGTCCTCGTGGCCTCGAGCACGTCGAGGCCGGACAACACGTCGAGGAGTTCCTCCGTGGCGGCTGGATGGCCAGCAACCGGCTACTGCGCTTTGCCGGCCTGCTGAATGCTGAGAACCGCACCGATCATGAGACCAATGCCCGACCCTGCGATGATGCCGAAATCGCTCGCCCATCCGCCGACCAGAACCCCAGCCAGAATTCCGACGCCGGCTCCCAGAACCAGCCCGACTCCGATCAAGAAGACTCGTGGGCCAGGCCGTTTCTTCGCTCGTGCCATCGCGATCTCCTCACGTACGGTTCAGGGTACTGGGCGCGCCATCAGCGCCGCGAGGCACTTGGCCGGGCGCACAGCTCGGCCACCGCTTGAGGTGCCACGAGAACGCCCGTCGGGCTCGGCCACTTACTGTGTCGACGTTTCTCGCCGCCCCAGTTCCGCCCTCGGGTCCCTGAACAACCAAGGCGCATATGCCCTGAGCAGGACATATGCGCCGAAATCCTCGTGGGGCACTCGTGGAAATCGCGTTTCGCCCGGTCAGGGGGTATTCGGAGCGAAAACACTCAGGCCCGTCTCACAGCCCGGCGGCCGAAGTGTTCACACGATGAGCTGACCCCGAGATCGATGTCCCGTTGTTGATCGCCATGTTCTCTCTGGCTCGATGACGTTGTCACCGCGATCAGCCGGCGGCCTGGCCGCCTTCGCCGCGCGACGCGATGTACGGCTTTCCTGTGTCCGCTGCGCGATACGGCGCTCGTTCCGCCCAGTCTTTTGTGATCGCATCATTTGCCGACAGCGCTCGCAGTTCGGTGGTGAGTGCGTCGCGTTCACGTGCAAGCGCGGAGCGTTGCATGAATTCGTCGCGTGGGAGATCTGCGAGTTCGTCAAGAATCCTGGCGATGCGTTGACGTATTCGCGTACCAGCATCTGGCGATGCAGGATCTGGACCATCGCTCACAGCCTTACCATGTGCCCTGGCGACGTCGTTGTCAACCATTCTTGCCACGTCGCGATGCTCGAGCACCGATCCGTTGAACAGTGCGCCGGGCGACCGTGCCTGCCCGGACTCGAATTCTACGAGTCCAACTGGGGGAATTCTACGAATCCCCCTCCGTGGAGCTGGGGGGAATCGAACCCCCGTCCATCAGCCGGTGGACGAACTTGCTACGACCATTCCCGGTATTGCCACTGACGCTGTGACACCGACGGGTCGGCTGTCCGCTCGAGGCGGACCACGCTCAGTCTTTCCTGAACGTCAGCAGTCTTTCCCGCTGGCAGCAGTCTTTCCTGCTGTCATCCCTCACTTCTGTTGCCGGGCTGTGATGGATTGGCCCCGTGCGACATTTCTGCTCACGATGACTCTTCGCTCACTTGATGTGAATCAGGCGGCGAGAGCGAACTGCTCATCGGCAATTCTTGTGGTTCCCCCGTTTAGCGAGTCTGAGGAACTCGGGTCGCAAACTCGAACAGCGTTACTGACGTCGAAACCAGTCAGCCCCGTGATCAATATGTGCAGCCACAGAATCTGCGGCTGATCTCCCCAGGCTACCCGTCAGCGCACGGGGCCGACGTCGGAGATCGTGTACTTCTTGACCTCCATGCCCGCGACGGGAATGTCGGCCATCTTGGCTTGGAACTCCGCCATGTGAGGGGCGACGAAGTGCAGGTCGAGCGCGTCCTGGTCGTCCCAGAGCTCAAACAGCAGGGTGCGGTTGGCGTCGTCAGGGTCGGGGGAGAACACGTACTCGCGACAGCCAGGCTCGGTGTGGGTGGCGGCCACCATCGGAGCGACGGCGGTGAGGAGCGCGTCGCGTGCGCCGTCCTCGGTGGTGATGGAACCGGCGATGATCAGCATGCCCGGACGGTAGTGCGCCGTGGATGCTCGGGACGTAGATCAGCGGTGGGCGTCGCCGTACTTGTTGGCGCGGTTGAACTCGGTCTGGATCTCGCGGTCGGCGTCGCGCTCGGCCATGTGCTGACGCTTGTCGCCCTTGGTGCGGCCCTTCGCCAGCCCGATTTCGAGCTTCGCGCGCCCGCCCTTCCAGTAGAGGCGCAGCGGGACGATCGTGAGGCTGCCCTGGGCGACTCGCTGGTCGAGCTTGTCGATCTCGGCACGGTTGAGCAGCAGCTTGCGCTGGCGGTCGGGATCGTGCGCGCCGAAGCCGATGGCGTTCGTGTACGGCGGGATGTGGATGCCGTCGATCCACATCTCCCCGCGCTGCACCCGGGCGTACCCCTCGGCGATCTGAGCGTTGCCCTCGCGCAGGCTCTTGACCTCGCTGCCGGTCAGGACCATGCCGGCTTCGTAGGTGTCGAGGATGTCGTAGTCGCGATAGGCGCGCTTGTACGAGGCGATCAGCTGGGTGCCGTCGCCGGTGCCCTTGTCCTTCTTGGTCTTCTTGCCCTTTGCCATGTCGTGGTGCCTCTCGGAGGAGACGCAACCCTACCGAGAGCGACCGGCGGGGAGCCGGGAGTTCCGATGCCCGACGAGCGCCGGTCGGGCATCTACGTTCGGCGTCATGAAGATTCGCAACGGCTCGATCGAACTCCACGTCGCAGACGACGGTGACCCGGCGGCACCGCCGATTCTGCTGCTCCACGGCATCACGTCGTTCGGGGGCACCTGGGATTGGATCGTGCCGGAGCTCGTCGAACGGTTCCGAGTCCTGCGGCTCGACTTTCGCGGCCACGGAGCGTCCGATCGCGCACCGGGCGAGTACTTCCCGGCCGGCTACGTCAGCGATGCTGTTGCTGCCATCGAGCAGGCTGCGGGGCAGCCGTGCGTCGTGATGGGTCATTCGCTCGGCGGAGCGACCGCCGCAGCCTTGACACAGCAGCACGCCGACCTGGTCGTGGCCGCCGTGATGGAGGACCCACCGCTCGGGCTGGCCGGCGTCCCGCAAGCTGGCGCCGAGGAGGGCGAGGACAACGCACTGGAGGGCAACTCGCTGCTGGAGTCGTTCCGGGTGATCCGTCAGTCAGCACCGCAGCTGCAGGCGTCCGGCATCACCACTGAGGTGATGTCGGGAATCCTCGCCTCGGCGCCGACCGCCAGCGGTGGCACATTCGGGGAACTGCTCCATCCGGATGGGATTGCCTCGATGGCCGGATCGCTGCTGACCGTCGACGCGAGCGTGCTCGATCCGGTGCTGACCGGCACGATCCGCTCGTTCCTGGATCCGAATGTGCCGTTCGGGTCGCCGTCGTTGATCGTCTGCGCCGACCCGGCCAAGCCCGACGCGGTCGCTGACCCCACGCTTGCCCAACACTTCTCGACGATCTCACCGGCGACCGAGTTCGTGGTGCTCGACGGTGCCGGCCACCTGATCCACGACGAACTTGCCTCGCGAGATCGGTTCCGAAGCGCAGCGCTCGACTTCTTCGATCGCGTCGCCGCGGGCACATCCGACTGAGCAGACCCGCCAGCACCGCACCGTATCCTCGCTGTCGTGATCGAGATCTCCCGCTCTGCCTACGCCCAGATGGTCGGCGCCGCGCTCGACGCGTACCCGCTGGAAGCCTGCGGGCTGATCGCCGGGCCACCGGCCGCCGGCGGGGGAGCGGGCGATCGGGCGCCGACCTTCTATCCGTGCGCCAACGTCGCTGGCTCGGCGCGGGTGTACACGATCGATCCGATGGATCACCTCCGCGCCGAGCGCGACGCCGACGACCGCGACTTCGAGATCAACGGTGTGGTGCACAGCCACACGCACTCCGAGCCCTACCCGAGCCCGACCGACGTTGCCGCTGCGCCTGACCCGTCGTGGCACTACGTGATCGTCAGCCTCAAGCGTGACGCGCCCGAGGCTCGCAGCTACCGCATCGTCGACGGCGAGATCACCGAAGAGCCCATCGCAATCGTCTGAACGCCACATTGGACCCGGCACCGAGTGGCGCCCGGGTGGACCGGAAACTCCTTCACCGGTACGATTCCTGACAGAAACCATCGGATTAGTCGGAATGCTTCCGCTCTGGATGGTGTTGGGAGAATCGTGACGAACACTCTGAACCCGAATTTCACGATGCCAGGCCTCGTGAACGACAGCGTGCTCGACATGATCGGCAACACGCCGATGGTCGACGTGTCGAACCTCTCGCCCAACCCTGACGTGCGGATCCTCGCCAAGATGGAGATGCAGAACCCGTTCGGTTCGGTGAAGGATCGCATCGCCAAGTCGATGATCGAGACCGCCGAGAAGGAAGGCCGCCTCCTCCCCGGACAGACGATCCTCGAGCCGTCGTCGGGCAACACTGGCATCGCACTTGCGGCCATCGCCGGCATCAAGGGCTACCCGATCAAGATCATGATGCCGACCAGCGTGTCGATCGAGCGTCGCCAGATGCTCGAGGTGTTCGGCGCCGAGCTGATCCTCACGCCCGGCGAAGAAGGCTCGAACGGCGCTGTCGCCCGAGCGCTCGACCTGGCCGCCGAGCATCCCGACTGGTTCTTCCCGTACCAGTACGCCAACGACGCCAACCCGCGTGCGCACTACGAGGGAACCGGTCCCGAGATCCTGCGTGACGTGCCCGAGATGACGCACTTCGTCGCCGGCCTCGGCACGAGCGGCACGCTGATGGGCGCCGGCCGGTACTTCAAGGAGCAGAACCCCGACATCCAGATCATCGCCGTCGAACCGCCGCTCGGCGAGCGTGTCGAGGGGCTGCGCAACATCGGTGAGGGCTATATCCCGCCGGTGTTCGAGAACTGGAACGGCTTCGACATCCTCGATCGCAAGCGCGTCGTGCGGCCCCGCGAATCGATCGAGTGGACGCGTCGTCTCGTCCACGAATGCGGCATCTTCGCCGGGATCTCGGCAGGCGCTGCGCTCGCCGGCGCCGCGAAGGTGGCCAGCCAGATCGACACCGACGCCGACGGACCGGCAACGATCGTGTTCATCGTCTGCGACGGTGGCTGGAAGTACCTCTCGACGGGCGCCTACACCGACGACCTCGACGCTGCCGAAGCCAAGGCCGAAGAGATCATCTACTTCTGACCGACGCTGTCGTCGGGGTGGGCGGGGTGTGACGTCTGGCTCCTTGGGGCGTGCGCGGTCGATCGGTATGGTGCCGAAAGAGTGTGCCGCACATGCGGTGCCGCGGGAACCGATTGGTTTCCGCCGCGGTCGGTGTCCCCACAACACCGCGCCGTTACATCCCAACTTCTGAGAGAAGGCCCCCAATGCGTTCCCGTCCCCGCGTCGTCACCGTCGCGCTCGCCGCCACCTTGCTCATCGCCGCGTGCGGCTCCGACGATTCCGGAAGTGGGGCCGACGTCGCCACGCCGACCGAGACGATCGCAGGAGTCGACACAACGCCGGACACGACCACCGAAACGACTGGTGCGCCGACGTCGGTTCCCGACGAGGCCCAGGACCTCGAGGGCGACACTGCTGCGGCCGAGGCAGCGCTGCTGACCCTCGCCGACCTGCCTGCAGGTTGGACCGAGGCGCCGGCCGCCGGTGACGCGGACGCAGCGCTGACGGCCCTGGCAGCGTGCGTCGGCGTCGACGGCGATGTGATCTCGGCCGCCGATGCAACGGCGGCAACCGACGACTTCGTGGCCCCCGACGGCACGGCGTCGATCCGCCAGCACGTCGGCGTGCTCGCCGCGGAGAGCGACGCCCGAACGGTCGTTGCATTCACTGCTGAGCCCGGCGTGCCAGCCTGCTTCGAGGCCGCCTACGCCGAACTCGCCGGCGAGGCGCTGTCCGGCATCGTGGCCGAGGGGGCCCAGGTCGGCGCTGCCGTTGCCTCGCGCTTGGCGGTGGGCTCGGCGGGCGACGCCACCCAGGCGATCCGGGTGACCGTTCCGGTGACCGGCGATCCGACGACCTCCGAGGTGACGATCGACCATGTCGTCGTGCGCAACGGTCGGTCGCTCGCCACCGTCACCTTCTCGAGCTCCGCAGCGGCAACCCCGGTCGAGACGATCGACGAGGTCACCGCACTCATCGCCGAGCGGCTGCCGGCCTGATCGCGAGGGGGCCGCCGACTCCGGCGTCGCCGCCCACCACGATCTGCTCGGCTCAGAGCGATGCGAAGCGCGCGATGCTCGCCGCTGTCTCGCGACTGATGTCTGGCAGCACGGCGGTGAACACATCCATTCCGTGGCTGGTTCCCATGACCGTGCGGCACTGGGCGGACACGCCGGCCTCCAACAACAACCGGTAGAACTCGACGCCTTCGTCGCGGAGCGGGTCGGCCTCGTTGACGCTGATGAACGTGCGCGGCAGGCCGGCGACGTCGTCGACGGTGGCGAACGACGGCCACGCCAAGGGATTCGCCGCCTCGAAGTGCTCGATGCCGTAGGCGACGGATCCGCGGTTGTGGTGGAGGTTGAGCAGGATGCCCTCGTTCTCGACCGATGACGGGAAACGGTCCTGTGGCCATCCACCCGCGATGTACGGACACAGCGCGTAGAGGCCGCTGACGATGCCGATGTCACCGTCGCGCAGCAGCCGCATGCCGGTCGCCAGCGTCAGATTGCCACCACCGGACTCGCCGGCGATGACGATTCGCCCCGCATCGATGCCGAGCTCGCCAGCTTGCGACGCAAGCCATCTCAGGCCCGACACGCAGTCGTTCAGGCCGGCCGGGAACGGTTCGACCTCCGGCACCGACGATGGCGTGACGCAGTTGCGGAAATCGACCATCGCCACGGCGATGCCCTGCGCAGCGAGTACTCGTGCCCAGACTCGGTACATCGCTCCGAAGGCGGAACCGTTCTGCATCCCGCCGCCGTGGATGTAGTACACGCAGGGGAGTGTCTCCTCCGAATCCGGACGGACGAAGCGAATCTTGATGGTGTTCCCGTCGGGAGCGGAGACGACGTCGTGGGTCGTGATCGTCAGGCCCGCCGACGATGCGACTGCCTCGGTGTCGAGGGTGTCGTAGAGCGCCTCCATCTTGTCGCGTAGCGCGATCGCCTTGGGGCTGTTGGAGATCTCGAGGAGTCGCTCGCGGGTGTCGACATCGCCGAGCGCCGTCACTGGCACGTTACGCAACGCCCACTTCACGCGTGGGTCGAGACGGCGATCGTCGGCGGTGTCCGGCACGGTCAGAGACCCTCGCCTTGGGCGGCGATGTTGAAGATGGCGTCGGCGATCTGTGGCCAGTACCGACGCGGCAGGTCGTGGCCCATCAGGCCGAACACGAGCAGGTCGGCGCCCGGCACCGCCTTCGCGGTCGCCTCGCCGCCCGACAGCGTGACCAGCGGATCCTGACGTCCGTGGATCACGAGGGTCGGCACGTCGAGCTGCTGGAGTCCCTCGGTGCGGTCGCCGCTCGCGGCGATCGCGGCGATCTGGAACATCGTGCCGGCCGGATGGAAGCAGCGGTCGTACGACTCGGTGGCGATCCGCCGGGATTCGACCTCGTCGAACAGGGCGCCAGAGATCAGCCGGCTGGTGTTGATGCTCGACTCGATCGCTGCGGCTCGGCCTTCGGGCGCCGGTGACAGCAGCGCCATCATCGCTTCGGGATCCGGTTGGCCGACCTCGGTGTGGCCGGTCGTCGACATGATGCTGGTGAGCGACAGCACCCGGTCTGGGTGCTCGATCGCGATCGTCTGCACGATCATTCCGCCCATCGACGCGCCGACGATGTGCGCAGCCGGGATCTCGAGCGCATCCAGCAGACCGATGGCGTCAGCAGCGAGCAACGACAGCGTGTACGGCGCCTCGATCGGCTGGCCGGCGGCAAATGCGGCGTACATCGCCATCACGTCCGGCGGTGGCCCGTCGGTCTTGGTGGTGAGCCCGGCGTCGCGGTTGTCGAAGCGGATCACGCGGAAGCCGCGATCCAGGAGTTCGGAGACGAACCCCGGTGACCACAGCGTCATCTGGGCGCCGAGGCCCATCACCAACAGCAGCGGCGGTGCGTCGGGGTCGCCGAAGCTCTCGTAGCAGATCTCGATGTCGTTGACGGGAATCGTGGGCATCTCGAGATCATGTCAGGCGGCGCCCGGACTCGACGACCCGCTCACGCCGTGGTCCGTGTCGTACGGAGGCGGTCCGGGATCGAGCTGTCGGCATCTGCGACACTGGTTGTATGAGCGACCCGAATGCGCCCGGATCGGTACCCCCGACCCCGCCCTCCACTCCGCCGACGCCCGGCCCAGCGGTTCCGCCGCCACCCGGGTCGCCGACGCTTCCTGATGGTGTCCCCACGCCGCCCGACGGGGTTCCCATGCCACCCGATGGCGCCCCCACCCTGCCCGATGGTGCTCCGACCCTCCCGCAGGACGCTCCCTCGTACTCGGATGCGACGATGCAGATGCCTGTCGCTGCCGCCGCTGGTGGCGTGCCGCCTGGAACCCCGCCGAACACGGGCTACAGCGACCCGGTCGGCAAGCAGCCACCGACGCCGTGGTACAAGAAGCCAGGACCACTGATCGCGGCCGTTGTTGTCATTGCGGCTCTCGCCGGCGTCATCGCCTGGCTCTTCCTCGGCGGTGACGACGACGATTCGGCTGCCACGGCCGAGTCGAGTCTGCTGGTGCTCGAAGTGACCGACGAGACCGGCACGCCCCTCGACGCAGGATTCATCGTCGACGTCACGGGCCCTGCCGGATCGGAGACCGACTACACCTGGATTCAACCCGACTCGGCGGTCGCGGGCGAACTCGCCGGTGATTCGACCGGCTCGGACGGCGAGGTCGAGTTCGAATGGGAGCCGACCGGGGCCAATTCCGACCCGGCCACCTGGGCGGCCACGGTTTCGATGGCCCAGCAGGTACCCGCCGGCTGGACACCGCCAGGTCCGATCGTCGACTGTGTCCTCGCTCGGCCCGACGTCCAGGACAGCGTCGTGTCGATGGCTGTCGAAGTCGACGTGCCGGACCCGGCTGCCGATCAGATCGCCAACTACACCTTCCCGAACTACCAGTTCCTCGCTGGCGACACCGTGACGTGTCGTCTGTCCAGCATCCGTCCGATCGAGACGACGACGACCACGTCCACGACCGTTCCCGAGACGACGACCACCGTTGCCGACACGACAACCACGGTTGCCCCGGAAACCACCGTCCCCGTGGTCACGGTGCCGCCGCAACCCGAGGCCACGCTGTGGGACGTCATCCTCAACAGCCCCGACCTGAGCGAACTGCGAGCACTCGTCGAGCTGGCCGGTCTGCAAGACGTGCTGTCCGACCCGAACGCGACGTTGACGCTCCTCGCGCCGAGCAATCAGGCGATCACGACCGCCGCTGGTGGTGTCGGCGCTCCCGACTTCACCAACCCGGCGATCGTCGAGTCGGTGTTGTTGACCCATGTCGACAACACCCAGGCGCTGTTGATCACCCAGATCCTGGCCCTCGTGCCGCCGGAGCTCGTGGTGGTCAATCCAGGTCCGCATGCAGTCGACGCAGCGGCGAACCCGCCGACGATCGGTGGGGCTCAGATCCTCGTCGCCGACATCGAGGCCGCCAACGGTGTCCTCCACGTCATCGACCAGGTGCTGCTCCCGCAGGTGCTTCCCGAGTGATCGATTGACGGGGTACACGATGTGCCTGGCACCTCGTGTACCCCGTCGGCAATAGGCTGGCGAATCGTGGACCGGCCCATCGGGATGTTCGACTCGGGCTTCGGCGGTCTCACCGTCGCCCGGGCGATGATCGATCTGCTCCCCGCGGAGGACCTCGTCTACATCGGCGACACCGGCCGGTACCCCTACGGCTCGAAACCGCTCGACGACGTGCGCGGCTACGCCCACGAACTCGCGTGGAGCCTGGTGAAGGATTTCGACGCCAAGGCGATCGTCGTCGCGTGCAACACGGCAACCGCAGCGGGCCTCGACGAGCTCCGCGAGGAACTCCCAGTGCCGGTGATCGACGTCATCGCGCCGGGTGCAAAGGCACTGGTGACCACGACGACGACGGGCAGGGTCGGGGTGATCGGCACGGTCGGCACGATGGCGTCCGGCGCCTACGTGCGAGCGGTGATCGACACCGGCGCACCGGTCACGTTGACCAGCGCTGCGTGTCCCGGCTTCGTCGAATTCGTCGAGAGAGGTCAGACGACCGGTGACGAAGTGACGGTGCTCGCCGAGCGGTTGCTCGCGCCGATTCGCGACGCGGAGGTCGATGCGCTGCTGTTGGGCTGTACGCATTACCCGTTTCTCGCCCGAACGATCAGCGACGTGATGGGTTCGCAGGTCACGCTGGTCAGCTCCGCCGACGAGACGGCCTTCGCGGTGATGGAGCGCCTTGGAACGCTCGGGCTGCTGCGTGAACTCGACCGTCGAACCGAACGCGTCGGCCGGCACCGCTTCGTGTCGAGTGGCGACGTCGAGCTGTTCCGCGAGCTCGGAGCGCAACTGCTCGGCCCAGAACTCGATCACACCGAGTCGTGGAACCCGTCCGGTTCCTGAGCGCCTGTGGCACCCTGTGGGCCCGCACACCCACGAAACGGAGACACCATGGCTCGCCCCGACGGCCGCACCGACGACCAGCTTCGCCCGATCAGCTTCGAGCGCGACTTCACCGAGATGGCCGACGGCTCGTGCCTGGTGTCGTTCGGCAAGACACGCGTGCTCTGCACCGCCTCGATCGACGATGACGTTCCGCGCTGGATGCGCAACTCCGGCAAGGGGTGGGTGACCGCCGAGTACTCGATGCTCCCCGGTGCATCGCCGGAACGGATCGATCGCGAGGCGGCGCGCGGCAAGCAGAGCGGGCGCACCGTCGAGATCCAGCGTTTGATCGGTCGCTCGCTGCGAGCGGCCTGCGACATGCAAGCCCTCGGCGAACGCCAGGTCGTCGTCGACTGTGACGTGCTCCAGGCCGACGGCGGCACACGCACCGCGAGCATCTGTGGTGGTTTCGTCGCGTTGCACGATGCGCTCGAACGGGTGGTGCAGCGCGGCGATCTCGCCGTCAACCCGTTGCACTCGTTTTGCACTGCGATCAGCGTGGGCATCGTCAACGGGACGCCTGTCCTCGACCTGCCGTACGTCGAGGACAGCACCGCCGAGGTCGACATGAACGTCGTGATGCTGCGCCCGATCGCCGGTGGTGAAGCCAAATTCGTCGAGGTGCAGGGCACCGCCGAAGGCATGGCGTTCTCACGGTCCGAGCTCGATGTGCTGGTCCAGCTCGCCGAACGCGGTCTGGGCACGATCGCCGATCTGCAGGCCCAGCTGATCGCAACCGCACCGTCGGCGCGCCCGGCTCGCTGAGGACGTCCGATGATGCAGCTGGTGTGCGCGTCGGCGAACCCCGACAAGGTGGTCGAGATTCAACGCCTCCTCGACGGCGTGGTCGAACTGTTGCCGCGCCCCGATCACGTTCCCGATGTCGTCGAGGACGCCGACACCCTGCTCGGCAACGCCCGGCTGAAGGCGGTGGCGTTGTGCGCCGCGACCGGTCTCCCGGCGGTTGCTGACGACACCGGCCTCGAAGTCGAGGCGCTGGGTGGAGCCCCTGGGGTGGACGCCGCCCACTATGCGGGCATGGGGTGTTCCTACGCCGACAATCGCTCGAAGCTGCTCGATGAACTCCGCGGTGTCGGCGATCGACGAGCGGCGTTCAAGACCGTTGCCATCGTGGTGTGGCCCGACGGCTCCGAGGTCCACGTCGAAGGTGTCTGCCCCGGAGTGATCACCACCGACGAACGCGGCGAGATCGGGTTCGGCTACGACTCCGTCTTTCAGCCGGACGAGGGCGACGGTGGGACCTTCGCCCAGATGGGTCTCGAGGCGAAGAACGCAATCTCGCACCGGGGTCGTGCGTTCCGGGCGCTACTCATCGAGCTGGCGCAACGGTGACGACCAGCCCGAGGTGATCGCTGCCGGGCACGTCGAAGTCGACGATGTCGGTCGAGACCAGCCCGTCGATCGTGAGTGCGTGGTCGAGACGTACGAACGCAGGGATGACCTTGCCGGTCGGCCACGACGTCGAGAACCCCGAGCCGGCTGCAGCGTTGCCGTCGACGAAGCCGGCGTCGAGCAACCGTCGGAAGTCGGGATGCCAGTACGACGAGTTGAGATCGCCGATCAGCAACGTCGGCTCGGTGGTGGTGCGCCCGATCTCGGCGGCCGTCGCAAGGTCGGTACGCCAGGCATCGAAATCGACCAGCGGGGTCGGCATGTGCATCGCCACGACCCGGATGTCGCCGTCGGGGCCGCCGACGGTGACGTCCAGGCTGTCGTTGAACGTCTCGATCGAGTCGCCGATGCGGAGGGGCCAACGACTCCAGATCGCAATGCCGGTCGCGCCGAGCCCCGGCCGATCGAGTCGTTGGACGTAGGTGTCGGCGAGTGCGCTGGCCTGTAGCGAGTCTCGGTGCTGCGGGGTGTATTCGTTGAACACGATCACGTCGGCGTCGATCGTTGCGAGGGCGTCGTCGATCTCGTCGACGGTGGTGTTCTGGTACCAGAGGTTGAGTGACGCGACCCGAAGCCCGACGGTGTCCACTGCCGCGGCGGGTTGTGGGTCGGGAAACGCGAGTGGGGCGGCCAGTACGAGCAGCGCAGCGCCCACCGATGTTGCGACGGTGACGAGAATGAGGTGACGACGCCAGAACGCCACCGCAATGACCGGGACGAGTGCGATGCCGAGGTACGGGGTGAGTGACTGAATGATGGCGACGGTGGTCGTGCCGGCCCACCCGATGGCCTGGGAGATCGTGACGAGGCCGACGACCGCGACGAACATCCACGCAACGAGTTCGATGGCGCTGGCCCGCGTTCCGCCGTGAGGCACCGCAGCAGGGTACGGCCCACCCCGCCCGGATTACATCAGGGGTCAGACCCGCGATGTAATCCGGGTAGCTTCAGGGCACCGGCCGACGTAGCCCAATTGGCAGAGGCACGGCGTTTAGGTCGCCGTCAGTGAGAGTTCGAGTCTCTCCGTCGGCACCGCTGTGAATCTCAATCGACCGGAACCCAAGCGAGCACGAGTTGGGTGACGTTGACGTCGGTTCGTTCGAGCGGCACCGTCATCGTGGTGACCGCAGAGGCCGCTTCGGCCCATCGAGCCGTGATGTCGGCGACGTCACGCTCGAGTTCGGCCTCGAGTTCGTCGTACTGGTCGACGAGGCGTTGCACCTTGTTCGCGGCGGCATCGACGCGGCGATCTGATGCGCTCGTACGCCCGCGTCGTCCGGCAGCGGTACCCGCGTCGCCGAGCAGGTCGCCCATCATCTTGGTCTTCGACTTGCTGCCCCCGAGCAGTCCGCCGAGCATCGAACCCGCCGTCGAGAAGAACTCCGAGGTCTTCTTTCCCTTCGCCTCCTCAGCCAGCACAGCGGTGCGGTCTTCGGCGCCATCGATCTGGTCGCGCAGCTTGATCGCCTTGGCTTCGTACTTGTCGCGCAGCGTCGCGATCTCGGCGTCAGCGCGATCGTCGGCTCCCTGGACGCATCGCACCTCGAACTCCTCGACGGTCTCGCCAGGCCGGCCGAAGAGCTTGAGCTGCGTGTTGGTCGGTATCTCGAGCGACAGACTTCGCGTCAGATGGTCGCGGAGGTCACGCTCGACGTCGTTGAAGAACGTCTTCGTGGCGATACGGGCCTCGGTGAGCCGGTAGGTCACTCCCACCGGAACGTCGGCGCGGAGATCGCGGTCGTCGTAGTCGACGTGCGTCATCGTCGACACGTCGACGGGATCGACGAGCGGGAACAGCACTGCCTCGAACTCCTCGTCGTGCACGAGGTCGGCCTTCGCCTCGTCGTAGCGGATGGCCACGCGCGCAACGATCGCTGCGTCGAGCATCGTGCCGCGAGCGTCGCCGCCGACGTCGCCGAGCCATGGCGCCGCCACATCGACATACCGCACGGCAATCCCGTCGGCGACCTTGGGCGCGACCGGGCTGTCATCGGCAGGCGCCCCGCCGCTTGGGGCTGCCGAATGCGGTTGGTCGGGAGGGGCTGTGGCCGCTGCCGCCAGCACCGGTGGCGGAAGAGCCTGCGTGTGCGAGACGGTCGCCGGCGGAGCGAGCGACGCGATCTGGTCGCGCGTCATCGGCCCGCGCAGGTACGACATCGCCCAGCGGGTGGTGAAGATCTCGGGTTGGTCCTTGCCGGCGCGCCGCAGCACGAACTCACGCTTGCCCAAGCCGGAGATCGTGGCGTCGATCGCGGCCACGTCGACGCTTCCCGCGGCCGAGGTCATGCCGTCGAGGAGTCGTTGCTTGTCACGGTCGGTCTGCAGCCGCCCGATCATCCAGGTCCCCGCGTTCGACATCGCTTTGTAGTCGAGGTCGACCGGGTTCTGGGTCGACAGGATCACCCCGAGGCCGAACGCCCGAGCCTGTTTCATCAGCGTCATGATCGGTTTCTTCGTTGGCGGCATCGCCGTCGGCGGGAGGTAACCGGCCACCTCGTCCATGTACAGCATCGCCCGCAGGTCGGTCGTGCCACTCTGGCGTCGCATCCACGTGACGAGCTTGGACAGGACCAGCGAGGTCACGAACTGGCGCTCGTCGTCGGACAGGTGCGCCGTGGTGACGATCGCGCAGCGTCCGCGCCCGTCTGCGGTGTACAGCAGCGATTCGATGTCGAGTGGCGACCCCAGTGCCCACGAGGCGAACGACGGCGACGCCAGCAGCCCGTTGAGCTTCATCGCCAGCGCCATACGGTCGTCGGCGGGGAAGAACTGGTCGACGTCGAACACGCCGAGTTTGCGGATCGGGGGCGAGGGGATCATCCCGACGAGCGTCATGAGGTCGAGGGGGCGGCCCTCGCTCCAGGAGTGCTGGATCAGATTCGACAACAGGATGTGTTCCCTGCTGGCCAGCGGGTCGGCGGCGAGACCGACGAGGCCGAGCAGGCCCGTGACATACCCTTCGATCTCGTCGGCGACCACCTCGGCGTCGTTCATGTCGGCGGGCACCTGGAGTGATCCGACGAGGTCGAGTGGAACGCCGGCCTGCGAACCGGGCGTGTAGATCGTGAAGTCCGTCCGATCCCGCAGCGCACCGATGTCACCGCCGCCGAGCCCCCACTTCCCGAGCCCCTCGGTCCACAGCGCGGACTGGCTGGCAGCGAACTGGTCGGGCGACTCGCCGGCGTTGCGCGCCTGGGCTTCGTCGATCCACGGCCGGAAATCCGTCGCGGCGAGATCGGGGAAGGTCAGGCACAGGTTCGTCAGATCACCCTTCGGGTCGATCGCCAACACGGGCAGGCCGGCGCGAAGTGCCTCTTCGATCAGGATCACTCCGAGACCGGTCTTGCCCGAGCCGGTCATCCCCACGATCACGCCGTGGGTGGTGAGCGAGTCGGTCGGCACGGCGACGTGGCCGGACGATTCGGCGGTGGTGCGCTCATGCGTCGCTGGATCGATCGCACCGCCGAGGAAGAGGTCAGCCATGCGCGGCGACAGTAGCGGTCCGACGTCGATCGCGACACGGGTACGGTTCGGGGATGGCGTTCGCGGGCTTTCCGGTCGAGGGCATCGAGTTCTACGAGCAGCTCGAGGCCGACAACTCCAAGTCGTTCTGGCAGGCGAACAAGGCGCGTTTCGACGCGTTCGTCAAGCAGCCCATGGTCGAGCTCACCGAGGAACTCGCCGACTTCGGACCGTTCCACATGTTCCGCCCGTACAACGACGTGCGCTTCTCGAAGAACAAGCCGCCGTACAAGACAGCGCAAGGCGCCTACGGCGAGTCGGAGGGTGGTGCCGGCCACTACGTCCAGTTCTCGGCCACCGGTCTGATGGTCGGTGCGGGCTACTACGCCATGGCCAAGGACCAGCTCGAACGGTTCCGGCAGGGGATCGACGGTGACGCCACGGGTTCCGAGTTGGCTGCGCTCGTGGCCGAGGCCGAACGCAAGAAGTATTCGATCAGCGCCATCGACTCGTTGAAGACGGCGCCGCGTGGGTACCCGAAGGATCATCCCCGTATCGAGCTGCTTCGTCGCAAGGGTCTGATCGCGGTGCAGGAGTTCGGTGCACCGAAGTGGATCCACACCAAGGGCGCCGCCAAGCGGATTCGCGACTCGTGGACCGGCGCCGCAGAGCTGTGCGCCTGGCTCGATGCTCACGTCGGCCCCAGCACCCTCCCGCCCGACGACCGCCCGTTCTGACGTACATCAGGTGTCAGACACCAGATGTACGTCGACGCGCTGAGGCCGATCTCTTGACAGAATGTCAAGCGTGACTGCTGCCGACGTGCTCGACCCGACCGCCGAACTCACGTCGGGACGCCCTCGAGAACCAGTTCGGGTTGGCCGACCGGATCGTCGACGAGGCCGCACTGGCCAACAGCGTCGAACGATTCCGCGACGCAGGGCATCACCTTGCCGACGTTCGCCCAGCTCGAGGATCCCTCGACGTTCGATCACGCCACGAAGGTCGGCGACGCCGACCCGCAGGGTGCCGACGCCCGCAACCTCTGGCGGGTCCACTGGTACAACGACCTCGCCGGCAACCGGGTCGACGTGCCCGACCACGTCGTGCTGCCGTCGAGCCTCACCGGCGTCGAGAGCCCGATCATCGTCGTGTTCGGCGATCGCTTCCCGATGATCACCGCCCACAAGGTGCTCGCCGCGTACGCGTGCCTCGCACCACGGGTCGTCACCGGCCAGTTCGACCCGACCCACCACCGCGCCATCTGGCCGTCGACCGGCAACTACGCCCGCGGCGGCATCGCCATCAGCCGGATCATGGCCAGTCGCGGCGTCGCCATCCTCCCCGAGGGCATGAGCCAGGAGCGCTTCGACTGGCTCGACGAGTGGTGCGCCAACCCGGCCGAGGACGTCATCAAGTACCCACGGCACCGAGTCGAACGTCAAGGAGATCTACGACGCCTGCAACGAACTCGCCCTCGATCCCGGCAACTTCGTGCTCAACCAGTTCGCCGAGTTCGGCAACCACCTCGGCCACTACCGGGTGACCGGCCGGGCCTTCGGCCACGTGTTCGAGACGGTCCGCGAGCAGTACAAGAACGAGGGTCGCGACCTGAACCTGGCCGCGTTCACCTCGGCCACCGGATCGGCCGGCACGATCGCCGCCGGCGACCGGCTGAAGGAGGAGTACGGCACGAAGATCGTCGCCGTCGAGGCGCTCGAATGCCCGACGATGCTCGAGAACGGCTTCGGCGAGCACAACATCCAGGGCATCGGCGACAAGCACATCCCGATCATCCACAACGTGATGAACACCGACGTCGTGGTGGCGATCTCCGACAAGTCGACCGACGAACTCGACGCCCTCTTCAACACCGACACCGGCCGCCAGTACCTCGCCCAGGCCAAGGGCGTGCCCGCCGACGTCGTGGCGGCGCTGGAGCACTTCGGGTTCTCGGCGATCTGCAACGTGCTCGCCGCGATCAAGACGGCCAAGCTCCTCGACCTCGGCCCCGACGACGCGATCATCACCGTCGCCACCGACGGCGCCGCCCTCTACCCGAGCGAGCGCGCCAAGCTGCTCGCCACCCGCTACGGCAACGAGTTCACCACCACCGACGCCGCCGAGGTGTTCGGCGAGCACCTCGGATCGATCGGCACCGACCACATGATCGACTGCACCGAGGCCGACCGCCGCCGCATCTTCAACCTCGGCTACTACACCTGGGTCGAACAGCAGGGCACGCCGTTCGAGCTGTTCGAGGCCCGCCGCCACCAGGACTTCTGGAAGGGCCTGCGCCGCTACGTCGACGTGTGGGACGAGATGATCGACGACTTCAACGCCCGCGTCGCGGGCTGAGCGCAACGATGCGGGTCACCGGCTGGCGCTGCGCGGTGTGCGCCGCCGAGGTCGACATCGCCACGTCGTTCCCGTGGCGCTGCCCGAACGCGACGGCCGACGATCGCCGCCACGTGCTGCAGATCGTGGAGGACGACGCTCCGACAGACATCGTGGTTCCCGGAGACCTGGGCGCGGGGAACCAGCAGATGGTCGAGGACGTTGCTCCGACAGGCATCGTGGTTCCCGGAGACCTGGGCAGCGGGGGACCACGACGTCAATCCGTTCTTGCGCCATGACGCCGACTTCGCTTGGGCGGCGTACGCGGATGCCAACGGGATGGATCTCGCTGCCCGCCGACGTCTCGTCGCCGAACTCGATGACGCCGTTCGGGCCGTGGCCGAAGTGGGATTCGTGCCGACGCCGTTCGGACGATCCGACGCGCTGTCCGACGCGCTCGGCTTCGCCGACGGCGGCGGCGTGTGGGTGAAGGACGAGACCGGGGGAGTGGGCGGCAGCCAGAAGGCCCGCCATCTGTTCACGATCCTGCTGCACCTCCGAGCCGCCGAGATCCTCGGGCATCTCACCGAACGGCCGCCGCTCGCGATCGCCTCGTGCGGCAACGCTGCGCTCGCAGCAGCGACGCTCGCCCGGGCGGCAGACTGGCCGATCGACGTGTACGTCCCGACGTGGATGAGCGACGGCTTCGGCGACGAACTCGACCGGCTCGGCGCCCGCGTGCACCGCTGCGAGCGGCGAGCGAGCGACCCGGCCGGCGACCCCGCGATGTTCCGCTTCCGCGAGGCGGTCGCCGCCGGCGCGATCCCGTTCACGGTGCAGGGTCCCGAGAACGCGCTCGCGCTCGACGGTGGCCGCACGCTCGGCTGGGAGATCGGCGAACAACTCGCCGAGCAGCAGCGCCGGCGAACTCGACCGGATCTTCGTCCAGGTCGGCGGGGGAGCGTTCGCCGCCTGCGTCGGCGCCACGCATCCCGCCCGCCGGTTCCACGCGGTGCAGGCCGAGGGATGTGCGCCCCTCGCGGTGGCGTGGGAACGAGCCGAGCAGCTCAGCGCGGATCGTGGTTCCCCGCGCCCTGGGCTCGGGGAACCACGGTTGGTCGCTACGCGTTGGAGCGAGTTGATGACGCCGTGGCCCGACCCGCACTCGCTTGCCGACGGCATCCTCGACGACGAGACCTACGACTGGCTCGGCGTGTTCGACGCCATCGGCACGTCGGGCGACGCGCCGATCGTCGCCGCCGAGGCCGACATCGTGGCCGCCCACGAACTGGCCCGCTCGGCCGGCTTCGACGTCAGTCCCACGGGGAGCGCGGGGCTCGCCGGACTGCTGGCGATCGTCGACACGATCGGACCGACCGAACGCGTCGCCGTCGTCATGAGTGGCGTGACCCGCTGACCGCCTGGCGGCGTTACCCTGGGAGGTACGCCTGAAGTCTCAACGCCGAGCCGGGGCCGCAGACGGGCTCTCGGTGCAGCAGCCGTCGTCACCGTCGGCCTGTTCAGCGCGTATGCGTCCACGACCGGCGCCCAGACTGCCAGCGATCCGATCGTGGTCGAGCTCGTCTCCGTCGACTCGGAGGGGTCGAGCCAGGAGCTCCCCGCTGACGTGTCGCAGGCGATCTCCGACACCGGTGGCGTCGTCGCCTACGAGGTGACGACGCCCGATGGCCGGAGGGTGTGGATCCGCGACCGCGTCGGCGACACGAGCCGCCCCGTCGCCGAGATCGACAGTGCGGCGCCCGGCATCAGCGGCAACGGATGTGTGGTCGCCTACTCGGCGCAGCGCGAGTTCGGCATCGAGCTGACCGTCGTCGACCGCTGCACCGCCGCGCCGGCGCCGGCCGAGTTGCCGGTCGGCAGCGTCGTCGATGTCCTCGAGACCCCGGAAGTTCCCGCGGTCCCGGCTGGTTCCTGATGCCACCGAGCCACTCGAGGTTCCCGAGTCCGGACTCCCGGAGCTCCCGGAGGCGACATCGCCCCGTTGAGTGCACCGGCGTTGTCGTTCGACGGTTCCACGATCGTGTGGTCGACCGGCACCGAGATTCGCCGCTACGTGCTGGACCCGATCGACGGCGTCCACGAACTCGCCGACGCGTTCGCGCCGGTGTCCGACGCTCCGGCATCGGACACCGCGCCTCCGATCGTGACGGGCCCGACGTCGACGTGTCGGCCGACGGCACCACGGTCGTCTTCGTCGCCGGCCCGGGCGATGCTCCGTACGAGCCACTGCCCGCCAATGTGTACCTGCTGGTCGAGCCTCACGCCCGACGTCGACCCCGAGGTGGTGTCGACGATGCCGTCCGGCGACCCCGGCCCGGCCGATTCCACGTCGCCGACGATCACCGCCGACGCCTCGTTCGTGGTCTTCGAGTCGGCGTCGCTCGATCTCGCCGTGGTCGGTGAGCGCGACGCCGATCGTTCCGTTCGTGGTGGGGGTCGATCGCACGGCAGGCACCGCCCAGATCCTCGTCGACGACGCCACCCGCCCGGCGCTCTCCGCCGACGGGAACCACGTCGTCTATCAGCGAGGCGACGGCATCCGAGTGCTGTCGTCGGACGGGACGACGACGACCGATGAGCGCATCGCCGAACTCGCCGACGCGACAACCGGTCGGTCGCCTCTCGATCTCGCAGCACGGTCGCTGGCTGATCTTCGCGAGTGCGACCGACCTGGCCGCCGAGCCGCTCGATCCGACGGCAACACCCGAGACCCCGATCGACGCCCAGGACGTAGAGATCGACCCAGAGGAGCTCCCGACAGACCCGCCGGAGGTCACCCCGTCGGTCTGGGCGGTCGACCGCCGCTCGTCGGAGGTCGAGGTGGTCGACACGACGACAACCACCACGACCACCACGACGACGACGTCCCAACCGTCCCGACGACGCCGCCCACCACTCCGCCGGCCACGCCCCCGACGACCGACGAGGAGGTTGCCGCCCTGCCGACGGTGCCGGGGACCACGGTGCCGGCGACGCCGATCATTCCCCGATTCCCGAGCACCGGCGGCTCGTTCCCGACGGCTCCGGCGACCACCGTCCCGCGGCGCTCGTCGTCCACCACCACCTCCCGCACGTTCGAGCCCGTTGTGCCCGACGTGAGCCCGTTCGCGTCGCCGGTCGCGTTCGCCCCGACGGTCGTCGACGCCGGACGTCGCACGGCCCCGGTCACCCTCACCAACGCGACCACGTCAACCCTTCGCGTGAGCTCCGTGACGGTCGACGTGCCCGGCGTGTTCTCGCTCGTCACCGACGCGTGCTCGGGCATTGCGATCGCTCCGGCGGCGTCGTGCTCCGTCGAGGTGCAATTCACACCGATCGCGGTGGGACCCGCTGCGGGCTCGGCGGCGTTCCAGCTCGATGACGGCTCGGTGGTCACTGCGGCGCTCTCCGGTGAAGGAGTCGCCGCACCCACGCTCGACCTCCTGCCGGCCGTGGCAGGCGCCGGACAGACCGTTGCGGTGTTCGGCACCGGCTTCCCCGCCGGATCGACCGTCGAGCTGATGCAGCCCGGCGTTGTGTCCGCGGAATCCGTGATCGTCGATGCCGACGGCAACTTTGTTCACGTCGTCGTCGTGCTACCGCGCACGCCGACGGGGCCGGCGTTGCTCACCGTCAACGGACAGCTCGACGCGTTCGACGAGGTGTCCGCCGAGCTGCTGGTGTCGACACGCGGAAACGCTTCGACCGATGCCGCACTGCGCAGCAGCGCCATCGGACGCTGACACGCCGGCGCCGAGCGAGGCTCAGTCGACCTCGTCGACGAACCCGACGAGTGACGCTGCAACCGGGCAGGTGCTGGCCCCAGCCCCAGGGGTGCGGCATTCGACGGAGAGCACGATCTCGTCGCCGTCGTCGAACTGGTACGGGGCGACGAAGTGAAGATCGAAGTCGCGGAAGTTCGCCAGCTCCGAGCTCAGCAGGACCTCGTCGCCTCGCTGCAACGACACGGTGCCCACCGCGCCGCTCGGGTTCTGGAACACGATGTCGGTGATCGACACGATCGTGTCCGAGTCGACGTCGGCGGCGTCCTGCTCGGTGTTGCCACCGGTCGGCTCCACTTGCGAGCCGGATGTCGATGGGCGTGCCGAGCGGCAGCTCTTCGGCCTCGGCGGCCGCGGCCTCGAGCTCCTCGATGCGCACCTGCAACGCCGCACGGTCGAGTTCGATCGCTTCGGCGGCCGCCTCGTCGGCGGTGTCCTGCACCCACGGTCGAGCGAAGGCAAACCAGGCGATTGCGCCCAGCACGAGCGCGGCGAACGCACCGGCGGCAGCCGGGCCGACCCAGTTGGGCAGCTTCGGTCGCTGCTGGTAGGCGCCGACCAACGCGTCGGTGCGGCCGGTCTCGGAGGTGGCGTTGAGTGCGACGACGTGGTCCTGTTTGGGTCCGCTCCAGTACGTCGCCGCCGGGGTGACGCGGACGGTGGCGTCGCTGGTCAGGCCCGGCGCGACGCTCATCGACGAAGGCTCGACCGAGACGCTCAGCTGCTCGTCGTCGACCCCGTCGGGTGACAGTTCGAGCGAGAGTGCCACGTTGCCGGTGTTGGCGACTCGGACGGTGTGACGCCCGCCTCGCGCCCCCCTCGACATCACCGGCTGCAGTGCGATGGTGTAGTCGCTGTGGGCGCTGATCTCGGCGGTTCCGTTGGCGACGACGACCTCGGGTGCCGTCGGCGGCCCGCTGTTCGCTGCCTCCGGTGACGGTGCGCCTCCTGTGGCGACGGTCGCCTGGACGTCGATCGTGTACGTCCCGGCCTGGAGGGTCGGCGGAGCGAAGACGGCGACCTGGAGGTCGACGATCTGGTTGGGGTCGATCGTGACGATCGCCGAGTCGAGGCGTACATGGTCGGCCAGCGTTCCCGACGTGGTCAGTGACACCTCGCGCCGTTCCTCGTGGCCGTTGTAGAGCCGCAGCGTCATCGTCGCAGGCGTGTTCGGGAGTAGATCGATCCGGTCGGGAACGAATTTCGCAGTGACGGCCATGCTGTGACGGTAGTGCGGACGTCGTGCTCGTGATTCGCTCGCGGTCGGGACCGATAGCCTGCGGACCATGTCGGAACTCATGCAACCAGCAGCACTCGAGGGCGGATTCGATCCTCGTTCGGCCGTCTTCGACCGCCTCCTGAAGAACCGGGTGGTCATGCTGGGCTCCGACGTGAACGACGAGATCGCCAACCAGATCTGCGCCCAGTTGCTCTACCTCGAGGGTGAAGATCCGAACCAGGACATCTGGCTCTACATCAACAGCCCGGGTGGGTCGGTGACCGCCGGCATGGCGATCTACGACACGATGCAGTTCGTCGGCTGCGACGTCGCAACCGTGTGCCTCGGACTCGCTGCGTCGATGGGGCAGTTCCTCCTGACGGCCGGTGCCGCCGGCAAGCGCTACACGCTGCCGAACGCCCGCATCATGATGCACCAGCCGCTCGCCGGCCTGCGCGGACAAGCGTCCGACATCGCCATTCAGGCCGAGCAGCTGCGCTACACGAAGCTGCGCATGGCCACCTTGATCGCCGAGCACTCGGGCCAGACGCTCGAGCAGATCCAGGCCGACTCCGAGCGCGACCGCTGGTTCACCGCCGAGGAAGGCCGTGACTACGGCCTCGTCGACAAGGTCATCCTGCGTCGCGGCGAGATCGCCTGATCCGGTCGGTCACGGAACCGACGTCGGCGCCGTCGTGGCATCCGGCGCCACGGTGCCGTCCGGCGGAATGGTGATGGTCACCGGTCCCTGGGGCACGATCGTGAAGACGGGGCCGATGTCGACGGCGCAGTTCGCCATCAGCCAGGTCTCGACGGCCGCAGCTGACTTCTCGCTGGCGTAGGCAGCGGTGAGCGCCGCCTGCTCGGATTCCGGGTCGCCGACGACGACGGTGCTCGCGGTCTCGTAGACCGACACGAGCTGGTTCCAATCGTCCTCGACGCCGAGCGGGGCGAGCGCGCCGATGCTGCGGTACAGGTCGAGCAGTGGTTCGATGTCGTCGGCGTAGAGCAGTTGCGGACTGGTGAGCGCTTCCTTGTTCGCCGCGACTTCGCCGCAGAACCGCTCCGCGCTCGGCGTCTCGTCGCCACCGCACGCGCTCAGCGCGGTGAGCGCCGTCACGATCGCTGCCGCAGCGAACGCCGTCGTTCGGCGCGGAGGTTCGAAGCGGATGGTCACCACGGGTGAGCATTGTCGCACGCGCATCCCGTGATCCGGCAGCAGCACCGATTCGTTGCGATGAGCGAAAAGCGCGTATCCGGTCGGTTCGCTCATCGAAGGGTCGATCTCGGTGGTTGCGATGAGCGAACCGACCGCATACGGCGGTTTCGCTCATCGCAGGGAGGGTGCGGCGGATGGTCGGCGGGGGTCGCCCGGGAAGTGTGCGACACCCTGTCGGTACAGTGCGTCCCACGACCGAGGCCCTGGCCCGGTCGGGGTCGTGGGGCCCCATCGCCCCTCCTCGATGTGCTCGCGGTTCGCCGCGTCGTCCCGAGGAGGTTGGCATGTTCGCATCCGTCCCGTCAGCGGTGCTCTTCTGCGCAGAAGGGCATCTCGTCCATGTCGAGGTGCAGGTGTCCGGTGGGCTGCCGGGGTTCAGCCTCGTCGGCCTGCCCGATACGTCGATACGCGAGTCGAGAGATCGCGCCCGCGCCGCAGTGCTCAGCAGCGGGCTTCCCTGGCCCAAGCACCGCATCACGGTCAACTTGGCGCCGTCGGGTGATCGCAAGGCCGGTTCGGGACTCGACCTGGCCATTGCCGTCGGCGTGCTCGCGGCGAGCGAGGTCATCCCGGTCGAGGCGATCGAGGGCACGGCGTTCATCGGTGAGCTCGGCCTCGACGGCTCGTTGCGTCCGGTCAACGGAGTTGCGCCGATGGTCGGTGCGCTCGGCGAACGAGACGTGGTGGTGCCCATTCCGAGTGCGGTCGAGGCGCACGTCGTCGCCCTGGGCCGCGTCAGGCTCATCGCAAATCTCGGTGAGCTCGTCGACGCACTTCGAGGAGAGGCGCCGTGGCCCGACCACGACAGCGTCGAACGCATCGATTGCGGTCGTCGTCCGCCCCCGGATCTCGCGGATGTGCAGGGCCAGCCGGTGGCGCGTCACGCATTGGAGATCGCAGCGGCAGGAGGCCACCACACGCTGTTCATCGGGCCACCGGGCGCTGGCAAGACGATGCTCGCTTCGCGGCTTCGGGGCCTCCTGCCACCACTGGGACGCGATCGGGCGCTCGAGGTCACGATGATCCATTCGGCGTCGGGCATTGCGTTGCCGCCCGGCGGTCTCGTGCGCGAGCCGCCGTTCCGGGCACCGCATCACACGTCATCGCAGGTCTCGCTGGTCGGAGGCGGTTCGCAGCTCATCCGGCCGGGAGAAGTGTCGATTGCGCACGGCGGAATCCTGTTCATGGACGAACTCGCCGAATTCGCGCCGTCGGTACTCGACGGACTCCGCCAACCGCTCGAATCGCATGTGGTCAACGTCAGTCGCGCCGAAATCCGGGCGGTGCTGCCCGCCGACTTCCTGCTCGTCGCCGCGATGAACCCATGTCCCTGCGGCGGCGGGGCACCCGGGGCGTGCGTCTGCGGCGATGCCGTGCTGCATCGCTACGCACGGCGGGTGTCGGGTCCGCTGCTCGACAGGTTCGACCTCCGCGTGCCCGTGCATCGTCCGGCCGTCGATGACTTGCTGGTCAACGAACCGGGGGAGTGCACGGCCGTCGTCGCCGAACGAGTGCTCGCGGCGAGAGCCGTGGCGGTGAGTCGTCAGGGAGGTCTCAACAGTGCGCTCGCAATCGATCAGCTCGATGCGGTTGCTCGCCTCGACGCGGGCTCGACCGCGCTGTTGCGTCACGAGCTCGAACACGACCGGCTCAGCGGTCGGGGCTATCACCGGATCCGACGGGTGGCGCGGACGATCGCTGATCTGCGCGGCCATCTCGAACTCACCGTCGACGAGCAGGACGTCGCGATGGCGCTTCGGTTCCGTGCCACGTTCGCCCGGTCGCTCCCGAACGGACGAGCAGCATGACCACGGTCGCCGCCGGTGCGATACCGCAGGCAGCGTTCGTGGCGTCGTTGGCCGGATTCGAGCGGATGACCACCAACCGGTTGTCCGGGTTGCTGGCCAGCAGATCCGCGGAGCAGGCGTTTGCGGTGGCGACCGGCGGCTGTCGACCGCCCGAACCGTTCGCCACGCTGTTCGCCCGCGAGCCCGATCTGGTGGCGGCGTGGCGACGTTCCGGCGACCGTCGTCAGCCCGACCAGGTGTGGCAGCAGTGCCTCGACGGTGGCATCGAGGTGGTCGTCGCCGGAGATGCCTCGTATCCGCCGGCCTTGCTCGACGATCCTCGCCGGCCAGCCGCATTGTTCGTCCGTGGCGATCTCGGTGTGCTCGACGCGCGTCGCGTCGGGATCGTCGGGACGCGAAATGCCACACAGCGCGGACGCGAGACCGCCGCTCGATTCGGCTACGAGCTGGCCGCCGAAGGGGTGGTGGTGGTTTCGGGCCTGGCCAAGGGGATCGACGGTGCGGCCCATCGCGGAGCACTCGCCGTCGAGGGTGCGCGGCCGGTGGCGGTGGTCGGCACGGGCCCGGACCGGCCGTACCCGGCAGTGCACGGTGAACTCTGGGAGCAGGTCGCAGCTCGTGGTGCGTTGATCTCCGAGTGGCCTCCCGGCACCGGGCCCGACGCGTTCCGGTTCCCGTTGCGCAACCGGATCCTGGCCGCACTCGTCGAGGTGCTCGTGGTCGTCGAGAGTCGCGAGCGAGGTGGGAGCCTGATCACCGCGCGTGAGGCTGCCGAACGCGGTGTCGAGGTGTTCGCCGTTCCCGGTGCGCTGCAGAGCCGGGCGGCGCTCGGCACGAACAAGCTGTTGTGCGACGGGGCGACACCGGCGACCGAGACGGCCGACGTGTTGATGGCGCTGGGTCTCGATCGGCGCCGCGCGGGCCGTGCCCGGCACGATCCGCGGTCGCTGCCGAGCGCTGCCGATCGTCGATTGATCGATGCCTGTCGAGCCCAGCCGCAGACGCTGGAAGCGTTGTCGGAACATATCGGTGGCCCGCTGGTCGACACCGCGATGGCGGTCGCTCGGCTCGAACACGCCGGATGGTTGCGCGAAACCGCCGGCTGGTTCGAAGCGATCGACGACTGGGCGGATCTCGCATGAGGCGGCCATCCACGCTGTGGCAACCCCGCGGGCAATACCATCGTCGCCGTGGACCCCTGGCGCATCGACGACTTCGCGCACGCGTTGACGTCGTTGTCCGACAACACGGTGGCCGCCTACACCTCCGATGTGAGGTCGTTCGCGGCCTGGTGTGCTCGAAGCGACCTGCTCGAACCGGCGGCGGTCAAGCGGACCACGGTGCGCCGGTACCTCGCTCACCTGACGACACGGCAATTCGCACGACGGTCGATTGCCCGCAAGACCGCGGCGATCCGCCGTTACTACCGATGGCTCGTCGCCAACGACGTCGTCGAGGTCGATCCGACCAGCGGCGTGTCGGTGCCCGCCGGCAATGGCCGGTTGCCGAGGGTCCTCGATCAGCGCGAGCTCAGTGGCTTGCTCGATGGTCCGCTCGCCGACGACGAGCCCGACTGGCGGCGTCGTCGCGACGACGCGGTCCTCGAGTTGCTCTACGGCTCGGGCCTGCGTGTCGGCGAGTTGTGCGGGCTGCAGGTCTCGTCGGTGTCGGTGACCACGGGTGCCGCCAACGTCTGGGGCAAAGGATCCAAGGAACGGCGAGTGCCCATCAGCGAACCGGCGATCGCCGCGCTGCGACGGTGGCTGGCGATTCGTCACGACGTGCTGCCACCGGAGGCCGGCGACGTGTTGTTCGGCAACGAGCGGGGCCGCCCGCTGACGCCTCGCGACGTTCGGCGCATCGTCGACCGGCGATCACCGAGCCCGACCCATCCGCACGCACTGCGGCACACGTTCGCCACGCACCTCCTCGACGGCGGTGCCGATCTGCGAGCCGTTCAGGAATTGCTGGGCCACACCGACGTGGCCACCACCCAGCGCTACACCCACGTCAGCCGCGAACGTTTGTCGGCTGCTTATCGCGAGGCCCACCCCAGAGCATGAGCATCGTTCCCGAAGACGCCGACCTGCAGATGCAGTGGACCAGATGGTTGAACCGCCGCAACGCCGCGGCGCGAGACCACTTGATCGTCCACTATTCACCGCTGGTGAAATTCGTCGCCGGCCGTGTCGGCGCCGGCCTGCCGTCGAGTGTCGACCCGGGAGATCTCGTCAGCTCGGGTGTGTTCGGCCTGATCGACGCGATCGAGCGTTTCGACCCCGAACGAGGCGTCAAGTTCGAGACGTTTGCGGTCCCGCGCATCCGCGGCGCGGTCTACGACGGGCTGCGCAAGCTCGACTGGGTGCCGCGATCGATCCGCAGCCGTGCCCGCAGTGTCGAGAAGGCGATCTCGGAGATCGAACACAAGGAGGGTCGGGCACCGACCGACGAGGAGCTGGCAGCACACCTGCACATCTCCACCGACGAACTGACCCGTTGGCTCGCAGCGATTGCGAGCACCACGGTGGGTCCGCTCGACCGGGCAATCGCCGCCGGGGCCGAGCCCGCCGCCCTCGACGGGCCGGGATCAGGTTCGCCGTCGGCCGTCGTCGAGGATCACGAACTCGGCCAGATCATGCGCGCCGAGATCAAGAAGCTCCCCGAACGCGAGAAGCTCGTGCTCTCGCTGTATTACGACGAGGGCCTGACCCTCGCCGAGATCGGACAGGTCCTCGGAGTCACCGAGAGCCGCGTGTCCCAGATCCACACCAAGTCCGTGCTGCACCTGCGGTCGCGACTCTCGGCCGCCGGCGTCGGCTGAGCCTCGCGCCGGCACACGGGCGTCCCACGTCGACCTCGGCGCTGCCGAGACGTCGAGAAGGTTGGCTCATGAGCGCACGATCTCGTCCTGCCCGCCAGCGACTCGCCGCCGCCTCGCTCGCGCTGGCGACGGTGGTCGCTGGAGCATCAACACCGACCGCTGCCGCCACGCCGTGCTGGTTTCCGCCTGTCGTCGCCTCGGTCAGCGATCCCTTCCGCGAGCCGCCGTGCCCGTGGTGCGCCGGCAACCGCGGTCTCGAGTATGCAGTCAGCGCCGACACGGCCGTGCGGGCAGCCGCCAGCGGACGCGTGGTGTTTGCCGGAACCGTCGTGGACGTCCGGTACGTGGTGGTGCAGCTCTCGAACGGATGGCGCCACACCTACGGCCGACTGGCGTCGGCCAGCGTCGAACTCGGCGACGTCGTCCTCGCGAACGAGGTGGTCGGCACGGCGTCCGGCTCGTTGTTCTTCGGCCTGCGCATCGGCGACGACTACGCCGACCCAGCGCCCTACATCGGCGTGGCCAGGAGTCGCCCGCGTCTGGTCCCCCTCGACGGGACACCAGCGCGACCGGCGCCACCCGCGCGACTGCGGTGTCCGGAGCCCGCAGGGTCCCCCGACAAGTACGGTGTGGCCCATGTCGGAACACCCTTCTGACGAGCTCGGCGCCATCGATCGAGCCGCCGCCGACCGCTTCTTCGAGCAGTACATCGACGAACGTCACTCTGGCCTTGCGGCGACGTTGGCCGACGTCTTCCAGTTCGGCGACTCCGCGGAGATGGCCGATCGACTGCTCGCACTCGTCGTCGAGGGGCCCAAACGCGCCACGGCGAGCTGCCGCCTCGTGTACGCCGACGACGGCGACGACCTGCCCGAGGTCGGCGACCTCATCGTCGTCTGCGACGGTCGGGGCCAGCCGCGCGTGGTGATCGAGACCACCGACGTGCGGGTCGGCTCGCTGGTGTCGGTCGACGACCAATTCGCCTGGGACGAGGGCGAAGGCGACCGTACGCGTGACGACTGGCTGGAAATGCACTCGCGCTACTTCGCCCGAGCTCATCCGGCGGCCTGGGGCGACTACGGCGACGACCTCCCCGTGGTGTTCGAACGCTTCGAGTTGCGGTGTCCGGAGCCCGCAACGGGCCGATAGCGTCGTTCGGGTCGATTCACCTGGATCGGCCGCTGTTCGCAGCGACGTCTCACTGTCCCATCGGTCCACTGCGGTCGCTCTCGTCGAGGGCGCCGACCGGCGGGATCAACCGCAACAAGGAGAATCATCATGGCTGTCATCACCATGCGGCAAATGATCGAGGCCGGAGCTCACTTCGGCCACCAGACCCGTCGGT
Organism: Ilumatobacteraceae bacterium; assembly: GCA_963741755.1. Lineage (GTDB taxonomy): Bacteria > Actinomycetota > Acidimicrobiia > Acidimicrobiales > Ilumatobacteraceae > Sva-07. Next base: position 260,849 of record CAVUJG010000006.1, on the reverse strand, counting down.
GGAACCCGAAGATGAAGCGTTTCATCTTCGGTGAGCGCAACGGCATCTACATCATCGACCTCGAGCAGACGCTCGGTCGGGTGGAGACCGCGTACGGCTACGTCCGCGACCTCGTCGCCGGCGGCGGCACGATCCTCTTCGTGGGCACCAAGAAGCAGGCCCAGGATCCCGTCAAGAGCTACGCCGACAAGTGCGGCATGCCGTACGTCAACGAGCGTTGGCTCGGCGGCATGCTCACGAACTTCGAGACGATCGGCAAGCGCGTCAACAAGATGCTCGAGTACGAGCGCATGCAGGCCTCCGGCGAGTTCGACGCCATGATCAAGAAGGAAGCCCTCCTGCTCGATCGCGAGCTCACCAAGTTGCAGCGCAACCTCGGTGGTCTCCGCGGCATGAAGAAGGCGCCCGACGCGATCTTCGTGCTCGACACGAAGAAGGAGCACATCGCGGTCACCGAGGCCAACAAGCTCGGCATCCCCGTGGTCGCCGTCGTCGACACCAACGTCGACCCCGAAGTCGTGCAGTACCCGATTCCCGGCAACGACGACGCCATCCGCTCGAACAGCCTGTTCGCCCGCGTGATCGCCGACGCCGTCGAAGAGGGTCGATTCATCGCCAACAAGCGCAACCCGGCACCGGCGCCCGTCGCCGAACGCAGCCCCGAGGAAGAGGCCGAGTTCGCCGCCGCCCAGGCCGCCGCCCGTGACGCCGCCGCCCAGGCTCAGGCCGACCGCGACGCTCGTCTCGCTGCGGCGAAGTCCGCACCTGCGGCGTCCGATCAGTCCGATGCCACCGGTGACTCGAAGTCCGAGCCCGTGCCGTCCTCGGTGCCAGAGGAGACCACGGGTCCGGTCGCCAACACCGAGCAGCCGGCGCCCGCCGCCGAGGTCGAAGCACCGATCCCCGCCGGCGCCGACGCTCAGGACGACACCGCCGAGACCAAGGTCCCGGACGCGTCCGAAGACACCGCCGCCAAGCCCGGTCAGAGCACCGACGAGACACCCGAGACCACCCCCGAAGCAAGCACGGAGAGCTGAGCCATGTCATTCACCGCACAAGACGTCAAGGCCCTGCGCGAGTCGTCGGGCGCCGGGATGATGGACTGCAAGAAGGCACTCGAGGAGAACGGCGGCGACATCGAAGCCGCCAAGACCTGGCTTCGTGAGAAGGGTCTCGCGGCGAGCGCCAAGCGTGAGGATCGCGACGCGTCGCAGGGCGTCGTCAGCCTCCTCATCGAGGGCAACGTCGGCGCAATCGTCGAACTCAAGAGCGAGACCGACTTCGTCGCCGGCTCCGACCAGTTCAAGGCCGAGGCCGACGCTCTGGCCGCGCTCGTCGTCGCCAAGGGCGTCGACGCGGTCAGCGATCGGGCAACCGAGCTCGAAGAGCTGAAGGTCACGCTCAAGGAGAACATCGGTCTCGGCGAGGTCAAGCGCATCGAGGCCGCTGACGGCAACGTGATCGGCAGCTACCAGCACATCCAGGGTGGACGCGGCGTCAACGGCGTCCTCGTCGAGGTCGCCGGCGGCACGCCGGAGCTCGCCCACGACGTGGCGGTGCACATCGCGTTTGCTCGGCCCAGCTACCTGAGCCGTGACGACATCCCTGAAGACGTCGTCGCTGCCGAGCGTGCAACGCTCGAGACGATCAGCCGCAACGAGGGCAAGCCCGAAGCGGCGTTGCCCAAGATCGTCGAAGGTCGCATCAACGGTTTCTTCAAGGACGTGGCGCTGCTCGATCAGCCCTACGCGAAGGACGACAAGCAGTCGGTGAGCCAGTTCATCGGCGGCGCCACGATCGTCAGCTTCGCCCAAGTCGAAATCGGCTGATCCCGTTCTCGTGAACAACTTCACCTCTGAGAGGTGAAGTTGTTCACGAGATGCCGACGTTGGGTGACTCAACCTCGCCTCTAGTACGGTCGAGGCTCGATGAGCGACGAGCCGATCCATCCCCGAGGAGGGCCTCGGCCCAGTTGGAAACGGATCGTCTTCAAACCGTCCGGCGAAGCACTGGCCGGTGAGTCCGGCAAGGGCCTCGACGGCGCCACGCTCGAAGCGACGGCCCGTGACATCGTCGATCTGCGCCAGAACCTCGGCGTCGATGTCGCGGTCGTTGTCGGGGGCGGCAACTTCTGGCGGGGTCGCACCGGCTCGCTCAGTGGCATGGATGCCACGCAGTCCGACCACATCGGCATGCTCGGGACCGTCATGAACGCCTTGGCGTTGCAGGACGCGCTCGAACGGCTCGGCCAGGACACCCGTGTGCAGTCGGCAATCGAGATGCCGCGCATCGCCGAGGCGTACATCCGCCGCCGACGCGGTTCGTCACCTCGAGAAGGGGCGCGTCGTCATCTTCGCCGCCGGCACCGGCAACCCGTTCTTCACCACCGACACCGCCGCCGCGCTGCGAGCGGCCGAGATCGAGGCCGACGTGGTGATCAAGGGCACCCACTCCGGCGTCGACGGGGTGTACTCGGCCGACCCGCGTCACGATGCCACGGCGACGAAATACGACGAGGTCGGCTACCTCGAGGTGATGACCAAGAACCTCAAGGTGATGGACGCCACGGCGATTGCATTCTGTCGCGACAACGGCATTCCGATCGTGGTGTTCGACATGTCGAAGCCGGGATCGCTGCGCAGCATCGTGCAGGGCGGCCACGAGGGAACCCTCGTTCACGAGGTCTGACCAGTGCCGATGGTCTGGTCGACGGGGTCGCTCTGGGTACGCTGGCTGCCGTGATCGACGATGCCATGCTCGAAGCAATGGAGAAGATGGACAAAGCGGTGGAGCACACCCAGTCGCAGTTCTCCACGGTGCGCACCGGACGGGCGACGCCATCGCTCGTCGAGCGCATCACCGTCGAGTACTACGGCGCTCAGGTTCCGCTCCAGCAGCTCGCCTCGATCTCGGTGCCCGAGGCGCGTCAGTTGCTGATCAAACCGCACGATCGTGGCACGCTCGAATCGATCGAGAAGGCGATCCGCGACAGCGACCTCGGTGTGTCTCCGAACAACGACGGCATCTCGATTCGCATCTCGCTGCCGCAGCTCACCGAAGAACGCCGGCGCGAGTACGTCAAGGTTGTCAAGCACATGGCCGAGGATGGGCGCATCGCCGTGCGCGGCGCCCGTCGCGACGCCCGCAAAGCCATGGAGGCCGCCGAGAAGGATGGCGAGATCTCCGCCGATGAGCTCGAACGGGCCGAGAAGGAACTCGAGAAGGTGACTCACGAACATGTCGAACACATCGACACGGCGTTGGGGCGCAAGGAACAGGAACTGCTCGAAGTATGAGCGGCCCGGGACCTGCTCGAGCCGAATCTCTGGGGGAAGGACACTGTCATGAGTGACTGGAAAGACGACGACAATGCCACGCGGCGCAAGCCGGGGCCGTTCGAGAGCGACATGGATTCGTTCGACGACGACGAGTTCGGTGGCCCCTTGTTCGGAGCGACCACCGAGCAGCCGGCCATCGGATTCGATGATGAGCCCGCGCCCGAACCGTTGAGTTTCGGATCGGACGACTCTGGTGCGATGCCGCACTGGACCGATCCGCCGACCGGCGAGGTGCCGCGTATCGCGGCGGCCGAGGCCACACCCGATCCGACCGACGACGTCGACGTGTGGTCGTCGTTCGCCGGTGCGGCGACCGCGGCCGACGAGGCCGCTGCCGAGGCGCCGAAGGATCCCACCGGTGAGCTGTCGTGGCACGACGACCCCACCGTCGACGATGCGCCGGTCGTACCGTCCGGCCGTGCATCCGGAGCCGTGCCCGTCACCGAATCGGCTGAACCGCCTCGTCGCGAGCCGGCGCGGATCACGATCGGCACCGACCCATCGGGGATGCCTCGCCGCCCCGACCCGAAGCGTCGCGGTGCAGCCCCGCAGCGCCCGCCAAGTGCGGGTGCGACCCCGCCGAGCGCCGATGGCCGCAACCTGCCCGTCGCTGTTGCATCCGGGCTGGCGCTCGCTGCGGTCTTCCTGGCGCTCGCCATGTGGCGACCGGCTGGCGCGTTGGTGTTCGTCACCGTCGCGCTCGGCCTCGCCGCGGTCGAGTACTTCGCACGGGTGACCGACAAGGGCTACCGCCCGGTGATCGCTGTTGGGGTGTTGGCATGCGTCGCCGCCCCCCTCGCTGTCTACTGGGTGGGCGAGGCCGCGATCCCGATGGTGCTGGCCTTCGGATTCTTCGCAGCGGCGATCAGTTTCATCGCCGCCGACTCGGTCGAAGCGGGTCCGATGCCGAACATGGCGATCACGATGCTCGGCGTCGTCTGGATCGGGGTGCTCGGCTCCTACGCGGCGCTGATCCTCTCGTACTCGAACCTCTTCGGCGGCACCCCCTGGGGGACCGACACGCTCGTGTTGATCGCAATCGGCGTCGTCGCCAACGACGTCGGCGCCTACTTCGTCGGTTCGGCCTTCGGACGCACGCCGCTGCGGCCGTGGATCAGCCCGAACAAGTCGCTCGAAGGGCTGCTCGGCGGCACGATCCTCACACTCGTCGTGATGCTGCTCATCGGGATGCAGGACCTCAGCGACACGTGGTCGAGCACGAGCCATCTCTTGATGCTCGGCATCGTGATCTCGGCGATGGCACCGCTCGGCGATCTCGCCGAGAGCATGTTCAAGCGCAACCTCGACGTCAAGGACTTCGGTGCGATCATCCGTGGGCACGGCGGCGTCCTCGATCGCTTCGACGGCTTTCTCTTCGTGCTGCCGGCGGTGTACTACCTGATGCTGGTGGTCGAGCCGTGGACGGCGCTCTGAGTACCTGATGTCGCGCACGCTGTCTGGCTGCGGCAGCGGGACCCGCGTGGCGATCGCCGGGTCGACCGGCTCGATTGGCACCCAGACCCTCGACGTCATCGACGCCGAGAACGCGAGCGTGCCCGGGTCGTACGAGGTCGTTGCACTGGCCGTTGGCAGTTCGGCTGCCGCCGCGATCGAACAGGCCCGACGATGGAAGCCGCGGCTCGTGGCGGTCGCAGACGACACGGCCCGACGTGAGGTCGCGGCGGCGCTGCCGGGCGTCGAGGTGGTCGGCGATCTCGCCGAGGTCGTCGGCGTGGCCGATGTGGTCGTGAACGGTGTGGTCGGATTTGCCGGATTGGCCGTGACGATCGAGACATTGCGCGCGGGCAAGCGACTGGCGCTGGCGAACAAGGAGAGTCTGATCGCGGCAGGGCCCGTCGTGCAGCCCCTGCGAGCGGTGCCGGGCGCGGAACTCGTTCCGGTCGACAGCGAGCACTGTGCGCTGCACCAGTGTCTGCGTTCGTCGGTGGCCACCGAACGTGAGGTGGCGCGCCTGTTGCTCACGGCGAGTGGTGGCCCGTTCCGGGGGCGTAGCGCCGAGGAGTTGGCCGAGGTCACCGTCGAGGCGGCGCTGGCCCACCCGACGTGGAGCATGGGCCCGAAGATCACCGTCGACTCGAGCACGTTGATGAACAAGGGCCTCGAAGTGATCGAGGCCCACGAGCTGTACGGCACGCCCTACGACCACATCGACGTCGTCGTGCATCCGCAGTCGGTGGTGCATTCGATGGTCGAGTTCACCGACGGCTCCACGATTGCCCAGCTCAGCCTGCCCGACATGCGCCTGCCGATCGGATACGCGCTCGGCTACCCGGACCGCATCGGGAGTCCGTTCGGGCGCATCGACTGGACGACGCTCTCACGCCTCGACTTCGAGACGCCTGACCGGGCGACATTCCGGTGCCTCGACCTCGCCTACGACGCCGGGCGGCGCGGCGGCACCGCGCCCGCGTGGCTCAGCGCCGCCAACGAAGTCGCGGTTGACGCATTCTTGGCAGGGAACTTGCGATGGAATGAGATCCCTGACGTCTGTGTTGGGGTACTTGCGATGCATGATGGTGCAACCCCCCACACGGTCGACGACGTGATCGATGCCGATGCCGAGGCTCGGCGGATCGCCCGTGACCTGCTCTCGAAACGACCGACATGACCGATCAACTCACACCTCACGATCAGCAGACAGAGCAAGCGTTCGCGCCGCCGAGCCGTGGCGACCGCGTCAAGAGCGAGATCATGGCGGGCGGTTCGGTGACCGAACTGACCGACGACGAACTCGCCAACGGCTGGACCGGCTGGTTGGCAATGGCAGGGCTGGCGGCGTTGTTCGTCTGGCTGGCCTTCGTCAACATCTGGATCTTCGTCTTCGTCGTGGGCGTCGTCATCTCGATCTTCCTCCACGAACTCGGCCACTTCGCCACCGCCAAGTGGACCGGCATGAAGTCCACGCAGTTCTTCTTGTTCTTCGGGCCCCGCCTGTGGAGCTTCCGTCGCGGTGAGACCGAGTACGGCGTGCGAGCGATTCCGCTCGGCGCGTTCGTACGCATCGTCGGCATGAACCGCATGGACGAGGTCGATCCTGCCGATGAAGCCCGCTCGTACCGCCAGGCGACCTTCCCGCGCCGCCTGCTGGTGATCTCCGCCGGCTCGATCATGCACATCCTCATCGCGATCGTGCTGCTCTTCGGCGTGTACTCGACCCAGGGTGAGATCACCGCTCAGGACGAGCCACGGGTGATCGTCGGTACGGCGTCGCAGGAGCTTCCTGCGTGGGGTGCCGGCATCCGTGACGGCGACGAGATCGTGTCGGTCGGTGGCCTCGTCGTCACCAGCTCGGTCGAGCTGGGTGAGACGGTGCGCAGCTTCGAGCCGAGCGAGGTCGTCGACATCGTCGTGATCCGCGACGGTGAGACCCTCACGATCCCGGTCGGGCTCGGTGCCAACACCACCGCACCCGAGGACGACCCGTTGTTCGGGTCGGCGCTGCTCGGTGTCAGCTCCTACAGCCCGCCCCTCTACGAACAGCACGGCATCGTCGGGGCGGCCGTGAACTCGGTCACCGACATCTTCCCGGTCACGTGGCAGTCGACCCAGGGCATCGTCAAGGTGCTCAACCCGGTGAACCTCGTCGAGCAGCTCACCGACACCGAGAACGCCGACCCGACCGCTCGGCCGACCACGATGTACGGCATCGCCACGGTGTCCGACGATGTCGGCGAATCCGGTGGCTTGGCGGGCGTGCTCTACCTGCTCGCGATCCTCAACATCTTCGTCGGCGTGTTCAACATGATGCCGCTGCTCCCGCTCGACGGCGGCCACGCGGCGATCGCCGTCTACGAGCGCATCCAGGAGAAGCGTCTCCACATGAAGGGGCGCTACTTCGCCGACGTCGAGCGCTTGATGCCGTTCGCGATGGGCGTCATCGCGGTGCTGGCGATGCTGATGTTCAGCGGCCTGTACCTCGACATCACCCAGCCGATCGGATAACACACACCTCGTGGACGTCTCCAGCTCGCTCGTACCCCGCAAGCCCACCCGTCAGATCTCCGTCGGCAACGTGAAAGTGGGCGGTGACGCCCCGATCACGGTGCAGTCGATGACGATCACGAAGACCGCCGACGTCGAGGGCACCCTCCAGCAGATCTACGCGCTCGCTGCTGCCGGCGCCGACATCGTGCGCTGCACCTGCAACGAGACCGAGGCCGCCGAGGGACTCGCCCAGATCGTGCCGCGGTCGCCGGTGCCGATCATCGCCGACATCCACCACCAGTACAAGATGGCGCTCGCCGCCATGGAAGCCGGTGTGCACGGTTTGCGGTTGAACCCCGGCAACATCCGGCGGCCCGAACACATCAAGGCCGTTGCCTCCGAGGCCCGCGATCGCGGCCTTCCGATCCGTATCGGCGTCAACGCGGGGTCGCTCGATCCGTCGCTCTACGAGAAGTACGGCAGTGCCACACCCGAGGCGATGGTCGAATCGGCTCAGCAGGAGATCGCCTACTTCGACGAGGTGGGTTTCACCGACATCAAGATCTCGGTCAAGGCGTCGAGCGTGCCGTTGATGGTCGAGGCGTACCGCCAGCTGTCCGAGGTCACCGACCATCCGCTGCATCTCGGCGTCACCGAAGCCGGTCCGCCGCCGGCCGGTCTGATCAAGGCCACGGCCGGGATCGCGACGCTGCTGATGGAAGGAATCGGCGACACGATCCGCTACTCGCTCACCGCCGACCCGGTCGAAGAGGCCCGTGCCGGCCGCCAGCTGCTCGAAGCGCTCGGCCTGCGTGAACGCAAGAACGTCGACCTGATCGCCTGCCCGTCGTGCGGGCGTGCGGAAGTCGATGTGATCGACGTCGCCAACCGAGCGATGGAGGCGTTCGCCGACCGCGAGATCCCGCTGCAGATCGCCGTGATGGGATGTGTCGTGAACGGCCCGGGCGAGGCTCGTGACGCCGACCTCGGCATCGCTGCGGGCAACAAGCGTGGCCACCTGTTCGTGAAGGGCCAGAACGTCGCCGTGGTCCCTGAGGACGAGATGGTCGATCAGCTCGTCGAGTGGGCCGAGTTCATCCAGGAGCACGGCATCGACGCGGCGCTGGCCCGTGTCGATCTGGTGAAGGCCGCTCGGGAGGCCGAGAAGGATCGGGCCCGACTGCTCTCGGAACAGGGCGACGACGCCAACCACTCGAGCGAGAAGATCGTCGAGATCCGCAAGACCACCCGCTGACGATTACATCAGGGGTCAGACCCGCGATGTAACAACCACGAACGTCGGCGCGGTCGGCGTGAGTGTTGTGCCTGGCGGGAGGTAGAGCGTGCGGCCGTCGAGGTCGATGGCGAGTTCATGGCCGCTCGACGTGTGTGTGCGGCCTGGATCGATGCGCACCAGTGTGCATCCGACCTCGGGGAGCGGATACCGGCCCGCTCGGGCGGCGGCCTTCATGACCGGTTCGCCGAGCGGCGCCGTGTCGAGAATTCGCAGCAGCTCGTCGACGTCGACGTGCTTCTCCGTGAGGCCCCCACGCACCACGTTGTCGCTGGCGCCCATCAGTTCGATGCCGGCACCGCTGAGATACGCATGCAGGTTGCCGGCGGTCAAATGGAGCGCCTCGCCAGGCTGCAACGTGACCCGGTTGAGCAGCAGTGTGACCACAACGCTCGGATCGTCGGGATACTCGACGGCGAGACGCGTGACGAGTTCGGCCTCCGGACGTTGGCTGCGACTGCAGGCGACAACGGTCGGGCGAGGATCGAGGCGACCCCGGTACAGACCTTCGATCACCGCGCCGATGCCCTCGGAGCGGATGGCGGCGGCGAGCGGCTCGGCGCCGAGAGCACCGAGCAGCGTGAGCGTGGCGCCGATCGGGCGGATGCCGCACAGCGCGTCGAACCGGGTGAGCGCACAGAGCAATTCGGGCTTGGCTCGGTCGTCGGGATAGACGCCGCGGGCGTAGCCGTCGAGCGCCTGCTCGCGAGTCGGGTGCACCTGTAACGACAGCGGGCGTGCGGCAGCGAGCACCTTGAGCAAGTACGGCAGCTCACCTGTCGTGTCCGAGAGCGAGCCGCCGCCGTCGATGGTTGCCGGTCCGTTGGGATGGGTGCCGAGCCACAGCTCCGCCCATGGCCGGCCGTCGGCGGTGGTGTGCAGCAGTTCGGGGATGACCGTCTGGTCGCCCCACGCGTAGTGCTGCACGACGCCCGTGATCGGAACCGGACGGAGGGTCATCGCCGTCTCAGAGCCCGAGTTCAGCGGCGCGGGCCAGCACGCCGTCGCGCTCGGCGCCGATGGTCGTCGAGTCACCATGGCCGGTGTGCACGACGGTGTGGTCGGGCAGGGCAAGCAGGGTGTCGCGGATCGATTGCAGGATCGTCGGCTCGTCGCTGAAGCTCCGCCCGGTGGCGCCAGGGCCGCCGCAGAACAGTGTGTCGCCGCTGAACACCGCGTCGGCCGCGACGTCGTGGAAGCTGCAGCACCCGGGGGAGTGGCCCGGCGTGTGCAGGACCGCGATCTCGTGGCCGCCGATACGCAACACCTCGCCCGGCGTGAGCGCCTGGTCGGGCGTGTCGCCGGGCCACACTGCGTCCCACAGCATCCGGTCGGCGTCGTGCAGCAGGATCGGGGCGTCGACGGCATCTCGCAGCGGGATTGCGGCGTTGATGTGGTCGTTGTGGCCGTGGGTGAGCACGATGGCGGCGACGCGCCGGCCATGGATGGCGTCGACGATCGGCCGGTGGTCGTGGGCCGCGTCGAACACCACCACCTCGCGATCGTCGCCGACGATCCAGATGTTGTTGGTCACCTCCCACTCACCGCCGTCGAGGGCGAAGATGCCGTCGGTCGTGACCAGTTCGATACTCATCGGCTCAGAACACCACCACGCTGCGCAGGACCTCGCCACGTTCCATCTTGTGGAACGCCTCCTCGACGCCGTCGAGGCCGATCGTCTCCGACACGAAGCCGTCGAGGTCGAGGCGACCCTGCAGGTAGAGGTCGATCAGCATGGGAAAGTCACGCGAGGGCAGGCAGTCGCCGTACCAGGACGACTTGAGCGAACCACCCCGACCGAACACGTCGATGAACGGCAACTCCAGCATCATCTCGGGATTCGGGACGCCGACGAGCACGACGGTCCCGGCGAGGTCACGCGCTTCGAACGCCTGCTTGTACACCTCCGGATGGCCGATCGCCTCGATGCACACGTCGGCGCCGAAGCCACCGGTGACCGAGCGGATGAACTCGACGGGGTCGGTGTCCTTCGAGTTGCAGACGTGGGTGGCGCCGAATCCCTTGGCCCATTCGAGTTTGCGGTCGTCGATGTCGACGCCGATGATCGTGGAGGCGCCGGCAAGGCGGGCTCCCGCGATCGCGGCGTCGCCGACTCCGCCGCAGCCGAACACGGCGACCGACTGGCCGCGGGTGACGCCGGCGGTGTTGAGAGCTGCGCCGATGCCGGCCATCACGCCACAGCCGAGCAGACCCGCCGCAGCGGGTGACGCTGCAGGATCGACCTTCGTGCACTGTCCGGCGGCGACGAGGGTCTTGTCGCAGAACGCACCGATGCCGAGCGCCGGCGAGAGCTCGGTGCCGTCGGTCAGCGTCATCTTCTGGGTGGCGTTGTGGGTGTTGAAGCAGTACTGCGGCTGGCCTCGCCGGCACGCTCGGCAGTCGCCGCACACCGCACGCCAGTTGAGGATCACGTAGTCGCCGGGAGCCACGTCGGTGACTCCCTCGCCGACCGACTCGACGATGCCGGCCGCCTCGTGGCCCAGCAGGAACGGGAAGTCGTCGTTGATCCCGCCCTCGCGATAGTGCAGGTCGGTGTGGCAGACGCCGCACGCCTGGATCACCACGACCGCCTCGCCGGGGCCGGGATCGGGGATGACGATGGTTTCCATCGTGACCGGTTGGCCCTTGGCGCGAGCGATGATGCCTCGTACTTCTTGACTCATGACTGCGAAGGTAGCGGCCGTGTGGAACCGAAGCGGTGTGGGAAGCGTCGAACTGCCATGAAGAAGTGCTTCGTTCCCGTCCTGTTCGTCGCTGCCCTCGGTCTGGCTGCGTGCGGAAGCGACTCGGCGTCACCGGCCGCCGACGATTCGTTGCCGCCCGCAGCCAGCGATCCCGAGGCTCCTGCCACCGACGGCTACCAACACCCGACCGGCGCCGATGATGTCGTCATCGAGTACGCCGAGGTCGGCGGCTTCGTCCCCCGCGAGTTCGCCTTCCAGCAGACCCCGAACGTGCTCGTGTCCGGCGATGGCCGCGTGTTCGGGCCGGGTGCGCAGATCGCGATCTATCCCGGTCCGCTGCTCCCCGCCGTGCAGGTGCAGTCGATCACCGAGGCGGGCATTCAAGCGATCCTTTCGGCCGCCGACGAAGCGGGCCTCCTCCAGGAGATCGACTACGAGCAGCCGACGAACATCGCCGATGCCTCGACTGCCCAGGTGACGATCAACGTCAACGGCGAGACGTACGTGCACGAGGCATATGCGCTCGGCCTGGCGATCCCGGGCGAGGGCGGACAGGAGACGACACCGCAGCGCCAGGCACTCGCCGACTTCATTGCGCAGCTGAACGATCTCGCCGGCCTCGTCGGCGCCGACGAACTCGGTGAACAGGAGATCTTCGATCCGTCCGAGTACGGCATCGAAGCGCTGGTGGTCGAGGACCTGTCGGTGTACGGCTCCGACGGCATCGAACCAACAGTGGTCGACTGGCCCGCCGATGTCACCGTCCGCCTTGCCGATGCGACAACGTGCACGGTTGTCCCTGCGAGCGAGGTCGGCGAGGTGCTCGGGGCTGCCAACCAGCTGACGTTCTTCAGCGACGCCGACGTGACGTACCAGGTCCTCGCCAAGCCGATCCTGCCCGGCACGACGTGCTGACGTACATCTGGTTTCTCATGCCTCAGCGGATTGGGCGCGAGGTGCTGTGTTGAAAAATGGCGGTTGCGATGAGCGAGACCGCCGTATCCGGTTGGTTGGCTCATCGGTGGGTGGTTCGCGAGGGTTGTGATGAGCGAGACCGCCGTATCCGGTTTGTTGGCTCATCGGTGGGAGACCAGGTCCTCGCCAGGCCGATCCTGCCCGGCACCGACTGCGGCTGACGGATTACAACGCGGGTCTGACCCCTGATGTAATCGGTCAGAAGAGGCGGAGGTCGTCGGGCTTCATGCCGCGCAGGGTGTCGTAGTCGACCTCGACCCAGCGGAAGCCACGGGCCTCGGCGAGCACCTTCGCCTGCGGCTTGATCGACTGAGCGACGAACACGCCACGCACCTCGCCCAGCGACGAGTCGAGGTGCAACCGTTCGATGTACCGGCCGAGTTGCTCGACACCATCGATGTCGCCGCGCCGCTTGACCTCGACCGCGACGACGGTGTTCGACTCGTCGCGGCACACCAGGTCGATCGGCCCGATCGCCGTCGGATACTCGCGCCGCACGAGCGTGAGGCCGTCCTCGATCGCGTGGGGACTGGCGGCGAGCAACTCCTGCAGGTGCGCTTCGACACCGTCCTTCTGCAGGCCGGGATCCTCGCCGAGCTCGGCCGACACATCGCTGAGCACCTCGTGCAGGTTGATCGTCAGGGTCTCCTGCTTCGGATTCGTGACCACCCAGTGGTCGCCGTGGTCGACGAGCGTGTTGGGGGCATTCATCCAGTTCAGCGGCTTGTAGGCGCCGCCGTCGGCGTGGATCGCCACACAGCCGTCGGCCTTGACCATGATCAGGCGGGTGGCCTCGGGGAGGTGGGCGTCGAGCCGACCTGCGTAGTCGACGGAACAGCGGGCAATCACCAGACGCACGGTCGGCCAGGCTACTCGGAGGGCTACTTGCTGAGCTTCGGGCGTTCTGCTTCGACGTGCTCGCGCATGCGCTTCTGGATCAGCTCGCGCCGTTCCTGCAGCTCGCGGTAGGTCACGCGGTTCACCGTGGAATCGAGACCCATCGACGCCTTCACGCCGTCCATGTCGAACTCGACGGCGCTCGGGTCGACGCCCAACTCGCGGCCGAGGCGTTCGCCGTGCTTCTGCGCGAACAGCATCGAGATGTTCGCCACCTCGGCGAGCAGGTCGAGTTCAGGCGCCAGTCGCGCGATCGCTCCATCGAGGAACACCATGTTCTTCACGTAGAGCATCAGCTCCTTGGGGAGCTTGGCGCCGTAGCCGAGCAGTGCCTTGACGACCCGCTGCACCTCCTGGACCATCTCCTCGCCGGTGAGCGTGGTCGGGTCGATGACCTCGTCCTCGAGGCGCAGATCCTTGATCACCGCTTCGAGGTCGGTGTCCATCGGAAGTGCACCGAGGTCGCGCAGTGCGGCCATCTGGCCGCGCACATCGTTGGTGGTGGCACCCAGCATCAGTCGAAGGAATGCGTTGCGGCGAGGGCCCGAGAGGCGGCCGACGATGCCGTAGTCGAGCAGCGCCGTGCGGCCGTCGGCGAGCACGAACAGGTTGCCGCCGTGGAGGTCGCCGTGGAAGATGCCCTCGACGATGGCGCCCTCCATGAAAGCGATCATCGCGGTGCGCACGACCTCTTCGGTGTCGATGCCGGCGTCCTGCATCCCGACGACGTCGTCGAAGTTGAAGCCGTACACCCGCTCCATCACGAGCACCCGCTTGGTGACCAGCCGCGGATGGGGGCGCGGGACGATGTACTGGTGCTGGTCGAGGTCGTGGAGCATGGCGGCGACGTCGAGCATGTTGGCCGCCTCCATCCGGAAGTCGAGTTCCTCGACGATCGTCTCGGCGAACAGCTCGACGAGTGCCGGCGGGTTGGCGAGCGCAGCGACGGGTATCCGTCCGACGAGGTACGGAGCGAGCCAGGCCATCACTCGCAGGTCCTTGCGGACCAGGCGGGCGACGGTGGTGCGCTGGACCTTGACCACGACGTTCTCGCCGGTGTGCAGCGTTGCAGCGTGCACCTGCGCGATCGATGCGGCGGCGAGCGGCTTCTCGTCGAACCACGAGAACATGTCCTCGAGGCGGGCGCCGAGATCCTGCTCGACGGTGAGGCGCACCTCGTCGAACGGTTCGGCGGGCACCTGGTCGCGGCACTTCTTGAACTCGCTCACCAGTTCGGCCGGGAACAGGCCCTCGCCCGAGGAGATGATCTGGCCGAGCTTGATGTACGTCGGGCCGAGCGCTTCGGCAGCCAACCGGAGGCGTCGAGACACATCCGCGCGGCTGGCTTCGGGCGATGCGAACTTCTTGCGCCGCTTCTTCAGCATCCACGGGGCGATCGCTGTGCCGAGGTGACCGACGACGGTGAGAACCCGTGCGCCGGGCGGCAGCTTCGACGGCTTGGTCAGCGACGGGACTTCCGCCTGGGCTTGGCGGCGGAGGCGGGCGGCGAGGTGCGACCACCGGATGTCGTCCCGGTCGAGTTCCCAGGGGGCCTCGTCGGTGAACGATCCCCAGGCGAGGTCCGAGGGGCGGTCGGTGTCCGCAGCAGAGATCGTCACCCCGCCATGATGCCGGATTCTCGGAGATTCGTCGCCGCGAGGCAACATCGCGTCATGACTGATCGTCCCTTCCGCGTCCTCGGCCTCCAACAGATCGCCATCGGTGGTCTCGACAAGGGAGCGCTCACCGGTCTGTGGACCGGGCTGCTCGGTGTCGAGAAGGTCGGCGACTACATCAGCGAGAACGAGAACGTCGACGAGGACATCCTCCGGCTGGGCGAGGGCCCGCACGCGGTGGAGATCGATCTGATGCAGCCGCTCGACCCCGAGCGATCCCCGAAGGTGCACGTTCCGACGCTCAACCACGTCGGCGTGTGGATCGACGATCTGGCGGCCTGCGTCGACTGGTTGACCGAGCAGGGCGTGCGCTTCACGCCCGGTGGGATCCGCAAGGGGGCGGCCGGCCACGACGTGTGCTTCATCCACCCGAAGGGCAACGACGACACGCCACGAAGTGGCGAAGGCGTGTTGATCGAGCTCGTGCAGGCGCCGCCCGACGTGATCGCCGCATTGGGCTGATGGGCAACACGGGGGGAGCGGGGCCGCTCGCTGGGGTGCGGGTGGTCGAGCTCGGCGTGTGGGTGGCGGGTCCGGCGGCCGGCGGGATCATGGCCGACTGGGGCGCCGACGTGATCAAGGTCGAGCCGGCCGGCGGCGATCCGCAGCGTGCCGTGTTCGGATCGGTCGGCCTCGACGGGTCGATGCCGGTGCCGCCGTTCGAGGTCGACAACCGCGGTAAGCGCTCGATGGTGCTCGATCTGCGCGATTTCGATGATCACGCGGTGTTCGATCGGCTCCTGTCGACGGCCGATGTGCTGGTGACCAACATGCGGCCCGGCGCGCTCGAACGTCTGGAACTCGGTCCCGACCGGGTGTGCGCTCGCCATCCCCGGCTCGTCTACGGGGCGATCTCCGGCTACGGGCTCGAGGGCGAGGACCGCGACCGCGCCGGCTACGACATCGGGGCGTTCTGGGCTCGCTCGGGGCTTGCCCACACGATGGTGCCCCCCGGCGAGATGCCGCCGGGGCTGCGGTCGGGGATGGGCGACCATCAGACCGGGATGACGCTCGTGGCCGGCGTGATGGCGAAGCTGTTCGAACGCGAACGGACCGGCCGTGGCGGTCTCGTCTCGACGAGCTTGCTGCGCACGGGGATGTACTCGATCGCGTGGGACTTCGGTATTCAGCTGCAGTTCGACCGTCGGGAGTCGACCAAGGCGCGCGAGAACAGTCGGGCCCCGCTGATCAACAGCTACCGGGCGAGCGACGAGCGGGTCTTCTGGTTGATCTGCCTGGAGGCCGACCGCCACTGGCCGCAGGTGCTCGCCGCGCTCGAACGGCCAGATCTCGCCGACGATCCTCGCTACGCCGATGCGACCGCTCGGATGCGACACGCGGCAGACCTGATCGCGGAGCTCGACGCCGCGTTCGCCACCCGTCCGCTCTCGGATTGGGCTCGAGCGCTTCGACGAGCACGACGTGTGGTGGGCGCCCGTGCAGTCGATCGTCGACGTCATCGCCGATCCGCAGGCGCAGCCGGGCTTCGTGGAGATGGTCCCTCGCGACGACGGCGCACCGTTCCGCGCCGTCGCCACGCCGGTCGACTTCGACGGCCACGCGCTGCACGTCGGTCCGGTGCCGAAACTCGGCGAACACACCGCCGAGATCCTCGACGAACTCCGCGACCTGCACTGACCCACCCGGCTGCCCGACCCGGTTGCGATGAGCGAAACCGCCGCATGCGGTCGGTTCGCTCATCGGCGGGCCCGGGGCAGGGCTAACGATGAGCGAAACCGCCGTATCCGGTCGGTTCGCTCATCGCTGTCAGAAGTTGGGTGGGCGTTTCTCGGTGAGGGCGGCGACACCTTCGCGGTATTCGGCGGTGCCCATCGCCTGATCGAGGAGCCGGAGTGAGTCAGCGATCGAGGCTGCCGGGTCGTGGCGGAGGAGGTCGGCGGTGAGCTGGCGCTTGGTGGCGGTGACGGCGTTCGGCCCGGTGGTCGAGGCAAGGAGTCGTGCGTACGACTGCGCCGCAGCCAGGGTCGCCTCGCCGTCTGCCTCCACGCCGTTCCAGAGCCCCCAATCGGCAGTGTCCGTGCCGGTGACCACGCGACTGGACAGGAGCAGATCGTTCGCCCGGGTGACCCCGACCAGGCGCGGCAGGATCCAACTCATCCCGTACTCGGCAGGCAGCCCGAGCTTGGCGGCGGCCGTGGTGAGCTTCGCGTCGGCTGCCACGAATCGGAGGTCGCACCACAGCGCAAGCGCGAGGCCGACGCCGGCACACGCACCATTGACGGCAGCGATGATCGGCAGTCGATATCCGAGCTGCCAGACGAAGTCGGCGTCGATGCGCTCTCCGCCGCCCGGAGTGGCCGGCTCGGCGGGCAGTCCGCTGTCGTAGCCGCCGCGTTCGCCGTGGCCTTCCAGTGCCTTGGAGTCGCCACCGACACAGAACGCCGGGGGAGTTCCCGTCACGACCACGGCACGCACATCGTTGCGGTGCTCGAGGTCGGCCATCACCTGGCGGTACTCGGTGTGCATGGTGCCCGTCCATGCGTTGTGGCGGTGCGGTCGGTGGAGCCACACGGTGGCGGTGCGGTCGGCGACCTCCCAGCGGATCGCCGTCAGGACGCCGCTCGACGGCATCGACTCGCTCAACCCCACATCGCCTTCAGCACGGATTCGGCCAACTCGGGCCGACACACGATGAAGTCGGGAAGCCACGGGTCGCGGTCGTTGTAGACGATCGGCGAGCCGTCGAGGCGGCTGACGTGGAATCCCGAGGCGAGCGCCACGCCGGCAGGGGCGGCGGAATCCCACTGGTACATGCCGCCGTCGTGGACATAGATGTCGGTCTCGCCCATCACGACCGACATCGCCTTCGCGCCGGCCGAGCCGAGCCTGACGGCATCGCAGTCGAGCCCTTCGACGACCAGCACGGCGGCGTAGGGCGCCCGGGAGCGTGACGTGACCAGGATCGGCCGCTCGCGATCGAACGGCGGCATCGGCGTGGGATCGTCGGTCGTGAAGGTTCGCCCAACGGCGGGGAGGCTCACGGCGGCGGCGCCGAAGCGGTCGTTCTCCCACAGCGCGATGTGCACGGCCCAGTCGATGCGGCCCTGCTCGCCGAACTCGCGGGTGCCGTCGAGCGGGTCGACGATCCACACACGATCGGCCCCGAAACGGCGCGGGTCCTCGCGGCCCTCCTCCGACAGCACGGCGTCGTCGGGGCGATGCGTCGCGAACTCCTGGGCGAGAAACCGCTGCGCGGCCGCATCGCCGGCGTCCTTGACGTCCCAGGTCGACGCTCCCGCGGCGAACATCTTCTCGCGGAGCTCCAACAGCAGGTGACCGGCCTGTGTCGCCAGGCGCGTGGCGAGCTGACCGTCGGTCTCCGTGGGGGGCATCGAGCCAGTCTGCCAGCTGCGATTACATCAGGGGTCAGACCCGCGATGTAATCGCACCGCACGAACGGAGGGATTACATCGCGGGTCTGACCCCTGATGTAATCAGGCGAGCTTCTTGTACTTGATCCGGTGGGGTTGGTCGGCGCCGGCGCCGAGTTCCTTCTTGCGCCGCTCCTCGTACTCGGAGAAGTTGCCCTCGAACCAGCGCACCTGGCTGTCGCCCTCGAACGCGAGCACGTGCGTGGCGACCCGATCGAGGAACCAGCGATCGTGCGAGATGATCACGGCACAGCCGGGGAACGACTCCAAGCCCGCCTCGAGTGCTCGGAGCGTGTCCATGTCGAGGTCGTTGGTCGGCTCGTCGAGCAGCAACACGTTGCCGCCGGACTTGAGCAGCTTGGCGAGGTGCACGCGGTTGCGTTCGCCACCCGAGAGGTCGCCGACGCGCTTGCCGTGGTCGGTGCCCTTGAAGTTGAAGCTCGACACGTAGGCGCGGCCGTGGATCTCGCGGCCGCCGACTTCGAGCACCTCGGCGCCGCCGGTGATCTCCTCGTAGACGGTGGCGTCGGGATCGAGGTCGTCGCGGTCCTGGTCGACGTACGACAGGTCGACGGTTTCGCCGATCTTGATCGAGCCCGAGTCCGGCTCCTCGCGGCCGGCCAACATCTTGAACAGTGTCGACTTGCCGGCACCGTTCGGGCCGATGATGCCGACGATGCCGGCCGGCGGCAGCGTGAACGACAGGTCCTCGATCAGCAAACGATCGCCGAAGCCCTTGTTGAGGTGCTCGACTTCGATCACCTGATCGCCGAGGCGACGACCTGACGGGATCGCGATCTCGAGCGCCGACTGACCGGGCGCCTGCGCTTTGTTCTCGTTGTAGAGCTTCTCGTAGGCGGCGAGGCGGGCCTTGCCCTTGGCCTGGCGTGCCTTCTGGCCCATCCGCACCCATTCGAGTTCGCGGGCGAGTGTGCGTTTGCGGGCCTCGTTGCTGCGCTCCTCGCGTTCGAGGCGCTCCTGCTTCTGTTCGAGCCAGCTGGAGTAGTTGCCCTCGAAGGGGAGGCCCTTGCCGGCGTGGAGTTCGAGGATCCACTTGGCGACGTTGTCGAGGAAGTACCGATCGTGGGTGATCGCGACAACCGTCCCGGTGTAGTCGGCGAGGAAACGCTCCAGCCAGTCGACCGATTCGGCGTCGAGGTGGTTGGTCGGCTCGTCGAGCAGCAACAGGTCGGGACGCGACAGCAGCAGGCGGCACAGCGCCACCCGGCGCCGCTCGCCACCGGACAGCACGCTCACGTCGGCGTCGTCGGGCGGGCAGCGCAGCGCATCCATGGCGATGTCGACGTTGCGTTCGAGGCTCCAGGCGTCGGTGGCCGCGATCTTGTCTTCGAGCTGCGCCTGCTCCTTGCCGATCTTGTCGTAGTCGGCGTCGGGGTCGGCCCACATGGCCATGACCTCGTTGTAGCGATCGATGATGCCCTGGACTTCGGCGACGCCGTCCATCACGTTGCCCTTGACGTTCTTGGCCGGATCGAGTTGCGGCTCCTGAGCCAGATAGCCGACGGTGAACCCTGCGGTGAGGCGGGCCTCGCCGGAGTAGCCGTCGTCGAGCCCGGCCATGATCTTCAGCAGCGACGACTTGCCGGCGCCGTTCGAGCCGAGCACGCCGATCTTGGCGCCCGGGTAGAACGACAGCGAGATGTTCTCGAGCACCGTCTTGTCGGGCGGGTAGTGACGGGCGAGCTTGTAGGCCTGGTAGATGAATTCGTGCGCCATGGTGTGCCCGAGGCTACGACGGCGCCCGGTGAGCAGGACCGGCACCCAGTCACGGTTCAAGAAGCTCTGCCGAGATCCCGATACCAGCATGGTCGACAACGAGTCGACTGGCGACTGGGCGGAGCACCGTGGCAACAACACCACATGAACTCGAGGTGATCCGGATCGGAGGTCGTCAGCGCGCCTCGAAATTGGCGGAGCGGCAGGTTCCCGATCGTCTCGCGCTGACGGTCGCCGCATTCGGCACGTTGTCGGTCGCGGTCGCAGTCGTCGTTGCCGTCATCCGAACCGACCTCTACCGCGAACCGCCGGATGCTGACTGGCCGGTGCTGGCGTTCCTCGCGCTCGGGCTGCTCGTCGGTGAGACGAGCCGCCGGTGTTGGATCCGGTCGGGCCCGAACACCTACGTCACCCCCGTCTATCTCTTTGCATTCGCCCTGATGCTGATCGGCTCTCCGACCGGAGCGTTGTTGGTGTCGATCTTCGGGACGGTCGCCCACGCGCTCGTCGTGCGTGCCACCCCGATCTCGACGCTCATTCGTTTGTCGAAGGTCGCACTGACTGTCGGGTCCGCGTCGTCGGTGTCGATGTGGCTCGACGCGAACTGGTCGATGGACTAACGTCGCGGGGGTCTCGTGGCGGTGGGTGGTCGGCGCAACGTTGGTCGGAGCGACCATCCTGCTGGTCGACGGCATCGTCACGGCGATCGACGAAGCAGCCCGTTCACGAAGTCGCGCTCGCTACCGCACTGGCGCGCGGCATCGGTGCACGGGTGACCGCCGAGGGTGCGCTGTTGTCGCTCGCACCGATCTGGATCGTTGGCGTCGAATTCAGCCGAGCGCTTGCGCCCCTGCTCGCGATCACGACGGTTCTCGTCTTCCAGTCGACGAGGCAGGCCTTCGAGCGGGCGTACGAGGCGCGTCACGATGCCTTGACGGGCCTTGCCAACCGTCAGGCCTTCGCCGAGCGCGTGGACATGGTCGTCGGTGGCGCCGGGGGATCGACATCGGCGATGGTGATGCTGATCGACCTCGATCGGTTCAAGGAGGTCAACGACGAGTTGGGACATGACGTCGGCGACGCGGTGCTTGCGACGTTCGCCCGGCGACTCGCCGACAGTCTGCCGCCCAATGCCATGGCCTCGAGACTGGCCGGGGACGAGTTCGCCGTACTCCAACCCTTGCGAACGAGCGAAGAGGGCAGCGCTGAGGTCGAGAGCCTGGTGCGTGAGCTCAGCGTCGAACTCGCGCAGCCGCTCTGCTGTCCGCGGCTTCCCGATCCGCGTCGACGTGAGCGTCGGCCTGGCGTTCGCTCCGCGGCATGGTCGGTCTGCGTCGGATCTGCTGCGCGCGGCCGACATCGCGATGTACCGAGCGAAGCGTCTCGCCACGAAGGTCGAGCGGTACGACGACTGCGTACGCGTTCAACGACGCGGGCGTGTGGAGTTGTTGTCCGACATCGACGGCGCCCTGGCCGAAGGCCAATTCAGCGTGCATTTCCAGCCGCAGGTGCGCATGGACACGGGCGCGGCCGACACGGTCGAGGCACTCATCCGTTGGGATCACCCGGTATACGGCAGAATCCAGCCGAACGACTTCATCGCACTCGTCGAGCAGACCGAGCTGATCGGACCGGTCACCGAGATGGTGCTGCGGACCTCGACACAGGGCTTGCGGATGTCCGGAATCGACGACGTGAAGCTGGCCGTCAACGTGTCGCGGCGAAGCCTGCAGGATCGGAACTTCTCAGCGCTCGTTCTCCGGGTGCTCGCCGAGGTCGGGTTCCCGCCCTCTCGCCTGGAGGTCGAGGTGACCGAGCGGGCGTTGGGGTCCAACCCGGAGCACTCGTGGTTCACCGTCGATCGGCTCCGTGAGGCCGGCGTCTCGATCGCGATCGACGACTTCGGTACCGGCTACTCGTCGTTCGAGACGTTGCGGCAACTCCCTGTCGACCGCTTGAAGGTCGACGCGGTGTTCGTCGGTGGGCTGCTCTCGAACCACGCCGATCGGGTGATCGTCGAGAGCGTCGTCGACCTCGCACATCGTCTGGGTTTCGACGTGGTCGCCGAAGGGCTCGAGACGGGTGACACCTGGAACGCACTCGCCGCCCTCGGCTGCGACTTCGCTCAGGGATTCGGCATCGCGCATCCGATGCCGTTGGCCGACCTGCGGGCCTGGCTCACGAGACGGGCTGCGGCGATCGCAGGTCCACTTCCGAGCTCCCGTGGGTGATCCGATGCCGGCCCCTCGTCTCGAACGCGCTCCGTCCGGTCCTGAGTGCTCCGGAGGTCGCGTGCGCTGTCGCGCGTCAGTGGCGCTTGACGCCGCCGTACTTCATGCGGGTGTCGCTCATCGCCGCCGGTCGGGCCTCGTCGTCGTGGATCGCCGGCGTCGACGATCTCGCCGACGAACAGCGTGTGGGTGCCGAGGTCGAGCGTGTGGCGGACTTCGCAGTCCATCCAGGCGAGTCGCATCGTCGAACACCGGGGCGCCCGGTGGTCGCTGCGCGCACCGCCCAACCGTTCAGCGTCTCGCCGTCGTCGACAGCAGGCTTGGAGAACTTGACGAACGGGCGTGTGTTCTCGCTGTCCCACAGGTTGACGGTGAATGCGCCACTGGCCGAGATCAGCCGATGCGTGACGGCCGAGTTGTCGACGCCGATACCGATCAGCACGGGCTCCATCGACAGCTGGGTGATCCAACTGGTCGTCATGGCGTTGCGCTCTCCGTCGTGCGCCGAGCCGACGAGAGCGAGCGCGTTGGGGATCTTCCAGGTGATGCGGTTGATCAGTTCGTCGTCGATGGCCATGTGTCCAGAGTAGGAGCCGTCGCTAGGTTCGGGCCATGGAACCCGTATCGCTCCCGGCTCCGGTTGCCGAGGCGCTTCGCGACCTGGCTCGAGGCACACGACGAGATCGCGCCCGGGGTGGTCGAAGGGCTGTACGTCGTCGGATCGGTGGCACTCGGCGACTGGAGGCCGCACAGCGACATCGACGTCGTCGCCGTCGTGGCCGACCCGTCCGACCCCGACCTGTTCGGCGACCTCGCGGCCGCCCAAGCGCTCGTTCGCGAGCGGGTGTCGATCGCCGTCGACGGTCCGTACGTGGCGTGGGGCGATCTCGTCGTCCCGCCGATGGCGGTGCAGCGGCCGTGGGTGCTCGACGGGGAGTATCACGTCGATGGCGAGTCGTTCGAGATCAATCCGGTCGTCTGGTACACGCTGGCAACGTACGGACTCGCGGTCCGGGGCGACGCCGCCGACCGGTTGGGCGTCCATGTCGATGACGGCGAGCGGCGTCGCTGGGTGCGCGAGAACCTCGACACCTACTGGCGAGGTGTCGGAGAACGGCTCGCCGC
Organism: Ilumatobacteraceae bacterium; assembly: GCA_963741755.1. Taxonomy (GTDB): domain Bacteria; phylum Actinomycetota; class Acidimicrobiia; order Acidimicrobiales; family Ilumatobacteraceae; genus Sva-07. The sequence continues at coordinate 237,534 of CAVUJG010000006.1, read as the reverse complement.
AGCGGTCGAGGCCGACCCGACGAGCGAGACGGCAGACGGAGCGGTGCTCGAATGGGTGGCGCTCGGCGTCGCCCGGATGCTCTACACCTGGGAAACCGGTGACGTGGCATCGAAGTCCACGGCTGGCAGGTGGGCGGCAGAGCGGGCCCCCGACTTCGCCGACATGTTGCACGCGGCTGTGGATCTGCGCGCCGTTCCTGGCGAAGCAACGCGTGCACACCTCCTCGACGCCGCCGCATTCACCGAGGTCGTGGTCGATCGAATTGCGGCAGGTTGACGCCGGCGTAATTCAGCCGGCGAGGCGGGCGACGGTCGCAGCGAACTCGGCGATCGTGTCGTCGATGATCTTCGTCACGGACTCGATCGATTCGATGCGGCCGGCGACCTGACCCGACAGTGCGATGGCGGCGTTCATGTCGCCACCGAAGTAGAGATCCTGGGCATTGCCGAAGTCGGCGAACACGTTGTGTTCGGCGTTCATCAGCGCCTCGGTGCGATCGGTGCGCAGCGCCCGCAGCGCGGGGGAGTGGCGTTGGTTGAGGAAGAGGGTGTCGGTCTCGGCGGCGTCGATGATCGCCTGTTTCCAGTTGTGATGCACCGGCGACTCGGCAGCGGAAACCATCCGAGTGCCCATCTGCACACCTTCGGCGCCCAGCGCGAACGCGGCAGCCATCGTCATCCCGTCGGTGATGCCGCCCGCAGCGATGATCGGCACGTCGACCTTCGAGCGCACGAGTGGCAGCAGCACCATCGTCGACACGGGTGTCGGACTCTTGAAGCCGCCGCCTTCGCCGCCTTCGACGACGAGCCCGTCGACACCGGCGTCGACGGCCTTGAGCGCCGCTGCGAGGGTCGGCACCACGTGGTACACGGTGAGCCCGGCCGCCTTGAGTATGCCGGTGTACTTCGTCGGCGAGCCTGCGGACGTCGTGACGAACTTGACGCCCTGGTCGATCACGAACTCGGCGATCGCCGGATCGCGCACGAACGCCTGAGCGATGTTGACGCCGAAGGGGCGGTCGGTGAGCTCGCGCATCTTGCGGATCTCATCCTTCACCGCGTCGAGTTCGCCCGATGACGTCTCGATGATCCCGCAGGCACCCGCCTGCGACACCGCCGACGCGAGTTGTGATCGTGCGATCCATCCCATCGGCGCCTGGACGATCGGGATGTCGACGCCGAGATCGCGGCTGACACGGTTGTCGAACGCAGCAGGAAGTGGGGGAGTCATCCCGTCATCTTGACGTACACCTGGTGTCAGGCACGACGTGTACGTCAGCCGATGACGAGAGGAAAGCGTGGGTCGTCGTCGAGCGGGCCGCCGACGACGAGGCCGTTCGGCTCGTACGGCGGCGACGTCGTCCACGGACGCTCGCCGAATCTGGCGTCGTCGCCGAGCCAACGCAGGCTGACCGCCCGGCGGCGGGTCGACAGCGAGTTGCCCGGCGCACCGTGGAGCGTGCGGTAGTGGAACGCCAGGACGTCACCCGGCTCGACATCCCAGCTGATCAGCCGCTGGCCTTCGACGAGATCGTCCCCGTCGGGCAGCAGTTCGAAGCGGTCGTCGGCCTCGCCGTACGGGCTCTGGTCGATGAACTTGCGGGGGACGAACCGTCGGCCCGACAGGTGCGAACCGGCGATGAACTGCAGTCCCGACGCAGCCGGGACTGGGTCGAGTGCGATCCACATGCTGACGTTCTGCATGCCGTCGATGCCGTAGTACGGGTCGTCGTGATGCCAGGGCGTCGGCTCGGTCGCTCCGGGCTCTTTCACGAGGACGTGCTCGTGGAAGAAGCGCACGGTTCGTGACTCCATCAGGTCGCCGGCGATCTCGGCCAGCCCGCTGTCGAACACGACTCGTCGGTACTGCTCGACGGCCGGCCACGTGACGTAGTCGCTCCAGAACCCGACGGCCTCGTCGGGGCTCGTGTACCAGTGCGACCAGGCGCTCGGATGCGTCCGGTTGTACTCGACGCCCTCGGCGAGCAGGTCGAGCCATTGTGGCGCGACGACGCCTCGCAGCACGGTGGCGCCATCGGTGCGGAACTGTTCGATCTCGTCGTCCACTCCGTGATCATCCCAGAACCACGCCCGAGTACCGTCGTCGACATGCTTCCCACCGCACCATTCGGGTCCACGGGCCATCAGTCGACACGGGTGATTTTCGGGGCCGCAGCCCTCGGCGGGATGAGTCAGGAGCGCGCCGATACCACGATGGCGAAGGTCAGCGAGTGGGGGATCAACCACATCGACACTGCTGCGTCCTACGGCGCCTCGGAGGATCGGTTGCGCGGGTGGCTGGGAGATCATCGCAGCGAGGTGTTCCTCGCCACGAAGACCGGCGAACGGCACGGCGCCGCTGCTCGGGCCGAACTCGAACGATCGCTCGAACGGATGAACGTCGACCGCGTCGACCTGATCCAGCTCCACAACCTGGTCGACGACGACGACTTCGACCAGGCCTTTGCGCCGGGTGGAGCGGTCGAGGCGCTCAGTGCAGCCCGCGAGGAAGGGCTCGTGTCGAACATCGGCGTCACCGGTCATGGTCTTCGCATCGCGGGCATGCACCTGCGAAGCCTCGAGCGGTTCGATTTCGCGTCGGTGCTCTTCCCGGTGAACTTCATCCTGCTCGACAACCCGGGGTACCGCGCCGACGTCGACGAACTGCTCGCCGTGTGCGCCGACCGTCAGGTCGCGGTGCAGACGATCAAGTCGATCGCACGTGGACGGTGGAGCGACGAATCGACCCCGCACTTCAGTTGGTACGACCCCTTGACCGATCCGTCGGCGATCGCCCGAGCGGTCCGGTTCGTCCTCGCCCATCCGCAGATGTTCCTCAACAGCACGAGCGACGCTCGCCTGATCGGATCGATCGTCGAGGCGGCCAACGGCGACCTGTCAGCGCCGAGCGACGACGAGATGCGAGCCGACATTGCCGATCAGGGCATCACCCCGTTGTTCGACGGCGACGTGCTCGAACGAATCTGATGCACCGGGCGATTACATCGCGGGTCTGACCCCTGATGTAATCGTCAGACGATCCGGGCGGGGGCGATACGGACGGGGCCGCGGCGCTCGGTGACGTCGGCGTACTCGGCCACGATCGCCTTGATCTGGTCGCCTTCGAGTTCGTCGCTCTCACACAGTCCGTCGGCGATTCGCAGCAATGCCTCTCGGTACTTCGACGTCATCAGCGCGGCACGGTCGGCGCCCTCGACCATCAACGCCTCGGCAGCCTCCCGGCTCACGTCGTCGGAGAGCACCTTGGCGACGAGGTTGCCAGCCGTCGGCATGCCCGCTGCTTCGAGGCTGAGCAGACCGGGGCCGTGGCCGAGCTGCCCAACGAGCTGGGAGGCGAGGTTGGTCGCTACTGCGAGGTCCGATGAGATGCCGCTCGAGGCCTCGCCGTACTCCTGGAGTTCGGCGGCCCGGCCCGCCAACGCCACGCAGATCAGGTCGCGGGCATCGCTCGGCGTCTTGAGGAACCGCTCCTCGACGTCGCCATGGGCGACGAGACCAAGCGCAGCAGACCGGCGCAGGATCGACGCCATCTTCACGTCGCGACGGGTGAGAATGGCGGTGAGCGCATGGCCCGCCTCGTGGATGGCAATGCGCCGACGCTCGTCGGGGTGGTATCCCATCTCGTGGGCGACGCCGACCTCGGTGACCAGTTGCGCCTGGAGCACGTCGGTCACGTTCATCGACGTACGGCTGTAGCGCAGCGCGATGATCAGCGCCTCGTCGAGGAGCTTCTCGATCTTGACCGGTGTGTAGCCGGCCGACAGGTCGGCGATCAGCGCCGCGGTCACCTTCTCCTCGTGGTTCTTCTTGTCCAGGTAGTACTGGGCGATCGCAAGGCGGTCGGCCCGCGGGGGCAGGTTGAACCCGATGACGCGGTCGAAGCGGCCCGGGCGAAGCAGCGCAGGATCGAGGTCGGCAGCACGGTTGGTGGCGGCGACGATCAGGATGTTGGCCTCCGTGCGCTTCGGGCGCGGGCGCCGCTTGTCGGCCGGGAGGAAACCGTTGAACCAGTCGATGAAGCTCGCCTTGAACTTCTGGCGCCCAGTCGGCAGGTCGAAGCTCTGCATCTGCACGAGCAGTTCGTTGACGACGCCGACGATGCCCTCGCGCTGCGAGCCGGTGTTCATGCCGCTGCGCGCGCCGCCGATCGCGTCGAATTCCTCGATGTAACCGATGGCGCCGCCTTCGTCCCGAGCCGCCTTGCGGAGGGCCTTGAAGAACGAGCGGATCTTCTTGTTGGTCTGGCCGTAGTACATCGACTGGAACTCACTGGCCGACACGAACAGGAACGGGACTCCCGCCTCCGCTGCCATCGCCTTGGCGAGGTAGGTCTTGCCGGTGCCGGGCGGGCCTTCGAACAGCACGCCGCGTCGGGCGTTTCCACCCATCTCGCGTTGGAACGTCTCCGACGCGAGGAAGAGGTTCATCGAGTCGATGGCCTCGCGCTTGGTCTGATCGGCGCCGACCACATCGTCGAGGCGGATGTTCGAATCGGACGCCCGCAACAGTGTGTGCGGGGACTTGCCGGCGGTGAGGAAGGGAATGAAGATCACCGTGCCGAGGATGACGATCAGCCCGAGGGCGATGATGATCTCGGGGTTGCCCATCAACCAGCCGGGGACGCCGAGCCGGATCGGGTTGTTGTTCACGAGCCGCCACAGCAGATACGTGAAAACCAGGCCGAGGATCACCAGCCACTTCGTGAGCCGCTTCTGGCGGGTGCGCTCTCGATTGGCGTTGGCGTCGATGTCCTTGCCCGACAACATCTCGCCGGTGCTCAGTCGTGCCATTTCCATGGGAATCCCCTTCGGTCGCCGTGTGTCGGAGCGTTACATCGCGGGTCTGACCCCTGTTGTAACGACTGGTCACCGAACGTAGCCCGCCAGCACCCTGCGTGGTCAAGGTGTACAGGTCAAGGGATGGTCAAGACTTCGTCAGGTCAGCGCGTACTGTTGCGTGCATGCTCGCCGCCTACCGGGGGACCGGTTACAACGTCATGCTCTTCCTGCACATCCTCACGGCGCTGGTGGCGTTCGCTCCGGCGTTCGTGCATCCGCTGTTGGCGAGCCAGACCAAAGCGCTCGACGCCAGCAATCGGGCCAAGGTGGCTGGCATGATCGCCGGCAACGGACGACGGATCTATGCGCCGGCGCTGATCCTCACCGGACTGTTCGGATTTGCGTTGCAGGGGATGTCCGATGGCGTCATCGAGTTCAGCCAGACCTGGTTCTGGCTGGCGCTCGTCGTGTGGATCGCGATGAACGGCGTGCTGCACGCGATGCTCCTTCCGGCCGAGCGAGCGGTGGCCGGCGGCGACGAGAGTGCCGCCAAGCGGGTCGACGCCGGAGGGATGATCCTCACCGTGTTGCTGCTGGTCATGCTCTATCTGATGGTCTTCAAGCCCGGCTTCTGATCCAACACCGGACCGGCCGGTCCGCGAGACGAGCCGACCGGTACCATGGCGCCCGTGGCAGCACCAGATGGTCAGGGGTCGGGGTTCGGGGCGAACTCGTGGCTCGTCGAGGAGATGTACGAGCAGTTCGTTGCCGATCCGGCATCCGTGAGCCAGTCGTGGCAGGAGTTCTTCGCCGACTATCACTCGCAGGCGCCGAGCGTCGCCGCCGCTGCCGCCACCTCGCCCGCCGTGCAGGCCGTTGCGGAGGCGCATCGCCCGCCGACCGATGACGCGCCCACGAACGGCAACGGGGCTCCGGCCGCCCCCGCCCCCGCCGCTGCCGCTCCTCCTCCGGCCCCTGCACCTGCACCGGTGGCCGCTTCCGCAGCGGCGCCCGCTGAGCCTGCTGCAGCGCCCGTCGAGGAACTTGGCACGCCGATCCGCGGTGCCGGCGCGGCGATCGCCCGCAACATGGAAGCCAGCCTCGCCGTCCCCACGGCCACGAGCTTCCGCAATGTGCCCGCGAAGCTGCTCGAGGTCAACCGCAAGGTCATCAACGGCTTCCGGGCCCGCACCGGCCAGACCAAGATCAGCTTCACTCACCTGATCGGGTGGGCGATCGTGCGAGCCATCGCCGACGCCGTCCCGGCGATGAAGAACACCTACGTGTTGGGCGACGACGGCAAGCCGCGCCTCGTCGAGAACCCGCACGTCAACATGAGCCTCGCCGTCGACAAGGAGAAGCCCGACGGCAGCCGCACGCTGCTCGTTCCGGTGATCCGCGACTGCGACACGCTCGACTTCAACGGTTTCCTCGCCGCCTACGAGGAGATCATCCGCAAGGTCAACACCAACAAGCTGACCGTCGACGACTTCCAGGGTGCGAACATCAGCCTCACCAACCCCGGCGGGATCGGCACCGTGCAGTCGGTGCCGCGTCTGATGCCCGGCCAGGCCGTCATCGTCGGCGTGGGCAGCATCGACTATCCCGCCGAGTTCGAGGGGTCGGATCGTCGCAACCTCAGCTCGCTCGGCGTCAGCAAGGTCGTCACGATCACCAGCACCTACGACCACCGGATCATCCAGGGCGCCGAATCCGGCCTGTTCCTCAAGCGGGTTCACGAGCTGTTGCTCGGCGAACACGACTTCTACGAGGACGTCTTCCAGGCGCTCGACATGCCGTACGAGGCGGTCAAGTGGCGTCCCGACACCTTCGCGATCGATCGCGAAGAGGCGATGCTCGCCAAGCAGATGGCAGTCGCCAAGCTGATCCGCGTCTACCGCGTCCGCGGTCACCTGATGGCCGACCTCGACCCGCTGCGTTGGAAGGAGCCGTTGACCCCGCGCGAGCTCGACCCCGCCACCTACGGCCTCACCATCTGGGACCTCGATCGCGAGTTCCTCACCGACGGTGTCGGTGGCGTCGACAAGATGCGCCTCGGCGACCTGCTCGGCGTGCTGCGCGACGCGTACTGCCGCACGATCGGCGTCGAGTACATGCACATCCAGAACACCGACGAGCAGCAGTGGATCCAGGAGCAGTTCGAGGGGCGCCAGCCCGAAGTGACCAAGGAACGCAAGCACCGGATCCTCGAGCGGTTGAACGCTGCGGAGAGCTTCGAGAAGTTCCTCGCCACGAAGTACGTCGGCACGAAGCGGTTCGGCATCGAAGGCGCCGAGTCGGCGATCCCGGTCCTCGACTCCGTGCTGTCACACGCTGCCGACGCCGAGTTCGACGGCGCCGTGCTGGGCATGGCGCACCGCGGGCGCCTCAACGTGCTGTCGAACATCATGGGCAAGAGCTACGCGGCGATCTTCTCCGAGTTCGAGGGTCACATCGATCCGTCGTCGGTGCAGGGGTCCGGCGACGTCAAGTACCACCTCGGCATCAAGGGCAAGTACGTCAGTCCGTCGGGCGCCGACGTCGCCATCGAGCTGGCAGCCAACCCGAGCCACCTCGAAACCGTCGGCCCGATCGTGATGGGCGTCGCCCGCGCGCTCCAGGACCAGATCGAGCCCCCCGGTGCCTTCAGTGTGCTGCCGGTCTTGATCCACGGCGATGCGGCGTTCGCCGGCCAGGGCATCGTCGCCGAGTCGCTCGCCATGAGCGACATCGGCGGCTACCGCATCGGCGGCACGATCCACCTGATCATCAACAACCAGATCGGCTTCACCACGGCGCCGCAGTACGCCCGCTCGTCGCTGTACTGCTCCGACGTCGCCAAGACGGTGCAGGCGCCGATCTTCCACGTCAACGGCGACGATCCCGAGGCATGCGTGCGCGTCGCCGACCTCGCCTGGGAGTACCGCCAGCGGTTCCACAAGGACGTCGTGATCGACATGGTGTGCTACCGCCGTCACGGCCACAACGAAGGTGACGACCCCAGCTACACCCAGCCCTTGATGTACAAGGCGATCTCCGAACGTCGCAGTGTGCGCAAGCTCTACGTCGAGTCGTTGGTGCGCCGTGGCGACATCACCGTCGACGAGGCCGAGGACGCGTTGAGCGACTTCCACGACAAGTTGCAGGTCGCGCTCGACGAGACCCGCTCGCAGGCGCCGGCAACGATCACCGTGCCGAAGCCGCCGAGGCCGTTGGGCGTGCTGCCGCACATCCCGACCGGCGTCGAGCGTCACGTGCTCGACCGGATCTTCTCGAAGCTCACCGAGTATCCGGAGGGGTTCACGATCCATCCGAAGCTCAGTCGCCAGTTCGAAGGGCGAGCGAAGCTCTACGCCGATGGTGAAGTCGACTGGGCGACTGCGGAAGCACTGGCGATGGGCTCACTCGTGCTCGAAGGGCATCCGGTACGTCTTGCCGGGCAGGACTCGCGGCGAGGCACGTTCAGCCAACGCCACGCGGCACTGATCGACTTCGAGACCGGCGAGGCGTGGATTCCGCTCGACGACCTCGACACCGACGACCACTTCTGGGTGTTCGACTCGCTGCTGTCCGAGTACGCCGCGCTCGCCTTCGAGTACGGCTACAGCCACGCCAACTCGAACGCGCTGGTCATGTGGGAGGCGCAGTTCGGCGACTTCATCAACGGTGCGCAGATCGTGATCGACCAGTACATCGTGGCCGCCGAGGACAAGTGGGGCCAGCGCAACGGCGTGGTGTTGCTCCTCCCGCACGGCTACGAGGGCCAGGGACCCGAGCACAGCTCGGCTCGCATCGAGCGGTTCATGACCCTCGCGGCCGAGGACAACATGCAGGTCGTCAACACGACGACTGCCGCGAACTACTTCCACCTGCTTCGCCGTCAGGTGCACAGCGAGCGCCGCACGCCACTGATCGTGTTCAGTCCCAAGCAGGGCCTGCGCATGAAGCAGACTCGTTCGTCGGTCGACCTGCTGACGCAGGGTTCGTTCGAGGAAGTGCTCGACGATCCGGGCGATCTCGATGCGAACGCCGTCACGCGCATCGTGTTCTGCTCGGGCAAGGTGGCCTGGGACGCGATCGACGAGCGTGACCGTCTCGGTGCACCGGTCGCCGTGGTGCGCGTCGAGCAGCTGTATCCGCTGCCGACCGAACAGATGCTCGGCATCCTCGAGAAGTACCCCAACGCTCGCGAGCTCCGTTGGCTCCAAGAGGAGCCCGAGAACATGGGTGCCTGGCGCTTCATCGAGGCCAACACCTGGCGGATCAAGGAGCGCGGCTACGACCTGCAGCACGTCGCACGGGTCGAGTCCGGCAGCCCTGCCACCGGCTCGAAGGCCATCCACGACCAAGAGCTCGCCGACCTCATGGCCCGCACCTTCCGCTGAGTCTGAGGCGGTCCGGTTCGCCCGCTCGATGAGCGAGACCGCCGTATGCGGTTGGTTGGCTCATCGGTGGGGTGGGTGGGCTGGTTGTGATGAGTGAAACCGCCGTATGCGGTTGGTTGGCTCATCGGTGGGGTGGCAGTGGGCTGCGTGGCATCAGCGGAGTGCTGATGCCGAGGACGGACTCCAGTTCGGTGATGGCGGGTTCGGCGGCGCCGACTTTGATGGTCGTCATGCCCATCGCCTTCGCGGGCTTCAGGTTGATGCCCAAGTCGTCGAGGAACACGCACTCGCTCGGCTCGACGCCGACGAGTTCGCAGGCGATCTCGTAGAAGCGCGGCTCGGGCTTGCGGCAGCCCACCTTGCTCGACTCGACGACGTGGTCGAACATCACCATGACGTCGCCCACCTCCATGCGCTGCTCGCCACCGACGACGTTGTTGGTGAGACAGGCGGTGCGATACCCGGCACGGATCACCCGATCGAGGGCCATCACCATCTCGGGCCGGACCTCGCCCGACAGCAATCCGAGAACATCAGCACCGGCGATCCGGTGGCCGAGCGCTTCGGATTCGTCCGCGAACAGGGCATCGAACTCGTCGGGCCCGACGTCGTTTCGCTCGAGCAGCGCCCACGCGTTGGCGTCGGGATTGGTCGCGTTCACGCTGCGAATGAAGTCGGTCGGAAGGCCGTTCGCGGCTTCGTATCGGTTGAACGCTTCGAACGGACTCGACAGGATCACGCCGCCGAAATCCCAGAGTACTGCTCGGATCATGGTCGACGAGCCTACGATGGCGGTGCGGCAGCGGACGTGATCGACCCGGTTCAACCCGGATGTCATCTCGCCCGGCTGCCCTCAACGACTCGAAAAGAGAAGCAATGACATCATCCAAGGGGCCCACCCACGTCGTGGTCGACGGGTCCAACATCGCCACCGAAGGCCGCTCGCTGCCAAGCCTCGCCCAGTTGAGCGAGGCGGTGATGGCGTTCATGGAGGAGTATCCGAGCACGTCGATCACCGTGGTCGTCGACGCTACGTTCGGTCATCGGATCGCCAAGTCCGAGGCGAAGGAGTTCGAGGAGGGCATCTCGAACAACGAACTCGTCGCACCCCCCGCCGGCGCGGTCGGCCGCGGCGATGCGTTCGTGCTCGCGATCGCACAGAAGTCGAACGCCGCGATCCTGTCGAACGACTCGTTCCAGGAGTTCCACGGCGACTACGAGTGGCTCTTCGACGAAGGTCGACTGATCGGTGGCAAGCCGGTGCCGCACGTCGGCTGGGTGTTCGTCGATCGGGTTCCCGTTCGCGGCCCAGTGAGTCGGAAGGCGACAGGATCGTCGCGCGGCGGATCGCGGCGCGGCGCCAAGAAGGACGGCGCCAAGCAGGACGGCGACTCCGCGCGCAGCGGCCGCAAGGCGAGTCCTGCGGCGATGGAACCGATGCCGGTCCCCAAGTCTCCGCCGCCACGTCGCCAGCGTGGCGAACAAGCCGAGACACCGCCCACCGAGTCGGCTCCGGAGACGAACGCTGCACGGCGTGATCGTGCGCCACGGGCCGGCGACGTCGTCAACGAGCTGATGCCGTTCCTCGAGTTCGTCGAGCATCATCCGGTGGGGACCAGCGTCAATGGCACCGTCGAGTCGTACTCGTCGCACGGCGCCTACATCTCGATCGGCGAGAACGGAGTTCGCGGCTACGTGCCGCTGCGCCTGATGGCGAAGCCCGCACCGACGAGCGCTCGCAAGGTGATGAAGCTCGGCGAGTCGGTCACGCTGGTCGTCGTGAGTTTCGCACCCCTGCGTCGAAGCATCGACTGCGCCGTGCCCGACATGGCGGACGCGGCGATTGCGGAGGTCAAGGCCGACCAGGCCGCCGAAGCCGCCGCCGAACGCACGACGAAGACGGAGGACGCCTCGCACAAGCCAACGCGCCGCAAACGTCCGGCGAAGAAGGCTCCGGCGACGACCGTGTCGACGGACGAGGTGCCGGAGCAGGCTCCGGCGAAGAAGGCTCCTGCGAAGAAGGCTCCGGCGAAGAAGGCCCCGGCGAAGAAGGCTCCTGCGAAGAAGGCTCCCGCGAAGAAGGCTCCCGCGAAGAAGGCTCCTGCGAAGAAGGCTCCCGCGAAGAAGGCTCCTGCGAAGAAGGCTCCGGCGAAGAAGGCTCCCGCGAAGAAGGCTCCGGCGAAGAAGGCCCCTGCGAAGAAGGCTCCTGCGAAGAAGGCTCCCGGCGAAGAAGGCTCCTGCGAAGAAGGCTCCTGCGACGAAGGCCCCTGCGAAGAAGAGTGCACCAAAGCAGGCGACGACAAGGTCGCAACAGGGCAACTGACATGCGGGTCGTCACCTGGAACATCAACTCGCTGCGCGCCCGCCAGGAACGCGTCGAAGAGTGGGTCGCCGAGGTCCAGCCCGACGTACTCCTCCTGCAGGAGACCAAGCTCGCCGACGACGCATTTCCGGCGCTTGCATTCAGCGCTCTCGGCTACGACAGCGCCCACTATGGCCAGGGCCAGTGGAACGGTGTGGCGATCCTGTCGAAGGTCGGCCTCGACGACGTCGTGACCAACTTCGCCGGCGGCATCGAGCCCGATCCTGATGCCCGCATCATCACGGCCACGTGCGGTGGCGTGCGCGTCAGCAGCGTGTACGTCCCCAACGGTCGCTCGCTCGACGACGACCACTACACCTACAAGTTGTCGTGGCTCGACCGTCTCGTCGCCCACCTCGACGCCGACACCGACCCGTCACGCGAGGTGATCGTGGGTGGCGACTACAACATCGCTCCCGACGATCGCGACGTGCACAACCCGGCCAAGCTCGTCGGCGCGACGCACGTCAGCCAACCCGAACGCGACCGTCTGGCCGCCCTGGAAACGTGGGGACTCGTCGATGTCTTCCGTCAACAGCACGCCGACGATCGCGTGTACTCGTGGTGGGACTACCGCGCGGGCGACTTCCACCAAGGTCGCGGCATGCGGATCGACCTGTTGATGTGCTCGGCGTCGGTGGCGCAGCGTGCCGAATGGTGTGTGGTCGATCGGAACGCTCGGAAGGGCAAACAGCCGAGCGATCACGCCCCCGTCATCGTCGACCTGGCCGACTGACCGCCTCATCCTCGCTGTCGGTACGTTCGGCCGAGCGCACGACGTCGAGGATCTGCGGCGCGAGTCGCTCGGCGGTGATGTGGCCGAACGAGGTGATCGCAGCGAGTTCCTCGGCGTTGGTCGGACGTTCGCGGGCGATCGATGTGAGGTCGCGATCGCTACACAGCTGAGCAGGCAGAATGTCCGCCCGCCGTGCCGCCTCGTCGCGCCAGCTGCGAAGCGCACCGATCACCGGGTCGACTCTGGCTCGCGCCCGCTGCGGTGGGGGAGCAGGTGTCGGCTCGGTGAGGTCGAGGTCGGCGAGAAACGGGCTGATCGTGCGGGCGTAGCCGCCGCGACGGGAGGCGTGGGTGACCAGCAGCCGATCGGTGGCCCGGGTGAACGCGACGTACAACAGCCGCCCCTCCTCGGCGCGTCCTGCGATCGTGCTGGCCGACTTGTGCGGCACGAGACTGCTCTCGACGCCGGTGACCACGACCGTGTGCCACTCGCGGCCCTTCGCGGCGTGGAACGTGAGCAGATCGACTCCCTCGGTCGACGCATCGTCGAACGGGTTGGTGGTGGCAACCCATGCGCGGAACGTGGCGCCGTCGGCCAGGGGCTGTTCGCGCAGGAACTCGAGCACCGCCGCGGCCACACGACGTTCGGGATCATCGCCGTTGTCCATCGAAGCACCGCCGCCGGTGCTCGGATCAGGGCTGCGGTGTCGGAGCGACTGCGGTGCGGGTGGAGCATCGAGGATGTCATGAGCCCAACCGCGTAGCTGCGACGCCGACCCCAGCGCGGCGGCCTGGCGGACCGCGGCCTGCAACGGCGTACCGCTGGCGGTTGCGTGGCGACGTACCGGGAGCCCGGCCCGTTCGAGCGCGTCGGCGATCGGGCCGAGTTGCGCATTCGTGCGCGCCAGCACGGCGATCTCGCCGCTGCGGACCAGGTTCGGGTCGCACCGCACGACGAACGAGACGATGTGACGCGCCTCGTCGGTCTCGTCGTCGGTCGCCAGGTGTTCCACCATTGCGCCGTCGGCCCGATTCGACACGAGCGGACTCGGTTGGTCGGTCGCGGCCAGAACGTGGACCCCGGCAGCCACGATCTGCGGCGTACATCGATGGTTGACGGGCAGGCGGACCACTTCGATGCCGGGAAAGCGGGTCTCGACATCGACGAGCAGGCTGGGGTCGGCGCCGTTGAACCCGTAGATCGCCTGCGATGGGTCGCCGACGAGGAACAGATCGTCACGACCGGACCGCAGGAGGTCGACGAGCGCGTGCTGCAACGGGTTGAGGTCCTGCGCCTCGTCGACGAGCAGGTGACGGAATCGCCACCGCACCGCGTCGCCGAAGCCGTCGTCGCGCCGCAGGTCGCGGATGGTGTGGGCGAGCACGTCGTCGAAGTCGATGACGCCGCGGCGCCGCTTCAGTGTCTCGAAGTCGGCGTAGACACCAGCGCATCGATCGATGCCGGGAGCGGGATGTCGCTGCTCGCGGCGCGCAGCCGATGCGTAGCTCTTGGCGTCGATGCCGCGTGCCGAGGCCCAGTCGATCTCGGCGACGTACGCGGCGAGGCTGCGACGGTCGCCGGCATCGATGGTGTCGCCGACGAGGCGGCGACGGTCGTTGACCACCGTCAGAGGGCGGCGTTCGGTGTCGATCCAATGTTGCTTGAGCACGCCGAGCATCACCGAGTGGAACGTGCCCGCCTCGACGTGCTCGCGGATGCCGAGGCGCATCAGCCGCTTGCGCATCTCGCCGGCCGCCTCGCGGGTGAACGTGAGCGCGAGTGTGTGGCGCGGGTCGGCGGTCTCGATGGCGATCCGGTGGGCGATGCGCCGGGTGAGCACTCGCGTCTTGCCCGATCCGGCGCCGGCGATCACCGCGACGAGACGCGATTCGGTCGTCACGGCGGCGCGTTGATCCGCATCCAGGTCGGCGATCAGCGCGTCCGCATCCACCGCTCCACTGTACGACCCGCCGCGACCCCACCCGATCCCCTCTGCGATGAGCCAACCGACCGCATACGGCGGTTTCGCTCATCGCAACGTGGTTGAACTGGCCTGCGATGAGCGAAGCGACCGCATACGGCGGTTTCGCTCATCGTTGGAGTGGTGGAGGGGTGGAGGGGTGGAGTCGTCGGAGGGTGGAGGGGTGGAGGGGCGTCAGCGAACATGTGTTCCCGCGGTAGGCTGCCCGGATGGCTGACACCGCCACGCCTGACACCGCCACGCCCGCGACATCCGAGGTGCTTGCGCCGGACGAAGCGCTGTTGCACGCAGCGCCCGCCAGCAACTATGCGGCGCTCGCAGACGCCAAGTTCCGTGTCGTGTCCGACTTCGAGCCAGCGGGCGACCAACCGGAAGCCATCGCTGCGCTCACCAAGGGCATCGACGCCGGCGAACGCTTCCAGACGCTGCTCGGTATCACCGGCTCGGGCAAGTCGGCCACCATTGCCTGGACGATCGAGCAGACCCAGCGCCCCACGCTGATCCTCGCGCCCGAACAAGTCGCTCGCCGCGCAGCTCGCCCAGGAGATGCGCGAGTTCTTCCCCGACAACCGGGTCGAGTACTTCGTCAGTTACTACGACTACTACCAGCCCGAGGCGTACATCCCGTCGAGCGACACCTACATCGAGAAGGACTCCTCGATCAACGACGAGATCGACCGGCTGCGGCACTCGGCCACGGCCGCGCTGCTCACCCGCCGAGACGTGATCGTCGTTGCCTCGGTGTCGTGCATCTACGGCATGGGCAATCCCGACGAGTACCGGGGCAACCTCCTCGACCTCTCGGTCGGCGTCGACTACGACATGCGCAACATCCTGCGCCGGTTGGTCGACATGCAGTACGGCCGCAACGACATGACGCTCGGCCGGGGCAACTTCCGCGTCCGCGGCGACACGATCGAGGTGCATCCGGCGTACGAGGAATCGGTGCTGCGCATCGAGATGTTCGGTGACACCGTCGACCGCATCACCACGATCGACCCGCTGACCGGCGAGCAGCTGAGCGAACTGCAGCGAGCCCACGTGTTCCCCGCCACGCACTACGTCACCGGCCCCGAACGCCTGCGCACCGCAATGGTCGGTATCGAGGAGGAACTCCAGCAGCGCCTGAAGTTCTTCGAGGAGAACGACAAGCTGCTCGAAGCACAGCGTCTGCGGATGCGCACGCAGTACGACCTCGAGATGATGAGCGAGGTCGGGTACTGCAACGGCATCGAGAACTACTCGATGCACATGGACGGTCGCGTTCCCGGCCAGCCGCCGTTCACCCTGCTCGACTACTTTCCCGACGACTACCTGCTCGTGATCGACGAGAGCCACGTTGCCGTACCGCAGTTGCACGGTCAGTACGCCGGCGACCGCAGCCGCAAGGACATGCTCGTCGAGCACGGCTTCCGCCTGCCGTCGGCGCGCGACAACCGCCCGCTCACGTTCGAAGAGGTGCTCGAACGGGTCAACCAGTGTGTGTTCCTGTCGGCCACGCCGAGCGACTACGAGCTGCGGGTGTCCGGCGACAACATCGTCGAGCAGATCGTGCGCCCGACCGGTCTGGTCGACCCCGAGGCGATCATCAAGCCCACCAAGGGCCAGATCGACGACCTGATGGAGATGGTCAACGACCGCATCGCCCGCGGCGACCGGGTGCTGGTGACCACGCTCACCAAGAAGATGGCCGAGGACCTCACCGACTACCTGCTCGAACAGGGCCTGCGGGTGCGGTACCTGCACTCGAACATCGACACGATCCAACGCATCGAGATCCTGCGCGGCCTGCGCCTCGGCGACTTCGACGTGCTGGTCGGCATCAACCTGCTGCGTGAGGGCCTCGACCTGCCCGAGGTGTCGTTGGTGTGCATCCTCGACGCCGACAAGGAGGGCTTCCTCCGCTCGGAGACGTCGCTCATCCAGACGATGGGACGCGCCGCCCGCAACGTCGACGGCCAGGTCGTGATGTACGCCGACACGATCACCCGATCGATGCAGGCGGCGATCGACGAGACGCAGCGCCGCCGAAAGGTGCAGATCGCGTACAACCTCGAGCACGGCATCAATCCGCAGACGATCCGCAAGGCCGTCGGCGACATCTTGTCGCTGCTGCGCCCCGACGATTCGTCGCCGATTCCCGGCAAGGACCGCCGCCGCCAGCGCGAGCGCGACAAGGTCCAGCGAGACCTCAAGTCGCTGCCGCAGCAAGAGCTCGCTCGCCTCATCCAGACGTTGGAAGAGGAGATGCACGAGGCGTCGGCCGAGCTCAAGTTCGAGTACGCCGCCAAGCTCCGCGACGAGATCAACGATCTCCGGCGCGAGCTGCGCGACGCTCAGTAACCCATTCCGCCAATCGGGTCACTCGAACTCCTCGCAGAACTGTTCGAGCAACGACTGCTGCTGCTCGCCTCGGCGGCCCAGGGGGAGCAGCGGCCGCTCCGAACGCTCGATGAGCGCTGCGATCACGAGCAAGCCGATGCCGCCGAGAGCGATCCACGCCCACGTGGGTGCTGCCGCGAGACGTTCGCCGGCCGAGACCAGGATGGTGCCGACCACCATCAGCGTGCCGAGCACGAGTGGGGCACCGAGCCTGCGAATGCCACCGACCGCCAGGGCGATCGTTCCCATGGCCAGCGCTCCGAACGTCGCCCAGTCGGTTCCGGCTTCGAGCTGCGTGGCGATCAACCACGTGCCGGCCATACCGAGGCCAGGGGAGTAGGCGAGCCACGTCGAGACCGTGAACGTGCGACGCAGCAGCCAACCGCCGATCAGCAGGGCGGCGACGACCGCTGTGATCGCCACGTCACTTCCGTCGGCGCCGTGCGGCGCGATCGCATCGATCACCCACTGGTTGGTGCCGGTCGTCCACCACAGGCTGAGGGTCGAACCGACCGCCAGCGCCGCGCCGGCCGAACGCAACAACCACGTGTTGGTCGTGATCCCGGCGGCGATCAGCTGCGCTCCGAGAACGATCAGCGCGATCGACGTGAAGACGGGACTCGCAGCGACGCTCATGACGACCGCGATCATCGAGGCGGTCACGCCGGCGGTCTGGCCGACGACCAGGCGCCGGTCGAGGGTCGCCAGCCCGCTGAGGCCGATCCCGATGAGGCTCGCGGCGACCACGCTGGTCCCGGTGTCGACGCTTGCGGCGGTGAGCGCGAGCCCGCCGGCCGCCGTTGCGATGCTCGCAGCAATGTGAGCCCTGACGCCGGTCAGCGAACGCGACGAGCCGGCCACTGCTGCGGCGTACGCCGCCGTGGTCGCGACGGCGAACCAACCGATCGATCCATCCGGATCATCGGTGATCACGGTCAGTGTGAAGTACCCGGCGACCGCCAGGGGCCACGTCGAGCGCTCGGGACGAATGGCCACCCCGAGGCCGATCAGGCCGACGAACACCAGCACGCCGACCTCGTACGGAGCCGCCTCGGCGACTGCTGTGATCTCGTCGACGACCAGGCCCGTGCCGAGCGCAGCGAGTGCGGCAGCTGTGATCGTGCGAAAGCCAGCGTCTCGGCGGCTGACGACCGAACAACTCACGACCGTGATGGCTCCGGTGATGGCCAGTGCTATCGACCAGAAGACCGGCTGGCTCTCGTCGACGAACGAGGCAAGAAGTACCCATGCCGCAAGCGTGGACGTCGTGATGTCCCACGACGACCAGGGCGTCACCGCGCTGATCACGATCCATCCGAACAGGGCGCCGACAGCGACACCCCACATCGGCGCGCCCGCCATCGCCAGTGTCGACATCGATGCAACGGTTGCGGCGAGGGGCGCGGCCGACAGCCAGCTGCCGCCCTTGCGCCGAGCGCTGCCGGCGGTGCACGCGATCAGCGCTGCGCTCCACAGTGCGAGTGGGATGTACCAATGATCCTCGGCGACCACGTCGGCCGGAGCATCCCATCGGGCGACCAACGTCACCAGTGGCGAGATCAGTGCAGCGGTCGCCAGTCCCACGCCGATCGGCACGGTCGCCGTGCGAGCGAGTTGACGCCAGATCGAGTCGACCCGGGTCGCTGCAACGGATTCGGTGGCGAGCAGGACGATCGCTGGAACACAGAACCAGACGACCCCATCGACGTCGCCGCTGATCAACGAGGTGAGCACGCCGGAGCCGAGCACGGCCATGCTGACGACGGCGAGTGGCGCGTTCCGAGCACGCTGAGCGATCACGGCGATCACGGCGGCGGCGATCGTGCACGACAGCGGCGCCGACCACACGAGCGCGTGGCCCGTCGCGCCCATCCGGGCGAGCGTCCCGGCTCCGATGCCCGCATCGGCGAGCGCGACGAGGAGGGGCATGGCGCCGACCGCGACGGCGAGCGTCAAGGTCCGACGGGTCGAACCGAGCAGCAATCCGGCGACGGCGCCGACGGCGCCGATGATCGACACCGGGATTGCGGTCAACGCCGAGGCCCCGACCGCTGCCAACCCGAAGGCGACGACCGTGGCCGCCTTCAGCGGGGCGACGTTCCAACGCCGCGACTGCACCTCGGTAGCAGCGAGTGCAGCGACTCCGCCCACCAACGTGCACACCGACCAGGGCTCACCGAGCGTTGCCGCGGCGGCGACTCCGACCGGGGCGGTCAGGCACGCGGCGAGGGTCGCCAGCGCCGTGGAGGTCGTCGGGAACCGCCGCCGACCGGCCTCTGCCGCGAAGTACACGCCGAACAGCGCCGCCACCAGTCCGGAGAAGCGGACCACTGGGTCGATCGATTCCCAGTTTCCGGCGACGACGATGATCGACGCAACCAACAGCAGCGATGCTCCGGTCGCCGCCAACCACCCCGCGGCCGAGAGACGTGGCAGGCGGTGTTCCGGTTCAGGTGAGGTCGATCCCGCGGGTGCGGGCCACGGCGAGCTCGGGGGTGGGAACGGGGTGGTGTCCATGCCTCCGATCGTGAACGTCGCCGCGGATCGGCGCCATCGGGTGAATCCCCCAGCCGGCCGTGGGGGATTCGCGCATCGCGGGCCGGTCCTCGCCGTCACCGATGAGCCAAACCGCCGTATACGGTCGCTTCGCTCATCGCAGGACCGATGGCAGGGTCACCGATGAGCCAAACCGCCGTATACGGTCGTCTTCGCTCATCGCAGGACCGATGGCAGGGTCACCGATGAGCCAAACCGCCGTATACGGTCGTCTCGCTCATCGCAGGACCGATGGCAGGGTCACCGATGAGCCAAACCGCCGGATACGGTCGTCTCGCTCATCGCAGGACCGATGGCAGGGTCGCAGGACGGTTCAGTCGAGGCCGTGCTCGACGGCGTAGCGAACGAGGTCGCTGCGGCGTGAGAGGTGGAGCTTGCCGAGGATGTTGCGGACGTGGTTCTCGACGGTCTTGGGCGAGATCTCGAGCTCGACGCCGATCTCCTTGTAGGTGTGCCCGCGGGCGACCAACTGCAGGACCTGGCGTTCACGTTCGGAGAGCGGGTTCGTGTCGGCGGCCTTCGCGAGGCGCCGGAACTCGCCGAGCACGAGCGCGGCGAGCGACGGCGAGAAGACCGGCTCGCCCGCCGCGGCGGCCACCAGGGACGATCTGATCTCGTCGATCGGGGCGCTCTTGACGAGATACCCGGCCGCCCCGGCGGCGACGGCATCGAGGAGGTCGCTCTCGGCTTCGCTGACCGTGAGGATCACGATCGGGCAGATCGTCGCGCACGCCTGCACGACCGCCAATCCGCCACCGCGCGGCATATGCAGATCGGAGACCACCAGATCGGGTCGTCGCGCCGTGATCACGTCGATCGCACCCTCTGCGTCGTCGGCCTCGCCGACCACGTCGAATCGGTCGCCGAGTTCGCCCCGCAGCCCCGATCGCATCAGTTCATGATCGTCGGCCAACACCACCCGGATCTGGTCGTCGCTCATGTCGACCACACTCGCACCTCGGTCCCTGCTCCCGGCGTGCTGACCACCTCGGCCCGACCACCGACGTCGCGCATCCGAGCGACGATCGACTCATCGACGCCGTGCCCCACGCGTGGCTCGCCGGTGTCGAAGCCGGTCCCGTCGTCGCGCACCGAGGCGAACACATCGCCGTCGTCGTCGGTCTCGACGAAGACGACGATGTGGTTCGGCGCTGCGTGCTCGAGCGCGTTCGCCACGGCCTCGCCGACTGCTGCCGCCACCGCCTCGGCGATGGCTTCGGGGGGTGGGGGAGCGGTGTCGATCACGCTCACGCTGATCGGCACGCTGGCGGCCGGGTCGTGATGGCGCGCAGCGCGTTCGACCGCCGCTCGGACGCGCTGTTCGAGTGTGTCGTCGACGCGGGTGGCGCTCCCGAACAGGAATCGACGCAGCTCGCGGTCGGCTTCACGCGCAGTCCGCGCCAGGTCGGGATCGTTGTCGGCGGTGCGACGTTCGACGAGCGCCAGCGTCTGGAGCACCGTGTCGTGCAGCACCCGGGCCACGTCGTCTCGAGCCCGACGGTCGGCGATGTCGGCCTCGGCCTGTCGCAGCAGCTGCGCTTGCCAACCGAAGACGGCACCGGCCGCGGCGTAGAACAACGAGGTGGCGACCAACGACACGACGTGGCGGGCGCCCCACTCGTCGAATTCGTTCAGGACTGCACCGGCCCACTCGGCCGGCCCCATCAGGAGGCCGAACGTTCCAGCGACGATCGGCCCGCGGGCGAGCCCGATCGAGACGACGGCGATCAACGGATACTGCGTGGCAAGACTCTGGGAGACCTCGAAGACATGACCGGGTGCGAAGACCCATCCGTCGACGACGCTCAGGCCGAGCGCGAGCATTGCCTCGACCACGAGGAACGACGTCGCAAAGAGTCGAACGGGTTCTGTGCGGACCGCCCACGTGGTCCACGCAGCGGCGGCGGCGACGGCGGCAACGCACATCCACGTGACGAGCGGATGCTCGATGGCGTCGCGGTCGGACGACACGACCACCACGCCGACCATCCAGAGCAGGACCAGCCAACGCGCAGCCACGAGCGCGCGGGCGACGGTGATCGCCGTCGGGAAGATCGTGCGCACGTCAGCTGGCACGGCACGACTGTGCCAGAGCCGAAGCGCCAGGTGGGGGACGCTGTGACGAGGCCGCTGTGACATCATCGGTGCCGGTGAGCTGCGCATGCTGAAATCGCTCGGAGCCACGATCGCCCAGATCTCCCAGCGTGTACGGGTCGGCGAACCGGACGACCGCGGGCGATCGCTGCAGCACTACGAGCGGGCCCAACGCGCGGCCGAGCAGGCCGAGCGGCGTCGGCGTCAGAAGACCTTCATCGTGCTCGCTGCGGTGTTCGTGGTCATGGTCGCGGTGTTCAGCACGGTCTTCCACACGTTGATGGAGTACGAGGACCGGGAGTACTCGTGGCCGACGAGCGTGTACTGGACCCTGACCACGATGACCACGTTGGGGTTCGGCGACATCACCTTCGAGTCCGACGCCGGTCGCATCTTCTCGGTGGTCGTGCTGCTGGCCGGGTCGACGTTCCTGCTCGTGATGTTGCCGTTCGTGTTCATCCAGTTCGTCTTCATGCCCTGGATGACCGAGCGCGAGCGTCGACGGGCGCCGCGTGTGTTGCCGGAGACGACATCGGGACACCTGCTGCTCACACAGCTCGGCCCGGTGGAAGCTGCGATCATCGAGCGAGCCGACCAGGCCGAGGTGCCCTACGTGTTGATCGTCGACGACGTCGCCGAGGCTGGTCTGATCCACGACGAGGGTCGCAACGTGATGGTCGGTGCGCTCGATGACCCTGCCACCTACCGCAATGCACGCGTCGACCAGGCCGCGCTGGTGATCGCCACGCAGTCCGATCAGCTCAACACGAACATCGCGTTCACGGTGCGCGAGATCGCGCCGAACGTCGAGATCGTCGCCAGCGCCAACTCGCCTGCCTCGGTCGACATCCTCGAGATAGCGGGTGCCGACCACATCGTGCAGCTCGGCGAGATCCTGGGTTCGGCGATGGCGGCGCGCACGTTCGGGCTGTCCGGGAACAGCCACGTCATCGGCGAGTTCGCTGGCCTACAGATCGCCGAGGCCAGCCCGATGGGGACGGATCTACTGGGCAAGACGCTGGCCGAGGCGCAACTGCGCAAACGGCTCGGCGTGAGCATCATCGGTGTCTGGCGGCGTGGCGACTTCTCGATCGCGACAGCCGAGACGGTGCTCACCGACTCGTCGATGCTGATCCTCGCCGGCACCGCCGACCAGCTCGCGGCGTACGACGCCTGCTACTCGTCGAATTCGACCGCGCCAAATCGCGCCGTCATCATCGGCGGCGGACGCGTGGGCCGGGCGGTCGGCGCTGCGTTTGCAGCCGAAGGAATCGAGTTCGTCGTCGTCGAGCAGCTGCCCGAGCGTCAGCGTGACGGCGCAACGTACGTGATCGGTGACGCCGCAGACCGCTCGGTGCTCGAGGCGGCGGGTATCGACGAGGCCGCCGCGATTCTGATCACCACCCACGACGACAACGTCAACGTCTATCTCACCCGATATTGCCGAGGGCTGCGGCCGGACGCTCGGATCGTGTCACGGTCCAAGCTCGACCGGAACGTGTCGACGCTCTATCGGGCGGGCGCGGACGCTGTGCTGTCGTATGCCGGCACCGGCTCGGCAGCGATCTGGAACCATCTGCGGGGCGACGAGACGGTGCTGGTGGCGCAAGGGCTGAATGTGTTCCGCACCCCGATCCCGAAGGAGCTTGCGGGAACCACGCTGGCGGCTGCGCACGTGCACCGTCGCACCGCGTGCAACGTCGTCGCGGTCGAGCGTGACGGTGTCCTCGAGGGCAATCCCGACCCGCACGTTGCGCTGCCGGCCACCGGCGAGCTCGTGCTCGTGGGCACCGACATCGCCGAGGCGAGGTTCTCCGAGGAGTTCCCCCATGCCCGACGCCGACCGTCGTTGCGCCGCAGCGACCGCGTGCGGCGACAACGCTGACCACGGTCTTGTGGAACACATGTTCGGCGGTAGGATCGTGCGCTGATGGCCGCCACCACCACCCGTCAGCGCTCCACGAAGTCGAAGTCCGACGAGGCTCAGATCATCGTCCGCGGTGCTCGTGAGCACAATCTCAAGAACGTCAACGTCGAGCTGCCGCGCGACAAGCTGATCGTGTTCACCGGCCTGTCGGGCTCCGGAAAGTCGAGCCTCGCGTTCGACACGATCTACGCCGAAGGTCAGCGTCGCTACGTCGAGTCGCTCAGCTCGTATGCCCGTCAATTCCTCGGGCAGATGGACAAGCCCGACGTCGACGTGATCGAAGGGCTGTCGCCCGCGATCTCGATCGACCAGAAGTCGGCGAGCCGCAACCCGCGTTCCACCGTCGGCACGATCACCGAGGTCTACGACTACCTGCGCCTGCTCTATGCGCGCATCGGCATCCAGCACTGTCCCAACGACGGCACGCGGCTGCAACGTCAGACGCCACAGCAGATCGTCGACCGCATCCTCGACATGGACGACGGCATCCGGTTCCAGGTGCTCGCTCCGGTGGTGCGCGGCCGCAAGGGCGAGTACGACACGCTGCTGGCGGACATGTCCGGACAGGGCTACGTCCGGGCCCGCATCGACGGCGAGACCGTCGACATCGACGAGTTCCTCAAGCGCGACGAGCGGCTCGCGAAGTACGAGAACCACAAGATCGAGATCGTCGTCGACCGCCTGGTGCTGAAGGAAGGCATCGAGCGGCGCCTGACCGAATCGCTCGAACAGGCGCTCGGCCTCGCCGACGGCGTCGCCGAGATCGAGGTGGTTCCACGAGAGGGCGAAGGCCCCGCCGAGACGCTCACGTTCAGCCAGCACCTGGCATGCCCGGTGTGCGGCACGAGCTACGACGAACCGGCGCCGCGCAACTTCTCGTTCAACTCGCCGTACGGCGCGTGCGCTGCCTGCGACGGATTGGGCACCACGTTCGAGGTCGACCCGGAACTGATCATCCCCGACCCCGAGCTGTCGCTGCTCGACGGTGCGATCGCTCCGTGGCGCAGCGCCAACACGCAGTACTTCACTCGGATGCTCGAGTCGGTCGCCGAGGTGCACGACATCGACATGAACGCGTCGTGGGAGAAGCTCACCGCCAAGCAGCAAAAGGTCGTGCTGCACGGGGTGAAGGGCAAGATGACCGTCAAGTACAAGAACCGCTATGGACGGTCGCGGTCGTACTCCACCGAGTACGAGGGCGTGATCCCGTGGATCAAGCGGCGCCACGAGGGCAGCGACAGCGAGTGGGCGCGCGATCAGTACGAGGGCTACATGCGTCTGGTGCCCTGCAGCACCTGCGACGGCGCCCGGCTCAAGCCATCGACGTTGGCGGTCACCATCGAGGGCAAGCACATCTCCGAAGTGTCCGACATGTCGATCGGCGAGTCGGCGAAGTTCCTCGCCGCGCTCGAACTCTCCGAGCGCGACCGGATGATCGCCGAGCGCGTCACCAAGGAGATCAATGCTCGCCTCGGGTTCCTGCTCGATGTCGGCCTCGACTATCTCACGCTGTCGCGGGCGGCAGGCACGTTGGCCGGCGGTGAGGCGCAGCGCATCCGGCTCGCGTCGCAGATCGGCTCAGGCCTCGTCGGCACGCTGTATGTGCTCGACGAACCCTCGATCGGGTTGCACCAGCGCGACAACCGACGGCTGATCGACACGCTCACGCGGCTGCGCGACCTCGGCAACACGGTGATCGTCGTCGAGCACGACGAGGAGACGATCCGCGAGAGCGACTGGATCGTCGACATCGGCCCAGGTGCTGGCGAGCACGGGGGCGAGGTCGTCTACTCCGGCAAAGTGCCCGGCATCCTCAAGGTCAAGGAGTCGGTCACCGGGCAGTACCTGTCGGGCCGCAAGTCGATCCCGGTGCCCGAGCAGCGGCGGCCCCAGGGCCTCGAATCGCTGCGCATCGAGGGCGCCCGCGAGCACAACCTGCAGAACATCGACGTCGACATCCCGCTCGGCAACTTCGTCGCGGTCACCGGTGTGTCGGGTTCGGGCAAGTCGACGCTGGTGCGCGACATCCTGCTGCCGGTGCTGATGCAGCGCATCTACAAGTCGAAGATGTCGGCGGGCAAGCACAAGCGGATCACCGGCATCGAGTACCTCGACAAGGTGATCGACATGGACCAGTCGCCGATCGGTCGTACGCCGCGTTCGAACCCGGCGACGTACACCGGTGTGTTCGACAACGTCCGCAAGCTGTTCGCGTCGACCAACGAGGCCAAGGTCCGCGGCTACATGCCGGGACGGTTTCTCGTTCAACGTCAAGGGCGGGCGTTGCGAGGCCTGTTCCGGCGACGGCACGCTCAAGATCGAGATGCACTTCCTGCCCGATGTGTACGTGCCGTGCGAGGTGTGCCATGGCGCCCGGTACAACCGCGACACGCTCGACATCGAGTTCAAGGGCAAGAACATCGCCGAGGTGCTCGACATGCCGGTCGCCGAGGCGGTCGACTTCTTCGCCAACCAGCCGGGAATCGCCCGGTACATGCAGACGCTCGTCGACGTCGGACTCGGCTACGTGCGCCTGGGCCAGTCGGCGCCGACGCTGTCGGGCGGTGAAGCGCAGCGCGTCAAGCTGTCGGCCGAGCTCGCCAAGCGGTCCACCGGCCACACGATCTACCTGCTCGACGAGCCGACGACCGGGTTGCACTTCGACGACGTCCGGCGTCTGCTCACCGTGCTCCAGCGCCTGGTCGACCAGGGCAACACCGTGCTGGTGATCGAGCACAGCCTCGACGTGATCAAGACCGCCGACTGGGTGATCGATCTCGGCCCGAACGGTGGCACTGGCGGCGGCATGATTGTCGGCGAAGGCCCGCCCGAACACATCGCCGGCCTCGAAGCCAGCCACACCGGCCGCTTCCTTCGCGACGTGCTCTGACCCACCCGGTCCCGTGCGTTGCGATGAGCGAAACCGCCGTATGCGGTCGGTTGGCTCATCGGTGAGGCGGGCTGGCTGGTTGCGATGAGCGAAACCGCCGTATGCGGTCGGTTGGCTCATCGGTGGAAGTGACAGACTGCGGGCGTGGTCGACGCACTGGCTGATACCGGCGTCGACCGGCAAGCACTCCAGCAGCGCACGCTGCGCTCGCTGCGGTTCGCCCAGGTTCCGGGCCAAGCGGCGGTGGCCGGAATGGTGGCCGTCGTGTCGCTCCTGGCGAGCGACCTGCTCGGCTCCGACCGTCTTGCGGGGATGGGCAGTGCCTCGTTCACGGTCGGCGCTGCGTTCACAGCCATCCCGCTCGCAGCGTTCATGCGGCGGCGTGGCCGTCGAATCGGGCTCTGGCGGGTGCTGGCGATCGGTGCGCTCGGCGCTTCCGTTGCAGCCACCGGCGGACAGTTGCGGTGGTTCCCGCTCTTTCTGTTGGGAATGGTGGCGTTCGGTGCGGGCCAGGCGGCCACGCTGCAGCAGCGATATGTGGCCGCCGACCTCGCTGAACCCGACAAGCAGGGTGCATCGATCGCCGCCATCGTGTGGGTGGGCACGCTCGGCGCGGCACTCGGTCCGCTGCTCACCCCGTTCGAGAAAGCAGTGGCGGAAGGTATCGGGCTCGATCCGCTCGTTGGTCCGTTCCTCTTTGCGGCGGTGTTCTTCGTCGTGGCGGCGACGGTCGTGTGGGTTCGGCTGCGTCCAGATCCGCTCGAGGTGATCGGCGGAATCGATCCACACGCCGAGCGAACCAAACTCACTCGCGTCGTACGATCGTCGGCCGCGGTGATCTGGGCGTCGCCGGGGGCACGTCTCGGCATCGCTGCAATGGCCATCTCGCAGGCGGCGATGGTTGGGGTGATGACGATGACCCCTCCGCACATGAAGGACCACGGCCAGGCCGACCTGTCGGCGTTCGTGATCGCGGTGCACATCGTGGGCATGTACGGGCTGGCTCCGTTCGTCGGGCGGTTCGTCGACCACCGCGGCCCGGTCCGTGCGATCCAGGTCGGTGCGATCATCCTCGGGGCGGGAACGATCACCACCGTGCTCGCGGGGTACGTGCCGGTGCTGATGTTCGTCGGGCTGTTCTTCCTCGGGCTCGGGTGGAGCTTCGGTCTCATCGGGGGCACGACGATCCTGACGGCGTCGGTTCCGGAGGCGTCACGCGTCGAGGTGCAGGGGACCGGTGATCTCACATTGAGCCTGTGCGGAGCCACGGCTGCGCTCAGCTCGGGGTTCGTGAAGGCATCGTTCGGGTTCCACCTCCTCGCAGACGGCGCAACCGTCCTCGCGGCTGTACTGCTCGTGCTCGCCTGGTACACCGCCGCGACCGCGCCGAACAGACGCCCAGCAGGCTGACCGCACTGCGATGAGCGAAGCCGCCGTATGCGGTCGGTTGGCTCACCAGTGGGTCGGGTTGGGCGTCATCCGGCGAGGCGGCGGCAGAGATCTGCGTGGAACGAGGCGACCTCGGCGATCGTCTCGTTGAACCGTTCGTCGTACTGGGACTTGGTGATGCGCGTGGTGGTCCACCCGACGGTGCCGGCGGCGCGATCGCGACGGGCATCCGCGGCGATTCCCATCGTCTCGCGATGGCGAGGATGAAGGTCGACCTCGATTGCCCACCGCAGGCCGGGAATGGCGAGATCGAACCGGATCTCGCCGTGGCCAGGTAGATCGATTCGATGTTGGCGAACCAGGCCGATCACCCCGGCGCTGGACAACGCATCGGCGACGCGGACCTCGGGATGCGACTCGGCCGGCCCGCCCGGCAATCGACGGTCGAGTGCTTGGAGGAACGCTCTGGCCCATGGGCGTCGGGGCGACAGCCAGTCCGCCGCCACCTCCAGGAAGTCGTCGTCGGCGAGTCGTCCGTCGTGAGCCGCCTGCTCGATCACCGAGAGGAGATCGTCGGGTCCGAGCCAGCGGGCGAGGTCGAGCGCCGTTCGTTGCCGTGACGTGACCCGGATGCCGTCGTTGCGTTCGACGACGTCGTGATCGTGGCGGGCGGCAGTGCGGTAGGGGACGACCCATCGGGCGATGGCGGGGTTGCTCGCAGGTGGTGCGAGCACATGGATCCGTTGGTCGGGCGGCAGCCGGCGGAAGCCCCACAGACGGCCGGCGGTCGGACCGGCGATGGCGACATCAGGCCGCGCCGAACACACTGCTGCGCACTGGCTCAGCTCGGTGACCGGGGCGCTCGGCGTTCGGTAGGCGCCGCGCAGCACGAGCTCGAGCCCACCGTCGTGCTGCAACCGCTGGAGCCGGCGCATCGACAGTCCGGCGTCGAGCAGCTGTTGTGTCGATGCAACACCGTGCTGGCGTGCGAGTAGCGCGTGAGCGCTCGAGCTGAGAGTGGCCACTTCGAACCTCCTGGACGTGATGTCGTCGGAGGGAGTCGGTGCGAGCAACGCTACCGAGAGCGCACCGGGACGAGTCTGCGATGAGCGAAACCGCCGTATCCGGTCGCTTCGCTCATCGGTGGGTCGGTCGGGCTGGCTGCGATGAGCGAGACCGCCGTATCCGGTCGCTTCGCTCATCGGTGGGTCGGTCGGGCTGGCTGCGATGAGCGAAACCGCCGTATCCGGTCGCTTCGCTCATCGGTGGGCCCGGCGCGAGCGACGGCCCGGCCTCTGGCGTCAGCGGTTGCGGAGGCGTTTGCTGAGGTCGTTGAGGCGCTTCTTCTCGTCGCCGGTGAGCGAGTCCATGCCGTTGGCGCCGATCTTGTCGAGCAAGGCATCGAGTTCGATCTGGTCGGCGGGGGACGGTGCGTTCGGCGGGGGCATCGGCGCAGGAGCGTTCTTCCACGGCCCCTGCACGACACCGCCCGACTTCGACGATCCAGCGGAGCCCGACGGCTTCGACTTCTTCTTCTTGGGCTTGGACGTCCCGACGCCGTCGAGCGGCAGATGGGGGATCGGCCAGCCGGTGGCCAGGCCGAGCGATCGCCCGGCAAAGAGTGCCACCCCGATCGACACGAGCAGGAAGATGACTTGACCGGTCTGGTCGGTGCCGGTGAACTGCAGGAAGTTCAGCACGGTGAAGATGGCGGCGAGCGCCCACAGCGGGATGACCTCGAACCACTTGACGCCGGGATACGTGGCCGCATACACCCAGATGCCGCCGAGGAACAGGTTGTTCAACCCGTACGCAATCATGAAGTCGATGCTGTTCGACAGCGGGCCGAGCATGGTGAGGATGAGTGCCGGCAGGATCGTGAGCGCAAGCACCCAGGCCAGGAACTTGCCGCGGCCGAACAGCGCTTCGAGCTGCTGGCCGAACAGGTAGAAGAACACGATCCCGAGCAGTGGCCAGATGGCGGGCTCGGTGGCGACCGGCCAGGTGACCAGTCGCCAGACTTCGAAGTCCCGAACCAGCACCGGAGCGAACCACAAGCGATCCCAGGCATCGCGGAACAGTCCCCAGAGGAACATCGACACGATCGACAGGCCGCACAGGATGTCGGTGGTGGTGACGTCGAAGTTGCCCGCACGGAACCAGCCGTCGTTGGGTCGTCGGCGGAAGGCGGCGGCGAACTGGTCGGACATCGGGCATCACGGTATCCGGCCGTCCGTATGCTTGAGGCGTCATGCAGGAAGCGAGATGGTGAAACGTCCCCCGGCCGGCACGATCCCCGAGGCGCCGGGTTCGTACCAGTTCAAGGACGTCCACGGCCGCGTGATCTACGTCGGCAAGGCATCGAACCTCCGCCAACGCCTGTCGAACTACTTCCAGGATCCGCGCAATCTGCATCCGCGGACTGCGCAGATGGTCGAGACCGCCGAGTCGGTCGAATGGACGATCGTGCGCAACGAGGTCGAGGCGTTGATGCTCGAGTACTCGCTGATCAAGCAGCACGATCCGCGTTTCAACGTGCGGCTGCGTGACGACAAGAGCTACCCGTTCCTCGCCGTCACGATCGACGAGCAGTGGCCTCGAGCACTCGTGATGCGCGGCCGCAAGCGCAAGGGCACCCGCTACTTCGGGCCCTACGCCCATGCGTACGCGATCCGCGACACGCTCGACCTGTTGTTGCGGTCGTTCCCCGTCCGCACGTGTAGCCAGGCCAAGTTCAACCAGCACGAACGACTCGGCCGTCCGTGCCTGCTGTTCCACATCGAGAAGTGCGCGGGGCCGTGCGTCGGCGAGATCGAGGAGATGCCGTACCGCCAGCTCGTCACCGACCTGTGCGAGTTCCTCGACGGCGACACCGACGAAATCGTCGACCGCCTGGAAGCCGACATGCAAGCCGCGGCGACCGACCTCGAGTTCGAGCGTGCCGCTCGGCTCCGCGACCGTTTGCTCGCGGTGCGCAAGGCGATCGAGAAGCAGCAGATGGTCGCCGAGCGCAGCGAGGACCTCGACGTGATCGGCATCGCCGAGGACGAACTCGAAGCGGCGGTGCAGGTGTTCTACGTGCGCAAGGGACGGGTCGTCGGACGCAAGGGTTTCATTCTCGACAAGGTGGAGGAGCTCACGCCCGGCCGCCTGATCGACCGCATCTTGGAGTCGATGTACGGCGACGACCCGATCCTCGGCGTCCCGAAGCAGGTGCTGGTGCCGTACGAGGCCGAGGAACTCGCCACCTACGAGGAGTGGCTCTCGATGGGACGCGGCTCTCGCGTGCAGGTGCGGGTTCCGCAGCGCGGCGACAAGCGCTCATTGCTGGAGACCGTCACTCGCAACGCCGAGGGCGAGTTCACTCGGCACCGGATGAAGCGAGCGAGCGACCACAACTCGCGCAGCCGGGCGTTGACCGAACTCCAGGATCACCTTGGTCTTCCTGAAGCTCCACTTCGCATCGAGTGTTACGACATGGCCCATCTGCAGGGGAGTGACTACGTCGGCTCGATGGTGGTGCTCGAAGACGGTCTGCCCAACAAGCGCGAGTACCGGCGCTTCAAGGTCAACACCGTCGGTGGCGACGAGGTCAGTGCCAGCGACGACTACGCCGCGATGGCCGAGGTGGTGCGGCGGCGGTTGCAGGCCTATCTCGACGAGCGCGACCGGCCCGTGAACGAGCGCGGCGACAAGCCGGGCAAGTTCGCCTATCCGCCACAGTTGCTGCTCGTCGACGGCGGCAAGGGCCAGCTCAGTGCCGCCAAGCGGGTCATCGACGAACTCGACCTGACCGACGAGATCCCGGTCGCCGGTCTCGCAAAGCGGTTCGAGGAGGTGTTCATCCCCGGACGGAGTGCGCCGGTGGAGATCCCTCGGGGGAGCGAGGCGCTGTTCATGCTCCAGCGGATTCGTGACGAGGCGCACCGATTCGCGAACACGTTCCATCGCGAGCGGCGCAGCAAGCGCATGACGGTGAGCGCGTTGGACGGGATCCCAGGCCTCGGCGAGGTCCGCCAGAAGAAGCTGGTCAAGGCGTTCGGCGGCGTGAACGCCGTCAAACGCGCTGACCTCGACGAGCTGAAAGCGCTGAGTTTCCTCCCCGATCCGGTCGCCGAAGCGGTGTTCGCCAAGTTCCACACCGACTGATCGCGATCGCACCCAGCGAAGTTCCCCGAGCCCAGGTCTCCGGGAACCACGCTGGTTCCCCGAGGCCCGGGTTCCGGGAACCAGCTGGTTCCCCGAGGCCCGGGTTCCGGGAACCAGGCCCGAGGCGATGGGTCAGGCGAGCTGGGCGATGACGTCGGCTTGGAGGAGGCGGTAGTTGTCGACTCGCTCCTCGGGCGTAGCGCCGAGCGTGAAGTCGGGGATGATCAGCTCGTCGAATCCCAACTCGACGTATTTTCCGATCTCCTCCACGAGTTGTTCGCTCGATCCGATGATCGACCGGGGGCCCATGTCGCCGCCCTTGATGTTCGCGGCGAGGTCGGCGTCGTCGGACATGAACACGAGCGCCTGGGTCGACTTCCAGATCGTCGCCGGGTCCCGTTGCACCTGCTCGCACGCGACGTGGAATTTGTCGAGCGCGCCCCCGGCCATCTCGGGAGCTCCCCACGTGTTCCATTCGTCAGCGTGTGTAGCAGTGATTCGCAGCATGCGAGGGCTGCCCGTGCCCACGAGAATCGGGAGCGGTGACTGCACCGGTTTCGGATTCGCGGGCGCGTCGGTGATGTCGTAGAAGTCGCCGTGGAAGTCGGTTGTGTCCTCGTTGAGCAGCGACCGGATCACCTGGATCGCCTCCTCGAATCGGCTCACTCGGGTGGCCGGCTCCTCGAGGTCGATGCCGTAGGCCTGGTGCTCGTTGATCTGCCAGCCCGCCCCGATACCGAGCACCATGCGCCCATTCGAGATGCGATCGATCGTGGCCGCACGATTTGCCAGCACGGCCGGGTGATGGACCGAGGTCGGCGCGACGAGCGACCCGATCCGGATCCGTTCGGTGACTGCGGCGATCGCGGGCAGGATCGCCCAACATTCGTGCACGTCTCCGGGCAGTACGTCCTCGCTGCCCGAGTTCGGCATGTAGTGGTCGGCGTACCAGAGGCAATGCCATCCCTCGGCGTCGGCGACGCGGGCGAGATCGAGCACCTCGGCGGGCGGGCGTTCGGGGTTGGGCCAGATCGAGAACTTCATGAACGCCGACCGTAACCTCTGCCCCCGTGACCAGCGACCCCGAACCGATCGAGGTTCCCCGAGCCCAGGGCTCCGGGAACCACGGTGGTTCCCCGAGGCCCGGGCACGGGGAACCACGGGACCACGAGTTGTGGGAGGCGCACGCCGACTGGTGGATCGACGGTTTCACCGAGGGAGCCGATCCCGAGTACGTCGAGCAGATCCTGCCGCTGGCCGCTGCCGAACTGGGCGGGTTCGAGCGAGTGCTCGATCTCGGCTGCGGCGACGGTCAGATCAGTCGGCTGCTCGCTGCGGCGGGATCTCGAGTGGTCGGCGTGGATCCCACGTGGAATCAGATCCGGGTGGCGCACGAGCGCGGCGGGGGAGCGGTGTTCGCCCGATCTGAAGCCGCCGAGCTGCCGTTCCCCGACGAGTGCTTCGACGCAGTCGTGGCCTGTCTCGTGTTCGAGCACATCGACGACGTCGATGGAGCGATCGCAGAGGTCGCTCGAGTCCTGCGTGCCGGAGGCCAGTTCTCGTTCTTCCTCAATCATCCGCTGTTGCAGACTCCGGGGAGCGGCTGGATCGACGACCACACGGTCGACCCGCCCGAGCAGTACTGGAGGATCGGGCCGTACCTCGTCGAGCAGGACTCGGTCGAACAGGTCGAGCAGGGCGTGTTCATCCGCTTCGTGCACCGTCCGCTCTCGCGCTATCTCAACGCGCTCGCCGAGAACGGGCTCGTGCTCGAACGCATGGTCGAGCCGGCGCCACCGGAGGGATTCCTCGATCGCGCCTTCGAATACGCCGAAGCCGCCGCCATTCCGCGCCTGCTCTACCTCCGCCTCCGCCGCACCTGACATCGCCAGCCGGGCGCCCTGCGATGAGCGAAACCGCCGTATCCGGTCGCTTCGCTCATGGGAGCCAGGTTGCGTCGGGTTGCGATGAGCGAAACCGCCGTATCCGGTCGCTTCGCTCATGGGAGCCAGGTTGCGTCGGGTTGCGATGAGCGAAACCGCCGTATCCGGTTGGTTGGCTCATCGGAGCCGGTGCGCGCAACGTGGCCGAAGGTGGTCGGGGCGGATCGGTAGGGTGGCGGGGTGGCCGACATCGTGCTGATCACCGGGCTCTCCGGCGCCGGCCGATCCGGGGTTGCCGACGTGTTGGAGGACCTCGGCTGGTTCGTGGTCGACAACCTGCCGACGGCGCTGATCGGCACAATCGTGGAACTCGCCGCGAAACCGACGAGCGACATCGAGCGCTTGGCGCTCGTCGCCGGACGCCAACACGCCGAGGTGCTCACCAAGGTTGGCGAACTGCGCGCCGACGGCCACGACGTGCGCGTGGTGTTCCTCGACGCGACGACCCCCGAACTCGTCCGCCGCTACGACGCGACCCGGCGGCGCCATCCGCTCGCCGACGACACCGACGGCCTCGTCGAGTCGATCGAGTTGGAGCGGTCGATGCTGGAGCCGGTCCGTGCCGCCGCCGACCTCGTGATCGACACGAGCGACCTCAACGTGCACCAACTCAAAGAGCGCATCGATCACGCCTTCGACACCGTCAGCGGATCCCGACTGCAGGTCACGGTCGAGAGCTTCGGCTTCAAGCACGGTCTCCCGCTCGACGCCGACATCGTGATGGACCTGCGGTTCCTCCCGAATCCGCATTGGGAAGACGACCTGCGCCCGCTGACCGGCCACGACCCGAAGGTGCGTGACTTCGTCCTCGAGACTGCGGTCGGCTCCACGTTCGTCGATCAGTTCGACGCGCTCCTGGCGAGCCTCGTCCCGCAGTACCAGGCGGAAGGACGCACCTACCTCACCGTTGCGCTCGGATGCACGGGAGGCCGCCATCGTTCGGTTGCCGTCGCCGAGGAACTCGCCGCCCGACTGCGTCAGCGTGGCGTGCCGGTGCGCACCTCGCACCGCGACGTCTCGCGCTGACGGTTCGCTCAATCGACCACGTCGTTTCCGGGCCCGCGTCGCAGGGGAACTACAGTCGTGAGCGGACATCGACGTTCACACCCCCACACGCCAGGAGGCATCAGCATGACCATTCGCGTCGGCATCAACGGTTTCGGACGCATCGGACGCAACTTCTTCCGCGCCGCCAAGGCGAGCGGCGCCGACATCGACTTCGTGGCGGTGAACGACCTCGGGTCGATCGACACGATGGCGCACCTCCTCAAGTACGACTCGGTCCTCGGCCGGTTCCCCGAGAAGGTCACCGCCACCAAGTCGAGCATCAAGGTCGGCAACGACACGCTCAAGGTGCTCAGCGAGCGCAACCCCGCCGATCTGCCGTGGGGCGACCTCGGCGTCGACGTCGTGGTCGAGTCGACCGGCTTCTTCAACAGCCGTGAGGCCGCGAGCGCCCACCTCGACGGTGGCGCACCGCTCGTGATCGTGTCGGCGCCGGCCACCAACGCCGACATCACCATCGTGTACGGCGTCAACCACAAGGACTTCCGGATCAGCCAGCACAAGGTGATCTCGAACGCCAGCTGCACCACCAACTGCTTCGTGCCGATGGTCAAGGTGCTCGACGACGCGTTCGGTGTCGAGCAGGGCCTGATGACCACCATCCACTCCTACACCGGCGACCAGAACCTCGTCGACGGCCCGCACAGCGACCTGCGCCGTGCCCGCGGCGCGGCCATCAACATCGTGCCGACGTCCACCGGCGCTGCTCGCGCAACGTCGCTCGTGATGCAGTCGATGAAGGGCAAGCTCGACGGCACAGCCCTTCGTGTGCCCACCCCGACCGGTTCGCTCACCGACTTCACCGTCAATCTGAAGAAGGCCGCGAGCGTCGAGGAGATCAACGCGGCGTTCGAGGCGGCGAGCAAGAAGGCGCTGAAGGGGATCCTCAAGTACACCGAGGACCCGATCGTGTCGAGCGACATCGTCACCGATCCGCACTCGTGCGTCTTCGACGCCGGGCTCACGATGAGCATGGGCAAGATGGTGAAGATCAACGGCTGGTACGACAACGAATGGGGCTACTCGAACCGCCTCGTCGACCTGACGCTGTTCACCGGCGCCAAGGTCAAGCGCTGAGCGCCATGAGCGACACCTCCATCCCGACGTTGGAGGATCTGGAAACGGCGCTCGGGGGCCTCGACGGCAAACGAATCCTCGTGCGCACCGACTTCAACGTCCCACTCGACGACGGTGCCATTGTCGACGACTTCCGGATCCGTGCCGCCCTGCCGACGATCGAATGGCTCACCGAGCGCGGCGCAACCGTCGTGACGGCCAGCCATCTCGGCCGTCCGAAGGGTGCGCCGGATGCGAAGTACTCGATGGACCCGGTGCGCTCACGCCTCGCCGAGCTCGCTCCGGGTGTCGAACTGCTGGAGAACCTGCGGTTCGATCCGGGCGAGACCGCCAACGATCCGGCGTTCGTCGCCACGCTCGTCGAGGGCATCGACGGCTACGTCAACGATGCGTTCGGCGCGTCGCACCGGGCGCACGCATCGATCGTCGGCCCGCCACAGTTCGTGCCGTCGGCGATGGGCCGGCTGTTGCAGAAGGAGGTCGAGGTCCTCCTCGGTCTGCGCAACAAGCCCAAGCACCCGTTCGTCGCGGTGCTCGGTGGTGCCAAGATCTCCGACAAGCTCGGCGTCGTCGAGGCCCTGCTCGAGGTCGTCGACTCGCTCGTGATCGGCGGGGCGATGTGCTTCACGTTCTTCGCCGCGCAGGGCAAGCCGATCGGTGACTCGCTCTTCGAGCCCGACCAGGTCGACACCTGCAAGCGACTCCTCGCCGACGCCGGCGCGAAGGGCAAGACCATCCATCTGCCCGACGACATCACGGGCACGACCGCCGACGGCGAATACGCCACGTTCGGCACGCGACTGCCCGACGGCGCGAAGGGCTTCGACATCGGCCCCGGCTCGGCCGCCGCATTCACCGACGTGATCATGGACGCCCGCATGGTGTTCTGGAACGGCCCGATGGGCATGTTCGAAGACGAGCGGTTCGCGTCCGGCACGCGGACCGTTGCGCAGGCGATGGCCGACACCAAGGCGTTCACCGTCGTCGGCGGCGGAGACTCCGCCGCGGCGCTCGCACAGTTCAAGCTCGACGACGAGGTCGATCACGTCTCGACCGGTGGCGGCGCCAGCCTCGAACTGCTCGAGAACGGCGACTTGCCGGGCCTCGAAGCGCTACGACACGGAACGAACGGACAAGGAATCTCATGACCCGTCGACCACTCATCTCCGGCAACTGGAAGATGAACCTCAACCACTTCGAGGCGATCCAGACCGTCCAGAAGCTCCACTACCTGGTGCCGAAGGAGACGCTCGAAGACGTCGACGTCAGCATCCACCCGCCGTTCACCGACATCCGCAGCATCCAGACGGTGATCGAGACCGAGGACTTCGACTTCCACCTCGGCGCGCAGCACTGCCACTGGGAGGACAGCGGCGCGTTCACCGGCGAGGTGTCGCCGGCGTTCCTCGAGAAGCTCAACGTGGTCTACGTGATCGTCGGACACTCCGAGCGTCGTGAGATCTTCGGCGAGACCGACGAGATGGTCAACAAGAAGGTCGCTGCGATCCAGGCGCATCACATGACGCCGATCATGTGCTGTGGCGAGACGCTGGCCGAGCGTGAAGCGGGCGAGACCGAATCGAAGGTGCTCGGCCAGATCGAAGCGGGGCTCGCCGGACGCACGAACGAGCAGATCTCGTCGCTCGTCATTGCCTACGAGCCGATCTGGGCCATCGGCACCGGCATGACCGCCACCGCCGATGACGCGCAGGCGGTGTGCGCAGCGATCCGCGGCAAGCTCCGCGAGCTGACCGACGATGAGACCGCGGATGCGGTGCGCATCCAGTACGGCGGCTCGGTCAAGGGCGCCAACGCCACCGAGCTGATGGCGCAACCGGACATCGACGGTGCCCTCGTCGGCGGCGCCAGCCTCGATCCCGACGAATTCGCCAAGATCGTCCAGTTCGGCACCTGACCGGCCGACGGCCCGTTGACTTTTCACACGAACGAAACCGGGATGGCTACCCCCGAGTAACCAGCGCTGGTATGGTCGGTGCACTTCGAACCACCGGGGAGGGGGTTCGAAGGTGTGTTGCCAGAGTCGAACGCCGGCTTTGCCGGGCGGTTCCTGCGGCAAAAGACTTCCCTGTTACATATCCCATATCCAGGAGGAAACATACGTGAACACGACACGACGGAGCGCCAAGCTCCTCGCCGTTGCGGCAGCGTCGGCGTTGATTTTCGCAGCCTGTGGCAGCGATGACGACACCAGCGCACCCGAAGGCACCGATGCGACCGAAACCGGCGACAGCACCGACACGACCGAGGGCAGCGAAACCGACACCACCGATGCAATGGTCGAGGGCGCCGATGGCGGCACGCTGACCTGGGCGCACGAGCAGGAGCCGCCCGACCTGCACCTCGACGATCCGGAGAACAACCTCTCGATCACGTCGTGGATCCGCTCCGCCCTGATCGAGGGCCTCCACGGCATCTCGGGCACGACCGAGTACTACCCGGAGCTGCTCGACGGCGAGGCCACCATCACCGAGAACGAGGACGGCTCGGTGACCGGCGACTTCACGCTGCGTGAAGGGCTCGTCTGGAGCGACGGCGACGACCTGACCGCCGACGACGTCAAGTGGACCTACGACGCCATCATGGCCTCTGACGGCACTGACGAAGAGGGCAACCCTGCCTACATCTACCTGCTCGGTGACCGCACGGGTCTCGACTCGATCACCGACTTCACGGTGAGCAGCCCGACCGAGTTCAGCATCACGTGGGAGTCGTTCTACGCCGGTTGGCAGGGTGTCCTCAACGAGGTGTACCCGATGCACCAGTTCTCCGAGGATCCTGCGGCCGCTGCTGCCGAGCTCAACGACGCGCTGCGCGAGTGGAACGTCGGTGGCGAGGTCATCGTGTCGTCCGGCCCCATGGTCTTCGATTCGTGGGAGAAGGGCGTCCAGATGAACCTGGTGCGCAACGACAGCTACAACGGCTCGAACAGCCCCGACGCCAAGAACGACGGCGTGGCCTTCGTGGACGGCGTGCAGATCAACTTCGTCACCGACACCGACGCGCAGATCAACGCGCTGAAGGCCGGCGAAGCGCAGATCGTCATGACGCAGCCGCAGCTGGCGTTCGAGGAGCTGGCCAGCGATGCGACGTTCACCGTCTCGTCGGAGGCCGGTCCGGTGTACGAGCACTGGGGCCTCAACCTCAACAACACGCACCTGGCCAAGGCCGAGGTTCGTGAGGCGATTGCCTACGCCATGGACAAGGGCGAAGTGATGGAGGGGCTCTACACCCCGCTGTTCGGCGACTCGCTGCCGGCCGAAGGCCTCGGCAACACCTACTGGATGTCGAACCAGTCCGCCTACGTCGATCATGCCGGTGAAGCCGGTTACGGCGCAGGCGACGTCGAGTCGGCAGCTGCCGCACTCGAGTCGGCTGGTTACGCCCTCAACGCTGACGGCATCTACGAGCACCCAGAAGACGGTGTGCTCACGCTGCGCGTCGGCACGACCGGCGGCAACCGTCTGCGTGAGATCCAGCAGGAGCTCATCCAGGCTCAGCTGAAGGACGCCGGCATCGACATCGTCATCGACAACGTCGAAGGCGGCGCCTACTTCAGCGAAGTGCCGTTCTCCGAGGGCTCGATCGAGTGCTCGACCAGCGGCGGTACCTCCGGCAACTGCGACATCTGGGACATCACCCAGTTCGCATGGGTCGGTGGCCCGTGGCCGGGCGGCAACACCGCTGCGTTCCGCAAGGGCGGCGAGAACAACCCGTACGGTTTCGCCAACGACGAGTTCGAGGCGCTTGCCGACGAGTGCGACGCAACCGTCGACGCCGACGAGCGTGCAGCCTGCTACAACGAGGCTGACCTTTTCGTCACCACGCTGGAGAAGGACCCCGTGAATGGGCTGTTCATGCTCCCGCTCACCCAGAAGCCCTCGTTCTACGGCTACACCTCTGCGCTCGCGCAGGCCGGTGTCGCTCCCGACGCCCAGGGTGCGGGCCCGTTGACCAACGTTGCGGACTTCCAGTTCGCGAACTGATCAACCGGACACCTTGTAACACCAAGTGAGATGTGGAACGGGGCCCCGAGCGGGGCCCCGTTCAACATCTGGTCACGCGTCGTCTACTGTCTTCGTCCGAGGTCCCTCGCACTGTGTTCGCCTACATCACCAGACGTCTTCTGGCAACGATCCCGTTGCTGATCATCGCGTTGTACCTGGTACACGTCGGGATCTCGCTCACCACCGACCCGCGGTCCGGGTTCTATCTGTGTCTCCCGCGCTGTCAGGACGGCTTCGATCAGATCACCGACGTCTACAACCTCGACGTCAACATCTGGTTCCGGCCGTTCATCTGGTTCCGTGATGTCCTCAGCGGCGACCTCGGTATCTCCAGCAGCATCGGCGAACCGGTCGGCGAGATCATCGTCGACCGAGGCTGGAACACCGCCCTCATCGCCGTACCGGCCTTCATCATCAGCGCCGTCGTCGCCCTGCTGCTCTCGGTGTACTCAGCCCGCCACCAGTACTCCAAGGGCGACTACATCCTCACCGGCCTCGCCTTCTTCGGTCTGGCCTTTCCCTCGTTTGTTCTCGCTTTGCTCATCCAGAACATCTTCGGTGTCCAGCTCGAGAACTGGTTCGGCATCAAACCGTTCAACACCGGACGCAAGACCAACGAGAACTTCATCGAACTCATCCGCGACATCGCGCTCCCCGTGATGTCGTTGTCGATCCTCTTCATCTCCGCCGACAGCCGTTTCGGACGTGCATCGATGCTGGAGACCCTCAACCAGGACTACATTCGCACCGCCCGGGCGAAGGGTCTTCCCGAGAAGCAGGTGGTGTGGAAGCACGCGCTGCGCAATGCGCTCATCCCGCTCGTGACCCTCTGGGCGCTCAACTTCTCGGCATTGCTCGGTGGGTCGATCGTCACCGAGAGCATCTTCTCGTGGCCAGGACTCGGCCCGGCGTTCGTACGAGGTCTCAACGATGCCGACATCTATCTGATCCTCGGCATCGTGCTGTTCACCGGGTTGATCACCGTCTTCTTCAATCTCGTCGCCGACATCATGTACGGCGTGCTCGACCCACGGATTCGGTTGGACTGAGGATCGTCATGGCCAAGAGCACCTTCGACGAGCAGAACCTGGATCCCGAGTACTTCGACACCGAGCGGTACGAACACCACGTGCCGGTGTTCTCCGCCGGCGAAATCGAAGGACTCACCGAGGCCCCACAGACGTTCGGTTGGCTGGCGTGGAAACGATTCCGCCACCACCGCATGGCGATCATCGGAGCGATCGGCCTCGTGTTGATCCTGCTGCTGTTCATCGTCGGCCCCATGGTGAGCCCGTGGGAGTTCGACGAGCGCAACATCGCCGACAGACTGCAAGGGCCGTCGTCGAACCACTGGTTCGGTACTGACGAGATCGGCCGAGACCTGTTCGTACGCACCGCGCAGGGCGGGTTGTACTCACTGCGGATCGGGTTCATCGCGGCCATCCTCGCAACGGCGGTCGGCACGATGCTCGGTGCGATGGCCGCCTACTTCGCCAAGGGCACCGACATCTTCATCTCGCAGGTGATCAACATGGTGCTGATCGTGCCGGCGCTGATCGTGCTGTCGATCTTCTCGAAGTACTCAGGAGGGAATGCGACCAGCCTGGCGATCGTGCTGTCGTTCCTCCTGTGGACCCGAATTGCCCGCGTCGTGCGAGGCGTCGTGCTGTCGATCAAGGAACAGGAGTACATCCTGGCTGCTCGCGCCGCCGGAGCGTCGCACATGCGCATCCTCTTCCGGCACGTGCTCCCCAACGTCGTCGGCCCCGTGGTCGTCGAGGTGACGCTGCTGCTCGGCACGGTGATCGTGCTCGAGAGCACCCTGTCGTTCCTTGGTCTCGGCGTCCAACCACCGAATGCATCGCTCGGCACGCTGGTGGCTGATGCCAAGGGCAACATCGACAACGATCCGATTCGGGTGCTCACGCCGGGGTTCTTCATCGTGATGATCGTGCTGTGCGTGAACTTCCTGGGTGACGGAATGCGCGATGCCCTCGACCCCCGGTCGAAGAACGAGAGAGGGTGACGTGAGTCAATCCCCACTGTTGAAGGTCGACGATCTGACTGTTGCGTTCCGCACCGATGCTGGCGTGGTCCGTGCGGTCACCGACATCAGTTTCGAAATCAACTCCGGCGAGGTCCTCGCCGTCGTCGGCGAGTCCGGCTCGGGCAAGTCGGTCACCGCCCTGGCGCTGATGCGGTTGCATCCGAAGAACACCGACATCACCGGCAGCGTGATCTTCGATGGGATCGACGTGTTGTCACTGTCCGAGGACCAGATGCGTTCGATCAGAGGGCGCGACGTCGCGATGATCTTCCAGGATCCGATGACCGCGATGAATCCGGTGTACACGGTGGGCGAGCAGATTGCTGAAGCGATCCGCATCCACTCCGACACATCGAAGCAGGGGGCGTGGGATCGCGCAGTCGACTTGCTCCAGCTGGTCGGTGTGCCCGAACCGAAGCGCCGGGCGTCGCAGCACCCTCACGAATTCTCCGGCGGCATGCGCCAGCGGGCGATGATCGCCATGGCGATCTGCAACGACCCGAAGTTGTTGATCGCCGACGAGCCGACCACTGCACTCGATGTGACGGTGCAGGCCCAGGTGATGGAGGTCCTCCACGACGTTCAGCAGGCCACCGGATCGGCGATGATGCTGATCACCCACGACCTCGGCCTGGTTGCCGGGTCAGCCGACCGTGTGCAGGTGATGTACGCCAGCCGCCTGATGGAGACCGGCGACCTCGACGACATCTTCTACGAGTCGCGCAACCCGTACACGATGGCGTTGCTGAACTCGATCCCTGACCTCGAAGGGGTCAAGGACTCGCTCGAGGCGATCCCGGGCAACCCGCCGAGCCTGCTCAACCCGCCGTCGGGGTGCGCGTTCCGGCCACGGTGCTCGTTCGCCGTCGACGAGTGCGCTGCCTCGGATCCGCCGACCGTCGTGGTCGGTGAGGCACCACGCGAGCCGCTGTCACCGCACCGCCGAGATCGGTATGGGCGTGGAGGCGATGTCATGACGACCACGATCTACGACTCGGGTGCGCTCAGCGGCGTCGCCGACGACGCACCGATCCTGAAGATCGAGGATCTCGTGATGGAGTTTCCGATTCGGGCCGGCGTGTTCCGGCGACAGGTCGGGTCGGTCCAGGCGGTCTCGGGCGTCACGCTCGATCTGATGCGTCACGAAACGCTCGGCATCGTCGGCGAATCTGGCTGCGGCAAGAGCACCCTCGGTCGTTCGCTCCTGCGTCTCGTCGAGCCGACGTCGGGCACCGTGATGTTCGGAACCGAGAACGTGACCACCGCGTCGAAGAAGCGGCTGCGCCAGTTGCGCAGCGACCTACAGATGGTG
Organism: Ilumatobacteraceae bacterium; assembly: GCA_963741755.1. Classification (GTDB taxonomy): domain Bacteria; phylum Actinomycetota; class Acidimicrobiia; order Acidimicrobiales; family Ilumatobacteraceae; genus Sva-07. Next base: position 194,415 of record CAVUJG010000006.1, on the reverse strand, counting down.
TTCCAGGACCCGTACGCCTCACTCAACCCGCGCCTTCCGATCCGTGAGATCGTCGGTGAACCAATGAAGATCCACGGCGTGCCCAAGAAGGAGGCACGTGATCGCGTCGGCGAACTTCTCACCCGGGTCGGCCTGCTTCCCGAGCATGGCAACCGATACCCGCACGAGTTCTCCGGCGGCCAGCGCCAGCGCATCGGCATCGCCCGGTCGCTCGCGCTGCGGCCGAAGGTGATCGTGCTCGACGAGCCGGTGTCTGCCCTCGACGTGAGCATCCAGGCCCAGGTGCTCAACCTGCTCGACGAGATCCAGGACGAATATGAGCTGAGCTTCATCTTCATTGCGCACGATCTGTCTGTGGTTCGCCACACCAGTGATCGGGTGGGCGTGATGTACCTCGGACGCATCGCTGAGTTGGCTGATCGTGACACGCTCTACGAGTCGCCGGCACACCCGTACACGCAGTCGTTGCTGTCAGCGGTTCCGATCGCTGACCCTCGCCGTGAACGGGCCCGTCGCCGGATCATCTTGCAGGGAGACGTGCCCAGTCCGGCGAACCCGCCGACCGGCTGCCGGTTCCACACGCGCTGTCCCATCGCGCAGGACCTGTGTTCCCAGGAAACGCCGCTGCTCACCGAAGTGGCGCCCGGCCATGTTGCCGCCTGCCATTTCGCATTGCAACCGGGGGAGACCCTGCTGGAGCGGACGGTGCAACTCGGGCGCAAGGCCGAAATCGCCGGCGACTGACGTGGCCGATGGGTCGGTGACCCTGCACTCGACCTGGCGGGGAATCATTGCGTCGGCGGCTGGTTCGGCGGTGGTTCTATTGGCTGGCATCTTGGTGGTCGTCGGCGCCGGTTGGCGTTTGATTCCCATCGCGACGCTCATGTTTGGAATCGTGTGCATTGCGATCGTCCTCCTGGACTATCCGATCGCGGCGACCTTCGACGAGGAGGGCGTGACGCGGCGAATGGCACTTCGTCGACATCGGTTGTCCTGGGATCGCATCGAGAAGCTCTCGCGAACCCGTCCAGGCCTGGTGTCGGGTTTCCGTAAGCTGGCCTACGGCGGTCTGGTTGCCGTCGTAGGGCGACGTCGGTACCTGCTCACCGACCGATGCGAATCGTTGGAGGAATACGAATCGGTGCAACGTGCGCTCGGCGATCGCGCGATCGACGTGATGTCGACGACCCCCGAACCTCCTGCTGGAATGGTGCCGACGTGGTGGTATCGGCGACCGAAGTGGGCGCCGGACGAGCAACGTGACCGGTAGGCTTGTCGACCGTGCGTGACGTCATGCTCTACATCACCCTGGTGGTCAACGTGGTCGCGATGGGCGCCCTGATCGCTGGCATCTTGATGCACAGCGGCCGTGGTGGTGGCCTGTCCGACATGTTCGGCGGCGGTGGCGGCGCAGCACTCGGGTCGTCCGCCGCGGAACGCAACCTCAACCGGATCACGTTCGTGTTTGCGCTCGTGTGGATTTTCACCGTTCTGGCGTTGCCGTTCCTCATGGTCTGAGTGGAGTCGCCTCAGCGGTCGGATACAGTCACTGACCCACAACCACGTCGGAGTGGCGGAATGGCAGACGCGCTAGCTTGAGGTGCTAGTGCCCTACTAATGGGCGTGGGGGTTCAAGTCCCCCCTCCGACACCACACAATCCCACCCGTTCTCGTGAACAGTTTCACGTCTCAGAGGTGAAACCGTTCACGAGAACGTCGTCAGCGTCAGCTGTCGAGGAGGCCGAGTTCTCGTGCCGCTCTGACCGCGCCGGACCGTGAGGTCGTGCCGAGCTTGCGGTAGATCCGTCGCACGTGGGACTTCACGGTGTGTCGGGAGATGTGCAGCTCCATGCCGATCTCCGGCAGGCTCAGATGGCTGGCGAGGAGCTCGACGATGGTCGTCTCCCGACGGGTCAGCTGCTCGACCATGAGCGACGACGTCCCCGCCGGCGTCGACGGTGCCGTCACGTCGTCGAGCGGCTGGAGCGGAGCCATCTGGGTGCCTTCGAGTTCGAGACGGGCGGCATCGACCCATTCGGCGAGGCGGGTCTCGGTGCCGGCGGTCCGGAGTTCCTCGGCGAGGCCCAGCAGCTCAGCTCGCCAGGCGGACCCTCCACGCGCGTGGTCGATTCGCGCCCGCTCGATGAGTGCGATCGCGAGCAGGAGGTGAGGGCCCGGCCGGGGCGGCGGGAGCAGCTCGGCAAGATCGACCAGTCCGGTGGCGGTGTCGAGGTCGCCGTGGCGCCTGGCATCGCGAGCGGCGACCACCAAGGCATCGACCATGCCGGGCAGGTCGGGTTCTCCGTCGGCGCGCCAACGCTCGATCGCCCGATCCGCCACGGCGACGGCGCTGTCGGACTGCCCTGCGGCGTCGAGTGCACCCGCCAGAACGCTGAGTGCGGAAGCATCGGGCACGAGCGAACGGGACGAGGAGACCTGCGATCGTGCAACGCCGACTGCGCGGGCAGGATCCCCGAGATGGCTCTCGATCCTGACGTCCCAGTGGGCGATGATCTCGTCGAGCGGTTCGACCTGACCCTCCGGACGTAATCGCCGCGCAGTCTCCCAATGGGCGTGCATGCTGTCGGCGCGTGCGTTGACCGCGTCGTAGACGGCCAGGACACACTCCAGCCGACTCTGCAACCAGCCGTCGTCGTCGGCGACGCGTTCGGAGCAGAACTCCCACCATCTCGGGCCGTCCGGGTTGGCGATCAGCGTGAGTGCAACACAGTGATCCATCGCCCGATCGAGCGACTCGGCGATCACATCGTCCGGAATGGCCCCGAGCCAGACGTCGAGGTCACGTCGGTGCGGTCCGACGTACAACGACGGGAAGGACTGCACCACGAGGTCCTGGGCCTGCGCATGGTCTCCTGCCTCGAGGAGGTGTTCGATCGCCTCGATGCCGCGGTCGTGCGCGATGAGCCACTCGGCGGCGAGGCGGTGATGTCGACGCGCCACCTCGGGGTTTCGGCGGCGCTGCTCGTGGCGGAGCAACTCGGCGAGCAGCGGGTGGAATCGGTATTCGTCGGCACTGTGTTCGACTCGCGACACGAAGATGCCGTCCGCGGCGATCGTCCGGAGGACGTCAGCGCTGTCGGACCGCTCGGTGACCGCGTTGCAGATCCCGGGCTCGAGCGTTCGCAACACCGCCACGGCCGAGAGGAAGTCGCGCCGTTGCTCGCTCTGGCGATCCAGCACCTCCTCGAGCAGGAACTCGGCAACCGACGTGTTCGTCACCGAGAAGCGCTCGAGCAGGTCAGCGGGTTCGGCACCGTCGTGGATGGCGAGGGCAGCCAAGCGGATACCGGCGACCCACCCCTCGGTGCGAGCTTGCAGCGCACCGGCCAATTCGGGTGTCGGGTCGACCGATACGGCGGCGAGCAGTTCCCTGGTCTCATCGAGCCCGAATGCGAGGTCTCGCTCGCGGACTTCGGCAACACGGCCCTGCGCGCGCTGTCGGCCGAGCGGAATCGGGGGATCGCTGCGGCTGATGACGACCGGGTGAACCGAGGGAGGAAGATTGGTGAGGAACCAACCCAGGAGCCGCCAGTCATCCGACGACAACAGATGGGCATCGTCGAGAACCACCACGGTCGTGGGCGTCTCGGGGGCATCCGCAAGCAGCTCCTCGACGAGCTGGGTGAGGATCCACTGAGGATCGCCTTGATCCATGTCCAAGACGTCGAAGAGGTCGAGCGGTGATTCGGGACGCGCTCGCTGAACGGCACGAGCGAGCAGGTCAGCGAAGCCTGGGCGACGGATCCCGGCGCTCGTGAGTCCCACCCACGTCCAGGGTTCCGAACGGCCCTCGATCCATGTCCGCACGAGCGTGGTCTTGCCGGCTCCGGGGGGACCGACGACCAGCGTCCAGGCCGCGCCCGAGTCCGGACCGAGCCGCTGGCCGAGATCCGTTCGCCTCACCGCATTCGGCGGAGCTTGGGGAGGTCGGAACGACACCTGCGGGGTTGGTTGGGCCCGAGCGTCCGGCTGAGTGCGAGCCACACAAGGAACCTACCGGGGCCTTGTTGCGCCTGCGTGAACGTGCGTCGAGCAGAGGTCGCCCTGGCTCATCGCGTCGAACCTCACGTGCCGGTTGTTGTCGGGGCCTGCGGATGTGGGCTGTCGGAGACGTGGACATCGACCACCTGGAGTCCGAGGTCGCGAACACGGGCCAGGAGGCCGTGCAACGATGCGTCGTCCACGAGTGTGCCGGTGAGGACGGTCTCGCTGTGCACCTCGAGGTCGTCGAACGCAGCTGTCATGGTGGGGCCGATCGGCCCCTTGAGCCTGACGAGTACGTGTTTCACGTCACTCCGTCCGATGCCCGCATCGGTATGTCGGATTCGTCGTGCGACGGGGTCATTGGTGCCCACACGCCCGCCATCTTGGACCAACGGCTGCAGATGCGTCATCCCCCCGATGGTGTGAATTCCAGCCGGGTGCCTGCACGAAAAGAGCCCCGATGGGGCGATGCGGCGACGTGGTGGCATTGCGTAAGAACGTGGCATGACAGAAACCGAGACACCGGGTTCGGTGCCGCTCACGGCGCCGTCGGGTTCCGAACCCGTCCACCGCCCGCCCGAGGACCGGGTACCGGCCGATCAGCGGGTCGCCGGGCTCGACCGGCGGACGATCTGGCCGGGCGCGGTCGTGCTGATCGTGTGGGCGTCGTGGGCGCATGCGATGCCGTGGATCGACTCCCAGATCGAGGTCGACAACCCGATCGTCGCAGGTGACGTGATCAACCTCGGCTTCGGCGAGGTGACGTTCGTGCCGGCGGTGGGGTGGCAGCTCGAGAGCGGTGTGCTGCTCACGGAGGGCAGGGAACAGGCAGCCGCCGTTCCGGCGAGCGCCACGTTGTTGTCCGGACGTCGTGTCCTACAGCGCCAGTTCGGGCAACTTCGACGGGACGCCCGAGGAGTTGGTCGACCGGATGATCGATGTCAACGACAGCCTGGACATCTGCTGCTGGCCAAGGATGAGCAGGGCCGGTCGTCGATCCAGAATGCCGACGGCGTTCCGGGCGAGGTCGTGTACCTCGTCGGAGTGGACCAGGCGGCGCTCATCGCCACGTTCGTGTTCGAACCGGTCGATGACGATAGGTGGGCCCCGGCACGGATCGGTGTCGAGATCGAGGTGGAGGCGAAGCCGGGGAGCCTCGAAGACCTCGTCGAGGAATTCGCCCCGATGATCGAGTCCACCACGTATCGGCCCGCCGGCCAGGAGGGCGAACTGATGACCGACACCGCATCGCGCGTCGACACCGACTCGGTCGTCGCCGCCCGTCGGGCGGTGATCGACGAGAGCGGCTGGGGTGCACCGTTCCGGTTCATCCAGCCCCACAACTTCACCTTCTGGGTGATGGTCTTGCTCTTCATCGCCGGGGCATCGCTGACCTACCAGGGCTTCCGTTCGGCGGCCGCGGCGTACACCCAGTCGTTCACCCAGGGATTCGTCTGGTTCGGCCTCTTCGCGATCCTGTTCCTCTGGCTGTTCGCCCGACTGGACCGCTACTCGTCGATTCCGGCGAAGGCGAAAGTCGTCGCGTTCCTGTTCAGCTGGCTTCGTGTCGACGTTCGCGATGGCGGCGGTCAACAACGATGCCTTCCGGTCGATCCTGGCCAAGACGGTCAGCCTCGAGTTCATGCAGGTGTGGAGCGCCGGCGTGACGGCGCCCTGGTCGGAGGAGATCGTCAAGATGTTGCCGGTCGTGTTGCTCATCGGGCTCGCGCCGAAGGTCATGCGCTGCGCCTTCGACGGGTTCATCATCGGCGCGATCTCGGGCCTGGCGTTCCAGGTGTTCGAGGATGTGGCGTACACCTACGGATCGGCGGCCGCCAACTTTGGTCAAGCCGAGTACGGCACGTAGACGCTCGTCATCCGCACGGTCCTGCGCACCGGCCACTGGACGTGGTCGGCGTTGTGCGGTGCCGGGTTGATCTATCTCATCGGCCGACCGGGCGAGCGCCACGCCGGGCATTCGGCGTCGCGCTGATCCTCTGGGCGATGTTCCTGCACTGGTTCTGGGACTCGGTCGGTGCGCTCACCGGCGGTGCCACCTGGTCGATCGGGATCTACCTCCCGCTCACGCTCGTCTGCCTGGGGAGCTTCATCTGGATCTACCGCCGCACCGTGGTCAAGGAGCGCAACTGGGCGCGGGCGCTCCTCGCCGCCGAGGTCGACCGTGGTGTCATCACCGCCGACGAACTCGACGCTGCCGTCGGCACGCGGAAGAACCGCAAGCGCTTCGTCAAGTCGCAGCCGAATCGTCGGCGAGCGAAGCACGTGCTCGAGGCGACCAATGACCTCGCCGACGAGATCGCCAACGCCTATGCCGTCGACACCCCCGAGGTCGACCACGCCCGCGCCGAGATCGCCCGAGTGCGGCTGAGGGCCCGAGCCCACATGTCCCGTGAACAATCGGCTCGTGATGCTGTTCAGGCGCTGATCCCCGACGACACCATCCTCGACGTCGCGCTCGACCTACCCGCGTGGTACACGAAGTCGCAGGCCTACGGTATGGCGGCCGGCAGCTTGATCGGCGGTGACGACTTCGTCGGCATCGGTCCCGTCGCAGGCTCCGCGGTCGGCGGCAAGATCTTCACCAATCTGAAGGACCTGCCTCCGACCATCGTGATCGCCGTCTCCGAAACCGCTGTTACACGCTCGGCCGCAACAAGATGGGTCTTGTCGGCGGCTGGGACAAGCTCACCAAGATGGTCAAGTTCGACCGCAGCACGTTGCAGAACTTCGTGCATCAGCGAGCCGTGACACTCGAGATCACCTTGACCGACACCGAGCACGACGTGACCGTCGAACTCGAAGCCAAGCGCCTCGGCAATCTCGGCATCAAAACGATCACTCAGCTCCTCACCTCCGCCTGATCAGCATTCCCCTCCACCCACGACGATCGGAACACTTCCATGACCACAACCGAACTCATGAGCGCCTCCGGCACAGGCGGTGAACGCCGTCAAGACCTACGGGTCGGGTGACACCACCGTGCAGGCGTTCGACAGCGTCACTGTCGACTTCCCGATGCATCAGTTCACGGCGATCATGGGCCCGTCGGGCTCGGGCAAGAGCACGCTCATGCAGTGCGTGGCCGGTCTCGACCGATTGACCTCCGGGTCGGCGTTCGTCGGCGACACCGAACTGTCGACGCTCGACAAGACCGAGCTCACGCTGCTGCGTCGTGACCGGCTCGGCTTCATCTTCCAGCAGTACAACCTGATCCCGACATTGTCGGCCAAGGAGAACATCCTGCTGCCGCTGACGCTCGCCGGCGCCGACGAGGACAAGGCGTGGTTCGACACCATGGTGGAAGCCGTCGGACTCCGCAACCGTCTCGACAACCTGCCGAGCCAACTGTCCGGTGGCCAGCAGCAGCGAGTCGCCATCGCCAGAGCGCTCGTGCCGAAGCCCGACATCGTCTTCGCCGACGAACCGACCGGCGCCCTCGACTCGCGCACCGGCATGGAGATCCTGGCGTTCATGCGCAACGCGGTCGACCAGTCCGGACAGACCATTGTGATGGTCACCCACGACCCCCACGCAGCGTCGTACGCGAACAACGTTCTGTTCCTCGCCGACGGCCAGATCATCGACGAGATGCCGAACCCGACCACCGAGCGGGTCCTCGACCGTATGAAGCAATTCGAGGGCTGATCCGACGTGATCAAGCTCGCACTGCGAGGCGTGCGCTACAACAGCGGGCGCTACATCGCCACGCTGGTCGCCATCATCACCGGTGTCGCGTTCTTCACCGCCGCCGGCTTTCTCTCCGACCGGGTGATCGATGCACTCGAAGGTGACGTGAACCGCCAGTTCGCCGGCATCGAGGCAGCGATCGTTCCCGACGACGAGGGCACGGGTTCGCAGTTCTCCCAAGACCTGCGCATGGCCGGTGACGTGGCCGTTCGGATCGCCGCGCTTCCCGAAGTCGATGCCGTGGCTGGTGAGCTGAGCGCACCGATCGCGTTCCTCGGCGACGACGGCAAGCCGTTCGCCGACGGCGCCACGGGTCGGCTGTGGGTCGACGACGAGGAACTGAACCACGTCGATGTTGTCGAAGGAGTGGCGCCGAGCGCCGCCGGCGAGATCGCCGTCGACCGCGGGCTCGCCGAGGACGAAAGTCTGGCCGTCGGCGAACAGGTCGTGGTGCTCACCTCGGCCGGCCAGTTCGACGCCACCATCGCAGGCATCACGGCGTTCGGGAGTTCCGACGCCATCGATCAGAACGGCACCGTCTCGGTGTCGGAAGCCTCGGCCTTCGACTGGCTCAATGCCGGCGTGGTCGCCTACGAGGACCTGTACCTGCGAGGCAACGTCAGCGAGAGCGACCTGGTCGCCGCGGTCCAACCGTTCGTTCCGGACGGCTTCCGGGTCCAGACCGGTGACGAGTTCCTCGAGGACAAGCGTGCCGAGGCGAGCGGATTCGGCAAGGCACTCAAGATCGGACTCCAAGCGTTCGCCGGTCTCGCGCTGTTCGTCGGCGCGTTCGTGATCTACAACACGTTCAGCGTCATCGTGGCGCAGCGGCTCCGCGAGCTGGCGGTGCTGGCGGCGATCGGTGCGACACCCAAGCAGATCAAGCGCTCGCTGCGCTTCGAGGGACTCGTCATCGGGCTCCTGGGGTCGGCGCTCGGCGTCGTCGCCGGCTTCGCGCTGGCGTACCTCTTGGTGACTGTCGTCGCGGCGATCGGTGTGTCGCTGCCCGGCAGTGGCATCAGGGTCACCCCGATCGTGGTGTTCCAGGGGCTCCTCTCCGGCACGCTGATCACGTTCTTCTCGGTGATGATCCCCGCCCGTCGTGCGGCGAAGACCGAACCGATCGAGGCGCTGCGACAGGCCGCCGTCGAGAGTTCGACGGTGTCGCGCAAGCGCACCGTGTTCGCGGCCGTACTGATCGCGCTGGGCATCCTCGGCCTGCTCGACGGGAGCGGGCCCGGGCTCGGCTTTGGCGCGCTGGCGATCTTCATCGGCGTCATCGTCGCCGGCCCGCTCCTGGCGATCCTGGTCAGCAGGATCTCACGACCGATCGCATCCCGGTTCGGGCTCGAGGGTCGGCTGGCGTCCGACAACACGTCACGCAACCCGCAGCGCACGGCGACCACGGCGAACGCACTGCTCATCGGCGTCTACCTGGTGACGCTCGTGACGGTGGCAGGCACGAGCATCAAGGACTTCGCCGTCGAGGAGATCGACAAGCTGACCGGCGCCGACTTCTTCATCGACAGTGCCGGCGGCACGATCGATGACGACCTCGTCGCGCAGCTCGTGGCCATCGAGGATGTCGAGCAGGTCACCCCGTTCCGACGAGCGGCCGTGACCTTCGAGGGTGACGCGTCCGCTATCTCGACCGCCGACTTCGCCGCACTCGGCGAGTCGGCAGGCGTCAACATCTCGGAGGGTTCGTTCGACGATCTCGGACCTGGCGGCATCGTGATCAGCGACGGTGCGGCTCTCGGTGGCTCGACCGACGAGGGCTCGGCACTGGGGTCGACCGTTACGATCGTCAACAGCGCCGGCGACAGCCTCGATCTCGAAGTGGTCGGGATCGTCGACGCGAACATCGACGTCGTGTTCACCGGGAACTTCGTCGCTGCCGAGACGTTCGACTCGTTCATCGGGGTCACCCAGCCGTCGTCTGCGTTCATCGACGTGGCGTCGGGTGCGCAGTCCGACGTGGAGGATGAGATCAACGAGGTCCTGTCGTTGCGGCCGGACATCTCGGTGACCGCCGGGAGTGCGATCGGCGCGTCGATCGGCGGCATCTTCGACTTCCTCATCAACGCCGTCAACGGGTTGTTGCTGATGAGTGTCATCGTGGCGCTCATCGGCATCGTCAACACGATGTCGTTGTCGATCCTCGAGCGGCGCCGGGAACTTGGTCTGCTGCGCGTCGTCGGCATGCTCGATCGACGGGTGCGACGGATGGTGCGCATCGAGTCGGTGATCATCGCGTCGCTCGGCACGATCGCCGGCATGGTCGTCGGGGCCTTCACCGGCTGGGCGCTCGTTCGGGCGATCAGTCAGTCGTCTGACACTGCGGTCCCGTTCAGCCCTCCGCTGGGGCTGCTCGCCATCGTGCTCGTGCTCGGCGTCGGACTGGGGTTCCTTGCGGCGCTGATTCCCGCGCAGCGCTGGACGCGCCTCGAGGTCCTCGAGGCCATCCAGGCGACGTGATGGCCAGACGCCCTGAAGCGTCGCGCCGTGAGTGACCTCCGTGACGCCGGTGACGAGTCGCCGCGGTTGACGCCGGTCGGTTCGATCACGGAGTGGCTCCGTGAGACGTGGGTCCGCGAGCCGTCTGCCGACGAGCACGCTGCCATCGACGAGCTGATCCCCGAGGGTGGGGCCGAGCTCGCCGAGTACGTCGTTCGGTTCAGCTTCCTGATCGTGCTGTCGGCGTCCATCGCAGGATTCGGACTCCTGGCTGACTCGGCGGGGGTGGTGATCGGGGCGATGTTGGTGGCGCCGTTGATGACACCGATCACCGCGGTCGCCGGAGCCATTGTCACCGCTCGGAACACCCGTTTGTGGCGAGCGCTCGCCGTCATCGCGTGGGGGATTGTCCTCGCCGTCGCCGTCGGTTGGGTGGTGTCGCTGATCGCGGGCGGCAGCGTGACCGACGTGCGGGAACTGCCGAACGAGGTGCGAGCGCGCACCTTCCCGGGTCTGCTCGACCTCGGGATCGCGGTCGCAGCGGGTGCAGCGGCCGGCTACATCCTGCCGCGACGGTCGACGATCGGCGCATTGCCGGGCGTCGGCATCGCCGTCGCCCTCGTGCCGCCGCTGGCGACGGTCGGCATCACCTTCGAACTCGGACTGTCGACCGAGGCGCGGAACGCATTCCTGCTCTTTCTCACGAACTTCGCTGCGATCGTCTTCGCGGCGGGCATCGCTCTGGCGCTGACCGGCTTCCGCCCGAGTCAGTACGCCGGTCGACGCACGCTCGGTATCCGGATCACGGTCACGCTGGCGATCGTCATCGTCGTGGCCATCCCGCTCACGCTCCACACGATGACCACCCTGGAGGACGCTCGTCTCCGCCGTGCCGTCGTGGCATCGGTCGAGTCGTGGGACGACAACGTCCGGATCCTCGAACTGGACGCCGACGCGTCCGACGACGGAGCGACCGTCGAGCTCCTGGTCGTCGGCAGCGGCGACGCACGCCCCGCGTGGCTGCTCGCGGAAGGGATCCGGGATCGGTTCGGCGGCCCGGTCGACCTGTCGCTGCGCTATCAGCGTGACCAGCTGTTCTCGGTGAGCGCCCGATGAGCCGACCGAAGGCCTTGCTGCTTGCGGTCGTGCTCGGCTGTTGGGCGCTGGCGGCATGTGATGATCCGGCGCCGCCACCCGAGCGCAACGCGATCGAGATCTTCGGCCCGTACCGGGGCGCCGAAGCCGACAACTTTGCAGCGTCGCTGCACAGATTCGAGGAGAGGACCGGCGTCGAGGTCAACTACACGGGCAGCGCCAACTTCGTGAGCGACCTACGTCAGCGGGTGGAGAGCGGGCTCGACTCACCCGACATCGCCGTGGTCCCGCAACCCGGGCTCATCGCCGATCTGGTCGATCGAGACCTCGTCGTCCCGCTGAGCGACGGCACGCTCGACGCGATCGCCGAGAACTACGGCGAACGGGCGGGCGACGTGACCCAGGGCGCTGCCGGCTACGTCGCGCCGTACCGCATCGCACTGAAGTCGCTCGTGTGGTATCGCCCCGACGTGTTCGCCCAGTTCGGCTGGGAGGTGCCGACCACTGGCGACGAGCTCGACGAACTCGTGGACGACATCGGAGCCGCCGGGGACGCAGCCGGGATCGACATGGCGCCGTGGTGCTTCACGATGGCCTCGGGCACGGCGACCGGGTGGGCAGCCACCGACTGGGTCGAGGACCTCGTGCTGCACTGGGCGGGACTGGACGCATACGATCGATGGGTCGCCGGAACGCTCGAATGGAGCGATCCGACGATCCGTGAGGCGTTGTCGACGTTCGATGAGCTCGTGGTCAGGAGCGGTCGCAGCGTCGGCGGTCTGCAAAGCATCCTCCAGGTGGACGTCACCGAGGCGAGTGAGCCGATGTTCGACGATCCCGCCGGGTGTGCCATGTACAAGCAAGCGAGCTTCGCGCAGTCGTGGTTCCCCGACGATGTGGTGATCGGTGACGATGTCGACTTCTTCGTCATGCCAGCTCCCAACGCCGCCGAACCCTCGCCCGTGTTGATCGGGGCGGACGGGCTCGTGCAGTTCAGCGACGACTCACACGTCGACGAACTCATGGCGTACCTCGTCTCGCCCGATGGTGGTCGCGAGTGGGCGGAACGAGGCGGCTACCTCAGCGCCCGGAGCTCGGTCGACGTCGACACCTTCTACGCCGGGAGCGACCGCCGACTCGCCGCGCTGCTGCTCGACGGTCGCGAGCTCCGGTTCGACGCATCGGACCTCCTGCCGCCCGAAATCGGTTCCAGCCTCTTGTGGAGCGAGATCACCGCGTGGACCGCGGGCACGTCGAGCCTCGACGACCTTGTGACCACGATCGACGACACGATTGCGGCCTCCGGCGCGCCGTGAGTAATGAGCCGAGGATCAGGCCGCCGCAGGCGATTCGCTTGGGCCGGAACGACGCCCGCAATCTCCTCGCCGTCTGGTTCGTCCGCAAGTCCTTCTACGGGCTCGTCGCGATCGGACTGCTCGGAGCGGTCATCTCGCGACGTGACGTCGGTGACATCGGCGTCGAGATCACGTCCTGGGAGTCGTTGACTGCCGAGTTCGCCTCGCCGATGGTCGGTCTCGTGCTCGGGCTCCTCGCACGCTTCGGATCGGGATTCGTGGCGTTGTGGCTGGCGTACCCGCTGGTGCGCTCTTACGAGGTGGGCTTGTCGGAGCGGACCGGCTTGGGCAGCGGTATCGGGACGTGGCTCGACCGGCTTCAACTGGCTCGGGGGTTCCGCTCCTTGCGCTGGACACATCATGTCCGCCAGGTCGCACTCCAGCGTCTCGGCCCGTCGAGGCGATGGGTGTTGCGGGTCGACCCGATCATGGACTTGGCGAACATCACCCTCTGGGTGATCGCCGTCGCATCGCTCATCTTCTGGACGCCCGACGCACCTCGGTGAGACCCCGCTCGGGAGCCGCTCACAGTCGTCGTGGGGTGATGGTGCAAGTCATCCCTCCGACACCGAGTTGAACCCCCACGGGTGTTCAACGCGAAGAGCGAGCAGCCCAACTGAGTTTCGGGCGGTGGGCAGGCAGGCGTCGCCGGGAGTCTTCACGTCGACGCTCCGTGGCTGAGTCCACGTTCGGTATCCTCATTCCATGTCGTTGCTGGACCGCATCTCGATCGACCCGGAGATCGTCCATGGACGTCCCGCCGTTCGCGGGACTCGAATCCGCGTCGCCGACGTTCTCTCGTTGCTGGCAGCCGGAGCGACGGAGGACGAGATCCTCGCGGACTACCCTTACCTCGCTGCCGAGGACATCAAGGCGTGTCTCGCCTACGCGGCGATCCAAGCGGATCACCGAGTCGTGAACGCGTCCTGAGGGCGTGCGGTTCCTCGTCGATGCCCAACTGCCGCCCGCGCTGGCGCTGATGCTTGACGAGCACGGCCACGTTGCCGAGCACGTCATCGACGTCGGCCCGGCCGACATCCTGGCGCAGGCGGGCAACCTGCGATTCTCCTACGAACTCGAGGTGGCGGGCAGAGATTGCCACGAGCGAGAGTGGGGTACTGATCAGGCCATGAAACGCAGATTGGCGATGTGGTGGATCGGAGTGCTGATCGAGTTCGACGACTCCCTGATCGCGCTCGACGACGACGCCTGATGCCCGAACGGTTTCGACCGGCGCCTGGCTGGGCACCATCGAACAGGCCGAGCCGTACCCGGCCCACATCTCAGCCCCACGCGCCGACCGTCCCCCGGCGCCATGTCGAACCCGCCTCTCCAACGACGTGGAGGCGGGTTCGTCGCGTTCGGACCGGCGGCGAACGCGAGGAGGTCGCGTTTCCCGCGGTGGGTGCCCTCGTTGACGATCACGCCCACCTTGGTGCGGGTGACCCACTCGATGTGCGTCGGTGCCGCTCGACGAAGCGCGGACGCGGAGGCCCCCTGAGTACCCGCCGACCATCGAGTGCTCGGGTTTGGGTCCCCGGCTGGCAGGGAAGCAAGTCCGCATGCCTGCCGTCACCATCTTCGAAGCCATCCGCGACGACCACGAGACCCAACGCACACTGGTGGAACTCGTCCTGAAGACCCATGGCGACAGCGATGGCCGGCGGGAGTTGTGGGACCGCCTCAAGCGCGAGATCGAAGCGCACGCGGCCGCTGAGGAGCGATATTTCTACGTGCCGCTGATGGAGCACGATCTGACCCAGGATGCGGCCCGGCACTCGGTGGCCGAACACAAGGAACTCGACGACTACGTCACCCAACTGGAGGGCTACGACATGTCCGGGTCGCAGTGGCTCCAGACAGCTCGAGATCTGTGCGAGCGACTGACCCACCACCTCGACGAGGAGGAGACCGAGGTGTATCCGATCGCAGGGCGAGTGCTGCCCGAGGATGCCAAGACGTCGCTCGCCGTCGAGTACGTCGACGACATGGAGCGTCGGCGAGCGCAGTGATCGGCGGCCGGAGCGCCACGACACCCCGAGCTCGGGACGACACGACACCCTCACACGGCGACGGGGGCACCGAGGAACAGCAATCTGCGCGACGAGGCTCGCGGTCGGAAGTTCCCAACTTCTTGCGCGACGGCGCCGCATGGGCGTGGCGTTTCGTCGTGGTCGCCGCAGCGGTGTACATCGCGTTGCGCGTCGCGGTCGTGTTGCGCGTCGTCCTGATTCCGATCTTCGTTGCCGTCGTACTGGCCGCTGTGCTCGCGCCGGTCGTCGAACGGTTGTCGCGGCGCATACCTCGGTTGCTCGCGACCTGGGCGGCGTTGCTGTGCTCGCTCGTGGGGTTGTCGGTGGTCGCCGTCGCGCTCGCTCAGCCGATTTCGTCGGCAACCGGCGATCTGGTCGGCCAGACCGACGAGATCACTGCCGACATCGAGGAGTGGCTGCAGCGCGGCCCGCTCGACCTCAGTGAATCACAGGTCGACGACCTGTCGAACCGGTTCTCGGAACGTGCCGACGGGCTGGTCTCGGGGCTGCTCGACGAGCCGGCATCGACCGCACGGGTCGCCGCCGAGGTGCTCGGCGGGGTCTTCCTCGCGCTCGCAACGCTGTTCTTCGCACTCAAGGATGGCCCGGACATGTGGCGCTGGGTACTGGACCACATCCGCCCGGTACGCCGTGCGTCGGTCGACTCGGCGGGCCGTGCTGCGGTGGAAACGTTGCAGGGTTGGATACGGGGCGTGGCGATCACCGGGGTGGTCGACGGAGCCCTGATCGGGGTCGCCATGGCGGTGCTCGGCGTGCCCAGCGCACTCCCGATCGCCGTCATCACCTTCTTCGCGGCGTTCTTCCCGATCGTGGGAGCGACCGTGGCGGGCGCGTTGGCGGTCGCCATCGCCTACACGTCCGAAGGGCCGCTGATTGCGGTGATCCTGGGCGTCGTCGTGCTCGCCGTGCAACAGATCGAGGGCGACGTCCTGCTGCCGGTGGTGATGCGACATCAGGTGCGCCTCCACCCGATCGTGGTGCTGGTCGTGCTCGGTGCCGGCGCTGCGATCGCCGGTCTGGTCGGAGCGTTGCTGTCGGTGCCGATCACCGCTGCCACGGTGGCAGCAATCGCGGCGGTGCGTGCCGACGGAGACCGAGCCGGGATCATCGTTCCAGGCGACGACGACGTGTCCCGTTGAATCCGTTTGGGTTTGGGTCGGTCGTCGCCGGGTACGCCGCCACCATGCAGAGCGACGACCGTCTCGATCTCGAGCAGGAATGATCGTGGGCGAGCCCGGGCGATGAGCGGACGGTTCGAATTCGATCCCGGCGTCATGTTCGCGGTCGCCACCTCGGCACTGCTGATGGTGATCTGGGCGATCGTCGTCATTCGGATCATCGGCCTCCGGTCGCTGTCGAAGATGTCGAGCTTCGATTTCGTCGTCACGGTTGCCTTGGGTTCGGTCGTCGCGTCGACCTCGGTGTCGGCCACGTCACTGTGGAATGGGCTCGTCGCCTTCGGTGTGCTGCTCGGAGTGCAGTGGTTGATCGCCCAGCTCCGCTACCGAACTGCCCTCGAGAGCCTGGTCGACAACCGACCGATATTGCTGATGCACGAGGGCTCGGTGATCGAGGCCAACCTTCGTCACGTGCGAGTCACGCACAGCGACATCACCGCCAAGCTGCGCGGGGCCGGCGTCACCGATCTCGACGACGTCCTGGCGGTGGTGATGGAGACGACGGGCGACGTGTCGGTGATCACCGGCCCTGGGCCGCTGGATGAGCGCCTGCTCGACGGTGTGCGCGGTGCATCCGAGGCGACTTGTACGGACCAAACAGACCGCTCACACCTGAACTGACTCACACTGAACTCACCTCCGAGATGCTCATTTCTCGGTCAGGGGATTTTGCCGTCAGATCATCACGACGCCGACGATGCCGACGGCGTACGTGACGAGGATTGCGACGCCTTCGAAGCCGATGTAGCGCTCGTCGCGATACAGCAACCCACCGGTGAGCATCGCTGTCATCACCACGGTGAGCGCCAACACGAGCAGCGCCTGCTGTCCGGCGGCGTGATACACGGAGCCGCTGCGGAATGCCAGGTCGGCGGCTGCGACGAAGAGCACGTCGAAGGTGTTGCCGCCGACGATGTTCGACACGGCGAGCGTGAGTGCGCCGATCCGCACGGCGGTCAAGACGGTGACCAGCTCGGGCAGCGACGTGACCACGCTGGTGAACAGCGCTCCCACGACCGACCCCGACACGCCACTCTCACGTGCGATAGCGAGCCCTGCCTGCCCGATGAGGTACCCGACCACGGCCACCACTGCGGCCAGCCCTGCGAACTCCAGCCAGAGTCGCTTCGTCTCGGTCGACCAGCCGCCGTCGGAGTCGACCTCGTCGACGACGGTGTCGTCGGTGGTGCGTGGCTGCCACATCGGATGGTCCTGTACCCGCCGCACCAACCCGAGCCCGTAGATGTACACCACGATCAGCGCCAACGACGCCGGGTGTACGCCGACGACCGAGATGTCCGGACCCATGGCGGCCATCAGCACGATGCCGACGAGCGTGATCAGGATGGCGGTCTGCATGAGGTTGGGAAGCGAGGCCGCCGCACGTTCGAGATTCGTGCGGCGGTAGATGAGATCGGCGAGCACGAGAAAGCTGGTCTGTGCTGCGATGCCACCGATGGCATTGCTGATCGCGAACCCTGCTTCCCCCTCCAGCGCACCGGTGACGGTGGTGATCAGACCCGGCAGTGACGTCGCAGCGCCCAGAAGCACCGCGCCAGCCAACGCTTCGCCGATGCCCGTCCGGTCGGCGAGCACGTCGACGGTTCTGGTGAAACGCACCCCCGCAGTGAGCAGTATCGCACCGCCGACGATCATCACGATGGTGGCGACGACGACGCTCTCGATCATCCAATGGCGCTACCCGCCGACGGCACCCACCAAGCCGCCGTGGTCGCTGGGAGGGTGGACGACCACACGCGACGAGTTTCGCCGGCGACGGGACCGGGAAGGCAAGCTCCATGAACGAGCATTCCGACAGTCCCACCGTCACACCTGTCGCCGCCGCCCCGGCCGCCCCGACACCCTCGACCGTGGTCGTCCAGCCGACCGAAACCGCAACGAGGTCGTTCAGCCTCGGTTCATTCGTCGCCGGCTTCGTGGCCGCCATCGTCGTGGCCGCCATCGGCCTTGGGGTGTTCCTCGTGGTCTCCGACGCCGACGATGACGGCGACATCCAGGTCGATGTACCCGCGGTCGACGTCGACACGGGCGGCTGAGCCGGGGTCGAAGCGTGGCCGGCCAACGCAGCCGTATCGACAGGAGGCAACACGATGGCGACCACGCTGATCGTCGTCGCAATCGTTTCGGGCGCGCTCGTCATCGGTGCGCTCTGGGGCTTGTACGGACCGCTGCCGGACGCCGTACGCGGATTCCTGGTCGCCACTGCCGGCGGCGCGTTGATCGTGTCCGCCACGCTCGAACTGATCGAGCCGTCCGCCGAGGATGCCGCAACCTGGGCCGTGGCCGGCGCCGTAGCGCTCGGCGCCGTGGTCTTCTCGGGCCTTGACTGGCTGGTCGACGAGGTCTGGGGCGGCTCGTCCGGAGGCGGCCTGCTGGCGGCGATCACGCTCGATGGCGTGCCCGAGAACCTTGCGCTCGGAGTGGCATTGATCGGTGCGTCACCGGCGCAGGTCGCCGCACTTGCTGGTTCGATTCTGCTGTCCAACTTGCCCGAGGCCGCCGGCGGAGCAAAACAGATGGCCGACGGCGGCCAGGGCCGCGGCGAGGCGCTGGGCCTCTGGGTCGGCGCGGCCGTGTTGTTGTCCGCTGCGGCGGTCGCCGGGAACCTGTTGCTCGCCGATGCCTCGCCGACGGCGTTGGCGCTGATCCGCAGCTTCGCTGCCGGCGCAGTGGTGGCGTCGCTGGCGACCGAGGTGTTTCCCGAGGCGTTCCGCGAGGACCGCCAGGCAACGGGACTGGCGGCTGCGCTCGGCGTGGTCGTTGCATTCGCGTTGGGCCAACTCGGCGGTTGAGACCCCGGCGGGAACGCCTGACAACCGTGATGGGCCCTCTGAATCGTGGATCACTCAGCGGGCATGTGCCCGTTCGAGGGCCATTCGGAGCTGCGGAACCACCGCACGCGCCCACGCGGCGTGCCCCTGGGTCCCCGGATGGAACAGATCCGGCGTGAAGATCGATCGATCGCGGAAGGCGACGTCCGCGGTGGTGACGTCGAGGAGGACCGCGTCGTCGTGGAGCGCAACGACCTGCTCGATCGCCCGCCGCACCCGGCGCGCGCGGAGACGGAGCAGCGAGGACAACGGGGCGGGCACGCGAGCGATGTTGCCGAGATCGCCGATGTTGGTCACTGCCACGACGCCGACGTGCGGCAACAACGACGTGAGCAGGCCGTCGAGGCGCCGCCGGATGCGGTGTACGGGTACGCCGTGGAGGGCATCGTTCGCGCCGACGGCGACGACCACCAGATCGGGCGTGAGCCGTAGGGCATCGGTCGCGCGCCGGGCGGCGTCGGCGACTCGGGATCCGCCGACCGCCAGCGACACATAGTGGATCGGTGCGGCGACCCCCGCCATCGACAGCGCCGTGGGGAGCCAGATCTCGTTGCAGCGCTCGAGGCCCGGCCCGGTGAGGGTGCTGTCGCCGAGCGCCACAACGAGAAGGGGCGAAGTGGGCTCGGACGAGCTTTCGTCACATCCGCCCGCGACGCCGCGCCCAGGGAAACTGTGGACGAGGGAGGGTGGAGGTACTTGAGTCGGTAGTGGGCGGCGTCCGGTCCAGATCAGCTCGCCGACCAGCGCACTGCCCATCGTTGCGAGCAGCGTTCCCGCGGCGGCACCGAGCCCGACACCGACCCGGGGAACGGCAAGCTCTCGCGACACGACAGACCGGTACCCGGCCGGCCGGGTGTCAAAACTGCGAAACGAGGAAGCTGACACGTGTGAAATGCGCTCGATCGGGAAGTGCTGAGTTCATGCGTACTGATGAACGAAGCGATCGCCCGTCTCGCCGCCTCGGTCGTCGTTCCCGCCGACCGAGGCTGGTGGGGCTCGTTCTGGCCGGGGCAGCGGTTGCGGCCTCGTGTTCGTCCGACGGCCTCGTCCCCGACGGCTCGACCGACGTGACCGACGATCTTCCTCCGGCGACCGACACTCGAACGGTCGACCCGCCGACATTCTCCAATCTCCCGGTCACCCAACCATGAGCACCGAGACGTCGCCGCGCTCGGCCGGACATGCGATCGTGGTCTACAGCGACATCGCGTGTCCGTGGGCGCACATCGCCGTGCACCGACTCCTGCGCGAACGTCGCCAACTCGGACTGGACGGAGAGGTGGCACTCGATCACCGGGCGTTCCCGCTCGAGCTGGTCAATCGTCGACCGACCCCGAAGCATCTCCTCGACGTCGAGATCCCGGTGTGTGCCGGCCTCGAACCGGACGCCGGGTGGGATCGCAGTCCGTCGCCGTGGGCCTACCCGGTGTCGACGCTTCCCGCCCTGGAGGCCGTGCAGGCGGCGAAGGCGCAGAGTGCGGCGGCGAGCGAGGCACTCGATCGTGCGATGCGACGAGCGATGTTCGCTGACTGGCGCTGCCTGTCGGTTTTCGGCGAGGTGCTCGACGTCGCCGAAACGGTCGACGGCATCGACGTCGATGCGCTTTGGGATGAGATCCGGTCGGGGCGACCGCGCGCCGACGTCTTCCACCAGTTCGACTTCGTCTCGGACGACCGAATCGCTGGAAGCCCCACCCTGGTGCTGGCCGACGGATCGTCGCACCACAACCCGGGCATCGAGATCCACTGGACGGACGGACCGGGGAGCGACCTGATCGTCGACCGTGACGATCCCTCGGTGATCGTCGAGCTGATCGAACGCGCGGTCGCCCTGAGCCCGGCTGACTGACACGAGCGTCGAACGTCGGTCACCGCTCGAATCGGAGGCACCGGATGACGCAAATGCCGTCGACATCGACGATCGTCACCTCGTCCATCACCGCTGCGACGACGAGGAGCCCTCGCCCTGTCGGTTGGGATGGCGGTGGCAGCACGAGCCTGTCGAGCGCTGGGATCCGTTCAGCGTCGGCGACGTCGAGACGCCAGCCCCGATCGATGCGAGCGATCGCGAGGCTGATCGAATTCGAGTCGGTGTGGCGGATCACATTCGTGGCGAGTTCGCTCGTCGCCAACTCGAGGTCGTTGATCAGGTCTGCGGCAGCCGCATGTCGGCCGAGGAACTCGCGGATCGTGTGGCGGACACTCGAGAGCACGTCGTGGGTACGCGGCGCCGTGAGTTGCAGCCTGTCGCCATCCGCAACGACGCGGACGTCGCCACCGGCAGTCGTCACGGCCTCGCCGTCATCGACCAGCGATCACCTGTGCAAGGCATGGGCCAAATGTAGTCGTGGCGACGGGTCGCGTCGTGGCCGGCACTCGGCCGTGACGGCCTCCTCGACCGAATGTTCCATGTCATCAAGTGACCCCACGTCGCGGTCGATACCTCGACATGGCGTCACGCCCTCGGTTCTCGATCATCGTGCCCGCTCACAACGAGGAGACACTGCTCCCCAGGGGACTGGAGGCACTTCGTTGCGCGATCGCGCGGGCCGGTTCGAGCGCCGAGATCGTCGTCGTCGCCAACCGGTGCACCGACGCAACGCAGTCCATCGCCGAGGCAGCGGGTGCCATCGTCGTGGTGGACGATCATCGGAACATCTCGGCAACACGCAACGCCGGCGTCGCCGCGTCGACCGGTGAGGTCGTGGTGACGATCGACGCCGACACGGTCATGCACCCCGATGCGCTCGCCGAGGTCGACCGTCTCGTCGACGCCGGCACCTTCGTGGGAGGAGGGTGCAGCGTGGTGATGGAGCGACGCTCGTTCGGCCTGGCGGTCACGGAAGTCATCGGAAACATCGTGATGACCCTGATGAGATCCGGCGCGGCGATGTTCTGGTGCCGCCGAGAGGACTTCGACGCAATCGGTGGTTTCGATCAGAGCCTGCGGATCGCCGAAGATCTCGATTTTGCCCAACGGCTGCGACGTCACGGGCGCACGACGAATCGCCGATTCCGCAACGTGCGTTCAGCGCCGGCGACCGTCTGCGTGCGCAAGTGGGATCGCTTCGGCGATTGGCACTACTTCGGCCGCTTCTCGGCGGCTGCGATGCGTGCTCGAAACCCCCGTGAGTCCGATGCGAGTCTGATCGACGAGTATTTCTACGACTACAACGCGTGATCGCTGACGTCCTTCGAGCGAGTGGCGAGTCGTACACTTCGCTGCCGTGATCACATCATGAACGAGCCAACGTCCGGCCGAACCCGTGCGGTGGTGCCGCACTTGACGGTGGCCGAGCGTGTCGCTCGTGGGAAGGCCGCGCGGCGCGAGGTGCCACGATCGTCGCACGCGACACTCGCAGACGGTCCGGTGCGCCCGGACCCTGTTGCGCTCCTCGAGAGCCAGTCGGTGTCGCGGGTCGCCGAACTCGTGCCGATCCGCTATGGGCGCATGCTCGTGTCGGCGTTCACGTTCTACCGAGGTGCCGCGCTGGTCATGGCGTCCGACCTTGCGGGTACGCCTCGCTCCGGTCTGAATGTGCAGCTCTGCGGTGATGCCCACCTGATGAACTTCGGCGCGTTCGGTTCGCCGGAGCGACGGATGGTGTTCGACATCAACGACTTCGACGAGACCGCCCCCGGTCCGTTCGAGTGGGACGTCAAGCGGTTGGCCGCAAGCGTCGAGATCGCCGCACGCGACAACGGGTTCAGCGGCAAGGACCGATCCAAGGTCGTGCTCGCTGCGGTCGAGGGCTACCGCACGTCGATGGCCGAGCTCGCCGAGATGACCAACCTGGAGGTGTGGTACACCGCGATCGACGTGGATTCCTGGCTGGCTCAACTCGGCGCCGACCTCGGGGCGAAGGCGATCAAGCGGGCAGAGGCGAACGTGGCGAAGGCCCGAACGAAGGACAGCCATCAGGCGTACAACAAGCTGACGCGCCTCGTCGACGGCGAGCCCGTCATCGTCAGCGACCCTCCATTGATCGAGCGGGTGGCCGACCTGTTCGGACCCGAAGAGCAGGAGGCAGTGCAGGCATCGATCCATGACATGTTCGTGCGGTACCGCGAGAGCCTGCAGAGCGACCGGCGACGCCTGCTCGAAGAGTTCCGCATCGTCGACGTGGCCCGCAAAGTGGTCGGCGTCGGCAGCGTCGGCACGCGGGCCTGGATCGTGCTGTTGCTCGGACGCGACGGCAACGACCCGCTCTTCTTGCAGGTCAAGGAGGCGCAGGCATCGGTGCTGACCGCGTTCGTCGGCCCCAAACGCCGCGTCGCCAATGGCCGGCGGGTTGTCGAGGGCCAACACCTCATGCAGGCGACCAGCGACATCTTCCTCGGCTACACGTCGGTCGTGGGAACCGACGACGTCAAGCGTGACTACTACTTCCGCCAGCTGCGCGACTGGAAGGGCTCCGCCGTCGTCGAGTCGATGAATCCCACGGGCCTCTCCGTGTACGCCGGTATGTGTGGCAAGGCATTGGCTCGGGCGCATGCCAGATCCGGTGATCGGGTCGCGATTGCGTCGTACCTCGGCTCGAGCCAGACGTTCGACAAGGCGATCTCCGAGTTCGCCGATCTGTACGCCGACCGGAACCAGCGCGACTACGAGATGCTCGTCGACGCCGAGGCAGAAGGGCGCATCGAGGTCCGACGCGGATTGTGAGTTGGTGACTCAGGCCGAGGCGCGAGCCCTGAACGTGTGCTCCGCCGCAGCAATCGTCGGGAAGATGTAGTCCGCTCCGATCAGTTCCGTGAGGCCGTAGAGATCGAGTTCGACGCGAACCTCCGGCATCACTTCGATCAGAACGAGCCTGACTCCCTGTTCCTGCAGATTGGTGTACACCGAACGCAGTGAGTCGGCGCCCGACAGGTCGATGTCGGGCATCGCCGCCGCATAGAGGCCGACCCAGTCCGGCCGATCGTCGGAGGTTCCGAACGCGAGGAGTTCCTCGCTGAGGTGCTCGGCATTGGCGTAGTAGAGCGGCGCAGAGAACCGGTAGACGACCAGACCGGGCTCGGTTCGGGCGTCCGGTGTGACATCGGCGGCCGCCCAGTCGCCGGCGCCTTCACCCGTCAGCGACGTGAGCACGGCCGTCGGCGGGCGGTACGAGCGTCGCAGGTGGTCGATGATCGACAGCACGATCGCCACGATGATGCCCTGCAACACGCCGACGAGGACGACGGTGCCCGCCGTGATCGCTGCGACGACGAACTCGTCGCGGCGCAGTTTCCAGATCCGCTTCATGCCGAGGAGATCGACGAGCTCGATGCCGATGAGGAACACCACCGTCGACAGGACGGCTTCGGGCATGTACTGCAGCGGTGCGGTGAGCCACAGCAGCACGATCGCCACGATGGCGACGGTGACCACCGAGGCGAACTGCGACTTTCCACCTGCGCCGTCGACCATCTGGGTCTTCGTCGGGCTGCCGTTGACCACGAACGTTCCGGTGAAGGCCGCGCCGAGGTTCGCGGCGCCGAGGCCGACGAGGTCGACGTTCTCGTCGAACTTGTCGCTGTACTTGGCCGCGTACGCCCTCGACGTTGCTGCGCTCTGCGCGAGGATCAGCACGAAGATCGACGCAGCCGTCCCCGCCAACGCCGGCACGTCACTCCACGGAACTGACGGGAAACTGAGGCTGGGGAGTCCGCTCGGCACCTTGCCGAGCGTGGCCACGCCCTCGTCGGCCAGATCCATCTGCCAGCTGATGAACATCGAGCCGATCACGGCGATGAGCGCTCCGGGGATCTTCGGCGAGATGGCCTTGCCGCCGAGGATGACGATGATCACACCTGCGGAGACGGCCACCGTCGACCAGCTCACGTCGCCGATGTTCTCGAGTGTGCTCCAGAGCTTGCCGATCGTGTTGTCGAACGTCCGCCCGTCGATCGTGACGCCGCTCCCCGTCGGGATCCCGAGCATGCCGCCGATCTGGCCGCAGGCGACCTGGATGCCGACGCCGGTCAGGAAGCCGATGAGCACGGTGCGCGACATGAAGTCGGCGAGGAAACCGAGGCCGACGAGCCGAGCGATGATCAACAAGACGGCGGCCATCAGCGCCACCATCCCGGCGAGCGCGACGTAGTCGGAGGACTGCGCCGTGGCGAGCCCGGCCAATCCAGCGGCCAACACCGCAGCCGTCGCCGAGTCGGCACCGACGACCAGATGCCGCGACGACCCCAGGAGGGCGAACAACAGCAGTGGAATGAGGATCGTGTACAGCCCGGTGATCACCGGCATCCCGGCAATGGACGTGTAGCCCATGACTTCGGGGATCGCCAGCGCCGCCAGCGTGACGCCGGCGATGATGTCGGTCGGGATGCCCTTGCGGTCCAGTGGCAGGAGCCCCTGGAGGACCGCGATCCGGCGGCCTGGCTTCTCGAGAGTCTGGTCAGTCATGGAGGAGCCCTGCGTGCATTTCGTCAACGTAGCCCGCTCGACTTCGCGCAACCGTCATTCGCGTGCTCGCCGATCGGTCATGACAAGATCACAGACGAGTCCTTCGATCTGAAGTCGCACCGAGAGGCAGCAGGCACATGCCCGATGACACGAGCGCACCCACCGGAGACGCCGCCACCGAAACATCGAGCGGTAACACCAAGCTTGCGTTGCTGCTGGCGATGGCGATGTTCGTGCTCGTGGTCGACACCTCGATCATGAACGTGTCGATCACGGCAGTCGCGGAGGACCTCGACGCCACGGTCAGCGACGTCCAAGCGGCGATTGCCATCGAGGCGTTGGTGTCGGCGGCGTTCATCCTGATCGCCAGCAAGCTCGGCGACCTCATGGGGCGTAAACGGGCCTACGTCATCGGCCTGCTGGCCTATGCGATCGGCGCCCTGGCGATGGTGCTCGCGCAGAGCATGACGCCCGTGTTCATCTTCTGGGCGGTCATCGGTGGCCTGGGAGCGTCGCTCCTCCTGCCGGCGATGCAGTCGCTCATTCACGGCAACTTCGAGGGCGCGGCAATGAAGAAGACGTACGCCCTCGTCGGCGCATCGGCTGCCGTCGGCGCTGCGATCGGCCCGCTCATCGGCGGATTCGTCACCACGTATCTCTCGTGGCGAGTCGGCTTCCTGATGGAGGTGGTCATCATCGCCATCGTGCTGTTCAACATCGGCCTCGTCAAGGACGTCGCGTACACCGGTCTGCGCAAGATCGACACCGTCGGCGCCGGGCTGTCGATCGTCGGCATGGGCGGCGTCGTGCTCGGGATCCTCGTGTGGCAGGAGGGCGGGGGATACGTCGGACTGCTGATGGCGATCGGTGCCGTCGGGCTCGCACTGCTGTCGTGGTGGCTGGTGAAGCGCAAGCGTGAAGGCAAGGTCGCGCTCATCGATGCCGACCTGTTCAAGATCAAGAACTTCCGCGTCGGTGTGGCAGCGATGGTGCTGCAGCAGATCACCCTCGGCGGCGCCATGATCGCCCTGCCGCTGTACCTGCAGGTCACCTTGGAGTACAACGCCATGCAGGCGGGTCTGTCGCTCGCTCCACTCTCGCTCACGATGTTCGCCGTCGCCATTCTCGCCGGGAAGGTGAAGGCGAAGCGGCGGCCGGCGAGCATCATTCGTCTCGGTTTCGCGCTGGCCTTCATCGGAATGGTCATCGTCGTTCCGGTCATCCCGCGCGGCGAATCCGGCTGGGCGTTGCTGATTCCACTGCTGATCGCCGGCGTCGGGCTCGGTCTCTTGGTCTCGCAGCTCAACAACTACATCCTCGGCCCGATCGAGGAGGAGCGAGTCAGCGAAGCCGCAGGCGTCAACTCGGCGGGACAATCCTTCGGCCTGTCGTTCGGGCTGGCGCTCGGTGGCGGCATCCTGCTGGCGGTGCTGTCGTTCGGCTTCGTCTCGCTCACCGAGTCGAGCGATGTGATCCCACCGGCCGATCAAGAGCTGATCTCCACGGCGCTCGAGGACAACGCGCAGCTCGTCAGCACCACGCAGCTCGAGGAGCTGCTCGGCTCACAACCGAGCGAGATCGTCGACGAGATCGTGAGCATCAACACCGATGCCGGCAACCTGGCGCTCCAAGTGGCCATGCTCGTGCCGATCCTCGCGTGCCTGCTCGGCTTCGTGAACTCGTTCCGGATGATGCGCCTGCCCGACTTCACGCCATCGGAAGCCGCCGAAGGGCTGCTGGGCGGCTGACATCCGATCATCCCGCAAGCCCGTGGGCCGGACCGCTAGCTTCTGGCCAACGACGACGAGGGAGTCACGAACATGAACAGCACGATGGAATCCGGCACCGGCCTGGAAGGTCTGCGACTGGCACGAGAATGGCCGGCGGTCTTCGTGATGGGTCTGATCACGCTGGCGCTCGGCGTCGTCGTGATCTCGTGGCCGCAGGAGACCCTCACGGTGATCTCCGTGCTGATCGGGCTGCAGATTCTCGTGTACGGCATCTACCGCCTCGTCACGGCGTTCTCGCACGACACCGTGTCGCCCGGTTGGACCGGATTCGTCGGTGTCTTCGGCATCATCGTCGGCATCGTGGTGCTGCGCAACCCGTTCGAGACCGTCGCCGTGCTCGCCGTGCTGCTCGGCGTGGTCTGGATCATCGGCGGCATCATCGAGTTCATCGGGTCGATCGCCGACGGCAGTGCGGAACACCGCTGGCTCGGCGTGTTCGGCGGACTGCTCTCGATCGCCGCCGGCATTGTCGTGGTCGCCTGGCCGGCGCCGACCGTGACCGTCATCGCCTGGATCTCCGGGCTCTACCTGATCGTCTTCGGGCTGTTCCTCTGCATCTCGGCATTCCAGCTGCGCGGCCTCACCAAGTAGCTCACACGCCGTTCGGCGAACCTTCCGCAGCCAACGCACCGAGGTACCCTCCCCGCGATGTCGAAAGTGCAGGCCAGACGGGTGCTCGAACGAGTGCTGGCCGTGGTGCTTCCAGCATCGGTCGCCGAACGAATCCGGATCTCGTACTCGACGGCGGGTCCGGCGGCTCGGCGCGTGCTCGACCCGGTGCTCAGCGTCACGCGCCACATGCCGGTTGGACACGTCGGTGAATTCGTATTGCCCGACCGGCCAGACATCCGGATCCATGCGATGGAGTCAGTA
Organism: Ilumatobacteraceae bacterium; assembly: GCA_963741755.1. Taxonomy (GTDB): domain Bacteria; phylum Actinomycetota; class Acidimicrobiia; order Acidimicrobiales; family Ilumatobacteraceae; genus Sva-07. The sequence continues at coordinate 166,645 of CAVUJG010000006.1, read as the reverse complement.
CTGGTTCGGCGCCTGTACTGGTACGGCCTCGACGGCTACGAGCCGGGGGAGGGGCGCTGGTGGCACGAATTCTGCGCCCGTTCGACGAACATCCTCGAGCTGGGCTGCAACATCGGCGTGTACGCCGTGGTTGGTGGGCTCGCTGCACCGACGGCCCGCTATCGCGCGGTCGACCCGCACCCCGATTCGATCGCTGCGGCGAGGCGCAACCTCGCGACCAACGGCATCACGAACGTCGAACTGATCCAAGCTGCGGCAGTCGGTGTTCGTGAGGGGGCGACGGCGACGTTGACCCTTCCCGCCGTCGAGCATTACGAGGCGCCGACCGGCGCCTACCTCAGCGCTGCGGAAGGGGTGTCGCACCGCGGCTCGCAGGGGTCGATCGAGGTGCCGGTCGTCGCTGTGGTCGAATTGCTCGACGGGGTCGATCTCATCAAGCTCGACATCGAAGGCCTCGAGGCGGAGGTGCTGTCGGCGGGCATGGAGATGATCATGTCGAACCGACCGACCATCTTCGTGGAAGTACTGCGCAAGGCGGTTCGGTTGCGTCAGGTCATCCGCGAGCTGCACTCGCACGGGTATGTGGCGTGTTCCGTCGGCGAGTCCCTCCGAGTGCTGACCACCGACGAGATCGACAACGATGGTGTGCTTGCGCTCCATGGCAGTCGCGACGTCGTGCTCGTTCCCAGTGAGCGAATGGCCGACATCTGAGCGGGGGTGCGCTCACGTCATCGTTCGCCAGCGACTCAGCGCATCACTCGCGATCCATCGACACCGCCATGCCGGGCAGGTCGACCCAGGGCTGCTTGTGCTCGCACCAGGCTTCGACGTTCGGCGCGACGGCGGACTTGTCGTCGAGCGTGCCGGCCTTCACGGCGATCAGCCCCGCGGGCTCGATCATCGCGGAGTAGATCGGTGAGCCGCACGAGCCACAGAAGCGGCGGTACACGTACACCGCGTCGCCGTGCTCGCCGCGGTCCTCGAACGTGGTGAGTTCACCCGACACGGACAGCTGGTTCTCCATCGCGATGAGGTTCACCGAGAACGCTCCGCCGCTCTGGCGCTGGCAGTGGTCGCAATGGCACACCGCCGTCGCGATCACGTCGCCCGAGAGTTCGTAGCTGATCTGGCCGCAGAGGCACCGTCCGGTTTGAGTCATGGCCCGACGCTAGTGCCCCGGGCGTGCTCGACTCGGAGGCGAACGCACCGATATTTACCGTGAGTAGATTTCGGGTCGCTGGTGGACTACTGTTCGATTGACACACCATCCGAGGAGGGGACCCGAGATGACCACGATCGACGACACCACACCACTGCACCTGCAGGGCAACGGCAGGCCCGTGACCGAGGAGCTCACGCTCACCGACCTGCGAGTGACGGGAACGATTCCTGCCGAACTCGACGGTCGCTACGTCCGCAACGGCGCCAACCCCTTGACAGGGCTGAGCGACCACCCGTTCTTCGGCGATGGCATGGTCCACGGCGTCCGTCTGCGCGACGGAGCCGCCGAGTGGTACCGCAACAGGTACGTGCGCACACCGTTCATCGAGAATCCGGCGACCGACATCCTCGACCCGGCCGTGATGATGGACATGACCGCCTCGAAGGCGAACACCCACGTGTTCGGTCACGCCGGTCGGATCCTCGCTCTCGAAGAAGGCCACTTCCCCTACGTCCTCGATGGCGACCTCGACACGGTCGGACCGCTCGACTTCGGTGGCACCCTCGCCGGGTCGTTCACCGCGCACCCCAAGGTCTGCCCGGAGACCGGCGAAATGCTCGCGTTCGGCTACTCGGCGTTCGAGCCCTATCTCCGCTACCTGCGGGTGTCGGCCGATGGTCAACTCGTGCAGACCGAGAACATCACCGTCGGTGGGCCGACGATGATGCACGACTTCAACGTCACCCGCAACAACGTCGTGTTCATGGACCTTCCCGCCGTGTTCGACCTCGACATGGCGATGCGCGGCGAGATGCCGATCCATTGGGACGACAACTATCCGTCGCGTCTCGGCGTGATGCCTCGCACCGGCACCGACGCCGACGTGCGCTGGTACGACGTCGAGCCGGGCTACGTCTTCCACCCGATGAACTCCTACGAGGACGGCGACACGATCGTGCTCGACGTCGCTCGCCTGAGCCACATCTGGCGCGATTCGATGATGGACTTCCCGCCGCCGGAGCTGTGGCGTTGGACGATCGACACCACGACGGGCAAGGTGCGGGAGGAGCAGATCGACGACCGCCCCGCCGAGTTCCCGCGGGTCGCCGACTCGGTGGTCGGGCTGAAGCACCGCTTCGGCTACATGATGGGCATTCCCGACAATCCCGACTACACCGACCCGGCGAACCAGACCGGCGCCATCATCAAGTACGACCGCGAGACCGGTGAGCGCACCGAGCACGTGCTCGGCCGCGGTCGTCTGCCGGGCGAGCCCGTGTTCGTGCCGGCCGACGGCGGGACGTCCGAGGACGACGGCTACCTGATGACGTTCGTCTACGAGGCCGACACCGACACGAGCAGCTTCATCGTGCTCGACGCCGCAACGATGGACCAGACGCCCGTTGCCTCGATCGATCTGCCACGCATCCCGTTCGGGTTCCACGGCAACTGGATCGACTCGTCCATCGCCGGCTGAGCCGTCACCCGATCTCGAACGCACGCCCCGTCACGCCCCTCACGCACTGATACGGAGACACCATGACCATCACCGAGCCCAACACGTGGAATACGCCCTACCTGCAGGGGGTGTTCGCTCCGGTGAGCGAGGAGCGAGACGACGCCGCGCTGAAGGTCGTGGGCGAGATCCCCGCAGCGCTCAACGGAATGTTCGTGCGCACGGGACCGAACCAGCAGTTCGCCCCACTGGGCGCGTACCACCCGTTCGACGGCGACGGCATGTTGCACGCCGTCTACATCGAAGACGGCGCGGCCCGTTACCGGAACCGCTGGATCGAGTCGAAGGGCCTGCTCGCCGAGCGCGCCCGCGGGCGCGCCTGCTACGGCGGCATGACCAACTTCTCCTTCCCCGACGACGACGTGATGCAGGAGGGCGGCATGATGAAGAACACCGCCAACACTGCGACGGTCCGTCACGCCGGACGCTATTTCAGCCTGATGGAAGGCTCGCTCCCGACCGAATTCGACCGGGATCTGCGCACGCTCGGCGAGTGCGATTTCGGCGGGCGCCTCGACGGACCGTTCACGGCGCATCCCAAGGTCGACCCGATCAGCGGCGAAATGATCTTCTTCGGCTACAGCCCGATGGCGCCGTACCTGCGCTACCACGAAGTCGATGCGTCGGGCCAGCTCGTCCACAGCGCTGACATCGACCTGCCCGCCGGCGTGATGATGCACGATTTCGCGATCACCGAGCGGTACGCCGTGTTCTTCGACGCTCCCGCCGTGTTCAACCTCGACGCGTTGTCGACTGGCGAACCGATGGTGAGCTGGCGTCCGGAGAACGGCACCCGCATCGGGATCATGCCGCGCCGCGGTACGTCGTCCGACATCCGCTGGTTCGAGATCGACAACTGCTTCGTCGTCCACTTCTCCAACGCGTCGGACGACGGCGACAAGATCGAGATCCGGGCGCCGAGGATGGATGACATGCCCGACGTGTTCGGAGCCGACACAGGTGGCGCTCGCCTGCCGATGCCATGGCGTTGGGAACTCGACCTCGGCACGGGATCGGTCACCGACGAACAGACCGATGACGTGCCGGGCGAGTTCCCTCGCATCAACGACGCCATGATCGGCCGGCGCAACCGCTTCGGCTACGACAGCACCGCTCGCGGTTGGGACACCAACTTCGACTTCAACGGCGTGATGCAGTACGACTACGAGCGCGGGAGCTCGGCGCACTACACGTACGGCCCGACCCAGGTCAGCGGTGAGCACATCTTCGCGGCCGATCCGAACGGGACCGCCGAGAACGACGGCTGGCTGATGACGCTCGTCACGGATGGGGAGACCGATGCGTCCGAGCTGGCGATCATCGACGCCCGTGACGTATCGGCCGGTCCTGTCGCCCGGATCCAGATGGCAGCGAGGGTCCCGGTCGGGTTCCACGCCAACTGGTTCGCCGCCGACTGACCGGCCGCCGCGTCGAGGTCACCGGTACGGTTCGGAGATGCGCGCTGTTCGAGTTCACGATGGACAGGTGACGGTCGACGACGTCCCCGCTGGCGACGGTTCCGGCGTCCGTGTCCGGGTGCGTTCCGCGGGCATCTGTGGATCAGATCTGCACCTGATCGAAGCTGGTGTCATCGAGGCCGCGCAGGTGACGCTCGGCCATGAGGTGGCCGGGTTGACCGACGACGGAACCCCCGTGGCGATCGAACCGCTGGCTCCGTGCGGCGCCTGTGGGCCCTGCGTGGACGGCGACTACAACCTCTGTCGCACCAGCGGTGCGATGTTGTTCGGCATCGGACGCGACGGCGGGATGGCCGACGAGATGTGGGTGCCAGAGAGGGCACTCGTGCCGCTACCGGCCGGCATCGACCTCCGCGATGCCTCGCTCGTCGAGCCACTCGCAGTGGTCGTCCACTCGTTCCGACGCGCTGCCGTGCGGCCTGACCAGCGAGTCGCGGTGATCGGGGGCGGCACGATCGGGCTCTGCGCCGTGGCCGTCGGCCGCGCGCTCGGCTGCGAGGTCGGATTCGTCGCCCGACACGATCACCAACGGGCGGCGGGGGAGCGGCTCGGTGCGTCGGAGATCTCGGGCCACTACGACGTGGTCATCGAGGCCGCGGGTTCGGAGACCGCGCTCGCCCAGGCCGTCGACCTCGCCAAGCCATCAGCCCAGGTGGTCATCCCCGGGATCTACTGGGGTCCGGTGGCATTGCCGGGCCTCACGATGTGTCTCAAGCAGGTGAGCCTGTGCCCGACGACGCTGTACGGGCGTCACGCCGGTGGTCGCGACGTCGACAACGCGGCCGCGTTGCTCGCGGCGACACCGGAACTGGCGCCGACCGTCGTCACCCATCGCTTTGCGCTCGATGGTGCGCTCGAGGCGTTCGAGGCCGCGGCGAGCCGCTCCTCCGGCGCCATCAAGGTGATTCTGGAACCCTGACGCAGCCGGGCGTTCAGTCGATCAGGCGGACCACTCCGTCCACCGGGTCGACTTCGACCATCGCGCCGTCGGCGATCGAGAGTGCGCCGGACGCCCCGATCACGGCCGGGATGCCGAGTTCACGGGCAAGCACGGCGGCATGCGACATCGCACCGCCATCGACGGTGACCACCGCGCCGGCGATGCTCAACACCAGATTGAACGCCGGCGAGGTCGCTCGCACGACGAGGACGTCGCCCGGAGCGAGTCGCTCTATCGCATCATCGGCCGAGTCGGCGACCACCGCCTGTCCGGTGTAGCTCGTCGAGCCGACGCCGGTACCGCTGAGCGGAGGATCGGTCCGGTCGCCGGCCAGTCCGGTGTACTTCATCGCGAACTGGACCGTCGCGACGGTCGTCGCAAGCGCGGTCGGCAACGCGCTGAGCGGCGGCTGGGCCTCGGGAGTGCCAAGCGTCAGCGGGGGGTCGAGTGTCGCTTCGGCGTGTCGGATTTGCGCCCGCGACGCCAGCTCGTCGGCATTCGGCGTGGGCGCGCCGAACAACCCTCGGGCCTCGTCGGGCGTCAGTTCGAACGCGTGGTCGCCAACACCCAGCCGCGATCCGGCCTCGAGGAGTGCACGGCGCAGCAGCCCGACCGGCCACTCGATGGTCATCGGGCCCTGGTCGTCGCGCATGTCCATCACGTTGCGTGCGTCACCCAGCACGCGGTCGAATGCGTCACGGTGTTCGGCAGGAACCTGGTTTCGCAGCCGAGCTGCAATTGCCTCGTCGTCGTAGGCAGGCGCCGGATCGGCCGATCGGATCGACTGCAGGACGACGTTCGGCAACTCGCCGAGGGTTTTTCCGGTGATGTCGTAGCCGGTGGCAAGCACGTTGGCATGCTCCAGGAGATGCTCATCGAGGAGTGCGGCCGCCTCATCGGAGACTGCGCGTACGTCGTCGAGCGACGTCACCGGCGTGGCGGACTCATCGATGAGCAGTCGGATCCGATGCAGCCGTTCACGAGGATGCACGGTCGAGGGCGATGCTCCGGCGAGCGCATCGACGGCCGTCGCCGGGTCGATGCCCCAACCGTCGCACTCGTAGAGATACCGGGCGATTGGGCCGAGGTCGTGACCGTGGAGCCAGAAGTGCAGCTCGAAGTTCTCGTGCAGCTGATCGAGCAGCTCACCGACATGCTGGCGAAGTTCGTCGCCGGTGAGCATGGACAGGTCCACGGCCTGGAGACGCAGGTTCGTCGTACGCAGCGACGGCCGGATCTCGCGGTGCCAGCGATCCACCACTGCATTCGACGGCGAGGTCGCCACCGAGGTGGCGGCCGTTTTAGCGCGCTTGCGGAACTCGGGATGCAGCCGCGCTGCTGCCCACAGCAGGGGAGTGGGTGGCGGCTTGCGCGAGGGCTTGTCGGCGCCGATCAGCGGCCGCAGGCGCGTGTAGTAGAAGCTGTTGACGAACCGAGCCTCGATCGTGTCGGCCGGGACGCCCAACTCGGCGAAGACACGCCGGAAGCCGTGCTCCATGCCGTCGCTCATCAACCACTGCATGATCGGCGTGACGCCACCTGTCAGGTGTGACCGATCGAGCTGCCACTCGCCGGGCGCCGGCGCAACGAAGATGTCCGCCATGGTCGCCATCCTCGCACAGCCTCGGTCCGGTGGTCGTCGGGTCGATCGTGTGCTACGACAGGCCGCATGACACTGGAGCTGGGGATCAGTACGCCGTGGGACCTCTGGAGACTTCCGCACGACGAACAGCGTCGACGGCTCGCCGGCATCGCTGATGCGGGACTCGACCACGTCTTCACGGCGGATCACGTGAGCTTCCACGACGGCAGCGGCATCGACGGCTTGATCCACCTTGCAGCGATCGGCGGTCTGGAACCGAGGCTCGGACTGCACGTTGGTGTGTACTTGTTGGCGCTGCGCCATCCAATGATCGCGGCTCGTCAGATCGCCTCGTTGGCCGAGGCTGCGCCGGGCCGTCTCACGGTCGGGGTGGGTGTCGGCGGCGAGGATCGTCACGAGGTCGAGGTGTGCGACGTCGACCCGTCGAGTCGGGGGCGCCGCACCGACGTGGCGCTCGACCTGGTGCGGTCGCTGCTCGCCGGCGACGCCGTTGACGGTGACGGCGAGTTCTTCGCGTTCTCCGGCGGGTTGATCCGTCCGCGGCCCGACCCGGCGGTGCCGTTCCTCGTGGGTGGTCGCAGCGACGCTGCGGTGCGCCGGGCGGGGCTACTCGGCGACGGGTGGCTCGCGGCGTGGTGTTCGCCAGCGCGCTTCGCTGCGGCGACCGCAATGGCCGAGGAGATCGGGCGCGATCGCGACGTCCGGTGGCAGCACGGACTGCAGGTCTGGGTCGGTCTGGATGGGTCCCGAGAGGCGGCGCGAACTCATGTGGCGGCAGCGATGGAGGGGTTCTATCGGACCGGCTTCGAGCGGTTCGAGCGCTACACGCCCTGCGGCACGGCCGATGACGTCGCCGAGTTCCTTGCGCCGTATGTCGCAGCAGGAGCAACGACCTTGAACCTCACGCCATGCGGCCCTGATCGCGAGACGGAGGTCGGCCAGCTCGCCGACGTCAAGCGCCTCCTGGCCCTCTGATGTAGTCCGTTTGCGTGACGATTCGGGTGGGGCGGGTCACCCGAATCGTCACGCAAACGAGGAGGTGGATCTCTGTTGGAGATGGAGAATATCTCTCCGATCTATGTAGCGGATGGGAATCACGTGCCGATGGAGATGTTGCACGAGTCACTGTCATCGACAGCAGGAACATCACCTCCGGATTCGCCCCCCGAATTCGCAACGCAGAGAACCAGGAATGTCATGTTCACACGCAAGAGCACTCTCCATCCTTCTCTTCTCGCCAGCGAGCTGGCTGTGACCGTTCCTGCCGCCGAGCTCGAGCAGCTCGATCGCCTTGCCACCACGCTCCACATCAGCGCCGGCGAAGAGATCGTGCACCTCGACGAATTCGGCCGCGAGTGCTTCGTCGTCATCGACGGTGAGTTCAGCGTGAACCTCGGCGACCACTCGATCCCCGTCGGGCCCGGCGCTGTGATCGGCGAACTTGCGCTGCTCACGATGAAGCCGCGCACTGCGTCGGTGACCGCAAGCGTCGACTCCAGTGTCTACGTGCTCAACCGTGCCGAGTTCGCGACCGTGCTCGACACGTGCCCGAAGTTCTCGCGCTTCGTGCTCGACGGCGCTGTCCGTCGCACTGCTGCCGCCGCCTGACCGGCGCACGGCGAACGAGCCGTCGGAACTCGACGGTGAGGGCCGTCGATGTGGTCTGATGTCGGGATGATCGACTCCACGTCTGCGCTGGTCGACCTGGTGGCCGCCCTCGATCAACGGTTGGTCTCTGCTCGCGAACTGCTCGACCATCATCTCGATCGTGTCGAGCGACTCGACGGCGCGATCAACTCGGTGATCACCATCGAATCCGACCGTGCGCGCACCGAGGCTGCCGCCGTCGACGAGGCTCGAGCCGCAGGCAGACCGGTTGGCCAGCTCGCGGGAGTTCCCGTCACGGTCAAGGACGCGATCGCCACCGCCGGCATCCGCTCGACCGGGGGAGCGACAGAGCTGCGCGATCACGTGCCTGCCGAGGATGCCATCGCCGTTGGAGCCATTCGGTCCGCGGGCGCCGTGGTGTTCGGCAAGACGAACGTGCCGCGCTGGTCCGGTGACTACCAGACGACCAATGAGATGTTCGGCACGACGAACAACCCGTGGGACATCGAACGCACGCCCGGCGGTTCGTCGGGTGGACCCGCTGCCGCAGTGGCGATGGGCTTCACCGGCTTCGAGATCGGGACCGACATCGGTGGATCGATCCGTGTGCCGTCGTCGTTCTGTGGGGTGTACGGCCACAAACCGAGCTTCGGGATCATCCCCACGTACGGCTACCTCGACAACCCCACCTCGCACCGCAACGTCGCCGACGTCAACGTGTTCGGTCCGATCGCTCGCTGCATCGACGACCTCGACCTCCTCCTCGATCTGCTCGCCGGCCCCAGCCCGGACGACGCCCCCGGATGGCGCCTCGACCTCCCGGCACCGCGGGCCACCGAGCTCGGATCGTTCCGCGTTGCGGCGTGGCTCGACGACGACCTTGCGCCGGTCGACCCGGCGGTTCGCGTCGTGATGAGCGCTGCTGTCGACGCCCTGGAGCATGCGGGTGCTCGCATCGATCACGACCGGCGCCCCGACATCGATCCGCGTAGAGCTGCACGCGAGGGCCTGACGCTGATCTCGGCTGCAACGGCCATCTCCGACAGCGACGACGAGAACTCCGCAGCAAGCGCCGGTGGTCGCGGGCTCGATCATCGTGACTGGGACGTCCTGCATCGTCGCCGCGGGGAGACTCGTCAGCGATGGAGCGAGTTCTTCGCCGACGTCGACGTTCTGCTGTGTCCGGTCACTGTGGTGCCTCCGTTCCGTCATGTCCAGGCACCAGAGGGGCCGAACTGGGCATACGCCACATTGGCCGACCACGACGACCGCCACTACAGCGACCTGATCGGCTGGAGTGCGCTGATCGGCAGCGCCTACCTGCCGGTGACGGTCCCGCCGATCGGTCGAACCAGCGACGGTCTGCCGGTCGGCATCCAGGTGGTGGCGCCGTACCTGCACGACCGCACGTCACTGGCGTTCGCCCGCTGCATGGCGGAGGTGCTCGGCGGCTACGAACCGCCCCCGGCCGCCAGATGATCTGCTCGTCGGCGGATCAGGTTTCGAGGGCGGCGCGTAGTTGTTCGTAGGCGTGATCGGGCATCGAGGTGTACAGCAGCTCGGCGCCGGCGAACCGCTTGGCCTCGGCGGCCAGGGCGGGGACGTAGACATGCTCGGCGAGGATGACCACCGTCGACGTTCCGGGCTCGACCGCTTCGCGGAACCAGGCGACCCACTCGTCGGGAATGCCGAGATCGACGATCTTCGCCGTGATGGCTCCCGAGGCAGCACCGATGCCGAGCCCGGCGATCCAGCCGACCGGCCCGCCGAGCACGAGTCCGAGCAGGCTCGTCCACATGGCGCCGTTGAGCGCAGCGCGCCCTGGCGTGGGGTCGATCGTCTCGACGACCTTCACCACGCCGTTCTCGCTCTTGTTGACCACCACGGCGTCCTGCAGATCGAGCGCTCCAGATTCTTTGAGCCCGCGCATCGCCAGCAGGTACTGCTGTGCGAGGACATGACGTGTGAACGAGACCCCGATGATCACCGGGGCACCAGGATCCGAGACCACCCGTTCGTGAGGCTCGATGCCCGCCCGCAGTGCCGGGTCGGGTGGACTGAAGGGGCGAGGGTCGTCGGTCACTTGCTCGAGATCGTAACGCCCGTGGTGACGACGGCCTCGTCGAGGTCGATCGGATCGGCGTCGATGCCGAACACCCAACGGTAGAAGCCGGTGGCGGCTTGATCAATGCCGGGCCAGACCTCCTGCACGGGACGGTTCGGCTCGTCGCAGCCGTCGGTCGCCAGAGTCCGCAAGCGGTCGTCGATGAACGCTCCGAGGCCGGCCGCTTCTGCGAGCACGATCAGGTTGGCGTCGCCGCCGCCGATCGCGCAGAGATCCGAGAAGGCGAGATGGCCGGCGTCGTCGAACACCCAGAGCCACGACGGTGCCGATGCCAATTCGAACGCTTCCGCAGTCCGCGACGCCTCGATGATGCCGTCGAGCTCGCCGGCCATGAACAGCGACGGCACGCCGGGGATCACATCTCGCAGGCCGGATGCGTACGACACGTAGCCGAGAATGCCCTCGTCGAGTGCGACCTCCGCGATGGTGCCGCCGCCGGCCGAGTGCCCACCGAGAGCAACCCGTTCGGTATCGAGCGCACCGCCGACGATCGGGTCGTCGCCGAGCGTCGTGAGGTAGGTGCGCATCGAGCGCATCTGGTCCACCGATGGGGGCTGCCCCTCGGCGGTGCCTCCGAGCCCATTGAGCAGGTCGCGGCTGGGATGGTCGGTCGATGCCGTGACGATGCCCCACGAGGCGAGGTGCTCGGCGAGATGGCTCGACTGTGTTCGAAATGACGAGGCGCCGTGACTGAAGAGCACGATGGGGAATGGTCCATCGGCTGCTGCCGGCGCGTCGCGGGTGCCGTCGATCGTGAACGAGTCGTCGACGTCGCCGTTGAGCAGATCGGCGATCGCCGGCGGAAGGAAGTCGCTCACCTTGTACGAGGCCGTGCCCCCGGCCGCCGATTCGTCGGCGGGGTACCAGATCTCGACCAGGCCGCCTTCGGGCAACGTCCGCGTGGTGATCCCGACGGCGAATGGCCCGCGGGCCGCCAGATCTGCCGCTGTCACCTCGGGTTCGGCGATTTCGGTCGTCTCAGTTGTCATGTCGGGGATCTCGGTGGTGTCGACGACGCGTCGGTGGTCTCCGGCGCTGGAGCCTCGGTCGCCGGGGGAGCGGCGGAGGTCGTGTCGGCGGAACCGTCCGAGTCGGAGCCGCACGCGGCGAGGAGCACGGCGGTGGCAAGCAGGGTGGGCAGGAGGGCAGGACGGAGTCCGCGCATCGCCGGGGAGCGGAGATGCCGCTACCCTCACGGTCCCACCCGATCAGAAGGAATTCGACTCATGGCCCAGGCCAAACTCACGCCGCTCCAGCAAGCCGAAGCCGACCGCAAGGCCGCCGAGGATGCACGCACCAACAAGGTGCAGAAGAACTACTCCGACGAGGAGAAGGCGACCCGCAAGGAGCGTGTCGCCAAGGCCAAGGACGCAATGACCCGGTCGGTGGGATTGAAGGGCGCACACGTGCCGCCTGCTCGCGCCGCGATCAAGAAGTACCTCCAGAACCTCAACGACCCCAAGCAGCCCGACGATCAGCAGTTCGAAACGCTGATCGAGGCCCCCTTCAAAGCTCCGCCCAAGAAGCGGACCAACGACCGCAACTTCTGATCGCCCTCAGGCCCACCCCTGCGATGAGCGGAGCGACCGTATACGGCGGTTTGGCTCATCGGAGGTGAGGGTCGCGGGTCTGCGATGAGCGGAGCGACCGCATACGGCGGTTTGGCTCATCGAAGGAGGGTTGAGGTCGCTAGGTCGTGGCGGGTGGGAGGACGGCGTCCACCAGGGCTTGTTCGAGCTTCGTGACTTCGGTCGTGATCCGAGCGCGTGCCCTGCGACGATCGTTCAGCGGCATCGTCGCCGAGATCGACGTGGCGCGCCGCAGCTCGTCGATCGCTTGCAGGATCACTGCGCCGTCGGCACTCGTCGGATCGGGGAACACCAATCGTGCGTTTCGATCGAGCGCGGCGATACGTCGTTCGAGGCCCTTGTGACCGAACCGCTGTGTCGGGTCGAACCGCTCGCGTGTCGTGACCTGCAGCGCCGGTGTGCCGTCAGCCGCTCGCCGGTTCGCCGCCCAGTCGCGAGCCGCAACGGGAGCCTTGCGCAGTTGCTCGCGCACTCGCTCGTCCTGCAACACCGACATCGCGAGCAGCAGGGCGCCCTGGGCGGCCTTGCGCCGCGAGGTGGGAAGCGGAATCGGTCGTTTGCCAGCCATCGAGAGTTGAGAGCCTACGAGTTCCTCGCCATCAGCCGGACGCGCCTACCGCGCCGTGCACTCCGCGTCGGGCAGGTGTGTGGACATGTGATTGAGTGGATGCATGTCTTCCGACCTTCCTGCGACCGCCCTCGAACTCCGATCGATGCTGAGCGACGACGGCGTGGTCACGCTGGCCATTCGTGACACCGAGGTGGTCGAACCGACCGAGGATCAGGTCGTCGTGCGCGTCGAGGCCGCGCCGATCAATCCGTCCGATCTCGGGATGATGTTCGCCGGCGGTGACGCGAGCGCCGGGCTGCCCGCCGGCGACGGCATCTACGATGCGGTTGCGGTGCCGGTGACCGAAGCGGCCGTCGCTGCCCAGCAGGCCCGCCTGGGCAAACCCATGCCGGTGGGCAACGAGGGGGGCGGCGTCGTGGTGGCTGCCGGTGCGTCGCCGGCAGCGCAGGCACTGCTCGGCAAGACTGTTGGATTCCTGTCCGGCAACGCGTACGCCCAATACCGCACGTTGCACGTCAGCCAATGTCTCGCGATGGCCGATGGCACCGATCCGGCCGACGCCGCCGCTGCGTTCGTCAACCCGCTGACCGCGCTCGGCATGGTCGAGACGATGCGATCCGAGGGACACACCGCCCTGATCCACACCGTCGGAGCCTCCAACCTCGGGTTGATGCTCAACCGCATCTGCCTCGATGACGGCGTCGGCTTGGTCAACGTGGTCCGCAAGCCCGAGCACGTCGAGCATCTGCGCTCTCTGGGCGCCCAGCACGTCGTCGACTCGAGCGCCGACACCTTCGTCGACGACCTCACCGACGCACTACGGGCAACGGGCGCAACGATCGCCTTCGATGCGATCGGCGGTGGCGACCTGTGCAGCATCCTGCTGTCACGGATGGAGAAGGTGGCCGGCGAGCAGGCGGGCGAGTTCAGCCGGTACGGATCCGACACACACAAGCAGGTCTACATCTACGGTGGCCTCGACCGCGGGCCCACCACGTTGCGACGTGACTTCGGCATGTCGTGGGGTCTCGGCGGCTGGCTGCTCACGCCGTTCCTGATCAAGATCGGCCAGGAGGCCGCCGACCGCCTGCGCCAGCGCGTCGCCGACGAGATCACCACCACGTTCGCCAGCACGTACGGCACCCGCTTGTCGCTCACTGACGCCGTCGACCCCGAGCAGGTCAAGCGCTACGCCCGCATGGCCTCGGGAGACAAGGCCCTCGTCACACCGCAAGCCTGACGCGTCAGCGGCCGCCCTGGCCGTCGTCGACCTTGATGATCGTTCCGGTCACCATCTCCGACGCAGGAGAGACGAGGTAGAGCAGCGTGCTGTCGAGGTTCTCGGGCTGACCGATTCGCTTGCGTGGAAACACCCGGGTCAGGTCGCCCATCCGTTCGATCATCCCGTCGGACATCTCCGAGGCGAACAGCCCCGGAGCGATGGCGTTGACGTTGATGTTGAACCGCGACCATTCCACCGCCAACGTCTCGGTCAGCCGGTTCACCCCCGCCTTCGTGATCGAGTACAGGGCGGCGCCTCCGCCCGAGTAGTGGAATCCGCCGACCGAGGAGATGTTGACGATCCGACCTGGCAGCTCGAGCTCGATCAAGCGCCGAGCGACCTCGCACGACAGGACGTACGGCGCCCGCAGGTTCGTGTCGAGGACATTGTCGATCAACTCCAGCGGCATCTTGGTGGCGTACTGGGCGTCCGGGATCCCGGCGTTGTTGACCAGGATCTGCACGGGGCCGAGCACCTCCTCGATCGTGGTCACGGCCTCGGCGAGCTGCGCGGCGTCGGTGACGTCGAGTTCGAGCGGCAGACATGTGCCGCCCGCGTCGGTGATCTCCCGGGCGACGTCGGCAAGACGATCCATACGGCGTCCCGTGGCCACGACGCGGGCGCCGTTGGCGGCGAGCAGCACGGCGAAACGACGCCCGAGTCCCGATGAGGCCCCGGTGACCAGCGCCACCTGGCCGGCGAGATCGATGGTCGGTTCGAGGGCAGTGGAAGCATCCATTGGGGCATGCAAGCACATCGCCGCCGCCTCGCCGAAGGTGAACGGTGGATGACGTTGGCCTCAGACGGTCGAACGGGCTCGGCGAGGGGCGTACCCTGTCCGTCGTGTCAAACGTGTCGAAGATCGCAATCAGCACCGGTGGCGGCGACGCACCCGGCCTCAACGCCGTCATCCGCTCGGCAACCGTGGCGGCCCGCAACCGGGGGTGGGAGGTCGTCGGCATCCGTGACGGCTTCAACGGGATCATGCAGCCCGACGACTACCCGGGCGGCGGCCTCGTCGAGCTCGACCGCCAAGCCGTGCGAGGGATCTCCCATCTCGGCGGCACGATTCTGGGCTCGACCAATCGTGGCAATCCGACGTCGTATCCGGTGCTGCAGGACGATGGCACCTGGGGCACCGTCGATCGCACGCCGGAACTCGTGCAGCGTTTTCGCGACGAGGGCATCGACGCGCTGATCACCGTTGGCGGTGACGGATCGCTGCGCATCGGCAACCACATTCATCAGCACGGTCTCCGGGTGATCGGCGTGCCGAAGACGATCGACAACGACCTCGACAAGACCACTGCCACGTTCGGTTTCGACACCGCCGTCGATTTCGCGGCCGAGTGCATCGACCGGTTGTTCACCACGGCGACCTCGCACGGACGGGTGATGGTCGTCGAAGTGATGGGCCGCGACGCCGGATGGATCGCACTGCACGCCGGAATGGCTGGGGGAGCGCACTGCATCCTCATCCCGGAGATTCCCTACCAGTTGGCACCTGTCGCCGAGACGATCCTGCAGCGCGACCGCAACGGCGCCCGATTCACGATCGTCGTTGTCGCCGAAGGCGCGAAGCCGGTCGACGGTGAGGTGTCGATCATCGGACACGCCGTCGGCCAGGCGGTCCAACTCGGTGGTGTCGGTGGCAAGGTCGCCGCGCAGATCGCTGAACTCACCGGCAAGGAGACGCGCACGGTCGTGCTCGGTCACCTGTTGCGCGGTGGCTCGCCGACCGCGCTCGACCGGCTGCTCGGGCTTCGATTCGGAGCGGCAGCGGTGCGAGCGCTCGAGGAGGGCCAGGACGGGATCATGGTCGGCCTCCAGCCTCCCGAGGTCATCTACGTGCCGCTGGAGGAAGCGACGCGCCGGCTCAAGCTGGTCCCGCTCGACGGCGACACGATGCGCACGGCGCGAGACCTTGGCATCAACTTCGGCGATCAGATGCCCGGGGAACTCCTTGGGAATTGACGGCGGCGGCGGTGATCGTGATCGACTCCGCGCCGATCTGCTGAGCGCCACCGAGTTCCTCCGCCAGATTGGTTCCGATCGAGAGCTCCTGACAGCGCTGTCTGCCCGGGAGAAGCAGGATCTCCTCAACGCGGCCGGCGACGTGTTCTGCCCCGACCCCGAGGAGCGTCGCATCCGGACGAAGGCGCTCAAGCGGCGTCGCCGCGCCGAACGACTGCAACGCGACGACGAGGTTCTCGCCGACACCGGAATCCGGACGCTGCGCGATCAGACGGTGTTCACCACACCGAACGTCGATCCGCCCGTGGGTTTCGAGCAGCGTGACGTCGCCGATCCGATGTATCGGGAGACCATCGATGAACAGCACTGTTACGTCTGCAAGGTCAAGTATCGCGAGATCCATCACTTCTACGACCAGCTCTGCCCGGACTGTGCCGAGTTCAACTACGCGAAGCGTTCCGAACTCGCCGACCTGACCGGCACGGTGGCGCTGTTGACCGGCGGCCGAGTGAAGATCGGCTACCAGGCAGGCATCAAGCTGTTGCGCTGCGGTGCTGTCGCTGATCGTGGTCACGCGCTTTCCGCGCGATGCAGCCGCCCGCTACGCAGCCGAACCCGATTTCGACGAGTGGGGGGATCGGCTGGAGGTGTTCGGTCTCGATCTGCGCCACACGCCGAGCGTCGAGGCGTTCGCCCACCACGTGCTGACGACGCGTGATCGGCTCGACTTCATCGTCAACAACGCCTGCCAGACCGTGCGACGGCCCCCCGACTTCTACCGCCACATGATGGACAGCGAGGAGGCCGCCCTCGACACGTTGACACCCGAGGTGCTGCAGCTCGTCGGCGCGTACGAAGGACTGCGCGGCTACCACCTGCTTCCCGGCAGCGACGACAGCGAGAGCGGGGGAGCGGGCGTTGCGGTTCCCGGAGCGGCACCGCTGCCCGGTCTCACCCGGGCCGCGGCGCTGTCACAGACGCCGTTGCTGGCCGACGAACTCGTCGCGCAGGATGCGCTGTTTCCCGAGGGTCGACTCGACCAGGATCTCCAGCAGGTCGACCTGCGCGAACGGAACTCGTGGCGGCTGTTGCTGCACGAGGTGTCATCGGTGGAACTGCTCGAAACGCAGCTCGTCAATGCGGTTGCTCCGTTCGTCCTCAACGCCCGGTTGAAACCGCTGATGGAGGCGACGCCGGGACGGCGCAAACACGTGGTGAACGTGTCGGCGGTCGAGGGCCAGTTCTACCGGTTGTGCAAGACCACTCGCCATCCCCACACCAACATGGCCAAGGCGGCGCTCAACATGATGACGCGTACGTCGGCGACCGACTATCACGCGTCGGGCATTCACATGAACAGCGTCGACACCGGGTGGGTGAGCGACGAGGATCCGGTGGCGATCGCCGAGCTGAAGCAGGCCGAACACCGCTTCCACCCGCCGCTCGACATCGTCGACGGCGCCGCTCGCATCGTCGACCCGATCATCGACGGCACCAACACCGGCACCCACATCTGGGGTCAGTTCCTCAAGGACTACCGCCCCACCGACTGGTGATTACATCAGGGGTCAGACCCGCGATGTAATCGCCGCGTCATTACATCGCGGGTCTGACCCCTGATGTAATCCGGTGGTGAAGAGCATCACGCCGTCGTCGACGGGCGCCTTGCGGAACATCTTCTTGTCCTTGGCGTAATTCTGAGGATTGATCCACGGCTCGCGATCGCCCTGCTTCGGGTAACGGTCGGCCGCTCGCTGGATGTAGCCCGATGTCAGGTCCTCGAGCAACGGCCGCAACTTCATGGAGGCGTCGGACGCCCGCAGGCGCGGCGTGCAGATCTGGGTGCCGGTCTCATCCATGTGGTTGAGCAGACGGCACACGTAGCGGGCGATCAGGTCGGCGCGCAGCGTCCACGACGCGTTGACGTAGCCGAACGTCGATCCCAGGTTCGGCACATCGGAGTAGGCGAAGCCCTTGTAGGCGACGGTCTGGGCGAAGTCGACCGGCTCACCGTCGACGACGAAGTCGACCTCGCCGAGCGTGACCATGTTGAGCCCGGTGGCGGTGACGATGATGTCGGCGTCGAGATGCTCGCCGGACTCGAGCAGGATCCCGGTCTCGGTGAACGTGTCGATGTGGTCGGTGACCACCGACGCCGATCCGTTGTTGATCGCATCGAACAGGTCACCGTTGGGGACAAGACACAGCCGCTGGTCCCACGGGTCGTAGGTCGGCGTGAAGTGAGTCTCGACGTCGTAGTCGGGACCGAGCGCCTTGCGGACCCGCTTGAGCAGATAGTCCTTCGCCTTGTCGGGGTTCTTGCGCATCCGCTTGTACATCACCTGCTGCAACGCAGTGTTCTTCTTCCGGGTGATCTCGTAGGCGAGCCTTGTCGGGAAGCACCTTGCGCAATCCGTTGGCGATTGCGTCCACATCGGGGGCCGCTCCGACGTAGGTCGGCGAACGCTGCAGCATCGTGACGTGGCCGGCCGTCGACGCCATCGCCGGAACGAGCGTCATCGCCGTGGCCCCGGACCCGATCACCACGATTCGCTTGTCGGCGTAGTCGAGGTCTTCCGGCCATGCCTGGGGATGCACGATCTCGCCGGCGAATCGCTCGCGGCCGGCGAACTCGGGCGTGTAGCCCTCTTTGTAGGAGTAGTAGCCCGAGCACATCGACAAGAAGTTGCACGTGTACGTCGCCGATCCACCATCGGTGAGGTCGGCCTCGACGGTCCACATGGCGGTGTCGCTCGACCACTCGGCCCGGCGCACCAGGTGCCCGAAGCGGATGTGGTGGTCGATGCCGTACTCGGCGATGGTCTCGCGCAGGTACGCCATGATCGACGGCCCGTCGGCGATCGACTTCTCCGCGTTCCACGGCTTGAACTCGAAGCCCAGCGTGTGCATGTCGCTGTCGGAGCGGATGCCTGGATACCGGAAGAGATCCCAGGTGCCGCCGATGTCGGCGCGTCCTTCGAGGATGAGATAGGTGCGATTCGGTGACTCGACCTGCAGGTGATACGCAGCGCCGATGCCGGAGATCCCGGCGCCGATCACCAGGACATCGACATGCGGAACGTTCATGGATCGACCGTAGCGCTGGGCATTCACCGTCACGAACTCTTGACGGACCGTGACGTGACCCGACCCCTGCGGAGCCGTACCCTTTGACACATGACCTCGACGTTCGCCCCTCCGACCGGCCCTGCGGTGACCGGATCGCCAGCGTCCGCGTTCCCTGAGACCGAACTCGTGCCCACCGTCGCGCCGGCACCGGGTGGCCGCAGCCGACCTGTCGCGCTCGTCGCCGCCGTCGTCGCGATGATGGCGCTCGGTATCGGAGCGTTCGTGGCGCTGGCGGGCAGCGGATCCGGCGACAGCGCTGAAGTCGCCGAGCCGTACTCGTTGATCGCGGCTGCCGAGAGCACGATCAGCGCCCGCACCATCGAGTTCGACCTGGCTGTGTCGGCTTCCGACCTCGCCGAGGTCACCGTGTCCGGCGCCATCGACAACGACTCCCAGCTGGTGTCGATCACCACGGATCTGTCCTCACTGCTGGCGCTCGGCGACATGCCGCTGCCGATGGGTGGTGGCGACATGACCGTGCTCGTCGACGGCGCGACCGGGGTCGTGTATCTCGATGCCTCGGCGCTCGGCGGATTCCTCCCCGACAGCGCCGGTTGGGTCTCGATCGATCTCGGCGCCCTTGCTCGAGCAGAGCGGCCAGGCCCTCGACGACCTCCAGGACCAGTTCGCCCTCGACCCCAGCGACATCGCCCGCTCGCTGCTCGACACCGACAACGCCACCGAGATCGGCATCGAGACGATCGACGGTGTCGAGGTGAAGCACTACGAGGTCAGCGTCGACATCACGTCAGCGCTGGCAGCGGTGCCGCAGGCCGAGCTCGACCCGGCGATCGCCGACATCGATCTCCCCGACACGGTGACGTACGACGTGTGGGTCACCGCCGACAACCAGTTGCGGCGGGTGTCGTTCGGCACCGAGATCGCCGGCCAGACGATCGGGATGCAGCTCGACATGACGACGAGCGACCAACCGCTCGGCGTGGAGCTGCCGGCCGACTCCGAGGTCTTCGACCTCACCGGCCTGCTCGGTTTCTGATCGGGTCAGCAGCGACTGCGCAGCAGGCCTGCCGCCGCGCGGTGTCCTGACTCGCACGCGGTGCGCGGGTCGCTGCTCCAATCCGCCGAGGTGAGGAAGCCGGCGGCGAACGCATCGCCGGCGCCCGTGGTGTCGTTGACGCCAGGCACGGCAATGCCGTCGACCTCGACCATCGAGCCATCGGGGGAGCGCAGCAGCGCCGGACGAGGTCCCCGCTTGATCACCGTCACCGCGCCGGCAACCGGTGCATCGATGCCGAGCACCTCGGCCTCGTCGGCGTTCGCGAACACGACGGTCGGCGCCGCCTCCTCGAGTCGCCTGAGCACCTCGTCGACGCCGACCTCGACGATGATCGCCGTCGACGACACGTCGATCGACACCGGAACCCTGCGTTCGTGCGCCCAGCCGATCACCGTGATTGCGGTCGCCGCGATCTGGCCGGTTGCCAACGAATAGAAGGGGACGTGGAGGACGTCGACGCCGTCGAGCCACGATGGATCCGGTTCGGAGAGATCGACGCACGCCCGTCGATCGGTGAGCATCGATCGTTCGCCGAGGTGATCGACGAGGGCGACGATCGTGCCGGTCGAGCCGTTCCGTCTGACCACGGAGATGTCGACGCCGTCGTCGGCGAGCTCTGCGAGCAGCGCAGTCCCGATCGCATCGGTGCCCACCTGGCCGAGGAAACGACTGCGGTGCCCGAGCGCCGCCGCACGGGCAGCGACGTTGGCGGCGCTGCCACCGCGGCGCCGCGAGATGTGGGCGTGAGTGTCCGACGCGACGTTGACCGGTCCGTCGAGGCGGACGATCACGTCCTCCACGAGGTCGCCGAGACAAGCGAGCATCAGGTGGTGTCAGCCGCCGTCGACATCGTCGACCGCGACACCTGTCGGCGCCCCGTCGACGACCGCCATCACGTCGAGGCCGGAGAACTTGCCAGATGGGTCGGCGACTTCGGCCACGGGGTCGTCGACATCGTCGTACTCCAACCGCAGTGCTTTGCTCATCGTCGCGTGCATGGCATAGGTGCAGGTGATGTAGGTGAACTCGAGGATCGCCTCGTCGGGCAGGTGACGTTGCAGCTCGGCGAACAGCGCATCGGGCACCCGGCCGAGCTGCAGCACGAGGCAGTCGGTGTAGGCGAGCACTGCCCGCTCGACCGGGCTCCAGCAGTCGGCAACGGACCACGAAGGGATCGCAGCGACCTGTTCATCGCTGAAGCCGACGTCGCGCATCGCCTTGCAGTGCTGGCTGAACACGAATCTGCTGCCGACGGCGAAGCCCGCTCGGGTCTGGCCGAGTTCACGGAGTTGCGCGCTGATGTGGCGTCCGGGGTCGCGGTAGAACTGGAACCCGGCGGTGGTGTGGTCGAACGCGTCGGGCACGAGGGCGAACACGGTCCACCAGTTTCCGGGCGTGCCGGACGCCGTGCCGGGTTCGGCGACCGGATCGCGGTCGCCGAAGATCATCGAATAGACGGCCTGCCCGAGCGGATGTGCGTCGTCCTTCGAGACTTGTGCGAGGCGCGGCACCTCAGGCCTCCGCCGTGGCCGGGCGGCCGGGTGTGGACGCCTCGCGGGACGTTTCCACCAGCGGATCGACGCTCAGGAGGCGGTGCGCCTCGGCGGGGTCAGGCTCGAAGCCGGGAGTGTCACGACACAGCTCGACCATGATGCCGTTGGGGTCGAGGTAGTAGAGCGAATGGCACCAGCCATGGTCCTGTTCCATCGCCGGCTCGATGCCGTCGGCGCTCATCCGGGCACGTACCGCTTCCTGTTGCTCGGCGGTCGCGCGGAAGGCGCAGTGGTTCACCCAGAACGGCAGGCCGACGCCGTCGGAGACGTCGGTGGTCCACTCGGGCTGTTCACCCACCTGGTGGAACTGGAAGAACGCAATGCACTCGGCCTCGCCACGATCGTTCGGGCCGATGTCGTAGAACACGTGGCGCAGCCAACTCTCGCCCATTGCCTGGACCTCGGTGTGCACCAAGGGGAATCCCATCAGGTCCTCGTAGAAGTGGGTCGTCGCGTCGACGTCCCGCGTGGCATAGGCAACGTGGTGCAGTGGCATCGGCCGAAGCGTAGATCCAGGTGTGGTTTCGGCTAGAGACGGGGGATGCCCTTCGCTGCGGTCAATGGGATCGACATCTACTTCGAACTCCACGGTGACGGTCCGCCGCTGCTCAACATCAGCGGGACCGGCAACGACCTCCGACGCTCGCCGGCTTCGATCCTGCCCGTCAACAAGGCATTCGAGACGCTGTCGTACGACCAGCGCGGCCTCGGCCAGAGCTCGAAGCCCGAGGCCGACTACACGATGGCCGACTACGCCGACGATGCCGCGGCGCTCATCCATTCGATGGGCTGGGCGCGCTGTCACGTGCTCGGCACCAGCTTCGGCGGGATGGTGGCGCTGAACCTCGCCGTGCGTCATCCCGACGTCGTCGATCGGCTGGTGTTGTGTTGCACCTCACCAGGCGGCGCGGCGCCGTCGTATCCGCTGCACGAACTCGCCCGGCTCGACCCCGACGAGGCCTTCGCCGCGCGGATGCGTCTCACCGATCGACGCTGGGATCCCGACGCCGACGAACCCATGCCGGGCCTCGGCTCGTTCTACGACCAGATGGTGGCCGCGGCGACGGCGGTGCCGGAGCCGGAGCAACTTGCCGGTTTGCGGCGTCAACTCGCAGCGTGTGCGGGCCACGACGTGGTTGCTGAGCTGCCCGCGATCACGCAACCGACGCTGGTGTGCGCGGGTCGGTACGACGACATCGCACCGATGGAGAACTCCGAACTGCTCGCTGCCCGCATCCCGGGCGCGAGACTGCGGGTGTTCGAAGGAGGACACCTGTTCATGGTTCAGGACCGCACCGCGTTTCCCGCATTCATCGAGTTCCTGCGAGGTGACTCGTGATCCGGCTGCGGCAGGTGGCGATGATCGCCCCGGATCTCGATCCCATCGTCGATGAGTTGTGCGACACGTTCGGGTTGCAGGTCTGCTTCCACGATCCCGGGGTTGCCGAATTCGGGCTCCGCAACGCGTTGCTGCTGGTCGGCGATCAGTTCATCGAGGTGCTGTCGCCGATTCGGGAGGACACGACCGTGCAGCGATTGCTCGACAAACGCGACGGCGCCGGTGGATACATGGCGATCTTCGAAGTCGACGATCTCGATGAGCGACTCGATCACCTCGCCGACCACGCCGTGCGAGTCGTGTGGGCCGGTGATCTGCCCGACATTCGTGGCCGTCATCTCCACCCTGGTGATGTCGGCGGGACGTTGGTGTCGATCGATCAACCGGTCCCGAACGGAAGTTGGCGGTGGGGCGGCCCCGAGTGGCAGGCCCGTTCCGACGAACTGCTGGCCGACGCCGTCGTCACCGGGATCGCCGGGGCGGTGGTGTCGGCGATCGATCCCGATGCGATGCGCCGCCGCTGGGAGGAGATCGGACTGGATCGCGACGTGACCTTCACGCAGGCAGGCCCTCGCGGTGACGGCCTCGACGAGGTGGCCCTGGTCGCCGCCGATCGGTCGCGGGTCGGTGAACGCACGGAGATCGGCGGCGTCACCTTCACCATCGTGTGACGAGCCTGACGGTCAGCCTTCGTTGGTGACGTCACTCCACACCGAGGTGGCACCGGAGTGGCCGACCTCGATCACGGTCCAGGTTGCGCCCACGCCGACGATCACCGAGGCGCTGATCAGCACGCCGGCCACCAACTTTGGTGACACCTTGCCGAGACGATCGCGGAGGTACGGCTCGGCTGCAACCGCTGCGCTCACGACGGTCAGAGCGATGGCCCAGGGCAGGACGGTCTCGCCCTGTTCGGTGTGTTCCTCGACCTGTTCGGTCTTCTTGACCTGACCCTGGAGCGACTCGCCCGACTGCTGGGCCAAGCCAACAGCGACGGTGGCAACGAGCGCGAGGCCGAAGACCACCGGTGCGTAGTGCTTGCGTGCCTTGGGGACGAGTGCAACCACGATCAAGCCGATCGCTGCGATCGGCAACAGCACGACCGCGGCGTGCACGATCAGCGGGTGCGCGGGCAGGCCGAACAGCGTGTCGATTTCCATGGGGGGTCTCCTGTTGTCAGAGGCGCGCTTGCGCGCGGGGACGTGCTGCCGGGGTTGGTCGTGGTCGACGGCGATGAGTGAGGCGGTAGACAGTTGCCCATGCGACGGCGATGATCGAGGCGACGGCGGTGCCCTGGTACAGCCAGTGCGCGGTGTCGGTGCCGGCGAACGCGGCGTGCAGACTGACGAGCAGGAAGGTGGCATAGCTCGAGAGGTGGATCCAGCGCCAGACCCGGCGGGGGAGTCGTTTCATGGCGAGCGAGGTCGCCTCGACGGCGACGAGCAGCCAGAGTGCAACCACACCGAGGGCGACGGCACCGGGTTGGTACGACGATGCATAGGGCACGAGTAGGTCGGCCAGCCCGAAGTGGACGTAGTTGTCGGCGACCAGTGCACCGAGGTGGATCGCGGTGAACGCGACCGCGAGACCGCCGAGCCATCGGTGCAGGTCGAGCAGCCAGGCAGGTCGCCGGTGTTCAGGGAAGGCCTTCGTCGACAACACGATCCCCCAGATCACCGACGCGGTGAGCATCAACCAGGCAACGATTCCGGATGCTCGGGTGAGGTACCACCACACCTGTGGGTTCATGATCGGTCTCCCGTGCTCGTGGCGTATGGGGTCGTGGCGTATGTGGCCGTGGCGTTCATGGCGTTCGCGGTCAGGCCGGCGAGTTCTGCCACGTCGTGTGTGGCGAGCACGTCGCCGTCGGTCGTGACGGCGACCCCGGTCAGTTCGTGGCGGTCGAGATGGTCGATCACCCGCTCGCTGCCGGCGAGGATCGCTGCGGTCGCGTGCGCTTCGGCGAGCCAGCCGGATCGGGCGATCACCGTGACCGATGCCAGGTCGGTGGTCGACACGGCGTCGGTCCACGGATCGATCAGGTGGTGGCGCTCGACACCGTCGTGGCGCCAGCGTCGTGATCGAGTACTCGATGTCGCCACACCCCCGCCGGTCACTGCGATGGTGCCGACAGGTTCCCGGTCGGCGTCCGGGTGGGCGATCACCACCCGCCAGTCGCTCCCAGGAGGGCGTTGCGATGCTGCGATGTCACCGCCGATGCTGACCATGGCGCCCTCGGCGCCGGATCGCAGCGCGAGATCGACGGCGAGATCTGCTGCCAGCCCCTTGCCGATCCCGCCCGCGTCGATGGTCAAGCCGACCGGGAGGCGGATGGTGCCTGCCTCGAGGTCGATGTCGATGTCGTCCAGGGTCGGCCGGTCGACGGCGCCGTCGTCGAAGCGAAGTGCGCCGGTCGGCAGGATCGTGATGCGTCGAGGGTCGTCGATGCTGGAGCTGTAGCCGGCTGCCATCAGCGCCGGCAGCGTGGTGGGATCGAACCGCTGCTCGGTCGCCCGCCACGCCTCGATCATCGTCGCGACCAGCGTGATCGTCGACGGATCGACCTGAACGGGGTGTCCACCTGCGAGGTTCAGTCGCGAGAGGTCACTGTCGGGAAGGAACCGACTCCAGCAGGCCTCGAGATGGTCGAGCAGGTCGAGCATCGCCTGGCCATCAGGGGCCGACGTCGGATCGTCGCCGACCGTCACGATCTGCAGTTCGCTCGCCATCACGCGGCCGCGATGCTCAGCCACTGCCACTGGTGGTCGCCGCTGGTGCTGGAGTTGGTGCGGGTGCCGCTGCAGCCGGAGCCGGAGTCACCACTCGAACCTCGGGACGGGCCGTGAGGGTCACCGGAGCAAGGTTGGTCGCCACCGGCGGCGTGGTCGCTTCGGCAGTCGGCGGCAGCGTCGCCGTGGGAGCTGCGGGAACCGTTGCAGCGGGGGCGGTCGGCGACGGGGCGGCGGTCGGCAGCGGCGTGGTCTCAGCTGCCGTGGAGGCTGCGTCGTCAGCGACGGCACTGGCGACGCCCATCGAGGCGACCAGACCCAACATCGTCGTGACCCCGAGACCGGCACTGGCGATCCGCGATCCGCGTGCTGCATGACGCCGGCGTGGTCGTCGCGCCGGGGCGGCGGTGGAGCGAGATGGCGTCGGGCCCGCTGTGGGCGGAGGCAAGGGCCGTCGACCGAGGAGGGGATCGAAGTCAGTCATCGTCGTCGGCCCCTTCGTACTCGTGGTCGTCGTCTTCGTAGTGGTCGTCGTCGTCATCGTGGTCGTCGTCCTCGTAGGTGCCGCCGCCGCTCGGGGCCGTGGTCGGCGTCGCGGCGGAGGTTGCGGCAGGGGTTGCCGCAACGACGGTCGTCGGCTCGGTCACGTCGACGACGACGAGTCCGTCGTCGCCGATCGATGCGGTGAACACGATCGTTCGGTTGCCGTTCACGAAGTCGACTCGGAGCGAGCGCAGGTCAGCCTGCGTCAGCGTGGAGATCCAGCCCGGTTCGGCCACGACGTGGTCGAGCGCCAGCCCGCTGGTGGTGGTCATCACCCACACCGTGCCCGTCCCTGCAATGTCGTACTGCTGGGCGGCGCTGGCGGCCGGTTCGCTGGCCAGCGTGGTCGACGGCGCCGTCTCGACGGTGACGATCGTCTGAGTGTCGGCGTCGGACCCAGCCGTGGGCAGTAGTTCGTCGGTCGCGGCGAGGTCGCCGATGGTGCTGCTTTCGGCGGCGTTGAGAATGCCCATGTTCGCAGCGACCGCTGCGGTGCCGGCCATGAGCACGCCGGCGACGGCAGCAGCGGTGAGGAGCGAGGTGCGGCTCGTCAGCGACCGGTTCGGGCGGCGGGGCGCTTGAGGTGCAACTGGTGGTGTCGAGGTCATGTCAACGACCGTACGCAGCTGCGTTCCAGCAGGGGGCAAGACCAAGGCAAACGTTGGGTAAGCGATCCCGGGCCGGCTCGTCGGATGCGCGAACCTGATGGCGTGCGCCTCTTGCTCGTCGAAGATGATCCCACGATCTCGGATCCGTTGCTCGAAGGGCTGCGACGCGAGGGGTTCGAGGTCGAGCTCGCAGCGACAGGTGCAGCAGCGCTCGCGGCAGGCCCCGTCGACCTGGTGCTGCTCGACCTCGGCCTGCCCGACCTCGAGGGGCGCGTCGTGTGCCAGGAGCTGCGAGCGTCGAGCAACGTGCCCATCATCGTGGTCACCGCTCGTAGCGACGAGATCGACCGGGTGGTGCTGTTGGAACTCGGCGCCGACGACTACGTCGTCAAGCCGTTCGGGTTCCGGGAGCTGGTCGCACGGATCCGTGCCGTCCTGCGCCGCGTCGGCCAGCCCGAGGCGGCGACAGGGGACACCGAGGCGGTGACCGTTGGGGCGCTCGTGATCGATCGCCGTCGACATGTGGTGTCGTTCGACGATGAGCAGATTGCGGTCACACCGAAGGAGTACGACCTGCTGTTGTGCCTCGCGCTCGACGCCGGGGCAGTCAAGACGCGCGAGCAGCTGATGCGCGAGGTCTGGGACGAGCATTGGTGGGGATCGACCAAGACGCTCGACGTCCACATCGCCTCGCTGCGTCGCAAGCTCACTCCCGACGTGATCGAGACCGTCCGATCTGTCGGGTACCGCTACACCGCCCCCGACGACGTCACGTCCGTGCAGAGTTGACGGCACCATGACCCGCCGTTTGCTGGCCAGCTACCTGACAATCACGGTGATCGTGCTGGTCATGCTCATGGTGCCGCTCGGGATGTTCTACTCCCAGCGCGAACGTGAGCGGCTCGCCGCCGACGTCGAGCACGATGCCAGCGTGATCGCGACGTTGTACGAGGACGACCTCGAAGCGGGGCTGCCGCTCGATCCGACTCCGGCCGACACCTACGAGGACCGAACCGGAGCCCGGGTTGTCGTGGTCGATGCCGACGGGATCTCCCAGGTCGACACCGGCGGTGACATCGAACGAGACTTCTCGACCCGACCCGAGTTCGAGGCGGCGCTCGACGGCGTGCGGACCTCCGGCACCCGTCGGTCGGACACGCTCGGAACCGACCTGCTCTACGTCGCCGTGCCGGTTGCGTCAGGGGGCACGGTGCACGGTGCGCTTCGCGTCACGCTCGACACCAGCGATGTCGACCAGCGGGTTCGCAACTTCTGGTTCGCGCTCGGCGCGATTGCCGCGGTGGTGCTGGCGACCGTGACGATGATCGGCTGGGTGATCGCCCGGTCGGTGACGCGACCGTTGCGTGAGTTGACGGCGACGGCGGCACGATTCGCCGGCGGCGATCTCTCGGTCGCCGAACACGACGCGCAGGGCCCCGCGGAGATCCGGGCGCTCGACGCCACGATGACCACGATGGCCCAACGGCTCGACGCTGTGCTCAGCGATCAGCGACGGTTCGTTGCGGATGCGTCGCACCAGTTGCGCACACCGCTGACGGCGCTGCGGCTGCGCCTCGAGAATCTGCAGAGCGATCTGGCGGTGGAAGACCGTGGTGACAAGGACGGTGACCCCGACGCTCATGCCGTCGAGGCATTGGAACGTGCGATCGGCGAGACCGAGCGACTGACCGAGCTGGTGTCGAACCTCCTGCAGCTCGCACGTGCCGACGATCAACCGGTCACGTCGATCGCCGACCTCGGCGGACTGGTGCGCGACCGTGTCGACACGTGGACAGCGAGCGCCGACGAGCGAGGTGTCGAGCTCCGCCATCGCCCCGGCGACCAGGCGATACTCGTGCGGTGCATCCCGGGCGCCATCGAGCAGATCCTGGACAACCTGCTCGACAACGCACTTGCGGTCGCGCCGCCCGGATCCAGTATCGATGTCGTGATCGACCGGATCGCAGCGAAATCTGTGGAGCTGCGCGTCGTCGACCACGGCCCAGGTCTCGACGACGCGGCGAAGATCGATGCGATGCGGCGGTTCTGGCGTGGCGACACGTCGCGTCCGGGCACAGGACTGGGACTCGCGATCGTCGACACGCTCGCCTCGTCGTCGGGCGGACGTGTCGTGCTCGCTGATACCGTCGGCGGCGGGCTCACGGTGATCGTTGAATTGCCGACGGGGGAGTAGCAATCGCAGGTCCCGCGGTATACCCTTGGGGGTATGTGTAGACAAACCACCTGCAGGAAGTGCGATCGGCCGAGCTGGGCCGGCTGCGGAGCTCACGTCGAGCAGGTGCTCGGCCATGTCCCCCAGGCGGACCGCTGCCAGTGTGGCTCCGGTGCGGCCTCGTCGGGTGCACGCTCCGGCTGGTTCCGTCGCTGACCTGGCGCAGCACGGAGATCTCGGCGAGCGGGGTCCGATCCCGCAGGGTGCCTCTCGATGTGCGTGTCCTGATGACACACTGTGCGGCGCGGGCGACGTGACGCTCCGCCGAAACTGAACGGAGCCCCCATGACCCCCACCACCCGCCCTCGTCGGCGTTCGCTCGGCTTTGCGGTCGGGGCGGCGCTCGCCCTCTCGTTGGTCGCCGGCTGCGGCAGCGACAGCGAGGAAGCATCTCCGGAAGAACAGTTCTGCGCCGCAGGCGAGGAGCTGCGATCCGATCTGTCGTCGCTGGCGAGCCTCGATGTGGTGCAGAGTGGCACCGAGGGGCTGACGGCGAGCATCGATGCGATCAAAGGCGACCTCAGCGACATGAGGGAGTCGGGGAGCGAGGTCGCATCCAGTGAGGTCGAAACGCTGCAGAGTTCGGTCGACGAGCTGAGTTCGAGCCTGGAGGCTCTCGGTGGCGACATCTCGGTCGCGAATGCCACGGCGGTCGTGACCGCCGTTGCGGCGGTCGGCGCCTCGGCGGTCGGGGTGCTCGATGCCCTGTCGTCGACGTGTCCCTGATCGTCATCGCAGCCAACTATTGCGATTCCTTGTCGCAATAGTTTAGAGTACGCCCCGTGCAGGGGGCCGAGACACCGATCGACGGACGCCGAGCGCGGCGCGAGCGCGGCCGGATCGCGGTCATCGACGCCATGCTCGAGCTGCTGCAGGAGGGCAAGGTCCCTCCCGGCCCCGATGCAATCGCTGAGCGTTCCGGGGTGTCGGTGGCATCGATCTTTCGCTACTTCGACGGGATCGACGATCTGCAGCTGCAGACGCTCGAGCGCTTTCGTTCGAGGTTCGAGCCGCTCATCTCGGCATCGATCGAGGGCGACGTGCACGCACGCATCGCGGGACTTGTCAGGGCCCGGCTCGACCTGTACGAGCAAGCGGGTGCGATCATGGCGGTAGGTCGGCTCCGAGCACTCGAACACCAGCCGCTTGTCGAAGCTGCGGCTCGGACTCGCGGGGCGCTCGCCGATCAGGTGCGCGCCACCTTCGCTGTCGAGACGGCGGGCCGGGCGCCCGCCCGAGTCGCCGACCTCGTCGCCGTCGTCGACGCGCTGACGTCGCTCGAATCGTGGGACGTCATGCGTAAGACCCATGCTCGATCACGGTCGCAGATCGCCAGGGCCTGGGGACGAGGCATCACCGTGCTGGTCGTCGACTGGCAAACAGAGGGGAACACCACATGAGCAGACCATCCCGCTTCGACGGAACGATCGGGCGTACCGTCGCCGAGTCGACGCCGTACTACGACGAAGCGCCTCATCCGGGCGACGAGGCACCCAACGTGGTGGTCGTGCTGCTCGACGACACCGGATTCGCCCAGTTCGGGTGCTACGGCTCCGACATCGACACACCGAACGTCGACGCGCTCGCCGCAGGCGGGCTGCAGTTCACGAACTTCCACGTGACCCCGTTGTGCTCGCCGACGCGGGCATCGCTGCTCACCGGCCGGTCACAGCACGCCGTCGGCATGCGCGCGGTGTCGAACTTCCGTACCGGATTCCCGAACATGCTCGGCCACATCTCGAACCACGCCGCAACGATGGCCGAGGTGCTGCGCGATGCCGGCTACGCCACGTTCGCGGTCGGCAAGTGGCACCTGGCGCCCATGGAGCAGTGCTCAGCGGCCGGCCCGTTCGATCAGTGGCCGCTCGCGCGTGGCTTCGACCGGTTCTACGGGTTCATGGAGGGCGAGACCGACCAGTTCCATCCCGAGTTGGTCGCCGACAACCACCCGATCACGCCACCCGCCGGGCCAGACGAGGGCTATCACTTGTCGGAGGACCTCGTCGACCAGGCGTTGCGGATGATCTCCGACAGCGTCGGCGTGCGGCCCGACCGGCCGTTCTTCACCTATCTCGCTTTCGGTGCGACGCATGCACCGCACCAGGCGCCGCCCGACTACCTGGCCAAGTACCGCGGCAAGTTCGACGAAGGCTGGGATGTTGTCCGGAAGCGTTGGTTCGAGCGCCAGCTCGAGCGCGGCGTGATCCCTGCCGGCACCCAGTTGGCGCCACGTAATCCTGGTGTCGACGCGTGGGACGACCTCCCCGAGAACCAGCAGCGCTTGGCATGTCGACTCCAGGAGGCGTTCGCCGCGTTCCTCGATCACACCGATGTGCAGATCGGCCGCTTGGTCGATGGTCTCCGGCGCCTCGGTCAGCTCGACAACACGGTGCTCGTCGTGCTCGCCGACAACGGCGCCTCGCAGGAGGGCGGCCCGTTCGGGGTCATGCACGAGATGAAGTTCTTCAATGGCATCTTCGAGACGCCCGACGAGGCCGTCGAGCGCATCGACGACATCGGCGGTCCGCACAGCCACACGAACTATCCATGGGGCTGGGCGCAGTGCGGCAACACCCCGTTCAAGTGGTACAAGCAGAACACCCACGAAGGCGGGGTCCACGTGCCGATGATCGTGCACTGGCCCGAGCGGATCACCGACGACACCGCCGGCACCCGGCGCGACCAGTTCACGTTCGTCGCCGACATCGCACCGACGATCTACGAGCTGGTCGGCGTCACGCCGCCCGAGGTGTACCGAGGCGTCGAGCAGTTGCCGGTCACCGGCCACTCGTTCGCCGCCGCACTCGATGATGCCGCTGCTCCTGCGACGAACCAGCTGCAGTACTTCGAGATGGGCGGCAGCCGGGCACTCGTGGCGGGGGAGTGGAAGGCGGTGTGCAAGCACGACAAGGGAGCCGACTACGACACCGAGCAGTGGGAGCTGTACCACCTGGCGGCCGACTTCTCCGAGTGTCGAGACCTCGCCGCCGAGAACCCGAACGCCTCGCCGAGTTGCAGGCCCTGTGGTGGCAGGAGGCGGAGCGCCACGGAGTACTGCCCCTCGACGACCGGATGTTCGAGCTGTTCGGCGCCCGCTTCCGCGACCATTCACCGCATTCCACCGAGCGGCGGTACGTGTATCGGCCGCCGATGTCACCGTTGCCAGGTCAGGCAGCTGCGGCGATCGGTGGGCGCAGCTTCGACCTCACCGCTCGCCTCACGCGCGCAGCAGGCGACGACGGCGTGCTGTATGCGACCGGCACCGAGAACAGCGGGGTGGCGGTGTTCGTGCAGAACGACCGCCTGGTGGTCGACTACAACGCGTTCGACGACCACACGATCCTCGAGTCGGACTGTCGACATTGCCGGACGGAGACGTGATGGTGACCGTCAGCGTCTCGTCGCGGTCCGTCGCGAACTGGCACGATGCACGTCGCCGTCGACGGCGCACCGGTCGGGTGGCGTCGAACTCGGGCTGTTCATGTCGATGATGTCCTCGGTCGGGCCCAGCATCGGCGAGGATCACGGCTCCGCCGTCTCGCAGCGATACGAGGCGCCATTTCCGTTCTCCGGGACGTTGCACGAGATCGAGATCCAACTGCTGTCCCGCGAGGACGCCGAAGCCCGCGATGCGATCGCCCGCGCGGAGATGAGCCGCCAGTGAGCATCGACATCACACTGCTGGGTACCGGGAGTCCGATGGTCGACCCGAACCGGGCGGGGCCGGCGACGCTGGTGCAGGCAGGCGGCGAGCACTACCTCGTCGACTGTGGGCGGGGCGTACTGATGCGCCTCGCCGCTGCGGGCGTGCCGGTCAACCAACTGACGGCGGTGTGCATCACCCACCTGCACAGCGACCACATCACCGACCTCAACGACGTGATCACCTCGATGTGGATCACCACGTTCGAACCGACCCCGCTGCGGATCATCGGCCCGCCCGGCACGAGGGAGGTCGTCGGCCACATCCTCGCCTCGCTCGGCCCCGACATCGGCTACCGACTCGCCCACCACGAGGACCTGCCGAGGGCCCGCTGTTGGAGATCACCGAAACCGACGGCACCGGGCATGCCCGACGTGTCGGTGCGGAGCGTTCGCGTGACGACGGCCCCGACCGACCACCGCCCGGTCGAGCCGAGCATCGCGTTTCGCTTCGACCACGACAGGTGGCCGCCGTCGTCGCCGGAGACACCGTGCCATGCGCCGGTCTCGACGAACTGTGTGCCGGCGCCCAGGCGCTCGTGCACACGGTGATCCGCAAGGACATCATCGCCAACATCCCGGTGCCGCGGCTTCAGGACACGCTCGACTACCA
The DNA here is from genome assembly GCA_963741755.1 of Ilumatobacteraceae bacterium. Lineage (GTDB taxonomy): Bacteria > Actinomycetota > Acidimicrobiia > Acidimicrobiales > Ilumatobacteraceae > Sva-07. The sequence continues at coordinate 133,330 of CAVUJG010000006.1, read as the reverse complement.
CTCGTCGCCCGAAGAGGCGGCGCAGACCGCCGCACGAGCCGGCATCGACACGCTGGTGCTCACCCACTACGTCCCGGCGATCCCGCCCGGTGGCGGCGACGACTGGCGCCAACTCGCCGCCGCACACTTCACCGGTCGCGTCGAACTCGGCGACGACCTCCACCGAATCACGATCACCTGAGAGATCGAGGAAGAACCATGGAAGTACTGCGCACACCCGACGAACGATTCGAGGGGCTGGACGGTTACCCGTTCGCGCCGCACTACGCCGAGGTCGCCGAAATGGCGACGGCGGCACGTTGCGCGTGCACTACCTCGACGAAGGCCCGGCCGACGCCGCGCCGGTGCTGCTGTTGCACGGCGAGCCGTCGTGGAGCTATCTCTACCGGCACATGATCCCGCCGTTGGTCGCTGCGGGCCACCGGGTGATCGTCCCCGACCTCGTCGGCTTCGGTCGGAGCGACAAGCCGACTGAGCAAGGCGACTACACCTACGCTCGCCACGTCGAGTGGATGCGCGAGCTCGCTGTTCGACCGTCTCGACCTGCACGGCATCACGTTCTTCGGCCAGGACTGGGGTGGTCTCGTCGGCCTGCGGCTGCTCGCCCTCGATCCCGACCGCTATGCCCGTGTGGCGATCGGCAACACCGGCCTGCCGACCGGCCACGGTCCGGCCAGTGACGCATTCATGGCGTGGCAGAAGTTCTCGCAGGAGACACCCGTGTTCGACATCGGGTTCCTGATCAACAGCCGCCACCACGACCGATCTGTCGCCCGAGGTGGTCGCCGGCTATGACGCCCCGTTCCCCGACGACACCTACAAGGCCGGCGCCCGAATCTTCCCGACGCTGGTGCCGACCACGCCCGACGATCCGGCGAGCGCCGACAACCTCGCCGCCTGGGAGGTGCTGGAGACGTTCGACAAGCCGTTCCTGTTGTGTTTCAGCGACAGCGACCCGGTCACCAAAGGCGGCGACGCACCGTTCCTCGCCAAGGTGCCCGGAACGAAGGGCCAGCCGCACGTGACGATCGAGGGCGGCGGCCACTTCTTCCAGGAAGATCGCGGCCCTGAACTCGCCGACCTGCTGATCGGGTTCATCGGATCCTGACGCCCGGATGCTGTGAGGTCTCCTGATGAACACCACTGAACGAACCCGGACGATTCCGGCTCACCTGACGCGGGTTTGGGACGTGCTCGCCGACTTCGATCGTCTCGCGATGTGGGCCGACAACGCCGATCACACGTGCTGGCTCGACGATCCGTCCGACGACGGCGAGATGATCGGCCGGGCCCGCCGGGTGCAGGCGGGGCGCGTCGTCCTGGTCGAACGCATCGAGGTGTGGGAACCGCCGGCGCGGCTGGCCTACGACCTCGGTGGACTGCCACCGGTGGTGAAGTCCGCGACCAACGAATGGCGCTTGCGTGTCGATCCTGCGGACGGAGATCACACCATCGTGACGCTGGCGACCCATGTCGACTGCGGACCTCGACCGCCACAACAACTCATCGCCCGGCTCGTCGGCAATCGACTCGCCAAGGCATCCGACGTGATGCTCGCCGGGCTGGCCGACCATCTCGCTGCCCCGAACACCTCCGACTCGAAGGGAACCCCGACATGAGCCAGACACGGCCCGACGTGATCGTGATCATGACCGACCAGGAGCGGGCGGCCCCACCGTACGAATCCGACGAGCTGCGAGCGTGGCGCGACGAGACCCTGACCGGGCGGAAGTGGTTCGCGGACCGCGGCGTGTCGTTCCAGCGGCACTACACCGGCTCGTTGGCGTGCGTCCCGAGCCGGCCAACGCTGTTCACCGGCCACTATCCCGACCTCCACGGCGTGACCCAGACCGACGGCCTCGGCAAACTGCACGACGACTCACGGCTGCGCTGGCTGCCCGAAGGCGAAGTACCGACGCTCGGCAACTGGTTCCGTGCCGCCGGCTACGACACCCACTACGACGGCAAGTGGCACATCAGCCACGCCGACCTCGTCGACACCGCCACGGGAGAGGTGCTCGCAACGAACGACGACGACGGCAACGTCGACGCTGCGGCAGTGCAGCGTTACCTCTCGGCCGATCCCCTCGGACCGTACGGGTTCTCCGGCTGGGTCGGCCCCGAGCCCCACGGCGCGCCGTTGGCCAACGCCGGTGTGCGACGTGACCCGCTGATCGCGGCCCGCGTCGTTGCCTGGTTGGAGAACCGCTACGCCCGTCGACAGGCGGGCGACGTCGATGCACTGAAGCCGTTCCTGCTGGTGGCGAGCTTCGTCAACCCGCACGACATCGTGCTGTTCCCGGCGTGGATCCGCCAGGGCATGCCGATCGAGCCCGGGCCGCTCGACCCACCCACCGTGGCGCCGTCACCGACCGACGATGAGGATCTGGCCACGAAACCGGCGGCGCAGATTGCCTACCGCGAGTCGTATCCCACCGGATACGGCCCGGTCGCACTCGTCGGCAAGTCGTACCGCGACCACGCGCAGGAGTACCGCGACCTCTACTACCGCCTGCACGCCGAGGTCGATGGTCCGATCGATCAGGTGCGCCGAGCGATCACGACCGGTCACGAGAACGGCGCATTCGACGAGGCCGTCATCGTGCGAACCGTCGACCACGGCGAATTGCTCGGTGCGCACGGCGGGCTGCACCAGAAGTGGTTCAACCTCTACGACGAGGCGACCAGGGTGCCCTTCGAGGTCGTCCGGCTCGGATCGAGCCCGACCGAAGCGCGGGTGATCGACGATGCACCGACCTCACATGTCGATCTGGTCCCGACCCTGCTCGGCGCGGCGGGCATCGACGAGGCGGCGACCGCGCAGACGCTGAGCGCCGAGTTCAGCGAAGTGCATCCACTGCCGGGGCGCAATCTGATGCCCGTCGTCGACGGTGCGCTGGCGCCCGACCGAAACCGCCCGGTGTATGTCCTGACCAGGGACAACATGCTGGAAGGTGACACCGGGGCCTCGGGATTCGCTCGTCGGCTCGGGCGCACGACCAAACCGCCGGCACCGCTGCGGATCAAGGTGCCGGCACATGTCGGCGCCAACTTCGAAGGCATCGTCGTGCGTGTCGACGACGCTGATGCAGCCGGCGGTGCAGGTCACCTCTGGAAGCTGGTTCGCACGTTCGACGACCCCGCCACATGGACCGAGCCCGGCGTGCGCCACCTGGCGGCGAACGGGCTTCGCGGCGAGGAGTACCGCACCGAGCCGCTCGCCGATCAATGGGAGCTCTACGACCTCACAACCGACGCGGTCGAGCACGTGAACCACTGGCATGACGATGCCGCCGCTGCGGTGTTCGAGCACCTGAAGACGGTGCTGAAGCACGAGCGGGCGCGGTCCGTGCCCGAACGCAACGTTCCGTGGCCGTACGTGCGGCGTCGCGCCAGCGCACCCGCGGCCAAGCGGGTGCCCCCGCCCGCCAGGCTGCTGCGCAAGGGCCTCCAGCGTCTGGGACTGCACCCGAACGATCCCGACGCCCGCGAGTTCGAACTCCTCGGCAAGCGAGCGCTGATCGTGTGCACCAATCACGGTGTGCTCGACATCGGCAAGGCGACCGGCGTGTTCGCCAGCGAGATGACCGTGCCCTACTACGCGTTCCTCGACGCCGGGATGTTCGTCGACCTCGCCAGCCCGAACGGGGGAGTGATCCCGGTCGATCCGCAGAGCGTCAAGCCGGTGATCCGCAGTGCCGACGACGACCGGTTCCTCGCCGACGACGAACTCCGAGCGAAGGTCTCGAATTCACTCGCCATCGCCGAGGTCGACATTGCGTCGTACGACATCGTGTTCCTGGCGGGCGGCTGGGGGGCTGCCTTCGATCTCGGAACTTCCGATGCGCTCGGCGAGAAGATCACCGAGGCGAACGCGCTCGGCAAGGTGATCGGCGGGATATGTCACGGCCCGCTCGGACTGCTCAAGGCAACGGCTGCCGACGGACGCCCGCTCGTCGAGGGTCGCCGGGTCTCGGCGGTCACCGACAAGCAGGTGCGCGAGCTCGGCATCGATTTGACGCCACAACACCCGGAGCGGGAACTGCGCGCCGCCGGTGCGATGTTCGAGAGCGAGTCGGCTCGTCGAGATCCGCTCGCGAACCACTGGGTCGTCGACGGGAACCTCGTCACCGGCCAGAACCAGAACGCTGGGCCGATGGTTGCCCGGGAGATGATGCAGATCCTCACGGATCGGGAAGGAAGTGCCACATGACGGACCACGCGCACACCCAACTCCGCTATGGACGTGTCGACCCGGACTACGCCATGAAGCTGGCGACCACCCTGCCGGAGGATGACGGCCCGGTGTGGATGGTCAACCTGATGAAGTACCGCGATGTCGCCGAGTACGCCGACGGTCGAGAATCCACGATCAGTGGCCGCGAGGCCGACGACCGGTACACGCCACTCGGTCCGCTGGCTGCGATCGGTGCAGACCTTGTTTTCGCCGGCGAGGTCGATCAACAACTGCTCGGCGATTCGCCGACCTGGGATCGTGTCGGCGTCGTCAAGTACCCCACACGACGATCGTTCATCGAGATGCAGTCGCGGCCGGACTTCCAGGAACTCCACGCGCACAAGGACGCCGGGATGGCGCAGACGTTCGTGATCGGCTGCCAGCCGATCGAGGTGCCGACCGCGCCCGACGGCACCCCGCAGGTGGAGTGGGCCGACGTGCCGCACCCACCGACCGACGACGACGGACCGGTGATGGTGATTCACGTCCTGAAATACCACGACGCCGCCACGGCGTCGATCACGCCGGAGGACATGGCCGCCTACCAGCGCGCCGCCGGTGAAGTCGCCGTGCCGCACGGTGTGCGGATCTCAGGGTGGTTCGCCGCCGAGGGAACGATCGTCGGCGACGGTCGCAGCTGGGATCAGGTGCGATTCAACCTGTTCCCCAGCAAGGCGGCATTCATGGCGGTCGTGATGGACCCGGCCCGGCTGGAAGCCCAGAAGTCCAGCCGCGAGCCGGCGATCGCCGACACCTACACGATGATCGTGCGGCCGATGATCGATCGACTGGCAGAATCGGTGGGGTGAGTGACCGCTACTTCGCGTTCCTTCGGGCGATCAACACCGGCAACCGACGGTTGACCAACGAGCAGTTGTTGGCACCGTTCCACCAGCTCGGTTTCGTCGACGTGGCGGCCTACCAGGCGGCCGGCAACGTGACGTTCCGGTCAGAGGTCCCGGACCTCGTCGACGAACGTCGCATCGAGGCGGCGCTCGACGAGTCATACGGATTCCATGCTCCGACGTTCGTCAGGTCGGCGGCAGAGGTGCATGCCATCGCGACCGCGGAGCCGTTTGCGGCGGCCGACGTTGCAGGTACGGCAGGCAAGGTGCAGGTGACGTTCCTGCGAACGACGCCGTCGCCGGAGGCCATCGAGCAGGTGCTCTCGCTCGTCCCGCCCGAGGACCGTGTCGTCGTGGAGGCCCGCCACTGGTATTGGCTGCCGACGGAGGGCGTCAGCACGTCGGAGCTGCCGGTGAGTCGGATCGAGGCGCTGCTCGGTGAGATGACGATGCGCACCCTCGGAACCATCGCCCGGATGGCCGCAAGATTCACCCACTGAAACCGATTGGCGGGGCAGTGCCGAGGGACGGCAGGATTCGCCGGTGCCATCGTGGAGTTCCTTCGCCGCCTTCGCTGCGGTGTCGTTCGCGATCATCATCATCCCCGGACCGAGCGTGATGTTCGTGGTCGGTCGGGCCTTGTCGCTCGGTCGGCGCGCGGCGCTGATCACGGTGGCCGGCAACGCCGCCGGGTTCTACGCCCAGGTGATGCTCGTGGCGCTGGGTCTCGGCGCCATCGTCGAGCGATCGGCGGCGGTGTTCACGGCGATCAAGTTGGTCGGTGCGCTGTACCTCGTCTGGGTCGGCGCTCAGGCGATCATCCACCGTCGGGCCAATGCCCGGCGCGCCGTCGTCGTCGAGGGCGCCGACGTCGTGGGACATCGGTCGTTGTTCATGGATGGATTCGTTGTGGGCGTGGCCAATCCCAAGACGATCGTCTTCTTCGCCGCGATCCTGCCCCAGTTCGTCGCCACCGGCGGCGCTCCGGCGGGAGTGCAGATGCTCGTGCTCGGTGTGCTCTTCGCCCTCATTGCGCTGATGTCGGACAGCGTCTGGGGGCTCGCTGCCGGTACGGCTCGCCAGTGGTTCGTCGGTTCACCGAAGCGTCTCGAGCTGGTTGGTGCTGCCGGAGGGCTGGCGATTGTGGGCCTCGGCGTTCGGTTGGCACTCACACGACGATCGCGACTGGAAGCTTGACGAATGTGTACGTATGCGATGGCGTCGGTCCTCTCCGGCTGATGACGGCTCTCGAGACCACTTGCGGCAACTGGACGTGATCGCCGAGCAGGCCGATCGCAGCAGCCGAATCTCGCTCGTTGCACGTGGTCGACGGACACCACTCGATGAACGGCTTCCTCCGGGCCACGTTGAACTGCTCGACCGCCGAAGCGTCGCAGTGGCGGCGCCTGGCTCGTTTGCTCGACACGGTGCCGGGCGTGTCCCAGGCACTGGTCGAGGGCCGCGTCGGTGTCGCCCAGGTCCACGAGTTGGCTCGGGTACGTTCGAATCCTCGCTGCGGCAACCGGCTCGTCGAGGTGAGCCGACTGCTCCTGCAGCAGGCCGAGCTGTTGGAGTTCGACGACTTTCGTACCTGTGTCCGCCGCTGGGAGCTGCTGGCCGACGAAGACGGCGCTCACAAGGATCGGGACCGCTCCGTCGAGGCTCGGAACGCTTCCGCAGTGCCGTCGGGCGCCGGCGTCGACCTGCGAATGAACGGCGGTGATGCGGTCACGGCCGCGGAGATGATCGCCATCCTCAACGCCTTCGCCCAGGAGGAGTTCGACCACGACCACGCCACCCGGCTCGCCGAGTTCGGAGCGGACGCAGCCGGTCAGCCGCTTGCTCGCACCGCTGCCCAGCGACGCTACGACGCGATGGTCGAGATCTTCCGGCGTGGAGCGAACGCACCCGACGGCTCTGGCAAGCGGATGAAGGTGACCGTCAACATCGCCGTCGACGAACGCACCTTCACCGAGACCCTCGTCAAGCACGGCATGGCACCCGCCTCCGCCCTCGACGACGACGACCACAGTGACCAGGAAGGCGTGGCCGACCCGGGCCCTGCTGGTCGTCGATGCGAAACAGCGGCCGGCACGCCCGTCCATCCCGACGACGTGCTCGCTGCCGCCATCCACGGCCACGTTCGGCGGGTGATCTTCGACGGTGCCGGCGTGGTCACCAACCTCGGCCGTCGGCGACGTTTGTTCACCGGCGGCGCCCGTGAGGCGGCGCGGCTCTCGGCGCGTCGCTGCACCCGACCCGGCTGCACGGTCCCGTCAGAGTTCGCCGAGGTCGATCATCTGCACGAGCACGGTCGGGGCGGCGCCACCGATGTCGACAACGCGGACCCCGAGTGCGGTGGACACAACCGCGACAAGAACCGAGGATTCGTCACCCTGCGCGATCGGCACGGTCGGATCATCCACTACCGACCCGACGGCACCGCCATGGCCGCCGCCGGACAACCCGCACCCGCACGGGGCCACCCCGACTGGCGAGTGCAGACACTCGGTTTCGACCAGCTCTTCCCGCTCGACCTCGACCGGCCCGACACCGATCCCGACCCGCCCTGAGCCGGCGACGATCTCAGGTGAGATCGAACCAGGACAGGAACTCGGCGACGGCGGCACGATCCGAAGCGTCGGCCTGCGCGTCGTTGGCGATCACGTCGTCGTCGAGCACGTCGTTCATCGTCCTGCGTCCGTTGAGCACGTCACCCCACGTTCGTCGGTCGATGGTCAGCACCACATCGGCGTCTGCGCCGTCGGTCGGTGCAGCCACACCGTTGCGGACGTGCAGGCCTGCCGCACCGTCGGGGAACTCGACACGGAGGTGCCGGTCGATGCCGGCGCACCGGGACGGGTCGAGCATCACCCGCAGGATGTGCACCAGTTCGGTGACCTCGGCGCCGGCGACCTGGCCGCCGGGGAACCGGTGGCGACGGAACCGTGACGTGTCGAGCTGACCATCGAGTTCGAGCGCTCGGGTCAGGCACCAGTTGCGGATGTTCGCGGCGGTGCTCCGCCGGCCGATCGTCCGCAGCACCGAGGCGAGTCGAGGACGGTCGGCGGCGGACTCCGGATCGACGCGAACCAGCCAGGTCGACAGCTCGAGCGCCCATCGCAGGTCGTCGTCGGCGAGCGCAGCGTCGGCCTGGCGGCGCACCTCGTCGGCGCCGCCGAAGCCGTCGATCAATCGGCGCGCCCGATCGACCGGCGGGACGGGGAACAGCTGTGCCGTGTCGCCGTCGAACCACCCGCGCAACCCGGTGTGGATCTGGCGGACGTGGTGTTCGACCACTCCGTAGAGCTGGGTCTGGAAGTACGACTCGCCGTACGACTCGGGCAGCTGGACGAACTCGATCAGTTCGCCGTGGGTGAGTCCCTTGTTGACGCCGCGCACGGTCTGGTCCCACATGAACTGGATGGCGTCGCGGCTGCGGGTCAACTCGGTGTTGATCCGGTCCGAGCCGCTGATCGGCGGCCCGTGCGCGCCGAGGAGGTGTTCGGCGCCCAGGCTGATCATGTGATCGAGGCCGGCGAGCAGGATGCGCGGATCCCGGTACTCCTCGCCGCGGATGGCGAACACGTTGAACAACGCAGGCCAGGCCAGGTTGTTGACGCACACAGCCAGATCGGGGAACCAGATCGTGATCGAGTCGGTGGCATCCGACTCTGCCGGGGTGAGTTCGACGGTGAGCCCGGCAAGCGAGATCGTGATCGGCTCGTCGAACGTGTCGGTCGGGGGCAGGAACCCTTCGGTGAACGGCGCGTTCTCGGGGATTCGGAACGCCGGACCGATGCCACATCCGACGAGCGCGTCGGGTCCCTCGGCGGGCAGGAGCATGCCGAACTGATGGACGAGCCCGTACTGCGACACCGGTCCCACCTCGCCGGCCTGGCGACTGCGGTTGGCCATCACTCCCGCATGCGACCAGATCGTGAGCTCGGCGGGTGCGCCGGCATCGACCAGTGCCCGGGTGCCACCGACGTAGTGGAAGTGGCTGTAGATCACCGCGGCCACCGGTGCATCGGTGTGCTCGCGGACCTGCTCGAGCGCCCAGGTCATCTCCTCGACCGAGTCGCCGGTGTCGATGACGATCAGCCCGTCGGGTCCCTCGACGAAGCTCTGGTTCGACAATCCGTTGCCGACAGCGCACCACACGCCGTCGGTGACCGTGTGGAGCCGACGCTCGAACCGCGTCCGGTGTTCGATCATCTCGACGCGGGCGAGTCCGCCGTTGCCTGCGGTGGCGACACGCGCGGCATCCTGATCGAAGCTGGCCGGCAGGACGGGTGCGCTCATCGCCTGAGCATGTCAGATCGCACCTACCGATGAGCGAGGCGTCCGTGTGTGGTGGTTTCCCTCATCGTTGGAGTGATTTCAGAGCGTGGAGATGCCCCCGTCGACGGGGATCACCGTGCCGGTCGTGTAGGCGCCGGCCCGACTCGCGAGGAAGATGACGGTGCCGGCGATGTCCTCGGGCGAGCCGAGACGTTTGCGGGGCACGCTGGCCTCGACCATGCGGCGACTGTCGGGGTCGTCGAGGCGGTACGCCATCATCTTCGACTCGAACGGCCCGGGCGCGATCGAGTTGATCGTGATGTGCTCGCCAACGAGGTGCGCGGCCATGTGCCTGGCCATCATGTGGATGCCGGCCTTCGACGCCGAGTACGAGTAGTTGTTGCCGACGGGCACCCGGATGCCGTCGATCGAGCCGATCATGATCACCCGCGCCGGATCCTCGGCGGTGGCGCCCGCCTTCAACTGGGGGAGCAGCGCCTGGGTGAGCATGAACGGTGCCTTGACGTTCAGGTCGAGCACCTTGTCGAACCCGATCTCGGGGAACTCGCCGAGGTCGGCGCCCCACGCGGCGCCGGCGTTGTTGACCAGGATGTCGAGTTGGCGCTCACGGTCGGTGAGCGACGACACGAACGATGCCACGCCCTCTTCGGTCGACAGGTCGGCCGGGAACGAGATGCATTCGCCGTGCTGCGACAACTCCGCGGCGGCCGCATCACACGCCTCGGCGTTGCGGGCCGTGATGTAGACCCGCACTCCGTTGGCGACCAGGCCCGAGGCGATCATGAATCCGATACCCCGTGAGCCACCCGTGACGACGGCGACCTTGCCGTCGAGTCCGAACAGCGTGCTGAGTGCGAGCGGACCAGGTGCTGAGGTGACGGCGGGATCAGGCATGCTGGGCAGTATGGCCGAGAGCAACCGTGACGATCACCACCGTGTCCTGGAGATCCGCCGGACCTCGATCGGCGACGCCGAGGTCCACGACGAACCGATCCACGAACTCGCCGACGGTCAGATCCGCCTGCGCATCGACCGGTTCGCCGTCACCGCGAACAACGTGAGCTACGCCGGCGCGGGCGACATGCTCGGCTACTGGGACTTCTTCCCGTCGTCGGATCCGACCACGTGGGGCCGGGTCCCCGCGGTGGGATACGCCGAAATCGTCGAGTCGCGCAACGCCGACCTCCCCGTCGGTGGCCGCTATCACGGCTGGTTCCCGATGGCCGAGACCGTCGTGTTCACCGCAACGGCCACCAGCGACGGCTTCCGCGACGACGGCGCGCACCGCCAGGCGCACGCGCCGATCTACCGGAGCTACACCCGCACCGACCTCGACCCGTTCCACGACGACCGTCCCGACGGCGAGGATCGGCACGCGCTGCTGCGGGTCCTGCTGCTCACCGGGTTCCTCGCCGACGAGTTCCTGGCCGACTTCGATGCCGAGCAGGTGATCGTGCTGTCGGCATCGTCGAAGACCGCGATCGGATTCAGCCAGCGAGCTGCCAAGCGTGACGGGCTCGCCGTCGTCGGGCTCACCTCGGCGGCCAACGCCGACTTCGTCCGCTCGCTCGGCTTCTACGACACCGTGGTGACCTACGACGAGATCGACGACCCCGACACGGGGATCTCGGTCATCGACAGTGTCGTCATCGACATGGCCGGCAACCCGAACGTGCTCGCGGCAGTGCACCAGCGCCTCGGCGACCGGATCAAGCACTCGATGATGATCGGGCGGAGCCACCACGACGCCGTGCCGACCGTCGCTGCCGGCGCGCTCCCGGGCCCGGCCCCGCAGTTCTTCTTCGCCCCGACGGAACTCGATCGCCTGGTCGAGGCCTGGGGCGCCGCGGAATACCGCCGCCGGACCACCGAGGCGACGCACGAGTTCATCGACGCCAGCCGCGCCTGGATGTCGATCGACGAGCGGCGCGGCCCCGACGGACCGGCCTCGGCCTGGGCGTCTGTCTACGGAGGCGAGGTGACGCCTGACACCGGCGTCGTCGCGTCGTTTCAGCCGTGACGCGCCCCCGACTTCACCGACGGGTGCTTCGCGTCCCGCGGCCGAACGACAAGCGCCTTGCAGTGCGTGTGACGCCCGACGCGCTGCGCCACATCCGCGCCGGCCACCCCTGGGTGTTCGAGGAGTCGGTCACGTCGATCAGCCATGAGGCGAGCACCGGCGATCTCGCCGTGATCTTCGACAACGATCGCAAGTTCGTTGCGGTTGCGCTGTACGACCCCGACTCGCCGATCCAGTTCCGTGTGCTCCACGTCGGCAAGCCCACACCGATCGATGCCGATTGGTGGCGTTCGACCATCACGAGTGCGCTCGACGTTCGAGCCCTGTTCACGACCGCGCCCGACGCCGACCAGCTTGCCTACCGCGTGCTCAACGGCGAGAACGACGGTGTCTCCGGTCTGGTCGTCGACCGCTATGCCGGCGTGCTCGTGATCAAGTTGTACTCCGCGGTGTGGTTCGCGCACCTCGTCGCCATCGTGAACGCCCTGCTCGACCTCACGGGGTGCACGGCGGTCGTCCTGCGCCTGGCCCGCAACCTGCAGACGCGTGAGACGTTCGGGCTCTCCGACGGCGACGTCATCGCCGGCGACCTCGCCGACGGGCCGGTGCGATTCCTCGAGGGTGGCCTGCAGTTCGACGCCGACGTTCGCGCCGGGCAGAAGACGGGCCACTTCCTCGACCAGCGTGCGAACCGCCTCCGTGTCGGTGAGATGGCGGCCGGACGTGACGTGCTCGACGTCTTCGCCTCGACCGGAGGTTTCAGCGTCCACGCCGCCGCCGGGGGAGCGCGTTCCGTGCACGCCGTCGACCTGTCGGCGCCCACCCTTGCGGCTGCCGAGCACAACATGGAACTCAACGCACACCTCGACGCCGTGCGCGCCTGTGCGTTCACGACCGAGGTCGGCGACGCGTTCGAGGTGATGGTGCAACTCGCCAGGGCGGGCACCACCTACGACCTCGTCGTCGTCGACCCGCCGTCGTTCGCCCAGCGTCAGGCGAACGTCGAGGGAGCGCTTCGTGCCTACACCCGTCTCACCCATCTCGCGCTGCGACTCGTCCGGCCCGGTGGAACGCTCGTCCAGGCGTCGTGTTCGAGCCGCGTCACCGACGAGCAGTTCTTCGACACCGTTCTCGACGCTGCGGTGGCTGCTGGACGCCCGCTGACCGAGATCATGCGCAGCGGCCACGACATCGACCACCCTGTGACGTTCCGAGAAGGCGCGTACCTCAAAGCGGGCTTCTGGCGCGTTGGCGGCGGTCGCTGACGCCGACTGGCGACTATTCGACGAGGACGTGGCCGACGGGGCTCGTCCGGCGCACATACCCCAGCACGGGACTTGCGACGACCGTCGCGCGGGCGCCCTGCGGCACGGCGTGTCGCTCCCCGGTCTTCCAGGCACGGATCGTGTCCGAGTTGCCGTCGTCGACGGCGAGATAGACCCGGTAGCGGTCGCGTTGGAGCATCCGCTGGAGCCGCCGTGGCAACGGTGAGACTTCGGCGGGGCGGCGGGTACGGATCACCGCGCCGGTTCGCTCGACCGAGTTGAACCCGTCGAACGCTCCGGCGAGCGCCATCCAGAGACCGAGCACGATGGGGACGTAGGCGAGGAACGTCACCGCCGTTGCAATGTCGGCGATCAGCCAGTCCTGCGCGGGGAACTGCTCGTAGGCCCAGTCGAATGCGTCGCCCCGTGCGACCTCGCTCGACCAGGACCTCACACGCAGCCCGATGAAACACGAGGCGAGCCCGGCGCCGATCGCGACGAATGGCCTCGTGCCGTAGCCGACCCGCGCCGGGTAGGTCACCCGTACGAGCCGGGCTCGGCCCCCGACGGTGCTCCACGCCCGATGGTGGTCCTCTCGGGCGAGCGGGAGTTCGATGGCTGCGCCGTCGGCGAGGCACATGGCGCTCGCGTAGGCGAGTCGCCGATCGCCGGTCTCGACGGCGCTGGGTGCCAGGTCGGCGAACCCGCTCGCTGCAAGTCGCTCACGAACGGCGAGCCAGCGTCGTGTGGCAGTGATGCCGTCGTCGGTGTGTGTGTATGGCGGCTGCAGTCGGAGTCGTACCGCAACAGCCAGGCCGGCAGCCAACAGCACGACGAGCGTCCACCCGACGATCCGAACGCTGACCGAGTCGATGACGGCCACCTCGGTGTCGCCGGTGCTGCGGGCGAGCAACCAGCACACGGCGCTGACCGCCCAGAACGCCCCTGGCATGACGAGGTCCGACACGGCCCAGCGGCGACGGACGAGTCCGGACTGCACCGCCTCGTCGAGCACCAGTCCGCTGAATCGGCGCCACCAGGATCCCCGGATGTCCACGGCCAGATAACGCGCCGGGATGGCACGGTCGGTGGTGAACCGGGAGAGGACGTGCTGGAGGACGAGGCGCTCGTGGGGGCGCAGTGCGTCGCCGTGATAGGCCGTTGCTGCGGGCCGCACCCGGGCGAGTTCCTCGAGGTCGTCCTCGGGCGGCAGGATGCGCAGCCACCCGCGCGCCGCAAGGTCGATCATGGTGGCGCGGAAACCCGCTGCGGTCACGGTCGCGTCGTTGGTCAGGAGGTTGACGACGGCAGGGGTGTCGGCACGCAGCGCGCCCGCCACCTCGTCAGGCTCGGGCCGAGGAGGCAGCAGGCGCTCGCGCGCGCGTGTGAACGTCAGCCACGCCGCGGCCAGGCACAGTGCGCTCAACCACAGCCAGGCAACGGTGAACGAGGGTGCGAGGACTGCGACCACGCCCAACGTCATCGGGTCATCATGGCATCACGATGGGGTGTCGAAAGGATCGTCGCCCGACGAACCTGCGTTCACGACGCCATCGTCACGGCGAACCCAGATGGTCCGCTGGGGGAACGGAATCTCGATGCCGGCACCGTCGAGCGCGGCCTTGAGCGCCTCGCGCAGCGCTCGTTGCAGGCCCCATTGCACTCCGGGCTGCACTTTGATCGTGACCCTGATCGTGATGCCATCGGCCCCGAGCGCTTCCACGCCGAGGAGTTGCGGAGGGTCGATGACCGAGTCGGCCCACTCGTCGCTCTCGATGAGCTGGGTCGCGCAGTCGAGGATCACCTGGCGTGCCGCGGCGAGATCGCTGTCGTAGGCGACGTCGACGTCGACGAGCGCAACCGACCACAGCTGCGATCTGTTGCCCACCCGGGTCACCTCGCCATTCGGCACGTGCCACACCGTGCCATCGACCCCGCGCAACACGGTCGTGCGCAACGAGATCTTCTCGACCACGCCGGTCGCCTCGTCGAGGTCGACGATGTCGCCGACGCCGTACTGATCCTCGAGCAGCATGAAGAGCCCCGAGATGCAGTCCTTGACCAGACTCTGGGCGCCGAAGCCGAGTGCGACGCCGGCGATGCCGGCGCCGGCGATCAGCGGGCCGAGGTTCACGCCGATCTCGCCGAGGGCCATGATGATCGCAATCGACCAGATGATGACCGAGGCCGTGCTGCCGACCACGAGCGAGATCGACTGCAGCCGAGCCTCGCGCCTCGGATCGTCGGTGGTGATGCCAATCGGCTCGGCCAGCCCGGTCGCCCGGTCGCCCAGCTTCTGGATCTGGCGTGCGGCCATTGCCTTGTCAGGCGCGACAACCCGCGCCACCATGCGGCCGAGGTAGCGACGTGCGACGTGGGCCATGATCCA
This sequence comes from Ilumatobacteraceae bacterium, assembly GCA_963741755.1. Lineage (GTDB taxonomy): Bacteria > Actinomycetota > Acidimicrobiia > Acidimicrobiales > Ilumatobacteraceae > Sva-07. The sequence continues at coordinate 118,269 of CAVUJG010000006.1, read as the reverse complement.
GGCGACGACGAGGATCAGGATGACGGAGAAGAGCCAGTTCGCGGTCTCCGCCAGGAGTCGGTTGCCGTCGGTGAGGTCGAAGATGCTCTCGCAGATCCACGTGGGATTCGATCCGCAGGCGTTCTCCAGGTCCGGGTCCACGACAGCGACGGTACCCAACCGCTCGGCCTCCAGACGGGATGCCAGACCGGTGGACCCCGGCTCTGGACAAGCCTTGAAGCAACCTTGCTCGGGGCTTGAGAGCGCCGGAAGATAGTCTTTCCGAATGTCGAATCCCATCCGTCTCGGTGTCGTCGGTACCGGCTATGTCGGCCTGACCACCGGTGCCTGTTTCGCCCATCTCGGTCACCACGTCGTGTGTGGCGACGTCGACGAGCGCAAGGTGACGATGCTCAACGACGGCCACATCCCGATCGTCGAAGAGGGTCTCGAAGTCATCGTCAACGACTCGCGTGCCGCAGGGCTCCTCGAATTCGTGCTCGGCGCCGAGGCGGCGGCCGAGGGCGCCGACATCGTCTTTCTCTGCGTGCCCACGCCGCAGGGCGACGACGGCAGCGCCGATCTGAGCTACATCGAAGCAGCCGCGGCACAGATCGCGCCGGTATTGCGTCCGGGCGCCGTTGTCGTCAACAAGTCGACCGTGCCCGTCGGTTCGACACTCGCGGTCGAGCGGGTGCTGCAACGAAACGACGTCTTCGTCGTGTCCAACCCCGAGTTCCTGCGCGAAGGCACTGCCGTGCACGACTTCCTGCATCCCGACCGGGTCGTGATCGGCAGCGCCGACCGGAGCGCTGCCGAACGGGTGGCCGAGCTGTACGCCACGATCGACACGCCGATCCTGATCACCGATCCGGCGTCGGCCGAGACGATCAAGTACGCCGCGAACGGCTTCCTGGCGATGAAGATCAGCTTCGTGAACGCCGTCGCCGCCATGTGCGAGGCGGTCGGCGCCGATGTCGCTGCCGTCGTCGACGGGATCGGCTCCGATCAGCGCATCGGCAGCCAGTTCCTGCGGCCTGGCCCCGGGTGGGGCGGCAGCTGCTTCCCCAAGGATTCGCGGGCGCTCGTCAAGATCGCAGAGGACCACGGCTACAACTTCACGATGATGCGCGGCGTCATCGACGTCAACGACGAGCAGCTCGAACGGATGGTCGCGAAGATCCGCTCCGCGACGGGCCGTCCCGACGGCGACCTCAGCGGCGTCACTGTCGGCGCGCTGGGCCTCACGTTCAAGGCCGGCACCGACGACCTGCGCGAGTCGCCGGCACTCGCCATCATCGCCGAGCTGCGCTCGCTGGGTGCCCGCGTACGCGCCTACGACCCGACCACGGTCGGCGAGCTCACGCCGCACCAGACCGTGGTGCTCGACGGCATCGACCTGGTGTCCGACGCGCTTCACGTCGCCGATGGTGCTGATGTGATCGTCGTGTTCACCGAGTGGCCCGACTTCGCCAAGATCGACCTTGCGGGCCTCGCGGCGCGGCTGCCTCGTGCGGTCACGATCGTCGACACCCGCAACCTGCTCGACCCCGTCCTCGTTCGCGAAGCCGGCCTCGAGTACGACGGCGTCGGCCGCCGCTGATCGCCGGGCTGGTCAGCTCAGCAGCGAGGTGAAGTAGGCGGCCGTCCGCTCGATTCCCTCACGCAGCTGCACTGTTGGCTCCCAACCGAGCAGAGTTCGGGCCTTCGTGAGGTCCGGCTTGCGTTGCATGGGGTCATCGACCGGCAACGGCAGGTAGACGAGCTCGGACGACGAGCCGGTCACCTCGATGATCAACTCGGCGAGCTGCGCGATCGTGAATTCGTTGTCGTTGCCGATGTTGATCGGGGTCGCCAGGTCCGAGTCGAGCAGCGCCAGGAACCCGCGGATCTCGTCGTCGACGTAGGTGAACGATCGCGTCTGCGAGCCGTCACCGAAGATCGTGATCGGCTCACCGCGCAGCGCCTGGACGAGGAAATTCGACACCGCACGGCCGTCGTCGGGGCGCATACGCGGCCCGTAGGTGTTGAAGATGCGCACGATCCGGACGTCGACGTGGTGATGACGGTGGTAGGCCATCGTCATCGCTTCGGCGTACCGCTTGGCTTCGTCGTACACGCCTCGGGGACCGATTGGATTGACGTTGCCCCAGTACTCCTCGGGCTGCGGATGCACCAACGGATCGCCGTAGACCTCCGAGGTGGATGCGAGGAAGAACCGGGCGCCCTTGGCAAGGGCGAGGCCGAGCGCGTTGTGGGTGCCCAGACCGCCGACCTTGAGGATCTGGATCGGGATGCGCTCGAAGTCGACCGGGCTGGCCGGGCTGGCGAGATGCATCACCACGTCGACCGAGCCGGGGACCCAGACGTAGTTGCTGACGTCGTGTTCGACGAACGTGAAACCGCCACCGAACAGCTCCTCGATGTTGGCGACCGCGCCGGTGACCAGGTTGTCGAGCGCGACGACCTCGTCGCCTCGTTCGAGCAGGGCGCGGCAGAGGTGCGATCCCAGAAAGCCTGCTCCACCGGTGACGACGACTCGTGCCATGGCCGCGAGCGTACGCGTCAACGGGCCGGTTCGAGCTGTCGCTGTCTGGATACTCTCGTGGCCGAGCTTGCTCGCTGGTTGCGGTCGAGCAGCGTCAGCCACGCGCAACACAGGAACCACCAAATCGCCATGACGTTCACGCCGGCACCCAAACCTTCGCTCGTGATGCTGTTGATCAGCAGAGCGACGAAGACACCGGTCAGGATCAAGTGATCCGAACGTGCCGTTCCGGCGGCACCGAGGAGCAGCACGTGTGAGCGTCGCTCGAGTCGGCGGAGGCGTGCGAGGGTCACGATGGCCCCGATGATGAGGGCAAGCCACCAGATCACGCCGACGACGCCGACGTCGGTCATCACGTTGATCAGGGAATTGTGGGCCCCGCCGAGCCCTGTCTCGTCGAAGAACACGCCCTTCGCCGAGTTGAAACCGAGGCCGAACACGGGGTGATCGAGGAACGAGTCCCACGCCAACGACCAGATCTCGGTCCGACGATTGAACGTGCCGATCTGGTCGACGGTCTCGCCTCGGGTGAGGAACTCGAGCACCGACCGACCGAACGCCAAGGCAACGGCGCCGCCGGCGATGAGGCTGCCGAGGATCAGTTCGGGGCGGGCACGGCGGCCTGACGACAGCCATGCCATCACGGCGATCGCAACAGCGACGCCTCCGATCGATCCGCGCGTTCGGGTGAGCAGGAGGAAGCCGATGTGAACGACGAACAGGCTGCCGTACACCCATCGCGGCCAGGGCAGCGAGCGTCTCCCGCGCTCGAGCCAGAGTCCGAACAGCACCGGTATCGATGTGGCGAACATCGAGCCGGCAGCCACACTGTGCACCGAGAACCACGTGAACCGGCCCTCCTGGGGTCCGGTCGTGGGAGCGACGTACAACAGACCCGCGACGATCGACGCACTGATCAGCACGATCCATCCGTGCAAGAATCGGCCGATCGTCGACAGCGTCCCCTGCGACGAGACCAACTGGATCACGGCCGCAATGACGATCAGTTCGACTGCTCGAGCGAGCGCCAGCATCGGGAACGCCGAGTACAGGGCGCTGACCGCCGTGGTGAGCACGTAGCCCCACATCACCATCATCAGCGGCTCGACGTGTGGGCGCGACGGGATCAGCCGCCAGAGTGCCCAGACGCCGACCGTCGCGACGACGAGCAGCTCGGCAGCGATCATCAGATCGACGGTTCCGGTGAGGGCCCCATCGATGTCCCGACGGCGAAGCTTGTACTCCGTGGCCACGATGAGCAGCAACGGCGCGATCCACAGCAGTCGTCGTTGCAGTTCGACACGACGCTCGCGCGTTGTCGTCAACGCATGGCGCGTCGGGACCGTGACGTTCCTCACCGATTTCGTCGGGGGTCGGCTCGTCCGCACGCCGTTGGTGGGAGGCGGCGGAGGAAGCGGAGTCGTCGGCGCAACGCTCGGTGGCGGCGAAGATCGCTCAGGCGCCCAACTCCAGTGCGTCGGCTCGAGCTCGATCTCGTCGGACGACTCCGGTGAGCTCTCCGATGCTGGGTCGTTCGTCGATGTGTCGACCGGCACAACCGCCGGCGGGACGTCGTCCAACGAGCGCAGAAGGAGGACTGCGCCGACGAAGGCGCCGGCCGCGAGCCCTGCCGGCACCGCGTCGATCCAGCCGAGCAGTGCGAACACCGTCGCGAGGGTGACACCGATCGCCGCGTCGATCACGCGCACGTTGAACGTCTGGCGTGAGCGACCGAGGGCGATCGCAGCGACGCCCGCCGGCAGCCCGATGCCGAACGCGGTCGAGTACAGCACCCATGCCGCGATCGCCGCGGTACTCACGGGCGCCTCGCCGCTGGTGAGGAAGCCCTCGTTCAGGTTGTGGGCTCCGAGAGCGATCACCCCGTAGCCGAGGGTGCCGGCGGCGATCACGGTCATTGCCTTGGGTACCGAGGGGCGGAAGGCGGCGCCGCGCTTGACCTGGAGCGCATAGGTCGGCAGGAAGTACATCGCAGCACCGTTCACGACGGTGAGAATGGGTGCAATGATCAGCCGGGCGGCCTCCAGTTGCCCCACTGCCCCGAGTGACGCTGTGGTCGCGACGATCACACGCACGGCGGCCAGGCTTCCCGGTCGCAACCCGACCTGGATCGCCCGCCAGAACGCAAACGACGACAGATCGCGCATCCGCGACGCAGCGATGGGGCCTCGTACGAGTTCGATGCGTGGCAGCTGGAGCACCGCTACACCGATGGCGATCGTCGACCCGGCCACCAGCGCAGCGACCAGCGTGGCGATCGTGATCTCACCGCCGGTGGCGACGACAACGACGAGCAGGCCGATCGCACCGATGGAGAACGACAGATCGTTCACGACCAGCGTCCAGAACTGGCGCCGGGCCAACAGAAGACGTCGCATCGTCTCCTCGACACCCCAGGCCGCCGATGCGACACCGAACAGCACAGCGGTGCTCGCTTCGACTCCGCCGAGCAAGCTGGCCAGCCAGGCGCTGACCGAGAAGACGACGACGATCGCGACGTACTGGGATTGGAAGAGCGATCGACGAATCCCGGGATCGAACCGGTCGAGCACCGTGAGCGAGTCGCCGATCCACCCCGTCTGCACCGCACTTGCGGTCAGGAGAATCCCGAACAGCAGGCTGAACGTGCCGAGCCCGGCCGTTCCCAGTTGGCGCAGCGCAATCAGCGACAGCAGCAGGCTGGTACCCGCAACGACGATCTGCGAGACGATTGCGCCGAGCGGCCGGGCGCGCACGGTCAGGACCCGTGGTCGGTCGATCGATGATCGAAGACGACGCCGATCAGGTTCGAGCGCAGCACGTCGAGACGTTGTCGGACGATCTCCAGATCGCTGGACTCGGTGCCTCGCTCGACGATGACGACGATGCCGTCAGCTTCGCCAGCGAGCGCCGATCCGTCGGCAACGGCGAGCAGCGGTGGAACGTCGATCAAGACGAGCTCGTAGCGCCGGCGCAGTGTGGTCATCGTTGCGCGAGCGGCCTGCGACCGGAACAGGCCAGCAGGGTCGTCGACGGAGCGACCGCCGGTGACGAGGTCGAGCGATGCTTCGCCGCCGACGCCGACATATCGGCGGACGTCGTCGAAGGACGAGAGGCCTGCCAGCAGTTCCGTGAGGCCGCCGAGGGCCTGTTCGAATCCGAACAGGCGGCTCACACGCCGGTCGCGAAGGTTTGCGTCGACGACCAGGACGCGGCGCCCTTCGCGAGCGGCTGCGACGGCGAGCCGAGCGACGGTCTCGGCGGCGTCATGACTCGGCACGGCGGTGGCCGTCAGGATGATGCCTCCATCGGGATGCACCGCCCCGAGGCTCGTGGCGAGGAGCTGGTAGGCAGCTCCAGGCGGAACGACCGGATCGAACAACTGGGCGGGTCCGACCGTCACCTCGCCGAGCAGCGGCGCGTCGAGCACCGCTGTCGCGTCGGCGCTGGTGGTGATCACCGGCCGTCGGCCGGCTCGGAACCATGCGATGATCGCGAGCGCGAACGCCGCGAACAGCAGGGCGGCGATCGTGTACTGCAGTGCGGGAAGAACCCTGGCGTCCTGGTTGACCTCGGCTGGTTCGACGAACTCGACACCGCTGCCGAGCAGCGCCGCCTCGGAGCGGACCTCAGCGATCTGGAGATCGATCTGGTCGATCGTCGCCTGCCCACCGCCCGTTGCGACGAGGCGCTCGCGTTCGAGCAGGAAGGCGTCGATCGTCGCCTGTGCCCGCGCCACCGTGTCCTGCTCGGTCAAGGTGAGATATGCCGCCACGGTCTGATCGCAGACCAGCAACGAACGATCCGCGGAGTCGGACGTGCAGTCGATTCGGACATCGGAACTCGACGTCGTGCCCGTGGACACGATGTCATCGACGGAATCGACCGTCTCGGCCTGCGGGAGTGGATCGACATCGCCGGCATCGCGGATCTCATCGATCGCCCTGACCACTTCAGCGTGCACTGCCGCCGAGTCGGCGAACTCGGCGCGTTGGCGGGCGTAGCGATTCAGGTCGGTCGGAGTGCTCGATCCGTCGCGAAAGACGGGTGTCCCGCGTGGGTCGGTGAGGTAGAGCATCGTGGTGGCCGTCGATGTACCTGACGTGGCGAGCACGAACACGCCGGCCAAGACGCCGATGACGATCGTGATCGGCAGTGTCCACGACCGAAAACGCCAGAACGCCTCGACGGGTCCGACCGATGCGCTGTCGCTGATCGGAGCGCTCATGTGCGCCTCGCCGACACGTCGCCCGCCTCGGGATGCGAGACGGAGCGCGCGCTCACCAGTTCCATGGTCTGTGCTTCGGCCCGGGCGCAGGTCAGCTTGAGCGATCGTTGACGATTGGGCCGCATTCGGCGGTCCTGCCCACCGAGCGGCACGCCGGAACCACACAGAGTGTGGCAATGCGTGAAATCTTGACCACGTTTCGTGGTATTGCTTCCCGCCGACGTCCTAGCGTCACCTGTACCAACCGGTGGAATGAGGGCGGAAAGAGCACGTATGCGGCGGACCGACGAACTCGAGGGTGATCACCGGTTGTCAGCGCGGATCGGGCGGCGGGCCCGGTCCCTGATGGCGCTCGCGGTGGTGAGTGCGTTCGCGGCGGGCGGCGCACTCATCGCCGCAGCCACCGAAGCCGATGCGCAGTCGGTTCAGCCGGTGCCCGTTGCACTCGCGGCATCGGGTGCCACAGCCGCTGAGGCCGCTGGGTCATGCTGGGAGATCAAGCAACTCCACCCCGCGAGTCAAGACGGCGTCTACTGGCTGCGCACGAGCCTGATCGTGCGTCCCGAACGTTTCTATTGCGACATGACCACCGACGACGGTGGCTGGGTCCTGATCGGCCGCGGACGTGACGGATGGACGTTTCGGAATCAGGGCCAGTCGAGCATCGCGAACCTCCACGACAACGTCGTGGGCCCCGACGCATTCGCTCCCGCTGCGCTTTCTGCGGTGATGATCGACGGATTGCTCGACGGAGCGGCTGTTGCCTCGTTGACCGACGGTGTGCGAGTTCGGCGTGCGGTGGACAAGGACGGCTCGCAGTGGCAGGAGATGCGTTGGAGCTTCCAGGACCTCGGCGCCTGGTCGTGGGCTCTCGACGGTGGCCACCGGCTCAGCTCGTTCTCGATCAACGGCAACGTCGGCACCGGTTCGAACACTCGCGACTCCAGCGTTCGCGTGTGGGGTGAGACGGGGACGGGAAACCGGTCGGCGACGGATCTCAACGGTTGGTACACCTTCCCGTGGAGCGGCCATGGACGCCAAGCTGGATTCTCCTACCGCGGATCGGTCGACGGTGATCGCAACGACACGTCGTACCTGTGGGAGTACAACAACGAGAAGCAGGCACTTCCGTTCACGCAGCTGTTCATCCGCCCGCAGGTGACGTCGCCGGCGTCCGCGCCGATCCCGGACGAGGGGATGGGCGAACAGACTCTGACGCCGCGACTCGACGAGCGTCCGATGGAGATCGCCGGCGGTGTGCGCAACGTGCTCAAGGTCGGTGACACCGAACCAGGACTCGACGCACCGGTGTTGGCCATCGAGGCCGATGGCGACCGAGTATTCGTCGGCGGGAAGTTCCGCGACACACGTGACACCTCGACCGGGGAACTGGTCGCACAGTCGTACCTCGCCGCGTTCGATCGTGCGACCGGTGCGTGGATCCCCAGCTTCCGGCCTGTTCTCGACGGCACCGTGTGGGATCTCGAAGTCGTCGAAGGCCGTTTGATCGTGGCGGGCCAGTTCACGAACATCGACGCTGAGGCAGGGACCTCGGCGTTGGCGGCGCTGGATCCTGTCACCGGTCGAGTCGACCCGACCTGGCGGGCGTCGATGACCGTTACCGGCACGACCGCCCGACCCGTCGTGCGTTCGATCGATGCCGACGGTGGTTGGATCTACGTGGCAGGCAACTTCACCCGTATCGCCGGCCCGGCGAACGAGCGGTCGGTCGGGCGGCTCGCGCGGGTGTCGATCGCCGATGGCGAGCCGGACACGGTCTTTCGTCCGAACGTCGACGGGGTGCCGTTCGACGTCGATGTCGCCGATGGCCTGGCGCATGTCGTCGGCAACTTCACCAGCATCGATGGCGTCGTCCGCCAGAGCGTCGGCACTGTCCGAACGAGCGACGGATCAGTCGTCACCGGGCTCGCCGAATCGGTCTGGACGAGCGGTGGCAAGCGCTACCAGTTCGCCGTGCTCCCGCTGGGCGACGAGATCTGGCAGGGCGGGTCCGAGCACAACACCCAGGTGTACCGCACGAGCGACCATTCGCTCCTGAAGTCCTACGTCACCTACGACCAGGGTGGCGACACCCAGGTGTTGGCGCTCGACAAGGGCAAGGTCGTCCAGGGCAGCCACGCCAACGCGTTCATCTACGCCGATGCCACCACGTGGCCGGGCGTCACCGGCTATTCGCGAACCGATGTCTTCAACTGGATCGGCATGTTCGACGCCGAGACGCATGCCTACGAACGAGACTGGGTGCCGAGCGTCGCCTCGGCATACAGCGAGGGAACCTGGGCGGTCGACACCGACATCGAGGGATGCCTCTGGTTCGGTGGCGACCTGCTCGGCGGTCCGTGGGTCAAGGGACAGCGGCAATACCTCGAGAGCTTCTCGAAGTTCTGTCCGCGCGATACGACCGCTCCGACCGTGCCGACGAATGCGGTGGCATCGGCGCGAGCCGAGGGTGGCATCACCGTGAAGTGGGCCTCGTCGACCGACGACGTGCCCGGCCCCATCGGCTACGAGGTCCTTCGCAACGACCGGGTCGTCAGCGCGCTCGTCTACGGCCGCAGTTTCGTCGATCCGACGGGGACGGTCGGCGACCGGTACTTCGTGCGTGCCGTCGATCCCACCGGAAACCGCTCGGCAACGACGCCGTTGTTGTCCGTGGGCGACCTGCTCGCGCCGACCACGCCGCAGAACCTCCAGGCAGTGCTCAACGCCGATCAGTCGGTGACCTTGTCGTGGGGGGCCTCGAGCGACGACGTCTCCGTCGACGGCTACCGCGTCTTCTCCAACGGTGTCGAGGTACTTCTCGTGCCTGGGACCGAGAGCACCGCCACGCTGTCCGGTCTCGTCCGAGGTCGGTACTCGTTCCAGGTCCAAGCCGTTGACAACGCCGGGAACCTGTCGGCGAAGACCCCGTCGGTGGAGATCGACGTCGCCGGCGACGACGTGAATGCGCCGTCGGTTCCGACTGCGCTGTCGGCCTCGGCGGTGCCCGAGACAGCGTCACTCTCGGCGGCATGGGAGGCCTCGACCGACGATGTGGGCGTGACGGCCTATGCCGTCTATCGCAACGCCGAACTGGTGGCGACGGTTGGCGGCGACGTGGTGGCAGTGCAGCTCGACGTCGGCTACGGCGACAACCACATCCAGGTGGCTGCTCGCGATGCAGCGGGTAACGAGTCGGCCAAGACTCCGCCGGTTCTCGTGACGATCGCACCGCCAGTGGTCGCGGACACGTCGAATCCGTCCACGCCGCGGGATCTGGCGGCGGTGGTCAATGCTGATGGTTCGGTGGCGTTGTCGTGGACGGCGTCTCGAGACAACGTCGGCGTGACGTCGTATCGAATCACGCGCAACCGTACCGAGGTGATGGTGGTGGACGGGTCGCAGAGCTCGGCGCTGGTCGTCGGGTTGGGTGCGGGAAACCACTACCTGCAGGTGCAGGCGTTCGATGCGGCGGGCAACTCGTCGTGGAGGACGCCGTCGGCGTTGGTGAAGATCGTGGCACCGCCGCGTGATGAAACGTCCCCACCCGCCACAGACACGTCGTCGCCGTCGACGCCGCGGGATCTGGCGGCGGTGGTGAATGCTGATGGTTCGGTGGCGTTGTCGTGGACGGCGTCTCGTGACAACGTCGGCGTGGCGTCGTATCGAATCACGCGCAATGGTGTCGAGGTGTTGGCGGTGCCGGGTTCGGAGACCTCGGCGTCGGTGGTCGGGTTGGGTGCGGGGACGCACTACCTGCAGGTGCAGGCGTTCGATGGGGCGGGCAACTCGTCGTGGAGGACACCGTCCGTCGTGGTGACGGTTGTCGGCGCGCCGGTCTCGGACACGTCCAATCCGTCGACGCCGCGGGACTTGGCGGCGGTGGTCAATGCTGATGGTTCGGTGGCGTTGTCGTGGACGGCGTCTCGTGACAACGTCGGCGTGGTCTCGTACCGGATCACGCGCAACGGTGTCGAAGTCGTTGTGGCACCGGGTTCTGAGGTCACGGCGCTGATTGTCGGGCTGGGCCCGGGGCGGCATTACCTGCAGGTGCAGGCGTTCGATGCGGCAGGCAACTCGTCGTGGAAGACGCCCTCGGCCGTGGTCGATCTGCCGTAACAGAGCACGAGACGTTCAGCGGAGCCCGGCGCACGTGCGCCGGTACCGATCGATGTCGGAGCCCGGTCGGCCCCATCCGGCCGACTCCCAGTCGAACAGGGCCAACCCGTGAGCGGTGCGCCGTAGATTCCACGGAGCGAGGTCACCATGGATCGGGACCGCATCGGGCTCGGCATTGGCAGGGCGGGGAAGCGCACGCAGGCGCTGCGCCACGTCAACCTCGAAGGTTCGCAGTGGTTCGTCGAGCGCTGGACGCTGTCCGGACAGACCGAGCGCGTCCGTGGCGACGAAGGCGACCGACTCGATCGACCCGCTCGCCAGCAAGCGTGGCGTCGCGATGCAGGGCAGTGGGTCGCGGTCGAGGAGCGCGAGTGCGGCGGCTTCGTTCTCGAGTCCGTCGCCGGTGTCGCCGATCTTGACGATCACGTCGGCGCCATCGTGTCGGCACAGCAGCGAGAGACGGTGGCGTCCTCGCTGACGAGGTGCGGCGGCGGCGACGATGTCGATACCGGGCAGGTGCCCACCGAGCAGCTCGACGAGTGTCTCGGGGCCGATCGTCGGCCACGGCCACGCGTCCGTCGCCCGCCAGACCTTGGTGCCGAACGTCGCCACGGCGAGCGATCCGCCACGGTCGAGCAGCTCGCGCCGCACGTCGCTGGTACCCGACAGCATCCGTACACGGCGCGCCGACCTCGGAGCGTCGGCGGCGATCGTGAATCGGGATGACAGCGGGAACGAGACGAATCGTCGACTCACGCCGACTCTCCGATGGCCGTGGCATAGGCAGCGAGGAGCTCGTCGAGGCCACGCTGCTCGGTGTAGTTCGCTTCGTAGCGGGCTCGGTTCGCTGCACCCTCGGTGTCGACGGTCGTGTCGTCGAGCGCGTCGAGTGCTGCCGCGAGTGCGGCGGGTCGACGCGGAGGCACGACCAATTCGTCGCCCCCGCCGACGATCGCACGGGCGCCCGCCATTGTGGTGGTCACGATGGGGAGTCCAGCGCTCATCGCCTCGATCAGCACCATGCCGAACGGCTCGTACCATTCGGTCGGCATCACGAGCGCCCGCGCCGACCGCATCCGTCGAGCGACGTCGTCACGCGAGAGCCAGCCGACGAAGTCGACGCTCGAAGGTGCCCCAGCGCGGAGTCGTTCGGCCAGTGGACCGTCGCCGATGACCGTCAGGCGGCGCTCGCGAGCAGCGGAACTCAGGCTCCAGGCATCGAGCAGCGTGTCGATCCCCTTACCCGGTGCGAGCCGTCCGACGACCACGACGTCCCCGGACCTCGACGGGGGAGCAGCGCGCGGGCCAACATCGGCCGAGAAGTGCGGCTTGACGAGGATGCGGTTGGCAGGCACTCCGATGTCGATCAAACGGTCCGCCATGAAACGTGAGGGAATGATGAACCGCCGGACTGATCGGTCGAGGACGCGGCGCGATCGTGTGAGCATCACCTCGGTCGCCTGGACCGCTGACAGGGCTCGCGACCCGCGATAGCAGCCGTGGATGACGCCTCGGGCAGGAGTTCGACCCACGCATGCGGTGCACACCGCTTCGTCGCGGAACAGATAGGTATTGAGGCACCCAAGGCGATAGTTGTGCAGCGTCATGACGACCGGCACGCCCGTCGACGAGGCCGCCGTCACGACCGACGACGACAGCGAGAACCACGTGTTGTGGATGTGTACGACGTCAGGCGCCACTGCCTCGATCGCGGAACGCACCCGCGCCGCCGCACCTCGATTGTGCACGCTACGAGCCAATGCCAGGCCGGACGCGAGCGCTCCGGTCGGGTTCTCGGCGAGCACCTGGGCGACGTCATGGCCGCCGCGTTGCAGTGCTGCACCTTCGTTGTCGACCACCGAGTCCTCTCCAGCCCGAATCCGATAGCGAGCGTGGACCTGGAGCACTCTCATGGCGTGGCGAACCGGGCCCAAGGTGGGGCGAGACCGAATCGATCGGCGAGTTGACGCACGTCGGCTCGGAAGCGTTCGGTGAGTTCGGCATCGATGTCGGCATCGAGCGTGGATGGCCGAGGTGCGGCATTGCGCCATTCGGATTCGTGGTCGGTCGGCATGGCGGGCTGTCCTGCCGCATCGAGCACGGCGCCGATCACCCGCCGCGGATCGGCGTAGTAGTCCTCGGAGAACACGACGACGACGCGCTCGCTGCCGACGGCCTCGATCCAACGCCCCAGCGATGCGGCGTACTCGCTCTGGGCTGCATAGCTCTGCTGTTCGTGAGCGTGGCTCGAGCCCATCGTGCCGGCCGCCAGCCGAGCTCCGGCGTCGCTGACCCGGTCGCGCTCGGCGGCGAGTGCGTCGCGCAGCGTCAGCGTTTCGACGCCGTTGCGAGTCTGTTCTGCCCAGTGCGACACCGTTCGCTCGACGGGGTCGCGCAACATCACGACGAATCGGGTCCGGGGGAGCAGCGTCGCGGCTCGCTGCGCAGCGAGCGGATGGAAGAAGTAGTACGGGCTCGCTTCGGCCGTGAACGCCGCGCCGGTGCGGTGCGTCCGCCAACGTTTGGTCGCGCTCGTCGCGAAGTGACTCCGGTACCACCGTGTCGATCGAGCCAGGTCACTGTCGAGCCAGTGGGCGCCCTTCATGTTCTCGTGCAACGGAAGACGTCGAGCCGACGGCACCATCGGGCACATCGACGGGTGCCGCTCGAGGTCTCGGAACAGCGAGGTCGTGCCACCGCGCTTCACGCCGATGATCACCAGATCGGGTGCCGGCCGCAGATCGGCGGTCGCCATCGCTGCCGCTCGGACCGCTCGGCGGCCGACGGAACGCACGACGTCCTGCATGGCGGCTGATCGTACCGTCCTGGTCCAAATCTCACCTTGAGTGGTTGTCAAGTCTTGATCAAGCGGTTGCCCGGCGCGGTGCCGAGTGGGACAATGATCACGTCGTAAAAGGGTTGGAGAGGGTCATGGGCCCCTCGAATCGTGACCGGCGGCGGGAGTATCGCCACGGAGAGTGATCTCACGCTCCGTGGCTTGACGGAAGGCGGAAGCATGACGAGCGAACTCATCGGCTTGGGCGCGGTGTCCCCGTGGTCGCACGAAGCGGTCCCGGCATCTCGACCCACACTGACACCGCTGCCAGCGCTGCCGCGGGTCGACAAGCCCCGCGGGCTGTACGTGCGAATCGTCAAACCGTCGTTCGACCGGGGGTTTGCACTCGTCGCGCTCGGCGTCGCCGCGGTTCCGATGGCCGTGATCGCCGGGGTGGTTGCGTCGACGATCGGTCGGCCGGTGTTGTTCCGCCAGCGCCGAATCGGCGTCGACGGCGAACCGTTCGAGGTCCTCAAGTTCCGCACGATGCGTCCCGACCGTCGAGGTCAGCGACTCGACGTGATCCACGATCGTCGCCGAACGCACAAGTCCGACAACGACCCTCGCCACACCAGGATCGGTCGCGTGTTGCGCCGCCACAGCCTCGATGAGCTTCCGCAGCTGCTCAACGTGTTGCGCGGTGAGATGAGCGTGGTCGGTCCACGACCCGAACTCGATGGCGTCGTCGAGCAGTACCCGCCGGCGCTGCACCAACGTCACTACGTCAAGCCAGGTCTCACTGGCCTCTGGCAGGTGTCGGCTCGCGGGAGCGGCCCGATGCATGAGAACGGACAGTGGGATCTCGCCTACGTCGATCGGGTGTCCTTGCGTACCGACCTGCAGATCCTCGCGATGACCCCACGGGCGCTGCTCGGCGAGACTGGCGGTAGTTGAGGATCGACCGTCAGCTGAAGCCGATGTGCGGCGGAGGCCGCTCGCCGGGCGATGCATATCGGCCGAGTCGTTGGGCTGCGACACGGCGGGCATAGCGCGGGTTGAGGATCACATAGCGACGCCACAGCCGGCGTGGGCTGCGCAGTAGCCGCTGCGCCCATTGCAGGCCAGCGCGCTGCACCCACGCCGGTGGCTCCTTGGCGAGACCGGCATGGAAGTCGAACGCCGCGCCCACGGCGAGACATGGCATGGAGAGCCGCTCGGCGTTCTCGTACACGAACACCTCCTGACGGGGGCACCCGAGGCCGACGAAGCAGATCGACGCTCCCGTCGACCGGATCGTGGCCGCGAGTTGCTCGAGTTGCTCGGGAGTCGAGGTCCCGAACGTCGAAGGACTGGTGCCGGCGATGTGGATTCCCGGCACGAGCGTGGGCAGTCGACGCATCAGGTGTTCGAGAGTGTCCGGCGTGCTGCCGTGGAAGTACACCGACAGGTTCTTCTCGACGGCCGCCCGGCAGACCGCGAGCGTGAGATCAGGGCCGTAGACGCGGTCGGGCAGTCCGGTGTGGTGCAGCCAGTTCATCGCCCAGCGAACCGGTTGGCCGTCTGGCGTGATCAGATCGAAGGCGTTGAGCCGGGCGAGATGCTCGGGATCGTCGACGCCGGTCATCACGCCGTGCACCGCCAGCGCCGACACTCGGTAGGGCCGCTGTTCGATGGCGGCATCGATGATGCGATCGACGGCGGCCTCGTAGTCGACCGCGTCGACGCGCACACCGATGACGTCGACCTTGCCCCTCTCGATCATGGACGGTCGATCAGGCCCAGCGCTGACGGTTGGCGTCGTACATCTCGGTGAGGATCGCCGGCACGTCATAGGTCAGTTCCCACGACGGGTAGTGCTCGGCGAAGCGGCCGTTGTCACCGATCCACCAGATGTGATCGCCAACACGGTTGTCATCGACATAGGTCCAGTCGAGCGTCTTGCCCGTGATCTCTTCGCACAGCGAGATCGCTTCGATCATCGCTGCAGTTCGAGAATCGCCCGCCGCCGATGTTGTAGACCTCGCCGACGCGGTGTTCCGTCCTGGGCGGCGCAGTACACGTGGTCGAAAGCAGGAGATCAGGTCGAGCCGAATGGATGGCGTCGCGCACCTGCTTGCCCTGATAGCCGAACACCCGGTATGGCGTGGCGCTCATCGTGCACTGCATCACGTAGGCCAGGAATCCGTGGAGTTCGGCTGCGGCGTGGTTCGGCCCGGTCAACGTGCCGCCACGGAACACCGAGGTGTGCATTCCGAAGTAGCGGCCGTACTCCTGCACCATCACGTCCGCTGCAACCTTGGACGCACCGAAGATCGAATGCAGGGTCGCGTCGATCGACATGTCCTCGCGAATGCCGCCCACGTAGGTGTGTGACGGGTCGATCTCCCAGCGGGTGTCGTGTTCGACGAGCGGCAGCCGATTCGGGGTGTCGCCGTAGACCTTGTTGGTCGAGGTGAAGATGAACGTCGCGTCGGCGCAGTGCTGGCGGGTGGCCTCCAACACGTTGAGCGTGCCGACTGCGTTGACATCGAAGTCGGTGAACGGCTCGCGGGCAGCCCAATCGTGCGACGGTTGCGCGGCGGTGTGGATCACCAACGAGATGTCGGAGCGGTACTCGGCAAACAGTGCGTCGATGCCGGCGCGGTCACGAATGTCGACGTCGGCGTGGCGATAGCGATCGCCGAGCGTCTCTTCGAGTTCGGTGACCATCCAGGCGGTGGACGATTCGTCACCGAAGAACACGCGGCGCATGTCGTTGTCGACACCGACCACGTCGAGGCCGATCGACGCGAAGTGCATCACCGCCTGCGAACCGATCAGACCAGCTGCACCTGTCACCACCGCCACCGACATGGTCGCCGAGGGTACCGTCGACCTGCCGGGGTCGATGCCTACACTGAGCCGTCGTGTGGAGCAGCAGGGTGAAGATGGGGTGGCGCCCATCCAGCTTCGACATCCGCACCGGCGAGTTCCGTGACCTGGTCCGACGTTCGCGCGAGGTCGTGCTGCTCGCAGCGATCACGGGCGCACTCACCGGGCTGTTCGTCCGCTTCTTCGAGTTCATCGTGGTCGAGTTCGTCTACGACAAGATCGTCCACGGGCCGCTCTGGGTTGGCGCCATCGCTCCTGGCGTCGGCCTGTTGCTGTCGGCGATCCTGCTCAAGACCGTCGGCAACGGTGCGTCGTCGGCGACGTCGGACGAGTACCTGCGAGCGTTCCACGACCCGGAGTATCCGCTGCGTCCACGGGCGTTCATGGGCCGCATGGCCGCCGCGATCACCACCCTCGGATTCGGCGGCGCAATGGGGCTCGAAGGTCCGTCGATGTACGGGGGCTCGGCACTCGGCGCCATGATCCAGCGGCGGCTCCCGTCGGCGTTTCGCGGCGTCGATCACCGCACGCTGTTGGTTGCAGGCGCCGCCGCCGGTGTCGCTGCGATCTTCAAGGCGCCGGCGACCGGGGCAATCTTCGCGCTCGAGGTGCCATTTCGCGATCAGATGGCGCGCCGCATGCTCCTGCCTGCGCTGGTGGCGAGTGCGTCCGGGTATCTCGTCTTCGTGGCGTTGAGCAACACCGATCCGATCTTCGTGTTCCAGAACGACCGGGTTGCGTCGTTCCAGTACCGCGACCTGGCCGGCGCGATCCTGATCGGCATCTGCTGTGCGATCGGCGCTCGTGCGTTCTCGCGGTTGATCCGCTACGCCAAGGCGTTCACGTACCGCCCTGTCGCCCTCCGGGTGCTGTTGGCCAGCATCACCCTGGTCGTGCTGTTCGTGATCAGCCGGCTGCTGACCGGTGAGAGCCTCACGATCGGAACCGGTTACGAGGTGATCCGATGGCTGTCGGAGGAGCATGCGCTCTGGCTGCTCGCCGTGGTGTTCGCCCTTCGATGTCTGGCGACGGCGACGACGCTCGCCGGCGGTGGAGTCGGTGGCCTGTTCGTGCCGTTGGTCGTCGGGGGAGCGATCGTCGGGCGTGGCGTCGGCGACATCGTCAATCCGCTCGACCCGACGCTGTACGTGCTGTTGGGAATCGCCGCGTTCCTCGGTGCTGGATACCGCGTTCCGCTCGCCGCCGTGGTGTTCGTCGCCGAGGCCACCGGGCAGCCTGGGTTCATCGTTCCGGCGCTCTTCGCAGCCGTCGCGGCGGAGTTGGTGATGGGCGACCAGTCGATCACGACCTTCCAACGCTCGCCAGACCGCGTCAACTGACGAGACTGGCGTCATGTCGATGACTGACCAGGTCGTGGTGTCCGCCGAGCTGCAGGGAACGGTCGTGGGGTTGTTCGTCGAGGTCGGAGCGGCGGTGACCGCTGGTGACGTCCTGGCACTTGTCGAGTCGATGAAGATGCACCACGAGGTGGTCGCCCCGGTGTCGGGCGTGATCGACGAGCTCGCTGTCGGCGACGGCGACACGGTCACGATCGGCCAGGAGTTCGCTCGCATAGCGCCCGGCGTGCATCCGGAGTCAGACACCGTTCGTACGCCGACGCCGGCTGCGTCGCCCGTCGGATTGGAGCGTGACGACCTGCGCGAGGTGATCGAGCGTCATGCCGTCGGCCTCGACGAGCAGCGGCCGCACGCAGTCGAGCGGCGACGGGCCAGGGGGCGGCGGACGACCCGGGAGAACATCGCCGACCTCGTCGACGACGGCACCTTCGTCGAGTACGGCCCGCTCGTGATCGCCGCGCAGCGTCGTCGGCGAAGCGTCGACGATCTGATCGTCTCGACGCCGGCCGACGGTCTCGTCGGAGGAATCGGCGACGTCAACAGTGAGCTGTTCGGATCGGGACCGTCGGGCCGAGCCACGAAGGTCGTCGCCGTCTCGTACGACTACACGGTGCTCGCCGGAACGCAGGGAACCCAGAACCATCGCAAGAAGGACCGCTTGTTCGAAGTCGCTGAACAGCTCCGCGTTCCGATCGTCTTCTTCACCGAAGGCGGTGGCGGTCGCCCAGGTGACACCGACGGCATCGGCGTCAGCGGATTGGATTGTCTCGCTTTTCGCTGGTTCGCCGAGCTGTCGGGGACCGTGCCGCTCGTCGGCGTCAACGCCGGATACTGCTTCGCCGGCAACGCGGCCATTCTCGGGTGTTGCGACGTCGTGATCGCCACCGAGGACTCGAACATCGGCATGGGCGGGCCAGCGATGATCGAAGGTGGCGGCCTCGGCGTGTTCGAACCCACCGAGATCGGGCCCATCGACGTCCAGCGCACCAACGGCGTGATCGACATCGTCGTCGCCGACGAAGCCGAGGCGGTGCGAGTCGCCAAGCAGTACCTGTCGTACTTCCAGGGGCGCACCGCAGCGTGGTCGGCCCCCGATCAGGAGGCGCTACGCGACGTCGTACCGGTCGATCGACTCCGCGCCTACGACATCCGCCGTGCGATCGACGGGCTCTTCGACATCGACTCCGTGCTGGAACTGCGCCGCGACTTCGGCATCGGCATGGTGACGGCACTGGCTCGGATCGAGGGTCGGCCGGTCGGGGTGATCGCCAACGACCCCGGCCACCTCGCTGGAGCGATCGACTCCGACGGTGCCGACAAGGCGTCGCGCTTCATGCAGCTCTGCGACGCCTTCGGGTTGCCGATCGTCACCTTGGTCGACACGCCCGGGATGATGGTCGGCCCCGACGTCGAGGCCACCGCACTCGTGCGCCACTGCAGTCGGCTGTTCGTGACCGGCGCCAACCTGTCGGTGCCGATGGTGTCGGTGGTGACGCGGAAGTCATACGGGCTCGGAGCCCAAGCGATGATGGGTGGTACCACCAAGGCGCCGCTCGCCTGCCTGGCGTGGCCGACGGGCGAGTTCGGTGGCATGGGTCTCGAGGGAGCCGTCCGCCTGGGCTACCGCAAGGAGCTCGAGGCGGTGGCGAACGACGCCGAGCGCGAGGTGTTGTTCCGGGAGATGGTCGACCGGATGTACGCGCACGGCAAGGCGGTCAGCGTGGCGTCGTTCTTCGAGATCGACGACGTGATCGATCCTGCCGACACCCGTCGATGGATCACGACGATCTTCGACGCGGCACCCGACACTCACCGGTCGGTGGCGGACCCGGCTGCGCCCCCACGCCGCCCGAACATCGACACCTGGTGACGCTCAGGCGCCGCAGCCGGCGGCGAGTACTTCGGTGAGTTCGGTGCCGTCGTAGGTGTAGGCGATGACGGCGGCACCTTCGTAGTACCAGGCATGCACCAGGACCTCCATGCGTCCGTCGCCGTTGAGGTCGGCCACATCGAGCACCCGGTAACGCTCGATGATCGGGAACGACCCGTCGTCGAGATTCTCGTCGACCGCCGACAGCAGCACGGTCTCGGTGGCACGAGTCGTCGCGTCGATGATGAGCAGCGCAGCGAGATCGCCGGGGGCGCCGGGGCCGGCGCTCGGCTGGACGAACTCGAACGATGCGAGGGCCTCATCGTCGCCGTCGCCGTCGAGGTCGGTGACCACGAGCTGTTCGATCGCGCCCTGGGTCGCGTCGACCGGCTCGTCGGCGAAGGCCGCCTCGCCGAGTGCCTGATACGTCTCTGGTGCGGTCGAGGTGACGGCGACGGGCCGAGGCTTGAGCGCCCACGGCTGCTGGAACACCGCAACGGCGTTGTACCCGTATCCCGGCGGCTCGGGTGCTGCCACCTCGACGTCGATCGTGGGGCCGACCTGACCGTCGAAGCAGGCCTCGGTGTTCTCGCCGAGCGTGGCCGGTGTCTCGCCGTCGAGGTTGCTCACGACGAACGCCGTGCCCGCTTCGATGCCCGGGCGGATCGGGTTGCCCGACGGGTCGGTCGACTCCTGCCAGCGGTCCTGTTGCCACGCGCCGAGGAAGAGCCACCCGCCGTCGCTCGCGCCGCCGACCAACAGCGGGACCAGTGCGTCGGCCGGGCCGGCCGGCGTGGTCGTCGACGTCGTTTCTGGCGGTGCTTCGGTCGTGGTCGTCTCGGGCGGCACCGTCGTGGTGGTCGTGGTCGTGGTCGTCGAGGTCGTCGACGTGAGCGTTGGCTGAGGCGTGGACTGCTGCTCCGTGGTGCACGCAGCGTCAATCACGATGCGCCACGATCGACGCAACCCCAGCGAAGCGTCGGATGGCATGTTGCGTCACGGCACGGTCACCGACTCGCCTGGGTGCAGCAGGTGGAGGTGATCCGAGAGCCCGGCGTCGGCGAGCGCGGTCTCGAACTGCTCGGGTGGCGAGTCGAACCAGTGGGGCAGGTGACGACGGCCATCCTCCGGAGCGTAGGTTCCCCAGTGGATCGGCACGACGATGCCCGGCCGGATCAGTCCGGTTGCGGTCGCTGCCCGCGTCGGATCGAGGTGACCGATGCCGAGCGACGATCCCCATCCCCAGATCGGCAACAGCGCAATGTCGATGTCGTGCAGGTCGGACATGGTGTCGAACAGGTCGGTGTCGCCCGGGAAGTAGACGCGACGGCCTGCACCGCTGACGACGTAGCCGACCGGCGGTGCCGAGACGCGGCTGTGAGGTCCGCGCCCGTGCTTGTGCGCCGCGGGGACCACCTCGGCGGTCACGAGCGGCCCGTCGAGGTCGATCCGGTCGCCGACGCGCACCTCGGTGACGTCCTGGAAGCCGGCAGCGGTGAGCAGGCGTCCCGTGCCGACCGGCGTGATGAATCGGGCCGTCGGGCGGATCCGCTTGAGCGATGGCAGGTGCAGATGATCGAGATGCGCGTGCGACAACAGCACGGTGTCGACATCGGCGACGTCCGGGGTCGGGAGAGGTCGGCGCCGTCGGAGGTGGGCGACCCGCCGGGTCAACAACGGATCGGTGAGGATGCGCTGCCCGCCGACCTCGACCAGCGCCGACGCGTGCCCGACCCACTGCACCTTCATGTCGGCACCAGCATGTCGTTCGCCACGCCCTCAGGCTACGGGTTGGCTCAGCCGAGGTCGGGCCAGCGGCGTTGTTGGCGGCGGCGAAGACCGGCGGTGCCGAGCTTCCGGCGCTCGGCGAGCGCCCAGTCGCGGCGCCAGCCGGTGTGGTCCGGGCCGGTGAGCGTCGGGCTGGTGCCGGCCGCGGCCCGTTGACGGGCGGTCCAGAAGTCGGTGATCGCTTCGTCGCCGAGCGTGGTGACGGCGGCGTCGATCCGAGCGGTGAACCGACGGGTCGACTCGTCCGGTTCGGGCCGCAGCGGTGCGCCGAACACGACCTTCGCTCGGCCGGGCTTCGGGCGCTTCATGCCCTTGCCGAAGATCGCTCCGGTGCCGTCGATGAACACGGGTACGACCGGAGCGCCCGTGCGCGCCGCAACATAGGCGGCGCCGCCCTTGAAGTCCTGCCCCCATCCGTCGGGGGAGCGCCCGCCCTCGGGATAGATCACGAGGCTGTAGCCGTCGTCGACGAGACCCTTGATCAGGTCGGACGACTTGCGCCCGGTGATCTCGCGGTCGATCGGGATCGCGTTCAGCGACAGCGCCGACAGCGCCGCTTTCCACTTCTTGTCGAAGAAGTAGTCGGCGGCGGCGGCGACCACCAGCTTGTGACGCCACGCCGCCGGCACGGAGCGGATCATCAGGCCGGTGTCGAGGTGGCTGTGGTGGTTCGGCGCGAAGATCACCGCAGGCGGATCCTCGAGCGCTGCGAGGTCGGCGAGCCGGTCGGTGCCGACGATCTCGGGCGATGCGAGCACGCGAGCGGCAAGACGCACGGGGCCTTCGACGATCACCGTGCGTACGGACGACGCCAGTGGGCGGCGCGCCCAGTCGGTGTCGTAGTGAGCGCCGAGCCCGGAGACCTCGGGCGGCACCTCGACGCCACGGGGGACCGTCGGCGCCCGGTACGGGAACCCGAAGTTGCGCAGCGGCATCGTGGCGCGCCGCACGGCGTCCTCGGCGACGCCTGCGGCCCGCTGAGCCCGCTGGAGGTTCCGGTCGACCATCGAGATCCCTACTTCACGTCCGCGATCATCAGTGGCGGCGTCTTGATGTGGGTGATCGTGGGGGAGCGGCCGACGGTGTCGGAGGCGATCTCGAACGCGTCGTTCATCGTCGACGCCGGCGTGAAGCCGAGCTTGCGGACCGTTGCCGCGTCGCCGCCGACGATGATCACCTTGCCGACGTGCTTCATGGCGTGGCTGCCCCAGTACCACATGTAGAACGGGTGCACGCCGTGGTAGGCGTTCGTGGTGCGGTACAGGTGGCGGTACCAGTCGTCCTCGGCGTACTGCTTCTCCCACTTCTGTGACATCACGTGCGGGTCGCGAGTGTCGGCGAGCACTTCCTCGAAGAAGTCGATGTAGCTGGGGTGATGCACCGGGTGGAACTCGTTGGTGGTCGGGTGGGTGAGGATCACCACGCCACCTTCACGCACGAGCGGCTTGCCGCGGTACAGGTTGAAGAAGTAGCCGAGCCCGGTGCACATCACCAGGATCGGATTCATGATCGAGTGGACGTTGTACGGGCAGATGTACGGGATGCCCATCGTGAGGATGTCGGTCTGGCCTTCGACCTCGACGAGTTGCTGGTCGTACACGTTCTGCGTGGTGACCTTGTGGACCGCCTCGACCTCGCCGCACTGGATGCTGGTCATCTGGTGGGGCGCCTCGATGCCGTGGAAGATCTTGCGGGCGGTTCGCGCCGGCAGCTTCGCGACCGATTTCGCGGTGCCCAGGTAGAGCGCCCGATCCTTGGCGTTCCACTCCCACTCGCGCTTCGACAGGAACTCGAACGGCTGCGGGAACGTGTCGGTGTTGAGCGTCGTTTCGATCTGGAACACCTTGGGGCCGTGGTCACGCATGACCTTGCCCATCCGCCACGTGCTCTTGTGGAGCTCGGACGCATGCTGGTCCATGAACGAGTGCGACGCCTCCATGGTGGTCGGGTTGTGGTGGTGGCGCAGCGAGCGATAGCTGGCGAGGCCCACGGCGGTCGACTTCCAGCCGCCGTCCATGGCGACGAGGTTGATGTTGACGTAGACGAGCAGGTCCGACTCGGCGGCGCGCTTGTTGATCTCGATCTCTTCGCCCTGGTCGGTGGTGCCGAGAAACGCGAGGTTGTCGGGGTCCTCGGCGTCGTGTTGCGTGAGGAGGCCCCGTGGCTCGAACGCGTCGTAGACACGGTCGCCGAGGGCGTGGCGCAGTTCGAATTCGTGCATCCGGCGGTGCAGCGCCAGTGCGGCGACGAGTTGCACGTCGTCGACGCCGGCGTCGGCGGCCATCGTCAGCACCTGTTCGATGATCCGTTGGCGGAGGTCCGGGCGACGCATCTTGGGCAGCGGCAGCGACACGTCGTCGAACGCGATCGTGAGCTTCATGCCGGGGAACAGCAGCGACGGCAGCGGGTCCATCTCGATCGGGTTCAGCAGCGAGGCGCGGATGGCGCCGTCGATGTCGTCGATGGCGTCGTGCGGCTCGGGTGCGTAGATGACCCGCGAGCGATCGGCGGGCAGCTTCTCGAGTCGGAAGCCCTCGCCGTGCCAGAACAGGGTGGGCGGCGTCGACTTGTCGACGTCGAGTACGAATCCGGGGCGAGGCATCAGGTGTCTTCCTTGCGCAGATCGAAGGCCACTTTGACAGCGCCGCGGCGGCCGGCGGTGGCGGCGTGGGCGATGGCGTCGACGTGGTCGGACAGGGGATAGGTGGCCGAGAGCAGCCGCTCGGCGCGCAGCTCGGTGGCGGTCTCGATGGCGAGGTCGAACGTGCGAACCGTGCGGCCATCTGGCAGGTGCTCGGTGCCGTAGGTGTAGGCGCCCTTGAGTTCGGTCTCGCGGTGCCACAGGCCGGTGAGGTCGAGCGTGACGTCGGCCGGCATGCCGAGCAGTACGACGCGTCCGCGGGGGCGGGTGATCCGGAGGCAGTCGGCGACCGTGGCGCTGGTGCCGACGGCGTCGATGGTGACGTGCGCACCCGACGACAGGTGGTCGCCGACCATGTGGCAGCCGGCGGCTCGCCGCACCGCTCGGGGGAGTTCGTCGGGGGCGACGACGACGTCGGCGCCGAACTCCTTGGCGAACTGGCGCTGGTGGGGGTATCGGGCGCCGGCGATGATGCGGACGTCGGGCACGTAGCGGCGAAGGCCGGCGATGGCCGCGAGGCCCATCGTGCCGGCGCCGAGCACGGCGACGATCGCAGGTGCCGACGTGTCCTGGCGTGCAGCGACGACCGGCGCCGCGAGCAGTGCGGCGTGGATGCCGCCGGCGAACGGCTCGACCAGCACGGCGCGCTCGTCGGGCATGCCGTTGCTGGGTCGGTGTCGTCGATGCGATGGAGCTGTGACTCGTGGGCGACGAACTCGGGGGCCCAACCACCACCGGTCGAGCAGCAGAACCCGGTCTGGATGCCTGGCTCCAGCGGACCCGTGGCGAGGTGGGCGTAGTCGTCGCCGTCGCCGGGCGCGGCGCCCTCGAACGGGGGAGCGAAGCCGCGGGCTTCGTGGCCGAGCACCGGTTCGAGGATCACGCGGGTGCCGTCGTCGAGTTCGCCGACCACCTCGTGGCCGGGGACGAACGGGAACGACACCCAGTCCTCGAAGTAGAGCGATGCATGACCCTCGACGAGCGAGAGGTCGGATCCGCAGATGCCGGCAAGCCGGGTGTGCACGCGATGCCAGCCCGGACCGGGCAGTTCGGGCTGGTCGACCGAGGTGAACTCGAGCGGTCCGAGCTTCGTGGCGGTGACCGGCGAGATGGCCGAGGCGATACGCGCCATGCCGAGCTTGCGCACCGACCGCGAGACCTGCAGCGCCTTCACGCCACCACCCGCGCCGCATCCACGTTTGCGTTGCAGAACGGATGGACCGGGCCATCCGAAATGACACGCAAACGGTGGTAGATCATGCTCGTGCTCCGAAGCGTTCGTTGCGCTGGCGTTCGGACAGCAACGGCCCGATCGGAAGTCGCGGACGTGGACCGCCCGGGGCCTTGCTCCAGTGTTCGACGAGCCAGCCTCGCTTGCGGGCGATCGCTGCGAGGCGAGTCTCGGGATTGACCGCCACCGGGAATCCGACCGCTTCGAACAGGGGGAGGTCGGACGACGAGTCGGCGTAGGCGACGCACTCATCGAGGTCGAATCCTTCGGCGTCGCAGTAGTCGGCGAGCACCTGCGCCCGGGCCTCGCCGGTCGGGGGCACGGTGTGCATCTCGCCCGAGTACGTGTTGTCCGCTTTGATCGACATCTCGGCGGCGACGATCTCGTCGAACAGCGGCCGCAGCCCCTCGACGTTGAAGCTCAGCGCCCCGGTGATCAGGATCGTCCGGTGGCCGAGCGCGCGGTGCTGGCGGACCCGGCGCATGCCCTCGGGGAACGACTTGGTCATGATGATCTGGCCGAACATCTCTCGGGCGTCGGCTTCGATCTGCTCGACCGGGGCGTCCTCGTAGCGTCGGTAGAAGTAGCGCAGGAAGTCGCTGCGGTCCGAGCGATCGAGCTTCAGCAGGCCGGGTCCCTCGACGAGCGTGCGCAGCGCGTATCGGATTCGTTCCGGCGTGTCGAGGCGCCGGGTGGCGAGCCACGAGTAGCTCTCGACGACGTTCGACGAGATCAACGTGTTCTCGAGGTCGAACGCAACGACCTGGCGCTTCGGGTCGAGTACCTGCTTGCGCAGCCGTGCCATCCGGTCCGACGACGGTGACGGACCGGGCGTGGTCTTGACCCGGGCGTGCTTGACGATCGACGGGAGGTGGATCTGGGTGATGTAGGTCGGCCAGTCGACCGAGCGTGGGTCGAAGTTGAACGTCGCCCGGTCGGCGTCGTCGAGCTCGCCCCACGTGAGCATCAGGTTGTCGACCTGGTAGATCGCCTCGCACTCGGTGTACAGGCCGTACAGCTCGACGTAGGTGAGCGCCCGCTCGACCTCGGTGCGCTTCGTTTCGACCTGGGCCGACCATTCGGCTTGGCGCCCGCGCAGTGGGAGGTTCTGCAACACCTTCTCGCCGACGGTCAGGATTGTCTTGGCCCGGTTCAGCTGGCCCTGGACGCGGCCACGTCCGGGGAACCGGAACTCGGGAACGACGATGGGCTGGCCCTTGGAGTCGTAGATCGGGTGTTCGAGGAACCAGCCGCTCACGTTGTCGACGAGCATCCGGTACTTCAGCGGGTTGATGCCGCCCGAGGCCACCTGCGTGATCTCTGGCGCTCGCTCCGGGCCCGAGGGCAGCGACCGCGATGATCGAGGCGACGACGATGTCGACGGGGATGACGTCGACGGTTCCCTCGGGCACGCCGGGGAACTCGTCGAGCAGACCCCGGGCGTAGGAGATCAGCACCGGCTCGGCCATCCGGAACCCGCGGATCCAGCCGGGCTTCGGTTCGGCGAGCGCGGATTCGATGATCGACGGGCGGACGATCGACACCGGCACCGGGCCCTTGACGTCGGTCAGCGCCTGCTCGCCGAGTGCCTTGGTGAACGCGTAGGCATCGGGCCAACCGACGCTTGCGGCGCGTGCCCGGCCCGCGTCGACCAGTTGGTCCTTGACCCACTTCTCGCGCAGCTGCTCGGTCTTCGAGGCGAGCGCTGGTGCGCCGGCGGCGCCGAGTTCGGTGCGAGCTTCCTTGCGGAACGCTTCGAGTTGCTCGCGGCTGCGGCTCGCGGCGTCGGCGTCGGAACGCAGCCGGCGGCTCGCCTTCACTTCGTTGCGCCAGTCGATGCCGATGTCGAACGGGCCGTCGCTGACGAGCTTCTCCGGCGCGTTGCCGCGGCGGTTGCCTGCCACGTAGCAGGTCGACACGGCCACGAGGTGCGGGGTGATGCCGATGGCGTTGCAGAGATCGGCGATGCGTGACGGGCCGAGCAGGTTGATCTCGACGGCCGAGTCGAGCGGCGAGTCGAACGACACCGCGGCGGCGGAGTGGATCACGGTGTCGCAGCTGGCGAAGATTGCCCGGTCGGTGTCGCTCAGTCCCAGGCCATCGCGGGTGACGTCGCCGGCGATCGTGGTGACGCGACCGGCGACGGTCGCGAAGTCGACGCCCTGTTCGGTGCACTGCGCACGCAGTCGATCGAACGCGTCGTTCTTGAAGATCTCACGGTCGGTCCGGCGTGCGGCACTCGTTCGCTGACCGTCGCGGACGAGCAGGACGAGCTCGCAGTCGGGCACCGATCGCAGCAGGCGCTCGACGAGCGCCGTGCCGACGAACCCGGTCGCGCCGGTGATGGCGATCCGTTTCCCGGCGAGCGATTCGGCGATCACGGTTGACCTTTCTAGCACGATCGTCTACCAATTGGTAGAGATGAGTCATTCGGCCCCGCCTCCTGCCGTTCTCGTGAACAACTTCACCTCTCAGAGGTGGAAGTGTTCACGAGAAGACCCGGGTGTGTGCCGTGAGTGAGCGGTCGACACGAGAGCGGATTCTCGAAGTTGCGCTCGACCTGTTCGGCATGCGCGGCGTCGACGCGGTGTCGCTCGACGAGATCGCACGCACCGTCGGGGTGCGCAAGCAGACGGTGTTGTACTGGTTCGAGTCGAAGGACGCACTGGTCGACGAGGTGCTCGCCGTCGCCGCCGCCGAGTTGGTGATCGTGATCGATGCGGCACTGCGCGCCGCTCCGAACGATCCGCTCGATCGGATCGATGCCGTCGTGCGAGCGGTCTTCCGCCCCGCCGTGCGCCGACCGGCGCTGCTCGGGCTTGATCCGCGAGGTGAGCCGGCTCGACTCGGAACCGGCCGAGCGCCTGCGGGCGCGCATCCAGTCGCTCGTCGATCGGGCGGTCGGCTACCTCGCCGCCGAGATGGACGCCGGCCGACTCCGACGTGGCGACCCGAGGCTGGTCGCAGCTCTGGGCTATGCCACGCTCACCGGCATCGCCACGGAGCCCGAGGCGCTGCGAGCCGTCGGTTGGCAACCCACCCCCGCCGGCCTGCGCCACCTCCGCGACGAACTCCGAGCCTTCCTGCGCGCCGCACTCGCTCCAACCTGACCAGGTTCCCCGTGCCCAGGGTCTCCGGGAACCAGCGTGGTTCCCCGCGCCCAGGTCTCCGGGAACAAGTCAGGTTCCCCGCGCCCTGGGCTCCGGGAACCACTGAGTGCCCGGTCAGCGTTTGGTGTTGCGGCGCCGGCGAGCGTGGCGTTCGAGTGCGAGGTCGACGAGGCGGTCGATCAGGTCGCTGTAGCTCATGCCTGAGTGGATCCACAGCTTCGGGTACATCGAGATCGGCGTGAAGCCGGGCATCGTGTTGACCTCGTTGCACATGAACCCTCGGCCGTTGCCGTCGTCGTCCATCTCGTAGAAGAAGTCGACTCGGGCGAGGCCGTCGCAGCGCAGCGCCCGGAACGTGTCGGTGGCGAGGCGCCCGCACCCGCTCGATCTCGTGGTCGGCCAGCGGTGCCGGGATCAGGAGCTGGGCGCCATCGGTGACGTACTTGTCCTCGTAGCTGTAGAACTCTTCGCCCGGCACGATCTCGCCAGGCTGCGAGGCCTGGGGCTCGATGCCGCCGAGCACGGCGACTTCGATCTCGCGTCCGACGATCGCCTCTTCGACCACGATCATCTCGTCGTAGGTCAGCGCATGGTCGATCGCCTCGCGCAGTCCCTCGACCGTGGTCGCCTTCGACACGCCCACCGACGAGCCCATGTTGGCGGGCTTCACGAACACAGGCAGGCCGAGGTCGTCGACCAACTGCGCCGCCCAGCCCGGTGTGATCTCGTGCTCGGCGAATGCTCGAAAGCGGGCCTGGGGAATGCCGGCGGCGGTGAGGACCTGCTTGGTCATCGCTTTGTCCATCGCCACCGCCGAGCCGAGCACGCCGCTGCCGACGTACGCGACGTTGGCGAGATCGAGCATTCCTTGCACCGTGCCGTCCTCGCCCATCGGGCCGTGGAGGAGCGGCAGGACGACGGTGACCTCGTCGGACGCCGACGCGTCGGCGAGCATCGGCGTGGGTGACACGTCGGTGCCGGCGGGGTTCAGACGGCCGGGAATCGCGTGCGGGCCCTCGATGAGCGCCTCGACCGCTTCGTGCGCGAGCGCCCACTGGCCCTCGGTGGAGATCCCGACCGGCGTGATGCGGTAGCGCTCGGGATCGGCTGCTCGCAGGACGTGCGCCGCGGTGGTGCACGACACGTCGTGTTCGGCCGATTCGCCGCCGAACAACACCACGAGATGAATGCGCTCATGCGGCTCTGCGACCATCGGCCCACGGTACCGTCGGCGCCTGTGAGGATTCGCGCATCCGAAGCCGCTGCCGGGATCGGTGGTCGCTTGATCGGCCCCGACGTCGAGTTCGAGGGAGCCTCGTTCGACTCACGCTCCACGCAACCGGGCCAGCTGTTCGTTCCGATCGTCGCCGACCGCAACGGTCACGAGTTCATCGGCGCGGCCCGCGAGCGCGGCGCCGCGGTTCATCTGACGTGCGAACCCGACCCGTATCGGCGCGACGGTACGGCGATCGAGGTGGCCGACACGGCGCAGGCGCTACTGGCGCTCGCGCAGTGGGCGAGGCCCCGCCTCGACGCGCGGGTTGTCGGCGTGACCGGCAGCGTCGGCAAGACCTCGGCGAAGGACCTGATGGCTGCTGCATGCAGCGCAGGCCGGCGAACCACTGCGAACGAACGCAGCTTCAACAACGAACAGGGTCTACCGGTCACGATCCTGAACGCACCTGACGACACCGAGGTGTTGATCCTCGAGATGGGCATGCGCGGGTTCGGCCACATCAGCCAGTTGTGCGAGATCGCCCGCCCCGACATCGGCGTCGTCACGGTGGTCGGCCACGCTCACACCGAGTTGGTCGGCGGCCTCGACGGCGTCGCCATGGCCAAGGGCGAACTCGTCGCCGCACTCCCGGCCACTGGGACCGCCGTGCTCAACGCCGACGACGAACGTGTGGTCGCCATGCGTGCGCGAACCCGAGCCGACGTGATCACCTACGGTGCCGCCGGCGACGTGCGCGTCACCGACATCGTTCTCGACGGGTTCGCTCGTGCGCGTTTCCGCGTCGACACGCCGTGGGGAAGCGGAGCGACACAACTCGCCGTGCCCGGGGCGCACATGGTCACCAACGCTGCGGCCGCGATTGCCGTCTCCGGGGTGGTCGGCGTCGACCTGACAGCGGCGCTCGATGCGCTTGCTACCGCCACGGTGTCCGGCATGCGCATGGAGGTCGCGACCGCGCCGGGCGGCGCGACCATCGTCAATGATGCGTACAACGCGAACCCGACATCGATGATCGCCGCGCTCGCCGCACTCGCTGCGATCGACGCCGACCGTCGGATCGCGGTGCTCGGGTTGATGGCGGAGATCGACGACCCAGCACCGGCGCACCGGGCGGTCGCTGCTCGTGCCCGCGACCTCGGCGTCGAACTCGTCGTCGTCGGCACCGACCTCTACGGCATCGAGCCGATCGACGACGTCGTTGCGCTGCTCGGGCGGCTCGGCCCCGAGAGTGCAGTGCTCGTCAAGGCGAGCCGGTCCGCCGGCCTCGAACGGGTGGTTGCTGCACTGCTCGCTCGCTGACTCAGAGGAGGCGGGTGGCGTTCGTCGGCGTGAACGGCTCGCCGCCGTCTGCGACCGGGAGGAAGGCCGACTCGGGGAGCCGTCGCAGGTCGACCCACCATGCGAGGAACAGGGCAACCACCGCACCGAAGCCGAGCACGGCGCGGGCGCCGATCCACTCGATCACGACACCGAAGAGCAGGTTGCCGATCGGGACGGTGCCGCCGAAGACCATGAACCACAGCGGCATCACGGTGGCGCGCTCGGTGTTCTTCATGTTCAGCTGGAACGTGGTGGTGATCGCCGTGGCGGTCATGAAGTAGAAGAACCCGAGGACGAACCCGACCGGGAAGGCCAGCTCGGGGCTGCGGATCTGCGAGAACAGGGCCAAGGCGACGGCGAAGCCGGTGAACCCTCGAACGATCAGCACCTTGCGGTCGATCGACGACAGGAACGTGCCGACCGACAGCGCGCCGAGGAAGGCGCCCGCTCCCCAGGTCGCGTACAGCCAGCGGTAGGTCGTGCTCGATGGTGCGATGTCGAAGTTCAGCCGGGCGACCGACGGGAACAACCCGATGTACACGAGGCTGAAGAGTGAGAACAGGAACATGCCCAGCAGCAGTCGGTTCAGGACGAGGCGTTGCTTGGCGATCTTCAGTCCCACCGTGAGCGACCGGAAGCCGCGGGCGGTGTTGCCGCTGCGGACGTCGGGCATCTTCACGATCAACAGCGCGCCGATGAAGAACAGGTAGGTCGCCGCATTCACCAGAAAGATGCTCGACACGCTCAATCCGGCCACAGCAAGGATGGCGGCGAGTACCGGTCCGACCACACGGGTGCCGTTGATCATCGCCGAGTTCAGCGAGATCGCGCCGGGGAGGTCGCGACGATGCACCAGCAACGGCATCGACGCTTGAAACGCCGGCGCATTGAGCGCGTTGGCGATGCCAATGCCGAGCTGTGCGATGAAGATCGTCCACAGTGCGGTCTCGGCGGCGACGAAGTACGCGATGGCGATCGTGAGCACGACCGACGCGGACTGCATGGTCAGCTGAAGCTTCTGCTTCGACACGCGGTCGGCGAGCACCCCACCGGGGATCGACAACACCAGCAGGGGCCCGAGCTGGGCGAACACCATCAGGCCGACGAGCGCCGGTCGGCCCGTGCGATCGTCGATGTAGGCGGGCAACGTGAAGTTCTGCATCCACGTGCCGATGTTCGACAGCGCCAGGCCGATGAAGATGATCCTGAACTTGCGGTACGAGAACGCAGCCCGGGCGGTTCCGGCCTTGTGCCCGTGGTCGGGCGGGGTGTCGATCTCGGTCGGGGCGGTCATGCAGCGGTGGGCAAACGGCGGTGGCGTCGTCTTGACCCGCGGGTCAAGTTACCCGACCGATCCGAACCTCAGCGGAACTGGCGAAAGCACGCCCGGAGATCGTCCACGAACAGCTCGGGCACTTCGAACGCGCTGAAGTGACCGCCGCGCGGCTGCTCGTTCCAGTAGCGGATGTCGGTGAACGCGTCCTCGACCCACCTGCGCACCGGCGGCACGATCTCCTTCGGATAGACGGTGA
This sequence comes from Ilumatobacteraceae bacterium, assembly GCA_963741755.1. Lineage (GTDB taxonomy): Bacteria > Actinomycetota > Acidimicrobiia > Acidimicrobiales > Ilumatobacteraceae > Sva-07. The sequence continues at coordinate 85,664 of CAVUJG010000006.1, read as the reverse complement.
AGCCGGAGGGGATTGTCACCGGCGCTGGTCGAGGACCCTTGCCGAAGCTCTCCCAATAGATCCGTGCCGACGATGCCCCGTTGCCGTTGATCCAGTACAGCATCACGTTGTCGAGCATCTCGTCGCGGGTGAGCACGTTCTCCGGGTGACCGTCGCAGTCGGTCCATGCCCAGAACTTCTCGAGGATCCACGCTGCCTGCGCAGCGGGTGAGTCGACGAGGCCGTAGCCGATCGATTGGGGCCGCGTCGACTGTTGCTTCGAGTACCCCGAATCCCACTCGGCGTAGTACGTCATCCCGTCGAGTCGCACGCTGTTCCTCCGGCGTCGGCTCGCCCTCGAGCTTCGGGCCGGCACCCATGGCGAGCGTGACGTGCACCGCCGCGCAGTGGTCGACGTCGGTTCCTCCGATCACGGTGGTGACGGCGGACCCCCAGTCGCCACCCTGGGCGACGTAGCGGTCGTAGCCGAGCGTGGCCATCAGGTCGGCGAACAGCGCGCCGACCTTGTGGATGCCCCAGCCGGTGGCTGGTCGGTTTGCCCGAGAACCCGAAGCCCGGCAGCGAGGGCGCGACGACGTGGAACGCGTCGGCGGCATCGCCGCCATGTTTCGTCGGGTCGGTGAGCGGTTCGATCACCTTGTGGAACTCGACGACCGAACCCGGCCACCCGTGGGTGATCAGCAACGGCATCGCATCGGGGTGCGGCGAGCGGACGTGCACGAAGTGGAGCCCCGGGTCACTCAACTCCTCGACCGGCATCGTGAACTGATCGAACCGGTTGAGCAGCGCTTCGCGAGCCGCGCCAGTCGTACGTCGTCTGCCCAGTACTCGCAGACATCCTGGACGTAGCCGAGCGGCGTGCCCTGCGACCAGTCGTCGACGAGTTCGCGCTCGGGCCACCGAGTGTTGCGCAGGCGCGAGCGAAGGTCGTCGAGCAGCTGGTCAGAAACGTCGATCGTGAACGGCGTGATCATGGGTCGACCCTACGCTCGCCCCGCGACCGGCGGGCCGTCGGACGGGGGGCCGGCGAAGAGTTGAGCCTTCTCCATCCAGTCGCGGGCCGACTCGCCGATGACGATGAGGTCGGTGTCGTCGACGTGGCGTCGCTGCGTGGTCACGAGGCAGAAGTCGATCGCGGGCCCGATGATCGACTCGGTGGCCGGATCGTCAGCGGGGTCGGGACCGAACGACCACGTGTCGCCCGACGGCGAGGTGAGTTCGACGCGCACGGGAGTGCTCGGGACGTCGAGGCCCCGATTGAAGTACGTCCAGCCGCGAGTGATGAAGCCGAGCTGCGCGATGTGGCGGAGTCGATCGGTCGGCTCGCGATCGGCGTCGACGGTGTCGACGATGTCCTGGCCGTGCGCCCACACCTCCATCAGCCGTGCGGTCAAGAACGACTTGGCGCCCATCGATGGGCCATACCACGCTACGCGGGTGTCGTTCTCCAGGGTCTCGCCAGCGGCGGCGAGCGCTCGTCGGTTGTCACGCCAAGCGGCGAGCAGTTCGCCGGGCGACATCGTCCGGTAGCGCCCGAGCACGATGTCGTCGGCCGACTCGGCGCCAGCACCGCCCGATGACAGCAGCGAGGTCATCGCATCCTGGAACGCAGGCGGGTCGACGACGGCGAGCGCTGCGGTGCCGTCGAAGTAGGTGAGGTGACCGATCTGGTCGGCGATCGTCCAGCCCGGGCTCGGCGTCGCCAGTTCCCACTGGTCGGCATCGAGGCCGGCGACGATGTCGTCGAGGGCCTGCTGTTCGGCGAGAAGGTCGGCGAGTACGTCGGTCACGTCCATGGAGCCAAGGTGTACCCGATTCGACGAGCGGGCTGCGCTTCGGAGCCGATCGAGGTCGCTCCACTACGGTGACCTTCGTGACCATCGGCACCGTGATCCGCAGCCGGCTCGACACCAGATCGGCCGAGTACCAGGAGAATCTCGCTGCGATGCAGCAGCTGTGGGACGGTGTCGCCGCCGAGTTGGCGAGCGTGCCGACGATCGGCGGACAGCGCTACGTCGACCGCCACCGCAAGCGCGGCAAGATGCTGGTGCGTGAACGCATCGAGGCGCTCGTCGACCCCGACACGCCGTTCCTCGAGCTGAGCCCGCTGGCGGGGTGGGGCACGCAGGATCCCGTCGGCGTCGGCAGCTGTACCGGCATCGGCATCGTCGAAGGCGTCGAATGCGCGATCAGTGGATCGGACATGACCTACCGAGGTGGTTCGGGTAACCCGACGACGTGGAAGAAGGGGTCGCGGTTCCACGAGATCGCCCGCGAGAACCGGCTCCCCGTGATCGTGCTCAACGAGTCAGCGGGCGCCGATCTCCCACGTCAGGCCGACCTGTTCATCCAAGGTGGGGCCAGCTTCAAGGACCTCACCCAGTTGTCGAAGATGGGCATCCCGTCGATCACGATGGCGTTCGGGCCGAACACCGCCGGGGGCGCTTACACGCCGGGGATGAGCGACTACACCGTGTTCGTCAAGGAGCGCGGCACCGCGTATCTGGGGGGACCGCCGCTGGTGAAGATGGCGATCGACGAGATCGTCGACGAAGAGACGCTCGGCGGAGCGGAAATGCACTCGCGCACGAGCGGGCTGTCCGACTACCTGGCCGTCGACGAGCTCGATGCGATCCGGATCACCCGCGGCATCGTGCGCCACCTGCGTTGGAACAAGCTCGGCCCGGGCGCCACCGAACCCGACGATCCGCCGCTGTACGACCCCGCCGAGCTGCTCGGCTGCGCGTCCGCCGATGTCCGCATCCCGTTCGACATCCGTGAGGTGCTCGCCCGCCTGCTCGACGGCAGCCGGTTCGAGGAGTTCAAGCCGCTCTATGGCGACAAGCTCGTGTGTGGTTGGGGATCGATTCACGGCTTCCCAGTCGGCATCCTCGGCAACAACGGGATCCTGTTCTCGGAAGAGGCGTCGAAGGGTGCGCAGTTCATCCAGCTCTGCAACAAGCGCGACATCCCGCTGGCGTTCCTGCACAACATCACCGGATTCATGGTCGGCTCGAAGGCCGAGCAGGGCGGCATCATCCGCAACGGAGCGAAGCTGATCAACGCCGTGTCGAACTCGACAGTGCCGCACTTCAACCTGATGGTTGGCGCCAGCTACGGGGCCGGCAACTACGGCATGGCCGGCAAGGCGTACAACCCGCGGTTCATCTTCAGCTGGCCCAACCACCGGGTTGCAGTGATGGGCCCGAAGCAGCTCGCCGGTGTGATGGAGATCGTCGCCCGCAACGCGGCCGCCGGTCGGGGCATGGAGGTCGACGAGGACGCGCTCGCCGCCCAGACCGCCGGCCTCGAAGCGCAGATCGAACACGAGTCGACGGCGCTGTACTCGACCGGACGATTGTGGGACGACGGGATCATCCACCCCGCCGACAGCCGCACCGTGATGGGCATGGCCTTGTCGGCGGTGCACAGCAACGTCGTGCAGGGCGCCACCGAGTACGGCGTGTGGAGGCACTGATGAGCTCTCACCCAGACGTCATCTCCCGCCTGCTCATCGCCAACCGCGGCGAGATCGCCGTGCGCATCGCGCGCACCGCACACCGCCTCGGCATCTCGACGGTCGGCGTGTACTCCGAGCCCGACGCCAACGCGCTGCACGTCGACTCGGTCGACATCGCCATCGCTCTCGGCGGCGCGACGCCGGCCGAGTCGTACCTGCGCGGCGACGCGATCATCGCCGCGGCGCTCGCCACCGGCGCCGACGCGATCCATCCGGGCTACGGCTTCCTGGCCGAGAACGCCGCGTTCGCGCAAGCCGTGATCGATGCCGGGCTGATCTGGGTCGGCCCGACGCCCGAGCAGGTCACGCTGCTCGGCGACAAGGTCGCGGCGAAGCGGGCGGCGCTCGAAGCCGGCGTGCCGACGACGTCGATGATCGAGGTCGTCGACGGCGTCGTCGCCGCCGGGGCCGACGTCACCTACCCGGCCCTCGTCAAGGCGGCGGCCGGTGGCGGCGGGCGCGGCATGCGCGTCGTGCGCAGCGCTCGACGAACTCGACGACGCGGTGGCGGCAGCGTCACGCGAGGCGTTGGCAGCGTTCGGTGACGGCGCGGTGTTCATCGAGCCGTTCCTCGAACGGGGTCGCCACGTCGAGGTCCAGGTGTTCGGCGACCGACACGGCAACGTGGTCCACCTCGGCGAGCGTGAGTGCTCGATCCAACGTCGCAACCAGAAGGTGGTCGAGGAGTCGCCGTCGGCCGGGCATCACGCGCCGATGTCCGAGCAGCGCTGTGCGACGGCGCGGTCGCGCTTGCCCGGCACGTGGGCTACGAAGGTGCCGGCACCGTCGAGTTCATGGTCGGCGCCGACCAGACCATCACGTTCCTCGAGGTCAACACCCGGCTCCAGGTGGAGCACCCGGTGACCGAGGCGGTGACCGGGCTCGACCTCGTCGAGTTGCAACTGCGTGTCGCCGCCGGCGAGGCCGCTACCGATCACGCAGGACGACGTGACGATCACCGGGCATGCGATCGAGGTACGTGTCGTCGCCGAAGATCCGGCGGCGGGCTGGATGCCGTCGACGGGTCGCATCGGTCGGTTCTGCCATCGGAACGGGAGAGCCAGCTGGCGTCCGTGTCGACACCGGCGTGCGCGACGGAGCAGAGATCTCGTCCGACTACGACTCGCTCGTCGCCAAGGTGATCGCTCACGCACCGACCCGGGTCGAAGCGGCCGGCCAGCTGGCCCGCGCGTTGCGAGGATCCCAGATCACGGGCATCCGGACGAACGTCGACTCGTTGGTGGCGATCCTCAGCGAGGCCGACTTCCTCGCCGCCGACACTCCGACGGCGTACCTCGACGAGCACCCCGACGTGCTCACCCCGATCGGACCGGCCGGGCGACGATCGGGTGGCGCTGCTGCTGGGAGCGGTCTTCGCGCTGGAAGCAGAGCGACGTGGCGCCGACCGTGCGACGCCCTTCGCTCCATCGGGGTGGCGCAACCTGCGCACGCAGGGGCAACGTCAGGTGTGGCTCGAGTCCGACCGGTGAGCACCTCCATGTCGAGTACGTGATGCGACCCGGAGCGACTGGCCGGTGGATCGACGCGATGGACGGCGTCGGCGTGGCTCGGGCCGTGGCCCGAGCCCGATGACGAGGGAGTGCTGCCGGCCGATGACCGAATCGAACGGCGCATCCGGCTGCTCGATCGACGCGCCGATGGCAGCGCAGGCCATGTGGCGATCGAGATCGACGGACGTCGCAGCGCGGTGAGCACCGAGATCGTTCACCACACGCTCGGCCTCGACGACGACGGCGTCGGTGCCGTCACGGTCCACACCCGCAGCGCTGCTGGCGCGTTGACGCTGACCCGTGCACCACGCTTCGTGCTGCACGACGCGCAGGCCGAGGGTGGCGGCCCGATCTGCCCGCTGCCTGGCACGGTGATCGCCGTGCACGTCGCTGTGGGCGACGCCGTGGTCGATGGGCAGGTACTGATGGTCGTCGAGGCGATGAAGATGGAACACAAGATCCTCGCCGCCGGCGACGCCACCGTCAGCGAGGTCCGTTTCGCTGTCGGCGATCGCGTCGACCAGGGCGAGCTGCTCGTGGCCCTCGATCACGGAGACGACGCATGACCGCTGCACCAGGCGAGCCGATTCGCATCGCCAACTGCTCCGGCTTCTTCGGCGATCGACCGAGTGGGGCGCTCGAGATGGTCGAGGGTGGACCCATCGATGTCCTCACGGGCGACTGGCTCGCCGAGCTGACGATGCTGATCCTCAGCCGCATCAGGGCCAAGCACGCCAAGGGCGGATTCGCCAGAACGTTCGTGTCGCAGATGGAACAAGTGATGGGCACCTGCCTCGACCGGGGCATCAAGGTCGTGTCCAATGCCGGCGGGCTCGACCCCGACGGTTGTGCCGACGCGGTGCAGGAGGTCGCAGATCGCCTGGGGCTCTCGCCGACGATCGCCTACATCGACGGCGACGACCTGATGCCTCGAATCACCGAGCTTGCCGAGTCCGGCGCGCTCGCTCCGTTCGGTTCGGCGACCAGCCTCGGCGACCCGTCACGGTTCCTCACCGCCAACGCCTACCTCGGCTGCTTCGGCATCGTCGACGCGCTCACCAAGGGTGCCGACATCGTGATCACCGGCCGCGTCACCGACGCCGCGGTCACGTGTGGCCCGGCAGCGTGGCATCACGGCTGGCAGCGCGACGACGTCGACCAGCTCGCTGGGGGAGTGGTTGCCGGACACATCATCGAGTGCAGCGCCCAGGTCACCGGCGGCAACTACTCGTTCTTCCACGAGATCGACGGTCGCAATGATGAAGGGTGGGGTGGCGGCGCGAGGTTCGGGTTCCCGTGGGCCGAGGTGGCCGCCGACGGTTCCTGCGTGATCGGCAAGCACGATGGCACCGGTGGCGTGGTCAACGTCGAGACGGTGACGTCGCAGCTGCTGTACGAGATCGGCGGCCCCGAATACCTCGGCCCGGACGTCACCGCTCGTTTCGACACGATCCAGGTCGAGCAGGTCGAACGTGATCGGGTTCGAGTGTCCGGCACGAAGGGCGCGGCGCCGCCGGCGACGCTGAAGGTCGCGATGAACGAGCTCGGCGGGTATCGCAACTCGTTCACCGTGGCGCTGACCGGTCTCGACATCGACGAGAAGGCAGCGTTCGCCGAAGCGGCGTTCTGGGATGCCTGCCCCTACGGGCCTGACGACTTCGGATTCATCGAGAACAAGGTGATCCACACGAACAAGCCCGATCCGGCGACGCAGGAAGAAGCGACCGCGATCTGGCGGGTCACGGTCAAAGACCCGGACGAACGCAAGGTCGGCCGCGCCTTCAACGACGCGATGGTGCACACCGTGCTCGCCGGCATCCCCGGCATGTACGGCCTCGGCGGCGGCCCGAGCGCCGCGTCGCCGTTCGGGGTGTACCGGCCGGCGACGGTGCCTGCCGACCTGGTCCCGCAGTACGTCCACATCAACGGCACCACCACCCAGATCGACTCGGTCGTCCCGGCCGTCGCTGACCTTGGTTCCCCGAGCCCAGGTCTCCGGGAACCACGACCGGTCGAGGAGGGCTCAGCAGAGCCGATGGTCGAGGTGCCGTTGGGATCGTTCGTCGGGACGCGCTCGGGCGACAAGGGCGGCGATGCGAATCTGGGCGTCTACGCCCGCACCGATGCCGGTTGGGCATGGCTCGACGCCGAGCTGACGGTCGAGCGACTCCAGCAACTGCTCCCGGAGACCGCTGCGCTCGCCGTCGATCGCTACCGGTTCCCGAATCTCCGCTCGCTCAACTTCGTGGTCCGTGGCCTGCTGCAAGAAGGCGTCGCCGCCTCGACCCGCCAGGACGCGCAGGCGAAGGCGCTGGGAGAGTGGCTGCGCTCCCGTGTCGTGACGGTGCCCGAGTCCGTGTTGGCCTGAGCACGCCACCGCGCTCGAGCGGAGGAGTAGTTCAGACGATTTCGTTGCCGTTGGGGTCGATGACGTGCCAGGTGCCGTGGTCGTCTCGGTAGACCTGGAATCCTTGTTCTTTGAGGTTGTTGTGGCAGTCGCAGAGTCCGCCACCGTTTCTCGGGACGGTGGCGCCGAAGGCTTTCCAGGACACGGAGTGATCGGCGTCGCACCACGCAATGGGCCGGTCGCAGCCGATCCAGACACAGGTCGTGAGTAGCAGCATCACCGCGTCGCGTGATGATCCGCGGAACAGGCGTTGTCGGCGGCCGAGTTCGATGACGGTGCCCGAGCCCTCGTAGACGACGCGGCGGATGTGGCCGATCAGAGCGGCGTTGACGGCGTCGTCGGGATGCAGACGCCGCCCGGTCTGGGTGCGCACGACGACGTCGCGGTAGCGGCGCGGGTCGACGCTCTCACCTCGCAGGTGTGTCTCGAAGGTGTCGTCGTCGATCAAGATGTTGACCGTCGTCCGCGGCGGCCGAGACCCTGGCGCCGCTGAGGCAGCCGCCTTGGCCATCGCCACGAACGCATCCGCACGGCGTTGTGCTTCGGTGCGGGCGAGGTCGTTGGTGGTGGCGGCGTCGCCGAGGCGGGCGCGGGCCTCGGCCCAGTCGGTGTGCCACTCGGCTTCGATGAACCACGCAAAGATCTCGTTGACTTCGCAGCCGCCCAGTTCGGCGAGGTTGCCGGTGATCGTCCAGCCACCCTCGGGTCGGGGCCGGAAGCGGACGTCACGGTTGGCGTGCGCCCGTTGATTGCGGTCGCGGTCGCCGTCAGGATCGGCCAACGCTTCCCACATACGCACACGGCGTTCGAACTCGTCGAACGACTGGCCGATCGCGTCGTCCAACAATGCCGGTGAGTCACGCTCCAACACCGCAGCCGGGATTCGCGGGTTCGCCGCGACACGCGCCATCAACTCGGACTGGGCGACGCCGACACGACCGTCAGCTTCGGCGTCAGCCCACTCGGGCAACGCGTCGTGCAGACGGGCGGACTGGACCCGGCGATGCGCTTCGGGCCCCGACAGCTTGCACATGTGCTTCACGACCGTCTTCGCCGACAGGAACCCTTGCTTGCGGAACGGGTTCGACCGATCCACCACACCCGTCGCTGCGATCGCGGCAGCCTCGACCATGCGACGCAACACCTCGACCTCTTCGAGCCACACTCGCAGCTCGACGGCATCCAACGACGACACATCGACATCGGACAAACCCGCCAGCGCCACCGACGCCCGACCGATCGCTCGGCGAGCCTGCTCAGCCGCCGACCCCTCCACCACCGAGCTGACGAGCCGCAACCGGATCGCATCCACACGATCAACACCGGCGGTTCCCACCACCTCGTCGACGTCAACCGAAGTCATGCCTCCATCATGACGAAGGGGTACCCCAGAGTTGGCGAGACGATCTGCCCACAGCGGTCACTGCGGGCCGCGCCAACTACGGCTCAGGGCGTGATGACGACTTTGCCGACCGCGGTGCGGTCCATCAGCGAACGGAGCGCATCGCCTGCGCGCTCGAGCGGGTAGCGCGCCGACACGTGGGGTCGGAGTTCACCGGACGCCACCAGCCGGATCAACTCGTCGCTGATCTCGGCGTTCAGTTCCGGTTGGCGGGCGGTCATCGCGCCGTAGAAGACGCCGACGATCTGGCAGCCCTTGAGCAGCGTCAGGTTGAGCGGGATCGACGGGATGCCGCCGGTGAACCCGATCACGAGGAACCGGCCTTCCCAACCAATCGCCCTGAGCGCCTGCTCGGCCTTGTCGCCGCCCACCGCGTCGTAGACGACATCGACGCCTCGACCGTTCGTCAGCTCCTTGGTGCGTTCCTTGAGGTTCTCGGTGGCGTAGTTGATGGTCTCGTCGGCGCCTCGCTCGCGGCAGAGGTCGAGCTTCTCCTCGGTCGATGCTGCGGCGATCACCCGGGCGCCCATGAGCTTGCCGATCTCCACCGCCGACACGCCGAGTGCGCCGCCGGCACCGAGCACGAGCATCGTCTCGCCCGGCTGGATGTTCGCCCGGTGCCTGAGTGCGTAGAGCGTCGTGCCGTAGGCGTAGTTCAGCCCGGTGGCGACCGCGAAGTCGACCGAACCCGGGAGCCGACGAGCAGTGGCAGCGGGAATCGCCAGCAGTTCGGCGTAACCGCCGGTCGTTCCGAGGCCACCGACGACACGGTCGCCAACCGACCAGTCCGCCACGCCGTCGCCAACGGCCACGACGATTCCCGCCGCCTCGCCGCCGGGGATGTACGGCGGTGTCGGATGGAACTGGTACTTGTCCTCGAGCATGAGGGTGTCGGGGAACGTCACCGCCGACGCCTTCACTTCGATCAACAATTCGCCGTCACCGGCCGTCGGGTCGTCCATCTCCTCGACGACCAGCGCCTCGGGCGGCCCGAACTCCTGACACACCACAGCCTTCATGACCCGCGACAGTAGACGGAGAACCCAGCCTCCGGTGGTGAGCCGTCGCACCACGTCTGACCGCCGCCAAGCGCTTCACCGTTTCCGAGACCGGGTCGAGGCAGCGAGGCGAGGTCAGTCAGCGATCGGCAGACGATCGAGGAGCAGGCGTTGGGCCTCGATGATCGCCGCTCGGGCGGACTCCACACTCATCCAGGCGGCACGATCGATCTCCGGGAAGGCTTGGAAACGCCCGGATCTCGGTGGCCATTCCAGCTCGAACGTGTTGCTGACGATGTCGTCCGCATCGAGGTCTCCCTCCACCGCCCACGCCCGTACGACCTTGCCGCCGGCCTGTCGGACCTCGCCCAGGTCGACGAGGTCGCCGATCGGCACTGCCACTCCCAGCTCCTCCTCGAACTCCCGTCGGGCCACGGCGAGAGGCTCCTCGCCCGGCCCGACCTCGCCCTTCGGAATCGTCCAGGCTCCCGCATCCTTGCGGGCCCAGAACGGGCCGCCCATGTGCCCGAGCAAGACCTCGACGGCACCGTCAGCCGTGCGTCGGTACAGCACGATGCCGGCGCTGCGCTTCACCGCAACGGCCCCAGCTCGACCAATCGCAACACCACCCGGTCGTCCTCACGTGATGCGTCGACGTCGACGATCGCCTCGATCCGCCACTCGTTCGAGTCCTCCGGATCGTGGAGTATCTGCGTCACTCGACCAGTCGCCCGGTCGTAGCGGAACAACTCGCCGGAACGCGCCGCCGCGTCGTCGAGCACGTCGACGAACTCGTCGCGGTACGGCGCCATCGCCTCGATCACGTCCTCACCCGACTGCCAACGGTCGCGATCGCCGGCGTCGGCGACGATCTCGTTGTAGCCGTTGCGGCGCGCCAGGCGCTGCACCCAGTCGAACACTCTGTTGCGCACCATCACGCGGAACGCCCGGTCGTCGTCGACGATCGACCGCTCCCCGGTCGGCAGCGCCGGTCGCAGATCGTCGACCGATGCAGCATCCTCGGGATGCAGCAGCCGCTCCCATTCGTCGATCAGGCTCGAGTCGACGTGGCGAACCACTGCGCCGAGCCATGCCACCATGTCGCCGAGTTCCGGCGTCGCCAGCTCCTCCGGCACGTTCTGGAGGAGGCCCTTGTACACGTCGGACAGGTAACGCAGCACCACGCCCTCCGAGCGCTTCAGGCCGTAGTCGTTGACGTACTCGCCGAAGGTCATCGCCCGCTCGTACATCTCCCGCACGATCGCCTTCGGAGCCACCGTGTCGCCACCCACCCATGGATGGCGGGTTCGGAACTCGTTGAAGTTGCCGTAGATCCACGCCGCATTCGGCTTCGGATACTCCACCTGCGCGAGGCGCTCCATGCGCTCCTCGTACTCGACGCCCGACGACTTCATCTCTGCCATCAACTCGTCCTTGGCCCGCTTCACCTGTGCGGCGAGCACCACGCCGGGGTTCTCCTGTACCGACTCGATGATCGTCAGCATGTTCAGCGCATGATCGATCCCCCCACCCGCAAATTCGGAGCCAACGTCGCGCTCAGCGACATCCTCGCTCCGAATTTCGGGCTGGTGGGCGGCCGACGCGGCCGACGCTTCCGCCTCGGCGGCGGGCAGTGCGTGCAGTGCCTCGACCGCCCACAGCGACAACGGCTGGTGGAGCGCGAACTGATCCTGCAGGTCGAAGTTGACCCGCACGCGCCGCCCGTACTCGTCGGGCTCGTCGGGGAATTCGAGCATCTCCGCCTCGACCAGCGATCGATAGATCGAGATCGCCCGGCGGATGTGTGCTCGCTGGCGCCTCCGCGGCTCGTGGTTGTCGGTCAACAGCGTCCGCACCGCCCGACACCCGTCGACTTCCGTCCCGTCGGGGTCGTGCACGACCGGTCGGTCGAGCAGGTTCATCACCATCTGGTGGCTCACCTGGAAGTGCGACTTCAACTCCTCGGGCTCGCCGCCGACCAACTTGTCGAACGTCTCCTGGGTCCAGTGCGCGTAGCCCCGTTCGGGTTGCTTCTTCTTGACGACCTTCTTCTTGCCGCTCGCTGCCGCCTTCTCGCCGAGGCGCTGGTTCTCGACCACGTGCTCGGGTGCCTGCACCCAGACGTCGCCCCGGTCGTCGAACCCCTTGCGGCCCGCCCGCCCGCCGATCTGCGCGAACTCACGGTTCGACAGGATCCGCACGCCGGACCCGTCGTACTTGCACAGCTGCGTGAACAGCACCGACCGGATCGGCACGTTCACGCCCACCCCGAGCGTGTCGGTGCCGCAGATGATCTTGAGCAGCCCATCTTGTGCGAGCTTCTCCACCAGCAGGCGGTACTTGGGCAGCAAGCCGGCGTGGTGCACGCCGACGCCGGCGGTGATGAAGCGACGGAGGTCCTTGCCGATGGGCGAGTCGAACCGGAACCCGGCCAGCGCCTCCTTCACGGCGGCCTTCTCCGTCTTGCTCAGCGGGTCGAGCGCCAGGTAGTTCTGTGCCGCCTCGGTCGCGTCCTTCTGCGTGAAGTGCACCAGATAGATCGGTGCCCGGCCGGACTCCAGCAGCGACGTCACGCTGTTGTGCAACGTCGTCGTTCGGTACTCGAAGTCGAGTGGCACCGGCCGCTGCACCGACTTGACGACGGTCGTGTCGCGCCCGGTCCGCTCGGTGAGATCCTGGCGGAAGAACTCGACGTTGCCGAGCGTCGCCGACATCAACAGGAACTGCGTGTGCGGCAGCTCCAGCAGCGGCACCTGCCACGCCCACCCGCGCTGAGGATCGCCGTAGTAGTGGAACTCGTCGACCACGGCGACATCGACCGGCGCATCACGCCCGTCGCGCAACGCCCAATTGGCGAGGATCTCCTGCGTGCAGCAGATGATTGGCGCATCGGGGTTCACGGCGGCGTCGCCGGTGACCATCCCGACGCGGTCGGAGCCGAACTCGCGGCACAGTGCGAAGAACTTCTCGCTCACGAGCGCCTTGATCGGCGCCGTGTACACGCTCCGCTTGCCCTCGGCCAGCGCCGCGAAGTGAGCCGCCGCAGCGACGAGCGACTTCCCCGACCCCGTCGGCGTGTTGAGGATCACGTGGTTGCCGAGCACCACCTCGAAGATCGCTTCCTCCTGGGCCGGGTACAGCTCGAGGCCGATCTCCTCGGCGTAGTCGGTGAAGCCGGCCAGAATCGCGTCGCCGTCGATCGTGCCGTCGGGCAACCGGGCGCCGGGTCCGGGGAGGTGGCGGATCAGCGGCGGCTCTGCGGCGTGTGGCGACGTCATGTCCGTTCGAGGGTACGCACGGATCGGTCAGGTGACTCGTTCGACGAGCGCCTGCATCGTTGCTCGCTCGGCGTCGGACAGGTTCGCGTCGCGCAGACGCAGCTCCAGCGCTCTCGGCAACTCGCGCACGGCTGCGCTCCGGTCGATCGACGACACGAACCCACGGACGAAGAAGCGCCGCCCGGCGGCGACCACCGTGCGCATGAGTGCGGAACCCTCGGGCTGGCCCGCCGCGATCGTGAGCCAGGTGTTCGCAGCGTCGAGGCCGGCCACACCGACGCCGCAGAATTGCTCCAGTCGATCACGACCGGGCCGTCGTCCGTGAGCACGACGTTGTCGGGATGGAGATCGAGGTGGACGAGCCGTGTCGCCGCCGGCGACGGCAGCGCGGGAGTTCGTGATCGGGCAGTGGAATGCGCCCGAGCTGCTCGACCAGCTCCGCGAGCTGCCGCGCCTTGGCCCTCATCGTCCATGGTCGAGCGCTCATCTCGGCGAGCATCGTCGGGCCGTCGAGCCGTTGCATGACGATGTCGGACCCATCGGCGTCGAAGACCTCGGGCACCGGATAGCCGTGCGTTTCGCAGTGTCGCATCGTCAGTGCTTCGACCTCGGTGGACCTGCCATCGCGATTGCGGCGCAGCACCCGCCCGGTCCCGGCCTCGAAGACGTCGCAGTCGCGTCCCCGGCCGATCAACTCTCCGGTCACCGGCAGACGCGTCAGTCGCCGGGGTCGATGAACTCGACCCAGTTGCCGTCGGGGTCCTCGACCATCGACACCATCAGTCCGGGTCGCAGTTCGACGCTGTCGATCACGATGGTGAGGTCGATCGAGTCCTTGTGCAGTTCGATGCCCATCGCGGAACCGTAGTCGTCACACTCGGACAGGCCGCCCGAAGCGGGCGTCGATCGGTGCGGCGAAGCGGGCGATCGGGTCGCCCGTGGGAACGCTCAGCCCCGCAGCGGTGACCGCCGAGTCGTCGAGTTCCACGATCGTCGCCGCTCGCAGCGTCCACGGCGGATGATCGACAGGATGGTGACGCAGTTGACCTCGCCACTCGGCCACGGTGCCCCAGCGGGCGGTCAGGAACTCGTCGAGTGCCGTCGGTTCGATCACGGCCCCCGCCTCGATGACCAGCCTGGTGGCAGCACCGGGCGATCGCGGCCACCGGCGACGTCTCGTGTCGTAGGTCCACCGGTCGCCTGACCGTTCGATCGTCATCGTCGACCAGACGTACGGGAACCCGATCGTCCACCGTGCGAACGCCACGACGGGGAGCCGAGCTGCGTCGAGCGACAGGAACCACACCGCACGGTGTCCGGCCGCGTCGACGACGTACGTGCGCACGTTCGTCTCGGCAAAGGTCGAGATCCATGGCAGGGCCGGCAGAAAGCTCGGGCCAGCCTGGCGCATGCGGAACGGTACGAGCGACACCCAGGCCCTCGGTCCGGCTCCGTCGTCGAACGTGTCGACCCGAAGCCCGTGCGGCAACAGCGCCTGCACGTCGGCAGGGTCGTAGGACCAGTGCACGAATGCGAGATCGTCCCAGCGGTTGCGCAGCCACGCGCGGGGGATCGGCGTGGGACACGTGGGCGACAGGGGCCGTGGTTCGGCCGCCGTCGGTACGCTCGTCACGTGGCCAAGCATGACATCGAATCCGTCGAAGTGGACCGTCAATCGCACGTCGAGGTCCTCTTCGAGGACGGCGTGCGGGCCCGCTTCGAACTCGCTCCGCTTCGCCAGGCCTGCCCCTGCGCCGACTGCAATGCGCGGCGCACCCGCGACCAGCCGGTGGCGCCCTGGATCGACGAGGGCCAGCCGATCACGATCACCGACGCCGAGCTGTCGGGCGCCTGGGGTCTGAGCCTCGATTGGAGCGACGGCCACTCGACCGGCATCTATGCCTGGGAGAAGCTCCGGTCCTGGGTCGATGCAGGCCAGGTCGGCGCCATCGCCGATCAGCACAGCGATCCCCCTTCGTGAACGCTCGATGACGTCGTTGGGGCGCCGAGTATCCGCCCTTACTCCCGGGTAGCTTCGCCGCGTGTCGACGTCGGAACTCGCGGTGCGCAACGAGGTGGGAGCGAGGGTACGGTCGCGCCCCTCGATCGCCGTGGTCGTCGGACTCGTGGCCATCGTGGTGGCGTTCATCGGGATCGGCGCACTGCACGCTCTTCAACAGCCGCCGTTTCTCCCTACGGACGAAACCGCACATGTCGGCTATGCGCAGGAGATTGCATCGTTCCGACTTCCGCAGATCCGCGAGTTCCCCGAGGTGCCCGTCGAGGCCCGGCAGTGGCAGGCCGAACGTTCGATGGCCAACGACATCCGCTACCGCGGCGTGTGGGTTGCCAACCATCCGCCGTTGCACTACATGGCAGTCGCGCCACTCGTGTGGGCGAGTCGAGCGGTCGGTGCGCCCGATGGTGGCCTGATCCTCATGCGCTTCGCCAACGTCGCCTTCGCGGCGGTCGGGCTGATCTTCACGTTCCTGCTCGCGTCGGAGATCACCCGACGCAACCATCGCCTCGCGTTGCTCGCCGCAGCGCTCGCTGCGCTCGTGCCCCAGGGGCACGCCGTCTTCTCGCAGGGCCTGAACGATGGGTTGGGGTTCGCGGCCGGCACGGCCGTCGTGTGGGCAGGCGCGCGCTGCCTGCGGCGCGTCGACGCCTTGACGAGGCGTGACCTGGCGTTGCTCGCGGCAACGGCGGCCGTCGCATTCGGTTCCCGAGCGGCCACGATGCTGCTTGCGATCGCTGTGGTCGGCATCGTCGCATTGCGACGATTCACTCGCCCTGCACCCACGGCGCGCGAGCAACTGCGACATGCCGTTCGCGTGGCACTGATCGGGCTCGGTCCGGCCGTGGTGCTCTTCGGATGGTTCTACGCCCGCAACATGGTGCTGTACGGCGACGTCGGCGCGTCGCAGTACCTGCTCGAGATGTTCCGACGCGAGCGCCGTGGGTCGGTGCTCGACATGATGGTGCGTTGGTCGATGTGGTCGAACGTGTACGAAGGGCTGATGTCGCCGACGACCCGGCGGCGCATCGTTCCCCCGGGATCGGTCGTGCTGACGATGATCGCCGCTGCTGGCGTCGGCATCGTGCTCGTCACCGGACGCATCGCACGGCGTGGCGACGTGGCGAAGGATCCTGAGCCGGACGTCGCTCGTGACGACGCTTCGACGCTGCGGTGGCAGATCTCGCTGGGGCTCGTCGCCGTCGCACTCGTTGCGCTCACGATCGCCCAGCACGCGAGCGGGGGCGGCAATGCGCACGCTCGCTACACGATGCCTGCGATCGGCGTCGCCGCCGTGCTGGTGATCATCGGCATGGAACGCATCTGGTCGCGGTGGGCCCCGCTTGGCCTGGTGGTGGTCGCCGGCTGGTGGGCACTGCTCAACCTGCCGGTCGACGTCGATCCGACCACGATGATGCGCAGCCGTGACGACGGCCAGCTCCCGCCCATGCCGCTGAGGGTGCTTCCGCTCAGCGACGGCTGGCGCACCGGTGCCGGCGTGCTCATCGTGCTCGGAGTCGTCGTGGCCGTCGGTGCGCTGGTGGCAACGATGCGAGCATCTGCACGCCCCGCCCATGGGCCCGACATGCTGGGACCTGTCTCGCCGGCCCCATCGGGTGACGGCGAGCTCGTCGAGGTCTAGACCGCGTCCGCCAGGCTCGCGCCGATCACTCGCGCCGCCGCGGCAACCCCCGACCCGCCTGTCGGCGCACCCAGAGCATGGAGCGCCGCCTCGATGGTTGCGAGGGTGCCCAACAACATCGGGGGGTTGAGGTGACCCATGTGTCCGATTCGAAAGCGCGCGTCGTCGCTCCCGATGCCGAGCCCGAGCGTGAGGCCCATCTCGCGCTCGCAGATCTCGCGGAGCGTCGCTGCGTCGATCGTGCCGGTGCGGATCGTCGTCACGGCGTGCGAACGTGCCGCGGCGTCGGTGATGTT
This sequence comes from Ilumatobacteraceae bacterium, assembly GCA_963741755.1. Classification (GTDB taxonomy): domain Bacteria; phylum Actinomycetota; class Acidimicrobiia; order Acidimicrobiales; family Ilumatobacteraceae; genus Sva-07. The sequence goes on along the minus strand of CAVUJG010000006.1, from coordinate 68,593 downwards.
GCAGCGCAGGCCGCCGTCGACGTGCCACGTATCGACTGCCGCCCACACCGACCGGGCCAGCACCTCGTGGCGCCGCCACACGTTCTCGAGTCCTTCCTCGTCGATCATGTCGAGCGCCTCTCGCAGCGCGTAGATCATCGGGATCGGCGGGGTGCCGTTGTAGAGCTGGTAGTGCGCCTCGACGTTGCGTCGCGACTCCCAATCGAGGTAGCCGACGCGCGTGTCAGCGCGTTCGTGGGCCGCCAGCGCCTTGTCGTTGGCCCACACGAACCCGAGCCCGGGTGGGCACATCAAGCCCTTCTGGCTGGCAGCGACGGTCACGTCGACACCCCACTCGTCCATCTCGAAACGATCACACCCGAGCGACGCGATCGCGTCCACCATCAACAGTGCAGGATGGCCGGCAGCATCGATCGCCCGACGGATGGCTGCGATGTCGTTGCGCACTCCGGTGGCGGTGTCGGCGAGCACCACGAGGATGCTGCGGATCGTGTGGTCGTTGTCGGCGCGCAGCCGCTCCTCGACCGCCGCCGGGTCGACGGGGCCATCGTCGGTTCCGGGCAACACCTCGACGTCGGCGCCACTCATCGCTGCCTGTTGACCCCAGATCAATGCGAACGTGCCCGATTCGAGCACGAGGAGGCGATCGCCGCGACGGACGGTGTTGGACACCGCCATCTGCCAAGCGGCGTGGCCGTTGCCGATGACGATGAACACCTCACCGTTGGTGCGCGCGATGGCCGGGAGGTCGGCGAACAGGCTGTTGGACACATCGATCAGCGGCCCGTCGTAGATGTTCGGCATCGGCCGGTGCATGGCGGCGAGTACCCGGTCGGGGACGATGGACGGACCGGGGATCGCCACCTGCGAGCGGCCGTGGCGCAGCGTTGGGGGCACCGATCAGCCGAGTACGAGTTCGGCGAAGCTCGGCAATGCCATCGCCGGTCCGCTGACGAGGAACTCGGTGATGCACGTCTCGCGCCACTTCGCGAGTTCGTCACGGATCTTGTCGGGCGGGCCGACGAGGGCGACGTCTTCGACCATTGCCAAGGGAATGGCTGCGGCGGCTTCGGCCTTCTTGCCCTGCAGGTACAGCTCCTGGACCGTGTCGGCGACGTCGCCGTATCCCATCCGTGCGAAGACCTCGTAGTGGAAGTTGGCGCCCTTTGCCCCCATGCCGCCGGCGTACAACGCCAGGAACGGGCGCACGAGATCGGCACACTTCTCGGCATCGTCGCCGGGGATGATCATCGCGGTCGCCGTCACCTCGAAGCGGTCCTTCTTCGTCGGGTCGCCGGATGCGTCGAAACCCTCTTGGAGGCAGTCGCGGTAGAACTTGTCGTCCTTCGGCGAGAAGAACAGTGGCAGCCAGCCGTCGCAGATCTCAGCGGACAGCGCAACGTTCTTGGGGCCTTCGGCGGCGAGGTAGATCGGGATGTCATTGCGCAGCGGATGCACCGTCGACTTGAGCGCTTTGCCGAGCCCAGCGCCGCCGTCGTAGGGCATGTCGTAGAACTCGCCGTGGAACTCGACGGGCTGTTCGCGAGCGACGATCGAGCGCACGATCTCGACGTACTCACGGGTGCGCGCGAGCGGCTTCGGATACGGCTGGCCGTACCACCCTTCGACCACCTGTGGACCCGAGGCGCCCAGGCCGAGGATGAACCGTCCGTTCGACAGATGGTCCATGGTGATCGCTGCCATCGCTGTTGCCGCGGGGGTGCGCGCCGACATCTGCATGATCGCCGTTCCGAGCTGCAGGGTCTCGGTTGCGGCGCCCCACCAGGCGAGCGGGGTCAGCGCATCGGACCCGTAGGCCTCGGCGGTCCACACCGAGTTGAACCCGAGTCGCTCGGCCTCCTTGACCGCTTCGAGCGCGCCCTGCGGTGGGCCTGCGGACCAGTAGCCAGTGTTGTAGCCGAGCTTGATGTCTCCCATCGTCTCACCGTACGCGACGAGGCGGCGGTGGGGCATGCTGGGGGAGTGGGAGCAGCCGACGATCGCCTCGTGGTGACCGACAGCGTGCGAATCCCGCGCCACGAACTCGTGGTCAGCTTCAGTCCGTCCGGTGGCCCTGGCGGCCAGCACGCGAACAAGGCAGCGACCCGAGCCGAGCTGAGCTTCGAGGTCGAGACGTCGTCGGCGTTCTCGGAGAGTCAGCGCTCGCGTGTGCTGTCGAAGCTGGGGCCGACTGTCCGTGTCGTCGCCGACGACGAACGCTCACAGCTCCGCAACCGTGCCCTCGCTGAGGAGCGCCTCGCCTCGAAGTTGCGCGATGCGCTCCACGTGCCGCGTCGTCGACGTGCGACGCAACCGACGCGAGGATCGCAACGGCGGAGGGTGGCGGCGAAGAAGCAACGCGGCGAGACCAAGCGCTACCGACGCCCGCCGACGATCGACGACTGATTCCCGTCTCCTGTCGCGTCAGGCGGGGGTGAAGGTGACGGGGAGATGCGTGGGGCCGAAGATGGCGGTCGTGGCGGGCTTCCATTCGATCGTGCCGTCGACTGCGAGATCCGGCATCCGGCGGGCGAGGATCGGCAGCGCCTCTTGGAGCTCGGCACGCGCCAGCGCCGCACCGAGGCAGTAGTGGATGCCGGAGCCGAACGTGAGCTGCGGTTGACCCGACGGCTCGCGAGTGATGTCGAACGCGCCCGGATCGTCGAACACGGTCGCATCACGGTTCGCCATGGCCATCGACGTCATCACGATCGTGCCCGCGGGAAAGAGCACGTCGCGGTATTCGATGTCCTCGCTGGCGAACCGGGCGGTCCCGCGCACCGCGCCGAAGTAGCGCATCACCTCTTCGACTGCCCGCGGGGCGATGTCGGGATCGTCGGCCAACAGCTTCCACTGATCCGGATGGTTCGACAGCAGCCCGACGGCACAACCCAGCTGGTTGCGGGTGGTGTCGGTGCCGCCGACGATCACGGCGTCGACCATCATCACCAGCTCGTCGGTGCTGAGGCGGTCGCCTTCCTCCTCGGCGGCGATCAAATCGGTGATCAGGTCGTCCTGCGGATCGTTGCGGCGGTCGGCGATCAGGCCACGCGAGTACTCGTCGAGTTCCGCCTGAGCGGCCTTGATCACATCGAGTTCCTCGAGCACGTTGCCGTTGAAGATGCGCAGCACGTCCTCGGCGAGACGCGAGAAGAGCTGCCAATCCGTGCGCGGTGCGCCGAGGAGCTCGCAGATGATCGGGATCGGATACGGCTCACATATGTCGACGGCGATGTCGGCTCGGCCCGTCGGCGCCACCGCATCGACCAGCTCGTCGACCACCTCGCGCATGAACGGCCGCAGCCGGTCGGCCGACCGCGGTGAGAACGACTTCGCGACCAGGCGGCGCAACCGTGTGTGCACGTCGCCTTCCGCCGACAGGATCGACACTCGGCGGTTGGCGAGGAAGTCCTCGTCGGTGATCCCCATCATCTCGGGGATCTTCGACGTGGCACTGTGCCAGCGCTTGTCGCGCAACACCGCGACGACATCGGCGTACTGCAGGATCGAGTAGCCGATGGCGTTGCGGACCATCCAGTGATCGCCGGCCAGCGACGCGATCAGTTCCTGTCGCTCCGTGTCGCTCAGGCTCGGATCGTCGATCGACGGCAGGTCGAGGTCAGCCACGTGGGTCATCGGCCCACCGTAGGGGAATGTGCGTGCCGGTGATCAGCCCGCTGCCAGTGCGTCGATCGCCGTGGCCCCGAGCGACTCGGCGACGACAGCGTTGGCGTACTGGCCGCCGACGGTGTTGAGGCCGTGGGCGATCGCCGGGTCGCGTCGTGCGGCACCGATCGCGCCGTGCACCGCCACGTCGAGCAGGTACGGCAGCGTTGCATTGGTGAGCGCGTAGGTGCTCGTGTGCGGCACGGCACCCGGCATGTTGCCGACGGCGTAGTGCACCACGCCGTGCTCGACATAGGTGGGCTCGTCGTGGGTGGTTTCGCGGGTCGTGGCGATGCAGCCGCCTTGGTCGACGGCGACGTCGACGATGACCGCTCGTGGCTTCATCGCCCGCACCATCTCGTCGCTGACCACGATCGGAGCCCGACCGCCGGCCACGAGAACCGCACCGATCACCAGATCGGCGTCGGCCACCGCTCGCTCGATGGCGCCACGATTCGACGCGGCCGTCATGATGCGACCCCGGTGGATCTGGTCGACGAAACGCAGTCGATCGAGGTTCTTGTCGATCAATACCACCTCGGCCTCCATGCCGGCGGCGATCCACGCCGAGTTCCAGCCGACATTGCCCGCACCGAGAACGACGACCTTGGCCGGCCGCACGCCGGGTGCGCCACCCATCAGCACGCCCCGGCCGCCGTTGTGCCGTTCGAGGAAGTGCGCGCCCATCTGTGGTGCGAGTCGACCGGCGACCTCGCTCATCGGAGCGAGCAGCGGGAGCGAGCCGTCGGCCGACTGGACGGTCTCGTAGGCGACCGACGTCGTGCCCGCCGCGAGCAACGCCGCAGCGACCGCCGGGTAGGCCGCGAGGTGGAGGTAGGTGAACAGCGTGAGGTCGGGACGCAGGAAGCCGAACTCCTCGGGTTTCGGTTCTTTGACCTTGACGACCATCTCCTGTGCCCAGGCGTCGGCGGCGGTCGGCACGATGTCGGCGCCGGCGGCCACGTAGTCGGCATCGGTGATCGATGCCCCTTCTCCGGCGCCGGACTCGACCAGCACCTGGACCCCGAAGCGTTCGAGTTCGCGTACGCCGTCGGGGGTCATCGCCACTCGGTGCTCGGCGGTCTTCACCTCGCGCGGGACGCCCACGGTGCGGATGGCGGGTGCGGAGTCAGTCATGGGCCTCATCATGCCTGATCGATCATGGCCGCCGTCGCGACCACTACCGTCGTAGCCAGATGACGAACACCGATGCACCACGAATCCACCTCGGCCCCACGGGCGGACCCGACTGGCTCGCCGATGCGGTGATCGCCGGCGGCGGCGAACTCGTCGGCCCGGAGCACGCGGAAGCGGTGGTCTGGGCCGATGCCCGAGCCGTGGGTTCGCTGCGCGAGGTCCTCGACGACGCCGACCACATCCGTTGGGTGCAGCTTCCCTTCGCAGGCATCGAGAATTTCGTCGAGCATCTCGACCACGACCGGACATGGACGTGCGGCAAGGGCGTCTATGCCGAACCGGTCGCCGAGATGGCGCTGGCGCTCGGAATCGCCGGGCTCCGCCATGTCGGTGCCTACGCGCAGGCCACGGAGTGGTCCGGCCCCCAGGGGCGCAATCTGCTCGACGGGCGGGTCACGATCCTCGGTGGCGGCGGCATCACGGAATCGCTGGTTCGGCTGCTGCAACCCTGGCACTGCGACATCACGGTCGTGCGCAATCGGGCCGAGCCGATGGACGGTGTCGACGAGGTACTCGAGGCCGACCGGTTCGCCGACGCCCTTCCCGGAGCCGACCTCGTCGTGCTCGCGCTCGCGCTGACACCGGACACCGAGGGGATGTTCTCGGCTGACGAGTTCGGCTTGATGGAGGACCATTCGTGGATCGTCAACGTCGCGCGCGGCCGTCACATCGTGACCGATGATCTCGTCGACGCGCTCCGCAACGGTGTGATCGGTGGCGCCGCACTCGACGTCACCGATCCCGAACCGCTCCCCGCCGGCCACCCGCTGTGGTCGCTGCCGAACTGCATCATCACTCCGCACGTGGGCAACACGCCCGAGATGGCCAAGCCGCTCCTGGCGCAACGAGTCACCGAGAACGTGCGGCGTTTCGCCCGCGGTGAGGACCTCGTCGGACTCGTCGACGTCGACGCCGGCTATTGACCCGGCAGCTCCCGTAGCGTGATCGGACCGTGTCCGGCCTGACCCACTACGACGTGCTCGGCGTTGCGCCGACCGCTCGCGTCGACGAGATCCGCGAGGCCTACCGCCGGCTCGCTCGCGAGCACCATCCCGACCGCACCGCAGCGAGCGGCAGCGCCGTCGGCCCTGTCTCGATGTCGGCGATCAACGAGGCGTACCGGGTGCTGAACGATTCGGCGCGTCGAGCGGTCTACGACGCATCGCTTCGCCAAGGTTCGGCTCGCGGGCCGGCCGCCGCGCCGTCATCGACGCCTCCGACCTCGTCAACGGCGCCGACGATGCCGACGTTCCCGAGCCATCTCGGCCCGGCGCGGTTTCCGTGGCGGTCCGTGTCGTTCGTCGCGGCGCTGGCGATCATCGGGATCGTCGTGATGGCCCAGTTCACCGAGCCCGGTGAGCCGCGTGGCCCCGACGGCATCATTCAGATCGGGTCGTGCGTCACGATCGAACCGAACGGCGACGCCCGCGAAGTCGCGTGCACCGCGGACCCCGCCGTCGACCTCGTTGTCGAAGCGTTCGTCCCGTTCTCCGAGTCGTGTCCCGGCGCGACCGTCGCCCACCGCGACCGCCAGGGGATGGGCGTCGCGTGCGTGGGCGTCACGCTCGACACCGGCGGATGAGCTCACTGCGGTCTGGTGTGACATCCACAGTGCCGCTGCTAACTTGTGGTTTCCCTCAGGGGCGATTAGCTCAGCTGGAAGAGCGCCACGTTCACACCGTGGAGGTCGGGAGATCGAGACTCCCATCGCCCACCCTGTAGGCCCTGCTCAGAGGCCATATCTCTCAACCCCGCCGGTTGCGGCGAAGCCGCCAGGTGCACACCAGGTGCACAGGATTTCCCGCCATCAATCGTGACGTACCACCCCGCGACGGATGCGACGGCACGAGTCGACACCAGACATCACGTCGTGACTCGGTGTTGGTCGGCGGGTCGGAGCACGTTCCGAGTGGCCGTCCCGCGATCCCTGAACGTCGCCGATTGTCGCGTGGACGAAGGGCTAGCTTCGGCGTCGTGACGTTGCTGGACCGGATCACCGTGAACCCGGAGATCTGTCACTGGTCGCCGACCATCAGCGGACTCCGCTATCCCGTGTCGATGATCCTGGGCCTGCTGGCCAGCGGAATGACGACGGACGAAGTGTTGGCGGACTACGCCGACCTCGAGCGCGACGACGTACTTGCGGCGCTCGAGTACGCGGCCAAGGTCACTCAGACTCGCACCTCGGTACCGACGTCAGACGCGTAGGCCTCCGTGTCCTGACCTTCAGGGCGGTGGGTGTGATGTGACTTTGGTCACTGCTCGCGTACGACCTGGCGAACGACTACCTCGCGTCCGGTGGAACTCAGGGCTTGCCGGTGATCCGCTTCGGCGTCAAGTGCTTGCGCGTGCCCCGTTGGGCGTTGCTCGAGCTGGTGTCGACCGGCAACGGCGATCACGTCGTCGCCCAAGTGTCGATCCGTTCGCTTGCCGCATCGCTCGGACCCGCGAAGGACACTGTCGCTCGCGCCCTTCGTCGGCTGAGCGATCTCGGCGTGATCGAAGCGGTCCAGGTCCGCTCCTCCTCCGGTGTCTTCGAGGCTGGTTCGTATCGCCTCGCTGTCCCCGCCAGCTTCGTGTCCGTTGCCTGCCCGTCGCAGCCGCCTGCCGCTCCCTCGAGTTCTCGCTCGTCGGCCCGCTGCTCGTCCGGTCAGCTCGCCCTTTCTCTCGAGGTCTGAGGTCCCTTCCCGTGTCTGTTCGTCGCTTCGCTCCTGTTTCAAAGTTCAGACAGGTGCCCGCGGACTGGTGGGAGCGATCGTGATCCGGGTGACGACGTTGCACGCGGCGGGAGCGGGAGTGTCCGCTGCCTATTACACGGGCTATCTCACGAAGGCTGATGGCGAACTACCGGGTGTGTGGGCTGGGTCCCAGGCGCCGGGACGATCAAGGCAGTCGCGGGATATGACGCGACGTTGTCCGCACCGAAGTCGCTGTCCTTGCTGTGGGCGCTCACGGGTGACGAAGGTTTCGCCGAATGTCATGACGTCGCCGTCAACGCGGTCGTCGCGATGGTGGAGAAGTACGGCTCGACGACGCGGATCCGTTCGAACGGGTCCCGACTGCATCCGGACTGCTACTTGGAGCCCGTGTTCTGCAGCTTCTGCTGGTTGCGTGCTATGTGCTCGGAGGACTGGCCCTCGTCTGCTGCGATGGTGGCTACTCGGTTGCGTCGCGTATTGCGTCGATCACCAACCCGATGGTCTGCTCACCCGCTCGTCCGGTCGGTTCTTCGACCGTTCCGTATCGCTCGGGTGGAAAGAAGACCATCGCTCCGTGGTCGGCGTCGGCGACCTCTGTGTAGCGCACCTCGTAGCCAGCGTCCTCGAACGGAGCGATCGCGTCAACCGATTCCGAGGGGTCGCACGCCATGTCGAGTTCTCCAGCGACGAGAAGGATGGAAGCCTCCGTGTTGTCCCAACCCATCCCGGAGGGGTCGATCGGCGCCGAGTCGCCGTCCCAGCTCGTGTAGCAACCTGCGATCGACACGATCACGTCGGGTCGCGCCGCGTCGAGCGCGCAGCCCTGTGCGAGCGCCCGCAGTCCTGTCGCTTGCTCGTCGAGACCCGAGAAGAACGCCGTCACTGCACCGTACGACCAGCCGATCACCGTCACCGGCCGGTCGACGTCACCTCCGAAGTCGGCGGCGTTCGTCATCGTGTGGTCGTATCCGCACTCCACGTCGTTCACGGAGGTCTCGGGCGTGCTCGTGCGAATGTCGGGCACGAAGACGACGAGACCCTCTCGTGCGAGTGCGTTCGCGAAGCCGTCCATGTCGTGGCGGTCGTTCGCGAGGCCGTGCAAGACGTAGACGACCGGGAGGGGCCCTCAGCGTCGCTCGGTGAGAAGACCGAGATGTCCTGCGTGTGCTCGCCGCGAATCGTCGTCATCGAGACCGTCGGCGTCGCGACTCGCTGCCCGGTGCGTGCGGTGCTCGACTCGGGTGGCGAGGCGTCCGTGGTCTGGTGCATGGGGTCAGTGCTCGACTCGACGGTCGCCGATTCGTCGGACGACGTGACGCCACCGCCGCTGCCACACGCTGCGAGGATCATCGCAGCGGTCGACAGCAGCGTCGGTCGGGTTGTCCGCCGGTGGAGTCGCGTCCGCTTGGCAGGGGTGGTTCGGGTGGCTCGGTTGATCATGTTGTCACTCTGGACCCATCCACTTTTGCCTGACCTTGGTCGACCGATTCGGCCGCGCTTCAGTGCACGTAAGCCCCACCGAGGTCCGTCGAATTTGCCGCGAAGTCGGCTCGTCGAGGTTGGTGACATGACAAACCAACTGACATACACCGACATCGACACCACCACCACGCTTACTCGGACGCCTTTGCCGCTCCCGACGAGTCCGTTCGTGAACGGCGAACAGCCGGAGCGTCCCGCCGGGAAGGGACGTCGTTGGATGCTCGTCGTCGGCGGCATCGCCTTGGCAGCGGCCGCTGCCGTCGGCGTCGTCGTCGCCGGCAACGACACCTCCGACACCGTCGAGCCGGCAACCAACCAGCGATCGGCTTCAGCGATCATCCAGGGTGAGATCGACGCTGCGCTCGCCGAGCGCAACCCCGCCGACGCCATGGTCGTTCAGCAGCCGGCGTATCTCATCGTCCAGAACGAGATCGACGCCGCGACGGCGGAACTCGATGGCGAGATCGACGAGCAGCGGCCAACAGCGCAGATCGTCCAGGACGAGATCGACGCGGCACTCGCCGAGGCTGCTGTGATTGTGGAGACCGACGATCTGCGGCCCGCCTATCTCATCGTGCAGGACGAGATCGACGCCGCACTGGCGGCACGCACCGAGACGTCCGCCAACTGAGACCACCGGCTTCCGAAGTGCGAGCTGAACAGGGGCGATGTGGACTTATGTCGCTCCTAAGTCAAACGTGGGAGTCTGTGCCCGGTCGGCGAATCGTCTGGACTGGAGGCAGGGAGAGATCTGATGGAGTTTCGAGTACTGGGCAAGTTGACGGTCGAGCGTGACGGGGTCGTGGTCGATCTCGGAGCGTTCCGCCAGCGAGCCCTGCTCGGTCTGCTCCTCAGCGCACCGAACCAGGTCTGGTCCACCGATCAGATCATCGACGGCCTCTGGGGTGACGAAGCCACCGGCGACAAGCAGAATGCGCTCTGGGTGTACGTGTCCGGGCTACGCAAGGCGTTGGAACCGGATCGGCCGAAGCGCACCGACGGCTCGGTGATTCTGACGAGGGCGCCGGGCTACCTGGCCGAGATCGCCCCGGAGTCGCTCGACTCGATTCGTTTCGAGCGGCTGTTCATGGAAGGCCGGGCGCTTGTCGAGACCGATCCGGCGGCCGCGTCGATCGTGCTCAGTGAAGCACTGGCGTTGTGGCGGGGGCGGGCGTTCGAGGACTTCACGTATGAGCCGTTCGCCCAGACCGAGATCACCCGGCTCGAAGAGCTGCGGCTCGAGGCGGTGAGTGCCCGTCTCGGTGCTGACTTGGCGTGTGGCCGATCCCGTGAGCTGGTGTCGGAGCTGGAGTCGCTCGTCCGTCAGCATCCGCTGCGCGAGGAACTGACAGGGCAGCTGATGCTCGCGTTGTATCGGTCGGGTCGACAGGCCGAGGCACTGCGCTCGTACACGTCGCTCAAGGCGCGACTCGTCGAGGAGCTGGGCGTCGACCCTTCGGCGGCACTTCGGCGCCTGAACGATCAGATGATCTCGGGCGACGAGTCGCTCGATGCGCCCCGCCTTGCGGAGGCATCGACGGGCGTGTCGCCGGGTTTGTCGGTGCGTGGGTACGAACTGCGTGAGGAGCTCGGTGCCGGCGACTTCGGCGTGGCGTATCGGGCGTATCAGCCGGCGGTCGGTCGTGAGGTGGCGATCAAGGTGATCCGCCCGGAACTCGCGAACGACCCGACGTTCATTCGCCGCTTCGAGGCCGAAGCCCGTCTCGTCGCCCGGTTGGAGCATCCGCACATCGTGCCGCTCTACGACTTCTGGCGCGAGCCCGATGCGGCGTATCTGGTGATGCGGTTGATGAAGGGTGGCACGCTCGCCGATCGCCTCGAGGTCGGCGCCCTCTCGCCGGCACAGGCGTCAGCGATCGTCGATCAACTCGCCGGTGCGCTCCACACGGCACATCGCAGTGGCGTGACCCACCGCGATCTCAAACCGACGAACGTCTTGATCGACGACGACGGCAATGCGTACCTCTCCGACTTCGGTATCGCAGTCGGTGACGACGCCGGCCCTTCCGGCGACGTGCTGCGCTCGATGTCGCTCAGTGCCCCCTATGCATCACCCGAACAGCTCGATGGTGGGCTGGTCGAGTCGTCGTCGGATGTATTCAGTCTCGGCGTGGTGATGGCGCAGGCACTCACCGGCCTGCACGGCGACGTCGAACAGATTCGAGGTGCTCTGTCGGCGGAGGCACGACCGGTGATCGACCGAGCCACGGCAACCGAATCGGCCCAGAGAGGTGACGTCGTGTCGTTCGCAGTCGACCTGCAGCGTTCGCTCACCGGCGAGAACCCCGCGCCGAGCAACGAACGAATCGAGCTCGTCAACCCGTACAAGGGACTCCGCGCCTTCGGTGGCTCGGACGCCGGCGACTTCTTCGGGCGCGAGCGCCTGATCGATCGGCTCATCGCGCAACTCGGGTCCAGTGGCGTTCGCGGCCGGTTCGTGGCCGTGGTCGGCCCCAGTGGTGCCGGCAAGTCGAGCGCCGTGAAGGCGGGGCTGCTCCCTGCGCTGCGAAGCGGCGCACTGCCCGACTCGCAGCGCTGGTTCGTCGTGGAGATGACGCCGGCGCCACATCCGTTCGAATCGCTCGAAGACGCCCTCCTCAGCGTGGCGGTCAACCCGCCAGCATCGCTGTTGGAGTTGCTCGTCGGTGGCGAGTCAGGGCTCGAGAAGGCCGTCGACGCAGTCCTCCCTGCCGATGGTTCTCAGGTCCTGCTCGTCATCGACCAGTTCGAGGAGCTGTTCACCCAGGTGTCGCCCGCCATCGCCAAGCAGTTCCTCGACACCGTCGCCCATGCGGTGAGCGCACCGCACAGCCGCCTGCGGGTGGTGCTGACGCTGCGCGCCGATTTCTACGACCGGCCGCTCGGCCACAGCGGCATCGGCGAACTGTTGCACGACGGCACGCAGGTGATCACGCCGATGACCCCCGAGCAGTTGGAGCGTGCCGTCACGGGCCCGGTCGAGCGGATGGGTGTGGTGTTCGAACCGGCCGTGGTGGCCGAACTCGTCCGCGAGATGGTGGACCGTGCCGGCGCGCTGCCGCTGCTGCAGTACACGTTGACCGAGCTGTTCGACCGGCGTCAGGGCAACCGCATCACCAGCACCGCCTACGCGGAGCTCGGCGGTGTGTCAGGCGCGCTCGTGCAGCGGGCCGACGGGCTGCTCGCCGGGCTGGACCCGAGCGCTGCCGACGCGGCCCGCCAGGTGTTCCTCCGTCTCGTCACCCTCGGCGACGGCGACGGCCAGAACGACACGCGCCGGCGCATCCTGCAGAGCGAGCTCGACGATCTCGGGCTCGACCGCAACGACCTCCGAGCCGTCCGCGAGACCTTCGGTCGTCATCGACTCCTCAGCTTCGACCGCGATCCGGTCACCCGTGGGCCGACCGTCGAGATCTCCCACGAGGCACTGCTCACCGAGTGGACGCAACTCCACGACTGGATCGAAGCGGCCCGCGACGACGTGCGCAAGCAGCGCAGGCTCGCAGAAGCGATGCGCGAGTGGCAGACGGCCGGGGAGAGCGACGGCTATCTCCTGCGCGATGGCCGACTCGACCAGCTCGACGCATGGGCCCGCGCCACCACGCTCTCACTGTCGGCACCCGAGCAAGCATTCCTCGACCGGAGCCGAGAAGCGCGCGACCGGAACGCAAACGAAGAGTTGGCTCGCGAGCAACGCGTCGCGGAGGCCGAACGCGAAGCGGGCAAGCGGCGCCGACAACTCATTGGCGCCGGTGCTCTCGGATTGCTTGTCGCGGCGCTCGCTGTGTTCAGCATCAGCCAGTGGCTCGCCGCCTCCGATGCGCGCGACGAGGCGTCGGACGCTCGCGACGAAGCGGAGGCAGCTCGCGACGCGAATCAGAGCATCGTCGTGTCCGAACAGTTCCGAACCGCGTCCGAAGCCGCACTCACACGCGACCCGGAACTCGCACTGCTCTTCGCCATAGAAGCTGTTCGCTCCACCACCGACCTCGGCTATGCCACCGAAGAATCCGTCGACTCGCTGCACTGGGCGCTCCAACAACAAGGGGTGGCGTACCCCGTCGGGGCCGATGCCACAGCCACCATCCGATCCGGGCCAGCCGGGCTGACCGGCGTGTTTCCACTCCCTCCCGCCGAGCTGGTCGCACTGGCCGAGTCGTCCACCGCACGGCGCCTGACGCCCGAGGAGTGTCTGCTCGGGAGTGAGCTCGGCTGCCCCGAACCCGCGCCGATCGATCCCGACCTCCCACTCCGATTCGGGCTGGAGAACTACGTCGTCAATATTCCCGAAGTACTCCCTGGTGTACCGGCGTTCGGTGAGGGCGAGCTCGCCGGCACGCGAGTGACCCTCGCCATCGCGTCGACCGTCGGGCTCAACGAAGGAGTCCAGGCCGAGGTCGACCGGTTCACCGAGATCACGGGCATCGAGGTGGAGCTGGTGCCCAACCTCGGTTTCGACATCACTCGGCTCATCGCCACGGGTGGGCTGACCTCGGCTCCCGATGTCGTCGGCTTCTTCTCGCCGCCGCCGCCGTGGGCGGAAGGCCGTGCGGTCGACCTGTCCACCTACCTCGACGTCGAGACCCTCCGCTCCGACTTCGGCGACCACCTCGTCGATGCAGCGACGTCCGATGCAGGCGAGCTCGAGAGCGTCGTGATGCAGACGAACCCGACCGGGCTCGTGTTCTACCCCAAGCAACGGTTCGATGCAGCCGGCTACACGGTGCCGTCGACCTGGGACGAGCTCGTCGAACTGTCGAGCCAGATGGTCGCCGACGGTCATGAGCCCTGGTGCTTCAACTGGGAGGCGGGGTTTGCCAGCGGGTTCGCCGGCGGGGACTTCCTCGATGAACTCATCCTCCGCGTGGCCGGCACGGAGGTCTTCGACGGATGGGCCGCCGGCGAGATCACGTTCGACGATCCTCGCATCGTGGAAGCCGCGCAGCTCGGCGAGGAGCTGCTCTTCGGCCCAGGCTTCGTCGCTGGCGGAACCGACTCGATCAGATCGTCACCCTGGCAGTTTGCGACGCTTCGGATGCTGGACGAGAACCCACTTCCCGACGACATCGGCCCCCCGTGCTGGCTCTCGCACGGTTCGTCACAGCTCGTCGACATCCTCGGTCCGCCCGAGGATCCGCGTTCTGGTGAGTTGGGTGAAGACGTCGATTACTTCGTGCTCCCACCGCTCGAAGCCGGCGACACGCCACCGATCAGCGCCGGCATCATCCGAGCGACGATGTTGACCGACCGGCCCGAGGTTCGGGCCCTGATAGCGTTCATCGCGAGCCCCAGTTGGGGAGAAGTCTGGGCGGGCGTCGACTCGATCGGAGAGACGTTCTTCTCGTTGAACCGTCGGTTCGATACGGCGGCGTATACCGGGCAGCGCGCGCAGCCGAACGTCGACGTTCGGGTGCGAATCCACGAGGAGAACATCCAGGCTTTGAACGACGGTAGGTGGCGCATCGGCGCCTCCGATCTGATGCCGCTCGAGTTCTCGACGTGGACCGACGAGTACGTCCCCGGCCCGTTCTGGCAGGGGATGATCGACTGGGCCGACCAGACCAAGCCGATCGAGGAGATCCTCGCCGACATCCAGGCGGCCCGCGAATCGTTCGATGCTCAGCAAGCCGAATGACAGGGCGATCGGGGGAGCCAGCCGCCAGCCATCATCGCCTTGGGAACAACACCGTTCGTCTGAAGCAGGCGAGCAGCCTGATGCATGGCTCGGACTCGACGCTCATTCCACCGAAGCTGCCCATGGTTCGCTGCGACAAGCGCTGTGCCCGCCAAGACTCAACTCGGGGCGCTCAGAATGTTCGAGGCGCGCTTCGCCTCGCTAGCGCATAACCGGCAAACCTGCGCACCGGTGGTGACTGCCATGCCGCACATAACGGGAGCGCCGTAACGCGCCGCACGGCGCCGTCGAGACCTGCTCGGGAGATAGAATTGATCGATGCCCGGGAAGGTCGTGACTGCCGCCGAACTCGAGAAGCTGAGCCCAGCCGAGCAGCAAGCGATCTTCGACGAAAGTGTCGTCACCGATCTGGACCAGGTCCCTGCCGAGTTCCTCGAGCGGGTGCGCCTTCGCCTCGGGCAGCACATCGACACGGAACTCGACTGCTAGACGCTCGGTCAGGAATCCGGCGACTTCTCTGTGCCCTCGGTCGATTCGCCCGTGTCGACGATCTCGGCCCAGATGCGGTCTTGGATCTCGAGGAGCTTCTTGGCGTTGGCTTGGCATTCGCTGCAGATGAAGATGTCGCCCGAGTCGCTGAACGAGCCCTCCACTCGCAAGTAGTGGCAGACGGCGCAGGTGACCGGAGGTCGAGCCATCGCGACATACTCGCACCTCACAGTCGAACTGCCTGGAGGCGCTGTCCGGTCGGCCAAGCCCGTTCGTCACAGATGATGACTGGAGCGGTAGCCGTGGTCGGCGAGCCAGCAGCGCGCTCGGCCCAAGCGGGCATCGTCACGGAACCGGTACCAGCGCGTGTATTGGTCCTCGTGCCGGCTCAGTTCGGTCTGGAACCGGCGGAATGGACCAGACCCCGCGAGCGCATCGCCGAGACGCAATGCGAGATCCGGTTGCTCGATCGTCGCGACGAATCGCTGCATCGCGTCGTATGCAGGGCCTGACCCGAGGCCGACCACGAGCAGCCACCGATCCGACTGTGGGTCGAAGTCCGGCGGACCCTGATCGACATCGAACAGCTGCGCCGGCCACAACGTTCCGTCGGTCAGGTCGATGAAGGAGTCGCTACCGCCCGACTGGTCGAGTACTTCGCCGAGTTCGTCGAGGGCGACGGGCAACGTCGTCAGATCATACGCGGTGCGGTCGACGTAGTGCTCGAGCTCCACGATCAGTTCGGCGTCGCCGACCCAGGCGCGTTGACCCAATGTCTCGGTCAGTCGACGAGCGCTTGCGACGAGAACGTCCGAGCGCTCAACGCGCAACAGCGCACTGCCGGCGTGTTGGAGTCCGTCGGCGGGAACATCGCCTGCCAGCACCTCCTCGACAGATCGGGTGTCAGCGCCAGCAATGCGGAGCTGTTTCAACCACGGGTCACGACTCATCTCCTGGTCCCGTCCATCACCAATCGACCGAGGCCAAAATCACCCGCCACCAAGGCCAACGTGCGGGACGCCGGCGCGAGAGGCGAGTCGCTGCATCAGTTCGTCGTCCTGCTGCGGGTACAGGTGGCCGTATCGATCCAACACGACAGAGACCGAGGTGTGCCCGGCCATCGCAGCGACGTGCTTGGGGTTGGCTCCCTCGGCGACCCAGAGCGAGACGGCGGTGTGCCGGAGATCGTGGATGCTTGAAGACCAGGCCTTCGGGGTCGACTGGGGAGTGGCGCGACGTGACAGCTCGTCGCAGACGACGAGGGGAGTGGCACCGTTCGGACTGCGGCTCTTGTCTTCGGTGGTCCGAAGGTGATGTGGCCGCCGATGCTGACCACTGTCTCGGCGATGTCGACTCGTCGTCGGAGAAGATCGACGCGCTTCCATCCCAGGCCGAGCATCTCGCCGAGACGCAGGCCTGCCGAACGCTCCGAGCAACACAAGGATCGGTACGCCTCGTCGATCTCATCGGCGAGCTTCCAGATGTCGTCGGTGTCGAGGAATCGCATCTCCCGACGCTCGATTCGCGGGAGCGGGAGCTTGGTGACGGGGTTGTGCGCAATGAGGCGGTCCTCGAACGCAGCGTTCACGCACTTGTTCATCAGTTGCACCACACGGTGGATGGTGGCGGGTGTGAGGTTGCGCATCGGGCGACCCGAGGTCGGCGACCCAGGCACGGAGCGCGGTTCGGTCGAGCTTGCCGAGCGGGGTCGATCCGAAGACGGGCCTGGCGTGCGTCCGGAAGAACTGTTCGTCTCGGGCCTTCGTGCTCGGCGCAGATTCGTGACCGTCGGCCACTGAACGGCTGATCACCTTCAGCGTGCGATCGAGGGGACCGGGCCGTGCTGATCGCTCGGCGTCAGCGGCGGAAGTCGCAACGTGAGCATCCACGTGATGACCACGAACGTCGCCGATCCCCACAGCGCAGCGTCGAGACCGCCCCACAGGTACAGCACGCCGGACAGCAGGGTGCCGACCAGGCGTCCGGCCGCGTTGGCCGAGTAGTAGAAGCCGACGTCGAGCGACACGTCGTCACCCTGGGAATAGGCCAGGATCAGGTATGAATGCAGCGACGAGTTGATCGCGAACACGACGCCGAAGACGATCAAACCCCCGACGACCACCAGGGTGACCGCGACGTCGAGCGCCACGCCGACCGCCATCGCGATCGACACGATGCCGAGCACGAAGGACCAGGTCCGCGCGGCACCGATCTCGGCGTCGGCGCCGGCGGTCGACCGACGCAGCAGGCGCGGTGCGGATGACTGTACGACGCCGTACCCGATCAACCATGCGGCGAGGAATGCACCGATCCGCCCGGAGGGCCAGCCCAGTTCGTCGGCGAAGAAGATCGGAAGCGCAACCACGAACCAGATGTCGCGCGACCCGAAGAGGAAAAGCGGGCGGCCGACAGGCGGTTGATCGCCATCGACTTCGACAGGATCGACCGCAGCGGAGGCTTTACCTTTGCCCGACCGATGTCCTCGTCCAAGAGCACGCCGATGGCGACGAGGACCACGGTGACCATGATGGCCATCGACCACAGTGCTGCGTCGTAGCCGATCCACGAGAGCAGCACGGCGCCGAGGAAGAAGCCGAGGCCCTTGAGCGCGTTCTTGGAACCGGTGAGGAGCGCCACCAGCCGGAACAGGCCGCCCTCGCCGGCGATGTACTTGACCGCGCTCTTCGAGCTCATCTTCGTGAGGTCCTTGGCCACCCCGGACAGCGCTTGCAGGCTCATGACGAACACGACCGAGATCCACTCGGCCCAGCTCGGGTTCTGGAACGTGAGACCCACGAGGGCGATCACCTGCAACCCGAGTCCGATGAGCAACGTTCGGTTGAGCCCGGTACGGGCGCCGACCCAACCACCGATCAAGTTGGTGACGATCCCCATGAACTCGTAGGCCAGGAACAGGAAGGCGATCGCGACGGGGGAGTAGCCCAGCTCGTTGAAGTAGAGCAACACCAGCATCCGCAACGCGCCGTCGGTCAGCGTGAACGTCCAGTAGCCGGCGGTGACCAGGACGTAGTTGCGGAGCTTCACGTCGGATTCCGATTCAAGGTCGGGACTCGATGCTGTCGGCGACCTTTGCGGCCAGGTCGGCCATGCGGAATGCGTAGCCGTACTCGTTGTCGTACCAGATGAGCACCTTGGCCATGCGCCCGTCGACGACCATCGTGGACGGGCCGTCGACGACACCGGATCGGGTGTCGTTGGTGTAGTCGGCCGACACCAACGGCCGGTCCTCGAACCCCAGGATGCCCTTCAGGTCGCCGTCGGCCGCGTCGCGTAGGAGCGCGTTGATCTCCTCGACGGTGACGTCTCGGGTCATCGAGAACACGGCGTCGGTGAGCGACGCGTTCAGCAACGGAACCCGCACGGCGACTCCGTTCAGTTTGCCGGTGAGTTCGGGGTAGATCATCGTGATCGCTGTCGCGGAGCCGGTCGAGGTCGGGATGAGCGAGTTGAGCGCGGAGCGTGCCCGACGAAGGTCCTTGTGGGGTGCGTCGACCACGACCTGGGTGTTCGTGGCGTCGTGGATGGTGGTGATCACGCCGCGCTCGATCCCGATCTGCTCGTGCAGCACCTTGACGACCGGGGCGAGGCAGTTCGTCGTGCATGACGCCGCCGTCACCACGTGATGGACGGCCGCGTCGTAGAGATGGTCGTTGCAGCCCATCACGATGTTCAGCACGCGGTCGTCCTTGACCGGTGCGGCGACGATCACCTTGCGTATCCCGCGATCGAAGTACGGTGCGAGCAACTCGACAGTGCGGAACTTGCCAGAGCATTCCAGCACGATGTCGACGTCGGCGGCTGCCCACGGCACCTCGCCCGGCGATGCGATCGACGAGTAGCCGACCGCCGCGCCGTCGATCTCCAACTGACCGTCGCTCACCGAAACGGATCCGCCATACCGTCCGTGGACGGTGTCGAACTCCAACAGATGCGCCGCCGTCGCGGCGTCGGCGAACGGCTCGTTGACGTGTACGAGTTCGAGGTCGCCCTGCTCGCGTAGCGCTCGCACGACGAGTCGACCGATGCGGCCGAATCCGTTGATTCCGACCCGCGTACTCATCGCTGCCCGGCCGTTGCGGCCACGTCGAGTCCGAGCGACGCGATCAACGCTTCGACGCGGTTGCGGACGTCGTCGCGGATCTCGCGCACCACCTCGATCGGCTGCCCTGACGGACTCGGCAGATCCCAGTCCTCGTAGCGTTTGCCCGGAAAGACCGGACACGCGTCACCGCAGCCCATCGAGACGATGACGTCCACGGAGCGGGCTATCTCGTCGGTCCACGGCTGCGGCAACTCCGCGGCGACGTCGACTCCGACCTCGGACATCGCCGCCACCACGACGTCGTTCATCGCGATGCCCGGGTCGGTCCCGCCAGAGAACACATCGACCCGACCACCGGCAAGTCGCCGCAACCAGCCTGCTCCCATCTGCGAACGCCCGGCGTTGTGGACGCACAGGAACAAGACAGCCGGCCTGGCGTCGGCTCCGAGCTCGAGTCGCTCCAGGGCCCGGAGCCGATCACGGGTGAGCCGCTCGATCAGCAGCGGTAGCCACTGCGTGAACTTCGCTTTCGAATGCAGCAACTCCTGGGAGTCGAGCATGTACCGCTCGATCGTCTCGATGTTGAACGTGCCCTCGAACTGGTCGAGCAAGCGTTGCGCCCCTTGGCGGATCAACATGATCTGCTCGGTCGTCAGGTGGACCCGGTCGTCGGTCATCGGTGGTTCCTTCTGCTCAGTTCGCGACGGCGCGAATGCGGTCGTCGAGTTCGTTGATCACTGCGTCGAAGGCCGCAGCGCGGCCGTCCTCGACCGGATCGGGCAGCGACCAGTGCCACCAACCCGGTTCGGGAACGAGTTCCTCGTGCGCCTGGTCGCACACCGTCACGACGAGCTCGCCTTGTCCGGCGGCCCCGAACATGCGGGGCTCGGCGCGGCTCAGGTCCAACCCGGCGCGCGACGCCGCAGCGACCGCTTCGGGATGGACGCGATCGACGGGATGCGTGCCCGCAGACGTCGCCACCGCGCCGGTCCGAGCTGTCCACAACGCTGCTGCCAGCTGCGAACGCGCCGAGTTGTGACTACACACGAACAACACCTGACCCGCGGGCAGTGCCGTCGCCACGCCGAGGCGGGCGAGCGGTGCTGGGACGAGGCGGACATAGCGGCGGCGGCGGTCGCCTGCCGACACGAACCGCTCGATCAATCCCACACCTTCGAGGACGTCGAGGTGGTGCGCGAGCAGATTGGTCGGCACCGAGAACCGAGCGGCGAGTTCCTTCGGCGAGCGGTCGCTGACGGCGAGGTCTTCCACGATCGCCAGGCGGACCGGTTCGCCCAACGCGGCGTGCACGGCCGAACGATCGGCCACCGAGTCGACAACCTCCGAATACCCCATGGTCGCCACGATAGACGCTCAGAGAAAGTTGAATCAATATGGTTTGAAAGAGTTCACCCTGTGTTCACCAAGGCGTCACCCACAGCGGCCAGTCGCTCCGGCCGGAGACGGAACCACGCCCACTTGCCGCGCTGCTCGCGTTCGAGTACCCCCGCTCGGACCAGCAACGACAGATGATGGCTGACCGTCGGTTGTGTGCGATCGACCAACACCGGCAGGTCGCACGCGCACACCTCGCCCGACTCGGCCGTCCCGATGATCGACACGAGTCGCAATCGCACCGGGTCGGCGAGCGCTCTCAGGACCTCGGCCAGTTCCGACGCCTGCTCCTCGTCGAGTGCTGACCGCAGCAAGGGGGTGCAACACGCCTCAGGTGTGACGCTCGGGGAATCCACGAAGTACATATTGACAGATTTCGATGCGTGCTGCTAACGTATTGATCACTGTCAAAGTGTTGTTCGGACCACCGATCGACCCATCCATCACCCCATCCATCAAACCCGGGAGTCCACCCATGCGTCTGCAACTCGCCCTCAACGTCGACGACCTCGATCAGGCGATCGAGTTCTACAGCAAGATGTTCGGTACCGAACCGGCCAAGACCAAGCCCGGCTACGCGAACTTCGCGATCGAGAACCCGCCGCTCAAGCTCGTGCTGTTCGAGGGTGCCGGTCCGACCGGCTCGATCAACCACCTCGGCGTCGAGACCGAGACCGCCGCCGAGGTCGTGGCTGCCGAAACCCGCCTCGCCGACTCCGGACTCGAGACCACCGGCGTCGACGACACCATCTGCTGCTACGCCGAGAAGACCGAGACCTGGGTCCACGCCCCGGACGGCAATCGCTGGGAGTGGTACGTCAAGAACGGCGACACCGAACAGCTCGCCAACACCGTCGTGTCCAGCACCAGCGGCTCCTCCGCCGGCTGCTGCCGCTGACGACGGCGCCGGCGGCCGTACGCGATCGGGCGGCGGTGCGGGACCGTAGACTGGCGGTCCTGCCCAGCCGACCGCCGGTCACGCGGCGGTCTCACACCTGCGAGGAAACGAGAACTGCATGAGCTCCCGAAGTCAGTTGGGTCGCGACCGTCCACTCGTGCTGGTCGTGATGGACGGCATCGGCGTGGGCAAGGGTGACGCCTTCGATGCGGTCGCACTCGCGAACACGCCCAATCTCGATCGGTTGGCTTCCGAGTCGTGCCGAACACTCAAGGCACACGGAACCGCCGTGGGGCTCCCCTCGGATGCGGACATGGGCAACTCGGAGGTCGGCCACAACATCCTCGGTGCGGGACGCATCTTCGATCAGGGCGCAAAGCGCATCGACAACGCCATCGCGTCCGGTTCGATCTGGAAGTCGGACGCATGGCGGCAGATCGTCGACCGCTGCACCGGCGGTGGGACGCTCCACCTGATCGGTCTGTTGTCTGACGGCAACGTTCACTCGAACATCAGCCACCTGTTCGAGATCCTGCGGCAAGCGGCCGAGGACCAGATCTCGACGATCAGAATCCACGCGCTCTTCGACGGACGCGATGTCCCCGATCCCTCCGCCGAGCGCTACATCACTCGCACAGCGGACGAGATCGCCAAGTACCCCGACCTCGACATCCAGTTCGCATCCGGCGGGGGGCGCATGGTCACCACCATGGACCGCTATGGAGCCGACTGGCGCATCGTCGAGGCCGGTTGGCGCGCCCACGTCCTCGGCACGGCACACCCGGTGCCGGATCTGGTGTCGGGCCTCGAGTGGGGTCGGTCGACGGGTGTGCGCAGCGATCAGCTTCTCCCTGCGTTCACCGTGGTGGACGAGTTCCGGCAACCGGTCGGCTCGATCGTCGACGGCGATGCCGTGGTCGTCTTCAACTTCCGCGGCGATCGTGCCATCGAGTTGTCTCAATCGTTCGAGGCGGGACCGGAATTCGACAAGTTCGACCGCGACCGCGTTCCCGACGTCTACTTCGCGGGGATGGCGTTGTACGACGGTGACACGAACACTCCCGCGTCGTATCTGGTCGAGCCCGAGTCGGTCGACACGACGGTCAGCGAGATCATCGCGTCTGCGGGCATCGCCCAGTGGGCGGGAGCGGAGACGCAGAAGTTCGGGCACATCACCTACTTCTGGAACGGGAACCGATCCAGCAAGTTCGACGACCAATTGGAAACCTACGTCGAGATCCCCTCTGACCTCGTCCCCTTCGACGAGCGACCCTGGATGAAGTCGGCCGAGACTGCCGACGCCGCGATCGAGGCGGTGCGCTCTGGCGAGTTCGGCTTCATCAGGATGAACTTCGCAGGCGGAGACATGGTCGGTCACACCGCCGACATCGCCGCGACTCGTATTGCGGTCGAGAGCGTCGACCTCGCCATTGGCCGAATCGCGGACGCCGTCGCAGCCGCGTCGGGTTGTCTGCTCGTCACCGCGGATCACGGCAACGCCGACGACAAAGTCGAGCGCAATGGCGAGGGCATGCCGCTGACGAGCGACGACGGCCAACCTCAGCTGCGCACGGCGCACTCACTCAACCCCGTCATGTTCGCCGCATGCGAGTACGGCGGAAACCCGATTCACCTGCGCGCCGACCTGCCCGCCGCAGGGCTCGCCAACGTCGCGGCGACGATCCTGCAGCTGCTCGACCTGGAGATCCCACCGGACTACGAGCCGTCACTCCTGGACGCGCCCACGGACTGAAGCCGGAGCGGGCCGGCCGTCAGAGTGCGTTGATGCCGGCTTTGAGGATGGCGAGGCCGGTGGCGTTGACGCAGTAGCGGGTTCGTGGCCCTTCGATCTCGCCCTGGATCAGGCCGGCTTCGCGCAGGATGCGGAGGTGTTCGGACACGGTGGATTGGGCGAGTGGGAGTTCGGCGACGACGTCGCCGGTGGCACAGGTCTCGCGGTGCGTGAGCAGCTGCAGGATTGCCAAGCGGGCCGGGTGGGCGACCGCCTTGGCCATCGCTGCGAGGGTCTCGTCATCCGGGGGCGGGACCAGTGTGTCGACCGGGGTCGGAATGCAGCATTCTGCGCTGCTGGTGGACTGGTTCGTCGGGGGAGTGGCCGAGGTGGCGATCATGGTTGCGCTCCTTCGGTGACGGGTGCGGCAATCGCGGCGTCGCTCGGGTAGTAGCGCCGGCGCGCCCACAGTGACACGTACACGAGGCCGACGAGGGCGGGGACTTCGATCAGTGGTCCCACGACGCCGGCGAGGGCCTGGCCCGACGACACACCGAACACGCCGATCGCAACGGCGATCGCAAGTTCGAAATTGTTGCCCGTCGCGGTGAACGCGATCGAGGCGTTGCGGTCGTACGGGAAGCCCATCTTGAGCCCAGCGGCGAACGAACCGGTCCACATCAGCGCGAAGTAGATCAGCAGCGGGACGGCAATGCGGGCGACGTCGAACGGGGCGTTCGTGATGGCGTCGCCCTGGAGGGCGAAGAGCACCACGATGGTGAACAGCAGCCCGTAGAGCGCGATCGGTCCGATGCGGGGAAGGAACACCTCTTCGTACCACTCGGTGCCCTTGCGGCGTTCGAGGATGGTTCGGGTGAGGAACCCCGCGAGCAGCGGGATGCCGAGGAAGATCAACACCGACTTGGTGATCTCCCACACGGTGACGTCGATGCCGTCGGAGTCGAGTCCGAGCCAGCCGGGCAGCAGCTCGAGATAGAAGTAGCCGAGCAGGGCGTAGGCGGCGATCTGGAACAGCGAGTTGATCGCCACGAGCACCGCCGCCAACTCTCGGCTCCCGCACGCGAGGTCGTTCCAGATGAGCACCATCGCGATGCAGCGGGCGAGGCCGACGATGATGAGCCCGGTGCGGTACTCGGGCAGGTCGGGCAACAGCAGCCAGGCGAGCGTGAACATCAGCAATGGCCCGATCAACCAGTTCAGCACCAACGACATCACCAGCGATCGCCGCTCGATCACCGTGCCGATCGCGCGGTACTTCACCTTGGCGAGCACCGGATACATCATCGCGAACAGTCCGATCGCGATCGGGAGCGAGACCGTGTCGATCTTCACCGAATCCAAGGTGTCGTCGAGGCCGGTGAACACCTTGCCCAGCGCAATCCCCACCACCATCGCCAAGCCGATCCACACCGGCAAGAACCGGTCGAGCCCCGACAGGCGGGCCACCACCGCTTCGGTTGGCCGGGTATCGGGCGCCCGTTCGTTCACCATGTCCACTCCTCCATCGGCATTCGACGATGCACGATAACAGCGAGGGCCCTCGACCCACCCGACCACAACGGAGCACCAGATCCCGACGCCGGATGTATCAGGCCAGGACGTTGTGCTCTGGCCTGTGGGAGCGCCGGCGTCACACTGGAGCCAGAGGGGCGAGCAACCATCAGTCGCGCCGAAGTGGTCCCGAATCGAATTCCCGAGGAGTCACCCATGTCGTCTTCACCCATCGTCATCCTGGCCGGTGCCCGCACCCCGATCGGCAAGCTGTCGGGTTCGCTCGCGTCATTCTCCGCTGCAGAGCTCGGCGGATTCGCCATTGAGGCAGCGCTGGAGCGCGCCGGTGTCTCCGGACAGCAGATCGAGTACGTCTACATGGGACACGTGCTCCAGGCCGGTGCCGGCCAGATCACCGCCCGCCAAGCTGCCGTGGACGGCGGGATCCCCATGTCGGTGCCGGCCACCACCGTCAACAAGGTGTGCCTGTCGGGGATGGACGCGATCTACCAGGCCGACCGCCGCATCCGATCCGGTGACGCACAGATCGTGCTGGCCGGCGGCATGGAGTCGATGACCAACGCCCCGCACCTTCTCCCCGGAGCGCGAGCGGGTTACCGCATCGGTGACGGGGTGCTCATCGACTCGATGATGTACGACGGCCTGTACTGCGCGTTCGACGAGTGCGCGATGGGTGAGGGCACCGAGAAGTACGCCCAGGCACACGGGTTGGTGCGTGAGCACATGGATGCGATGGCTGCCGAGTCCCATCGTCGCGCCGACGCTGCGCAGCGCAACGGGCTGTTTGCGAACGAGATCGTTCCGGTGACCGTCGCGCAGCGCCGCGGTGACGCCGTCATCGTCGGCCACGACGAAGGCGTTCGAGGTGAGACCACGATCGAGTCGCTCGCACGTCTGCGTCCCGCGTTCGACACCCACGGCCATATCACCGCCGGCAACGCCAGCCAGATCAGCGACGGCGCCTCCGCGATGGTCATCACCACCGCAGAGGTCGCTGAACGGCTCGGTGTCTCTCCACTCGCAGAGATCGTCGCCTACGGCCAGGTCGCCGGACCTGACGCCTCGCTTCTGCACCAGCCGTCACGAGCCATCAAGGCGGCGCTCGACCGGGCCGGACTCGTGGTCAGTGACGTCGATCTGTTCGAGATCAACGAAGCCTTCGCCGCCGTCGGCGTCGCATCGGCTGACGACCTCGGGATCTCCATGGACATCGTCAACGTCAACGGCGGAGCGATCGCCGTCGGCCATCCCCTCGGGATGTCCGGCAACCGGATCACCCTGCACCTCGCGCTCGAGCTCGCCCGACGCGGCGGTGGTATCGGCGCCGCGGCCTTGTGCGGCGGCGGCGGCCAGGGCGACGCCATCGTGCTCCGCGTGACCGCGTGACACCTCGACACCTATTCCCCCCCTTATTCTCCCCTGCTCCGATCGCCCAGTCGCAACTAGCGGTTCTCGCGGACGTTCTTGATGAACATCCGCAGCAGGATCCAGGTGGCCAGCGCGGTGCAGGCCCACACGATGAGCGTGGCGAGTAACCAGGTCGTCGCACCTGAGATGGTCAGCCCGTCGGAGACCAGCTCGGTGATCAACAGCGCGAGGAATGTCGTGATCAGGGAACTGAACATGGCGATGATCGACATGTGTTCGTCGCCGATCTTCTCGATCAGCGGCTCGAGCACGGCGGTCAACACCACGAAAATGACGAGAGCGAGGACGAACGCAGGACCGTCGAGCGACATGTCGTCGCCGAGCACGATCGCCGCCACGATCAAGCCGATCGCAGCGCCGAGTAACGCAATTCCAACGCGGATGAGCAGTCGAATCATGAGGTCCTCCCTCGGATGAAGTGATGTTGGCGCCAATCATGGCGCACCGTCAGCGGTGCGCGACGCATTGTCGGCCCGCAGGATCTCATTCCGACGTGGCGCCGTCGCCGACGACTAGTGTCGCCGTCGATGGAACGCCTCTGCGGACGCCCCGGTTGCTCCGATCGGGCGTCGGTGATCTACGGCATGCGACCCGAGGATCTCGTGTTCTGGATCGCCGTGCTGCCCGATCCGATCGAGCACGAGGCATCGGTCCTGTGTCTGCGCCATGCAGACTCGATGGTCGTGCCGCGTGGGTGGACGCTCGACGACCTACGCGACCCCGAACTGCACCTCTTCCGCCCGCCGCTGCCTGCCCCCTCGCCGCGTTCACGGGTGTCGCGTCCGATTCGCGCCGTGCCGGATGGCGAACAACTCCAGCTCGGAACCGACGTTGCTCCCGCCGCCGATGTGCCGGTGGAGGCGGTGTCCGCCCGCGCCGATGCCAATGATCTCGACGACGTCGCTGACGTGGGGCCATGGACGCCGTCGTTCGACGAAGCCGACGATCTCGACGGGCTGCTGTCCGCGCGAAGCCCGCTGCTGTCGCGAGCGTTCCGTACGGCTGACCGCCCCGCTGAGTGACAACGGGACCTCCAGTTCATGCGGATCGAACGAGAGACCATGGTCCCAGGACCCGCTCAGCGGGCGTTTGCGCTGGTCGACGATCTCGGTGCGTATCCGGCGTGGATGGACCTCGTGCACGACGTCGAGGAGGTGTCACCGACCGAGGGCGATCGGACCTGGAACGTCGAACTCCAGGCGCAGGTCGGGCCGTTCGCGCGGTCCAAGCGACTCCGGATGGTGCGCACGGTCCATGACCCCGAGCATCGGGTCGTGTTCGAACGTGTCGAGGTCGACGGCCGGCGCCATTCGCCGTGGGTTCTGGCTGCGACGCTCGATGCGGACGAGGTCGACGGCGGCGAGGTCAGGCTCACCATGACGCTCACCTACGGCGGCAACCTGTGGACTGGAGCGGTGCTCCAACGGGTACTCGACGACCACGTCGAGCGCGGCGCCGCCGCACTGCGTGACCTCCTGGCCCGGTCGGGGTAGCTCCAGTTCTTCAACCAATGATCAAGTGGTGACGATTCGGTGACGAAGAAGGAAGTGGCCGGCTCGACAGTGCCGGTGACCCAACGGCAATGCCCACTACCATCTCGCCCATCTCCTCCTCGCACGACGACCCCACGCGCTGTCGCGCTCGCCACCGGGTCCGTCTCGGTCGCATTGGCCGCATCGTGGCCGCGCTGGTCGCGGCGTTCGCCGTCTCGGTGTCCGTCGCGGCGGTCGTACCGACCGGGGCGACCGCGCAGACGAGCGACGAGGCAGCCCGGCAGGCGGCTCGCGAGATCCAAGCCGCTCGCGACCGTGCCAACGCGGCCGCCGAGGCCTACTTCCAGGCCCAGTCGGACCTCGAGGTGCTCGAAGATGAAGCCGTCGGGATGCAACGTCGGGCCGACGCACTCGAACAGCGAGTCGACAAGCTCCGTCGCGACGTCCAGTCGGTGGCGGTCGCTCGATTCGCCACGAGCGGCGCCGAAGGGATTCCGCTACTCACCGGTCTGCAGGCCCCCAAAGACCAGGTGCAAGCCGACGTCCTGGTCGACGTCGTCACCAACGCCGGCAGCAGTTCGATCGACGAGTTCCAAGCGGCGCAGAAAGAGTTGAACGACCAGCAGAACGAACTCGCCCGCCAGCAACAGGCGATCGAGGATCAACAGGACCTGTTCACGACGCTGCAGGACGAGGCGGAAGCCGAAGTGCAGCGTCTGCGGGAGATCGAGGAACAGCGGCTCACCGACGAAGCCGTTCGCCAGGCGCTCGCCGAACAACAGGCTGCCAACCTGGCGTTCCTCGAGGAGATCGAGTTGCGCAACGCAGAAGCCGCCGCCCGCGCTCAGCCGAACCCGGGCATCGCGGCGGCGCAGGCGGCCGCCGACGCTGTCGCTGCTGCCGACGCCGACCCGAACGCCAATCCCGATGGTGATGTCGATGGCGATCCAGCGATCGCGGCCGATGCAGGTGCGCGAAGTGCGCCTCGATCGTCGGGTGCCTCGGGCGGCACCAGCGGCGGTCGCACCGGGACGGGCGGGGCAGGCAGCGTTCCGATCGGCGTCGTCAACGGCGAGGTCTACATCGATGCGATCTTGTGCCCGATGAACGGCTCCGCCTACGGCGACAGCTGGGGGGCTCCACGCTCCGGTGGTCGTAGCCATGAGGGCGTCGACATGCTCGCACCCATGGGAACGCCGATCTATGCCGTGGTGAGCGGCGTGATCAACTTCAAGCAGAACCGCCTCGGCGGCAACGCAGCGTCGCTGGTCGGCGACAACGGCAACCGCTACTACTACGCACACCTCTCGTCGTACGAGGGCGCCAGTCGACGGGTCACCCAGGGCGAGGTGATCGGCTACAACGGCGACACCGGCAACGCGACCGGCACACCGCACCTGCACTTCGAGGTCCACCCCGGTGGCGGACTCGCTGTCAATCCGACCCCGTCGGTGCGCGTCGCCGGTTGCTGAGCGACACGGCACCGCCACCTAGCCTGCAGCCGATGGAGACCTCTGCGGTGGGCACCGAACTCTCGACGATGCTGTCGCAGCTGCTCGACGACGCCGAGATCCGTGACCTGCATCGCCTGTCGGGTGGCGCGTCCAGGGAGACCTGGCGATTCACGGCCGACGATCGAGCGTTGATCCTGCAACGCCAACGCGCCGGCGACCAACGCAACATGCTCATCGAGGCCGGCGTCGTCCGCGCTGCCCGGCGCGGTGGTGTGCCGGTGCCGGAGCTGATCGACGCCCGGCGGCGAGACGATGGCATGGCGTTCATGGTGCTCGAGGCGATCGACGGTGAGACCATTGCCCGAAAGATTCAGCGCGACGACGACTACGCCACGGCGCGACCTCGACTCGCCGCCGACTTCGGGCATGCGTTGGCGAAGATCCACGCCCTCGACACGTCGGGCGTCGAAGGTCTCGAGGCCACCGACCAACTCGCGTACTACACGGACGTTCTCGACTCACTCGGCCAGGCGCATCCGGTGCTCGAACTGGTCCGCAACTGGCTGGTCGACACCCGCCCGGCGTCCGAGCGCGTGTGCGTCGTGCACGGCGACTTCCGACTCGGCAACGTCATCGTTGGCCCGGACGGGTTGCGCGCCGTCATCGACTGGGAACTCGCTCACCTCGGCGACCCGATGGAGGACCTTGGTTGGTTGTGCGTGAAGGCATGGCGGTTCGGCGGTCGCGCCCCGGTCGCCGGCCTCGGTGAGTACGACGAGTTGTTCGCTGCGTACGAAGCAGCGGGTGGCGCCACGATCGACCCGGTGGCCGTGCACTGGTGGGAGGTGCTCGGCACCTGGAAGTGGGCCGTCATGTGCATCTTGCAGGCGAGCGTTCACCTCAACGGGATGACACGGAGCCACGAACTGGCCGCCATCGGCCGTCGAGTGTGCGAGAACGAACACGATCTGTTGGTCTCGCTGGACGGGCGGTGGTGACGGTGGGTTCGCCGCACGATGCACCGAGCGCAATCGAACTGCTCGAGTCGGTTCGGGAGTGGATCGATCGCGAGGTGATCGCTTCCACCGACGGACGCTTGCGGTTCCATGCCAGGGTCGCGTCGAACGTGTTGGCGATGGTCGAACGCGAGATCGAACTCGGTCCTGCGCAGGCAGCGGCGCACGCTCGACGCCTGGCCGAGCTCGGTGTCGCCGACGACGCCGAACTGGCGGTCGCGATCCGTGAACGACGATTCGACGACCGCGCCGAAGAACTTCGCACCCTCCTCGCCGAGGCGGTCGCCGACAAGCTGGCGGTCGCCAACCCCACCTACACCTGAGGACGCGCCTGACGACGGCCGAGCGTGACCGGCTGGCCGGCGGCGAGCTGGCCACAGGCGGCGTCGATGTCGGTGCCGCGGTTGCGGCGCACGGTGGCATTCGCCCCGAGCGACTCGAGCAGGTCGCGGAACGCCTCGACCCGGCGCAGCGGCGTGCCGGTGGTGGGGTAGCCGGGGGTGGGATTCAGCGGGATCAGGTTGACGTGGGCGTGGGGGGACAAACGGCGGCACAGCGTTGCCAGCTCGCGGGCGTCGCTGTCGCGATCGTTGACCCCGTCGATCATCGCCCACTCGAAGCTCACGCGACGGTGCTTCGCATCGAGGTAGTCCTCGCATGCGTTCATCAGGTCTGCGATCGGATACCGCTTGTTGATCGGCACCAGCTCGTCTCGCAGCGTGTCGTTGGCGGCGTGGAGCGACACCGCAAGGTTGACCGGCAGTGGACGATCCGCGAGCGAACGGATCCCCGGGATGATGCCGACCGTCGAAATCGTGATGTGCCGCGCGGACAGCCCGAGATCGCCGTGGAATCGCTCGGTTGCGGTCCACACCGCATCGAGGTTGGCCATCGGCTCGCCCATGCCCATGAACACGATGTTGCTGACGCGACGCTCGAGCTGCCTGGCCCGTTGCGAGGCCCGCACGACCTGTTCGACGATCTCGCCGACGGTCAGGTGTCGCGTGAAGCCCGCTTGTCCCGTGGCGCAGAAACCGCAGGCCATCGCACAGCCGGCCTGGCTGCTCACGCAGACCGTGGCCCGGTCGGAGTACAGCATCAGCACGGTCTCGACTCGGCTCCCACCGTCGAGTTCCCACAGGAACTTGATCGTGTCGCCGCGATCGCTCACCGACTCGGTCACGGCGGTGAGCGACAGGGGGAGTTCGGCGTCGAGCCGGGCTCGCAACGCCTTGGGCAGGTTGGTGATGTCGGCCGGGTCGGCGAGCTGTGTGTACAGCCCCTCCCACAGCTGATCGAGGCGGTATCGAGGCTCGCCGTCGAGCACGGTCGCCAACTCGTCGCGCGTGAGGTCGTAGCGGGTGCTCACGCCGGCTCGATCCCGCCGACCTCGCGTGCGAGCGCGACGTAGTCGTCGATGCGCGCACGGATCACGTCGAGGCTCGCAGTCCAGAACGCCTCGTCGGTCACATCGAGGCCGAAGCTCTGACCGAGCTGCTCGGCGGTGTCCATGCCGGCGCGTGACAGCAGGTCGTCGTAGCCGTCGCGGAAGCGATCCGGGTCCGTCTGGTAGCGGGCGAACAGCCCGA
Source organism: Ilumatobacteraceae bacterium (assembly GCA_963741755.1). Lineage (GTDB taxonomy): Bacteria > Actinomycetota > Acidimicrobiia > Acidimicrobiales > Ilumatobacteraceae > Sva-07. Next base: position 36,824 of record CAVUJG010000006.1, on the reverse strand, counting down.
GCCCGAACAGCAGACCGTACGTGTACGGCCAGTTGTAGAAGTGCGAGCCGTAGTAGTGGGGCTTGAGCAACCACATGTACGGGTGCGACGTACGCTGGTCGAGACCGTCGCCATAGGCGGTCGCCTGCGCATCGGTCATCATTTCGCACAGTTCGGCGGCACTCAGCGTGCGCCGCTGGCGGCGGGCGAAGACCTCGGTCTCGAACAAGAACCGCGAGTGGATGTCGACGATCACCTGATTGGTGCCGACGAGATCGACGTCGAGTTGGGCAAGTCGTTGGGGTCCTGACATCCGCGCCAGTCCCGCTTCGACGACGAGTGTCTCGCAGAAGATGCTCGCCGTCTCGGCCAGTGCCATCGGGAGCTGACGTTGCAGCGCCGTACGGCCGGCGAGCGTGGTGTTGTGGTAGGCGTGGCCGAGCTCGTGGGCGGTCGTCTGCGTCGAGTCGGCCGATCCCGACCAGTTCAGCAGCACGAGCGAGCGATCGTCGACGAACGACGCACAGAACGCGCCGCCCGCCTTGCCGTCGCGAGGTTCGGCGTCGATCCATCGCTCGTCGAGTGCGCGGTCGACGAGCCCGCCCAGCCTGTCGCTGTAGCCCGAGAACGCCGTGCGAACCACCTCGATGCCGTCGTCCCACGACACCTCGCCGTCGATCGAGGGCAGTGGCGCGACGAGGTCCCACCAGGGGAGACCATCGGCTGGATCGTGACCGTGCAGCGCCGCCTTGGTTCGCATCCAGCGCCGCAGGTCGGGCAGTGCCGCAACCACCGCCGACTGCATCGCATCGAACGTCGGACGGCTGACGCTGTTGGCGAACAACGATGCGTCGAGTGGCGACGACCACCGGCGTCGGCGGTTCAGCGCGTTCGCTTCGCCCTTGATCGCGTTCATCGCGGCGGAGATCGGCACCTCGATCGTCGGCCACGCGCGCAGTTCGGCGTCGTACGCAGCTCGCCGTGTTGCAGGGTCGGCGTCGGTGGCCAGACCACGCACCGCCGGCATCGGCAGCACCTCGTCGCCGGTCGGCAGTTCGACACGGCTCGTGAGCTGCGAGGTGACGTCGTTGTGCAGACGCCCCCAGGCGCTCGAGCCGGTGACTCCCAGCTCGGCGGCGAGGTGCTCCTCTGCTTCGCTCATCTGGTGCTCGGCGCGAGCGGCCAGGCGCGTCAACGGACCTCGGTGCTCGTCGACGTCAACGCTGAGGTCCGCGAGTGCATCGACGCCGAGGGCAGCCATCCAGTCGGCGAGCCGCGCGGAGAGCGGTCGGAGCACCGCATCGATGCGTCGAGTCTCGCCGAGCGCTGATTGTGCCGGTGTGTCGCGCGAGTCGGCGGCAACGACGCAGTAGGCGTACGCCCGCAGGACCGCGACGTCGGCCGACACTCGGTTCATCTCGACGAGCGCGCGAGTTGCGGCGTCGCCGTCGGCGTCGGTCGGTGGGCGGGGTTCGATGGAACGGATCCCGAGTTCGTCGAACAAGGCGACGAGTCGGTCGACCTCGGCGGCCGATCGTTCGAGCGCGTCGGTGAACGAACGGGCATCGGTCGAGTCGTGCACGTCGGCGAGGCTCCACCGGGGGAGTTCGGTCGAGGTCATTGCGTTCCATTCTCGACGTTCACCGCATCGACGTCGGCAACGAACGCCGCATTGGTGCAGTACACGCTGAAGCCGAGACGCTCGTACAGACGGACCGCCGGTTCGTTGTCGGCGTCGACGTACAACATGCCCGTGGCGATACCGCGCCGTGCAAGGTGGTCGAGACCTGCCAACGTGAGTTGACGGCCCAGTCCTCGGCCGTGGAAATCGGGATCGACGGCGATCACGTAGATCTCGCCGACGTCCGCCTCGCCGGTGGCGGTCGCCTCGTGCACCTTGGTCCAGCAGAAGCCTGCCATCCGGTGGCGCCCCTCGTCGTCGAGCGCGTCGAACACGCGGAACCCCTCGGCGTCGAACCACGATTCCTGCTGACGCTGGCGGAACGTGTCGAGCGTCCACCCGCCCTGCTCGCCGTGGTGTGCGAACGCCCGGTTGTTGACTGCGAGCCATGCGTCGTCGTCGTCGCCCGGCACGAACGCCCGAGTCTCGATCGTCACGTCGAGACCGGTCGGGAGCGGGCGGCGCATCTGGTACAGGATCCGGCCCCGCTGCATGCCGGCGTTGTCGGCGAGCGTCGTGTGGGCCGACGTCGGCTCGAACACCCACCAGTTCACATGGCCGCCGCCGTCGGATGCCACGACCTCGATCGCCGCCTCGATCAACTCGGGTCCGATCGTGGCCATCTCGTAGCGGTGGTGGGGATGGATCACCAGTTCGAAGGCGTACGCGTCGTTGCCGCGCGAGATCTGGGCGTACGCGACGGGGTGGTCGTGGCCCGGTTCGGAGGCCAGGAATCCAGCGAACCCGTCGAGGCCACCGTTGACCAGATCGAGGTACAGATGATCGGACAATGGTCGGCGACCGTCGGCCCGTGTGGCGGCGTCGAGCAGGTCGGTGACGCTGGCGATGTCATCGCTCGCCATCTGGCGTTTGATCTCGAGACACCGCATGGTCCGAGGGTACCGGGGGAGTTCAGTCGGGTGTATAGTTCCCGTCAACCAGGTTCCCGCCACCTGGTTGCTGCGACGGTTGGGATCCGCCTCCCGACCTCGCACCGTGCGACGGCCCTTCTCACGAGGGGCCGTCGCCACTTTTTCGGCTCTGACCAGGGAAGATGTCGGCTCAGTCGCAGGCTTTGATCGCCCGCATGAGTGTGCGTTCGGCGTTGCGGAGCTGCCGTTCGGCCTCGTGGATCGCGGTGACCACGTCGTCACGCTCCGTGCCAATCCATGGTTCGGCGAGCCCGGCGACACGGCTGCGATACTGCGCGACATTGTCGGCGATGGCGGCCAGTTCCGCAGCGGTCGACGCGGTGGATCCGGCCATGTCGCCAAACCCTACCGGGAGGCCGACGGGCCCTCCCTCTACACTTCGCCGGGTGATTCCCGTCCGTGACGACCTGCGTGCCCTCGATGGGTACCACTCCGCCCAGGTCGACGTCCGCGTGCGGTTGAACACCAACGAGTCGCCCGAACCACCGCCGGCGGCGTTCCGGGATGCGGTCGCCGCCGAGGTGTCGCGCATCGACTGGCACCGCTATCCCGACCGGGCAGCCACCGATCTCCGAGCGGCGATCGCCGCCACCCATGGCGTCGATCCGTCACAGGTGTTCGCCGCCAACGGCTCGAACGAGGTGTTGCAGACGGTCCTGCTCGCATACGCCGGCCCGGGCCGCACCGTCGCGACGTTCGAGCCGACGTATCAGATGCACGCGCAGATCGCCCGGGTCACGGGCGCAACCGTCGTCGAGGGTGAGCGTGCTGCCGACTTCACACTCGACCCCGCCGAAGTCGAGCGGGTGCTCGCCGAACACCGCCCGCACGTCGTGTTCCTCACGTCGCCGAACAATCCGACAGGACTCGTCGAGCCGGCCGAACGTGTGCGCCAGCTCCTCGACCTCGCACCGGGGTTGGTCGTGGTCGACGAGGCGTACGCGCAGTTCGCCGACTGGTCGGCGCTCGACCTCGTCAGCGAGGACCTGCCGCTCGTGGTCACCCGAACGTTCTCCAAGACGTGGTCGATGGCCGGCGCACGCCTCGGCTATCTGATCGGGCCGTCGTGGCTGGTCGCCGAACTCGACAAGGTCGTGCTGCCGTACCACCTCGACGCCGTGAAGCAGATCGCCGGTCGTCTCGCACTCCGGTTCTCCGACGACATGAACGAACGCGTCGACCACATCGTGGCCGAACGCACCCGCATCGTGGCGGCGATGAGCGACCTTGCACTCGACGTGTTCCCGAGCGGCGCCAACTTCGTGCTGTTCCGTGTTCGGCCCGGTGCCCTCAGCGGCCGCGACGTGTGGCAGGGCCTCGTCGATCGCAGCGTGCTGATCCGCGACTGTTCGAGCTGGCCGCGCCTCGACAACTGCCTGCGCGTCACGGTCGGCACCCCAGATGAGAACACCGAGTTCCTCACCGCGCTGGCCGACGTGCTGGCGCCTGCCGACACCAGCACACCGACCACCTCACCCACCGGAGTGATGTCATGACCCGCACCGACCGTCAACGCACGGGGCAGCGCCGCCGCGCCACCAAGGAGACGTCGATCGAGGTCGACATCGATCTCGATGGCACCGGCACCACCGACATCTCCACCGGCATCCCGTTCTACGACCACATGCTCGACCAGATCGGCCGTCACGGCGGATTCGACCTGCGGATCCAGGCGACCGGCGACCTCCACATCGACACTCACCACACCGTCGAGGACGTGGCGATCGCGCTCGGCGAGGCGTTCGCCGAGGCGCTCGGCGACAAGGCGGGTGTGCGCCGGTTCGCGAGCGGGCGCTATCCGCTCGACGAGGCCCTGATCGATGTGGCCCTCGATCTGTCCGGACGACCGTGGGTCGAGTGGCATGTGCCGATGCCCGAGTCGCTGCCGCTCGGCGATCCGGCATTCGATCCGCAGCTCGCAGAACATGCCGTCGCCTCGTTCGCGACCGCAGCGAACATCACGTTGCACGTCGAACTCGTCCGCGGTCGCAATGTGCACCACATCATCGAAGCAACGTTCAAGGGGCTGGCGAGAACGTTGCGCGACGCCGTTCGCATCGACGACGCCGGCGGCGTGCCGTCGACCAAGGGTGTGTTGTGAAAGGTGTGTTGTGAGGGGCGTGCTGTGAGAGGCGTGTCGTGACGCGACCGCTCATCGCGGTGCTCGACTACGGCATCGGCAACCTCCACTCGGCGCAGAAGTCGCTCGAACACGAGGGTGCCGACGCTCGTCTCACCGCCGACCCGGGATTGATCGCCGACGCCGACGGTGTCGTGCTGCCCGGCGTCGGCGCGTTCGGTGCGTGCATGGACGCGCTACGTGCAGCGGGGTTGGAAGACCCGACGCACGACGCCGTCGGCTCCGGCCGCCCGTTCCTGGGCATCTGTGTCGGGATGCAGATGCTGTTCACCAAGTCGCAGGAGAACGAGCACGCAGCCGGGCTCGACGTCATCCCCGGCACGGTCACGTGGATTCCGTCCGGCCCGAAGATCGCTCCGATGAAGATCCCGCAGATGCAGTGGAACCGGCTCGACATCATCGATCCGGCCGAGCCGATCCTGCGCGACCTCGGCGACGAGCCGTACGTGTACTTCGTCCACTCGCTGCACGGCGTGCCCGACGACCCGGCCGTCGTTGCCGCGACGGTCCAGTACGGCACGACGCTCAATGCAGCGTTCCGGCTCGACAACGTGTTCGCCGTGCAGTTCCACCCCGAGAAGTCGAGCCGACCCGGCTTGCGGCTGCTGCGCAACTTCGTCGAGGAGTGCTCGCGATGATCGACCTGTATCCGGCGATCGATCTGCTCGGCGGTCGTGTCGTACGTCTGCGACAGGGCGACTACGCCGACGAGACCGTCTACGGAGACGATCCGGTCGCGGTCGCACGCGACTTTGCGGCGTCAGGCGCCCGCTGGATCCATGTCGTCGACCTCGACGCCGCCCGGTCGGGTGACGCGGTCAATCGGCCGGTGGTGGCGGCGATCGCGGCAGCGGTTGCCGGCGTCGCCAACGTGCAGACCGGGGGAGGCGTGCGCTCGATCGACGACGCGCGCGAACTCGCCGACGCCGGAGTCGCCCGCGTCGTGATGGGGTCGGCGGCCGTCAGCAATCCCGCACTGGTCGTGGCGGCATCCGACCTCGTCGCCGTGGCCGTCGGTCTCGACCACCGCGACGGCGACGTCGCCGTCCACGGCTGGACCGAGGGAAGTGGTCTTGCGCTCGATGATGCCTACGCGCTCTTTCCCACCGCGGACGTGTTCGTGATCACCGACATCGGGCGCGACGGCATGCTCGTCGGCCCCGACCTCGACGGCTTGGCCCGTTCGGCTGAACTCGCCGGCGCCCCGGTGATCGCCAGCGGCGGCGTCTCGAGCCTCGACGACGTCGTTGCTCTGACGGGGATCGCGAACCTCGGAGGCCTGATCACCGGCAAGGCGCTGTACGAGGGACGGTTCACAGTCCGTGAAGCGCTCGACGTGTTGAGGCAGGAGCAGTCGTGAAGGTCGCCCGTGTGATCCCATGTCTCGACGTGACCGACGGTCGCGTGGTCAAAGGCACGAACTTCGTCGACCTTCGCGACGCCGGTGATCCGGTCGAACTCGCCGCCCGCTACGACCTCGAGGGCGCCGACGAGCTGGTGTTCCTCGACATCACCGCGTCGAGCGACAACCGTGACACCACCGTCGAGATGGTGCGTCGCGTCGCCGACGAGGTGTACATCCCGTTCACGGTCGGCGGTGGCATCCGCACGCTCGAGGACGCCCGCCGCATGCTGCGCGCCGGCGCCGACAAGGTCAGCGTGAACACCGCGGCGGTCGAGCGCCCCGAGCTGATCACCGAGATCGCCACCGAGTTCGGGGCTCAATGCGTCGTCTGTGCAATCGACGCCAAACATCGCGCTTCGGAGCTGACAGGAGGCTGGGAGGTGTACCTCCACGGCGGTCGCACCCCGACTGGAATCGATGCGGTCGAGTGGGCGCAGGAAGCGGTGCGCCGTGGTGCCGGCGAGATCCTGCTCACCTCGATGGATCGTGACGGCACCCGCGAAGGATTCGATCTCGATCTCACGCAAGCGATCGTCGATGCGGTCACCGTTCCCGTGATCGCCAGCGGTGGCGTGGGCTCGATCGATCACCTCGTCGAGGGTGTGGCGGTCGGCCGTGCCGACGCCGTGCTCGCCGCGTCGATCTTCCACTTCCGCGAGCACACCGTCGCCGACGCCAAGGCCCAGATGTCCGCGGCCGGCATCCACGTCCGCCCCGTCTGATTACAACAGGGGTCAGACCCGCGATGTAATCGGCCGGTCGCGTAGGTTCTGCTCCATGAGTACTGCTGCAGTCACGACCGAACGACACGATGGGGTGCTGATCGTGCACCTCGACGACGGCAAGGCGAACGCACTGTCGTTCGACATGATCACGGCGATCGGCGCCGCGCTCGACCAGGCCGAGGGCGACGATGAGATTCGGGCGATGGTGCTGCACGGCCGTCCCGGCAAGTTCTCCGCCGGCTTCGATCTCGGCGTGATGTTCGGCGACGACATGTCGGCCATCATCAACCTCGTCGCCGACGGCGGGGCGCTCGTCCACCGCCTCTACGGCTCGTCGCTCCCGGTCGTGGCGGCCAGCACCGGCCATGCGCTCGCCGCAGGCGCGCTCGTGCTGCTCGGGTGCGATGTCCGCGTTGGCGGTGACATCGAGGCCAAGGTCGGCTTGAACGAAGTGGCGATCAAGATGGTCCTGCCCGACTGGGCGCTGACGATCGCAACCGATCGTTTGAGCAAGCGCCATCTCCAGCGGGCGCTCGCCAACGCTCGCGTCACCACGCCGCGCGATGCCGTCGATGTCGGGTTCCTCGATGAGGTCGTACCCGACGGCGAGGAACTCGATCGTGCGATCGTCCTCGCTGCGGAGCTGGCTGCGACGCTCGATCCGTCGGCGTATGCGCGCACCGTTCGTGCGATCCGAGGTCCGGTACTCGACCTGATGGCCGAGCAGATCGCCAGCGATCGTTCGGCAGGCGTCAGCCCCCTCTGAGGTGGGTAGGGTCGCCGACATGGCCACCCCCAATGTCAATCCCAAGATGGAATACCGCCGGCTCGGCAACACCGGGCTGCAGGTGAGCGTGCTGTCGTTCGGCAGCTGGGTCACCTTCGACACGCAGCTCGACAATCAGCTCGCTCTCGAATGCATGGCTGCTGCCGGTGACGCCGGCTGCAACTTCTTCGACAACGCCGAGGCATACGCCGGCGGCAAGAGCGAGACGATCATGGGTGAGGTGCTGCGCGAACTCGCCTGGCCGCGGTGGTCGTACGTCGTGACCACCAAGGTTTTCTGGGGGCTCAACAAGAACACCCCGAACATGAACAACACGCTCAACCGCAAGTACCTGATGCATGCCATCGACGGATCGCTCGAGCGATTCGGGCTCGACTTCGTCGATGTCCTCTACTGCCATCGCTCCGACCCCAACACCCCGATCGAAGAGACGGTGTGGGCGATGAGCGACATCATCTCGGCGGGCAAGGCCCTGTACTGGGGCACCAGCGAGTGGTCGGCCGACGAGATCCGTGCCGCCATCGACATCGCCGACCGCCATCACCTGCACCGACCGGTCACCGAGCAGAGCCAGTACAACATCCTCGAACGCAAGAAGGTCGAGAAGGAGTTCGCCCGGATCAACGCCGAGTTCAACTACGGCAACACGATCTGGAGCCCGCTCGCATCCGGCCTGTTGACCGGCAAGTACAAAGACGGCATCCCGGAGGACTCCCGCGCGGCGCTCGAGGGCTACGGCTGGCTCGCCGGCCGCCTGAGCGACGCCGAGGCGATCGCTCGCGTCGAGAAGCTCCGTCCGATCGCCGATCGTCTCGACTGCACGATGGCACAGCTCGCCCTCGCCTGGTGCACGAAGAACCCGCATGTGTCGAGCGTGATCACCGGGGCGTCGAAGGTCAGCCAGGTCGAGCAGAACTTCGGTGCGCTCGACGTGATTCCGCTGCTCACCGACGAGGTCAAAGAGGAAATGGAAGCCGCCGTCAACCACTGAGCGAGTCGACGTCTGAGTCGAGCCAGGCGACGATTCGTCGTGCGACGTCGGCGGTGTGGCCGACGAGGGAGTGGTCGGCCATCTCGATCGTCTCGTGCTCGATTGCGACCGGAGTGCGTTCGCTCCAGCCGGCCACGATGGGTACGGACACCGCCGGCGGGCTGAACTGGTCGTGCGCGGGCGTCAGCACGACCGTCGGCACGCGCGGCGGCGCGACGCCCGGGCTCATGGCGAGCGGGGGAGCGATCAGGCCGAGCGCGGTGACTCGCTCGTCGTCGAGACTCAGCGCGATCATCGCCCCGAACGAGTAGCCGAGGGCAACGATCGCGACATCCGGGAGCGACGCCGCGATCACGTCGATCGCGGCGAGTGCGTCGAGGCGCTCGCCTGGCCCTCCCGTGAACTCGGAGCGGAAGTCGAAGCGCAACGCGGCGATTCCTGCAGTCGGGAGGGCATCGAACAGGGAAGTCACCACGTTGTTGTGACGATTGCCCCCGTACTGCGGGTGCGGATGGCAGATGATCGCTGCGAGGCGCGGCGCCTCGGGGACCGCAAGGTCGCCGACGAGGGATGCTCGGTCCGACGCCACGAATTGCAGATGGTCGATGGCAGCGGAGTCGCTCACGGGCCTCGACGGTAGCTCTGCGGATAGCGTGGCTCGAATGGCGGTCGTCGACGACAAGCTCCCGATCAAGATGCTCAACGACCGTGTGCTCGTGCGCATCTCCGACAAGGCCGGCGAGCGGAAGTCGTCGGGAGGCATCGTCATCCCGGCCACCGCACAGGTGGCCAAGCGTCTCATCTGGGCGACCGTGGTCGCTCAGGGCCAGAACGTGCGCTCGTGTGAAGTCGGCGACAAGGTGCTGTTCAGCCCCGAGGATCGCTACGAGGTCGAAGTGCAGGGCGAGGACTACGTGATGTTGCGCGAGCGCGAACTGCACGCAGTTGCCGCCGAGCGCATCGAGGCCTCGACCGGGCTCTATCTCTGACTCAGCCCAGTTCGTAGCCGCCTCGGACGGTCACGGTGACGCCGATGCGGTCCTTCGAGTACGTGGCACCGTTGAGTCCATCGAGGCCGAGCCAGGCCACCAGTCGGTCCTGATCGGCGGGCTTCAGGCGGGCACAGCCCTTGCTCTGCGGGCTGGTCGGCACGTTGTTCGCTCCGTGGATCGCCTGGCCGTTGTCGAAGTACAACGGCTTGTACATGTTGCCGTTCAGCGGGTTGTCCTCAGGGACCGGGTAGAGCGACGACTCGTGCCAACCACCGTTGTCGAGCGCAGCGTTGAACCGGAACGCACGCGTCCGCTCCTGCAGGCGAGTCTCGTGGCCGGCCTCGCCGGTCGAGGTGGGGAACACGTTGACGAGCTGGCCCGGGCCGTCGCCTGTCAACATGATCTGGCAGGTGAGGTCGATGAAGATCCAGCGGCCGTCGGCAGCGACGCTCGGAGGGATCGGCAGTGTGGCGGTTGCCAGGAGGAGCTGTTCCTCGTCGCTCCCCGGGGTCATGTCGGAGCGGTTGACGGGCAGCCCGAGCGCCAACCGGCTGGCACACAGGCCGCGCCGGGTGACGGGGCCGGACACGCCGTCGACCGGCATCTCGGGGAAGCCGTACGGCACGAGAAGTTCGTTGAGCTTGGTCTGCTGCGCAGTGACCGACGCCAACGTCTCGACCGCAACCACCGCGGCGTTGCGTTCGAGTCGTTGCTCGCCGCTGATGTCGTCGAGACCGTTGTCGATGCACACGTCGAGCAGCTGGTCGGGGACGATCAGCTCGTCGGGCAGTCCGTTCTCGGCTTGGAGCGACGCCGTGGTGACGATCTCGTCGGCACGGGATGCGGCGATGCCCCCGAGCGAGTCCCCGGGCGCGACTTGCACCACGCAGGCGGCGTCGTACACGTCGAGCGGCGGCTCGGTGGTGGTGGTCGTCGTGGAGGACGACGAGGTGGTCGAGGTCGTGGAGGACGACGTGGACGAGCCGTCGGCAGATGGGGCTTCCGAGGTGCTCGCGACGTCCGCGGCACCGCTCACGGGATCGACTGCCACCGCTTCGCTGCAGGCGCCGAGGATCAGGCAACCGCCGATCAGCCAGGCACTTCGGGTGGCACGCACGACCGACAACCTACAAATGGCGCCCGACGACGAGAACCTGTTTCGAGGCTGTTCACCAACCGTAGGCTGGCCCGATGCCCGAAGGGACCACGATCGACGCGACCGACGAGCAACTGGCGGGGATCAAGTACGACGACCACGGCCTGGTCGCGGCGATCGCGCAGGACGTCGACAGCGGCGACATCTTGATGCTGGCGTGGATGAACGCCGAGTCGCTGCGAATGACCCTTTCCGAAGGACGGATGGTGTATTGGTCGCGCAGCCGCCAGGAGCTGTGGCGCAAGGGCGACACGAGCGGCGACCGCCAGTTCGTCCGCGAGGCGTACTACGACTGCGATGCCGATGCGCTGCTGTTCAAGGTCGAGCAGGAAGGCGCCGGCGCCTGTCACACCGGGGCACGCACCTGTTTCTTCCGGTCGTTCGGACCCGAAGCGTGACGCGATGAAAATCCAGCCGACACGCGACGAGTTCCACCGTCACGCCGCCGAGCACACCGTGGTCCCCGTGTGGACCGAGCTGCTCGCCGACCTCGAGACACCGGTCGCCGCGTACGTCAAGCTCGTGGGCGATGGGCCCGGCTTCCTCCTCGAGTCGGTCGAGGGTGCCGAGCGCTGGGCGCGGTTCTCGTTCGTCGGTCGCAATCCGTCGGCGATGCTCGTGTTGCGTGACGGCGTCGTCGAACTCGACGGGGTTCTTCCGGAGGGCATCCCAACCGACCAGGGGATGCTCGCTGCGCTCGAGGCACTGCTCGGGAAGTACACCAGCCCGAAGTTCGATGACCTGCCGCCGCTGCACGGTGGCATCATGGGCTTCCTCGGCTATGACGTGATCCGCGAGGTCGAGCACCTCCCGGACATCCCGCCCGACGACCGCAGCTATCCCGACGCCGTGATGTCGGTGATCGGGTCGCTGGCGGCATTCGATCACTGGCGCCAACGTGTGTACCTCATCGAGAGCGTGCCCGCCCTCGGCCTCGACGCCGACCAACTCGATGCTGCATACGAGGCCGCGATCGGTCGCGTGCAGCAGGCGGTGGCCGACCTCGCGAAGCCGCTGCCGTACACGCCGGTAGAACCGCCGTCCGCTGCCGACGAGCTGCCCGAGCTCCATTCGTCGATGCCCAACGGGATGTACCAGCGTGCCGTCGAGGTGGCCAAGGATCACGTCGTCGCCGGCGACATCTTCCAGGTCGTGCTCGCGCAGCGATACGACCTCGACCTCGGCGCCGACCCGTTCGACGTCTACCGCGTGCTGCGCCAGGTCAATCCGTCGCCCTACATGTACTTCGTGCGGCACCCCGAACTGACGATCGTGGGGTCGTCACCGGAGCCGATGGTCCAGTTGCTGGGCCGCACCGTTGTGTCGAGGCCGATCGCCGGCACCCGACGGAGGGGCCGCACCGACGAGCACGACCGGATGATGGCCGCCGAGCTGATCGAGCACCCGAAGGAGCGCGCCGAGCACGTGATGCTCGTCGACCTCGCCCGCAACGACGTCGGGCGTGTCGCCGAGTTCGGCACGGTCGCCGTCGACGAACTGATGACGCTCGAGCGCTACAGCCACGTCATGCACCTGACCTCGCAGGTGTCCGGGCAGCTCCGTGAGGGCCTCGGCCCGATCGACGTGCTGCGAGCGACCCTGCCGGCGGGAACCGTGTCGGGGGCGCCCAAGGTGCGAGCGATGGAGATCATCGACTCGCTCGAACCCGTCAAGCGTGGCCCCTACGCGGGTGTGGTCGGCTACATCGACTGGTCGGGCAACCTCGACACGGCGATCGCGATACGCACGATGTTCGTCACGGGCGACGGCGCAACCGCCAGCCTGCAGGCCGGGGCAGGCATCGTCGCCGACTCGGTCCCCGACGACGAGGACCTCGAATGTCGCAACAAGGCCGCAGCGCTGCTCGCCGCGATCCCCGCCGCCCGGCGCATGACGGCAGCTCGCCGCGACGCCGGCACCCCCGCCTGACCGAACGCTGGTTCCCGCAGCCCTGGGCTCGGGGAACCGCGTCTCTGTGCGGGTGCGTCAGAGGAGGATGCCGAGGAAGAACAGGAAGCCGAGGCCGGCGAAGCCGATCGTGATCACGGTGGCGAGCAGGATCAGGAGCGGGAAGGTCGTCACCGACTTGAGTGCGACTGCGAGTGCGGTGAACTGTCCCGCCGTCACGACGGTGTCGCTCATGGTGAAGAACTGGCGCGACATCACCACGGCGCTCTGGTCCTGAACGCCGTCGCTGGCCTCGACGGCCTCGATCACGACCCGTTCTGATCGGGGGTCGCCGGTGATCAGTCGCTCGACGTCGCTGACGAGCGCGGTTCCCAACCTCGTGATCGCCCAGAGCCGGAACCCGGCCAGACCGACAGCGCAGATGGCGATGAACGCGGCGACACCACCGAAGATGATCCACACGGTCTCGATGCCGTCCGACAGTGCGGCGATGCCGAGCGCGAATCCGCCGAGACACACCACGACGACGATCACCATGGTGCCGAATGCGAGGCGAGTGCCGCGATGTACGAGCGTGAGCAGGGTGTCGACGGTGCGCGTCGCCAGGTCGTGGAGTCGGCCATCGGTGGGGTTGTCGTCGTAACTCATGACGTTCGCAGTGTGCCACGGCAGACTGGCACTGTGACTCCTGATCCAGCCGCCATCGACGAAGCCGCACGAGACCACGTGATCGTCGCCGGCCCGGACGCACTCACGTACCTGCACTCGCAGGTGGCCCAGGACCTGCGGGAACTCGCGGTCGGTGAAACGGCGTGGACGCTCGTGCTCGAGCCGACCGGCAAGGTCGAGTCGCTCGCGCGCGTCACCCGGACGGCAGACGACCGTTTCGACTTCGACGTCGACGCCGGATTCGGTGAAGCGCTCGCGGTCCGGCTGAACCGGTTCAAGATTCGCGTCGCCGCGGACATCGTCGTGGAACCCGCCCGGTCCGCGGAGCCCAGCGAAGGCCATGAGGGCGCCCGCGTCGCTGCCGGATGGCCTCGGATGGGCTTCGAGATCGTCCCGGGCCAGACGATTCCTGCGGTGACCGGGGTGGTGCCGGTGGCGGTGAGCTTCACGAAGGGGTGCTACCCAGGTCAGGAACTCGTCGAACGCATGGACAGCCGCGGCGCCGACGCTCCACACACGCTGCGCGTCGTCGACGTCGAGGCCGGAGTCGGAGTCGGCGACCCGTTCGTCGTCGACGGCGCCGAGATCGGCACGATCACGAGTGTGTCGCCGACCGGCGGTGTCGCGATCGCTCTCGTCAAGCGCGGCCACGACGTCGGCCGCCTCCCGGCCCACCTCGCCGCCAACTGACCCGAAATTCGGAGCGGATGTCGCCGAGCGATCGTGGCTCCGATTTCGGATGGCGTGCGAACCAACGCAATTTCGGAGCGGATGTCGCGCGCGATCGTGGCTCCGAATTTCGGGTTGGCGTGGGCTTTCAGACGGCGTGGGCGGCCGCGAGATCGCGGCGGATGGCGATCACGTCGGGATGCTGGCGGATGCCGATCAGTTCCGGCGACGAGTCGATGATCACGGCGAGCCCTGACGGCGATGTGCCGGCCTCGGCCGCGGTGCGCAGCCAACCGATCGCTGTTGCCTGATCACCAAGCGCTCCAGCGGCGCGGGCGACCGTTGCCGCGGCCAGGGTGTGCGGATGGCGGGCGTAGCCCTCCGCAGCAAAGTGCGCAGCGTCCTCGAACCGGCCGAGTCGCATCAGCTGGTTGGCGAGGATGTACTCGTTCCATGGGTCGCCCGTCGGCCACGGTTCGGGAAGCAGGTCGATCAGGGCGGCGACCCGTTCGGGCGCCAAGGTCACAGGTTGCGGGGCCTGATCGGGGCGATGGTGACTGAGCGCCGCGGTCAGAATGCGCTGTGCCTTGCGGGGCTTGCCCGCCGCCAGCGCCTCGTCGGCGTCGTGCCACGGTGAGGTCACCGGCTTGGACGAGCCGAGCATCTGCAACTGCGAGACCAGGAGGAACCCGATGATGAGGACGAAGCTGCGGTACCGGTCGTCGACGAAGGAGTACACGGTGAACGCCAGGGTGACGGCCAGCGAGAACCAGATCATCAGCCGCTCGGCCCGGTCGGGAACGAAGCGGTCGAGTGCGTTGGTGACGATGTTGCCGCCGTCGAGCGGCAGCACGGGCACCAGGTTGAACATGCCGATCACGGGCCCGGCCCACCAGATCGCGAGGAGGGCCGGATCGTTCGCGTACGACGGACGCTCCAGCGGGTTGGCGCCGAGCGCAAACAGCATTGCCACGCTCACGGCGATCTGGATGCCCGGGCCGGCGAACGAGATGCCGATCTGCTCGGCGCGTGACAGGGGCCGCGACGGCACGTAGGACGCGTACCCGGCCAGGAAGTTCAAGGAGATCTCGGCTTGCGCCCCGGTTCGACGGGCGGCGACAGCATGGCCGAGTTCGTGCAGCAACGTGAATGCAGCGAGTGCTCCGGCGAGCCAGATCCCGAACTCGTCGCCGTACAGCACGACGATCAGGACCATGAGCATGACGAAGCCCGGTCGCACGTGGACGGGGAATCCGAGCAGCCGGAACATTCGACTCCGCAGGCTACGACCGATCGGTGATCGCTGCCCCGCGAGGCGCAGTGTTCTGTGATCATTCTGGTGGAGACGGATCAGGGTCGTACACTCTCTCCACGTGCCATACGTCTACGCCTTCGATCACAAGCACCGCCGCCCTCCAATGGAGTACAAGGACCTGCTGGGTGGGAAGGGGGCGAACCTCGCCGAGATGACGAGTGTGTTGAAGCTCCCGGTGCCGCCGGGCTTCACGATCTCCACCGATGCGTGCCGCGACTACATGCACAGCGGCTGGCCGGACGGCCTCGACGAGGAGATCGCCAAGCACGTCTTCAAGCTCGAGAAGGCCATGGGGCGCAAGCTCGGCGACCCGTTCGACCCGTTGCTCGTGAGCGTTCGCTCGGGTGCCAAGTTCTCGATGCCGGGCATGATGGACACCGTCCTCAACCTGGGCCTCAACGATCAGAGCGTCGAGGGCCTCGCCCACTCGACCAACGATCCGCGGTTCGCGTACGACTCGTACCGTCGCTTCATCGCCATGTACGGCCGCATCGTGCTCGGCGTCGACGGTGAACCGTTCGAACACGCCCTCGATGCAGCCAAGGCCAAGGCCGGCACCGCGATGGACAACCTGATCCCGGCCGACGCACTCAAGGAGCTGTGCGACGACTACAAGGAAATCGTCCAGAGAGAGACCGGCGCACCGTTCCCGCAGAAGCCTCGCGAGCAGCTCAACGGCGCCGTCGAGGCCGTGTTCCGCAGCTGGAACGGCGCTCGTGCGATCGCCTACCGCAACCGCGAGAAGATCGATCACGAGCTCGGTACCGCCGTCAACGTGCAGACGATGGTGTTCGGCAACCGCGACGACAACTCCGGTACCGGTGTTGGCTTCACCCGCAACGCTGCGACCGGTGAGAACAAGCCGTACGGCGACTTCCTGGTCAACGCACAGGGCGAGGACGTGGTGGCGGGCATCCGCAACACCGAAGACCTCGACCACATGAAGAAGCACTTCCCGGTGATCCATGCCGATCTCCTCGAGATCTTCAAGCGGCTCGAAGAGCACTACACCGACATGTGCGACACCGAGTTCACCATCGAGCAGGGCAAGCTCTGGATGCTGCAGACCCGCGTCGGCAAGCGCACGGGCGCCGCGGCGCTGAAGATGGCCGTCGACATGACCAAGGGCACCGGTGCGGGCTCTCATCGGTGGAAGATCTCGCGGGAAGAGGCGATCACCCGCGTGTCGGCCGACCACCTCGACGCCGTGCTGCACCCGCAGTTCGCCACCGTCCGGCAAGGTGCTCGCCAAGGGCCTCGGCGCGTCGCCGGGCGCCGCCGTCGGTGCGGTCTACTTCACCGCCGACGAGGCTGCTGCAGCGAAGGAGCGCGGCGAAGACGTCGTGCTCGTGCGCAACGAGACGAGCCCCGACGACATCCACGGCATGATGGCCTCGAAGGGCATCCTCACCGCTCGCGGCGGTCTGGTGAGCCACGCAGCCGTCGTTGCACGCGGCTGGGGAACGCCGGCGATCGTCGGTGCCGAGGACGTCCGGATCAAGGGCGACCAGTTCACGGTCGGCGACATCGTCGTCAACAAGGGCGACATCATCTCGCTCGACGGCACGACCGGCCAGGTCATGCTCGGAGCGCTGGAGTTGCGCGCAGCCGAGCCACCAGCCGAGTTCGAGACGATCCTCAAGTGGGCCGACGCGGTCCGCAAGGGCAAGCTCGGCGTGCGCGCCAACGCCGACACTGGCGAGGACGCAACCAACGCTCGTGAACTCGGCGCAGAGGGCATCGGCCTGTGCCGCACCGAGCACATGTTCCTCGCACCCGACCGTCTGCCGGTCGTTCGCGAGATGATCCTCGCGTCCACGCCGAAGCAGGAGGAGGCCGCACTCGAGAAGCTGCGTGCTGTCCAGGAAGCCGACTTCATGGAGATCCTCGATGCGATGGACGGCCTGCCGGTCACGATCCGGCTGCTCGACCCGCCGCTGCACGAGTTCCTCCCGTCGGTCGAGGAGCTCCGCATCAAGGAGGCGACCAAGGGGCTCAACAAGAAGGAGCAGGAGCTGCTGAACGCAGCCGAGCACTGGGCCGAGCACAACCCGATGATCGGCACCCGCGGTGTCCGCCTCGGCGTGATCAAGCCGGGCCTCTACGCCATGCAGGCGAGGGCGCTGCTGTCGGCGGCCGCCAAGCTGCGCGAGATGGGCAAGAAGCCGATCGTCGAGATCATGATCCCGCTCACCGTCACCCGCGAGGAGATGGCGCTGGCTCGCAGCTGGGTGCAGGCCGAGGTCGACGCAGCGCTCGCCGGCATGAAGAAGAAGCCGACGATCACCATCGGCACGATGATCGAGACGCCGCGCGCTGCGCTGCGCGCCGACGAGATCGCCGAGGTCTCCGACTTCTTCAGCTTCGGCACCAACGACCTGACGCAGCTGACGTTCGGGTTCAGCCGCGACGACGTCGAGAGTCGGATGATGCCGCAGTACCTCGAACAGGGGCTGCTGAAGGCCAACCCGTTCGACACGATCGACCAGACCGGCGTCGGCGATCTGGTGCGGATCGGGGCCGAGCGGGGCCGGGCAACCAAGCCTGGTCTCAAGCTCGGTGTGTGCGGCGAGCACGGCGGCGACCCCGCCTCGATCGACCTGTTCTACAACGCCGGGCTCGACTACGTGTCGTGCTCGCCGTTCCGGGTGCCGATCGCCCGCCTCTCCGCGGCCCAGGCGATCATCGCCGCCGAATCCTGAGCGATGGCGTACACACGGTGTCGGACACCGTGTGTACGCCCGACGCCGGGTGACGGTCGGGGCACTACATTGACCCTGGCATGGGGATCGTCGACGAGGACATCGAACGGCTGCGGTCGACGGTGTCGATCGTCGACACGATCCAGCAGTACGTCGCGCTGAAGCGCGTCGGGCGGAACTGGGTTGGCCTGTGCCCGTTCCACGCCGAGAAGAGCGGATCGTTCAACGTCCGTGAAGAGACCGGGCGCTACAAGTGTTTCGGCTGCGACAAGGGCGGCGACGTCTTCACGTTCATCCAGGAGATCGAGCATCTCGACTTTCCCGGCGCCGTCGAGCACCTGGCGGCCAAGGCCGGCATCCAGCTCAACTACACCACGACGGGTCAGTCGAAGGAGCGGGCGCGGCGCAAGCAGCTCGTCGAAGCGATGGACGAGGCGGTCGAGTGGTACCACCAGCGCCTGCTGAACGACCCTGATGCTCGCGCCGCCCGTGACTATCTCCGGCGCCGTGGGTTGGCCGGTGACATCGCCCGCCAGTTCAAATTGGGGTGGGCGCCCGACGATTGGGATTCGCTGTCGCGTGGGCTGGGAGCGTCGCCTGACGTGTTGCAGTCGGTGGGGCTGGCGTTCCGCAACAAGCGCAACAAGATGCAGGACTCGTTCCGGGCTCGGGTGATGTTCCCGATCTTCTCCGAGTCGGGTGAGGCGCTCGCGTTCGGCGGGCGGATCCTGCCGGGCTCCGACGATCCGGCCAAGTACAAGAACTCCTCCGAGACACCGATCTACACCAAGTCGAAGGTCCTCTACGGGCTGAACTGGGCGAAGAACGACATCGCCAAGCACGATCAGGTCGTCGTGTGTGAGGGCTACACCGACGTGATCGGCTTCCATCGCGCCGGCGTCGCCCGTGCCGTCGCCACGTGTGGCACCGCGTTGACGGAGGAACACGTCCGATTGCTCAAACGCTACGCGAGCAAGGTCGTGCTGGCATTCGATGCTGATGCCGCCGGCCAGGGCGCTGCAGCCCGCTTCTACGAGTGGGAGCAAGCGCACGCCGTCGAGGTGTCCGTGGCGCGACTTCCGCAGGGCAAGGATCCGGGCGATCTGGCGCAGAGCGATCCAGAGTCACTCCAGCGCGCCGTCGATACGGCGATGCCCTTCCTCGGATTCCGCCTGCAGCGCACCCTCAACGCGCGTTCGCTCGATTCGCCGGAGCATCGTGCTCGCCTCGCCGAGGAGGCAATGGCGGTCGTCAACGAACACCCGAATGCCAACGTGCGCAAGCTCTATGCCGGCGAGGTCGCCACGAAGGTCGGTCTCCCCGTGAGCGACCTGGTGCAGATCGCCGAGCGGGGGTCGCGGCGGCCGGCGATCCAGGTGGCGCCGAAGCGGTCTCGGGGACCGATGGAGAACGCCGAGTTCGCCGCGCTCGTGCTGCTCGTGCAGGACTGGGACGAGATCGCCCCGTGGCTGATCGAGCAGCTGTTCGATGACGACGCCAACCGCATGGCGTTCGTCGCGATGGCGGAGGCTGGCGGAGATCTGGACCAGGCGCTACAGGTCGCCGCGCCCGACGCACGCGAGGTGCTGGAGCGCGCTGCCGTCGCCGACCTCAATCTGCAACCCGAGGTCGAGGCTCGAACCCTCATCGGTGCAGCGGCTCGACGTGAGCTGGCCGCCCATGCGCGTCTGGCCGATCCTGCCGCCATCGAAGAGGACCGTTCTGCTCGGCTCGACATCGATGCCCTCAACGACACCGACCGGGCGCGTGCCATGGCGGCAGCCGAGTCGTTGCTAGGTTGGCTGGATCGACGCTCAGGGGAACGCAACGGTGGGGGCTGAGCCAGTGTCCACGGACGACCCGTCGGCGCCTGGCGTGCCCTTCCTGGGGGTCGACGGCGACGAATGGGATGCTCTCGTCGGTCGCGGGCGTCGGTCCGGCGCCGTGCACGCCGAAGATGTTGCACACGTTCTGCGCCACGTCGAGCTGTCCGGTGACGTGCTCACCGAAGTCCAGGTCGTCATGTCCGACCACGGCATCGTGATCGACGACGAGGTCGACCACATCGCCGACGACACTCCATCGGCCGGAGGTCGCCGCGTCGTCGTGACCGAAGATCGGGCCGCCGCTGCCGCCGATCACGACGAAGAGCTGTTGAGCCGGGGCCGCGGTCGCCGCACCCGCAAGACCGGGCCGAAGGGTGACAACAGCACCTCGGACACGGTGCGGCTGTACCTCCGAGAGATCGGCCAGGTCGATCTGCTCACCGTCGAGGACGAGCGTCGTCTCGCACAGCTGATCGAGGAAGGCAAGATCGCCGCTGCTCGCATCGACGAGATGGCCGACTCGAGCCACATTCGCTCCGGGTGAGGAGCGGATGTTGCTGCGGGCGGTGAGCCGAGGCGAGCGAGCAAAGAGCGAGTTGACGCAGGCCAACCTGCGCCTCGTGGTCAGCATCGCCAAGCGCTACTCGGGACGTGGCATGCAGTTGCTCGACCTGATCCAGGAGGGCAACCTCGGGCTGATGCGGGCGGTCGACAAGTTCGATCACACCAAGGGTTTCAAGTTCTCGACGTACGCGACGTGGTGGATCCGCCAGGCGATCACCAGGTCGATCGCCGACCAGGCGCGCACGATCAGGATCCCGGTGCACATGGTCGAGCACATGAACCGCGTGACGCGCGCCAAACGGCAGATGCACCAGGAACTCGAGCGGGAACCGACCATCGACGAGATCGCCGAGAAGGTGCAACTGCCACCAGATCGCGTGCGCGAGCTGCTGCGGATCTCCCAGGACCCGCTGTCGCTCGATTCGCCGGTCGGCGACGAGGACGAGGCCAACCTCGGTGACTTCATCGAGGACGAGTCGGTCGACAGCCCGGCCGACGCGGCGACGCGGATGATGCTGCACGACGCGGTGACCGAGGTGCTCGGCGAGCTGTCCGACCGCGAGCAGGAGATCGTGCGGCTGCGCTTCGGCCTCGACGGTGGCCGAGCCAAGACGCTCGAAGAGGTCGGCCAGGAGTTCGGCGTCACCCGCGAGCGCATCCGCCAGATCGAGGCCAAGACGCTCGCGAAGCTGCGCCACCCGCAACGGTCCGAGCGCCTCCGGGAGTTCCTCGAAGTCGAGTGATTACATCGCGGGTCTGACCCCTGATGTAATCGAGTGATCCAATTGGTGGTGGTGCCCGAACCTCGGGCATGGCTCCCCCCACTCTGTCGAAGCGTTCGACGACGGCGCTCGGCGCTGTCGCAGGGGTCGTTGCTGCGATCGTGGCTCTCGGCGTCGCCGAACTGATCGCCGGGATCCGCCAGCAGTGGCGGTCGCCGGTGATCGATGTCGGCGATCGCGTCATCGACAACGTGCCACCGTTCGTCAAGGACTTCGCGATCGAGACGTTCGGGACCAACGACAAGCCGGCGCTGCTGCTCGGCATCGGGGCGACGTTGCTGATCTACGCCGCCGTCATCGGTGCGTTGGCGTTTCGTCGCCGGATCGAGATCGGGCTCGTCGGGATCGGCGTGTTCGGCCTGATCGGGGCGCTTGCTGCCACGTCGAATCGTGCGGGCGGGTCGATCGACGACGCCGTTCCGACGCTGGTGGGAGCTGCTGCCGGTGCGGCGTCGTTGTGGTTCGCCCACCGCGTTTGCCGACCATTGATCGCTGGAGTGCCGTCGGCGGACACGGCACCTCCGAGCGACCCGACGGGCGCCAGGCAGCCCTCGCCGATCGACACGCCGAGGGCCACACGTCGTGAGCTCCTGGTGCGTACGGGCGGCGTGCTGGCTGCCCTGGCGTTCGTGGGTGCCGGTGCCGGCGCAGTCGGACGCACGATTCGTAGTCGGTTCTCGGCGACCGAGTCACGGCTGAATGTCGCGCTGCCGCCAGCGTCCAACACTGTGGCTGCAGTCCCCGCCGGCGTCGCCGTCGGCGTGGAGGGCGTTGCGCCGTTCATCACGCCGAACGCCGACTTCTACCGCATCGACACGGCGCTGACGGTGCCGCAAGTGCCCACCGAGGGCTACGAGCTCCGGGTGACGGGCATGGTCGACCGCGAGCTGCGCTTCAGCTTCGACGACCTGCTTCGCCGCGAGGTCGTCGAGCACGACATCACGCTGACCTGCGTATCGAACACGATCGGCGGTGAATTGATCGGCAACGCCCGTTGGACCGGAGTGCGCCTCGACGAGCTGCTCGCCGAAGCCGGCGTACAGGCCGGAGCAAACCAGGTGGTCGGCCGGTCGGTCGACGGCTACACCTGTGGCTTCCCGATCGAAGCGGCCACCGACGGCCGCAACGCCCTCGTGGCGTTCGGCATGAACGGTGAACCGTTGCCGCTCGAGCACGGCTTCCCGGTGCGGCTGATCGTTCCCGGCCTGTACGGCTACATCTCGGCCACCAAGTGGCTCACCGAGATCGAGCTGACCACGTTCGAGGACTTCGAGCAGTACTGGGTGCCTCGCGGTTACGCCGAGAGAGCGCCGATCAAGCTCATGAGCCGCATCGACTCCGTCGACGGGCTCGGCACACTCACCCGCAACGCCGACGGCACTGCAGCGATCGGCGGCGTCGCCTGGGCGCAGACGCGTGGCATCAGCGCCGTCGAGGTCCAACTCGAGGACGGGCCGTGGCAGCCGTGTGAGCTCGGTGAGGCGTTGAACGACGACACCTGGCGCCAGTGGGCCTTCCGCTGGACGCCGAAGGCGACTGGGCGGACCTCGATCCGCTGTCGGGCAATCGACGGCGACGGAGTGATCCAAACGGCCGAGCGATCCGAACCACTCCCCAACGGTGCCTCCGGGCACCACCAGATCGTGGTCTTCGTCGAGTGATCCGCCCCCCGGGTCACACGACGACGGCCATGCACATCGCTGCGACGCAGCGTGAACAACCCCCTGGACAACACCCCCTACAAGGAGAAACACCATGATCACCCGAAGCCGAACCACCAAGATGCTGCTCGCAGTGGCATCGTTCTCGCTGGTCGCCGCAGCCTGCGGCAGCGACGCCAACGACGACGCCTCTGTTGCAACCGATGCCCCGGCCGCCACGACCCCGGCGACCGACGGCGAGATGGACGAGATGGACGAAATGGCCGACGGCCCCTTCGGACCTGCATGCGACGCTGTCCCGACCGAAGGCGAAGGTTCCTTCGCCGGCATGACCGACGACACCGCTGCCACGGCGGCGTCGAACAACCCACTGCTGTCGACGCTCGTCACCGCCGTGTCCGAGGCGGGTCTCGTCGACACCTTGAACAGCGACGGCCCATTCACGATCTTCGCCCCGACGAACGACGCCTTCGCCGCCATTCCGGCGGAGGACCTCGACGCGGTGCTCGCCGACCAGGAGCTGCTGACCTCGATCCTCACCTACCACGTGGTGGCCGGTGAGAGCCTCGATGCTGCGGCGCTGGGAGCGGCCGGTTCGGCTGCGACCGTCAACGGTGGCGAGCTCGAGTTCGGCGCTGACGGCACGACCGTCAACGGCGTCGACGTGCTCTGCTCGAACGTCATGACCGCCAACGCGACCGTCCACATCATCGGCGAGGTGCTGCTGCCGCCCGCCGACGACATGGGTGAGATGGAAGAAGGCGCCATGATGCCGACCGGTCCTTTGTGCTCGGCGGTGCCCGCCGACGGTGAGGGCTCGTTCGCCGGCATGACCGACGACACCGCTGCCACGGCGGCGTCGAACAACCCGGTGCTGTCCACCCTGGTCCAGGCGGTTGTTGCCGCCGGCCTCGTCGACACCCTCAACAGCGATGGTCCGTTCACGATCTTCGCTCCGGCCAACCCGGCCTTCGATGCACTGCCCGAGGGAACCCTCGACGCTGTCTTGGCCGACACCGATCTGCTGACGTCGATCCTGACGCTGCACGTCGTCGCCGGAGAGCAGCTGTCGAGCGCCGACCTCGCCGAGCTCGACTCGGTGACAACGGTCAACGGCGCCGACATCACCCTTGCAGTCGCTGACGACGGCACACTGATGGTGAACGGGCAGGCGTCGGTCGGCTGCGCCGACATCCAGACCGCCAACGCGACGGTCCATGTGATCGACGCCGTGTTGATGCCGTGACGATGCCGTGACCCCGACGGTGCAGCGCACCGGAATCTGACTGAGCGAACGTGGCGAGGAGGCTTCGGCCCCTCGCCACGTTTCGCCTTTTCGACACATTCGGGTGATCCATTCGGATCTCACATGCGAACCACCCACATGTCCTCGCCGCTCATCCCTCTCGACGGAATGATTGCCCGGCGACGCGCCCTGACCTCCACGAGACCTGCTCGCTCATTCGAGCGTCGATTCACACGGACGGCTCCTCGTCTCGATGATCGACACGCTCGCGATCGCTCGCCTCGATGCGGACGCCGAACTGCTCATGGTCGAGTTCACCGATGGTTCGAGCGCAGGCGCTGTGCATTGCCGACGTCGTGAAGCACGACGACGTGTTCATCCAGCTCTGGGTCCGCGAACGCATCGGCTTCGGCGGCGAGGAGTGGTTCGCACGCCTCTGGGCGTCGGGCAGTGCGTCGGCCTCGACGGTCTCATCGATCCGCGCCACCTCGTTTGCTGCGTTCGTGGGGTTGGAGTGACGACGGCCGCCACGGTGTGGATGCCGCTGGATCGGGCACATCCCTGGCATCATGAGCCGATCGCTTCCCGTGGACCTGACCTCGTGTCGTTGATGCAGCTCGTCGAGCACGGTGACGAAGCGGCCTTTGCCACGCTCTATGACGAGCTCGCCGGTGCGGTGTTCGGCACGGTGAAGCGGATACTGCGAGACCCTGCGATGTCCGAAGAGGTCACCCAGGAGGTGTTCGTGGAGCTGTGGCGCACCGCCGCCCGCTTCGACCCGGAACGTGCCAGCGTCTCGACATGGGCGATCACGATGGCTCGTCGACGTGCCGTCGACCGAGTACGTCGAGAACAGTCGCAACGCGATCGCATCGAACGCTCGGCGTCGCAACGGGAGCCCGAGGCCACAGCGACAGACGATGCAGTGGTCGCTTCTCTCGAAGCCGAACGAGTGAACCGAGCGCTGGCCGAACTGCCCGACGAGCAGCGCATCGTGATCCAGATGGCGTTCCTCGACGGCGACAGCCACGGCGAGATCGCCGAGCGCCTCGATCTGCCGCTCGGAACGGTGAAGGGCCGGGTCCGTCTGGGACTGAAGAAGCTCGGTGGCAGACTGGGAGCCGCGACATGACCTCCGACCGCATCGACGAACTGATCGCGTTGGCCGCCCTCGGCGAGCTGTCCGAGACCGAGCGGCGCGAACTCGACGAGGCAGCGGCGGCCGATCCGATCGTGGCCACCGATCTCGACGAGGCGCTCGAATCGGCCGCAGCGCTCCAACGCCAGCACGCCGAAGAACCGCCCGCCGCACTTCGCAGCTCGGTGCTGGCCGCCATCGCCGCGACGCCCCAGGAGACGCCGGTCGAGCCCGAGGTGTCGCCGGTGGTGTCGCTCGAGACCGAGCGCGAGCGTCGACGATTCCGCCCAGCGATCCTTGCTGCGGCGGCTGCTGTTGCGCTGTTCGTGGCCGGCGGCGTCGTCCTCGTCGCGACGAACGAGGACTCGGTCGACCCGATCGCCGCCGTGATCGACGCGCCGGACGCAACCAGCCGAGACCTCGACGGCGAGATCGACACCTTGACCGTCGTCTATTCGGCGGGTGAGCAGGCGCTGGTGGTCGAAGGCGTCGGTGTCCCGGTGCCCGACGACACGGCGACCTACCAGCTGTGGCTGGTCGACGACGACGGCGCGACGTCCGTGGGCACGTTCCGTCCCGATGCGGACGGCACCGTGGCCGAGGTCTTCCCGAACGCCGATCCGACCGGGTTCGTGCTCGGCGTGACCGAGGAGCCTGCGGGCGGCAGCGACTCGCCGACCCTTCCGATCCTCGCGTCGGCCTGACGCCGCACCACGTAACTCCGGGGTACCCCTCGTTCATGATCGGTCCATGGGCTACGGAGGCAAGTTCGTCGAACGGGAACGGGCACGCGAGCTGCGGGCGCAGTCGTGGACACTGCAGGAGATCGCGGACGAACTGAGCGTCGCCAAGGGTTCGGTCTCGGTGTGGGTGCGCGACGTGGAGTTCACGCCGAAGCCGCGCAACCGTGGCCACGCCGCCCACCGGCCCCACCCGCTCCACGTGAAGAAGCTGGCAGAACTCGAACGTTGTCGCCTCGAGGCAGAGTCGCTTGTGGGGCAGCTCATACCCAGAGATCTCCAGATGTTTGTTCTCGGCCTCTACGCAGGGGAGGGAAGCAAGACCACGGGATCGGTCTCGATGGCCAACACGAATCCGGTGCTGCTCCGCGTGTTCATCACATGGTTGCGCCAGGAGTTCGACATCGACGAGGCTCGCCTTCGTGTGAAGCTCTACCTGCACGACGAGCTCGATCTCGAAGTGGCCACCACTCACTGGAGCACAGTTCTCGAGATACCGGAGGCTCAGTTTCGTCAGCCATACCGAGCCGCGAGCGACCCATCTCGCCGCCGCTCCAAGCACGTACACGGCTGCGCAACGGTGCTGTACTCGTGCACGCTGACACATCGACGTGTGATGGCCATGATCGAGGCGATAACCTCTCCGTTCGCAATCCGGGATAGCTCAGTTGGCAGAGCAGGGCACTGTTAATGCTCTTGTCGCAGGTTCGAGCCCTGCTCCCGGAGCAACGAGACGGACCTTCGAGCGATCGAAGGTCCGTTTCTCTTTTCGTGCCACCTGACCTTGGTCCGTGGACTCGGGGCGCAACGTCTGAGATCGTGGAGAGACACCGAACGTCAACGACGAGGAGGACCAGGCCATGTCCATGTCACTGGAGGGAGCAGTTGCGATTGTGACCGGTGCGGCCAGAGGAATGGGCGCCGAGCACGTCAGAGGCCTCGCTCGCGCCGGCGCGAAGGTGCTGGCGACCGACATCCTCGACGACGAGGGCCGGGCGCTCGCCGATGAACTCGGCGACTCGGTGATGTACCGGCACCTCGACGTCGCCGATGCCGATGGTTGGGAGACGATCGTGGCGCAGGCGGAGGAGGCCTGGGGGCCGGTCAAGGTGCTGGTCAACAACGCCGGCATCGTCACGTTTGCACCGATCGATGTGCTGTCGCCGAGTGATTGGCAGCGCACCATCGACATCAACCTGACCGGTGTCTTTCTCGGAATGCGCGCCGTGGTGCCGTCGATGAAGCAGGCCAACGGGGGAGCGATCGTCAACATCTCCTCGACCGCCGGCCTGCAGGGGTATGCCAACCTCGGCGCCTATGTGGCCAGCAAGTGGGGAGTGCGCGGGCTCACCAAGACCGCAGCGATCGAGTTGGGCCCGTTCGGCATCAGGGTGAACTCGATCCATCCAGGCCCGATCCGCACCCCGATGACCGACGGACTCGACCTCGCCTCGGTCGCCAGTCAACCGATTGCAAGAATCGGTGAGCCAGAGGAAGTCACGGCAATGCTGATGTTCATCCTGCAGGAGGCGACGTACTCGACCGGGCACGAGTTCGTGGTCGACGGCGGCACGATCCTCGGCCAGGTCGTCCAGATGCCCGACGACTGAGCGGCACCATCCGACAGCGTCGGGCGGTGTGTCACACTGCCGCATGGCAACTACTCCTCAACCGCTCACCGGCTCGGCCTCGATCACGATCGATCGACCCGTTGACGAGGTGTTCGCCGCAGTCTCCGACATCACCCGAATGGGGGAGTGGAGCCCCGAGTGCGTGGCGTGCCGATGGGTCGACGACGAGGGTCCTGCCGTTGGGTCGAAGTTCAGCGGCGACAACGTCGCCAAAGCCGGCCCCGTCACCCTCAAGAAGTGGACGACGACCTCCGAGATCACCGCGTGCGAACCAAACGCAGTGTTCGAGTTCCTTGCCGAGGGGTACTCCACGTGGCGGTATGAGTTCGAGGATCGCGACGGTTCGACCGTGGTCACCGAGTCGTTCTCGTTCCCGCCGCCCGAAGGTGTCCAGAAGTTCCTGTACGAGACCGTGATGCGCCGATCCAAGAGCATGGTCAAGGGAATGGACGCCACGTTGGGACGCCTCAAGGCGGCACTCGAAGCCTGAGCGGTCCGGCGGCGACGCCGTGCCGATCGATAGCTTGGGCCGACATCCATGTTTCGGGGCGGTAGCTCAGTCGGTTAGAGCAGCGGACTCATAATCCGTGGGTCGTGGGTTCGAGCCCCACCCGCCCCACCATCATCGAGCAGGGTGGCCATCCGGGGATCGCAGTCGAACCTCACCCACCGTCGTCAACGAACGCATCGTCGACTTCCTGTCGTAGCGATCGCGGGACGACGAGTCATGGGGGTGCTCTCGGGTCAGAGCACGCGCACGATGCCGCTCTTCGGGTCGACTTCGACCTGAGCGCCGTGGGGGATGCGGGTTGTGGCTCCGTGGGCGCCGATCACCGCCGGTAGCCCGAACTCACGCGACACGATCGCGGCGTGGCAGATCGCTCCGCCCTCTTCGACGACCAGAGCGCCGATCACGGGCATCAGTGAATTCGACGACGGGCCAGTGAACGGTGCCACCAGGACATCTCCCGGCTCGAGCTGATCGAAGGCAAGCATCAGATCGCGAACAACACAGGCTCGCCCGCGGTACAGCGTGTCACCGATTCCGATCCCACTCACCGTCGATGGTTCGTCGTCGCCGGGCGGTGGCGTGGCATCGGCGCCGAGGTTCGTCATGAGCGCGACGGTCGCTCGGGCCATCGCCTTCGGGAACGCATCGAGCGGCGGCATGGGCTCGGGCTCGCCGAGCAGTCGAGGTGGGGGAGCGGCCTCGATCCGGTCACGTTCGGCGGCCCGCTTCGACAGCGCGCCAGCGGTTGGCCCTTCGGCGTTGCGCAGCAGCCGATCGAGCTCATCAGGGAACAACTCGACGACGTGTTCGACGTCGTGGACGCGTCCCGATGCGTGGAGGCGCCGCCCGGCCTCGAGTAGTGCACGGCGCACCAGGCCACACGGCCAGTTCCAGCACAGACCGCGGATGTCTTCACGCTGACGGTGTCCGTACCGAGCCTCTACGAGCAACTCGTCGAACAACGTGCGAGATTCGGCCGGAACTCGGGATCGAACCGCGTCGTCATCGGGTTCGGAGACGTCGAGGCGTTCCGAGGCGCCCAGCAACGCCGCCAGTTGCAGGGTTGGCACCTCTGCGAGCGTGGGACGGTCGACGTCGTCGCTGGTGACCGTTCGCCACGCGTGCAACTCGAGCCATGCGTCGACTGCTGCTCGGACATCCGGGCCGAGCGATCGCACATCGTCGACCGATGCGAGCGAGTCAACGGGCACTGCGGCCAGGGCGACGGCCTCGGCGACGGGGCGCAGTATCACGGCCGTTTCGATCGTGGCGGGCGAGCTGCCGGTGAGGAGCGCCGCAGCCTCGTTGGCGCCGACTCCCCAGCTCTCGCAATGCGCGAGCAGATCACCCGAAGGGATCAGATCTCCGCCATGGGTTGCCAGGTTCCTCCGAGCGGATTCCTCGAAGTGCGCCAATGTCGTCGCCACGTGAGCGGCCAACTCTCCATCATCGAGCTCGCCGAGTCGCACAGCCTGGAGCTCGCGGTTGCGATCCACTTGCGCCGCCCGGTCGTGGTCGAACCACTGGTCGACCTCCTGGCGCCAGCGTCGTTCGGCGAACGCCTGCTCGGCGGTCTTGGCCCGCCGTCGCAGCTCGGGGTGCAGCCGTGAGATCAGCTTCATCACGAACGCTGGCGGCGGCGCTTTGGGAGTGGAACCAGGCTTCTCGCCGATCGCCAGCGGTCGCATGTAGAGACAGCCGTTCACGAATTTGGCCTGCACCGTCGCCAGCGGGAGTCCGTACCGCTCCAACGGCTCGACGATGCCGGCCTCGAAAGCTCGCTGGTAGGCGCCGCGGAGGACCGGAGAGAGCGGCCGGACACCGTGGTGGGACGTCTCGAGTTCCCACTGGCCTGGCGCCGGCGGCTCGAAGCACACCTCGTGGGAATCTGTCTCGGTGGCGATGTCGATCATGGAGTTCCCCTCTTCCTCCCGATCGACTCAATCATGTCAGACAACTGCCGTCAAGACATTTGTTTGTCATCATGTTGGGCATCTGCCAGACTTGGAGCGGAGGCACGATGAGCACATCACCGGATCAGTCCGAGAGCAAGCCGTACAGCTCCACGTTGCGCGATCGTCAGGTCGCCCAGACGCGGGAACTCATTCTGGATGCCGTCACCACCTTGCTCGGCGATCGACGCGCCGACGAGGTGACGACGCGCGACATCGCCAGAGCGGCGGGAGTCTCGGAGCGAACCGTGTATCGGCACTTCCCCGACCGTGGCGCGCTGCTCGATGGCTTGTCGCAACGGCTGCCGCACCTCGCGGGCAGACCATCATTCGAGGTGGGGGACCTCGACGAGCTCGCTCCGACGAGCCGTCAACTGATGGAAGTGCTCGACGAGCACTACGTGATCGCACGCGCCGAGGCGGTGTTCAACGCCGACCCGAGACGATTCGCGACCGACACACAGGCCAACACGCACGACATGCGTCAGTTGCTGGCGAAGGGTCTGCCCGAACTCGACGAGCGCGAGCAGCTGCGGATCGCTGCGGTGATCCGATGTCTGGTGTCGTCGCAGGCCTGGCTGAGGATGCGCGAGGAGTTCGGCGTCACGGGCACCGAGTCGGGACCTGTAGTTGCCTGGGTGGTCGAGACCATCATTCGCGAACTACGCGCAGGTAACCGACCGGCTGCGAGCTGACGGCGCTCGTTGGCGTCGACCGCAGCGTCAGATGCGGCGGCGGCGGCCGGGGGTCACCGCGGCGGCGACGACGGCGGTCTTCGCGACCGGCGATGGGCCGGGTGACACTGCCTTGGCGACCACTGCGGTCTTGGCGACAGGTGCGCCGACGACTCCTCGTCGTCCGGCTCGTGTTGCTCGCATGGGCATGTCAGGCTCCTTCAGTCATGGCGTCGTCGGCCTCGATGGCCGCGATGATTGCCTGGATCGGAATGCGGCCGTCGGCGATCAGCTGACCACCGGAGCGGCGGGCGGCCGAGGCAAACGGTGCCGCCCAGAGGTTTTCCCAGATCAGCACACCGGCGGTCGAGCCGGGGTCCATCGCTGCGGCGAGGTGCTCGATGTCGTCCTCGGCCAGCAGCTCAGCGAGCTCGGCTTCGATCGTGCGCAGCGCGCCGAGTTCTTCGACGTCCGACAGCTCGAGGACATCGATGGTCCCGTCGTCGTTCTTGGTGAGGATCAGGACATCGATCACCCGGATGATGCCGGCATCGACGAGGGCGACGAGTTCGTTGGCCATTTCACCGGTGAAGTTGGATGCGTTGGCAGGGAACTCGACGACCAGGTAGTCGACGGGGCCCAGTTCGTTCAGTTGGACGTCGGTCATGACTACACCCTCGCACCTCACGCCGCGCGAACGTCACCCGCTCTGGGTGATTCCTCCGATCTGCGACCCGATTCGTCCGACATCATCCAGATGGGGCGACGTCGCGACGTACCGTTGCCGGTACCGTTCGATCGTTGCCTGAAAGCAGCTTCGAGATCGGCAACAACAGACCCAAGGAGGCGACGATGCTCGCATACGACTACCCACTACTCGGTCTGTTCTGGACCATGATGATCTTCTTCTTGTGGTTCGCCTGGCTGTGGCTGCTGTTCCGCGTGTTTGCCGACATCTTCCGCAGCAAGGAAATGGGCGGATGGGGCAAGGCCCTCTGGTCGATCTTCGTGATCCTGGTGCCGTTCCTCGGCGTGTTCATCTACGTCGTCGTCAACGGCAAGTCCATGACCGAGCGGGACATCGCCTCTGCCCAGCAGCGCGAATCCGAATTCCAGGCCTATGTTCGCCAGACCGCGGGTACTGCAGGCGGCCCGGTGGAGCCGACGAAATCGCCAAGCTCGCTTCACTTCGTGACCAGGGCGTGTTGACCGACGAGGAGTTCTCGGCCCAGAAGGCCAAGCTGCTCGCCTGAGCAGGCTGCCCGTCGTCCGTATGGGCACCTCCAGCGCACCTGACGTCAGCCTCGAAGCATGATCATCAGTGTGCGCCGGGATCCAGCAACACCCGGAGGTGCACGGGGCGGCCGTCGATCCGTCTGGATCGCCCAGACGACACCTTTGGCCGTGCTGATCGATCCGCCGATGCTGCATCCGGCCGACTCGAGCCGACCGATGAGTTCGGACAGCAGGTCGCCGTGTCCGCATGTGACACTTCCATCTGGCAGTTCGCCGAGGAGCCGGATCACCTCGTCGATGTCTGCGCCTTCGGCAAGCGCGTCGGTGACGTCGACGTCGGAGCCGAGTCGTGTGGCGAGCGGGAGCACGGTCTCGATGCAACGGATGTACGGACTCGAGAGGATCCGGCCGGAGACTTCGGGACAAAGGATCTCCGCGATCCGCTCTGCCTGGCGGCGCCCTCGTTTGCTCAGTGAACGCAGCGCGTCGTCGTCGGCTGCCGTTCGCCGACCGGCTCGGGCGTGGCGAACCACGTACACCATCCCGTCCAACGTGCGGGTGTGTTTGACCATCGATCCAGCATCGGGTCGACACCTCATCGCGACATCACCCGTGCCGGATGATCTTCGCGGTCGCGACCGGACGGTGGCGGGTGCCTCCGACAGATCATCCGGGGCGGGTGACGAACCGGCCGGACGGGTGGCGCACGATGTCGTCGTGCCAGGAGAGTCCGTGATCCGGGTTGACGCAGTCGCTGGTGTGCCGATCCAGGCGCAACTGGGGCGGGCGATGCGGTGGGATCGTCGACGCAGCGAGTTCCTGTGGGTCGACAGCGGGGCAGGACTCGCACACCGGGCACGAGTCGTGGGCAGCACGGATCTTCAACCCGTGTGCACGTACCACCTGCTCGACCGGCCAGGTGCACTCACGCCCGTCGATGGCAATGACGGATGGCTGGTCACACTCGGTCGCAGCATCGTCCTGTTGCGTCCGGACGGTTCGACGTCGGAACTCGCCATGGTGGCGCCGGTGGGAGCGAGGCTGAACGAGGCAGCGTGCGACCAGCGCGGTCGGCTGTGGGCAGGCGCAGGCGCCGAGGACCACGTCTCGCCGGTCGGCGGCCTGTACCGATTGGAACGCGACGGCGAGATCGACCTCATGGTCGATTCGCTCGTGAATCCGGGCGGACTCGGGTGGAGCCCTGACGGGCGGACGTTGTATCTCGCCGACAGCGGCTTGCGCCACGTCCTTGCCTTTGCGTTCGACCCCGACCGTGGCGTGCTCGGTCGACAACGTGTCCTGCTGTCGTTCGACGGGGCCGATGGCGCACCCGATGGACTCAGCGTCGATGGGCGCGGCGACCTGTGGATCGCGATGTTCGGAGGCCATGCCCTGCGTCGCTACAGTCCGAGCGGCGTGCTGCTCGGCGTACACCGCCTGCCGGCGGCCCAGGTCACGTCATGTGCGTTCGGCGGACGGGATCTCCGCACACTGTTCGTGACCACGGGCACCGAGGGATGGGACGACGGACAACGCGCCGCCGACCCGGATGCCGGTCTGGTGTATCGGGTCGACACAAGGACTGCCGGATCGCCGTCATGGTCGTATCGCCCTGAGCCGAACTGGTGGGCTCGGGTCGCACTCGACGTCTCGACTGGCTCGATCGGCGAGGGTCTGGGGTACGAGATCGTGGTGGGCGGAGGGCATGGTTCGATGATCGAGACCGTGCTGCCCGAGTTCGAGGTCACCGAGATCCGCGGCCGGCAGTTCCACCTCGTCGGAACGATCGTCGACCAGGCGGCGCTCCATGCGATTCTTCACCGACTCCAGGACCTGCACCTCGATGTGCTGGAGTTGCACCGCCTCAGCGAGCGTTGACGCCTCACGCCGACCCTCATTCCGGCTGCCCGGGTGCGTGGCCGAGCAGTTGGTAGCGTGCCCCGAATGGGCGCCAGGCCGAGCACAGCAGCGGCCGCCCCTTCGACCACCACGACAGCGCTGCAGCGTGATCGACTACTGGACAGGCTCGATGCGGTGCCCGGTGGAGGCCTCGGTCTCGTCGTCGCTGGGGCGGGTTCCGGCAAGTCGACATTGTTGTCGACGTGGATGCATGCGCGGCCGCAGGTGGTAGTCGTCTGGGTCGAAGCCGACGACAGGTTCGGCGACCCGACGGTGTTGGCGCACGCTCTGGTGGCGTCGATCGACGAACGAGTCGTTGGATTCGCCGAACAGTTCGCTGATGTCTCCGCCATCGGAAGCGGCACGGCTGGCCGTCAGTTCGTTGCGCGTCTGCTGGTGGCGATCGAACAGCTCGAGGTCGACCTTGTCGTCGTGGTCGACGATGCTCACTTGGTCGGATCGGGAGCCGCTCACTCAGTGCTCGACGGAGTGGTGCAGGGGCTTCCCAGCAACGCTCGCATCTTCGTCGCTGCTCGCTACGACCCGCCGCTGACCATCCATCGACTCCGTCTCGAAGGCAGAGTCGACGAAATCCGGGGAAGTGATCTGTCGTTCGATCTCTCCGAAACCCGAGTGTTCGTCGAGGCGGTGTCCGGAATCGAGCTCGACGAGTCGACGCTGTCCCGACTTCACGACCGTACCGACGGTTGGGCGGTCGGCCTGCAGCTCGCAGGACTGTCGATCCGGCACTCGCCCGATGTCATCCGATTCGTCGAGGACTTCGACGGCAGTGACGTCCTCGTCGCTCAGTACCTGACTCGCGAAGTACTGGAGACGTTCGATGCCCGGACGCGTGACTTCGTCATGTCGACGAGCATCCTGCCGTGGCTGTCGGTGGAACTCTGTGGGGCGGTCGTCGATGGCATGACACCCTCGGAGATCGAGGAGACGCTCGTCCGGCTCGAACAGGACCTGATCTTCATTGTCTCGTCCGGACCTCATCGTCGTGCCCGATACCACCATCTGTTCGCTGATCTGATCCGCAACACCCTTCGCCTCGAGGATCCCGATCGCGAACGCGACCTGCGGCGTCGGGCCGCCGTGTTCCTCGCGGCCAACGACAACGCTGCGGCAGCAGTCGAGCAGTATCTGGAGCTGGCCGATGCGGCTGGAGTCGTCCGGATGGTCGTCGAACACGGTCGGCGCTTCTACGAGCGCAACGAGTCCGCCACGCTGGTGCGATGGCTGCGGTCCGCCGAGGCCGTCGCCACCGCGCCGGCACCAG
The DNA here is from genome assembly GCA_963741755.1 of Ilumatobacteraceae bacterium. Taxonomy (GTDB): domain Bacteria; phylum Actinomycetota; class Acidimicrobiia; order Acidimicrobiales; family Ilumatobacteraceae; genus Sva-07. The sequence goes on along the minus strand of CAVUJG010000006.1, from coordinate 1,628 downwards.
AGCTCGGTATCCATCTCCTCGCTGCGGAGATTGGGGCGCTCGACTCGATGGCAGCGGCGGAGACCTACCGGCGTGTGCTTCGTCGTGGCGGCATGTCCGACGGTGAGCAGGCAACGGCGCACGCGCTCTACAGCCTGCTGGGGCTCGATGATCTGCCACCGTACGAGATCGAGCGAGCATCGTCTGACGGGCTCGAGTTCGCCCAGACCGCAGACGACTGTGATCTGGTCGACCTGATCGGTGCGGGGGGACGCTCGACGGTCGAGTTCTTCGTTCGGTTCATGCCCGGAGTCGCAGCATTCCACCGCGGTGATCTGCCGACGGCGATCGAACGCCTCGAGGCGGTGTTCGCGATGGACGCCATGCAGTACCCCGTCTGGAAGGTGTACTCGCTCGGAATGCTCGGCCTCGCTCGCGCCTGGCTCGGCGATGTCGACGCGGCTGAGTCGTTGGCAGTGCGTTCGATCGAACTTGCACAGCACAGTCTGATCGACAAGCACGTCGCCCTGGCCTACCCGCGTCACGCGCTGGCGTTGATCGCTCTTGATCATCTCGACCATTCGACTGCGGCCGAGCATCTACGAAGCGCGGGCGTCGCCGTCGAGCAATCGAATCGTGTGGCATTGCGGGCGACGCACCGCTGGCTCGACGCGGTCAGGATCACCCTGGCGGAAGGATCGCCCAAGGCCCTGGCAATGCTCGAAGCAACACCACCACCTGCCTTGGCGCCACCCGTCGTCGTCGCCGCCGATCGTGACCTCCAGATTCGTCTCCGCATCGCGACCGGGAACCTCCTGGCTGCCGGCGACATCATCGCCGGAGCGCCTTCAATCAGCCCGGCCGCCCGGTTCGACTTCGCACTCGCAGGTGGTCACCTGGTCGAGGCGAGAGCCGTCATCGACTCCTGGACCCCGCAGGTCGGCGACCGGCGCGAGACGCTCGGGCTGCTGTGCGCCGCGACGCGCTGTTGGCGGCCGAAGGACAGCGCCGACTGGCCATCTCGGTGGTCAACGAGGCGGTGCTACATGCCGAGCCGGGCGCCTTGCGTGCCCCGTTCCTCGAAGTACCGTCGATGATCAGCCTGCTGAAGTCAGACGTACAACTCCTGTCGCGGCCGTTCGTTCGTTCGATCGTCGACAGGGCGCACGCCGTGCAGGACCGAGGAACGTCGCACGAGCGGTTGATCGAACCGCTGACCGACCGCGAGCGAGAGGTGCTCAATTTGCTGCCCACCCGGCTCACCAATGCCGAGATGGCGGCGCAACTGTATGTGTCGGTCAACACGCTCAAGACGCACGTGCGCCACATCTACGTCAAGCTGAACGCCGACGGCCGCGACGAGGCCGTCGAGCGGGCCGCACAACTCGGCATCCTGTAGACGGACGGGCCACGGCCCGGTCAGGATCATCGTCTCGGGTGATGTCACGTGGTCGGCGCAGGGCGAGCATCGAGGAGTAACGATGCAGCGTCCACCAGGGGCGCGCCCGTCATCAGGAGGCAGACAATGACCGATTCCAACAAGCTGGCCCACAGTTCCTGGGCAGTCGGATACGCGATGTTTGCGTCTGTGTTGTTGCTGATGGCGGGATCTTCCAGTTCGTCGCCGGACTGGTCGCCGTCGTCAAAGA
>CAVUJG010000005.1:0-30230 GCA_963741755.1 Ilumatobacteraceae bacterium | reverse complement strand
CCATCAAGCCCACGCCGTGTCGACGACCCGTCGGGCTGTCATCGACAACGCACACTTCGATCGGGCGACGATCACGAACCAATCCGGCGGGCGTCCACAATTCGGACACAGGGCGCGCAATGAGCGCCTCGCGCTGGGCAGTGAGGTCTTGCTCGTCAGTCGAGCATCGGGCGTATCCAGTCAGTGTTTCATCCATCGAAGAGCCGTGCCGCGCCGAGCCGTCCTGGTCCATCGGTGTTCGTCCTCGTGGGTGCGCCGATTGAGACATCCAACGAACTCGCCCGAAACGGTGTCGGGGGCTCCGCCATGTCGGCCTGCGATGCAGGGATCCAAGCGACCGCGTCGGGGTAGCCCGGCCCGACGGCCTTCGCCAGGATCACCTCAGACCCATCCAAGATGGCTGGCGTCCCATGTATCCGTGGCCTCCGCTTCCCGGTCGCAACCGTTGTTGCGATGGTGGCTGACGGAATGACCAATGAGGAAATCCTCTCAGAGCATCCCGACCTCGAAGCCGAGGACATCTCCGAGGCCCTCAGGTTCGCAGCCCTCGCCGTTCAGGAGCGTCAGTTGCCACTCCTGTCAGCGTGAAGTTCCTGCTCGACCAGAACGTCTCACCGACCGTGGTTGGTTTGCTGGCTGACGCCGATCACCTCGCAGAAACACGTCCGCAACCTGGGTCTGCGTGAGGCGCCGGACGATGTGATCCTCGCAGCGGCCAGGGATGCCGACGCGTTGCTGATCTCGTCAGACACTGACTTTGGAGAGTTGCTCGCTCGCTCCAATGCGAACGAGCCGTCAGTGATTTTGTTGCGGCGCCAAGAAGGCCGTCGTGCGAGCGAGATCGCTTCGTTGATCGTCGCCAACCTCGGGGCCGTTGCCGACGACCATTCTTCTGGGGCGATCGTTGTCCTCGACGACGACCGTGTCCGGGTTCGGAGCCTGCCACTTCGGCCTGACGGGCGTGGCGGCCGGCGTCATCGGGCGGCGAGTACGGCGGCCTCGACAGGCTCGTAGAGCTGAGCAGCAAGGCTGCGGCCGACTTCCGAGGTCTTCTCGACCACGAGGTAGGCGCCAAAACCATCGTCGAGGTCGAGCCAGGGCACGGTGCCGTACGCGCCTTCATCGCTGATGCGGCCACTCTCGCGGTCCACCCACCAGCCCATGCCATAGCCAAGGGTCGAGACACCCGCCGCGTCACCCCCGTACACCTCGGCGACCCGGTCGGCGTGCATTCGATCGATCGCCTCACTCGAGACGACTCGTTCGTCGCCGCACATCCCGCCGCGGAGTTGCATCAGCATCAACTGCGCGTAGTCGGGGGCGGCCACGTAGGCGCCACCTTCGGGGTTGGGGTTGGCGGTCGGCGGGAGCGTCGATGGATCACCGTTGAAGTCAGCGGGATACTCGAACCCGGTCGGGAGGTAGTACCCCAACGACTCCAGTCCACACGGTGCGGCGATCAACTCGTCCACCAACTGTGCCCAGGTCCGACCGGTCGCCGCCTCGGCGACTGCGCCGGCGATCGTCCACTGGGCGCCGCCGTAGCGGAACTCGGTGTCAGGCGGGATCACCTCGGCATCGTCGTCGGGCGTCGTGAAGATCTGCTCGGCACAGTCCTGCAACGCGCCGGCCGGGTTGAACTGGCACAGATACGACTCGTACCCGAAACCGTCTTGCAGCCCGACCAGTCCCGAGCTGTTCGAAATGAGCTGCGCCGGAGTGACAGTCGGGTTGCCGGCACCCCACTCGACAACGTCGGCGACCGGAGCATCCACATCAAGCACTCCGTCATCGTCGAGACGCATCAGCACACTTGCCGAGATCATCTTGCTCGACGACGCGATCATCGAGATCCGGTCAGCATCGAACTCACCCCAGTACTCTTCGTGCACGACTCCATCTTCTTGATCCACCACGATCAACCCCGCACCGTTCAACCCCTGCTCGGCCACGAAGGCATCGACAATCGGCCCGATTGCGGAGAAGTCATAGGGTGCCCGCTCAGCAGCGGCGGTGACTTCCGGTTCCGGTGGCGAATTGGTCTCAACGGGTTCAGCGACCAAGGGGTCGGTGGTGTCCGGCTCGGTTGCTGGCGGATCCGTCTCCGCCGTTTGAGGTGTCGAAGTGGTCGGTGTCGAGGCAGCGGCTGCGTCGTCGGCGCTCTCGTTCTCAGAACAACCTGCCGCCAAGACGGCCGCCACGGTGAGAATCGAAACTGCGTACCGAGGGCCCATCGCTTCAACTTAGACGAGAGAGCCAACTCCGACGATCAAGGCCGCCGCACTCGTCCGCCCCGGCCCGAAGGTGTCCGATTCAGGAACCGGTTCTGAGACGGACCTCGATCGGCCCACCACACTGCCGCCATGCCCGCGACTCCGGGCCAGAGTGACCGCCCCCCATGAACGCAGAGGTTGCCTCACGCACAACTAGATCTCGCAGGCGTCGTCGAGTTGGCCGCTGGCGCGGAACTCGACGGCGAGCGACTTCGACAGGCGGCCCTTGGTGACCACCCGCATCGACTCGGCCATCCCGATCAGCGTCGGCGTGATCAGGATCTGGAACCGCTCGTGACGCAGCTTGCGGTAGGCCGCAGTGTTCTTGCCCTTGACGTTGGTGTCGACCGACACCTCAGCGACCTTGCCTCAACCGGTGGGACGGATGAAGTCGATCGACATCGTGCCGCCCTTGCGTTCGAGCAGGGCCCGGGCGTCGTCGGTGATCTCGATCTCCATCATCACTCCAGCAGGCTGTAGTCGACCACGACACCACGACCTTCGCAGTCGGGGCAGATCTCGGAGTACTCGGTGAGCAGCCCCTCACCGATGCGTTTGCGGGTCATCTCGACGAGGCCGAGTTCGGTGATGTCGAACACCTGCGAGCGGGTCTTGTCGCGTGCCAGCGCATCGCGGAACTTCTCGATCACCTTGGCCCGGTTGCCCTTGACCTCCATGTCGATGAAGTCGATCACGATGATGCCGCCGATGTCGCGCAGTCGCAGCTGCTTCGCGATCTCCTCGGCCGCTTCCATGTTGTTGTGGAAGACCGTCTCTTCGAGGTTCGACTTGCCGACGTTCTTGCCGGTGTTGACGTCGATCACCGTCAGTGCCTCGGTGTGCTCGATGATCAACGAACCGCCCGACGGCAGCCACACCTTGCGATCGAGCGCCTTGTGGACCTGCTCGTGGATGTGGAACTTCTCGAACACCGAGAGACCACCTTCGGAATCGCCGCCGTCGTAGTACTCGATCCGGTCGGCGAGTTCAGGGTTGAAGGCGGCGACGTAGTCACGGATCTCGTGGAAGAGCCGCTCGTCGTCGATGACCACACCGCGGTAGTCGGCGTTGAACTCTTCACGGATCACCCGCACGGCGAGCTCGGGCTCGCGATACAGCAGGGCCGGGCGTTGGGTCTTGGCGACCTTCGCCGCAATCTCTTCCCACTGTCGCAGCAGGATGGTCATGTCCGCGACGAGCTCTTCTTCGGTGGCGGTCTCGGCGGCGGTGCGCACGATCAAGCCGTGCTGGTCGGGCTTCACCCGATCGAGAATTCCCCGAAGGCGCTTGCGTACGTCGTCGGGCAGCCGCTTCGAGATGCCATAGGTCGTCGAGTTCGGGATCAACACCACGAACCTCCCCGGCAGCGACACCTCCTGGGTGAGGCGGGCGCCCTTGTGGGCGATCGGATTCTTCGTGACCTGGCAGGTGATCAACTGCTTGTTCTTGAGGATGTCCTCGATACGCGGGTCCTTGCCGCCCTCCACGACGTCTTCGGGGTCGTACTGGACGTCGCCGCGGTACAGCACGGCGTTCTTCGGGGTCGCGATGTCGACGAACGCGGCCTCCATGCCGGGCAGCACGTTCTGGATTCGACCGACGTAGATGTTGCCGTGGATCTGGCTGACGTCGTCGGCCGGCCGACTCACGTAGTGCTCGATCAGGCTGCGCCCTTCCAGGACGGCCACCTGGGTCATGCCCGAACGCACCTGCACCGCCATGAAGTAGCGGCCGATCGGCTTGCCGTTGCGTTCGCGTCCGCGCCGTTGTTCGAGCGTCGCTGCATCGAGTTCGGGTCCGTCGGAGCGGCCTCGCCCGCGTCCGCGACCACGCCGGCTCTTCGTCGAACCGGACGATCCGTCGTCGGACTGCGCATCGCCAGCGGCGGCGCCACCGCCCGACCGAGCACCGGAGCCCGCTTTCGACCCCGACCGGCGACGGCGCTTCTGGCCGCCCCCCGAACGGTCTGCGTCACCGTCGACTTCCCGCTTGGCGGTCGCCGGGCCCGGCGGCGGTGAGGTTGGCATCGGCATCGTGTCGCCGATCCGGGGTTTGCGCACGAGCGCCTTCTCGGCCGCTTCGGCCGAGGGGCGACCCTCACTCATCGGCTTGGGCAGTTCGATGTCGTTGGGGTCATCGATGTCACCAGCGGCAGGATCACCGCTCGAGCCGCCACTGCCCTGTCCGCTGCCGCGGCGGCGTTGACCGCCACGCGAACCTCGGCGGCGCTTGGAACTGGATGAAGTCGCCGACTCGTCGGCGGGTCCGTCAGTGGAGCTGTCGGCAGTGACGTTGTTGTCGTCGGTCGAACGCTCGGAGTCGGCGTGATCCATGGCTGGAGCGGTCCCTTCTGGGCTGAGCTGCCGAAACGGCGCTCTGCGTGGCTCGGCCCGTCTGCATGGTGCAGTGGGGACGAACCTGTCGTGAACGTCGGATCCGCCGGTTGACGGACCCGTTGCATGCGCCGGAGGTCAGCGCAACGAGCAATCCGACGACCAGTGCAGCCGCCGGTGACCAGGCCACGACACGGCCCGGCATCACGGGCGCCGCGTCGCCGGAAGAGTCCGGTTCGGTGCTCGTGCTGAGGGTATGTCCGATGTCGATGGCCACTGGGCTGCAAATTCTACGCCGTTGCAACGCCGGTGGCGGGATGGGCGGCAAATCGACGACACCGACGACGGCGGTCCGCGCTCAGCGCATCCGGCGCATGTGGACGGACTGCACGAGCCCGAACAACGCGAAGTACACGATCAGGCCGGACCCGCCATAGGAGATGAACGGTAGGGGGAGGCCCGTGACCGGCATGATCTGCACCGTCATGGCCACGTTCTGGAACGTCTGCCACAGCACCATCGTGAACACACCGGCACAGAAATACGTGCCGAGCAGATCGCGCGAGAGATGCGCGATGCGCCAGATGCGCACGAGGGCGATGACGACCAGTCCCAGTACCACCGACGAGCCGACGAGGCCGAACTGTTCACCGATGGCGGCGAACGGGAAGTCGGCCCACATCACGGGAATGTCACGACCGTTGGTGAGCGGGCCCTGCAACCAACCCTTGCCCCAGACGCCCCCGGTCCCGATCGCCCGCATCGCGTTCTCGGCCTGATACAGGTCGTCGGCGTCGGCAGCAGCCGGGTTCACGAGCGCTCGGATTCGAGCGGCCTGATAGCTGTTGACGAGACGCCCCACGAACGCGGCGAGCACCGTCGCAACCGACAGCACGGTGATCAGTGCGATGTAGCGCGCCTTGGCACCTGCGACGAGCAGCACGCCCATCGCCATCGACACCAACACCGATGCCGAACCGAGGTCGGGCTGGATGATCACGAGCACCGCGGGCGCTCCGACGATCATCAGCCCACCGAGGAATCGCGCGTATGACACCTCGTCGCTGCGCTCCTCGGCGAGGTAGGCCGCCAGCATGAGCAAGGTCGTGAACTTGGCCATCTCGGCCGGCTGGAAGTTGAACGGACCGAGGTCGAATGAGATGCGGTCCTCGCCCGAGGCCACGCCGAGGAGGAACAACAACGTCAGGATCACCAAGGTGAGGCCGTACAGGAAGCGCGCTCGGTCCTTCCAGAACTCGTAGTCGACCGACATCACGACGAGCATGACGACGGTGGCGATGATCGCGAAGACCACCTGACGGGTGGCGAAGGCGTACGGATCGGCCGAGATGCGCGTCCGCGAGGCCGAGTACACGACGAAGAATCCGATGGTGGTGAGCGCGAACTGCACCGACATCAGCACCCAGTCGACGTTGCGACTGGGATCTGCGGGGCTGGCGCCGATGTTGCCGAGACCCGAGTCGGGCCTGCGGGACAGGAACGAGGTGGCCACGGACGGCTACTCGTTCGTGCGAACGCTCGAGAAGCGACCGTCGTAGCAGCTGGTGTCGGCGAGCTGTCGCGGTTGCGCCGCGGCGAGCACATCCTCGTCGAGTGTGTCCGAGAGCTTCACCGGATCGGCCTGCGTGATGCCGGACATCTGCAGGAACATACACTTCACCACAGGCGCCGCAGCCTGCGAGCCGTAGCCGGCCTTCTCGAGATACGCGCTCACGGTGTACGGCCTCGACGGGTCGCGACTGTAGGCGGCGAAGGCTGACGAGTCGTTCCACGGATAGTTGCCGGCGCCTTGCGCTGTCCCCGTCTTGCCGGCGAGCGGTATGGCGTTGTCCGGGTAGTAGTAGAAGAGGTTCTCGCCGGTGGTCGAGTGGTAGTAGTCGCTCGTGGTGCCCGGGCCGGTGATCACTCGGGACAAGCCGCGGTCGATCTCGTCCCACGACTCCTGAGCGAGAGGGAGCTGACGGACGATTTCGCCCGCCACGTTCGGTTCCTCGGCCAGCTTGGCCTGGCTGATGTCGACGTACCCCTGGGTCGCCGAGTCGGGAACACCCGGCTGGTACACCGCCTTGATGATCTCAGGCTTCATCACGTAGCCCTTGTTGGCGATGGTCGAGTACCCCATCGCCAGCTGCAACGGCGACGCCGACAACAGGCCCTGACCGATGGCCAGCTGCACGTTGTCGCCGGTGAAGTAGCCAGAGGCCTCGGACTCGCTGATCACGCCACGCTCGCCGTATTCGGCCTTGAGTTCAGCATCGGGAACGGTGCCGTCGAACGCATACGGCAGATCGATGCCGGGGTCAGATCCGAAGCCGAACTTGCGGACCTCCTCCTGCAGGATCGGCTGGTTGTTGTTGTTCCACATGATCAGCTCGCCGATGCGATAGAAGAACGCATCCGACGACACTGCCAGCGCCGTCTCGACATCGACGGAGCCGTACACGCACGGCCGACTGGTGCCGCTGCACGTGGCGTTGCGGTACACGCAGCGCACGAGACCGTCGTTGCACTTGTCCTCCTCGACCGACTCCATCCGGTACGAACCTTCGTCGCGGTAGTAGTCGTTGACGCCCATCAAGGCGGTGTCGAGCGCCGCGAATGCAACAAACGGCTTGAAGGTCGAGCCGAGGTTGTAGCGACCCTGAATCGCGCGGTTGACGAGGATCGACTCGTCGGGGTCGATCGGTTCGCCGTTGGCGTCGACGGACGGGAAGATCTCGTCGAATTTGCCGTCGCCGAGGTCGGCTTCGAACCAGCGGTTGTCGAACGTGGGATAACTCGCGAGAGCGATGATCTGACCGTTCTGGTAGTTCTGCACGACGACCGAACCGGCAGGCGCCTTGTACGGCACCTCACGCGGGTACTCGGGGAACACCAGCTCCTGGAAGTTCGTCTCGGGATCGAGCGGGTTGATGGCCACCTGCTGCTGGCGGTCGCGCAGCTTGGTCTCGAGCGCCTGCTCGGCGAACTGCTGCTGATCGAGATCGATCGTGAGTTGGACGTCGTTGCCGTTGATCGGTGGCACGCGGCGCACCTCGCGCACGATGCGGCTGGCGTTGTCGACCTCGTAGGTGACGTATCCCCACGTGCCGTGGAGCTCTTCCTCCATGCTCAGCTCGATGCCGAACTGACCGACGCGCTCGTTGAGGTAGTACCCCTTGCCCTTGTAGAAGTCCTCGGTCTCCGAGGTGATGGAACCCATGTAGCCGATGACGTGACTGGCGAGCGGCGCGTATGGATACACGCGTCGCGACTGTTCGAGGATCTGGACACCCGGGAGGTCTTCGACTCGTTCCTGGATGGCGATGGCGGTGCGCTCGTCGATGTCCTCGGCGACCGGCATGGGCAGGAACGGGCTGTACACCTGGCTCTTGAAGCGGTCCTCCATCTCCTCGACCGGCACGTCAACCCAGCCCGAGAGCCGGCGGAAGATCTCGGCGCGGTTGTCGCTCTTGCGGATCACTTCCCAGTCGACGCCGACGGTGAGCACGCGATCGTTGTCGGCGAGGATGCGTCCTTCGGCGTCGAACACGCGGCCTCGTTCGGGAAGCAACGGAACCGTGCGGAGTTTCGTGGTGTCGACCTTCGCCTGGAGTGCCTCCTGCTCGACAGTCTGCAGAAACCAGAGGCGCGCGCCGACGAGTCCGAACAGCAGCATGCCGACGAGCGCGAGCATGCCCAGGCGGGCGGCGCGCTTGTCAGCGGCCACGCGACAACACCTCGTTCCTGGACACCACGATCAGCATGACGACTCGTATGTTACAAACGTGTTGCAGCTCCGGCGGGTCAGGCAGCCCGAGAACTCGGTGAGAATTCACACCGGGCCGCAGCCGGGAGCTCACGAAGTCGGTTCGCTGCCGACCGGTTGCTTCCATTCGGGGCGACGTATGCGCAGGCACCATCGGGCGAGCGGCACCAGCAACGGGCTCATCAGCGCTGCCGCGGCCGCCACGACGGCGAGGACGACGCCGAGTTCGCGTTGGAACGGCTCGGATTCGCCGATGAACGCACGCAGGAGTGGAATCATCGCCACGCCGGCCGCAGTGCCGAGTGCGGTGAAGATCGCCTCGAGCCACCAGTGCGGATCGGCGGCGATCAGCGCGAGCAGCCCGCCGACCGCTCCCGCGATCGTCATCGCGGTCGCCGTCGAACCGAGTGGCGTTCCCTCGGCGAGGTCGAACATCAGGCCGAGGGTGAACCCGACGACGGCGCCACGTTCGCTTCCGCCGGCGACACCCGCTGCCGCGGCCATCGCCATCATGATCTGGATGATCACGCCACCGACCTGGATCTCGACGAACAGCGTGCGCTGGAGCGCGAGCAGGATCAGGCCGAGCGGGATCACCCGCACGAGCGGGCCCTGGACGAACGACGCGAACATCCGGGGTTACTGATCGACTTCGGAGAGCGGCTTGTACAGCACCACTCGTACGAAGTTCAGCCGGGCCAGGTCGGCGTAGAGCTCGACGTCGAGCAACGGGCCGCCCGAACCCGGACGATCGGCCCGGTTGAGCACGCGGCCGACCGGGATGCCGGTCGGGGCCAGGCTCTCGGACCCACCTGCCGTCTCCACCAGGTCGCCGGGGACCAGCTCGGACAGCGACGGCGAATCCTGGACGAACTTGATCTGCGGCAACCGCCGGCGGCCTCGGCCCTCGAGGGCGCCGTACTCCTTCTCGATGATCTCCGCCAGGGTGGTCGTGGTGGTCGTTGCCGACTCGGCGGCGAGCGTGGTCTCGTCGTCCGTCGTGGTCTCGGCCGCCGTGGTCGACGGCGCATTGGCCAACGCGTCGAGCAGTGCCGTGATCTCGTCCGCTGTGAGCCGGCGGCCGGTGACCGGGTCGATCACCGGCTGACCGTCGGGACCGACTGCGGCGCCCGGCAGCGTCGTGTCCGGCACCGGGGAGCCGTCGGGAAGCGTGAGTCCGGGCACGATCGGCCCGGTCAGTGCTGGCACCGTCGTGGTCGTGGTCGTGGTGCCCTCGGCAGCGATCTCGTCCTGGCTCAGACCCGATGGCGAGGTGTTGGTCGGAACGTCGGCATCGGCATCGGCCGACGAGGTCACCTTGACCGCCACGCTGTAGCGCAGGTCGGTGACGAGCATGACCCGTGCGGACGTGCGGGTGACCTGGGTGACCTTGCCGACGAGGCCGGCCTGGTTGACGACGGCCATGCCGACTTCGATTCCGCTCGAGCTGCCCTTGTCGATCTCGATCACCTGGTCGAGGTTGTTCGCAGCTCGGCCGACGACGCGGGCGACCTCGGTGTCGATCCCCGACAGCGATGGGAGGCTGTAGAGCGCCTGCAGCTCCTTGCCTTCGATGACGGCGGCCTCTGCCGCGGCCTGTGTGCCGATGAGCCGATCGACCTGTTCCTGCAGGGCAATGTTCTCCTGCTCGACGTTGTCGTAGTTGACGATGCCGTGCCAGACCCGCTCGATCGGATTGGTCACCACACCCGTCGCCGTCTCGACCGGCCGCATCACCTGCGTGAAGCCTTCTCGCGCCGCGTCGATGATCGGATTGCCGCGCAGGTCGAGGGTGAGCAGCAACGCGGTGGTGAGCAGCAACGCAAGGATCACTCGCTTGCGGCCGACGGAATAGATGGCCATGGTCGTGACGAACGTCGTGGACGTGTCAGTCCTCGCCGCCCAGAGACATCAGCCCGCGCATGGCGTCGATGTTCTCGAGCGCACGGCCGGACCCGATGACGACGCTGTAGAGCGGTTCGTCGGCGATGCGGATCGGCATGCCAGTCTCGTGGGCGAGGCGCTGATCGAGCCCGCCGAGCAGTGCGCCACCACCGGTGATGGTGATGCCATCTTCCATGATGTCGGCCGCCAGCTCGGGCGGGGTCTTGTCGAGTGTGGTCTTCACGGCGTCAACGATGGCAGAGATCGGCTCGGCGACGGCTTCACGGATCTGTTCGGTCGTGATCTCGATGGTGCGCGGCAGACCGGAGATCAGGTCGCGCCCACGGATGTCGGCGGTCAGTTCCTCCTCCAACGGCCAGGCGGACCCCATCTGGATCTTGATCTCCTCGGCGGTGCGATCGCCGATGGCGAGCGAGAACTCCTTCTTGACGTACTGCAGGATCGCCTCGTCGAGTTCGTCGCCGGCGACCCGGATCGACTGGGCCGTGACGATGCCGCCGAGCGAGATCACTGCAACCTCGGTGGTGCCGCCACCGATGTCGACGATCATGTTGCCGCTGGGCTCGTGCACCGGCATGTCGGCGCCGATCGCCGCCGCCATCGGCTCTTCGATGATGTGCACGGGCTTGCGGGCGCCTGCGTACTCCGCAGCATCCTGGACCGCACGCTGCTCGACGCCGGTGATGCCCGATGGCACACAGATCACCATCCGCGGCTTGCTCCACTTCGAGCCGGCCACCTTCTGGATGAAGTAGCGCAACATCTTCTCGCAGACCTCGAAGTCGGCGATCACGCCGTCCTTGAGCGGCCGGATCACCTTGATGTGGTTCGGCGTGCGGCCCATCATCCGCTTGGCTTCCATGCCGACAGCGACGGGGCGACCGTCGGTGGCGTTGATCGCCACGACGGACGGCTCGTCGAGCACGACACCGTGGCCGCGCACGTAGATCAGCGTGTTCGCCGTACCGAGGTCGATGGCGAGGTCACGCCCGAGGCTGAGCGGGTTGTTGCGGGCCATTGGCTGGCCACCTTTCGCGAGCTGTCACAAGATGCCTGGTCCGGCACTCCAACGGTGCCAGGAACCGGAATCTCGAAATGTTACAGATTGGGGAAGAAAATCCCGATCTCGCGCTCGGCCGATGCCAACGAATCGCTGCCATGTACCAGGTTCTCGGTGAACAGGATGCCCAGGTCACCACGGATGGTGCCCGGAGCAGCCGTGCGCGGGTTGGTCGCACCCATCATCGCACGAACGACCTCCCAAGTGTCCTCGGGGCCTTCGATGACCATGGCGACGACGGGGCCACGGCTCATGAACTCGACGAGTTCGCCGTAGAAGCCCTTGCCGACGTGCTCCTCGTAGTGGCGCGCCAGCGTGTCCGCGTCGAGCGAGCGGATGTCCATGGCGACCACGTCGAGGTTCTTGGCCTCGAACCGCGAGACGATCTCGCCGACGAGCTTGCGCTCGACAGCATCGGGCTTCAACAGGACGAGTGTGCGATCAGACATAGACGAATCAAGCTATCGGCCCTCACCACGAGTCCTTGGGCGGAAGGTCTGGTCGGGCCGATTCCGGCTGGCTCACTGGCGTTCACAGGCGCCGGCTGTACACCAGCCGGCGAGGGAAGCGCCAGCGACGAGCCGGAGTCGGGCCGACCAGGCGTGGCCAACCACCGAGCTGCCGTGAGGCCCGACCAGGGATGGAGGCCCGACCAGGGATGGAGGCCCGACAGGCTGTTCAGTTGGCGTAGCGCTGGAGCATCGGTCTCGCAGCGCCGGCGGTGTAGAGACTGCCGGTGGCGAGCACGGCGTCGTCGCCGTCGGCGTACTCCATGGCGCGCTGGCAGGCGGCCTCGACGGTGTCGAACACATACACGTCGTCGCAGCCGAGGCGCCGGGCGGCATCGGCGACCGCCGCGGCGGGTACGCCCCGCGGCGACGGGGCGGTGCAGGCGAACACGATGTCGAACTCGTCGGCGCGCAGGGCCGCCAGCATCTCTTCGGGGTCGCGCAACGTGCCGACGATGAGGATGCGACGACCCTCGGGGTCGAAGTCGTCGAAGAACACCTGCGCACACGTATCGGCACCAGGCGGGTTGTGGGCGCCGTCGACGATCGTGAGCGGTTGACGGCCCAGCACCTCGAAACGGCCCGGCATCACCGTCTCGGCGAAGCCCTCGAGCACGACCTCCTCGGGCAGTGGCGCCGCGAAGAACGTCTCGACGGCCACCAGCGCCACGGCGGCGTTCGCTCCCTGGTGCGTGCCGTGCAGGGGCACGTAGATGTCGGTGTAGATCGTGGTCGGCGTGCGGATGTCGAGGAGACGGCCGCCGATGGCCAGGCGATTGCCGACGACCTCGAAGTCGTCGTCGGCGACGAGCATGCTCGATCCCCCGGCGCCGGCGAAGATCGACACCAGCTCGGGGCGCGTCTCGCCAACCACCGTCGCGGAACGGGGCTTGATGATGCCGGCCTTCTCGCGTGCGATGTGTTCGAGCGTCGGCCCGGCGAACTCGGTGTGGTCCATGCCGATGTTGGTGATCACCGCAACGGTCGCATCGACGACGTTGGTGGCATCCCACCGACCGAGCAGGCCGACCTCGATCACCATCACGTCGACCGCGACGTCGGCGAACCAGCGGAACGCAGCGGCGGTGACGATCTCGAAGTAGCCCGGCCGTCGACCGACGATTCCTTCGAGGTCGGCAATCGCCGCGATCTGCTCGGCGAACTCGTCGTCGGAGATCGGCTCGAGGTTGCGGCTGATGCGCTCGTTGATGCGTTCGAGGTGCGGGCTGGCATAGGTGCCGACGGTCAGCCCGCTCGACACGAGCAGACGGGAGATCATCTGCGCCGTCGAGCCCTTGCCGTTCGTGCCGGTGATGTGGATCACGGGTGCCGCGTGCTGCGGGTCGCCCATCGCGGCGCACAGCGCGGCGATGGTGTCGGTGGACGGCGACGTGATGCGGCCGGTCTTCTCGTAGGTCGCGTGCTCGTTCAGATAGGCGAGCGCGTCGTCGTAGGTCATGGATCGCTCAGGCTACGGCGCGGGCGCCGCGACGCTCAGGAAGCGGCTTTGCGCTGACGGCCCGTCGAACGGGGCACCAGCGTGGGGTTGACCTTGTCGATGACGGTCGACTCGTCGATGACGACCTTGCCGACGTCGGTACGGCCCGGGAGGTCGTACATGGTGTTGAGGAGCACCTCTTCGAGGATGGCGCGCAGGCCACGGGCGCCGGTTCCCCGCAGGATCGCCTGATCGGCGATCGCCTGGAGGCCGTCCGGGGTGAACTCGAGTTCGACATCTTCGAAGCTGAACACCTTCTCGTACTGCTTGACGAGACTGTTCTTCGGTTCGACGAGGATCTGCACGAGCGCGTCGCGATCGAGGCTGCCGACGGCACCGATCATCGGCAGGCGACCGATGAACTCGGGGATCATCCCGAACTTCACGAGGTCTTCGGGCAGCACTTGGGCGAACAGTTCGCCCGGGTCACGGTCGACGGCCGAGCGCACCGTTCCGTGGAAGCCGACGCCCTTGTGGCCGATTCGGGACTCGATGATCTGTTCGAGCCCGGCGAAGGCCCCTCCGAGGATGAACAGCACATTGGTCGTGTCGATCTGGATGAACTCCTGGTGCGGATGCTTGCGCCCACCCTGCGGCGGCACTGACGCCTGCGTGCCCTCGAGGATCTTCAGCAGCGCCTGCTGCACGCCTTCGCCCGACACGTCGCGAGTGATCGACGGGTTCTCGCTCTTGCGAGCGACCTTGTCGATCTCGTCGATGTAGATGATGCCGGTCTCGGCGCGCTTGACGTCGAAGTCGGCGGCCTGGATCAACTTGAGCAGGATGTTCTCGACGTCTTCGCCGACGTAGCCGGCTTCGGTGAGCGCTGTGGCATCGGCGACGGCGAACGGCACGTTGAGTTGGCGAGCGAGCGTCTGAGCAAGGTGAGTCTTGCCGCACCCGGTGGGGCCGAGCAGCAGGATGTTCGACTTGGCGAGTTCGACCTCGTCACGCCGACCGACGGTGGTCGCCTGGTTCTGGTGCTGGATACGCCGGTAGTGGTTGTACACGGCGACCGACAGGATCTTCTTGGCTGACTCCTGACCGACGACGTAGTCGTCGAGGAACGCACGCACCTCGCGCGGGTTCGGCAGGTTGTCGAAGCTCAGCTCGGCGGTCTCGGTGAGTTCCTCTTCGATGATCTCGTTGCAGAGATCGATGCACTCGTCACAGATGTACACGCCCGGGCCCGCGATGAGCTTCTTGACCTGCTTCTGCGACTTGCCGCAGAACGAGCACTTCAACAATTCGCCGGTGTCGCCGAATTTCGCCACTTGTCGGTTCCCCTTCGAGTCGTTGCTGCGCCGTGTGATCCTGCGTTGCTCTCCTTGGCCGACCGTATCAAGTCGGCCATCGGAGCCCGACAGTCTGGCGCGTCCACCGTCACGAATCGTGGACCCGCCCGACGAATCGGGCCGATCCCGCCCGATCAGCGGATGGGACCGGTGCGGTCCACCGCGTCGCGAGACGAGATCACTCTGTCGATGATGCCATATTCGAGCGCCTCGTCGGCCTCCATGACGAAGTCACGGTCGGTGTCGGCGTGAATCCGCTCGATCGGCTGGCCGGTGTGTTCGGACAGGATGCCGTCGAGCAGTTCACGCATGCGCATGATCTCCTTGGCGGCGAGCTCGAGGTCGGTGACCTGGCCATAGCCGACCTGACCGCTCGGCTGGTGCAACAGCACGCGGCTGTGCGGCAGCGCGAGACGCTTGCCCTTGGTGCCCGCAGCGAGCAGGACCGCAGCTGCAGACGCAGCCTGGCCGAGGCAGATCGTGGCGATGTCGTTCTTGATGAACTGCATCGTGTCGTAGATCGCGAACAGCGCCGTGATGTCGCCACCCGGGCTGTTGATGTAGATGTTGATGTCCTTGTCGGGGTTCTCCGACTCGAGGTGGATCAACTGCGCACACAGCAGGCTGGCGATCTGGTCGTCGACCGGGGTCTGCAGGAAGATGATGTTGTCCTTCAGCATCCGGCTGTAGAGGTCGTAGGCGCGCTCGCCCCGGCTCGTCTGTTCGACGACGTTCGGAACGAGGTAGTTCACCGCATCGAGATTCATGACGTCTCCTCTTCGCTGTCGTCTTCGCTGGATTGGTCGGTGTCGGCCGCATCGCCGTCGGTTTCATCTGCGTCGGTCGTCGCTGCGGCGTCGGTCGCGGCGATGACCGCAGCGGCTGCCGACCGAACGTCGACCTCGCCGCCGTGATCATGGCCGTCGTGATCGTCGTCGTCGTCGTGGCTGTGGCCGAGCAGCGTGTCACGGTCGATCGGGTTGCCCTCGGGGTCGACGAAGTCGATGTTGTGCAGCAGCCAGTCGAACGCCTTCGACTTGCGGATCTGGGCCGCGAGTTCGGGCACGGCCTCGTTGTCCTCGTAGGCCTTGCGGATGTCCTTGGCCTTCTGCTGGTACTGCATTGCCATGCGGGCGTACTCGGCGTCGAGGTCGTGGGGCTCGACCTCGAGCGACTCGGCCTCGGCGACCGCTCGCAGGGCGAGGTCGACCTTGACGGCCTCGACCGACGCGCCGCGCATCGACTCGATGAACTCGTCGGGACCCTGCCCGGTGGCGGCGAGCCACTGGCCGAGGTCGATGCCCTGAGCCTGGAACTGCTGGACGATGCCCTGCACGCGCTGATTGAGGTCGGCGTCGACCATCGCATCGGGCACCTCGTCGGTGACGAGTTCGGCAAGCGCAGCGTTCATTGCCTGCACGACGCCCTGGCGGGCCTGGTTGAGTTTCTGGTCGACCTGCGACTCGCGCAGACTGGCGTTCCACTCGTCGACGGTGTCGAATTCGCCGATGTTGTCGGCCACCCAGTCGTCGGTGAGTTCGGGCACGACCGATTCCTGAACGGCGGTGACCTTGACCACGAAGTCGGCCGGCTCGTCGAGGCCCTTCGGCGTGGACGTGAAGGTGAGCTCGTCGCCGGCGGACACGCCCGTGAGGTGCTCGTCGAAGTCCTCGGTCACCCAGCCCTGTCCGAGTTCGTAGTTCCAGTCCTCGGTGTTGAGGCCCGACAGCTCCTCGCCGTCGCGGGTGGCGGCGAGGTCCATCGTGAGGAAGTCGCCCTCGACTGACGGTCGGTCAGCGTCGGTGAGCGACGCCGTGCGCTTCAGTTCAGCGGCGTGGACCTCGGCGAGGTCGTCGTCGGTGACCTCGAGCGACGGCAGCTCGACTCGGAGTTCGCCGTAGCCCTCGACGGTGATCGTGGGACGCACTTCGCAGGTGGCGTCGAATTCGACCGGACCGGACTCGGTGCCGTCGGTGATCTCCACTTCGGGGGTGGCGATCAGGTCGACCTGGTGCTCGCGCACCGCCTTGGCCAGGTACTGCGGGACGGCATCGCGCAGTGCCTGTTCGCGAGCGGCGCCGATGCCGATGCGGGCTTCGAGCACCTTGCGAGGCGCCTTGCCGGCACGGAATCCGGGGAGGTTCACCTCTTTGGCGATCAGCTTGAAGGCACGGTCGATGTCGTGATCGAACTCCGCCTCATCGACTTCGACGTACAGCTTGACTTTGTTGCCCTCGAGGGTCTCCACGGAACTCTTCACAGACGGGCGAGTGTATCGGTGGCCCCCGATTTCGGAACGAGGACGCAGGCCTCGCGTCCACGGAGTCGCGCGTTCTTGCTCCGAGCGGGCAGAATGGCCACGATGGAGTACTGGAAGCCGCACGCACTCGCCACCCCGCACGCGAACCAGATCGACCTGCGGATGAACGACAAGGTTCGTACCACGGTCGAGATCCACGGGGTTCCGGTCGGCACCGAGGGCAAGGTCATCCTCGCCAACGGCTTCAACTGGCAGCGCTATCGAGTGCTCTTCGAGAACGGCGCCGAGATCGGCGATCTCGACCATCGCCATCTCGAGCCGATCGGCAAGGCAGCGAAACGCCTCGAAAAGGCAGCCAAGAAGAAGTAGCTCGTCCGAGCGTCGCGCGTCGGGGGCTGCGAAGCTCACGCCGTGCAACTCCCGAGAGCGATCGAGCTCGAACCTGACGCCCGACTGGCGCTGGGGCAGATCCTCGGGATCATGTCCGATCAGGCGATGTCCGGCGCGGTCGGTCGATGGGACGTCGAGCAGCTGATGGAACTCGAACTGCGTCTCGGCGTCGTTCCGGGTGGGTACGGGCTGGACGATCTCGGTGGAAGCTCCGCCGAGACGTTGACGGTGACGCTCGGCATCAACGACGCCGCCCTGCTCCTCGACGGGATGGCGTTCACCGAGACAGCGTCGGCCGACCTGCCCTGGATCGACATGGTGCGCTGGACGTCAGACTTCGTGACCACCGAGCTCCGGCGCCATTGGACGTCCGAAGAATGGCTGGCCCGAGCGGCGGATTCGACCTGATCAGAGCCCATTTTCTGCATTTCGGCAACAAACCGTCAAGAAAAGGTAAAGGTCGAGAGTTGATGGGCCGATGGACGGGGTATGACTCGAACCGCACGAATCATCCTTGCCGCGGGCGTGGCCATTGCCGTCGCCCTTCCACTGTTCGGAGGCGTTGCCTCGGCTGCGCCGACCGGGAGCTCGACATCGGCCACCACGACCACGGTGGAGACGACGATCACGGTGCGCGCCGGCGACAGCCTGGCGGGTCTGGCGTGGCGCCACGGGGTGCGCCTGTCGGCGTTGCTGCGGGCCAACTCGCTCGAGCTCACGAGCGTCATCCATCCGGGCCAGACCCTGGTGATCCCGGCTGGCGCGCAGATCACGAGCGAGCCCGCCGGCCGGCCGGCTGCGATCGCCCCCACCTCGTCGGCGGCACCGGCGGGATCCGGTGCGGAGTACGTGGTGGTCGCCGGTGACGCGCTCGCCAGTATCGCGTGGCGCAACGGGGTGAGCCTGGGAGCACTGCTCAAGGCGAATTCGCTCGAGGTGACGAGCTTGATCATGCCGGGACGGCGCCTGCAGATTCCGCCCGCCACCCGTGCGATCCCCACCTCCATCACGAGTTCGGCAACCACGCCGTCCGCTGCCACTGCCACCACGACGCCGGCCGCTGCCGCCGCTCCGGCCTCGACGGGCAGCTCGCTGGACACCGTGTTGTCGTACGCAACGGCCCAGGTGGGCACGCCGTATCAGTTCTTCAGCGCCGGCCCCGAGACGTTCGACTGCTCCGGGTTGGTCGTGGCCGCCTTCCGCCAGATCGGCATGAGCGTGCCGCACCAGAGCCGGGCACTCGCCCGCCTCGGCACCTCGGTCGACTGGCGGAGTGAGCCGATCTCCGCCGGCGACCTCGTGTTCACCTCATCGGTCGGCGACCCGGCACTGATCACCCACGTGGGCATCGCGCTCGATTCGCGCCGGTGGGTGCACGCCGTCGGATTCGGCCGCACCGTGAGCATCGGCTCGTTGCCGGCGACGGACCGCATCATGGCCGTCCAGCGCATCGCCCTCCCCTGATCGGGCGGGTGTGAGCCTGGCGGCGGGCCTCAGCCGCGGAAAGTGGCCCAACGTTCGCCGAGGTCCCACTCAGCGACCCACGTCCGCAGATACTCGCGATCGAGTGGGATTCCGGCCTCGATGATCGAGCGGATGTCATCACGATCGCGCAACCGCCAGGCGATCAGTTTGTGGATGATCACATCTTCCGGAGTGAGCACGTGGTCGTGCGAGCGTTCGAGCGCGATGCGCTGATACGCCACCACCGGCACCAGGATGTCGATCGACTCGGGACCTCGATGGCATCGAAGGAGATGGGGCGAATCGCCATCGTCCGCGATCACCTCGACGTCGTATCCCGCAGCACGTAGGCGCTGCACCATGTCGGGGTGCAAGTCGGCCATCGCGTCGACGTCGACGGTGAAGCGTGGCGTCGCTCGATAGCGGTTGGCGGCGAGCGCTCCGACGAGGGCCCAGTCGACGCCGAGCTCGTCGAAGATCTCAGCGATCGATGCGAGCCATGCCGAGGGATCGGGCTCGGTCATACAGACCCTCCTCCGGGGCACGGTCGTCCAACGACGCGAGACCGGTGTCGACGCGAGAACGGTTGATCTCGTCGAGGATCTGACGACGCTGCTGCGGGGTTCCGCGTTCATCGGTCTCGCCGAGGCCGAGGTCGCGACCGATGCGCGACATCTTGGCCCTCTCGTCGTCGCTCACCATGTCGACAACGCTACTGCTCGACGCGTGGGGCGACGTCAGGCTGTTCACGTCAGACGCTGCACCTGATCGCCGAGTTCGGCGAGGAAACCATTGGATCCCGGGGCGACCTTCGATGGCGTGCCCGACTTGGCCATGACCTGCGGCTCGAGCAGGTACCGACCGTCCGGAAACCCCGTGACCAGCCAATGACGCCAGTCGAGCTTGCCAACCGTGAGGTCGTTGGCGGTGAACTGCATCTGAGCGCGAGGAGCCTCGAAGAGCGTCTCCTTGATCTTCTCCTTGAACCCGCCGAGCCACAGCACGGAGAACTTCGTGGCGGTGAGCACGAGCAGGCCGGCGTACCGGGGTCGACGACCACCACGGCGGAAACCTACCCCTTGTCGACGAACTCCGGCGAGAGCGCGTCGCTGCTCGACGCGTCGGAGCTCTCTGCGTCGCTGCTGTCGGAGTCGCTGCCGCCACAGGCCACCAGAGAGATGGCCAGCACGGCGGCGGTTGCGGTGATGCGAAGACGTTTCATGAGGTGTTCTTTTCGTTGATCGAGCAGCGAATCCACTCGGCGACGAGGACAGTACTGATGCGTCGACTTGCCGGCATCGGGAGAACTCCCGAGTTGCAACGATCAGGCAACCAGCCGCAGGATCGTCGTGGAGCCGTCACCGAGTTGTACGAGTGCGAAGGTTCCTGCGGAGTCACCTGCCGTCAGATCGAGCAGCTCGGCGGTCGCCGCCGCTACGCGAGCGACCTGTCACTTTCTCCGGAGCTCACCGGACTGCATGAGGTTGGCCAGGGCAAGTTCCACCTCTTGGGCCAAGATGACACCCGTTGTCTCCCGGGCGATGGGGCGGAGCGCTCCGAGCGCTGTGGCGAGTTCGTCCGGGGTTGCGCTGCCGGCGAACCCGGCGCCGGCTCGCTCGACGAGCAGCTTGACCGTGTCGGCCACGACCCTGGAGAGTCGGCGTCGCAGCAGGTCGCGAATGAGCGCCGACACCTCGATGTCGATACCGGCATCTCGCAAGCGCAGTGCGTGATCGAGCAGCGCTGGGCTGGGGATGATCCACGTCTGCCCGGGTTGGGGCTCGACGTAACCGGCTTCGTGGAGTTCCGCGATCAGGCCCTTCGGGACGTCGCCATGGGCCGCGACGAGGTCCACCAATTCGTCGTGCGAGACGGTGGTCGGGCGGTCATCGGACCACGGCGCACTCAGTGTCGCGTCGATCCCGAGCCACTCGGACACGGTGCGCGTCGGGAGCTTGCTCGATACGAGGTCACGGATGCTGTGCAGGGTGAGCCCGCGATCTCGCAACTCGGTGATGACCGCCAGGCGCTCCCGATGCTCGGCGCTGTAGACCGCGTCGCGGCCCTTCTTGGCCGGCTTCGGAAGCAACCGTTCGTTCTGGTAGTAGCGAATGGTTCGCTCGCTGACGCCACTGATCTCCGCCAACTCGGCCAGCCCGTATTCCTCGGGTGGGACCGGGGGCTGCTCGTCGTGGCTCATGTGCACCATTCAATCACCTTCGACACAACCGTGACAGTAGTCACTGACAATATATGTTGACAGTAACAACTGTCAGTGTCATGGTGTGTGCGTGACACTCCTCCTCGACATGCCCGCAACCGCCACCCGTTCCGAGCAGCTCATCGCTGCGTCGGAGCGAGCAACTCACGATCCGTTCCGTGAGGTCGATTGGAACATCCCGATCGACGACTCCGCATTTCACCTGCCGCCGGAACTCCTCGCGCTCTTCGGCACCGAGACCTGGGATGCCATGACCGAGCCCGAACGGATCGTGTACAGCCGTCACGAGACCGCGGCGATGTTCGGCGCCGGGATCTGGTTCGAGAACGCGCTCATGCAGATCGTGCTGAGCCACCTGACCGAGATCGACGTACGAGACCCGATGCACCGCTACCTCCTCATCGAAGTCGCCGACGAGTGCCGGCATTCGATGATGTTCGGCGAGTACATCCGCCGGGCCGGGACGCCGTCCTACGGCCCCACTCGGGCCGTCGAATTCGAGCACGGTCCGGGCGGGCGCGCCATGTCCTACCTTGCGATCCTCGCCATCGAGGAACTCCTCGACTACGCCAACCGCGCCACCATGCGAGACGAGCGACTCCACCCCGTCGTCCGCCAGATCAGCAAACTCCACGTCCTCGAGGAAGCACGACACGTCAGCTTCGCCAAGAGCTACTTGACAGAGAGCTGGCCCACGCTGAACGCCGACGAGCAAGGGTTCGTCAGAGCCGTCGCTCCGGACCTCGTGGCGGAGATCGTGGCGCTGAGCCTCGACCCCGCCGTGTTCGAGCACCTCGGAATCACCGACGGCATCGACATCGCACGAGCCAACCCCGTGTACCAGGCGAATGTGATCGTTGGACTGGCCAAACTGACATCGTTCCTCAGCGATGTCGGGGTGATCGACGAACGCGACGCCTGGGTCGAGCATGGTCTGATGGCAGCGACGCCAGGGCAATGAGCACCGGCCGGACCGCCTGACGTCGGCGGCGGGCACTCAGGGTGACAGCTGGGTCGGCCAGTCTCCGGAGGCGGACCATTGCTGACCCGCCGCCTGCTGGCGGGTCTGGAAGTCCTCCAGGCACTTGCCCGACAGGAATGCATCGATCGAGCAGTTCTCGCCGGCCGGGGCAGTGAGTCCCATGCCGTTGTTCTGGTCGACCTGGGCGTCGGGCGGGTCCTGCGGCAACGGCAGTGACGAGTCCGTCGACTGCGGGCACGGTGCGCCCTGGGTGACGTCGTTGGCGCTGAGTGCGTTCTCCCAGTTCTGATTCTGGCCCTTCTCGCGGATGAGGAGCATGTTGGGCGCAAGGTCGGTCTGCTTGCCACTCTTCAGCAGGTTCCAGCCGTTGGCCTTCACGACTGCGGCGATCTGGTCGATCTGGTCCTGCGTGGCCGTGTCCGGGTAGAGGACCACCGTGGCGCTGCCGTCGGGATTCTGGGCGAGCTGGGTGTTGCCGAGCTGCGAGTTCTGCAGCGTTCCGAACGCGTCGAGCTGCTTCTCTGCCCCGTAGATGACGATGCTGTAGAAGCTGACGTCGTAGTCGTCGCCGGTGTTCAGCGTCGACTCGGTTGCGCCCGTGTAGTCGGGGAAACTCGGTACCTGTGGGATGTGGACCAGCGACACCACGTCGTTCGGGAGGTTCGCCATGACGTACCCACCGCAAGCGTCCGGAGGATTGCCCTTCGGGGGGGCGGAACTGACGTCGGCATAGGGTGCGTTGGTCGCGACGTTGCGGTAGAACTGCACCTCGTTCGGCACCGGCGACGGCGGGAACTCCTCCCCCATCGCACCGGAGAACGACCCGGTCTGCACGAGGAACTTCGGCAGGTCGTCGAGGTCTTCCTTCGACGGCGGGTTGGCGTCGGCGAAGGTGATGACCGGGCTGTTCGTCTCGGCGTCGTACCAGAATTCCTCGGGCAGCTGGCTCTGGGAGCCGCAGTCATCGACCGGCGTCGACGTGAGTTCGCCGGTCGACGAATCGGTCAGGAACGCTGTCATCGTGGGATACGGCGTGTTCGTGTCGCCGGCAAACCCGAAACGGTCGTAGTTGCCGATGCCGTCGTTTCCGAACGACCAGTAGCTGCGCGACACGACCGAGACACCTTGCGTGTCGCCTTGCACCGGAAGCAGTGCGACGTTCTTGCCGTCTGCCTGCATGTCCGACACCACGCTGGCCGGGGTCGTGCTCGGCATGAAGTAGAGAGTGAACGAGCGCTCAGGAGCGAGAATCGGATTGCCGTCGACGAACGGGTTGGTGGAACCCTCGTCGGGGATGATGTCCTGGTCGGACACCTTGTAGATCGGGACGCCGTTGGTGTCGTACAGGTACCAGGCCATCCAGTTCGAGTAGGGGAAGTCGCTCTCGACCACGTATGCCCAGTCCGCCGTGTCGCTGTTCAGCTTCTGTCCCGCCGCGGTGTACCCGGCCGAGAAGCTCGGCTGGATCGGGTAGAAGTCGGCCGAGGATGCGTCGACGACCATCGGGCACTCGTTGCCGGTCACGGCCGGGTCGGCGTCACGCGGTGTCGAGGACGCCACAGACGACTCCGTCGTTGCCGGCTCCGACGTCGCCGACGTGGCAGCCGGGGACGTGTCGGGCTGCGACTCGGTGTTCGCCGAGTCGCCGTCGGACGAACAGGCGGCGATGAACAGTGCACCGGCGGCAACGCCGATCGCCATGGTTCGCGTGCGCCTGCGTCGGGTCTGGTGGTGCTTCATTGCTGTGGCTTCCTGTCTGTCGCCGGGCGCGTGGGCGAGCCCGAGTCTTCGGTGGGGGGAGATTCGTTCGTCACCTGGTGGCTCGATGCACGTGTTCGGCGATCAGCGCCGACACCGCGGGAGCCTGGTCCTCCTGGAGGAAGTGACGCGCCGGCACGATCGACATCGATGGCAGACCGGTGGCCTCGAGCGCGCGCCAGCCGAAACGCCGCATCGTCAGGATCGGATCCTTCGCGCCCCACACGATCTGCACCGGGTACGGAGCGGAGTCGACGTGCAGCAGCGGCCGGTACTCCTTCTTCTCGCCCCGGGCTGCGTGCAGGCCCCGCATGATCTGCAGGTACGCGGCGCCGTCGTCGGCGACGAGCGCGAGGTCGCGGTACGCATCGACCTCGGCCTCGGGAACGGCCGACCGATCGAGGATGCCGACCCGGTACATCATCTTGCGCCAGACGACCACCGAACTCATCGGTCCACCGACCTTGCGGGTGAGCCGGGCCAGGAACTCGCCGGGGAACGGCGTGGCGTCGATCTCGGGGATCGTGTTCAGCACCGTCAGGGACTGCACCCGGTCGAGCAGTCGGGCAGCGGCCTCGAATCCGACCGGCCCGCCGGCGTCGTGAACGACGAGGTGGAACCGGTCGATGTCGAGTGCATCGATGGCGGCGGCGACGAACAGGCCGAGTCCGGACAGCGAGTAGTCGAAGTCCGTCGGGCGATCGGCGAGGCCCAGCCCCGGGAGGTCGAACGCAACCGGCCGGAGCCCCCGACCCGCGAGCTCTCCGATCACCTTGCGGTACAGGAACGACGAGGCCGGCAAACCGTGCAGCAGCACGACCGTCTCTCCCTCGCCCGCAGTGCGCACGAAGGAACGAACTCCCGCGACGTCGAAAAACGACCCTGCCGCCCGGTGGACGTCGATCACGGAGGCGACGTCGGTGGTCACGTTTCGATGGTACGAATCGTCCCCGTCGACCTCACCACCCATTCGGGGTGAAACGCATCACCCCTGAGCGTTGATCGCTGTCGGTCCGAGAAGGCCGAGCTGCTCCGCGGCGCGTACCGCTCCGCCTCGTGACGTGGCGCCGAGTTTCCTGAAGATCGATGCCATCTGCGACTTGATCGTGTTCCGGGACACGTAGAGACGCTCACCGATCTCGCTGTAGGTGAGATGGGTGGACAGCAGCGGCACGAGCCGAAGCTCGGCTGCCGTCAGCGACGATGCGCCCACGAGGGTTGGGCCGGCCCCGTGGAGCTTGCCACGCAACACGTCGCAACGATCGATCACCACGTCGAGGCCGGATCGCGCACCGAGGACGTCGTTGATCTGGCGGAACACCGCCTTGGCGCCTGCGGGGTCGGCGAGTGCGACGTACGCCTCGGCGAGTTCGACCAGAAAGACGGCGCTGAAGGGCACATCGGGAAAGCACAACGGTCGGTTGCGCACCGCCAGCGCCAAGTGGCTGCGAGCTTGTTCGAGGTTCCCACGCCGAATTGCCACTCGTGCGGCAACCGCGTGGACGACCGTCAACTGGGCGTGCATGTCGAGGTGGGCTTCGGTGGCGATCGAAACGGCGTCGTCGGACAGCGCGTACGCCGTGTCGGTGTCTCCGCACCCGAGCGCACTCGAGGCACGCAGTGCCAGCGCAGCGAGTCCGGTCGGGATGCCGCCGTACCGAAAGCAGGTTGCGGCGGCGCTCGTGAACAAAGCATCGGCTGCGCCCGTCTCGTCCTGCAGTAGGGCGGCGACACCCTCCAGGAGGATCGCGGGTCCCTGGAACTGGCTGTCATGCCGAAGCAGGCGCGTGGCCGTCGCCGCGCTGGCCCTCATGCCCGGTGCGCCGTCGCGGCACCGGCACGCGTCGACCAGTGCGAGCAGGCCGGCGACCGGGCTCCCGTCCGGGGCGAGCGCGGCGGGGTCGCCGGCGGCGGCTGCCGCGGCAAAGATGTCGGCGTTCGAACCGTTCCCGGCGAGCGCCTCCTTCAGCGCCCAGGTCGCCGCGACGTGCGGGAACCGTTCGAGGAGGCGACGCTCTTCGAACCAGGAGACCCAACGGGTCAACGTCTCGATTCGGCCGGCAGCGTAAGCCGGCTGACAGATGCGTCCGTACACCCGTGCCGCTCGATCAGGATCGTTCGCCGCGAGGGCGTGATCGATTGCGTTTTCGGGCTCGTCATGAGCCTCGAACCATGCGGCGGCGCGGTCATGGAGCGGCCCGATCAGGTCGGGTTCGTTCCGTTCGAGGTCGGCGCGCAGCAGCTCCAGAAGGAGGTGGTGACAGCGATACCGGCGACGCTGTCGATCGAGCGGAATCAACAGCAGATTCGAACGTTCGAGCGATTCGAGCATGCGCTGGGAACCGGGGTTGCCGATGACGGCGTCACACAGCGGTCCGCTCAGCTCCGAGAGGATCGACGTGTGTGTGAGAAAGGTGACCTCAGCCGCGGACAGGTTCGTGAGGACCTCGCTGCGCAGATAGTCCGCGACCATCCGGTCGTCTCCCTGCAGGGCGACGCGGTGAGCGCTGGCGGCTCGTCCGGATCGGCTGGTCAAGGCGCCGAGGTACAGGCCGACGGGCCATCCCTCCGTGCGCTGCACCAGTTCGTGAATCTCCGCCGCTTCAATGCCCGCGTGTACTTCGCCGAGCAGCGCAGTCGCCTCGGATTCGTCCATCGCCAACTGCTCGACGCCGATTTCCTCGACGGCGCCCTCGGCTCTGAGCCTGGCCATCGGGAGTGGCAGCTCAGCGCGTGACGCGAAGGCGATTCGACACCCTGGCGGCAGGTTGAGTGCGACCGTGGCGAGCAAGTCGCCTGAGCGTGGGTCGGTCACCGATTCGGTGTGGTCCACGACGAGACCGAATCGACGTCGCCGCGAGGACACGAGCATTGCCAGGCGACGCAGGGACCAGTTCGTGTCGACAGCGGCCTCGGCCAACAGCGACCGGCACAGCTGCGGGTCGGCTGGCTCGATCCGATTCATGATGGCGACGAGGTACTCCAGCAGAATGGCCGGATCGTTGTCGTGCGCGTCGAGCGTGAGCCAGATGACGGGGACATCGCTCGTGGCGGCCCACTGACCGAGCAAGGTGGTCTTGCCGTAGCCGGCGGGCCCGACCACCGCAACGACGGGGCAGCGCGTCCTCGTCAGTCGCTCGACGAGCGCGGGCCGACCGATGATTCCGGGACGGGTCCACGGCGCTTGGAACTTCGAATCGACGAGCCCGAGGTCCTCCCACGGAACCGCGGCCTCGATGACATCAGTCGGGGCAGCCAGGAAGCCGTCGCTCACCATGACAGCTGATCGTACAGACGGCTCGAGGACGTCTGCGCGTGGCCGGAGCCACACCTGTCAGCTCACGATTCAGCGTCGTCGGCTCCCAGCTCGGCGTCGGCACCGGTGCCTCGGCCCAAGCGAACGAGAAGATCATCGCGCTTCGCGCGCCCGCTCTCGGTGCCCAGGATGTAGCCGAACGCGACGGCAAGGAGCAGTGCTGCAAACGGCACGGTGACTTTCATGGCTGATCTCCTTGTTTGACGAGCCACCATGTCGAATGCTTGGTGGCACAGGTCGGAATCATGCTGACGGGATCTCGAGGCGGCCGGAGTCGATGGCGTGCTCGAAGGCCCGGAAGTCGGCCAGGTTCTGAGCGGCGTACAGGCCGGCAAACCGTGCAGCAGCACGACCGTCTCTCCCTCGCCCGCAGTGCGCACGAAGGAACGAACTCCCGCGACGTCGAAGAACGACCCTGCCGCCCGGTGGACGTCGATCACGGAGGCGACGTCGGTGGTCACGTTTCGATGGTACGAATCGTCCCCGTCGACCTCACCACCTCATTCGGGGTGAAACGCATCACCCCTGAGCGTTGATCGCTGTCGGTCCGAGAAGGCCGAGCTGCTCCGCGGCGCGTACCGCTCCGCCTCGTGACGTGGCGCCGAGTTTCCTGAAGATCGATGCCATCTGCGACTTGATGGTGTTTCCGGGACGCGTCGAGAGACGCTGCCGGGCGCAATTCTCTTCCGCTGTAGGTGAGATGGGTGGAGCAGCAGCGGTACGAGCCGAAGCTCGGCTGCCGTCAGCGACGATGCGCCCACGAGGGGTTGGGCCGGCCCCGTGGAGCTTGCCACGCGACACGTCGCAACGATCGATCACGACATCGAGGCCGGGTCGCGCACCGAGGACCTCGTTGATCTGGCGGAACACCGCCTTGGCGCCTGCGGGGTCGGCGAGTGCGACGTACGCCTCGGCGAGTTCGACCAGAAAGACGGCGCTGAAGGGCACATCGGGAAAGCCCAACGGTCGGTTGCGCACCGCCAGCGCCAAGTGGCTGCGAGCTTGTTCGAGGTTCCCACGCCGAATTGCCACTCGTGCGGCAACCGCGTGGACGACCATCAACTGGGCGTGCATGTCGAGGTGGGCTTCGGCGGCGATCGAAACGGCGTCGTCGGACCGCGCGTACGCCGTGTCGGTGTCCCCGCACCCGGAGCGCACTCGAGGCACGCAGTGCCAGCGCGGCGAGTCCGGTCGGGATGCCGCCGTACCGAAAGCAGGTTGCGGCGGCGCTCGTGAACAGAGCATCGGCTGCGCCCGTCTCGTCCTGGAGTAGGGCGGCGACACCCTCGAGGAGGATCGCGGGTCCCTGGAACTGGCTGTCATGCCGAAGCAGGCGCGTGGCCGTCGCCGCGCTGACCCTCATGCCCGGTGCGCCGTCGCGGCACCGGCACGCGTCGACCAGTGCGAGCAGGCCGGCGACCGGGCTCCGTCCGGGGCGAGCGCGGCAGGGTCGCCGGCGGTGGCTGCCGCGGCAAAGATGTCGGCGTTCGAACCGTTCCCGGCGAGCGCCTCCTTCAGCGCCCAGGTCGCCGCGACGTGCGGGAACCGTTCGAGGAGGCGACGCTCTTCGAACCAGGAGACCCAACGGGTCAACTCTCGATACGGCCGGCAGCGTAAGCCGGCTGACCGATGCGTCCGAACACCCGTGCCGCTCGATCAGGATCATTCGCCGCGAGGGTGTGATCGATTGCGTTTGGGCTCGTCATGAGCCTCGAACCATGCGGCGGCGCGGTCATGGAGCGGCCCGATCAGGTCGGGTTCGTTCCGTTCGAGGTCGGCGCCAGCAGCTCCAGAAGGAGGTGGTGACAGCGATACCGGCGACGCTGTCGATCGAGCGGAATCAACAGCAGATTCGAACGTTCGAGCGATTCGAGCATGCGCTGGGAACCGGGGTTGCCGATGACGGCGTCACACAGCGGTCCGCTCAGCTCCGAGAGGATCGACGTGTGTGTGAGAAAGGTGACCTCAGCCGCGGACAGGTTCGTGAGGACCTCGCTGCGCAGATAGTCCGCGACCATCTGGTCGTCTCCCTGCAGGGCGACGCGGTGAGCGCTGGCGGCTCGTCCGGATCGGCTGGTCAAGGCGCCGAGGTACAGGCCGACGGGCCATCCTTCGTGCGCTGCATCAGTTCGTGAATCTCCGCCGCTTCAATGCCCATGTGCACTTCGCCGAGCAGCGCAGTCGCCTCGGATTCGTCCATCGCCAACTGCTCGACGCCGATTTCCTCGACGGCGCCCTCGGCTCTGAGCCTGGCCATCGGGAGTGGCAGCTCAGCGTGTGACGCGAAGGCGATTCGACACCCTGGCGGCAGGTTGAGTGCGACCGTTGCGAGCAAGTCGCCTGAGCGTGGTCGGTCACCGATTCGGTGTGGTCCACGACGAGACCGAATCGACGTCGCCGCGAGGACACGAGCATCGCCAGGCGACGCAGGGACCAGTTCGTGTCGACAGCGGCCTCGGCCAACAGCGACCGGCACAGCTGCGGGTCGGCTGGTTCGATCCGATTCATGATGGCAACCAGGTACTCCAGCAGAATGGCCGGATCGTTGTCGTGCGGTCGAGCGTGAGCCAGATGACGGGGACATCGCTCGTGGCGGCCCACTCCCCGAGCAAGGTGGTCTTGCCGTAGCCGGCGGGCCCCACCACCGCAACGACGGGGCACCGCTTCCTCGTCAGTCGCTCGACGAGCGCAGGCCGACCGATGATCCCGGGACGGGTCCACGGCGCTTGGAACTTCGAATCGACGAGCCCGAGGTCGTCCCACTGAACTGGGCCATCGATGACCTCAGCCGAGGTCGCCAGGATGCCGTCGCTCACCATCGCAACTGTTCGTACAGACGGCTCGAGGACGTCTGCGCGGTCCCGCTGGGGCCACACCTGTCAGCTCACGATTCAGCGTCGTCGACTCCCAGCTCGGCGTCGGCACCGGTGCCTCGGCCCAAGCGAACGGGAGAAGATCATCGCGCTTCGGGCGCCCGCTCTCGGTGCCCAGGATGTAGCCGAACGCGACGGCAAGGAGCAGTGCTGCAAACGGCACGGTGACTTTCATGGCTGATCTCCTTGTTTGATAGAGCCACCATGTCGGAATGCTTGGTGGAACAGTTCGGAATCATGCGCGCACGGCATCTCGAGCCGGCCGGAGTCGATGGCGTGCTCGAAGGCCCGGAAGTCAGCCAGGTTCTGAGCGGCGTACGCCTC